>NZ_RCVR01000022.1 GCF_016107305.1 Roseomonas sp. KE2513
CGCTAAGAGCCAGCGCCTCAGGCAGGCGGGCGCCGGTCCAGGACCACTGCGCCCGCCGCCATGACGAAACCCGGCCGGCGCACCAGCGCGATGTCGTGCCGGGGGTCGCTGGGCACCGCCACGATATCGGCCGCCCGCCCGGGCAGGAGGCTGCCCGTCACCTCCGCGAGGCCCAGCAGCGCCGCGCCCTCCGCCGTGCCCGCCAGCAGCGCCCGCTCCGGCGGCATGCCGGCCTCCACCAGCAGCTCCATCTCGCAGGCATCCGGCCCCAGCGGCGTGAAAGGCGGGCCGACGAAGTCGGTGCCGGCCGCGATCCGCACGCCGTGCCGCATGGCCAGTTCCAGGGAGCGCCGCTGCACGTCCCGGTGCCGCTGCCAGTGGGCGGCCACCGCGGGCGGCGCGCGCTCCGCCCGCAGCGCCGGCAGGGCGAGGGTCGGGACGAGCCAGATCCCCTCCCCCGCCATCCGCCGCACCGTCTCCTCCGAGGCGCCGTGGCCGTGCTCCACGCTGTGCACGCCGGCGGCCACCGCCTGGGCCACCGCCGCCTCGCCGATCGCGTGGGTCGCGACGCGGAGGCCGTTGCGCCGGGCCTCCTCGACCACGACCCGAACCTCCTCGTCCGAGTAGGAGAGGCGCAGCCGGCCGGGATCGTCGCCCCAGGGGCGGAGCGTGTCGGCGTGCTCGCCCACGGAGCCGCCGATCTTGATGAAGTCGGCCCCCTGGCGGACGCGCTCGCGCACGCGGCGGCGGCACTCCTCCGGCCCGTCCGCGAGCATCCCCAGTTCCTCCGCCCAGCGCTGCGGGAAGGCGACATGGTCCCAGGTGCCGGCGCGGGAGCAGATGAATTCCCCGGCCGCGACGATCCGCGGGCCGGCCACCACGCCCTCCCTCACCGCGCGGGCGAGGGAGGGGCCGAGCGGCCCGCCGCAGCAGCGCACGGCGGTGATGCCGCCCGCGAGCAGCGCGCCGAGATCGGCCACCGCCCGCGCGGCGCGATAAGCCTGTGGCCAGTTCCAGAGCGCCGCGGGCTCGGACAGATCCAGGCCCCAGAGGTGCAGGTGCGCGTCCACGAAGCCAGGCAGCAGCCATTGGGCGCCGAGATCGACCACGCGCGCCCCCTCGGGCACGGGGCGCTCGCCCTGCCGGCCGAGCCAGGCGATGCGGCCGGCCTCCACATGCAGCTCCGCCGCCTCGACGGGCGGCGCGCCGGTCCCGGTCCAGGCGGACGCTGCCCGCAACACCACCCCAGCCGGCATCGGCCCCTCATTTCTTTGCTGGTCCGTCGCTAACGGACCTTCCCCATCTCCCTGGATAGGGCATCTTCCCCGGCGAAGACGAGTCAACCGGCCCCCCCTGCGGGCCGGACCATCGCCAGAGGAAACGAGAATGACCCCTACCCGCCGCCGCCTGCTCCAGGCCGCGCCCGCGCTGGCCGGCGCTGCCTCGCTGCCCATGGGCGTCGCATGGGCCCAGGGCCGGGACGCCGCGGCCTGGCCGAACCACGCCGTCTCCGTGATGGTGCCCTTCGCGCCCGGCGGCTCCACGGACTTCATCGCCCGCCTTCTCGCGCAGGAACTCTCCACCGCGCTCGGCCAGCAGTTCGTGGTGGACAACCGCGCGGGCGGCAGCGGCACGGTCGGCATGGCCTTCCTCGCCCGCGCCCGGCCGGACGGCTACACGCTCGGCGTCGTGCCGAACGGCACCTTCGCCATGGCGCCCGCCATGTACGACCGCCTGCCCTACGACAACAGCAACGCCTTTGCGCCGATCGGCCTGCTGGCCACGAACGCGATGTTCCTCTGCGTCGAGCCGAACTCGCCCCACAAGACGCTTGCGGCGCTCATCGAGGCCTCCCGCGCGCGGCCCGGCTCGATCACCTTCGCCTCCGCCGGATCGGGGGTGGCCAACCACCTCGGGCCCGAGCTGCTGCAGGACATGGCGGGGGTTCAGTGGCTGCACGTGCCCTACCGCAGCGGGGCGGCCGGGGTGCAGGCGGTGATCGCGAAGGAGACCACCCTCTCCTTCGTCGACTCCGTGACCGCCATCCCCTACCTGCGCGACCGCACGCTGCTCGCCCTCGGCTATTCGGGCGCCGAGCGCAGCCCGCAAGCGCCGGATGTCCCGACCATCGCCGAGCTGGGTTATCCCGGCTACCGCGCGAGCACCGACTTCGGCCTTTTCGCACCCGCGGGCACGCCGCAGCCGATCCTCCAGCGGCTGTCCGAGGAATCGCGGCGCATCATGCTCTCGGCCACCACCAAGGCACGGCTGGAGCCGCTGGCCATCGACCCCGTAGGCGGCACGCCGGAGCAGTTCGCGCCCTACGCCGCCGGGGAACGGACCAAGTGGGGCGAGCTTATCCGGAAGCGGAACATTAAGCCGGAATAGGCCGCGTGCCAGGGGGAGCGTTGGAGAGCGCGGAGGAAGCGGCGCGGGCGGCGCTCGACCGCTTCCTCGCCGCCTTCACGGCCGCCGATCCCGCGGCCATCCTTGCGCTGTTCTGGCCGGACGCCCTCGTCTGGGGCACGGCCATGCCCGACCTCGCGACGGAACCGGAGGCGGTGCGCGCCTATTTCGCGCCGCTCGGCCGGCGCGGGCCGGGAGAGCGGCGGGCGGCCTGGCGGTCCGGGAGGGTCCTCGCCCTATCGGACTCCGTCGCCCTGGTCTCAGGTCACTGGGAGGTGGGGCCGGGTTCCGGCAGCGTGACGGAGGTGCTGCCGCTACGCCTCAGCATCGCCGTCGCCCGCCGTAGCAGCGAGTGGCGCATCCTGCAGTTCCACAGCTCGCCCCTGCCGGGCTGAGCGACCGGGCGGGGCACCCCGGCCCCTGATCCGGCAGGAACCGAACCGGCGAGGCCAGGGCGCGGTTACCGTTACCCCGCCGGGCGCAGCGACAGCTCGGCGATGCCGGCCGCGAGATTCACGCCCGTGCTGCTCTCGATCGAGAGCGGCTGGAGCGCCACCTGGTCACCGCTGCCGCCGATCAGCGCCGCGCTGCCCAGGCCAAGGCCCGCCGCAATGTTGGAGGAGGCGCCGCCGTAATTCCCGGCCAGGCTGCCCGGCGCGATGTCGGAGCCGGTGCTGATCACCGTCCAGACGATCGTGCTGCGGCCGGTGAAGCCGATATCCACGCCGAAGCGGCGGATCTCGCCGGCGTAGAGCTCGACCGGCCCGTTGGAGGGCCGGAACTCGCAGGTGAGGGAGCGGGTGGAGCCGAAGACCCAGCTGATGCCGCCCGCCACGTCGCAGCGAAGCTGGCCGGTGCGCGTGTTGCCGCGGGGCGAGCCGGGATCGGTCTGGATGATGGTGGCGCCGGGCATCAGCGGCTGCGGTGCCGTGCCGGGCGGGAGCGCGCTTTGCGGCACCATCGGCTGCACGAGGACGGGCGGGCCGGCGGGGACCATGCGCGTCGTGGCATCCTGAGCCAGGGCGGGGCCGCAGCCGGCCAGGAGGGCCCCTGCCAGGGCGGTGGCGGTCAGGAGGGCACGTGTCATGGGGGAACTTCCTCTATCCTCCGGCCCCGGAAAGGCGGCGAGGCCCTTCAGGCCTTCCGCGCCCTCGCGGCCGGGATCGGGGAACGCACCGGCGGCGCGGCGGCTTCATCGGCCACCGCCCAGCCCTGCCGCACCGCGTGGGCGCGCACCGGCCGCCGCAGAGGCCGCGCCGGCGCCTCCAGCGCCGGGATCAGACCCTGCACGGACTTGCGCGCCTCGATCACCGTCACGCCGCCGAGCTGCGGCAGCAGGTTGCGCCCCGCAGCCTCCCACAGCTTGGCGCCGCGCAGCAGCGGGCGCAGGCCGAAGGGCGGGATGAAGAGCGCGGCCTCGCGCCGCTCCACCTCGAACATGGAGCGCTCCAGCAGCCGCGCGAGCTGCCCGGGTGAATAGGGCTGCCCATGCCCGAAGGGGGTGCGCTCGAGATGCGCCCAGACCGAGCGGCGGTTGGCCACGACAGCCAGCAGCCGCCCTTCCGGCCGCAGCACCCGCCAGGCCTCGCGCAGCAGGCGGCGGCCGTTCCCCGCGGCCTCCAGGCCGTGCACGAGGAGCACGTTGTCGAAGGAGACATCGGCGAAAGGCAGCCGGTCCTCCTCCGTCAGCGCGGCGGCGCAGGGGCCGTCCGGCGGCCAGGGCGCCATGCCGTTGCCGACCGCGAGCGACACGGGGGTAGTGGCCACCAGCCGCGCCGCCCCCCGCCGCCAGAGGCGCAGGTAGGGCCCGGCATGGCCGATGCCCAGCACCTCCCGCCCTGTCAGCTCCGGCCAGAGCTGGCGGAGCCGCGCGCGCAGGATCCGGCGCGTGACGGCGCCCAGGGGGGCCTCGTAGAAGCCCTGCAATCCCCAGGCGGTGAAGTGGACCTCGGCGACCATGAGGGGGATATAGAGGTTCCGGACCTCAGGAGACAGCGGATGAGCGGGACGACAGGCTGGACCATCAAGGCCGTGCCCAATCTCTCGGACAACTATGCTTGGCTGCTGCGGGACGAGGCCACGGGGCTGGTGGCCCTCTGCGACCCCGGCGAGGCCCGCCCCAACCTCGCGGCCCTGCAGGAGATGCCCGAGCCCGGTCGGCTCGACTGGATCCTGCTGACCCACCACCACCCCGACCACATCGACGGCGTGCCCGAGGTGGTGCGCGCGACGGGCGCCAAGGTGCTCGGCGCCTCGGCCGATGCCCATCGCCTGCCGAAGCTCGACCTCGCCGTGAAGCCCGGCGACCGCGTGCCGCTGGGCAGCGGCGAGATCGAGGTGCTGGACAGCCCCGGCCATACCATCGGTCACGTCGCCCTCTACATTGCCGCCGCCCACGCCGTGCTGGCGGGGGATACGCTCTTCTCCCTCGGCTGCGGCCGGCTGCTGGAGGGCACGCCCGCCGACATGTACCGCGCGCTGCGCCTGCTGGACGCCCTGCCCGGCGACACGCTTGTCCTCTGCGGCCACGAGTACACCGAGAGCAACGCTCGCTTCGCCCTGACCGTGGAGCCGGACAACGCCGCGTTGAAGGATCGTGCGGCGGAGGTGCGGGAGCTGCGCAAGGCCGGCCTCGCCACCGTGCCGACGACCCTCGACCAGGAGCGCGCGACCAACCCCTTCCTGCGGGCAGCGACCGTGGAGGAACTGGCCGAGCGACGGGCGGGAAAGGACGTGTTCAAGGGCTGAGGGCGTGTTCTACGAGCCCCGGAACGGCCACGGCCTTCCCTGGGACCCCTTCAAGGCCATCGTCGCCCCGCGCCCGATCGGCTGGATCTCCACCATCGATGCCGCGGGGCGCGCCAACCTCGCGCCCTACAGCTACTTCGCCATCGTCCACAACGCGCCGCCGATGGTCGCCTTCGGCAGCGAGGGGCTGAAGCACTCCGCCGCCAACGCGCGCGCCAGCGGGGAATTCGTCTTCAGCCTCGCCACGCGCGACCTCTTCGAGGCGATGAACGCATCCTCCGGCAACCAGCCGGCCGATGTGAGCGAGTTCGAGGCAGCGGGGATCGAGGCGGCGCCCAGCCGGATGGTCCGCCCGCCGCGGGTCGCGGCCAGCCCGGCCGCGCTGGAGTGCCGCGTGGTCCACGCGCTGGAGTTGCACGACCAGCAGGGCCGGCCGAGCAGCGGCTTTCTCACCATCGGGCAGGTGGTCGGCGTGCATATCGACGAGCGCTGCCTGCGCGACGGCCGCTTCGACATGGTGGAGGCCGGCACCATCGCCCGCTGCGGCTACCGCGACTACGCCCAGGTGACGGAACTCTTCGAGGCGCTGCGCCCGACCGATGGCGGCGCCTTTCCGCCGGCGCCGGCCAGCAGGCCGCCCCCGTGACGCCCGGCATCGATCTCCGCAACCCCTCGCTGGAAGCGGCCGCCGTCATCGCGGCCCTCGGCCTGCTCCCGCACCCGGAGGGCGGGCACTACCGCGAGACCTGGCGCGACACGCCCCCGAGCGGCGGCCGCGGCGTGGGCACCGCCATACTCTTCCTCCTCGCCGCCGGGGAGCGGAGCCATTGGCACCGTGTGGACGCGGCCGAGGGCTGGCACTGGCAGGCCGGCGCGCCGCTCCTCCTCCAGATCTCGGAGAGCGGCGCGCCCATTCCCCACCGGCTGGGCCCCGACCTCGGCGCGGGCGAGGGCCTCTTCGCCACCGTGCCCGCCGGCGCGTGGCAGGCGGCGGAGAGCCTCGGCGCCTGGTCGCTCGTCGCCTGCACCGTCAGCCCCGCCTTCACCTTCGAGGGCTTCGAGATAGCGCCCCATGGCTGGGAGCCCGGGTAGATTTCCCGCGCGCGCCCGACCACGCGGGCAACCTCCCGCCGCGCCGGGGACTGAACCATTTTCGATGGGGAAGGGGCAGCGGATGCGGGCAAACGACGCGGCGAAGCTGGCGCGGGTGCTGGCGCTGCTCGGCTCCGAGCACGACGGGGAAAGGGCCTCGGCTGCCCTCGCGGCGCACCGGCTCATGCATCGCCTCGGCCTCACCTGGCAGGACGTGCTGATGCCCAAGGCCACGCCCGAGCCGCACGCGCCCCCGCCGCCGCCCGACCTGCTCCGCGCGGCCGAATCGCGGCTGCGCCAGAGCCAGCGGGAGAACGACGACCTACGGCGTCAGATCTCGACACTCCGGCGGCGGATGGAGGCACGGATCCAGCAGCCGGAGCGGTGGGATGAGGACTGATGGCGTTGGCGGCTCCCGAAAGGGCGCTGCCCTCTCCGGACCTCACCCGCCAAGGGCCTGAGGCGCCTGGACCCCCATCTGGCTGTCGCGGAACCTTCCTGAACACGCCGTCGCCTCGGGTCATCGACCCGAGACGCACCGACCACTCCAGTGTCTCCAACAGAGAGAAAAAGATGAGTGAAGGTCCGGGGGAGAGAATTCATTCTCTCCCCCGGAGTCACCAGTGCCGCCCCTCACCGCAGCAGCCAATCCGCCACCCAGATCGCCGCCAGCCCCGTCGCCATTCCCGGCAGCAGCCGCCGCCCCGTCAGGAAGAAGGTTCCCAGCGCCACCCCCGCCCCGACCAGGCGTACCGCGACCGGAAAAGCCCCGGGCGAGACGAGGGCCAGCACCACCCAGGCCGAGAGCGCGGCCTCGCTGACCGCCGCGGCCCAGGCGATGGCGGGGTGGGTGGCCGGCAGCCGCCACGCGAGGGCGAGGCCGGTCGCGCGCAGAAGCAGCGTGGCCAGTGCCGCGACGAGCAGCGGTCCCCAGCCCTCGGTCATGGCCGCTTCCGCAGGAGGAAGGCCGCGGTGCCCCCGATCAGGGAAGCGCCCAGCAGTCCCCAGGCCGGCGGCACTCCCTCCGGCAGCAGCAGCGCGAAGGGCGCGACGACGGCACCGGCAAGCGAGGCGCGCCAGGGCCCGCCGCGCGCCACTCCCGCCGCGATCAGCAGCGCGAAGTAGAGCACGTTCAGCATCAGCAGCAGCCGCAGCACGGGCGGCGAGAGGTAGCCCGCGATCGAGTGGCCGACCGCGGTGGTGACAAGCCCCACCGTCCAGACCGTCACCCCGAAGCCGATGAACCAGCGGGGGCGGTCGGGCGCGGGCAGGTCGGGCAGGCGGCGCATGGCGGCGGCCCAGGGCGTGATCGAGATGAAGGGCACGCAGAGCGGCGCCAGCCGCCCGCGCACGAGCGGCGCGAGGGAGGCTGCCATGGGCAGGAAGCGGGCATTGGCCATCAGCGACCCCGCGACAGCGGCCGCAGAGGCCCCGGGCCGGGCCGTCAGCAGCACCATCTGCCCCGCCATCCCGTAGATCCCGCCGGAGGAGAAGAGGCCCCAGCCGAGGCCGAAGCCCGCCGCGTGCACCGCCGCGCCGAAGGCGATGAAGGTGGCGGCCATGGCGACGGCCTGGGCGCCGAGCGCCTCGCGGACGCCCAGCCGGAAGGCGGGATGCATGGGGCTAGCCTGCCACGGCCCGGCACCCCGCGCGATGCGCCCCCAGGAGATGGCTCGGATGCTTGACGCTCGGCCTGGTCGGCTGGAAATCTCGTGCCATGGAACAGAGCGCCGCACCCGATGTGCTGATTGTCGGCGGGGGCCCCGCCGGCTCCACCGCCGCCGCCCTCCTCGCCAAGGCCGGCCGCGACGTCGTGCTGGTGGAGAAGGAGGCGCATCCCCGCTTCCATATCGGCGAGAGCCTGCTGCCCCGGAACCTCGACATCCTCGAACGCCTTGGCATGCTCGAGGCGGTGCGGGAGATGGGCGTGCACAAGCCGGGCGCCGAGTTCGTCTCGGACCGCACCGGCCGCTCCTGCGCCTTCCCGTTCGCCCACGCGCTGAACAAGGCGCGCACCCATTCCTGGCAGGTGCGCCGCTCGGACTTCGACGCCGCCCTCTTCGCCAACGCAAGCCGCCTCGGCGCGACCACGCTGGAGGAGACGCGTGTCACCGACATCGCCTTCGGCGGGAAGGGGGAGCGCGCGACGGTCACCGCCCGCACGAAGGAGGGCGTGGACCTCGCCTTCCGCCCGCGCTTCGTGCTCGACGCCTCCGGCCGCGACACCTTCCTCGCCGGCAAGATGCAGCTCAAGCGGTCGAACAAGTACAACAACACCGCCGCCATGTACGCCCACTTCCGCGGCGTCGAGCGGCGCGAAGGAGAACTGGACGGCTACATCTCCATCCACCTCGCCGAGGATGGCTGGTTCTGGCTCATCCCCCTGCCCGGCGACGTGATGAGCATCGGCTTCGTCGGCAACCAGTCCGCTTGGAAGGGGCGGAAGGGATCGGCGAAGGACGTGTTCCTCGACCGCATCGCCTCCAGCCCCACCGTCTCCGCCCGCACCCGCCACGCGGAGATCGCCTCCGAGATCTACTCGACCGCGAACTACTCCTACCGTGCCGCCTCCGGCTCGGGGGAAGGCTACCTCATGATCGGCGACGCCTTCGGCTTCGTGGACCCGATGTTCTCGACGGGCGTGCTCATGGCCATGACCGCCGGCGAACTCGGCGCGAAGGCCGCCGACACCTGGCTTGACGACCCCGTCCGCGGCGAGGCCGCCTGCCGCGCCACCAACAGGGAACTCGCCCAGGCGATGGACCGCATCGGCTGGCTCATCTACCGCATCAACGACCCGGTCATGCGCAGCCTCTTCATGGCCCCGCGCAACACGCTCTGGATGCGGGACGGCATCATCAACATGCTCGCCGGCAACCTCGCCGGCGGCCGCTTCGGCGACCCGCGCGCGATCCTGCCGATCCTGTCCTTCAAGGCGGTCTATCACACCCTGTCCTGGCTGCACCGCCACGGCATGGGGCCGGATATGCCGGAGGAGCGGCCGGTGATGGTGGCGGAGTAGGGCCGGCGCTTGTGACTCCGGGGGAGAGAATGAATTCTCTCCCCCAGACCCCCACTCATCTTTTTCTATCTGCTTGAAATGCTTGGCGGTCGGTGCGCCTCGGGTCCTGGACCCGAGGCGACGGCACGTGAAGGAAGGTTCTGCGAAAGCCCGATGCAGGTCCAGGAGCCTCAGGCTCCTGGCGGGAGAGGTCCGGAGAGGGCAGCGCCCTCTCCGGAGCCGCCAGCGCCACCTATTCCCAGAGATCGCCGGAAGGCCGAACCCCAAAGCCGCGGTGGAAATAGTACCGGTCGAACCGCTCATGCCCGCTCCGGTCCGGCCAGGGGTCGGCCGGCGCGGCGCAGGCGAGCAGGCCGAGGAGGGCAAGAAGCGCGGCGATCCGTCCGGGCATGGCGTAGCCGTCTGGGGGAGGCAGGGGCCTCCCCCAGCGCGGGGTCAGAGGATGAAGCGCGACAGGTCGGTGCTGGAGGCCAGCGCGCCCACCTTGTCCCGCACCATCGCCGCGTCCACGCGCACCGTGTCGCCGCGCCGGTCGGAGGCGGTGAAGGACACCTCCTCCAGCAGGCGCTCCAGCACCGTCGCCAGCCGGCGCGCGCCGATGTTCTCGACGCGGTCGTTGATGTCGGCGGCCATCTCGGCGACGGCGTCGATCGCGTCCGGGCCGAAGTCGAGGGTGACGCCCTCGGTGCCCAGCAGCGCGGTGTACTGCGTGGTCAGCGCGTGCTCGGGCTCCGTCAGGATGCGGCGGAAGTCGTCGCGCGTCAGCCCCTTCAGCTCCACCCGGATCGGCAGGCGGCCCTGGAGCTCCGGCAGCAGGTCGGAGGGCTTGGCGAGGTGGAAAGCGCCGCTCGCGATGAAGAGGATGTGGTCCGTCTTCACCGGGCCGTGCTTCGTATTGACGGTCGTGCCCTCGATCAGCGGCAGCAGGTCGCGCTGCACGCCTTCACGTGAAACATCGCCGCCGCGGAAGCCGCCTTCGCTGGTCCGCGCGCAGACCTTGTCGATCTCGTCGATGAAGACGATGCCGTTCTGCTCGGCGTGGGCAACGGCGTTGCGGGTCAGCGCCTCCTGGTCGAGGAGCTTGTCGGCCTCGTCGCGCTGAAGGGCGCTGCGGGCCTCGGCAACTGTCATCTTGCGGGCGCGGGAGCGGCCGCCGAACATCTTGCCCATCATCTCCTGGATGTTCCCGGCGCCGGGTGGCATGCCCGGGATGTCCATGGCGCCGATCGGCGTGGCCTGCTCGGCCACCTGCACCTCGACCTCCTTCGTCTCCAGCGATCCCTCGCGGAGCATGCGGCGGAACTTCATCCGCGTCTCGCCATTCGCCTGCTCACCGACGAGGGCGGTGACGAGCCGCTCCTCGGCGTTCAGCTCGGCCTTGGCCTGCACCTCGGCGCGGCCGCTCTCGCGCAGCTGGGTGATGCTCGCCTCCACGAGGTCGCGCACGATGCTGTCCACGTCGCGGCCGACATAGCCGACCTCGGTGAACTTCGTGGCCTCGACCTTGAGGAAGGGCGCGTTCGCGAGCCGCGCCAGGCGGCGGGCGATCTCGGTCTTGCCGCAGCCGGTCGGGCCAATCATGAGGATGTTCTTCGGCACCACCTCCTCGCGCAGGCCCGGCGCGAGCTGCTGCCGGCGCCAACGGTTGCGGAGCGCGATGGCGACGGCGCGCTTGGCGTCGTGCTGGCCGACGATGTAGCGGTCCAGCTCCGAGACGATCTCGCGCGGGGAGAGGTTGACGGCTTCGTTCACGGCTGTGCTGTCCAGGGGCATATTCAGAGAGTCTCCACCACGAAGCGCCCGTTGGTATAGACGCAGATATCAGCGGCGATGGTCATGGCGCGGCGGGCGATCTCCTCGGCGGAGATGCCGTCCACCGTCATCAGGGCGCGGGCGGCGGCGAGCGCGTAGTTGCCGCCGGAGCCGATGCCGATGACGCCGTCCTCGGGCTCCATCACGTCGCCCTGGCCGGTGATGAGGAGGGAACGGTCCTTGTCGGCCACCGCGAGCAGCGCCTCGAGGCGGCGCAGGCTGCGCTCGGTGCGCCAGTCCTTCGCCAGTTCCACGGCCGCGCGCTCGAGCTGGTCCGGGAAGCGCTCCAGCTTCGCCTCCAGGCGCTCCAGCAGGGTGAAGGCATCGGCGGTGGCACCCGCGAAGCCGGTGATGACCCGCCCGCCGGCGATGCGCCGGACCTTGCGGGCATTGTTCTTGACGACCGTCTGGCCCATGGAGACCTGGCCGTCGCCGGCCATGGCCACGCGGCCGTCCTTGCGAACGCAGAGGATGGTCGTGCCGTGCCAGCCGAGGGGATCGTGTGCGGTGGTGGGTGAGTTATTCATGATGGTTGCCATGTGAAGGCGCCCATGTGGCGACGGGATCGCGCTGTTGCAATCGGGCCGGTTCCGTCCCCGGCGCGGGCGACCTATGTGGTGGGTCAGGACGGGATCGGTGGTGCCGGGGTGGCCTTGAGTTCGGGCAGGGGATGAGTGCCGCGGGGCTTTCCGCGGGAGGGCTGCGACCCCAGGGGGCGCCAAGGGGCGCGCCGTTGGGGGCACCGCTCGGGCGGCCGCGGCGATCCGTCCGCCGCGCAGCGATGCGGCGCGGCTGGCGCGGGCCGGCGCTCGCGCTGTCGCTGCTGCTGCACCTGGCCGCCGGTTGGTGGCTGCTCTTCGGCCTGCCGCCCCGGAAGATGCCCGAGGCCACCTCGCCCTCCGCCGTGGACGTCGTCTTCGAGGGAGGCGCGCCCGAGGACGTGCCGGCCCCACCCTCCGAAGGCCCGCCCGCGCCGCTCGAACCACCCACGCCCGGCGCACTGCCCGCGCCACCCTCGCCCCCGGCGGCCCCACCCATGCCACAGGTCGCGGAGCCAGCGCCGCCGGCCGAGGCGCCCGCCGCCCCGCCGATGCCGCGCGTGGCGGAGGCCCCGCCCCTGCCGGCGCCCTTCGCACCGCCCAGCTTCCTGCCTCCCGCCGCACCTTCCCTGCCGGCGCCCCCGAGTGCCGCGCCCCCGGTGCCGCCGCCCCTCGCCCAGGGCCCGGCGGCCCCGCCGCCGCCTGCGCCGCCCCTGGCCGAACCACCTGTCGCCCGGGCGCTGCCCCTCCCACCACTTGCTTCGCAGCCCGCGCCGTCCGAGTTCAGCGTGCCGCCGCCCCCGCCGCCGGCGGAGACACCGCGTGAATCGGAGGTGGCCGCACTTCCCCTGCCGCCGCCCCCTGCGCCCGAGCCGCCGAGCGCGCCGCCCGAGCCCGCGCAAGCGCGGCCCAGCCCCGTGCCCGCACCCCGGCCGCCGCAGGTGGCCCAGCCGCAGCCTGCGCGACCGCGGTCCTCGCCCCCCGCCAACTCGCCCTTCGCCGGGGCGCTCGATCTCAGCCAGGGTCCGCCCATCACCCTTAGCCGGCCCTCGGCCCCCTCCGCGCCCGGCGGCGCCGGGCTCCGGCGAGACCGGGAGGCCGCGGCGCCCAACCTCACGGCCAATGCCGATGCGCCCAACGCACAGCTGCGCATCCGCGGCGCCAATCTCGGCGCCGACTGGCGCTCCGCCTTCATGGCCTGGCTGCGCGAGCACGGCTACTACCCGCGCCAGGCGGCCGAGGCGGGCGAGGACGGCACGGCGGTCGTGCGCTTCACGGTGGATCGCACCGGCCGCGTCTCCGGCCTGCAACTCATCGGCCGCTCCGGCTCGATCTGGCTCGATGCCGGGGCCCAGGCCCTGCTGCGCGGCCGCTCCGTCCCGCCCTTCCCCGCCAGCACCCGGGAGGACAGCGCGGAGATCGACCTGACGATCAACTACATCCTCCGCCGGCGTTGAGGACCTGCGGCCGCCCCGCCCGCTGGCCGCCATCCCCTCACGGGTCTAAAGAGCCGCCATGGACGCCTTCCCCCGCCGCGCCGAGATCGCCCGCGAGACCTCCGAGACCCGGATCCACCTCAAGCTGGACCTGGACGGCACCGGGCGCGCCGAGATCGCGACGGGCATCGGCTTCCTCGACCACATGCTGACCGCCCTCGCGCGCCATTCCATGATCGACCTCGCGGTGCGGGCGGAGGGCGACCTGCACATCGACTTCCACCACACCACCGAGGATGTCGGCATCGTCCTGGGTCAGGCGATCCGCAAGGCGCTGGCCGACAAGCGCGGTATCCGCCGCTACGGCCAGGCCCTGGTGCCGATGGATGAGGCGCTGGCCGAATGCGCCATCGACATCTCCGGCCGCCCCTTCCTGGCGTGGTCCGCGAGCTTCCCTCGCGACAAGGTCGGCGAGATGGATACTGAGCTCTTCGAGGAGTTCTTCCGGGCGCTTGCCATGAACTCCGCCATGACCGTCCACCTGACGCAGCGCGCCGGCACCAACGCGCACCACATCGCCGAGGGCCTGTTCAAGGCCTTCGCGCGGGCGCTCCGCATGGCGGTCGAGGCCGATCCGCGCGCAGAGGGCACCATCCCCTCCACCAAGGGCATGCTGGAGGCGTGATGCGGCTCTTCACCGTCCACGCCAGAACCGGCGCCAGGCCCGCGACGCGGCTGGTACGGGAGGGCTTCTCCTTCCCCGCCTTCCTCTTCGGCCCGCTCTGGCTGCTCTGGCACGCGCTCTGGCTGGGGCTGCTCGGCTACCTGCTGCTGGCCGCCGCCATTGCCGCCCTCCCGGCCCCCTGGGAGAACCCGGCGGCCCTGGCGCTGCAGATCCTGCTCGGCCTGCACGCGCGCGACATCCAGCGCTGGACCCTCGCCCGCCGCGGCTTCACGACCGAAGGCGTGGTCGCCGGGCGCGACGAGGAGGAGGCGCTGCTGCGGCTGGTTTCCGCCCGCCCCGCCCTCGCGCGCGGGGTGATGGCATGAAGGTCGCAGTCATCGATCCCGGCTCGGGCAATCTCGCCTCCGTCCGCCGCGCCTTTGAGCGCGCGGCGCGGGAGGAGGGCATCCCTCTCGACCTCACCGTCACCACCACGGCCGAGGAGGTGCGCGCGGCGGATCGCGTCGTGCTGCCCGGCCAGGGCGCCTTCGCCGCCTGCGCGCGCGGCCTCGATGCCCTGCCCGGCGTCACGGAGGCGCTGCGGGAATCAGCGATCGACCGCGGCCGGCCCTTCCTCGGCATCTGCGTGGGCATGCAGCTCATGGCCGAGCGCGGGCTGGAGCACGGCGTCACCCCCGGCCTCGGCTGGATCGCCGGCGAGATCGCGCCGATGGATCCGCGAGACGAGGGAGGCACGCCGCTCCCCCTGCCGCAGATGGGCTGGAACGCGCTCGACACCCATGCGGCCCATCCCCTGCTCGCCGGGTTGGAAAGGGGGGCGCATGCCTACTTCGTCCATTCCTACGCCTTGCGGGGCGGCAAGCGCGACGAGCTGCTCGCCAGCACCGCCTATGGCGGGGAGGTCGCGGCCGTGATCGGGCGCGACAACCTCGCAGGCACCCAGTTCCACGCGGAGAAGTCGGGGCCTGTCGGGCTCCGGATCCTGCGGAACTTCCTCCGCTGGAATCCATGACCCAGGCGACCCATACCCTTCTGGTGGAGCGCGTGGACGCGCTATCCGAGCCCGACCTCGCCGATCTCTGCGAGGCGACCGACGCCGCCATCATCGAGGGCGGCGGCTTCGGCTGGGTGGCTGCCCAGGGCCGCGAGGCGCTGACCCGCCACTTCAAGGGCGTGCTGCTGGTGCCCGAGCGCGTGCTCTTCGTTGCGCGGCTGGACGGCCACCCCGTCGGCTCCGCCCAGCTCGTCCGCCCGCCCCGGCACAACGAGGCCCAGGCCTGGTCCGCCCAGCTTACCCACGCCTATATCGCCCCCTATGCCCGCGGCCACGGCCTCGCGCGGCTGATGGTCGCGCGCGTGGAGGAGCACGCCGCCGCCACTGGCCACCGCGTGCTGAACCTCGACGTGCGCGAGACGCAGAGGACCGCGATCTCTCTCTTCGAGGGCCTCGGCTACACCCGCTGGGGCACCCATCCCGCCTATGCCCGCATCGAGGGCCGTACGATCGCGGGCCATTACTACTACAAGGCGCTGGAGCCGGTGCGCGGCCGCCCCAAGGACGCGCTCTTCCCCCCCGAACGCTGACGCCCGAACCCTTAGGCCGATCCCCACGATGAGCTTCACCCCCTATCCCGCCATCGACCTCAAGGGCGGGCAGGTCGTTCGCCTGAAGCGCGGCGACATGGCGCAGGCGACGGTCTACGGCGACCCCGCCACCCAGGCCCGCGCCTTCGACGAGGCGGGCTTCCCCTGGCTGCACGTGGTGGACCTCGACGGCGCCTTCGCCGGCCGCCCCGCCAATGCGGAAGCGGTGCGCGCCATCCTCGGCGCCACCACGCGCCCGGTGCAGCTCGGCGGCGGCATCCGCGACATGGCGACGGTGGAGGCCTGGCTCTCGGCCGGCATCGCCCGCGTCATCCTCGGCTCCGCCGCCGCCAAGGACCCGGACTTCGCCCGCGCCGCCTGCCGCGCCCATCCTGGGCGCGTGGCCATCGGCATCGACGCGCGCGACGGCCGCGTGGCCACCGAGGGCTGGGCGGAAACGGGCACGCTGACGGCGCTCGACCTCGCCCTCATGCTCGAGGACGCGGGGGCGGCCGCCATCATCCACACGGACATCGACCGGGACGGCATGCTCGGCGGCGTGAACGTGGAAGCCACGGCGGCCCTCGCCGGGCGCCTGACCACCCCCGTGATCGCCAGCGGAGGCGTGGCCGGGCCGGCCGACCTCGCGGCGCTGCGCGCCACCGGCACCATCGCCGGCGTCATCATCGGCCGCGCCCTCTACGACGGGCGGCTGACGGCGCGGGACGCGCTGGCGGCGGGGTAAAGCGGCCGTGAGCGACGCCGGCAAAACCGCTCCGTCCTCCGAGCCCTCCGGCGGCGGCCTGCCCATGCCGCGGCGGCTCTGGGCGGTGCTCGGCGTGCTGCTGGGCACCTTCCTCGGCACGCTCGACACCTCCATCGCCAACGTTGCCCTGCCGACCATCGCGAACGACCTCGGCGGCACGCCCGCGGCCTCGGTCTGGGTGGTGAACGGCTACCAGCTCGCCACCGCCATCGCCTTGCTGCCCCTCGCGAGCCTGGGAGAGCGGATCGGGGCCAGGCGGCTCTACCTCTGGGGCACGCTCATCTTCACCATCGCCTCCCTCGGCTGCGCGCTGGCGCCCGATCTCGGCTGGCTGGTGGCCGCGCGCGTGATGCAGGGGCTCGGCGGCGCCTGCTCCTCGGTCGTCGGCGGGGTGCTCATGCAGGCGATCTTCCCCAGGCGGCTCATCGGCCGAGGCATTGCCCTCTTCGGGCTCACGGTCGCGATCTCCACCGCGCTCGGGCCGAGCGTCGCGGCCGGAATCCTGACCGTCGCGAACTGGCGCTGGCTCTTCGCCGTGAACCTGCCGATCGGGGTGCTCGCGCTGGCCGTCGCGCTCGCCTTCCTGCCCGCCAGCCGCACCCAGCACCGGCGCTTCGACGCCCCCGGCGCGCTGCTGAACGCGGCCTCGATCGTGCTGATCGTGCTCGGCGTGGACGCCATCGGCACCTCCATGGCCCTCGGCCTCGCCGCGACGGCGGCGGGGCTGGCGCTGATGGCGGGGCTGCTCCTCCAGCAACGCAACCGCCCGCATCCGCTGGTGCCGCTCGACCTGCTGCGGCTTCCGCTCTTCTCGCTCTCCTTCGTGACCTCCATCCTCTCCTACGCGGCGCAGACCGTCGCCTATGTCTCGCTGCCCTTCTTCCTCCAGCACGGGCTCGGCTACGACGCGGTGCGGACCGGCCTGCTGATCACGCCCTGGCCGCTCGTGATCGTGGTGGTCGCGCCGCTCTCGGGATACCTCTCCGACCGCTACCCCGCGGGCATCCTCAGCAGCATCGGCATGGGCTGCCTCGCCGCCGGGCTGCTCGCGCTGGCCCTCCTGCCGGACGCGCCCTCCGACCTGAACATCGTCTGGCGCATGGTGCTCTGCGGCATCGGCTTCGGCTTCTTCCAGACCCCCAACAACCGCGTCATCCTGACCGCCGGGCCCATGAACCGCGCGGGCGCGGCCAACGGCATGATGGCCCAGGCCCGACTGCTGGGCACCACCCTCGGCGCGGCCGTCGTCGCCCTCGGCTTCAGCCTCCTGGGCGACGCCGCCACCATGCCCCTCCTGCTGGCGGGCGCGGGGTTCGCGGCGGTCGGGGCTGTCGTCAGCCTCAGTCGGCTGGGGCTGCGAGCGCCGGCGAGGAACTGATCGGGCGGAGCAAGCGACTCCGGGGAGAGAAAGAATTCTCTCCCCTAGGCCCCCTCTCATCTTTTCTATCTGTTGGAGATGCCGGGCGGCCGGTGCGCATGCTTAGGAAGGTTCCGCGGCAGCGGGATGGGGGTCCAGGGGCTTCAGGCCTTTGGCGGGCGGCTCACGGAGAGGGCAGCACCCTCTCCGTGAGCCGCCCTCACCCCGCCTGAAGTTCCGAGAGGCACCCGGCCTCCGTCTGCCGCTGGGCGCCGGCCGCACGGGCGGCGGCCCAGGCCACGCGGGGGGTGTTGCTGTCGCGATAGAGCACGACGTCGAGCGCGCAGTTCGACCCCTGATAGAGCCAGATTTCGGCATTGCCTTCCGGTCGGCGGCGGGTGGGCTGGCCGAGGACTGAGATCACCCCCTCGCGCGACTGGCCGATCAGGGCAGCGACGCTGCCGGGGGTGCCACGGCGGGGTGTGCCGGTGGCGTTGGGCAGGGGTTTGGTCGCGGCTGGCGCGCCGTCGAGCGCGGCCATGCTGGCGCGATGGCTCTCCAGCACCTCCTCCAGCACGCGGCTGGCGGTGCGGTCCGGCGCGGGGGTGCATCCGCCGAGCATCAGCAGCAGGGCCGCGGCGGCCAGCCCAGCAGGGGCGGCGCGGCGGCCAGGGATGTGGGCGGAGGGGGTGGGGATGGCCGGTGGCATGGCCGTTCTGGCCTGGCGGAGATGCGGCAAGGAGGCGGGCGCGCGAAGGAATCCCGCGCGCCCGCCGGAATGGGGGTGCCCCGTAATGGGGCCGCCGCTCAGTAGCGCGGCGGCGCCATGTCGGGCTCCGCGTATTGCGGAGCTTGGTTCGACTGGGCGGAGGCGAGGGCCTGCGGCGGCGCGGCGGCCTGGGCGTCCGTCAGCATCTCCATGCTGCCCGAGAGCTGCCCGCCCTCCTCGACCGAGAGGCGGCGGGTGCGGGCAGTGCCGAGCACGCGGCCGGTGGCGCGGATGGTGAGGCTGCCTCGGGCGGTGATGGTGCCGTCGAACACGCCGGCGATCTCCGCGTCCTCCACCTGCACGGCACCCTTGAACACGCCGGAATTGGTGATCTGGAGCTCGGTCGCCTGGATCATCTGGCTCTCGACCGTGCCGTCCACCACGAGCCGCTCGGCATCCGCCACCGTACCCTGGAGGGAGATGCCCTTGCCGACGACGAGAGTGCGGCGCTCGGCGCTCGCCGGGCGCGAGGCGGGGCGGGGCGGCATGGTCACGCCGGGCGCGGTCGGCGCCTGGGGCATGGTGGGCTTGGGCGGCAGGCTCATGAGAGGGTCCTTGGGCGCTTGGCCCTGAGTGGGACGGAAGGGGGGCATCGCCAGGTCCGGATCACGGGAGACCGGAACGGTGGTGGGTTCGGACGGCCCCTGATCGGCGGGGCGGCGGCGGAAGACGGACATGGCAATTCCCCTGCAGGCAGGCGATCTGGTCTGACTCGGCGGACCGCCCGGCAGTTCCGGCGTGCAAGAAGGTTGCAAGCCGCGGAGCAGCGCGGACAGAGGACCCGGCACGGTGGGAACCCCCGGCCCCGCACCTGCGCCCCCCGGCTATCACGGGCGGGAGATCGGGCACAACGGGAGGATGGCGGGAGGGCGCGGATTATTGCGGTGGACGTCCCCCGGGCGTTCAGGAACGGGAGAAAAGCGCTTGCTTCACGGCCATTCCTCTCTCGCACTGAAATCCTGCCCAGGCGGTCCTCCGAGGGGGGCCTGCCGGATATGGCCGCGCGTGCTATGGCGGCGCCGGAAACCGGCACGCCACGGGCGCCGGCCCGGGCCCCACTCGGCGAGCGACGGGCAGAGAGCGAAGGAAGACCAGCATGGCGCAACCCGGCCCGGCAGCGGCGGCCCTCGACATCCTCGGCATCGGCAATGCCATCGTGGACGTGGTCGCCTCCGCCACCGAGGCGACGCTGGCCGAATGGGGCATGGCCAAGGGCAGCATGGCGCTGATCGACACGCAGCGCGCCGAGGCGATCCACGCCTCCCTCACGGCCAGCGTGCAGACGGGCGGCGGCTCGGCGGCAAATACCTGTGCGGTGGCAGCCGCGCTCGGCGCGAAGGTCGGCTATCTCGGCAAGGTGGCGGACGACGAGCCCGGCCGTACCTTCGCCGAGGACCTAAAGGCGCTGGGCATCCACTTTCCCAACGCGCCGCTGAAGGGCGGCGACCCGACGGCGCGCTGCATCATTCTCGTCACGCCCGACGGGCAGCGGACGATGAACACCTATCTCGGCGCCTGCGTGGCCTTCGGGGAGGAGGATGTGGACAAGGCCGCGGTCGAATCCGCCGCCGTGACATACCTCGAGGGCTACCTCTTCGACCCGCCGGCCGCCCAGGCGGCCTTCCGCCGCGCGGCCGCCATCGCCCACGGGGCCGGGCGCCGCGTGGCCCTCACCTTGTCGGACGCCTTCTGCGTCGAGCGGCACCGCAGCGCCTTCCTCGACCTCATCACGCGCGACTGCGACATCGTCTTCGCCAACGAGGCCGAGGCGCTCTCGCTCTTCGGGGTGAACGACGTGGAGGAGGCGACGCGCGCCTTCGCGGCCACGGGCAAGCTCGTCGCCCTTACGCGCAGCGAGAAGGGCAGCCGGATCATCGGTGGCGGGGGCGTGATCGAGGTGCCAGTGGCACCCACCACGGTGATCGACACCACCGGCGCCGGCGACGCCTATGCCGCCGGCTTCCTCGCGGCCCATGCGCGGGCCCTGCCCTTGGCGGAATGCGGCCGCTGGGGCAGCGTGGCGGCCAGCGAGGCGATCTCGCATTTCGGGGCGAGGCCCCAGGCCGACCTGAAGGCGCTGGTCGGAGCCTGATGCCGCGCGGGGCAGATGCGCCCCGCGCTCCCGAAGGCCTCCCGCGGCGCGATCCGCGGGCCCGCCGCCCGGTGCCGTGCCGGCGCGGCGGCACGGCGCACCCCCCATCCTCCACAGGTAGAAGGCAACCTCATGAACCGCCCGACCGGCACCCTCGCCATCGCTCTCGCGGCCCTCGCGTTGGCGGGGCCCGCTCTCGCGCAGTCCGGCCCCTCGTCGAACGCGCCTGATCCGGCAGTGCGCGAGATGCAGCGCGCGCGGGGCAATCCCGCGGCCGTGCCCTACATCCCCGCGCAGGACCGCAACGCCGCCACGGCCGATACCCTCGATGTTCAGACCGCCCGCGGCCTGATGGCCGAGGCGCGCGCGGCCCTTGTCCGCCGCCGCGCAGGCATGGCCGTGGAGGCGCTGGAGCGCGCCGAGTCGCGCCTGCTGACCAACTCGGTGCTCGCGAGCCAGGCGAATGTCCCGCAGAGCAGCGCAGCGCTCAGCCAGCTCGCGGCCGCCCGCCGCCTGGCCGGCCAGGGCGACACGCGCTCGGCCCTGCAGGCGCTCGACCGCGCCGAGGCGGCTCTGCCGGCGAGCCCCACGGGCCCCGGTGCCACCCCCCTGCCGGAGGGCGTGCCGACGGCCATCGACGTCCAGCCGCCGGTGCCGCCCGCCGTCCAGCCGCGGCCGGTCCGTCCCCGTGCGGCGCCCGCCCCTGCCCTACCCGGCGAGGCCGTGCCGCCGCGGGGCTAGGCTCCGCCGGAGAGAAGCGGGAGGGACGGCGCGCCGCCCCTCCCCGCGCTCAGCCCGCCTTGCCGCCGGGCCGCGGCACGCTGATCACGAAGAGACGGTGGTTGGCGATGTCGATGTTGCGCCGCGCCTTCTCGTTCCAGATGCGATCCGCGGTGCGCTCGTCGTGGTAGGGGCCGTAGGCCTCCTCCGTTCCAGGCTCGAGCGTGGTGAAGCTCGCGTCGGTAAAGACGCCGCCCCAGATGAAGTGGAGCTTGGAGGAGGTGGCAGAAGAATCGGGCATGGGTTCCGGCTCGGCGCGTTGCGGTGCAGCACATAATCGCATGGCCGCCATTTCCCAAGCGTAAGCGGGCTGCGGAAACGGGCGGGCAGGCCTGCCAAGCCGCGTGAATCCAACTCTTTCGCTCCCATTTGTTCACTCTTCGTGCTTGTCGCTGGACGGGCTGGGGCCATATCCTGGCACCAGCCCGAAGGACGCCGCATGGAGTTGCGCGAGAAGCTCGAGATCCTCGCCGATGCCGCGAAATACGACGCTTCTTGCGCCTCCTCCGGCACCGAGAAGCGCGATAGTCGTGAGGGCGGGCTTGGCAGCACCGAGGGCATGGGGATCTGCCACGCCTACGCGCCGGATGGACGCTGCATCTCGCTGCTGAAGGTGCTGCTGACGAATGCCTGCGTCTTCGACTGCGCCTACTGCATCAATCGCGCCTCCTCCAACGTGCGCCGCGCTCGCTTCTCGGTGCGCGAGATCGTGGAGCTGACGCTCGACTTCTACCGCCGCAACTACATCGAGGGCCTGTTCCTCTCCTCCGGCATCATCCGCTCCCCCGACTACACGATGGAGCAGCTGGTGCGGGTGGCGCGGGAGCTGCGCGAGACGCACGGCTTCAAGGGCTACATCCACCTCAAGACCATCCCCGACGCCGACCCCGCCCTGCTGGCCGAGGCCGGGCGGCACGCCGACCGGCTTTCCATCAACGTGGAACTGCCCCAGCCCGCCAGCCTGAAGGCGCTGGCGCCGGAGAAGGACGCCGGGCAGATCCGCGTCGCCATGGCCGGGCTCCGCACCCGCATCGACGAGGCGAAGGAGGCCCGGGCGGAGGCGTCGGTCACGCGCGTGGCCCTTGCGGGCGGCCGCCGCGCCGCCGCGCCGCGCTTCGCCCCGGCCGGCCAGTCCACGCAGATGATCGTGGGCGCCGATGCCTCGACGGACGCGACCATCCTCGATGTCAGCTCCAATCTCTACGGTTCGTACCGGCTCAAGCGCGTCTATTTCTCAGCCTATTCCCCCATCCCGGACGCCGCGGCGGCCCTTCCCCCGGCCGCGCCGCCGCTCGTGCGGGAGCACCGGCTGTATCAGGCGGACTGGCTGCTGCGCTTCTACGGCTTCACCGCCCCCGAGGTGATGGCGGGCGGCGAGGGCGGGATGCTGGACCTGGAGGTGGACCCGAAGCTCGCCTGGGCCCTCAAGCACCGCGCCGCCTTCCCGGTGGACGTGAACCGCGCGGATCGGGAGATGCTGCTCCGCGTGCCCGGTCTCGGTGCCAAGACGGTGGACCGCATCATCGCGGCCCGCCGCGTGCGCTCCTTCCGCATGGCCGATCTCGCGCGGCTCCGCGTCAGCCTGCGCAAGGTCGCGCCCTTCATCACGGCGCTGGACCACCACCCGCGCGGCGGGCTGCTCGACCGCGCCGATCTCCGCACCCTGGTGCTGCCGCGTGACGGGCTGGCGGAGCGCAACGCCATCCTACCGGCGGGGCTCCTCGCCCGCCCGGTCCAGCTTCCCCTCTTCGCCCATGTATAGCCTCCGCCTCGCCGCCCCCGATGACTTTGACGGCTGGCGCGAGGCCGCGCGCGGCCTCGTCATGGCGGGCATCCCACCCGAGGAGGTGGACTGGCTGGTGGAGGGCGACCCCGTGCCGCTCTTCGGCGGCGGTGCCCCGCCCGCGCCGCCCGCCGATGCCCTGCAGCCCCGCGCGCCTCGTGACTTCCCGGAACTGGCGCGCCTCGTCTGCCGCCACCGCGACCCCGCGCGCTTCACCCTGCTGCACGGACTGCTCCACCGCCTGCAGCGGGAGCGCGGGCTGCTGGACGACGCCGCCGACCCCGCCGTCGCCCGCGCCAATGCCATGGCCCGGGCCGTGCGGCGCGATGCCCACAAGATGCACGCCTTCCTCCGCTTCCGGGAGGTGCGGGTGGAGGACGGCGCGCCCGCGGCCCCGCTGCCACCCCCGTCGCCCATCGCGGTGCCGAACGATCCCGCGCCCGCCCGCAATGCCCGCAGCGTGGCGCTCGCGCTGCGCGACCTCGGCCGGCTGGAGGAGGCCGGTGAAGCGGAGCCGCTTCCGGAGGCCCCGCCGGTCATCGCCCCCGCGCCCGACAGCCGCTTCGTCGCCTGGTTCGAGCCCGAGCACCACATCCTGCGCGCCGAGGCCGGCTTCTTCGTCCGCCGCTTCGCCATGCTGCGCTGGTCCATCCTGACGCCCGAGCTCTCCGCCCACTGGGATGGGCAGGAGGTGGCCTTCGGCCCCGGCGCCCGCCGCGCCGACGCCCCCGCCGAGGACGCGGCCGAGGGTCTCTGGCGCGCCTATTTCGCCTCCATCTTCAACCCGGCCCGGCTCAAGCCCGACGCCATGCGCGCGGAGATGCCGAAGAAGTACTGGCGCAACCTGCCGGAAGCGCAGGACATCCCTCGGCTGATGGCCGAGGCCCCGAAGCGCGTCGCCGAGATGGTCGCGCGCGGCGCCACCCCACCCGCCGAGCGCCGTCAGCGCACGGTGCACCTGCCCGCGCATCTCCGCGCCCCGCAGCCCGAGGCGCCCGCCGGCGTTGAAGCCGTCATGCCCGCCGATCTGCTCACCGAAACGCTGGACTTCCCCGAGGCGCAGGCCGCCCTTCGCCGCGACCTGTTGGCGCGCAACGACCTGCCGCCCTGGGTCGCCAACGCGACCCAGCCCGTGATGGGCGAGGGCCCGCAGCACCCCCTGCTGATGTTCATCGGCGAGCAGCCCGGCGACGAGGAGGACCTGAAGGGGCAGCCCTTCGTCGGCCCCGCCGGCCGCCTCTGGAACAAGGCGCTGGAGGAGGCGGGCGTCAGCCGCGGCGAGGCCTACGTCACCAATGCCGTGAAGCACTTCAAGTTCACGCCCACCGGCAAGCGGCGCCTGCACCAGTCGCCCGATGCCGGGGACATCACCTTCTACCGCCCCTTCCTGCTGCGCGAGATCGGCTTCGTGCAGCCGCGCCTGATCGTCACCCTCGGTGCCACCGCGCTGCGCGCCGTCTCCGGCCGCGCCATGCCCGTGACGAAGCTCCGCGGTTCCCTGTTGCGCGATCCCGAGGGACGGCCCTTCTACCCGACCGTCCACCCCTCCTACCTGCTGCGGCTGCCCGACCCCGCCAGCAAGGCGCGCGAGTACGACCGCTTCGTGGAGGACCTGGGCCAGGCGGCGGCGACGGCGCGGGGGCTGCCTTAGGAGCGTCGTGGGCGGCTCCCGGAGAGGGCTCTGCCCTCTCCGGACCTCTCCCGCCAAGGGCCTGAGGCCCTTGGATCCCCGTCTGGCTGTCGCGGATACGATGATGGAGGGTCGGGTCCTTCCCGGTGCCCTTCTTGCGCGTGCCGTCGCCTCGGGTCCACGACCCGAGGCGCACCGGCCGCAGAACCGTTCAAACCTGAAGAAGAAGATGATGGTTGGGGTCCGGGGGAGGAAGAATTCCTTCTTCCTCCCCCGGAGTCGCCAGCGCCACCAGTTCAGAAAACCCTACCGCCCCGCTGCCTGGAGCAGCGCCGCGTTCACCGCCTCCGGCGCCTCGAAGGCCACCCAGTGCCCGGCGCCGGGGATCACCAGCGCTTCGGTCCCCCTCGCCCGGAAGAAGGCGATGCGGTCGGCGAGGTGCGGCACGGTGATAGCGTCGTGCTCCCCGTAGATAACGGAGAGGGGCGTGCGCACGGCGTCCAGGGCGTCGCGCAGGCTGGTGGCGGTGGTGACGCGGCGGCTGGGGAAGCGGGCGTGATCGCTGTTCCAGGCCTGCACCGCGAGGGCTTCCGCGTCGATCCGCGCGGGGTCGGCGATCATCAGGCGGGCCAGGTTCTCGCGGTGCGCGGCCACCCGGTCCTCGCCTTTGCGTTCGCGCACCGAGACGAGGGGGATGGGCTGGCGCGGCAGCCCGAGGGCGCCGGCGCCGAGAAGAATGAGGGAGGTGAGTTCCGCCCCCGTGCGGGCCGCGACACGGCCGGCGATGACCGCGCCGAAGGAGAAGCCGGCCAGGGCGTAGGGCGTGCCCGGCCCCAGACGCGCCGAGATCCCGGCGGCAACAAGGGCTGCCAAGCCCCAGAGATCGATCTCCAGTGGTGGAAGGCTGGATTCGCCGAGCCCCGGCAGGTCCGGCGCCAGCACGCGGTGATGGCGGGCGAGGAGCTCGATGTTGCGCAGCCAGTGCCGCCAGGAGCCCGCGCCGCCGTGCAGCAGGACCAGCGGCGGCCCCGCGCCCCATTCGTGCCAGACCATGCGCCCGGCCCCGAGAGGCGTCTCGGCGCGGGTGGCGCTGGCGGCGAGCCGGGAGAGGCGGTCGGTGGCGGTGCCTGTATCCATGGCGGGGTTCTCGGCCGAACGGCGCCGGATGGGAACCTCCTGCCGCGCCGGGCCGATCTCCGCTAAGGGGTCCGGGCGCCGTTGGAGAGGGGACCGATGATCGACTTTCGCGGGCAGCGGATCCTCTGCCTCGGCGACGTGATGCTGGACCGGTTCCAGTACGGCCGGATCGACCGCATCTCGCCCGAGGCGCCCGTGCCCGTGGTGCGGGTGGTGGACAGCCGCGCCATGCTCGGCGGCGCGGGGAACGTGGCGCGCAACATCGTCTCCCTCGGCGGGGAGGCGGTGCTGGTGGGCCTGGTGGGCGAGGACGCGGCGGGGCGCGAGGTCGCCTCCCTGATCGCGGCGAGCCCTGGCCTGGTGGACGCCAACGTGCGCTCGGCCGCGCGCCCGACCATCGCGAAGACCCGCATCATTGCCGGCCACCAGCACGTGGTGCGCCTGGACGAGGAGGTGACGGAGGGCGTCTCGGCGGCCGATGCGGCGGCGGCGCGCGCCCGCGTCTCGGAGATGCTGCCCGGCTGCCGGGCGCTGGTGATCTCGGACTACGCGAAGGGACTTCTCTCGGCCGAGGTGGTGGGTCACGCGATAGCGGAGGCCCGCAAACTCGGCCTGCCCGTGCTGGTGGACCCCAAGCGCGACGACTTCGCCTTCTACCGCGGCGCGACCGTGCTCACGCCCAACCTGCGCGAACTGCGCGCGGCGGCGCGCCGGCCGGTGGAGACGGACGAGGAGGTGGCCGAGGCCGCCCGCGCCCTGATGCTGGAGGCGGAGGCGGGTGCCATCCTCGTCACGCGCTCGGAGAAGGGGATGCTACTGGTGGAGGCCGGGGGCGGCGCGCAGGCCGTGCCCGCCCACGCCCGGGAGGTCTTCGATGTCTCCGGCGCCGGGGACACGGTGATCGCCGTCGTCGCCCTGGCGGTCGCCGCGGGCCAAGCCCTGCCGCGGGCCATGCGCATCGCCAACGCGGCCGCGGGCGTCGTGGTCGGCAAGCTCGGCACCGCGACGCTGGACATCGCGGAGCTGGCCGCCGCCGTCGAGGCCGATGCGGGCGAGGACGCGGAGGTCGCGGGCAAGGTGGTGGCCTCCGCCGGCCAGGCGCTCTCGGTCGTGGAGGGATGGCGGCGGCGCGGGCTGGAGGTGGGCTTCACCAACGGCTGCTTCGACATCCTCCACCGCGGCCACGTGACGATGCTGCAGGCCGCGCGCGCGAAATGCGACCGGCTGGTGGTGGCGCTGAACACGGACGAGAGCGTGGCCCGCCTGAAGGGCCCGGGCCGGCCCGTGAACGCGCTGGAGGACCGGCAGGCCGTGATCGCCGCGCTGCAATCCGTGGACCTCGTGCTCTCCTTCGCGGAGGACACGCCGCTCGATCTCATCACCCGGCTGGGGCCGGACGTGCTGTTCAAGGGCGCCGACTACACGGAGGACCAGGTGGTGGGCGGCGAGGTGGTGCGGGCGCGCGGCGGGCGCGTGGCGCTGATCGACCTCGTGCCGGGGCGATCCACGACGAATATCATTGCGCGCAGCCGGGCGATGGCCGGGTGAGGTGGCCTCCGGAGAGGGCTCTGCCCTCTCCGGACCTCTCCCGCCAAGGGCCTGAGGCCCTTGGATCCCCATCTGGCTGTCGTGGTGCCTTCCTGAACATGCAGTCGCCTCGGGTCTAGGACCCGAGGCGCACCTGCCGCGGAAATTCTCCAAACCTGAAGAAGAAGATGATGGAGAGGGGTCCGGGGAGAGGAAGAATTCTTTCTTCCTCTCCCGGGGTCACTGGCGACGGCCGATCAGTGCCGGAAGTGCCGCATCCCCGTCATCACCATCGCCAACCCCGCCTCATCAGCCGCCGCGATCACCTCGTTGTCGCGCATCGACCCGCCGGGCTGGATGACCGCGGTGGCGCCCGCCGCGGCAGCGGCCTGGAGGCCGTCGGCGAAGGGGAAGAAGGCGTCGGACGCCACGACGGAGCCCTGTGCGAGCGGCGCGTCGAGCCCGGCGGCCTTGGCGGCCTCGGCGCTCTTCCAGGCGGCGATGCGGGCGCTGTCCACGCGGCTCATCTGCCCCGCGCCGATCCCGACGGTGGCGCCGCCCCTGGCGTAGACGATCGCGTTCGACTTCACGTGCTTGCAGACGCGGAAGGCGAAAACGAGGTCGTTCATCTCCTGCGCGGTGGGCTCGCGCTTCGTGACCACGCGGAGGTCCGCCATGGCCACGCGGCCCGCGTCGCGGGACTGCGCGAGGAAGCCGCCGCCGACGCTGCGGAAGACCGTGCCGGGGGCGGAGGGGTCGGGCAGGCCGCGGGTGAGCAGCAGGCGGAGGTTCTTCTTCGTCGCGAAAACCGCGCGCGCCTCGTCGTCGGCGTCGGGGGCGATCACCACCTCGGTGAAGATCGAGGTGATGCGCCGCGCGGCCTCGGCGTCGAGCGGGCGGTTGGCGGCGACAATGCCGCCGAAGGCCGAGACAGGGTCACAGCGCAGCGCCGCATCCCAGGCGGCGTTCAGGTCGCCGGCAGTCGCCACGCCGCAGGGATTGGCGTGCTTGACGATGACGATGGCCGGAGCGTCGAACTCCGCCACGGCCTCGAAGGCGGCGTCGGTGTCGTTGAGGTTGTTGTAGGACAGTTCCTTGCCCTGCACCTGGTCTGCCGTCGCGATGCCCGGACGGTGGGTGCCGTCGAGGTAGAAGGCCGCGCGCTGGTGCGGGTTCTCGCCGTAGCGGAGCGTCTGCTTCAGCAGGCCGGGCACGGAGAGGCGTTGGGGGAACTTCTCCTCCAACTCGGCCGCGAACCAGCGGGAAATGGCGGCGTCGTAGGCGGCGGTGCGGGCATAGGCGGCGGCGGCGAGGCGCTTGCGGGTGGCGAGCGAGGTGCCGCCGGTCTCGGCGATCTCCTTCGCCACCTCGGTCAGCTGCTCGGGCTCGGTCAGCACGGCCACATGGGCGTGGTTCTTGGCGGCGCTGCGGATCATGGCGGGGCCGCCGATGTCGATGTTCTCGACGCAGTCCTCGTAGGAGGCGCCGCGCGCCACCGTGGCTTCGAAGGGGTAGAGGTTGACGCAAACAAGGTCGATCGGGGCGATGCCGTGCTTCTCGACCTGTGCCACGTGCTCGGGCAGATCGCGGCGGAAGAGCAGCCCGCCGTGGACGCCCGGGACGAGGGTCTTCACCCGCCCGTCCAGGATCTCCGGGAAGCCCGTGTGATCGGAAAGCTCGACCACGGGTAGGCCCGCCTCGCGAAGGGCCTTGGCGGTGCCGCCGGTGGAGAGGATCTCCGTCCCCCCCGCGGCCAGGGTGCGCGCAAATTCCACGAGCCCGGTCTTGTCGGAGACCGAGAGGAGGGCGCGGCGGATCGGGAGGGTGGACATGGCCGGGCGGATAGCGCGGGCGGCGGCCCGATGCCAGCACGGCCTTGCGCGGGGCAGGTCCGACATTGCCGGCAGGAGCACGCGACTCGGAGGACCGATCCGGCACAGAAAGCGAACCTTCTTGTGTCCACCGAACCTGGCAACCACAAGGTCTGGTGGTTTATCGCTTGAGAACAGTCGTCAGCGATTCGTTCGCGCGACTCGGGCGAGATCCATGATTTGCCGCCTTTTCGGGAGGTCCCCGTTCGGCACTTGTTCAAGACCGCGACTCGAGGCCGCGGGAACATCGGGTTGCATTGCGACAATCAACTCCCGGGGGGGATGGCACGTTCCGCGCTCTGCCGATCCGGCGAGACGAGGACCGATCCATGACGTCAGGCGCATCCGAGGCCCGAGCGACGCGTCCCCTCCTGGCCGGGCGCCGGGCGCTGGTGACCGGGGCCTCCTCCGGGATCGGCTTTGCGGTGGCACGTGGGTTGGCCGCCGCGGGGGCGGCCGTCGCGGTGAACTACCACTCCCACGGGGAGGCGGCGGAGGGTCTCGCGGAGGAGATCCGCGCGGCTGGCGGGAAGGCGGTCGCCCTCAAGGCCGACGTCTCCAAGGAGGAGGAGGTGACAGGGCTGGTGGACCGCACCGTCGCCGAGTTCGGGGGCCTCGACGTGCTGGTGGCCAATTCTGGTATCCAGAAGGACGCGCCCGTGGGGGAGATGACGCTGGCCGACTGGAACGCCGTCATTTCGCTCAACCTCACCGGCCAGTTCCTCTGCTGCCGTGAGGCGATCCGCGCCTTCCGGGCGGGGCCCGAGCGGCAAGGCGGGGCGCGCGGCTCCATCATCTGCATGAGCTCGGTGCACGAGCTCATCCCTTGGGCGGGGCACGTGAACTACGCGGCTGCCAAGGGCGGCGTGCGGATGATGATGCAGACCCTCGCCCAGGAGATGGCGCCCGAGCGCGTGCGGGTGAACGCGATCGCGCCCGGCGCCATCCGCACGCCCATCAACAAGGAGGCCTGGGGCACGCCCGAGGCACTGGAGAAGCTACTGCACCTCATCCCCTACGGCCGCATCGGCGAGCCCGAGGACGTGGCTCGCGCCGCCACCTGGCTCGCCTCGGACGAAGCGGACTACGTCACCGGCGTCACCCTCTTTGTCGATGGCGGGATGTCGCTCTATCCCGGCTTCGTCGGCAACGGCTGATGGGGGAGCCGATCGAGAACCACGGCATCGTCGGCGACCTTCGCACGGCGGCCCTGGTCGGCTTCGACGGCGCGGTGGACTTCCTCTGCTGGCCGCATTTCGACAGCCCGAGCGTCTTCGTCTCCCTCCTCGACGACGAGAAGGGCGGCCGCTTCGAGCTGGCGCCGGTGCTCGAAGGGGTGCACCACCGCCAGCTCTACCTTCCCGACACCAACGTGCTGCTGACGCGCTTCCTCTCGCATGACGGCGTGGCCGAGATCTCCGACTTCATGGTGATCGGCGGCACGCAGCGCCTGGTGCGCCGCGCCAAGGCCGTGCGCCAGTCCATCCGCTTCCGCCTGCGCTGCGCCCCGCGCTTCGACTATGCCCGCGCCCTGCCCAGCCTGCGGGAGGAGGGAGGAAGCCTCGTCTTCGAGGGGCCGGACGGGATCGCGCTGCGCCTGCGCGCCACCGTGCCGCTTCTCGCCGAGAACGTGGACGGCACGGCGGACTTCGTGCTGCAGGCCGGCGAGTCCGCGGCCTTCGTGCTGGAAGACGCGGCGCTCGGCAACGCGCGCCCGGCCGACCCGCGCGGGGTGGCCGATTGCTTCAAGGCCACCTCTGACTACTGGCGCGGCTGGACGGCGCGCTCGACCTATCGCGGGCGCTGGCGGGACATGGTGAACCGCTCTGCCCTCGTGCTGAAGCTGATGACCTCGGGCGAGCACGGCTCGATCATCGCAGCCCCCACCTTCGGCCTGCCCGAGACGATCGGCGGCGTCAGGAACTGGGATTACCGCTACACTTGGATCCGCGACGCGGCCTTCACCGTCTACGCCTTCCTTCGCCTCGGCCATGTCGCGGAGGCGAACGCCTTCATGCGCTGGCTCGGCATCCGCGGCGCGAGCTCCGGCCACGATGGGCACCTCGACCTCATGTACGGCTTCGACGGGCACCGGCAGCTCGACGAGCAGGAGCTGCCGCACCTCTCGGGCTATCTCGACAGCCGCCCCGTCCGCATTGGCAACGGCGCCGCCGGCCAGCTCCAACTCGACATCTATGGGGAGCTGATGGATGCCGCCTACCTCTCCGACAAATACGGCGAGCAGATCTCCCATGATGCCTGGAAGGGCATCACCCGCTCCATGGACTGGGTGGCGGAGAACTGGGAACAGCCGGACGAGGGCATCTGGGAGGTGCGCGGCGGGCGGCAGCACTTCCTGCACTCCCGCCTGATGTGCTGGGTGGCGCTGGACCGCGCGCTGCGCCTGGCCCGCAAGCGCTCCCTCCCCGCCCCACTGCTCCGCTGGGCGGAGGCGCGGGACACCATCCACGCCGACATCCACGAGAACTTCTGGAACGCCGACCAGCGGGCTTTCGTGCAGACGCGGGGCGGCACGGCGCTCGACGCCTCCTGCCTGCTGATGCCGCTGGTTCGCTTCATCAGCCCGACCGACCCGCGCTGGATCTCCACCCTGCGCGCGGTCGGGGAACGCCTCGTCGTGGACAGCCTCGTGCGCCGCTACGAGGACGAGGCAGTGGACGGCCTCGACGGGATCGAGGGCAGCTTCAACATGTGCTCCTTCTGGTACGTCGAGTGCCTCGCGCGCGCCGGAGACCTCAAGCGCGCGCGCTTCCTCTTCGAGAAGATGCTCGGCTACGCGAACCACCTCGGCCTCTACGCGGAAGAACTAGGACCGGCCGGCGAGCACCTCGGAAACTTCCCGCAGGCCTTCACGCATCTCGCGCTGATCAGCGCGGCCTACTACCTCGACCGGGCGCTATCGGCGGCGGAGATCTGAGAGCAGGTCCTGCAGTGCAGAACTGGTGATTCCGGGGAGAGGAAGAAGGACTTCTTCCTCTCCCCAAGGCTCCTCACCATCATCTTTTTCTATCGGCTTGGGATGCCCTGCGGCCGGTGCGCCTTGGATCACTGATCCAAGGCGACTGCACTCACAGGAAGGTTCCGCGAAAGCAGGATGGGGATTCAAAGGCCTCAGGCCCTTGGCGGGCGCGGGACGAACGCTGCGCGTTCACCCGGCGGTCTGGAGAGGGCAGAGCCCTCTTCAGGAGCTACCAGCGCCTATCCCTCCGCCCGGCGCTGCCGGAATGCCCAGAGCCGCGGCCCCACCAGCGCCACAACGGCCAACACGAGAATCGTGGCCGAGATCGGCCGTGTCAGGAAGGTCGTCCAATCGCCCTGGCTGATCGTCAGCGCCTGGCGCAGCGCCTGCTCCGCCATCGGGCCCAGGATCATGCCGATCACCACGGGCGCGGTTGGGAAGTCGAAGCGGCGCATGAACATCGCGATGATGCCGATGCCGTAGAGCAGCACGAGATCGGTCACGGAATTGCTGATCCCGTAGGTGCCGATCGTCGCGAAGACGAGGATGCCCGCGTAGAGCTGCGGCGTCGGGATCTTCAGGATGCGCGCCCAGAGCCCGACCAGCGGCAGGTTCAGCACCACGAGCATGACGTTCGCGATGTAGAGCGAGGCGATGAGCGTCCAGACGAGCACCGGCTGCTGCGTGAACAGCATCGGCCCCGGCTGGATGCCGTAGGATTGGAAGGCCGAGAGCATGATCGCGGCGGTGGCCGAGGTGGGCAGGCCCAGCGTCAGCATCGGGACGAGGATGCCGGCGGCGGCCGCGTTGTTCGCTGCTTCCGGCCCTGCCACGCCCTCGATCGCGCCCGTGGTGCCGAACTCCTCGCGAAACTCCGGCTTAACCATCTTCCGCTCGGCGTAATAGCTCAGCATCGTCGGCATCTCGGTGCCGCCGGCGGGCAGCACGCCGAAGGGAAAGCCGAGAAGGGAGCCGCGGATCCAGGGGCCGATGCTGCGCCGCCAGTCGGTGGCGCTCATCCAGAGCTTGCCGACCTGGCGCACCTCCTGCCCGCCCTCGACGTGGCGCCAGGCGAGATACATCGTCTCCCCCACCGCGAAGAGCGCGACGGCGACGAGCACGACGTTCACCCCATCGAGCAGCTCCGGCACGCCGAAGGTGAGGCGCGGCTGGCCGGTCTGCAGGTCGATGCCCACGAGGCCGAGCATCAGCCCGAAGGCGAGCGAGGTGAGCCCGCGCAGCGCCGAGCCGCCCAGCACCGCGGAGACGGTGACGAAGCAGAGCAGCATGAGGGAGAAGTACTCCGCCGGCCCAAGCTTCAGCGCCAGATCCACCACGATCGGCCCAATGAAGGAGATGCCAAGCGTGCCGACCGTGCCGGCCACGAAGGAGCCCACCGCGGCCGTGACCAGCGCCGGTCCCGCGCGGCCGTTGCGCGCCATCTTCGCGCCCTCCAGCGCGGTGATGATCGAGCCGGATTCGCCGGGCGTGTTCAGCAGGATCGAGGTCGTCGATCCCCCGTACATCGCGCCGTAGAAGACACCGCAGAAGAGAATGAAGGCGCCCGTCGCCTCCACCTTGAAGGTGACGGGCAGCAGCAGCGCGATGGTCAGCGCGGGCCCGATGCCCGGCAGCACGCCGATCGCGGTGCCGAGGAAGCAGCCGAGCAGCGCCCAGCCGAGGTTGATGGGCGTCAGCGCGTTGGCGAAGCCCAAGGCGAGGCCGGCGACGGAGTCCATCAGATGATTCCCTCCAGCACGCCCGCGCCGATGTTCACGCCGAGCAGCTTCGCGAAAGCGATGTAGGCGCCGAGCGTCACGAGGATTCCGATCACGAGGTCCCGCAACGGCCGTCTCGACCCGAAGGCGGAGCAGACGAGCACGTACTGGATCGTCGCCGCGATGACGAAGCCGAGCCAGTCGATAAGCGCGAGCTGCACGACGAGCCCCGCCCCCAGCAGGCCGAGCGCCCGCCAGTTCGTCGGCGGTGCCGCCATCTCCTCCTCGAGCCCGTGGCTCCAGCCGCCCTTGGCCGCGGTGGCCGAGAGCCCGATGCCGAGCGCCACGAGGATGGCGCCCACGAGATAGGGGACCGCCTTCGCCCCCACCTGCGCATAGAGCGGCGATTCAGGGATCGCCCAGGCGGCGTAGAGCACGAGCAGGCCGAGCACGACGACGCCGAGGCCGACGACGAGGTCGGCCCGCGGCGTCCCGGCTGCCGTTCCTGCCCGGTGGGATAGCTGGTTCATGCGTTCGTTCCTGGCCCTGCCACGCCGGACTGCGGGCCTCAGAGGGGGCGCCTGAATGGCACGGCGGCGTGGGAGAGTGGAAGCCGGGGGGGCCGCCCCCGGCCCGCCGCTCAGGCCAGCCCGATTTCCTTCAGCACCGCGAGCGTCGCCTCGCTGTCCTTGCGCAGGAACTCCTCGAAGGCCGGGCCCTCCATGTAGGCGTCCTCCCAGCCGCGCGTCTGCAGCAGCTCCTTCCAGGCGGGCAGCGCGTGCAGCTCGGCCGCGAAGCGCGCGTGGTTCGCCCGCGCCTCGGCATTGATGCCGGGCGGCGCGAACAGGCCGCGCCAGTTGCCGACGACGATGTCGATCCCGCTCTCCTTCAGGGTCGGCACGTTGGGGTCGATCCGCGTCTCGCCGCTCGTCGCCAGCGCGCGCATCCGGCCGGACTTGATCTGCTCGGCGAACTCCGAATAGCCGGAGATGCCCGCCTTCACCTGCCCGCCGAGGATCGCCGCCTGGGCCGGCCCGCCACCGGCGAAGGCGACGTAGGAGGCCTCCCGCGCGCTGCGCCCCACGGACTTGATCAGCAGGCCGAGCAGGATGTGGTCAATGCCGCCCGCCGAGCCGCCGCCCACCGCGACGGCGCCGGGGCCAGCCTTCAGCGCGTCCATCAGCCCCTTGATGTCCCGGATGTCGGAATTGGCGGGCACGACGATGGCCGCGCTCTCGTCCGTCAGCCGGGCGACCGGCAGCACATCCTTCAGTGTCACCGGGCTCTTGTTGGTCAGCGTGGCGCCGACCATCACGGCGCCGGCCACCATCAGCGCCTCCGGGCGCCCGCGGCGCTGGGCCACGAAGCGCGGCAGGCCCACCGCGCCGCCGGCACCGCCCACGTTCTCGAACTGGATGGAGCCCACCATGCCCGCCGGACGTGCCACCTGCTCGATCGCGCGGCCCAGCCCGTCCCACCCACCGCCGGGCGCGGCGGGGATGAACATGCTCAGCGCGGCGTAGCGCTGCGCTCCCTGCGCCCCCGCCTGATTTGCGAAGGGTGCGGCCGCGAGGGGCAGCGCCGCGGCCCCCGCCAGCAACTGGCGACGGCGGACAAGGTGGCTGTTCATGCGTGCGTTCCTCCCGGAGGTCAGGTCGCGCCCACCTTAGGCCGGCTCCGCCCGGAGATGAATTCGCCCCCGGCACCAAAGCCCTGGATGATCGCGTCGGCTTGAACGAACCAGGAGGGGCAGCCGCGAGACCGCGGGGCAACTGTGTCTTTTCGGCAATTGCGCCGTGGCTTTCATGCGACGATCCTGCACCGCACCACGCCGGGCGGGCCGGCTTGGGACGGACCGGAAGTCTCTCATGCGTGGGTTCCTGCCCGGCTCCTGGCCGGGGTCCAGGGCTGGACTCGGGTTGGTGGCAGGGCTCCTCGCCCTCCTCCTCGGCGCGTTGCCGGCCCCCGCACAGACGCCCGGTCGGGCGGGCGCTGAGCGTGAGGCGGTGATCGCCAACGAGACCGGCATGGCGGTGCGCGAGCTTTATCTCGCCCCCGCCACGGAGACGGATCCGGGCCCGGACCGCCTCGGCGCCGATACCCTGCCGCCCGGCAGCAGCCTTCGCCTTCGCCTCGGGCGCAACCAAGCCTGCGTCTGGTCGCTGCGCGCGATCCTGGCCGACGAGACGGCCGACGAGCGCCGCGTGGACCTCTGCCGCAGCCCCCGCGTCGTCCTCGGCGACCCCTCCGCTCCCTCGCGGGAGGTGGTGGTCAACAACGACACCGACCTCGACCTCCACGAGCTCTACGCAACCCCTGCCGGCGCCCCCCGCGGCCCCGACCGGCTGGGCGCCGAGATCGTGCCCGCCGGCCGCCCCTACCGCCTCCGCCTCGGCCGCCGGCGCGACTGCGTCTTCGACATTACCGCGGTGCTGGCCGACGGCACCGAGGTCGCGCGCCCGCGCACCGATGTGTGCCGCGGCGCGCGCGTGACTCTCGCCGACCCCTCCCTCACCTGGCGGGAGATGACGGTCGCCAACCGCTCCGGCCGCGTGCTCGCCGGCCTGCACGTCGTCCCCGGCGGCCGCTCCCCCGCGCTGAACGCGGAGGAGGGCTGGGGCGTGAACCGGATGGGCAGCGAATCCGCGCCCGACGGCAGCACCTTCCGCCTGCGCCTCCGCCTGCCCGGCTGCACGGCCGATCTCCGCGCCACTTACGCCGACGGCTCGGCCGAGGCGCGGCGCGATGTCGATCTCTGCCGCCAGGCAGACGTCACCTTCGACGGCAGCGGCATTCCCCGCCCGCCCGAGCGGGGCGTCACCTTCGTCAACCGCCACCTCGCCCGCATCGACGAGGTCTACGTCTCCTCCTCCACCGAGGGCGACTGGGGGCCGGAGCGCCTGCCCGGCGGCCTCGGCCGGGGCGAGCGCCAGCTCCTCACCCTACCCGTGGACTGCGTCGTGGATCTGCGCGTCGTCTTCCCAACCGGCGGCGCTGAGGAGCGGCGGGAGGTGAATATCTGCCAGACCGCGGCCATCGTCGTCCGCCCCGGCTGGACGACCGCCGCCCGCCTCGACGAGGGCGAGGAAGATGAGGGCCCCCGCCCCGGCAGCATCCGCCTGCGCAACACTGCCAGCCTGCCGATCGTGGAGCTCTACATCGACGCGCCCGGCGCGCCGCGCGGCCCGGACCGCCTCGGCGCCACCGTGCTCGGCCGCAACGAGACGCTTGACGTCGCCCCGCCCGAGGGCGCCGGCTGCGCGGCCCGCCTGACCGCCGTGCTCCGCGACGGCCGCGAGGCGACGCGCGAGCCCGTGGACCTCTGCGCCGGTATCGAGGTGCCCCTGCCATGATTCGCCTCCTCGCCCTCGCCCTCCTCCTGCCCCTCGCGGCCCGCGCGCAGGGGACGCAGCCTCTCACCCCGGTGCCGGAAGCCCTGCGCGGCGCCTGGTTCGCGGGCGACTGCGCCTCCCCCGCGACCATGCTCGTCCTCTCGGCCCGCGCTGCTGCGCGCGCGCCGTCCGACGGGCCCGCCCGCCTGCTCCGCTTCACCGAGACGCGCTCGGCTGCCGGCTGGACCATCGGCACCGGCCGGGGCGCGGAGGCCCCGCGCCTCCTCCTCCGTGCGGCCGGCGACGCGCTGGAAACCGCCGAGCCCACCAACAAGACCCGCGACGACCGCCTGCCAGGCGATACCCCCGTCACCAGCTGGCGACGCTGCCCCGCCACCCCGCTTCCCTTCGCGGCCCAGGGCGAAGGCATCGCCTTCCTCGGCGCCATCGAGGTGCTGGAAGCCGCCTGCGGACCCGGCACCGGCCCTGGGGCTGGCAGCGTACCGGACTGCGCCGCCGCCATTATCCGGGTGGGCGACGTCTCCGGCGACAACCTCCTCGGCACGGCGGAACTCGCCCGCCTCTTCCGCGGTGCGGCCTGGCTGATCTCCATTCAGTCCGAAGCCACGCCGGAACTCGCGGGCCTCGCCGGCGGCGCCGGCACCCTCGGCGGCCTGGCCGCGGCGAAGGTGGCCCTCGAAAGCCTCGACTACGACGGCGACGGCCGCCTCTCGGCCCGCGAACTCGCCCAGGACCGCACCACCCTCGCCACCACCGGCGATGCTCGCGGACGGCCGCTGGCTCTCGAACGCCTGTCCGAAGGCGTCTCGCTCCTGCGCGGGGTGATCGAGGGGCTGCTGGGGACGGAATAGCGCCCGGCTTTCGGCGGGTAGCGCTTGTGCCTCCGGGGAGAGGAAGAAGGAATTCTTCCTCTCCCCGTACCCCTCGCCATCATCTTCTTTTATCAGTTTGGAACACTTGGCGGCCGGTGCGCCTCGGGTCGTGGACCCGAGGCGACTGCACGCGCAGGAAGGGCGCCCGCAAAGGGAACCAGCCTCAGATCACCGCATCCGCGCCAGCCAGACGCAGGTCCAGGGTTGGACCTATAGGTCCAACCAGGCTGGTCCGGAGAGGGCAGCGCCCTCTCCGGGGGCCGCGAGCGGCGTCTTCAGACCAGTCCCTTCAACCGCAGCAGCCCGAAGGCGGCCATGCTCATCGCGTCGCGGATCACGCCGTCGCGCAGCATGGCTTCGAGTTCCGCCATCGGGAAATCCCGGCAGATAAGGTCCTGCTCCGTCGCTTCGCGGGAGGTCTCGCCGCGCGTCAGTTCGGTTGCCAGGAAGACGTGGCCGCGCTGGTTGCAGTAGCCGGCGCCCTGAAACATCTCCCCGGCATAGGTCATGCGCCCGGCGACGAGGCCGGTCTCCTCGCGCAGTTCCCCGGCGGCAATGGCGGCCGGGTCGGTGCCGGGGCGGGTTTCCCACATGCCCATGACGAATTCCCACAGGCGCTCGCGCACGGGATAGCGGTACTGCTCGACGAGCGTCACGCGGCCGTCCTGCACGGGCACCACCACCACGAAGTCCGAGCGCTCGACGACGCCGTAGAGGCCCTGGCTGCCGTCGGCGCGGCGGATGATGTCCTCGCGCACGCGCGTCCAGGGGTTCTCGTAGGTGATGCGCGTCGAAAGCGTCTCGATGGTCACGCCATTCCCCCGTTGATCGAGATGACCTGCCCGGTGATGTAGGCCGCGCGATCGGAGGCGAGGAAGGCCACCAGCTCCGCCACCTCCTCCGGGCGGCCGGCCCGGCGGGCGGGCACCATCGCGCGGATCTGTTCCTTGGTGAACGCCTCCGCCGCGGGGCTCTCGATCAGGCCGGGGGCGACGGCGTTCACCGTCACCCCGCGTGGCGCGCACTCCATCGACAGCGACTTCACCGCGCCGTGCAGCCCGGCCTTGGCCGCGGCGTAGTTCGCCTGGCCCCGGTTGCCCATGACGCCAGAGACGGAGGAGATGGCGACGATCCGCCCGCGGCGCGTGCCGATCATCGGCAGCAGCAACGGCTGCACGAGGTGGAAGAAGCCGTTCAGCGACACGTCCACCACGGAATGCCACTGGCGCGCGGACATGCCGGCCATCGGCGCGTCGTCATGCGTGCCGGCGTTGTGCACCACGGCCTGAATGGCGCCGCCCTCCAGCAGCCGCGCGAGAGCGGCCTCGCAGGCAGCGGCGTCCGTCAGGTTGAAGGCCACGGCCTCCGCGCTGCCGCCGGCCGCCGCGATCTCCGCCGCGACGGTGCGCGCCCGCTCCGGGTTGCCGCTGCCGTGGACGATAACATGATGCCCGTCCCGCGCCAGCGCACGGGAGATGGCGGCGCCGATCGGGCTCGCGCCGCCGCTGACAAGCGCGCGGATCATGCGGCCTCCGGGATAATGATGGCCGCCTGACCCGAGAGCAGCGCCTCACCCTCGGCCGAGACCTCGAAGGCGTAGACGAAGCCGCGCGCGGCGCGCGACAGCGCGCGCGCCTCCACGCGCAGGTCCGCCACGATGCTGTCCAGCCGCGCGACGCGGAGCGAGACGCCGCGCAGGCTCGCGAGATAGCCCGCTGCCTGCGCCGCCCCGTCGCCCGTCAGCGCCCCGTGCGCGGCCATGGCCTGCAGGGCGTACTCCACGCCGCAAACGGCGGGCAGCATCCCGTCCCGCCGCAGCGGGTTCGCGGGGTCACGGTGCGAGACGGCGGCGCAAAGAATCGAATCGGCGTCGTGCGACAGCACGCGATCCAGCAGCCGCATCGCGCCGGCATGCGGCACCTGCGGCGTCACGCGCCGACCTCAAGCACCACCGCGCCGCCATCGGCGAGCGGCAGCGCGATTCGTGCCGCGCGGCCCGCCGCGAGCGCGCGCAGCAGCGGCAGGGAGCGCGCGGCGGGATTGCCCCGCGCCAGCCCTTCCATCTCACCGGCGGGCGTCACCTCCGCATCCGGCGCCAACTCGACCGAGAGCGGCACGCCACCCTCCGGCACCAGCACCAGCGCCACGGCGAAGGGCGCGTCGGTGGGGCGCTTGGCGTCAAGCGGCGGCGCGAGCGGCGCGTCATAGGCGCAGAACAGCACCGGCACGCCCCTCGCCACCACGGAGGCCACCGCCTGCACCAGCCCCGTCGCGAAGCTGTCGTCATGCCCGCCGAGGCTCACCGAGGCGCGGGTCGAGCCCATGGCGATGCCCCAGTATCCCGCGGCCGCGTTGTGCACGGAGTTGTGGAACTGCGTCGGCGAGATCGCCCCGTCCGGCACTGTCAGCGCCTCAAGGATCGAGCCGACGACCGCGCCATCGCCGTTGGAGGAGGCGAAGACCGTCTCCAGCTCCGCCGCCGGCAGCCCCGATCCGGCCGCTGCCTCGCCCGCTGCGGCGAGGGCGAGCCGCACGGAGGGACTGGTGCGCCGCCGCTCGGTCGGCGGCAGCGCGACCGGCGGCGGCAGGGCGACGGGCGCGGGTTCCCAGGGCACCCCGCCCGCGAGCACCGCGCGGCTCGCCTCCCAACTGGGCAAGCCGGGGCCGAGCAGACCAATACCGGCGATGTCGCACCTCATCGGGCGCCCAGGCCCCTCGCGCTTGCCGGTCACGCCCGACCCATCACCAGCGCGAGGTTGCTGCCGCCGAAGCCGAAGGAATTGCTCAGCACCCGCTCTACCGGCGCGGCACGATTCTTCACGGCCAGATCCACGCCGAACTCCGGGTCGGGCGTCTCGACGCCGAGGCAGCCCGGCACCAGCCCGTCCTCCACGCAGATCGAGGCGATCACCGCCTCCAGCGCGCCCGAGGCCCCGAGCGTGTGCCCCGACCATCCCTTGGTGGAGGAGCAGGGCACACGGTCCGCGAAGAGCGCGCGGATGGCATTCCCCTCCATCGCGTCGTTCGCCCGCGTGCCGGTGCCGTGCATGTTCACGTAGTCGACGGGCGCGTCCCCCGCCGCGTCCAGCGCGGCGCGCATGGCGGCGATGGCGCCCAGCCCCTCCGGATGGGGGGAGGACATGTGGTGCCCGTCCGCGCTCGCCCCGGCGCCGAGGAGCGCCAGGCTGCCGGGCGCGGCGTCCCCGGCCCGCACCAGCAGCACGAGGCCCGCGGCCTCGCCGATCGAAATCCCGTCCCGGTCCGCGGCGCAGGGCCGGCAGGCGCCGCGCGAGAGCAGCTCCAGCGCGCGGAAGCCGTGCAGCGTCATGCGGCAGAGCGTGTCCACGCCCCCCACCACCGCCGCGTCACAGAGGCCGGCGGCGATCATCACCTGCGCCTCCAGGAAGCTCCGCGCGCCCGAGGTGCAGGCGGTGGAAATCGAGACCGCCGGTCCCGAGAGACCGAGGCGCGCGCGGACGTAGCGCGGCAGCGCGTGCAGGTCGTGGGTGTGGGTAAAGTCGAACTCCGTCGGCAGCGCGCCGTCCTCGCCACGCCGAGCATAGGCCGCCTCGGTTTCGGCGATGCCCGCGGTGCTGGTGCCGAGCACCACGGCCACGCGATGCGCGCCGTAGTGATCCGCCGCCGCTGCCACCGCCTCGGCGAAGCCGTCCGTCCCCAGCGCCAGCTCCGCCAGCCGGTTGTTGCGGCAGGCATAGCGGGTCAGCGCCTCCGGCAGCGCGACCTCCTCCAGCCCCGGCACGCGCCCGGTCCAGATCCCCTCCGGCATGCCTGGCAGGTCGCAGGGCGCGAGGCCTCCGCGACGGGCGTGCAGCGCCTCGCGCGTCGCCGCCAGGCCAGTGCCCATGGCACTGACGGCACTGCGGGCGGCGAGGGCGAGAGGGGGAAGCATCAATGACATCTGAAGGCTCTATCGCATCGGGCAAGCCCGCTGTGCAGCGGGGCAGAGGTTGAATTTCATCCCGCGGGCACGGCCGCAAGAGCGTTTCACGGGATGGATCGCCCTGCGTGGGGCGCCAACCCGAGCGCCAACAGGAAGGCCGCCGCCACCCCTACCGAGACCGTCAGCCCGATCCCGTGCAGCACCGGCGTGGCGCAGAGCGCCAGCATCCCGAAGGTGAGCAGCGTCGTCACCGTGCAGGTGAGCACGGCGGCCAGGGTGCGCGCGGCCTCCGCCAAATCGGGCTCCGCCCGGCCGAGGAAGAGGGCGTAATCCAATCCGACGCCGGCCATCAGCAGCAGCGCCACGAGGTGAAAGGGCGTCAGCCGCTCCCCCGCCGCCGAGAGGACCGCCAGCACCACCAGCACCGCGCCCGCGATGGGCGCCGCCCGCAGCAGGGCGGGCAGAGGGCCGCGCAGCCCCGCCGCCAGCAGCGCCAGCACGGCCAGGGCGCCCACCCCGCACCAGAGGAGCGCGCCGCGCGTGGTGGCGGCGATCATCCCCTCCGTCTCGCCCTTCACGTCCACGAAGAGGATCCCGGGGTTGCCCAGCCCGGCCACCGCCGCCCGCACCGAACCCGCATCGGCGACGCCCGAAAGCAGCCCGAGGCCCTGCCACCCCTGCCCCCGCCGCGACAGCATCGGCGAGAGGCGGGCCGAGATCAGCGGCGCCGCCGCCAGCGCATCCAGGTCCAGCAACGGCAGGGTCCGGCTCTCCTCCACCGCCGCCAGGAAGGAAGCGAAGGCCTCGGGGCGGAAGGGAAGCCCCGCCATGGCCTCGGCGAGCCGCGCTGAGAGAACCTCCGGCGCCGGCATCGCCGCCTGGCGTGCTTCCTGCGCGGCGCGGCTCGGCAGGTAGCGGCTGGGCAGGTCCAGCCCGCCCAACCTTCCATCGGCCAGCAGGGGCGCCAAGGCCTCGCCCACCCGCTCGGAGGCACGGAGCACCGCCTCCTCGCTCCGCCCGCTCAGGGCCACGAGGTGCCGCACGTCGGGTGCGCCGAGCTGGGCGCGGAGTTCCCCGTCGAGATTCCGCTCCGTCTCCGGTACCGGGCTCAGCCGGGCGATGTCGTCCTCCCAGCGCGGGAGGCCCGCGGCCGCCAGCCATGCCACCGACAGCGCCATCACACCCCAGGCCAGGGGGCGCCGCCCGCGCAACCGGCCCAGAGCCTGCAGGACGAGCGCCGGCAGCGGCCGCGCCACTACGGACTCCGAGGACAGCAGCCGCGGCAGCCCCCAGCGCGTGACCGCCACCCCCACCAGCAGCCCCGCCGCGCCGAAAAGCCCGAGCTGCGCGAGGCCGGGAAAGCCCGAGGCCATCATCGCCACCAGCCCCATCGCCGCCGCCCCGGCAGCCAGCCGCAGCGTCGGCCAGATCCGCCGCGCGGCCGCCCCCAGCGCTTCCCCAGGCCGGCGGCCCGTCAGCAGCAGGATGGGATAATCCACAGCGACGCCCAGCATCGTCACCCCGAAGCCCAGCGCCGCCCCCTGCACCCGGCCGAAGACGAGCGCGACGGCCATTGCCCCCGCGAGGCTGCCCGCCAGCAGCGGCACCCCCGCCGCCAGCAGCATCGCGCCCGAGCGGTAGCGCCAGACGAGGAAGCCCAGCAGCAGCGCGCCCGAGAGGATCGAGACCCGCTCCACATCCGCCTTCACCGCCGCGGCCGCGCTGGCGGCAAAGACGCCGGGCCCGGAGAGCAGCAGCCGCACCCCCTTCGGCCCGGCGGCGGCGAAGGCGGCGCGCACGGTCTCGGAGGCCTCCCGCTGCCCCTCCATGTCCGTCCCCGCGGCCCGGCTGCGCGCCACCAGCAGCGCGCGCGGCGGCCCCTCGCCGCCCGCGAACCAGGCGCCGTCCTTCATCGTCACGGTGCTGCCGCCGAGCCAGCCGCGCAGCATCTCCAGGAACACCCCCGTGGGGTCGGCGAAGCCAAGGCGCGAGAGCACGTTCGAGAGGGAGGAGCGCAGTCCGTCCAGCAGCGCCTCCAGCCCCCGCCGCAGCGCCGGCACCTCGAAAATCCCCTGAGCGGGGGAGAGGAGATAGCGGTAGCGGAACAGCAGCGCCTGCTCTCCTTCCGTCAGGTCGCCGGTGCCGTTGCCGACGAAGGCGAAGAGCCCACCGTCGCGCAGCGCGGCACCCATCGACTTCGAGACGCGCGCGAGCTCCGGCACCTCGGCCCCTTCAAGCCCGACCAGCAGCAGCGTCGCCGCCGCGCCGTCGCGCAGTTCGCCCAGCAGGAAGGCGGCCTCGGGCGTCGCGGCGGGGGGAAGGAAATCCGCCATGTCCGTGCGGATCTCGACCAGCCGGAACAAGGCGGCGCCGAGCAGGGCGAGAAGCAGCAGCGCGACGGCCGGGCGCAGGGCAGCCCGGCCGCGGGCGGCAACCGTGGAAGGATCGGTCACGAGCGCGGCGTGACCCGCATGACCGAGGATTCGTTCCCCACCGTCTGGAACCAGCGGATGCCGCCCCCGGTGCCGCGAATCTCCACCCGCTGCACCACGGCGCGCACCCGGACCGAGAGAGGGTGCAGCACGATGGTCCAGGCGGGCAGCGCGCCCTCGAAGGACACCTGGTAGAAGCGGCGCAGCGTCACGAGGTCCCCGGCGAGGGTGGAGCGGATCGCCTCCACCAGCGCCCGCACCTCTGGCGCCTGGTCGAGGTTCACCTCCTGCCGTTCCCCGCGCGAGGGGCGCTCGTAGACCAGCCGGTCCCCGCTCACGACCACCCGCTCCTGGAAGGGCTCGGCCACCCGCTTCTCGAGGGTGGAGGGCGCCTGCCAGAGAAGCGTGCCGCTGCTCGGCAGGGTGTCGGCCAGCCCCGCGATCTCCTTTGTCTCGACGAAATCAGCCTCGGTCCGCCGCACGGCGGCCAGGGCGGCCATCACCGCCTCCAGCCCGCCCTCCTGCGCGGCGGCGGGAAGGGCCAGCAGGGGCATGGTCAGCACCGCGCGCCGGGCGACGGCCGGCGCCGGCTGCGTCGCGGCCTCCGAAGCCAGGGCTGGGGCGGGGGCCGGGGCGCCCATCTCCTCCCAGAAGTCGTAGAAGTTGAACCAGTTCGCCGGGTGCTCCCGCGCCACCTCCTCCAGCCGGGCGGCGTAGCGCAGCACCGAGTCCCGCAGGTCCGCCTCGCGTGCCGAGCGCCGCAGCACCACCCGTTCGGCGAATTCCTCGAAGCGGATCTCGTAGCGCCGCGGGCCGCGCCAGATGCCGAAGGCGAGCATCACAGGCGCCCCCAGCACGGCCGCGAGGATATGCGGCCCCGCCGGCAGCGGCGCCGTGGCGCCGAGGAAGGGCACCGGCACCACCCGGTCCTCCCCCACCGCCGGGCGGCGGTCGGCCAGGATGCCCACCAGCCCCCCGCGATCAAGGCACTCCTTCGCGCGCAGCATCGAATCGGGACGGCCGAGGGCCACCACCCGCTCCGCCTTCTCGGGCGAGAGGGCGCTGAAGACGGCGTTGGCGAGGCGCGCGTTGGCCTCGTACATGAAGGCCATCACCTCCACCGGGCAGCCGCGGTCGGCCAGGGCGCGCATCGCCTCGAAGGAGCCGAGATGCGCGCCGAGCAGCACGCAGCCGCGCCCGGCCGCGATATGCGCGTCCAGCGCCTCCAGCCCGGTGACCGTGATCCTGAAGCCCGCCGTGCGGCCCTGGAGGAGGTAGACCCGGTCCAGCATCGTCGCGGCAAAGGCGAAATAGGGGCGCCAGAGGTCGGGCCAGCCAGGCTCGCGCCCCAGCGCCCGCCGCTGGAAGCGCCGCACCGCCTCCCGCTGGTGCGCGGGGGCTGAGAACATGAACCAGGCCGTCACCGGGTAGAGCAGCGCGTGGGAGAAGCGCCAGCCCATGCGCCGCGCGATCCAGGCCATCAGCCGCAGCGCTGCCCCGCCCCGCTCGCGCTCGCGCGTCCAGCTCATGGCGGCGCCACCTCGCCGCGGAAGGCGAGTTCACCGCCCACATGCGCGGTGAAGCCGAGGCGGCCGCCCTCCAGCGGGCGCAGCTCGACCAGCACCTCCTCCCCCGGCAGCACGGGCCGCAGGAATTTCGCCGAGGGTAGCCGCGCCGCGCCCGCGAGCCCCGCCGCCGCCATGACGCGGTCGAGCAGCACGACCCCCGGCACCACGGGGCGGCCGGGGAAGTGCCCGGGCAGGCAGGGGTGCTCCCCCGGAACCGAGAAACGGAAGGCGCGGCTCTCGCTCACGTGCCGCTTCCCGAGGCCTGCGGCAGGCGCTCGCGCAGCGAATCGAGGCTCCGCCGCGTGATCTTGCCCACGGCATCCCGCGGCAGGCGCTCCACCATCACCACCGGGCGGGGCAGGAAGACGTCCTCCACCCGCCCGCGCAGCGCGAGGAGGATCCTAGCGGGGGTGAGCGTCGGCGCCACGACATAGGCGGCCAGGCGGGCGGTGGGATTGGCGTCGAGGTCCTCGGGCGCGAGGAAGACCCCGTCCTCTACCCCCTCGATCTCGCTCAGCACGCGGTTCAGCCCGGCCAGGGAGGCCCGGCGGCCGCCGCGCTTCACGATATCTCCGCGCCGCCCCAGCAGGCGGAAGCGGCCGTCAGGGGCGAGCTCCACGAGGTCCGAGAGCGGCACCGGCGCGGGAAGGCCGGGCACGAGGGCGCTGACGACTTCCTCCCCCTCCGCCCGCAGGGAGACGCCGTTGTAGAGGGTCCAGGCCTCGCCCTCCACGGTGCGGCGGCTGGCGATGGAGCCCATCTCCGTCGCGCCGTAGATCTCCAGCACCGGGATCACGCCGCCGCCGAGCGACGCCTCGGCCGCGGCGGCGAGGGAAGGGGCGAGCGGGGCGGTGGCCGAGATCACCGCCGAGACGCCGGACACACCCCCTGCGACGAGGGCGCGGAGCTGCAGCGGCGTCGTCACCAGCACGCGCCTCCCGGGCGCGGCAGCCACCGCCTCCGCAACCTCGACAGGATAGAAATGCGGGCCGGAATGGATGGCCACCGGTGCCTGCAGCGGCAGCATCATCGTCGTCTCGAAGCCGTACATATGCGCCGCCGGCACGGTGCCGATAACCGTCGCGGTGTCGGCGGGATCGTCCAGCCCGAAGCGCCGCGCCGCCGCACGCGCCCCCGCGACGAGCGCCCCCCAGGGCTTGGCATGCGCCGCCGGCTCCCCCGTGCTGCCGGAGGTGAAGCCGATGGCCGCCTTCGCCTCGGCCGGGATGGCGAAGTTCGTGCCCTCCCCCTCGCCCCAGGCTCCGGCCACGGCGGCGGGGATCGCCGTCTCCGCCCCGTCAGTCAGGGCATAGGTGCCGGGATAGAGGGCCGCCAGCGCTCGCTGCCGGTGCGGCGAGCGATCGGCCGAGAGCAGCGTGACCTGCCCCCGCGCCAGCGCCGCCCCGAACCCCACGAGCGCGAGATAGCGGTCGGCACAGAGGTTCAGCACGCAAACGCCGTCCGGCAGCCGCGCGGCCAGCGCCGCCACATCCGCGAGGAAGCGCGCGGCCGTGACGGCCTCCGCGCCGCGCCGCGCCAGCACTGCGCCCGGCGCGCGGTTGAGGAAGAAGGGGCTATCCATGACGCGCCCGCTCCGCCCGCAGGATGGCGCGGAAGGTCTGGTCGGGCCAGGCAATGCCGCCCGCCGGAAAGCACAGGCTGCGCACCACGTGCTCCCCCAGGAACAGCAGGAGGAGGGCAGCGAGCGGCAGCAGGTGCCAGGCCGGGCCGCCACCGGCCAGGGGCAGAAGCTGCGCGACGGCCGCGAGCGCAAGGGCTACCGCCCAGACCGCGGTGAGACGACGGGCATAAACAGCGCATTCCGCGCCGTCCCGCCGCTCGTCGAAGCGGATGTAGTGGGCGATCAGCGGCTCCCGCCCGCGCCGCAACGTGCGCGCGAAACCCCAGGCGAAGCCGGCGCAGGCCAGGGTGGGCAGGAGCGGCAGCACGGCGCGCGCGGCATCCTGGCCGAAGGCGAGCCAGGCTGCGCCGAGCACCACCGCGGGCGCGAGGCGCGTCCCAAGACGCCCCGCGAGCCGCACCCCCCTTCCGCGAGGCGGCATCTCAGCCCACCCGGTTCTTCTCGATGTGCGCGGAAAGGCTGCGGAGCGAGGCGAAGATCCGCCCGTTGCGCTCGTCGTCCGAGCGGAGCTGGAAGCCGTATTTACGCGAGACGGCCAGCGCCATCTCCAGCGCGTCGATGCTGTCCAATCCCAGCCCCTCCCCGAAAAGCGGCGCTTCCGGATCGATCTCCGCCGGCGCCACTTCCAGTTGCAGGGCGCCGACAATCAGTTCCGCCACCTCCGCCTCAAGGGCCGTCATCGCCGTGATCGAAGCCACTCTTTCGTCTCCACCCTGGGCGCCTCCATCCTGGCCCCCATGTTGTTTCATGGTTAAGCACAAGGAATGTCGCTGCGCTTTATGAAAGCTCCATGACCCGACATGTTACAACATGGAAGGTGCGCGCGCGCCACGCTCCCTGCCCTTTCGCGCCCATTCCGCAACAACTGACCTTCACGGCGGACGTGGAGCCGAGCCCGACCGACCCGACCGGCCGGCGCCACTTGGCCGCGACGGCCGCGCTGCTCGACCTGCTGGACGAGACCGGCGCCCGCGGAACCTTCTTCATTCTTGGCGAGGTGGCGGAGGCGGCGCGCTGGCTGGTGCGCGACATCGCCGCCCGTGGCCACGAGGTCGCCTCGCACAATCAGACGCACCGGCCGCTCAGGGCGCTCGGCCCCGCGGGCCTGCTGGCCGAGGCCACGCGCGCCCGCGCGACGCTGCAGGACCTCTCCGGCCAGGCGGTCGCGGGCTTCCGCGCGCCCTTCTTCTCCCTCACGGCCCGCACCGAATGGGCGGCGCGGGTGATCGCCGAGGCCGGGCACGCCTACTCCTCCTCCGTGCTGCCGGCGCGCTGCTTCGGCCACGGACATCCCCTCGCGCCCCGCCACCCCTTCGCCTGGCGCCTCGGCGACGGCGAGGAACTGCTTGAGCTTCCGGTGCCCCTCGCCCGGCTCGGCCCGGCCCGCCTCCCCTTCCTCGGCGGCATGTATCTCCGCTACCTGCCGGCCTGGGACCTGCGCGCCATGGCCGGGCGGATGGAGGGGCCGCTCGCCTGGATCTACTGCCATCCCTACGATATCGACATCGGCGAGCCCTTCCGCCGCGCGCCCGGCATCGGGCTGCTGAGCGGCGCCTTCCTCTGGGCCAACCGGCGCGTGACCCTCGGCCGTCTGCGCGCCCTGCTGCGCGGCCGCCGCTCCGTCCCGCTGGGCGAGCGGCTCGAGGAAGCGCGCGCCCTCGCCGCCATTGGGGAGGGAGTTCCGCCCCGCCGCAGGGCTGGAATGCGCAGCCGCCGGTTGTGGCTGGCCGGCCGAACACCGATATCTCCGTCTCCGGTGCCGCTTCGACCGCGCCCGGCCCCCGAACGCGCCGCCCCCCCGCGCCACGACGTGCCCTGACGCACGCCGGAGCCGCGATCAGGCGCCCCTTCTTCATGGACGCCTGAGATGTCTTTCGACTCCCTGCCCCAGCCCTTGCGCGACGCCCTGTCCGCCCGCGGCTACGCCACCCCCACTCCCGTCCAGGCCGCCGTGCTGGCCGAGGGCACCGGCGCGCGCGACCTGCTGGTTTCCGCCCGCACCGGCTCGGGCAAGACCGTCGCCTACGGCCTCGCCATGGCCACCGACCTGCTCGGTGAGGCCCCGCGCCTGCCCGCCCCCGGCCACCCGCTGGCCCTGATCGTCGCGCCGACGCGCGAGCTGGCGCTGCAGGTGAAGACCGAACTGACCTGGCTCTACGGCCCCTCGGGCGGCCGCATCGCCTCCTGCGTCGGCGGCATGGACCCGGTGGCCGAACGCCGCGCCCTCTCGGCCGGCGTGCACATCGCGGTGGGCACCCCCGGCCGCGTGCGCGACCACATCGACCGTGGCAACCTCAAGACCGGCGCCGTGCGCGTCGTCGTCCTCGATGAGGCCGACGAGATGCTCGACCTCGGCTTCCGCGAGGAGCTGGAGGCGATCCTCGGCGCCCTGCCCGAGACGCGTCGTACCCTGCTCTTCTCCGCCACCGTGCCGCGGCCGATCGCGCAGATGGCGAAGCAGTTCCAGCGCGACGCGTTGCGGATTGAGGCGACCTCCGGCGACGAGCCGCACGGCGACATCACCTACCGCGCCGCCCTCGTCGCGCCGAGCGACGTGGAGCGCGCCGTGGTGAACGCGCTGCGCCTGGAGGACGCGCCGATCTCGATGGTCTTCTGCGCCACCCGCGCGGCCGTCGCCCGACTGCACGGCAACCTCTCTGAGCGCGGCTTCGCGGCGGTGGCCCTCTCCGGCGAGCTTTCCCAGGCCGAGCGCACCCGCGCGCTGCAGAGCCTGCGCGACGGTCATGTGCGGATCTGCGTCGCCACCGACGTCGCCGCTCGCGGCATCGACCTGCCGGAGCTGGACCTCGTCATCCACGCGGAACTCCCGCGCGACCCGGACACGCTGCTGCACCGCTCCGGCCGCACGGGCCGCGCGGGGCGCAAGGGCATCAGCCTGCTGATCGTTCCGCCCTCCCGCCGCCGGATTGCCGAGCGCCTTCTCTCGGCCGCCCGCGTCGAGGCGAGCTGGGGTCCGGCTCCCTCGGCCGAGGCCGTGCGCGCGAAGGATGCCGAGCGCATCGCCGCCCGCGCCCGCGAGCTGCTGACCGAGGAGGCCGCCGAGGATGACCTGGCGATCGCCCGCACCCTCGTCGGCGGCGGCCTGCCGCTCGCGGCCCTCACCGGTGCCCCCGCGCCGAGCAACGACGACGCTGCCTGGAGCCGCCCCGAGACGGAGACAGCCCCGGACAAGCCCGCCGCCGCCGACCCGCTGGCCCTCGCGGCCGCGCTGGTGAAGCTCATGCGCGCGCCCCTGCCGGCACCCGAGGAGCTCTCCCCCGTCAGCGCCGACCGCGCCCGCCGCACCATGGCGGACGGCCCGCGCGACGGCGGCCCGCCGCCTCCCTCCGAGGGCGTGTGGTTCCGCCTCAGCGTCGGCCGCGATGGCCAGGCGGACCCGCGCTGGCTGCTGCCCTTCCTCTGCAAGCGCGGCGACGTCTCGCGCGCGGAAATCGGGCGCATCCGCATCCTCGGGCGGGAGACGCAGGTGGAGGTGGCCCCCTACGCCGCCGCCCATTTCGCGGCGAATGCCCGCCGTCCCGGCGCCGAGGACGCGCATATCCAGGTGGAGGCCATGCAGCCCCTGCCGCGGAGCGCCGCACCGCGCGCCCCAAGGCACCGCCGGGGCTGAGCCCCCCCGGCGCGGGTGCGTCAGCGGGCTGCCACCCTCGGGTTCGGCTCCGTCTGCCACCCGCCGCCGAGCGCCTTGAACAGGGCCACGACCTGGATCGTCCGCGCCGCCTCCGCCTGGGCGAGCGCGTCGCGGCTTGCCGTCAGGGCGCGCTGGGCGTCGAGCACCTGGAGGAAATCCGTCGCCCCCGCGCTGTAGAGGGAGCGCGCGGTGTCCACCACCTTCCCCGCCGTCTGCACGGCCTGCTTCAGGCCGTCGCGGTACTGCGTGAGGCTCCGCACCTGCGCCATGGCATCCTCCACCTCCCGCAGCGCCTTGAGCACCACGGTGCGATAGGCGTGGCGCGCCTGCTCGGCCTGGGCGCGGCGGATATCCACCGCCGCCTCCCGCTGCCCGCCGTCGAGGACCGGGACCCGGAGGCTCGGCGAGAGAGCGAAGAGCGGCGCCGCCATGACGCTCGACATCGTGCCGCCGCTGAGCGTCAGGCTGCCTGAGAGGCTGAGGCTCGGATAACGTTCGGCCATCGCGGCCCCGACGAGCGCGACGCCCGCCGCCAGCTGCCGCTCCGCCGCGCGCACGTCCGGCCGGCGGCGCAGCAGGTCCGCCGGCACGCTCGGGTCCGGCAGCGGCCCCTGCGGGATGGGGCCGGGCGGCGAGAGCAGCGCGCTGAGCGCGTCCGGCGCCTCCCCGCAGAGGGTGGAGAGGGCGTTGATCAGCAGATCCGCCCGCGCCTGCAGTACCGGCCGCTGCGCCTCCTGTTGCAGCAGCAGCGTCGCGCCCTGGAGGATTTCCAGCCTGCTGCCATCGCCCCCCGCCGCGCGCCGCGCTGCCAATTCGTTCGACCGCTTCTGGTTCTCGATCGTGAGGTTCGTCGTCTCCATCCCTGCCTGGGTGCCGCGCAGCTCCACATAGCTGCGCGCGACGTCGCCGAGCAGCGTCAGCAAGGCGTCGTCCGCCTCCGCCTCGGCCAGCTCGGCATTCGCCGCCGCCGCCTCCACCGTGCGCCGGTTGCGGCCCCAGAGGTCGATCTCCCAGGAGGCATCGAATCCGGCCGTGCTGTAGCCGGCCGTGCGGCCGTAATAATTAGGCGAGGTAAAGGAGCGCCCGTAGCTGGCCGAGGCCCCGGCGTTCAACTGCGGCGTCCCGCCCCCCTGCGCCTGCGCGAGCGCGGCCCGCGCCTCCGCCACCACCGCCTGCGCACGGCCGAGATCCGGATTCGCCCGCCGCGCGCGCTCGATCAGCCCGTCCAGGATCGGGTCGTTCAGCGTGAGCCACCAGGCGGTGGTCGGCAGCACCGGCAGCGTGCCCGCGCGCCCCGCGAAGGAGCCGGGCACGTTGTCGGCCGGCCGCTGGTAATCGGGGCCGATGTTGCAGGCGGCCAGCAGGAAGGCCGTCAGCAGAGGGATGGAGCGGCGTACCATTTTTGCGCCTCGGGACAGGCGGGCAGATTGCTCCCGCCGGGCGAAGGATCGGTTAACCGCGACGGCCCGATCATGCCCCTGCCCGGGCAAAGGGCCCCGCGATCTTCATCTTCTCTGAAGGGACGGGGACTAGCCTTGGCGCGGACCTCTTCAGGAGTCGCTCCTCATGACGCCAAAAAACTTGGCAGGCCCGGGCTTCGCGTCGCTGACCGGAACCTCCGTCCCGCTGCGCATCATCGATGTCGGCGCCAATCCCATCGACGGCACGCCGCCCTACGCGCCGCTGCTCGAATCGGGCGCCGCGACGGTCCTCGGCTTCGAGCCGAACCCAGCGGCCCTCGCACGGCTGCAGGCGATGAAGGGCGCGGGGGACACCTACCTGCCGCACGCCATCGGCGACGGTGCCGCGCACACGCTGCACGTCTGCGCGGCACCGGGCATGACCTCCCTCCTGCAGCCGAATCCGGCGGTGCTGAACTGCTTCCACGGCTTCCCCGAATGGGGCCGTGTGGTCGAGAGGATCCCGGTCGCCACGATGCGGCTGGACGACATCCCCGAGGCGCGCGGCGCCGACATGCTGAAGATCGACATCCAGGGCGGCGAGCTGATGGCCATGCGCCACGGCGAGGCCGTGCTCAGGGATATCGTCGTCATCCAGACGGAAGTGGAGTTCCTTCCCCTCTACCAGGACCAGCCGCTCTTCTCCGACGTCGAGCAGCACCTGCGCGCGCAGGGCTTCGTGCTGCACCGCTTCTTCCCCACCGTCAGCCGCGTGATCGCGCCGATGGTGATGAACAACAGCATCTACGAGGGGATGAGCCAGCTCGTCTGGGCGGACGCCATCTTCGTGCGCGATTTCACCCGGCTCGAGACCTTCTCCGACCGCCAGCTCCTCGCGGCCTCGGCCATCCTGCACGACTGCTACGGCTCGCTCGACCTCGTGCTGCACCTGCTCGGCGAGCACGACCGCCGGACCGGCGGCGGCCTGGCCGGGGCCTATCTCGGCGCCCTGCGCGGCCTTGCCGGCCCCGCGACCGCGGAGCCCCTGGCCGCCTGAAGGCGGGTTCCACCGTGAAAGCCCCACTCCCGGGAGGCCAGGATGCCGAATGACGGACTTGCCGTCGCGGCGGCGACGATCATGTCGCCGCTGCACACGGCACTGCGCTGCCTGTTCATGATCGCCATGTACCACGGCGTCCAGCTCCGCCCCGAGCACTTCTCGGTCGTGGCGGAGACGGACGTGCTCGGCTCCATCCTGCGCATCCTGCGGCAGGTAGGGCTGCGCGGGCGCGTGGTGCGGCGGCGGAAGTGGCGGCACCTCACCGCGCTAAGCCACACCTTCCCTGTCATGGGCCTGATGCGGGACGGGCGATGGGTCATCGTGGTGAAGGCGACGGCGGCGGAGTCCGGCGGTGCCCTCTACGTGATGAACCCCCTGGTGGAGCGCCAGGGCGTGCAGATGGTGGCGCAGGCCGAGTTCCTGCGCGACTGGAGCGGCGTGCTGGTGGTCTGCAAGGCCGACCGCAAGCCGCGCGCCGAGGGCGCCTTCGGCCTGCGCTGGTTCCTGCCGGAGATCCTGCTCCACCGCAGCCTGCTGCGGGACGTGGTGCTGGCCGCGCTCATGTCGGCGCTGATCGCCTTCGCCACGCCGCTGATGTTCCAGATCCTGATCGACAAGGTCATCACCCACCACAGCTACCAGACTCTGCTCGCCCTGGTGGTGATGTTCTGCACGCTGGCGGCCTTCGACGGGCTGTTCGCCTATACGCGGCAGTACCTCATGACGGTGGTCACGGGAAAGATCGACGCCCGGTTGGCCTCGCGCACCTTCCAGCACCTGCTGACCCTGCCGCTCTTCTTCTTCGAGGCCAACACGGCCGGCGTGCTGGCGCGCAACCTGCAGCAGACGGACACGATCCGCCAGTTCCTCACGGGGCGCCTTTTGCAGACAGCGCTGGACGCCGTGTCCCTGCCACTGATGTTGACGGTGATGGTGCTCTACAGCGGCAAGCTCACCACGCTCGTCCTCGCCTTCTCCTTCGTCATGGCGCTGCTGATCGGCTTCATGGTGCCGACCTTCCGCCGCAACCTCGAAGGCCTTTACCAGGCCGAGGGCGCGCGGCAGGGACACCTGGTCGAGACGATCCACGGCATGCGCACGGTGAAGTCGCTGGCGCTGGAGCCGGCGCGCCAGGCCGTGTGGAACGAGAAGATCACCGCGGGAATGGAGCGCCGCGCGACCGTCGGCCGCCTCTCGGCACTCGCCGGCGTGATGATGCAGGGGCTGGAGAAGCTGATGCAGATCAGCGTTCTCTCGCTCGGCGCGATGGAGGTCTTCGACGGCTCGCTCAGCATCGGCGCGCTGGTCGCCTTCAACATGGTTTCGGGCCGGGTCACCGGGCCGCTGGTGCAGATCGTCGGCCTGCTGAACGAGTATCAGGAGACGATGCTGGCGGTGCGGATGCTCGGCACGGTGATGTCCCACCCGGCGGAGCGGGACCCGGGACACCAGGGATTGCGCCCGGCGGTCTCCGGCCAGCTCGTCTTCGACAACGTGACCTTCGCCTACCGCCCCGGCAGCCCGCCGGCACTGAATGCGGTCTCCTTCACGGTCGCGCCCGGCCAGGTGATCGGCGTGGTCGGCCGCTCGGGTTCCGGCAAGACGACGGTCACGCGCCTTATCCAGGGCATCCAGACCGCGCAGGAGGGGGTGATCCGGCTCGACGACGTCGATATCCGCCACATCGACCTCGTGCATCTCCGCCGCAGCGTCGGCGTGGTCCTGCAGGAGAACTTCCTCTTCCGCGGCACGCTGCGCGAGAATCTCTCGGCGGTGCGGCCGGAGGCGACGCTGGAGGAGATCATGGAGGCCGCCCGGATCGCCGGCGCCGATGAGTTTATCAACCGCCTGCCGCAATCCTACGACACGATGATCGAGGAGAACGGCTCCAATTTCTCGGGCGGCCAGCGCCAGCGGCTCGCGATCGCGCGCGCCCTGCTGACACGGCCCAACCTCCTCATCTTCGACGAGGCGACCAGCGCGCTCGACCCGGAGAGCGAGGCCGTGATCCAGGACAATCTGGCCGAGATCGCCCGCGGCCGCACCCTCATCATCGTCTCCCATCGCCTGACGTCGCTGGCCGGAGCGGACGCCATCCTGGTGCTGGAGCACGGCCGGGTGCTGGACTTCGCGCCGCACAAGGTGCTGCTCGAGCGCTGCGGCGCCTATCAGAACCTGTGGCGGCAGCAGACGAAGCATTTCGCGTGAGCGCGACGCTCGACCACGAGCCGGTTTCCGCGCCCGCCGCCCCGCCGCCGGCTCGGACGGGCTCGCTCGTCGCGCGGCTTCGTCGGCCGCGCCAATCCTCGGAGGACGCAGCAGAGCGCGCCTGGCTGCAGCAGGGTTTCGCCCCGCCCCAGCCGGACCTCGAGGACTATATCGCGCGCCCGGCACCCTCCCTGCTGCGCAACACGCACCGGATCGCCGTCGCCCTCTTCCTGACGATGGTCCTGCTGGCCAGCATCATCCATGTGGACGTGATCGTGGCCGGCACGGGACGCCTTTCGGTGGACTCGCCGACGATCGTGCTGCAGCCGATGCAGCTCTCGGTCATCCGCCAGATCCGGGTGAAGCCGGGCGAGGCCGTGCGCAAGGGCGACGTGCTCGCCTCGCTCGACCCGACCTTCGCGCAAGCTGACCGCGCCGTGCTGCTCGCCCAGAGGAGCGCCATCCGCGCCCAGCAGGGGAGGTTGGAGGCTGAGCTGGACGGCACGCCCTTCGACCCCGAGTCGGGCCCGCAGGAGCTGATGCTCCAGCGGGCGCTCTATCGCCAGCGGCAGGCGCAGTTCACCTCGCGCCTGGCAGACATCGACCAGCGGCTCCGCAGCCACGAGGTGGAGGTCGCGACGGCGCAGCAAAATCGCGAGCTGCTCACCCAGCAGGTCGCCCTCGCGCGCGAGGTCGAGTCGATGCGCAACACCCTCTTCCGCTCGCAGAGCGGCTCGCGGCTGAACCTTGTGGAGGCCCAGGCCGCCCGCGTGCGCAACGAGCGGGAGTTGCAGGCGGCCATCGCCCAGATCAACACGGCCCAGCAGGCCATTCTCTCGCTCAAGGCCGATCGCCAGGCCTTCATCGATTCTTGGCGGCGCGAGCTGACGGAGCAGCTGGTCAAAACCCGCGCCGACTCGCTGGCCGTGGACGAGAACCTGTCGAAGGCGGACCTGGTGAACCGGCTGGTAGAGCTCACCGCGCCGGAGGACGGCGTGGTGCTGGAGGTGGCGAAGCGCTCGGTGGGCTCCGTGCTCAACGCGGCCGAGCCCCTCATCACGATGATCCCGGGCAGCGCCGCGATGGTTGCCGAGATCGCGGTCGGCTCCGCCGATGTCGGCTACACGAAGCCGGGCGACGAGGTGCGGGTGAAGGTGGACGCCTTCCCCTATCAGCGGCACGGCCTGCTGACCGGTCGGCTGCGCGCCATCGTCGCGGATTCGGCGCCCTCCTCGACGGGCGCCGCGGGTGGCTCCACCGCCTATCATCGCGCCGTGGTGGAGCTGCGCGACACCGCGCTGCAGGGAATGCCCGAGGGCACGCGGCTGATTCCAGGGATGACGCTGGCGGCGGAGATCCGTGTCGGAACGCGGAGCGTGATCTCCTACATCCTCTACCCGCTCATGCGCGGGCTCAACGAGAGCCTTCGCGAGCCCTGACGCGGAATGCCGCGCTCGAGTCGCTGCCCATTGGCCCGCGGGATCGAGGGGCCGGGCCCATCCCGCCGAAGCGCTGCGGGCCGGCGCCTCCTCTCGCGCCTGATGCTCCAGCAAGCCGCAAACCAGGCCGCGCCCCAGGTCGATGCCGCCACCCGGTAGTGGCCATGGCGCCCTCCCGGGCCATCGAACGAAGACCCCGCTTCTTAGAGTTTTGGTAATGCGGCCCTGCCACGCTCAGCCACAGCAGCGCAACCAGGCCGGCGCGCCCGTGCGGCCCGGTCGGCGATCAACAAGTCTCACGGCTGGGAGCAGGATGATGCGGTTCAAGTCCACACCAAGTGACGGCCAGGGCCGGATCGGGGCCCGCCGTGAGGCCGTGACCGAGGTGCGCCCGTCATGAGCGGCATCGCGGATCTCTCCGTCACCCAGATCCCTGGGCTCTCGACCACCGTCATCCAAGGCCTGACGACGACCTCGATCGGCGTCCTGAGCACGAGTCAGATCGGCGCGCTGACGACCACCCAGATGCGCGCCCTGACGACGACGCAGCTCGGCGCGCTCACCACGACCCAGCTCGGCGGCCTCAGGTCCACCCAGCTCGCCGCGCTCTCCACCACCCAGCTCGGCGGCCTCACCGAGACCGAGCTCGGCGCGCTCACCACGACGCAGGTCGCAGGCCTCACCTCCACCCAGCTGCGCACCCTCAGCACCACCCAGCTCGGCGGCCTCACCTCCACCCAGCTCGGCGCCCTCACCACCGCCCAGATCGGCGGCCTCACCACCACCCAGCTCGGCGCCCTCACCACCACGCAGGTCGCAGGCCTCAGGTCCACCCAGCTCGCCGCGCTCTCCACCACCCAGCTCGGCGGCCTCACCACCGACGAGCTCGGCGCGCTCACCACTACTCAGCTCGCCGGCCTCACCTCCGCCCAGCTCGGCACCCTCACCACCACCCAGCTCGCCGGCCTCACCGCCGCCCAGCTCGGCGCCCTCAACTCCGCCCAGCTCGCAGGCCTCAGGTCCACCCAACTCGGCGCCCTCGACACCACCCAGCTCGCAGGCCTCACCTCCACGCAGCTGAGCTCGCTCACTGCCACCCAGATCGTCGGCTTCGAAACCACCGACCTTGCGGCACTGACGACGACGCAGATCCTCGGATTGAAGACGGCGGTCCTTGCCGCTCTCACGACGACCCAGGTCGGCGGCCTCACTTCCACTCAGCTGGGCGCCCTCACCACCACCCAGATCGGCGGCCTCACCACTACCGAGCTTGGAACACTGGATACGACCCAGCTCGGCGGGCTCACCTCCACCCATGTGGCGGCGCTCTCCACCGCCCAACTCCGCGGCCTCACCTCCGCCCAGGTGGCAGCGCTCAGCACGACGCAGATCGGCGGGCTAAAGTCCACGCAGCTGTCGGCACTCACCACCACACAGATCAGCGGTATGGAAACAACCGATATCGCGGTGCTCACGACCACTCAGTTCGCCGGCCTGAAATCCACGCAGCTGGCAGCGCTGGACACGACCCAGGTCGGCGCGCTGGAGTCCACGCAATTGGGGGCCCTGACCACATCCCAGATCGGCGGCCTGACCTCCACGGATATCGCGGTGCTGACCACCACCCAGTTCGGTGGCCTCACCTCGACAACCATCAAGGCACTGACCACGACCCAGATTGGCGGCCTGACCACCACACAGATCGGCGCGCTCAGCACGACCCAGGTCGGCGGCCTGACGAGCGCGGAGATCGCCTCGCTTACCACCACCCAGGCAGGCGGCTTCACCACCACGGCGATCGCGGCCTTCTCCACGAGCCAGATTTCGGGCTTCAACTCGTCGGATATCGCCGCGCTCACGACCACCCAGGGCGCCGCCTTCACCACCACCCAGGTGCAGTCCATGAACACGTCCCAGGTGAACGCGCTGCTGACGCTGCTGAGCTGAGCACCGGGCGGGCCGGGGCATCTCCCGGCCCGCTCCTTCATCCACCCGCGCCTGGTCGTCGCATCGGGTTGCCCAAGGGGGCGCGGGGCAGCAAATTCGTGAAAAAGGCGGAACGGTTAAGGCCAGGGGATCGGCCGGGCCGACGCGGGATCCAAGAAGGAGTTGCTTCCTTGTCCGAAGCGGAATTCCAAGCCCCTCTGCTCCAGCCCGGCGCGGCGGAGTTGGCGGCAGCCCTGGCCCGGATCCAGGCCCGGCTGATGACGGCCGAGGAGCTGATCGGCGAGGCGGGCCGCCTTGCCGCGCAGGACCTGCTCTTCGCTGTCACGCTCTACAAGACCTGGCTCGCCCTCAACGCCGGGCATCCCGGTGCGCCGGCGATCTACTTCAACTACGCGGTCTGTCTCTCCGACTCCGGTGATCTGCCCGGCGCCATCAACGCCCTGCGGGAGACGATCCGCATCAAGCCGGATTTCGGCCCGCCGCACATCAACCTGGGTGGCCTGCTGGAGCGGATGGGCCAAGCCGGGCCTGCCGTGGAAACCTGGCTGGCCTTCGCGAACGCGCAGTCCGGCGTGACGCCGGACGCGCTGAACTACAAGCTGCTCGCGCTGAAGCAGGCCGGCCGCGTGCTCGAAGCCGCGCAGGAGGACACCGCTGCCGAGGACGCGCTCCGCCAATCCCTCGAACTGAACCATGACCAGCCCGACGTGGTGCAGCACCTGATCGCGCTGCGGCAGCGGCAGTGCAAGTGGCCCGTCCTGGCCGCGAGCAACCGGCTCGAGCAGCCGAAGCTCCAATCCGCCATCTCGCCGCTCTCCGCTGCCTACCTCACCGACGATCCCGTCTTCCATCTCGCCACGGCCTACAACTATGCCCGTCGTTCCCTCGGCCGTCCGCCGCGCCCGCGCCTGATGGAGGTTCCGCGCGCCCCCGAGCCGGGGCGCCGCCTGCGGGTCGGCTATCTCTCCTCCGACCTGCGGGACCACGCCGTCGGCTTCGCGATGACCGACGTGCTAGAATCGCACAACCGCGAGAACATCGAGGTCTTCGCCTACTACTGCGGTATCAACACCGCGGATGAGACGCACCGGCGCTCGAAGCGCGCGGTGGATCATTGGACCGACCTGAACGGCATCGACGATGCCCGCGCGGCCCAGCTCATCCGCCAGCACGGCATCGATATCCTGGTGGACCTCAACGGCTACACGAAGGATGCGCGCACGAAGGTCTTCGCCATGCGCCCGGCGCCGATCGCGGTGAACTGGTTCGGATTTCCCGGTTCGATGGGCAGCCCTTACCACCACTACATCGTCGCCGATGACGTGATCATCCCGCCGGAGAGCGAGGCCTACTATTCCGAGAGGGTTCTCCGCCTGCCCTGCTACCAGCCGAACGACCGCAAGCGCGTGATCGGCCCGGCGCTCACGCGCCAGCAGGTCGGCCTGCCGGAGGACGCCTTCGTGTTCTGCTGCCTCAACGGCATGCAGAAGCTGACGCCGCGCTGCTTCGCCCGCTGGATGACCATCCTGCGCGCGGTGCCGGGAAGCGTTCTCTGGCTGTTCAGCGGCACCGCCGACACCAACGAGCGGCTGCGCGCCCAGGCACTGGCCGCCGGCGTCGCGCCGGATCGGCTGATTTTCGCCGGCCGCATGCCCAACCCGCAGCATCTGGCGCGCATGCAGCTCGCCGACCTGTTCATCGACAACTTTCCCTATGGCGCGCACACGACCGCGTCGGACGCCCTCTGGGTCGGGTTGCCCATCCTCGCGCTCTCGGGCCGCAGCTTCGCCACGCGCGTCTGCGCCAGCCTCGTCACCGCGGCCAGGCTGCCTGAGATGGTCTGCCACACGCCGGAGAGCTACGTCGCGCGGGCCATCGAACTCGCGCAGGACAGGCAGCAGCTGGCGGCCCTCCGCGCCCGACTGAGGGCGAACCGCGACACCTGCATCCTCTTCGACACGCCCGGCCTGGTCCGCTCTCTCGAAGCGCTCTACGGTCAGATGCAGGAGGATCGTCGCGCCGGCACGCTGCCCCGCCCGGATCTCGCCAACCTCGACATCTACCACGAGATCGCCGCGGCCGAGGATCTGGACGCCATGGAAACGCTCGACGCCGCCGCCTATCTCGCCCGCTACCAGGAGCGCCTGGCCGAGCTCGACGCCGACTTCCCGATCCGCCCGGATGGGCGCCTGTGGCGTCGCTAGGACGCGCCGCTTCTCCCTGCCGGGTGCCTCTCGAAGCAGGCCTCAGCCTTGGTCGCCATTCAGGATCAAGGCTGCGCTCAGTCGAAGGTAACTCACGCCGGAGAGGGTTCCGCCTGACCGTTATGTGGCTGATGACCAGGAGAGAAGGCAGGAATCTCGCTCCCCGGGCTCCCCTCCATCGTCAGCGTAGTCGGCGTCACGCCGAGGTGCCGCGAGCAGGGCTAGCCTTCGGCGTTCGGCGCATTGCTCCAAGCCCTGGCGCCGGGGCGGCGCACCGTAAGCAGCTCCCTGCGTCCCAACAGGCTCGTGCGGGAGCGGACGCTTCGTGAATGATCCCCCAGGGTTTGCTTACGTCACGGTACGGCCGAACCGCGCGAAACCTCGCCCAGCCCTTCAGCGCGCCCTCATACCCGTCACCTGCCGCGCCGCTTGATGCCCGAACTCGAGCCAGGTCCCGCAGGCGGCGGCCTGCCGCTTCTAGTCGGCCAAGTGTAAAGCCGCGCCGAGCAGCCCGATATGGGGCCGCATCACCTGGTCCACCGGCACTGTGTCCAGGTAACGCGCGAACCGCCCTTTTTCCGTGAAGCCGCGAACAACTGCATCCACGTTCAACAATGGCCCTAGATTGCGGCAAAGCCCCCCTGTGATATGCACGCCACCGTCGGCGAGCAATGTCAGCGCCAGGTTTCCCGCCGTCGCGCCCAATATGGCAGAGAACATCCTCACTGCCTCCAGGCATGGCGCGCAATCCCCAGCCGCCCGCTCGCTGACCTCGAGCGGGGAGCCGAACCGCTCCTTGCGCCCCTCTATCTCGGCAAGGACATTCGCCAGCCGAAGCAGCCCCGGCCCGGAGAGCAGCCGCTCAGTCGAGACGTGCCCGAACTCCCGCCGAAGCCTGGCAAGAACCTCCGCCTGCCGCTCGTCCTGCGGGGAGAAGGAGCTGTGTCCAGCCTCGCTGGGCAGGACCCGCGCCGTCTCCCCCTCTCCCAGCAGGAAGGCCACCCCCAGGCCGGTGCCCGGCCCGATCACAACCTGAGGCCGTCCGGGCTTGCCCACCAAACCCGGCCTCAGCGACCGAAAATCGCCTCTCTTCAACCCGTGAACCGCCCAGGCCTGTGCGACGAAGTCGTTGATCACGGCCAGATGCCGAAGCCCCAGCTGTTCCCGCGCCTCCGGGACGGTGAAGCGCCAGGGACTGTTCGTGAAAGCCACAACATCCCCCAGCACGGGCGTCGCCACAGCGAAGACCGCCTCATCCACGCTCCGTCCTGCGAGATAGGCCAGCGCCGCCTCGACCAGGCCGGGAAAATCGCGCACCGACAGCTTCCGCTCATCCTGCGGCAGGCCTCCCCGCTCGCAAAGGGCGAAGCGAGCGTTGGTGCCACCGATATCGCCGACGAGCCGCATGTTCAGCCTTCCTCTCCCAACGACAGGCTCATGGGGACCTGCCGAATACGCCGCCGCAAGGTCACCACATCGTCGCGCCGCGGATGCGCCGTGCCGGCACTGGACACCGCCGCCGCACCTGCCGCCACGCCCCAGGCAAAGGCATCATCAACGGCGCGGCCCTGTGCCAGGCCCAGTGTCATCGCTGCCAGGAAGCTGTCACCAGCTCCCACCGCGCCGCGTACCATCACGTCCAGCGCGGGCAGCCGGAGCGTCCCCTCGGCCGTCGCCAGCAGCGCTCCCTGATGGCCCAGCGTCACGGCCAGGCAGCGTAGCTTGCCCGAGCGCACCCATTTCAGCGCTTCCTCCTCCAACCGCGCCGGATCCCCTAGCTCGTGCCCCACGAGGGCCTCGAACTCTCCCTGGCTCGGCTTTGCCAACTCTACTCCGCCCGCCTCCAGTGCCATCCGTAGTGGGGCACCGGAGGTATCGAGCACGAAGCGCATTCCCCGCCGCGCCGCGATGGCCGCCACCCGCGCGTAAAAGTCGTCTGGCACCCCTGCCGGCAAGCTGCCGCTCGCCACCAGCCAGCCCGCGCCCACGGTGTCCAACGTCGCCAGGGCCGCGCTCCACTCGTCCTCGCGGATGTGCGGTCCCTCGGGCACGAAGCGGTATTCCTGACCCGCCCCCAGATCGAGCACCGTCTGGCTGATCCGTGTGCGGCCCTCGATGGGGATGCTCTTCCGCGGGACTCCTGCCTCGTCCAACAGCTCCTCCAGGAAGCGTCCTGTCACGCCGCTGGCCAGGATCACTGCCAGGGTTTCGCCGCCAAGCTCACGCACGACGCGCGATACGTTCACTCCGCCGCCGCCCGGATCCTGCCGCTCGTTGAAGGTCCGCACCTTGCGCACGGGCTGCACCGCCCTGGCTTCGCTCGCGATATCGATCGTCGGGTTCAGCGTCAGTGTTGCGATCAACGGGGGCATAATAGCGCTCTCCTGGGCCAGATACCGGATGTGAAGCAGACACGCCGCCTCTCCGGCGCATCCTGTATTACCCGCTCTGCGCCGGATCAGCGTCTTCCGTTTGGATCAGCCGCCCAGTGGGAGAGCAACAGCGGAAGCGTTCGCTGGCAGAGTTGGCCGCCAAGGTCACCTGCCATCCGCTACGAGCGCCGGGACGGCATCCACCCTGAGGAGCTCGGCAAGGTTGCGCGCCGTGGCAGCTGTACCGTGCCGCGAGCAAACCTTGCTCTTGCCAGATGTGGCGGCGCAGGGGCTGCGAAGCCGGTGTCGCCGCCCGCACAGGCTCGCGCCCGCGCGGCCCGCGCCTGACCAGCAGGATGAGTTGGCGCGCCCACCCGCTGGATCACAAGATCAGGCCCCTCGCAAGGAGGCAGCACACCGCCCGATCCCAGGAGGCCGAAGCACCCGCCGCTCCTGCGCCGCAGCGGCCCAGGCCCGAAATGCGAGGGCCAGCGCCCCCGCTCCTCGCACGCCTGATCCCTCAGAGCAGCGCAGCACTCCTGCGCGGCTGTGCCTCGCCGCCGGCAGAGAGCAGCCGGTCGAAATAGGCGATCGTGCGCTCCAGCCCGAGCTCCAGCTTCACGTTCGGCGCCCAGCCCAGCAGCTCGCGCGCCTTGGTGATGTCCGGGCAGCGCTGCGTCGGGTCATCCTGCGGCCTCGGGCGGAAGACGAGGCGGGAACGCGATCCCGTCAGCAGGAGAATGCGCTCGGCCAGCTCGCGCACCGTGATCTCGTGCGGGTTGCCGAGGTTGATCGGCCCCGTCACCGCCGCCGGCGTCCCCATGATGCGCCGGAAGCCCTCGATGAGGTCGTCGACATAGCAGAAGGCCCGCGTCTGCTCGCCGTCGCCGTAGAGGGTGATCTCCTCGCCGCGCAGCGCCTGGACGATGAAGTTCGACACCACCCGCCCGTCGTCAGGATGCATCCGCGGCCCGTAAGTGTTGAAGATCCGCACCACCTTGATCTGCAGCCCGTGCTGGCGGTGATAGTCGAAGAAGAGTGTTTCCGCGCAGCGCTTGCCCTCGTCGTAGCAGGCGCGGGGGCCGAGCGTGTTCACGTTGCCCCAGTACTCCTCGCGCTGCGGGTGCACCGTCGGGTCACCGTAGATCTCGCTCGTGGAGGCCTGCATCACCGGCACGCGCAGCCGCTTGGCAAGGCCGAGCACGTTGATCGCGCCGATCACGCTCGTCTTCGTCGTCTGCACGGGGTCGTGCTGGTAGTGCACGGGGGAGGCCGGGCAGGCGAGGTTATAGATCTCGTCCACCTCGACATAGAGCGGGAAGGTCACGTCATGCCGCATCAGCTCGAAGCGCGGGTTGCCGAGGAGGTGCGCGATGTTGGCGCGCCGCCCCGTGAAGAAGTTGTCCACGCAGAGCACCTCGTGCCCGTCCTGCAGCAGCCTCTCGCAGAGATGGGACCCGAGGAAGCCCGCGCCGCCCGTGACCATGACGCGCTTGCTGATGAGGCTCATTGATTGGTCCTTCATGTTGCCACGGATAGTCGGAGGATGAGGTGCGCGGGGCCCCGCCCGCCCCTTCGCGACGGGATCGAGGGGGCACGGCGTAAGGTGGCGAGGGCGTTGGTTCGGGGGCGCGGCCCGGCCAGGGCGCATCGCATGGTCAGCGGCATCCGCGCAGGGGCGCCACGGCGGAACTGCGGCTGATCGCCCGGACTTCGCCCATGCGCAGGACCCTTCCCGGACCGATCCACCCCATACGGGCGTTCCCGACCGAGCGCCTCCGCCCCGAGCATAAGGGCGCGCTGAGCGGCGCCGCAAGCGGACCCTATCCGTTCCTTCCCGCCGCCCCTTGCAGCGTCCTTGCTCATGCCCTGACTTTCCGGCTGAACGTCCGCAATCCTAATGCCCCAGGAGTAAACCCTTCATGGAGACGCCGGCGCGGCGCGCCGCCGCCTGATCTCCGCCAGGTGCAACGCACCGATTGCCTGCGCGATCCCGAAATACGTCACCAGCCCCACCGCGACATACATCGCCAGCACCGCCAGCCGCATGGTCGACCCAACCGGCTCCGGCACCACCGCGCGCAGCGCCAGCAGCACCAGCGCCATGGCGAGCGTCGCGATCAGCAGCCGCGGCACGCGCCGTCGCAGCCGCCGGTCCGGCCGCCAAGCCTGCCGCCGCCGCAGCAGCCAGGCGAGAACGATCACGTTCACCCAGGCCGAAAGCCCCGTCGCCAGCGCGATCCCCACATGCGCGAGATAGCGTGTGAGAACGAGGTTCAGCGCGAGGTTCAACGCCACCACCGCCAGCCCCACCTTCACCGGCGTCGCCGTGTCCCCGCGCGCGAAGAAGCCGGGCACGAAGGCCTTTACCAGAATGAAGGCCGGCAGCCCCAGCGCGTAGGCCGTCAGCGCCGCCGCCGTCGCCGCCCCCTCCAGTTCCCCGAAGGCGCCGCGCACGAAAAGGCCCGAGATGATCGGCCAGGCCAGCAGCGCCTGCGCCGCGGCCGCCGGCAGCGCGAGAGCCAGTGAGAGCTCCAGCGCCCGGTTCATCGTGCGATGCGCGGAGAGCGGCTTGCCGCCCTGCAACTGCTTGGACAGCAGCGGCAGCATCGCCGTCCCCACCGCCGCCCCGATGACGCCGAGCGGCAGCTGCCCGATCCGGTCGGCGTAGTAGAGATAGGACACCGCCCCCGCCGGCAGCAGCGAGGAGATGATCACGTCCACCGCCAGGTTGAGCTGCGTCACACCTGCGCCGATCAGCCCCGGCCCCATCCGCCTGAGCACCGCCCGCACCTCCGGCGTCATGCGCGGGCGGGAGACGATCCGCATCGGCATCCCCGCCCGCGCGACCGCCACCCAGACGAGCAGCAGCTGCGCCGCCCCCGAGACCGTCACCCCCCAGGCTAGCGCGTGCCCGGGCGTCGCGACGAAGGGCGAGAGCGCGAAGAGCGCGCCCATGGAGAGCAGGTTGAACAGCACCGGCGCGCCGGCCGCGGCCGCGAAGCGGTCCAGCCCGTTCAGCACGCCCGAGACGAGCGCGGTGAGGCAGATGAAGACGAGGTAGGGAAAGGTGATCCGCGTCATCTCGACCGCCAGCTCGAAGCGCAGCGGGTCGTCGGTGAAGCCAGGCGCCAGCACCGTCATCACCTGCGGCATGAAGAGGATGCCCAGGGTCGCCAGCAGCGTCAGCCACAGCGTCATCAGCGTGGACATGCGCTCGGCCAGCGCCCGCGCCTGCACGGGGCCGGAAACGGCCAGCGTGCCCGCGAAGGCCGGCACGAAGGCCGCGTTGAAGGCGCCCTCCCCGAAGAGCCGCCGGAACAGGTTCGGCAGCTTCAGGGCGATGAAGAAGGCGTCGGCGATCGGCCCCGCGCCGAGGCTGGCCGCGATCAGCATGTCCCGCAGGAAGCCGAGCGCGCGGCTGCCCAGCGTCCAGACGCCGACGGTGAGGATCCCCCTCAGCATGATGGGCAGGTCGTCAGCGCGGCGGCAGGAAGCCGACCAGCTCCTCCGCCTTCGCCACGATCGGCTCCGCGATCGCCCGCGCGCGCTCCGCGCCACGCCGCAGCAGCGCGTCCACCGCCCCCGGATCGTCAAGCAGCCGCCGCGTCTCCGCCGCGATGGGCGATAGATGCGCGGTCAGCGCGTCGGCCAGGATCCCCTTGAAAGTGCCGAAGCCCTGCCCGCCGTGCTGGCGCAGCACCCCCTCCGGCGTCGTGTCGGTGATGGCGGCCAGGATGCCCACCAGGTTCCGCGCCTCCGGCCGGTTCTCCAGTCCTTGCATCTCCGAGGGCAGCGGCTCCGGGTCGGTCTTCGCGCGGCGGATCTTGAGCGAGATCGTGTCCGCGTCGTCGGAGAGGTTGATGCGCGACTGGTCGGAGGGATCCGACTTGCTCATCTTCTTCGTGCCGTCGCGCAGCGACATCACGCGGGCCGCCACGCCCATGATATGCGCGTCGATATGCGGGAAGAACTCCACGCCGTAGTCGTGGTTGAACTTCTCGGCGATGTCGTTCGCCAGCTCCAGGTGCTGCTTCTGGTCCTCGCCCACCGGCACGCGCGTCGCGTGATAGGCGTGGATGTCGGCCGCCATCAGGTTCGGATAGACGTAGAGGCCCGCGCCCGCGTTGTCGCGGTCCTTGCCCGCCTTGTCCTTGAACTGCGTCATCCGGTTCAGCCAGCCGATCCGCGCCACGCAGTTGAAGATCCAGGCCAGGCGCGTGTGCGCGTGCACGTGGGACTGCACGAAGAGCGTGCAGCGCGCGGGGTCGAGCCCGCAGGCCAGCAGCGCCGCCGCCATGTCCCGCGTCTGCCGCGTCAGCTCGCGAGGGTCCTGCCACTGGGTGATCGCGTGCTGGTCCACCACGCAGAAGATCGCCTCGTGCGTGTCCTGCATCGGCACCCAGTTGCGGATGGCCCCCAGGTAGTTGCCGAGGGTGGGGACGCCGGAGGGCTGGATGCCCGAGAAGACACGCTGCATGGAAAGGGTTTCCTGGCCGGCCGGCAGTTGGAGCGCCGGGGGCTTCGTTGAGGGTGCCCCGCCCGAAGAAGGATGTCGGACCGGGGCGGGAGAAGAATTCCTCCCGGCGCCCCTTCTATTTTTTCGGCCCCGCCGGGACCAGGGCCGAACGGCGAAATCCTCGAACTTCCCCGGCGGTGCTGCCCCCCGGACCCACCACCCTCAATGCCCGGGCAGCCAGACCCGCATCGCCGTCCCCCGCCCCGGCTCGCTCTCGATCAGCAGCTGCCCGCGGTGGTGGGAGACGATGTGCTTCACGATGGCCAGCCCCAGTCCCGTGCCGCCCACGCCTCGCGAGCGCCCCGCATCCACGCGGTAGAAGCGCTCCGTCAGCCGCGGGATGTGCTCGCGCGCGATCCCCGGCCCGTCATCCGCCACCCGCAGCAGCACCCCCGGCGGCAACGCCCCCTCCGGCGCGGCCAGGACCCGGACGGAGAGCACCACCTGCCCGCCCTCCCGCCCGTAGCGCACCGCGTTCTCCATCAGGTTCCGCAACACCTGCGAGAGCTGCCCGGGATCGGCGGGCTCGGCCGTCGCGGGCTCCAGCTCCAGCGCCAGCCGCGCCCCCCGCGCGGCGAAGATCGGCGCCATCGCTTCCGCCTCCCCTCGCGCAAGCTCGTCCAGCCGGGCGCTGCCGGTCGGCGCCTGGTGCTCCGTCATCTCGATGCGCGAGAGGCCCAGCAGATCCTCGATCAGCCGCCGCATCCGCTCCGCCTGCTCGGCGATGATCTTGAGGAACCGCGCGCCCGCCTCGGCATCGCCCTCCGCCGGGCCCCGCAGCGTCTCCACGAAGCCCATGATGGAGGCGAGCGGCGTGCGCAACTCGTGGCTCGCATTGGCGACGAAATCCGCCCGCATCCGCTCCGCCGCCCGCGCCTGGGTGCGGTCCGCCAGCACCACCAGCAGCCGCCCCCCGTCCGAGAGCGGCGGGTCGAGCGGGATCACCTGCGTCGAGAGGTCACGCGGCACCGGCACCGGCAGCACCGCCTCCGCCACCTGCGGCACGCCCTCGGCCAGCGCCCGGTCCACGGCACCGGCGATGCCCGGGTGGCGCAGGAAGGCCGCGGTATCGGCCGTCGCGGCCGCAGGGCCCTCGCCGCCGAAGAAGCGGCGCGCAGCGGCATTCGCCCGCAGCGGCCGCCGGTCGGCCGCGAGCACGATCAGCGGGTCCGGCAGCGCCTCGATGATCGCGGCATCGGCGCGGCGCAGGCGTCCCACCATCTCCTCCCGCTCCGCGAGGCTCCGGGCCAGGCGCGCGGCCAATTCCGTCACCCGCCCCGCGGCCCGGGTAAGCGGGCGCGGGGTGGGGCCCGGTGCCCGCCCATCGGCCGCCGCCCGCAGGTCCGCCTCCAGCCCCGCCAGCGTCCTTACCCAGGACCAGCCGAGCAGGAAGGCCCCGATGGCTGTCACCAGCAGCCCCAGCAGCACCGCCCCTCCGTCCGCCCGGCCGGAAAGGCCGAGCACCAGCAGCACGAGCACCGGCACGCCGCCCAGCAGCCCGGCGGCGCGCAGCACGTCGGGCAGGGGCGGGCGCGGGGGGGTCAGGACCGGGCCGCCGCCAGGATTACGAGCCCGCCGCCCCCGGCATCAGCGGCGGCTCCACCATCTGCGGCTCCGCCCCGGGCGTCAGCGCGTAGACGGCCAGCGCCCGTTGCACCTGCCCGTTCGGCAGCAGCCGGAAGGCGCCCTCTGCCCCCTGCAGGGGCTCGCCGACCGGCAGCGCGGCGGGGGTGGTCGGATCGAAGGGTCGGACGGAGCGCAGCGCGGCCGAGGTCGCGTCATAGGCCGTGGCGGCCAGCCGCGGCGGCCGACTGCCGAAGGCCGCCTCGTAGCGCGCCTCGAAGGCCGCGCGCGCGCCGGGGTCAGGCCCGGGCACCAGGGCACCCGCCAGCGCCGGCTCGGAAGCCAGGGAGGCGTCCCCGGCCCAGAGCGCCGGCCCGCCGAGCCGCGTGGCAGGCGCGCCGACCCCGGCCGCGGCCAGCGCGGCGGCCATCTCGCGCGCCTGCGCCCCGCTCTCCCCGAGGATCAGCAGCCCGATCGCTTCCGTCCCCGCCTGGGCCACCACCTGCCCCGCCGCCTGCGGGCGGGATGCCGCGCCCGGATAGGTCACGATCACCGGCGGCGACATCCCGGCCTCGCGCGAGGCATTGCGCAGCGCGTTCGCGAGCTGCCGCGTGAAGGGCCCGTCCGGCCCCGCCAGCCCCATGCGCCGGACCCCCGCCGCCTGCGCCGAGACCAGCAGCCGCCGCACCTGCTGCGAGGGCGTCAGGCCCGCGGCCCAGACGCCGTTGCCCGCCTGCTCCACGTCGTTGGTGAAGGCGATCACCGGCACCCCCGCCGCCCTCGCCTGCCCGGCCGCAGCCGTGGTCTCGGAGCCGGTCAGCGGCCCCACCACCACCCGCGCGCCCTCCGCCAGCGCCGAGCGCACTGCCTCCGAGGCGCCGCCGGAGGAACCCGTGGTGTCGCGCGGCACCAGCTCCACCCCGCGCGCGCCCGATTCGAACAGCGCCATCGTGGCCGCGTTCAGCATGGCCGGTCCCAGCGCCGCCTGCGGCCCGCTCATCGGCAGCAGCACCGCGACCCGCGCGACCGGCGCCTGGGTGGGCGCCTGCGGCCCACCGGCGAAGAGCGGCGCGGCGGGCCCGCCATAGAACTGGGCGCGCGGAACTTGCGGCGCGCAGGCCGCCAGGCCCACAAGGGCCAGCAGCGCCGCCACGGCGCTCAGGCCCCGGATTGGGCGCGGGAACGGGCGGGGGACGCGGATTGCCGGACTGGAAGACCGGGGGGCCAGGGCAGGGCCCCGGAACAGATCAGGATGCAAGCGAGCCCCCTTCTGGTGAGGAACTGGGTGCCGGGGGCCCGGTTCTCGGCGCGTCCGCCGGGCTGGCTCCCGGGTTATGGCTGGTCGCGACCCCCATCGGCAACCTGGGAGACCTTTCCTCCCGCGCAGTCGTGACCCTGCGCGGCGCCGAACTCATCCTCTGCGAGGACACGCGCGTCACCGCGCCCCTCCTCGCCCGCCACGGCATCTCCGCGCCTCTCCAGCCCCTGCACGACCACAACGAGGGGCGCGAGGTGCCGCGCCTGCTGGAGCGCCTTCTCGGCGGCGCCCGCATCGCCCTCGTCTCCGATGCCGGCACGCCGCTGGTCAGCGACCCCGGCTACCGCCTCGCCCGCGCCGCCATGGAGGCCGGCGCCCCCGTTTCCGCCGTGCCCGGCCCCAACGCGGCGGTCATGGCCCTCACCCTCTCCGGCCTGCCGCCCCAGCCCTTCCTCTTCATGGGCTTCCTGCCCCCGCGCGAGGGTGCCCGCGCCGAGGCCATTGGGCGGCTTCGCGCCGCTGAAGCCGCCGGCCTCGCCGCCACCCTCATCTTCTTTGAGGCCCCGCACCGCCTCGCCGAATGCCTGGCCTCTCTCGCGACGGGCTTCGGCGACCGCCCCGCCGCCGTCGCGCGCGAGCTGACGAAGCGCTTCGAGGAGGTGCGCCGCGCCTCCCTGCCCGAACTCGCCGCCCACTACGCCGCCCATCCGGCGCGCGGCGAGATCGTCGTCGTCGTCGGTCCGGCCCCCGAGACCACCGGCGGCGCCGAGGAGGTGGATGACCGGCTCCGCGCCGCCCTCGCCGCCGGCCAGTCCCTGCGCGACGCCGCCGCCATGGTTGCCGCCGCCACCGGCCTGCCCCGTCGCCAGGTCTATGCCCGCGCCCTCGAACTCGGGCGCGAGGAGGGCTGAGGGCCGGCACGGCAGCCTGCCGCTCGCCGGCGGGCAAAGGGCACGTGGGCCGTGCATCCAACCCGTTGCCTTCGCGCGCGTCGCGGCCTAGCGAGGGCGCGGGACCAGGAGAACCCGGTTGAGCAACGCGCTGGCAGCCTCGCCCTTCCACGGCGAACCCGCCCCCCGGGTGCTCGAGGTCCCCGTGATCCTCGTCGGCTTCAACCGCCCCGCCTATCTTGACCGCGTCTGCGCCTCCCTTCTCCACCAGCGCGGCGTCGCCCTCGATCCCCGCCGCGTCTTCCTCCTGCAGGACGGCGCCGTCTCCCCCCGCACCGGCCTGCGCTACGCCGAGGACGCCGAGATCGAGGCCTCCATCGCCGCCTTCCGCGCCCATTTCCCGCGCGGCCAGGTAGCGGCCTCCCGCGTCAACCTCGGCATCGCCGCCAATATCCGCCGCGGCGAGGTCCTCGCCTTCGAGGCGCTCGGCGCCGACTGCGCATATTTCTTCGAGGACGACCTTGAGCTCGGCCCCGAATACCTCCGCATCATGGAGGAGTTGCGCGCCGTCGCGGACCGCGACCCGCGCATCGGCTACTTCGCCGCCTATGGCGACCACAATGCCCTACCCCCCGGCCCTGAGGCCTGGCTGGTCATGCTGGACCACCATTGGGCCTTCGGCCTGAAGCGCGAGCCCTGGCGGCGCCTGCGCGAATGGATGGCACCCTACGACGCCATCCTCGAGGGGGCCGACTACACCTGGCGCGACCACATGGCGATCTACCGCTGGATGGAGGGCCTCGACGTCGCGGGCCCGCACACCTCGCAGGACGCGATCAAGACGATCGGCTGCCACGCCCTCGGCATCGCCCGGGTGATGACCGACGTGTGCTTCGGCCGCTACATCGGCGCCAAGGGCGCCTCCTTCCACCAGGCGCGCTTCAACGACCTCGGCTTCGACCGCATGCGATGGGTTGAAGGCGCGGAGCACCATGTCGCCGCCGGCGTCGGCAGCCAGGTGGCCGGCATCATCGCGGACGCCCGCAAGCGACAGCGCAACTTTCGCCGCAATGAATTCGCCGCCTTGCTGGAGCAGCAAGGCCGAAGGCGCCTCGAGCGCAACCGCCTGGCCAGCCGCGAAGACGTGGCGGCCCTCTTCCGCTGGCTGCTCGACCGCGAGGCGGAAGAGGCCGCCCTCGATCTCTACGCCGAACGCTACTCGGTGCGGCAGGTGCGCGAATTCCTGCTGACCAGTCCGGAATTCCGCGGGCGCAATCCCCTGCCGCGCGAGAGCTGAGCCCCGGCGGCTCCGAGAGAGGGCAGAACCCCCTCCGGAGACCGCAAGCGCCCCTCAGCTCCCCCTCTTTTCCGGCCCGTCCGTCTCCGCCTGTCCTTGCGGCTGTCCCGGTTCGGGGCGACTGCCGCCGCCGAGTTGTTCCAGCTTCCTCTTCACCCGCTGGTCCTCCTCCGTCAGCGGTGGCGGGTATTTCGGCGCCACGCCGGGCGGCACGGAATCACCGGGATCGTGGTCTTTCTCGCCATGCGCCATCGACCGGTCCCTCCTTGATGAACTCCTCGCAGGAGCGTCCCCGCGCCGGGCCGGTTGCAATGAGGCGCCAAGTGGTTGTCCCCACGGAAGGTTTTTCGCGTGAAGGTTAGACTCCCTTGTTGAAGTCCGCTCTGAGGAACGGCACGTAAAACCCCTGTCCGGGCGCTGATCCGCCGAGTCGCAAGGCCTGGGCAGGCCGCCGGCGGCCCGCCGGAGTGACGAAGGCGGTAGGGAGGGGACCGGGATGGTGCTGCTTCTCGCCGCCATCGCCCTTCTCGGCCTCGCCGCCCTGCTGGTGCTCGTCCACGCCGTGCCGGTGGAGCCGGCGGCCCCGGAGCCGCTTCCCACCCTCACCCCCCGCCAGTTCGAGCAGCACTGCGGCGATGTCCTGGCCGCCCGCGGCTGGTCGGTCGCCGTCGGGCGCGGCTCGGGCGACCAGGGAGTGGACGTGCTGGCGCGGAAGGACGGGCGCGCGCTGGTGATCCAGTGCAAGCTCCACGCACGGCCCGTGGGCAACAAGGCCGTGCAGGAGGCCCTGGCGGGGCGCGGCTATGCGGGAGCGGACGCGGCGGCGGTCGTCTCCAACGCGCCCTATACGGCCGCGGCCCACGCCCTTGCGGCGCGCGTCGGCGTGCTGCTGCTGAACGTGGCGGACCTGCCGCGGATCGAGCGCCTGATTGAGTGGCCTGAGACGCCGGCCACACCGCTTCCGGAGGCAGCGCCGACCCGCCCGCGCCGGCGCCGCACCCGCCGACCCGCCGCGCGGCCCGCGCGCCGCATCCCCGCCCGTCCGCTGGCCGCCGCGATCCTCGCCGGGATCATCCTCTTCATGCCGAGGATGGCGCCCGAGCCCCCCGCCCCCCCGCGGGCGATCGCGCGCCCCGCCCCGCCGAGGCCGCCCGCCGTGGTCGAGCAGCCGGAGATCGCTCCGTCCCGCGCACGGCGCGCGGCCTAGCTGGAAGCGGGGATCGACGGCCGGCCCGCGGGGCGATCTCGGCCAGCCCATCCAGGGAGGCGGGATACTACCGGTGGTTGGAGGCTGGCCCGCCACCAAGGTGATTGGTTGTGCCCACGCCTCGGTCTAGTCTCGCCCGCCAACGTCGCCCGCCCATGACCGGACGCTCACGCCCTTGCTGCACGCGCCGACTGCCTTCGTTCTCACCTTCGCGCTGGCGGTCACCTGCGGCGCCGTCCTGCTCTTCCTCTGGAACCAGACCCGGCGGCACCTGGCGCTCGCCTACTGGGGGGCGGCGCATTCGCTGGGGGCGGTTGGGCTGCCGCTCCTGGCGCTGCGCGCCGTGGCACCGGGCTGGATCTCAATCGATCTCGGCAATGCGTTGCTGGCCGTCAGCTACGGGCTGATCTGGGCCGGGGCGCGGCGCTTCATGGGGCGGCGGGTGCCGCCGCTGGCCGTTCTGGCAGGGGCGCTGCTCTGGCTGGCGGCCTGCCAGGTGCCGGACTTCTACGCCAGCATTGCCATCCGCGTGCTCGCGATGGGGCTGGTAGCGGCCGTCTACAACATCCTCGCGGCCTGGGAGCTCTCCTTCTCGAGCGAGGCCGCGTCCTTCCGCTCGCAGCGGCTGCTCATCTGGGTGCTGCTGGCCAATGCCGCGGCCTACCTGCTGCGCATTCCCTTTCTGCTGTTCCAACCCATCCAGGCGCCGATCAGCAGCTACGCCAGCAGCCTCTGGCTGGACGTGCTCGTCATCCTCGGCACCGCGCTGGCGGCCAGCACCGCCCTTGTCCTCGTCTCCCTCGTGCGGGAACAGGAGGAGCGCGAGGCGAACGCCGCCCTGCGCGCGGCGCGGGACGCGGCGGATGCGGCCAGCGCTGGCAAGACCCGCTTCCTCGCGCATCTCAGCCACGAGCTCCGCACCCCACTGAACGGCGTGCTCGGCCTCGCCCAGGCCCTGGCCCAGGACCCCAGCCTGGGCGCGGAGCAGCACGACCGCGCGGCGATGCTGGAGCGAGCGGGGCGCCACCTGAACGCCCTGCTGACCGATGTGCTGGACCTCTCCCGCATTGAGGCCGGGCGGCTGGAACTGGTGCCTGTCCCTACCCTTCTCCGCGCCCTGCTGGAGGAGGTGACCGGCCTTGTCCGCGGCGCCGCCAGGGCGAAGAACGTGATGCTGCTGGAGGAGATCGCGCCCAACCTGCCGGAGGCCGTGCTCTGCGATCCGCTCCGGGTCCGCCAGATCCTGCACAACCTGCTCGGCAACGCCGTGAAGTTCACGCCGTCCGGCGGGAGGGTCACGCTGGCCGTGCGGCGCCGCGCCCAGGGCGGCCTCATTCTCACCATCACCGACGACGGCCCCGGCGTGCCCGAGGATTTCCGCGACCGCCTCTTCGAGGATTACACCCGCGCGACGCGGGAGGCGGCGAAGGGCGACGGCACCGGCCTCGGCCTCGCGATCTCCGCCCGGCTCGCCCAGGCGATGGACGGCTCCATCCGCTTCGGCACCCCACCCGGCGGGCGCGGCAGCGTCTTTGAGGCTTGGCTCCCCCTGCCCGATGCCGAACCGCCGCAGGCCGTTGCCCCCGTGGAGGCCGCTCCGGTCGCGGCCGGGACCCCGCCGGGAATCACCGTGCTGGTGGTGGACGACATCGAGGTCAACCGCCTTGTCCTGCGCGCCATGCTGGAGCGGGCCGGGCACCGCGTCCTCGAGGCGGCGGACGGCGCCGCCGCGCTGCAGGCGGTGGCCAATCCCGGCGAGGCCGGCCTGCCGGAGGTGGTGCTGATGGACGTGCTGATGCCCGGCATGGACGGGCTGGAGGCGACCCGCCGGATCCGCGCCCTGCCCGGCGAGGCCGCCCGGCTGCGGATCCTCGCGGTGACCGCGGGCGCCCTGACGGACGAGGTGGCCGCCTGCATGGCCGCCGGGATGGACGGCCACGTGACGAAGCCAGTGGAGCGGGCGGTGCTGCTCGCGGCCCTCCCGGAACCTCCGCCCGGCTCTCCCTCCGGCCCTGCCCGGCGGGCCGACCGGCCGCATGGCTCGCACCCGGCGGCCGGACACCCTACATTCGGTCCCTGAAACGCCTTTTCTCCGGAAGCCAGTCCCCCCGACATGACCGAGTCCACCCTCGCCGCCGCCACCGATCCCGCCAACGGCGGCGCGATCCGGCTCACCCGCCTGCCGAACGGGCTGACCGTTGTCTCCGACACCATGAGTCGCGTGGAGACCGCCTCCATCGGCGCCTATGTCCATACCGGCACGCGCGACGAGACGCCCGAGGAGAACGGCGTCTCCCATTTCCTCGAGCACATGGCCTTCAAGGGAACCGAGAAGCGCGACGCTTCCGCCATCGCGCGCGAGATCGAGGCGGTGGGCGGCCACCTGAACGCCTATACGGCGCGCGAGACCACCGCCTACTACGCCAAGGTCCTGAAGGAGGACCTGCCGCTGGCCACCGACATCCTCGGCGACATCCTGACCCACTCCACCTTCATCCCCGAGGAGGTGGAGCGCGAGCGCGGCGTCATCCTTCAAGAGATCGGCCAGGCAAACGACACGCCCGACGACATCGTCTTCGACCACTTCCAGGAGCGCGCCTTCCACGGCCAGCCGATGGGCCGCCCGACGCTGGGCCCAGCCGGGATCATCGAGACGCTGCCGCGCGAGGCGCTGACCGGCTACATGCGCCGCCACTACGGTCCCTCGCGCATGGTGGTGGCCGCCGCCGGCGCGGTGGACCACGACGCGCTGGTGGAGCTGACGAAGCAGCACTTCGCCGACCTGCCGACCACCGACCAGCACGAGGCCGAGCCCGCCCGCTACACCGGCGGCGAGTTCCGCGAGGAGCGTGACCTCGACCAGGTCCACCTGCTGCTGGGCTTCCCGGGGCCGGCCTATGGCGACCCCATGCACCACCCGACGATGCTGCTCTCCACCATCCTCGGCGGCGGCATGTCGTCGCGCCTGTTCCAGGAGATCCGCGAGCGGCGCGGGCTGGTCTATTCCGTCTACTCCTTCCACTCGCCCTACCGGGATGCCGGCCTCTTCACGATCTACGCCGGCACCGGCGAGGAGCAGGCGGCCGAGCTCATGCCGGCCACGCTCGAGGAACTCCGCCGCGTCCAGCACGACGTGACCGAGGAGGAGCTGGCCCGCGCCAAGGCGCAGCTCCGCGCCTCCGTGCTCATGTCCCTCGAATCCACGGGCTCGCGGTGCGAGCAGCTCGCGCGCCAGCTCCAGGTGCACGGCCGCATCATCCCCGTGGAGGAGACGAAGGCCCGCATCGCCGCCGTCACGGTGGAGCAGGTGCAGGAGGCCGCCGCCCGCGCCTTCCGCGCGGCGCCGACGCTCGCCGCCCTCGGCCCTGCCGGCCGCGTGCCACACCTGCCCGAGGTGATCGAAAGGCTGGCGGCGTGAGCGAGACGCTGACGAAGGCCGACCCGCGCGAGGCCCTGGCCGCCCTCGTCTCCGCCGCGCGCGCGGCGGGGGCGGATGCGGCGGACGCCATGCTGGCCGCCGGCGCCTCCCTCTCCCTCCAGATGCGGCTGGGGGAGGTCGAGAACGTCGAGCGCGCGGAGGGCTTCGATATCGGGCTGCGCGTCTTCGTCGGGCGGCGGCAGGCGATCGTCTCCACCACCGATGCCGACCCGCGCGGCTTCGCGGCCCTGGCCGAGCGCGCCGTCGCCATGGCGCGCGCCGTGCCGGAGGACCCCTTCGGCGGCCTGCCCGAGCGCGTGCCGTCGCTGGCCGACCTGCCGCTCGACATGGACGACGGGGTGGAGCCGGACGTCGCCTTGCTGACCGACCGCGCCCGCCGCGCCGAGGAGGCCGCCCGCGCCATCGCCGGCGTCACCAATTCCGAAGGGGCGGATGCGGGGTGGAGCCGGACCGTGATCGCGCTGGCCGCCTCCAACGGCTTCGCCGGTACCTACACGCGCAGTGGGCACAGCCTCTCCGTCACGGCGCTGGCCGGGCAGGGCACGGGGATGGAGCGGGACTACGACTACGCCTCCGCCACCCACCTGTCGGACCTGGACGATCCCGAAACCCTCGGCCGAAACGCGGGGGAGCGGGCGGTGCGCCGCCTGAACCCGATCCGCCCGGCCACCGCGCGCCTGCCGGTGGTCTACGACCCGCGCGTGGCGAGCTCGATCATCGGCCATCTCGTGGGCGCCGCGAACGGGGCCTCGGTCGCGCGCGGCACGAGCTTCCTGCGGGAGAAGATGGGCACCCAGGTCATGGCCCGCGGCCTGACGATACGGGACGACCCGACCCGCCCGCGCGGCCTTCGCTCCCGCCCCTTCGACGCCGAGGGAATGCCGACCGCGCCGCTCGCGATCGTCGAGGACGGGGTGCTGAACCACTGGCTGCTGGACTGGCGCTCGGCGCGGCAACTCAGCCTCGCCTCCAACGGGCGCGCCGCCCGCGCGGTGGGCGGGCCGCCCTCGCCCTCCACCACTAATCTCTGGCTGGAGCCGGGCACCGTCTCGCCCGAGGCGCTGATGGCTGACATCGCGGAGGGGCTGTACGTCACCGAGATGATCGGCAGCAGCATCAACGGGCTGACCGGCGACTACAGCCGCGGCGCCTCCGGCTTCATGATCCGGGGTGGGCAGCTGGCGGAGCCCTTCTCGGGCGTCACCATCGCCGGGAACCTGCTCGAGATGTTCCTGCACATCACCCCGGCCAACGACCTCCGCTTCCGGCGCGGCACGGACAGTCCCACGCTCCGGATCGAGGGGCTGACGATGGCGGGGGCCTGATCACCGGCGGGTTCCTCTGCTAAGCCGGCACCGGCAACAACCGAGGAACCGCCCCATGGCCCTGAAGATCTACGGCGTCCTGCGCTCCCGCGCGACGCGCCCCGTCTGGACCGCCATGGAGCTGGGGCTGGACTTCGAGGGGGTGCCGGTGATCCAGGCCTATCGCCTGAAGGACCCGGCGGCGCCGGATGCGCCCCTGAACACCGCCTCGCCCTCCTTCCGCGCGGTCAACCCCAACGGGCTGATCCCCAGCATGGACGATGACGGCTTCGTCCTGCACGAATCCCTCGCCATCAGCCTCTATCTCGCCCGCAAGCACGGCGGCCCGCTCGCGCCGAAAGACGCGCGGGAGGAGGGGCTGGCGGTGATGTGGTCGCTCTGGGGCATGGGCATCGAGGCGGACACGCTGGCCATCGCCCAGAAGCGCGACCCGGAGGCCGCCGAGGCGCGGCTGCGCGCCCCCTTCGCCGTACTGGACGCGGCGCTCGCGGCCGGCGGCGGGCACCTGGTGGGCGGTCGCTTCACGGTGGCCGACATCAACCTGGCAGAGGTGATCCGCTACGCCCAGCCCGCCCGCGCCCTCTTCGAGGCCGCGCCAAACCTGGCCGCCTGGATCGCCGCCTGCCAGTCCCGCCCCGCCTTTCAGGCCATGATGAGGAAGCGCGAGGCCGAGCCGGCCTGAGGGCCGCGCCGCCACTCCTGAAAGGCCCCCATGGAAACCGGGGGCCTTTCCACTATATTACAGCACTGTGAGAAACCTCTCTCGGAGCACCACCCCCATGCGCCGTCGCGCCCGCCTCCTGGCCGCCTTCGCCGCCCTGGCCCTCGCGCTCGGTCCCGCCATCGCCGAGGCACGCCCCGGCGGCGGCGCCTCCTCGGGCAGCCGCGGGTCGCGCAGCTACAGCGCCCCGCCCTCGACGCGCACCGCGCCGGGCACCGCCACCCCCTTCAACCGCACGGAAACCCCGCGCGAGGCGCCGGGCTACGCCAATCCTGGCTACCAGCCGCGTCCCGCGCCCTCCTACACCACGCCCAGCCGGGGCGGGATGTTCGGCGGCGGGTTTATGAGCGGCCTGATGGGCGGCCTGCTGGGTGCCGGCATCGCCGGCATGCTCTTCGGCCACGGCGCCTTCGGCGGCATGTCCGGCGGCTCGGGCTTCCTCGGCTTCCTGCTGCAGCTGGCCATCATCGCCGGCATCGTCTGGCTCGTGCTGCGCGTCATCCGCGGCCGCCGCGCCGGCATGCCGGCCATGGCCGGCGCCGGGCCGCGCGGTGCCGTGCCGAACGCCTATGCCCGTGAGATGGATGGCAACGCCATGGGCGGCGCCGGCGGCCGTGCGGCGACCCGCCCGGTGAACATCGGCGAGGCGGATTTCAGCGCCTTCGGCGACCGCCTCGTCGCCATCAACCGCGCCTGGTCGTCCGCGGACGTGGCCACCCTGCGCCGCCTCGCCACCCCGGAGATGGTCCGCTACTTCGAGGGCGACCTGCGTGACCTCGCCGCCCGTGGCTGGCGGAACGAGACCCGCGACGTGCGCCTGGAGGCCGGCGACCTTGCCGAGGCTTGGTCCGAGGGCGGTACCGACTACGCCACCGTCGCGATGCGCTTCAGCCTCATCGACGTGACCCGCGACGCCGCGGGGCAGGTGGTGGAGGGCGACCCCAACACTCGCCAGACCGTGACGGAGATCTGGACCTTCGCGCGCCGCCCCGGCGAGACCTGGGTGCTCTCGGCGATCCAGCAGGCCCGCTGACCACTCCGGAGAGGGCTCTGCCCTCTCCGGACGTCCGAGGCAGTGCCCCGGGTCCACGGGCCGAGGCACATCGGCCTCGAAGCATTTCAGCCAGATAGAAAAAGATGATGGTGAGGGGTCCGGGGAGAGGAAGAATTCTTTCTTCCTCTCCCCGGGATCACCCGTGTCAGCCCCTCACGTGTCCTCCCCCAGGGCATCCACTTCCAGCAGGATGAGCGTCGTCGCCCGGAAGTGTTCCGCCAGCAGGGCGCAGGCGCGGTCGGCCTGGCGGGAAACGGCCGCCTCCATAATTTCCCGGTGTTCGCGGCCCACCTCGCGCTCGGCCCGTCCCAGCGGCACAGAGAGGCGGCGGTAGCGTTCGCTCTGGTCGTAGAGGCTGTCGCGCAGCCGCAGGAGCCAGGGGCTGCCACAGCCCGCCACCAGTGCCCGGTGGAAGGCTGCGTGCTGGGCCGACCAGGCATCATTCGCGCGGGATGGGTCGTCGGGGTCGCGCTCGGGCAGGCGGGTCAGGCCGTGATGGGCGGCAACGATCGCCGTTTCCCATCTCACGTCCGCCACCTCGATCGAGCGGCGCAGGCAACGCGCCTCAACTTCGATCCGCACCTCCGTCAGGTCGCGCAGCTCGGTGGCCGAGATCGGCGCCACGCGGAAGCCCCGCTGCGGCTCCGCCACCACCAGCCCCTCGGAGGAGAGGCGCGACAGCGCCTCCCGCACCGCGCCGAGATTCACCCCCATGGATTGGCAGAGGTCGCTGATCTTCAGCCGGTCGCCTGGCCAGAGCCGGCAGGCCAGAAGGTCCGCCCGCAACTGCTCATAGACGGATTGGGTCAGGCTCAGGCCCGGTGTGTCGCGCGGCATCGGCACCTCCTGCCCCGCCGTAGCACAAATTCATCCTCCCATGGATAATCTATTTTCTCTTGCATGATCCATCTGGCCGGTGCCATCGTCAGGCAACGACAAGAGGAGGGAATAGGGATGCGTTTCGCGACGTTCCGCAGGGGTGACACGACCGGCCTCGCCGCCGCGGCGCCCGGGGGCGGCTTCCACGGGCTGCTCGCCACCGACGCGAACTTTCCCGGCACGCTCGACAGCCTCGTCGCGGCCGGCCCGGAGGCCCTGAAGGCCGCCGGCCAAGTCCTTCTCTCCGCCCCCGCCGTCAGCCTCGATTCCGTCGAGCTGCTTCCGCCGCTGACCACCCCCGGCAAGATCATCTGCGTCGGCCTCAACTACGCCGACCACTCGGCCGAGAGCGGCTTCGCGGTGCCAACCTACCCCACGATCTTCGCCCGCTTCACCTCCAGCCTGATCGGCCACGGCGCGCCCATCCTGCGCCCTGCTGTCTCCGAGCAGCTCGACTTTGAGGGCGAGTTCGTCGCCGTCATCGGCCGCGGCGGCCGCCACATCGCCAAGGACACGGCGCTCGACCACGTCATCGGCTACTCCGTCTTCAACGACGCCTCCGTGCGCGACTTCCAGCTGAAGGCGCCGCAGTGGACGGTCGGCAAGAACTTCGACAGCACCGGCGCCTTCGGCCCCACGCTCGTCACCGCCGACGAGGTGCCGCCCGGCGCCCGCGGCCTTCGCATCGAGACGCGGCTGAACGGCCAGGTCGTGCAGAGCGCCTCCACCGACGATCTCATCTTCGACGTGGCAACGCTGATCTCGACGCTGAGCGAGGCCTTCACCCTCTCGGCCGGCGACATCATCGTCACGGGCACCCCGGCCGGCGTCGGCCTCGCCCGCAAGCCGCCGCTCTGGATGAAGCCCGGCGATGTCTGCGAGGTCGAGGTCGAGGGCCTGGGCATCCTGAGCAACCCCATCAAGGACGAGGCCGCGGTGGGCCAGCGCGCCGCCGCCTGAGCGCCGGCAACCCGGCACGCCCCCGCCGAGGGGCGGCCGGAGAGGGAGGGAAGGGTTCATGCCGCAACGGCTCCTTCGCCGCACCGCGCTCCGCGCCGCCATGGGCGCCGCGCTGGGAAGCGGCACGCTTCCCGCGCCCGCCTCTTCGCAGGGGCTGCCCGCGCGCCCGGTGACGGTCATCGTCCCCTACAGCGCCGGCAGCCCGCCCGACATCGTGGCCCGCCTCCTCGCCGAGGGCCTCGCCCGCCGCACCGGCCAGCCGCATGTCGTGGACAACCGCACGGGCGCGAGCGGCAATATCGGCACCGCCGCCGTCGCCCGCGCCGCGCCCGACGGCACGACGCTCCTCGTGCAGACGAACACCCTGGCGATGAACGCCAGCCTCTTCCGCAGCCTGCCCTACGACCCCGTCACAAGTTTCGCCCCCATCGTGGAACTCGCGACCGCCGGTTTCGGCCTGCTCGTCCACGCCTCCGTCGGCCGCAGCGTGGGAGACCTCCTGGCGCGGGCGAAGGCCAGCCCCGGCGGCCTCGACTACGGCTCCCCCGGCATCGGCACCCCGCACCACCTGGCGATGGAGTTGTTCCGCCAGCAGGCGGGGATCGAGTTGGCGCACGTGCCCTACCGTAACCTCGCGGGCGCCGTGACGGACCTGCTGGCCGGGCGCGTGGTCGCGATGTTCGTCTCCGCCGGTGCCGCGCAGGGCCTCGCGGGGGAGAACCGCGTGCGCCTCGTCGCCGTCGCCAGCCCCGCGCGCCTGCCCACCTTCCCCGAGGTGCCCACCCTCGCCGAGCTGGGCCTGCCGGCGACGGACATGAGCGGCTGGTACGGCCTCTTCGCGCCCGCCGCCACGCCACCCGAGACGGTCGCCCGGCTGAACGCCGCCGCGAACGAGGTCCTCGCCTCGCCGGAGATCGCGGCCGCGCTCTCCGGCCAGGGCATCACCCCGGTCGGGGGTGCCCCGGACCGCCTGCGCACCCTCGTCGCCGCCGACACGGCCCGCTGGGCCGAGGTCGTCCGCACCGCGGGGATCGTGCCCGAATGAGAACCGCGGAGCGACGGGCATGATTGACATCTACACGCACATTCTGCCGCGCCCCTTCTCGGAGGCGCTGGGGAAGGTCTCGCCCAGGCTCGGCAACATCGCGGCGCGCCTGCAGGGCGTGCGGGCGCTGCACGACCTCGAGGCCCGCTTCCGCGCCATGGACGAGGTGCCCGGCTACGCCCAGGTCATCTCGCTGCCCAACCCGCCGCTCGAGGACATCGTCTCCGCGCCCCAGGCCGCCGACCTCGCGCGCATCGCCAACGACGCCATGGCCGGGCTCTGCGCCCGCCACCCCGAGCGCTTCCCCGCCTTCGTCGCCACCCTCTCCCTCCTCGACCCCGAGGACGCGCTCCGCGAGGCCGACCGCGCCATCACCACCCTCGGCGCCCGCGGCGTGCAGATCTTTACCAACGTCGCGGGCAAGCCCCTCGACCTTCCCGAGTACCAGCCCCTCTTCGCCGCCATGGCAGGCCACGACCTGCCGGTCTGGCTCCACCCCGCCCGCACCGCCGACATGACGGACTACGCGAGCGAGCCAAAGAGCCGCTTCGAGATGTGGTGGTGCTTCGGCTGGCCCTACGAGACCTCCGTCGCCATGGCCCGCCTCGTGCTGTCGGGCCTCTTCGACCGCCACCCCGCCCTCAAGATCATCACCCACCACGGCGGCGGCATGATCCCGACCTTCGACGGCCGCGTCGGACCCGGCATGGCCGTGCTCGGCAGCCGCACCACCGACGAGGACCTCTCGGGCATCCTCCCCGCCCTCCGCCGCCCCCACCTCGACTACTTCCGCGACTTCTACGCCGACACCGCCATGTTCGGCTCCGCCACCGGCCTGCCCGCCTCCCTCGCCTTCTTCGGACACGAGCACCTCGTCTTCTCCACCGACGCGCCCTTCGGCCCGATCGCGGAGACGCTGACGGCGATCGCTTCGCTCGGCCTGGATGACGCGGGCAAGGAGGCGGTCATGCGGGGCAATGCCGAGCGCCTGCTGCGGCTCACCCCCGCGGCACAACCACAGCAAAGCGGCAGCCGCATGAGCGGCGCCTGAGGAGAGCAGCATGACCGCACAGGGCGGCTACATCCCGGCCACGCGCCGCGACGGCGCGCTCGGCGTCCACTCGGTGGGCGAGTTCGTGCTCACCGTGCCGGCGGTCGAGCGCGCGCAGGACTACTACGACGCCTTCGGCCTCGACGTCCGGCCCGAGGGCAACCAGCTCTCGCTCCACACCGCCGAGGACGGCTACCGCTGGGGCCGCGTGGTGGAGGGCGCGCGCAAGGCCGTTCACCACCACTCCTTCCACTGCTGGGAGGAGGACCTGCCGCGCTTTCGCAAGCACCTCGAGGCCAACGCCATCCGCCTGCTCGATCCGCCGCCGGGCTTCGACAGCAACGGCCTCTGGTTCCGCGACCTGGACGGCACGCTCATCGAGATCCGCGTCGGCGTGAAGACGCAGCCGGACGAGAAGACCTCGATGGTCCTGCCCGTCACCGAGACCGCCACCCGCAACGCGCCGTATCGCCGCAACGCCAACCGCGCCGTGCCGCGCCGGCTGAGCCATATCCTGCACTTCACCCCCGACGTGAACGCGGCCGTCGCCTGGTACAACCGCATCCTCGGCCTGCGCCTCTCCGACAGCTCGGCCGGGATCGTCGCCTTCATGCACGCCATCCACGGCAGCGACCATCACGTCATGGCCTTCGCCAAGTCCAACGCGCCCGGACTGCACCACCTCAGCTGGGACGTGCCGACGCTGAACGACATCGGCCTCGGCGCCATGGCCATGGCGGACCGCGGCTACGACCGCGGCTGGGGCTTCGGGCGGCACGTGCTCGGCTCGAACTACTTCCACTACGTGCGCGACCCCTGGGGCAGCTACTGCGAGTACTCGGCCGACATGGACTTCGTGCCGGGCAGCATCGACTGGGAAGGCCGCGACCACCCGCCGGAGGACGGCTTCTACCTCTGGGGCCCGACGCCCCCGCCGGACTTCGTGCACAACTACGAGGCCGACACGCCGTGACCCCGGCGCCGCGCCGCGCCGTCCTCGCCGCAGCCGGCGCGCTGCTGGCACCGCGCGCGGCGCGCGCGCAGGCCGCCTGGCCGAACCGACCGCTGCGCTGCCTCATCGGCGCCGGGCCGGGCGGCACGACGGACATCGTCGCCCGCCTCCTCGCCCCATCCCTCTCGGCGCGGCTCGGCCAGCCCGTCCTCGTCGAGAACCGGCCCGGCGGCGGCGGCACCGTCGCCGGGGAGGCGCTCGTCCGCGCCCGCGACAACCACACGATGATGATGCTCAACAACGGCCACGCGGCCTCCGCCGCCGTCTTCCGCCGCCTGCCCTACGACGCCGTGGAGGACTTCGCCCCCGCCTCTCGCGTCGCCACCATGGCGCTCATCCTCCTCGCACCTCCGAACGGTCCACACGCCACCCTGCCCGCGCTGATCGGGGCCGCCCGCGCCGCGCCCGGCGCGCTGAACCTCGGCATGGTCGGCGTCGGCACCACGCAGCACTTCGTGGCCGAGGCCTTCCAGGCCGCGACCGGGGCGCGCTTCACCGCCATTCCCTATCGCACCACCGGCGACGCCCTCATCGCGCTCCGCAACAACGACGTCGCCGTGGTGGTGGAAACCGTCGGCGCCGTGCTCGGCCAGGTGCAGGCGGGGGAGGCGGTGCCGCTCGCCGTCTCCACCGCCGCCCGCGTCCCGCGCCTGCCCGCCGTGCCCACGGTTGCCGAAGCCGCGAACCTCCCCGATTTCGATCTTCCCACCTGGTACGCCCTCGCCCTGCCGGCGAGCGCGCCGGCCGAGGCGGTCGGCCGCCTGCACGACGCCATCCTTGCCTCCCTCGCGGAAGGCGACCTTCGCCGCCGCCTCGACGAGCTCGGCCTCGTGCCCGCCGGCAGCGATCCCCGCGCCACCCGCGACATGATCGCGCGCGAGGTGAGCCGCGCCCGCGCCATCGTCGCGAGCGCCAACATCCCTCGCGAATAGCTCGAAGAATGCAGGAGAGAACGGGGATGCCCGAGACAGAGGAATCGCTCCGCACCGAGGTCCTGGTCGTCGGCGGCGGCCCCGTCGGCCTCGCGCTGGCAACGGAGCTCGGCACGCGCGGCATCCGCACGCTGCTCGTCGAACGCAACCTGCGCCACGCCCGACAGCCGCGCGCGAAAACCACGAATGTCCGCTCGATGGAGCACATGCGCCGATGGGGCCTCGCCGGCCGCATCCGCGCGGCCTCCCCGCTGCCGCCCGACTACCCCACCGACATCATCTTCAAGACGCGCCTCTTCGGCCGCGAGATCACGACGATCCGCAACGCCTTCTACGGCGCGCCCGGCGCGAACGACCTCTACTCCGAGCACGCGCAGTGGATCCCGCAATACACGGTGGAGGGCGTGCTGCGCGACCATGCGGCGACGCTGCCCGACGTCACCCTGCGCTTCGGCCTCGCCCTCGAGTCCCTCGACCAATCCACCGACGGCGTCACCGCCGAGCTGACGGACGCCGAGACCGGCCAGCGCCTGCGCGTGCGCACGGACTACGCGGTCGGCGCCGACGGCTCGCGCAGCACCGTGCGCGGCGCGCTCGGCATCCGCATGAGTGGCAACCACGCCTTCGCGCAGAACATCAACCTCGTCATCCGCGCGCCCGCCCTGCGCGAGGTCTTCGCCGAGGGCCGCTCCATCATGTACTGGCTCGTGAACCCCGAGAGCGCCGCCATCGCCGGCCCGATGGACACGGGCGATACCTGGTATTTCGGCTTTCCCATCCCGAAAGACGCGCCCGCGCCGACGGAGCCGGAACTCCAGGCGCTGATGACCGCCGCCTTCGGCCGCGACGTCTCGCCCGAGATCCTGACGATCGACACCTGGGCCGCGCACAGCCTGCTCGCCGACCGCTACCGCGCGAGCCGCGTCTTCCTCGCGGGCGACGCCTGCCACCTGCACCCGCCCTTCGGCGGCTACGGCATGAATCTCGGCATCGCCGACGGCGTGGACCTCGGCTGGAAGATCGCGGCGCGGCTGCGCGGCTGGGGCGGCGAGGCGCTGCTCGACAGCTACGAGGCCGAGCGCCGCCCCGTCCACGCCCGCGTCATCGAGGAGGCCGTCGCCAACTACGCCGTCCTCGCGCCCGACCTGCTGCGCGACGGGCTGGAGGAGGACGGAGCCCGCGGCACCGCGGCCCGCGCCGAGGCCGCCGCGCTCATCATGGAGCACAAGCCGCGCGAGTTCCGCACCCTCGGCGTCGTGCTCGGCAGCCACTATTCCGGCTCCCCCGTCACCGTGCCGGACGGCAGCGCGCCCCCCGCAGCGCAGGTGAGCGACTACCTGCCCAGCGCCCATCCCGGTTGCCTCGCGCCCCATCTCTGGCTTGCCGACGGCCGCTCCCTCTACGACCTCCTCGGCCCCGGCTTCACCCTCCTCGTCACCGACCCCGCCGCCGAAGCCGAGGCCGAGCCGCTGCGGCGCGCCGCGACCCGCCTTGGCATCCCGCTGACGGTCGCCTCGCCCGGCGATGCGCGCCTTCCCGCCCTCTACGAAGCCCCGCTCGCCCTCGTCCGACCCGACCAGTACGTCGCCTGGCGCGGCAGCCGCATCCCGGATCCGGAGGCCCTCCTCCGCACCGTCTGCGGCCTCGCCCAAGGCGTCCAAGAAAACTGCGCCAACGAACTCCTGGAGGAACGCACATGAACCTGCGCCTGAACCGCCGCAGCCTTCTCGCGGGCAGCGCCGCGCTGGCCCTGCCGGGCATCGCCAGGGCCCAAGGACAGGGCCAGGGCGGCTTCGCCTCCCGCCCCATCCGCCTCGTCATCGGCTCCCCGCCGGGCGGCGCGCCCGACGTCGCCGCCCGGCTGATGGGCGAGGCCCTCTCCGTCCGCTGGCGGCAATCCGTGGTGGTGGAGAACCGCCCCGCCGCCAACGGCAACATCGCCGCCCAGACCGTCGCCCGCGCCGAGCCCGACGGAAACACCCTCCTCCTCGCCCAGGCCTCCATCCTCGTGCTCAACGAGGGGCTGATGCGCGACGTGCCCTTCAACACGGACCGCGACTTCGCGCCGGTCTCGATGCTGATGAACACGCCCTTCCTCCTCGCCGCGCGCCCCGACCTGCCCGCAAGCAACCTCACCGAGCTCCGCGCCCTCGCGCGCGAGCGCGGCGGCCGCATGACCTTCGCCACCAGCAGCCCCGCCAACCTGCCCCGCTTCTGCGTCGAGATGCTGAAAACCGCGCTCGGCATGGAAATGAGCAACGTCCCGTACTCCACCACCGCCGGCGCGTTGCAGGACACCATCATGGGCCGCGTGGACCTCGTGATCGACGGCACCCCCGTCATCACGCCCCAGGTGCGCGCCGGTGCCCTCAAGGCTCTCTGCGTCACCTCGCCCAACCGCTTCCCCATGCTGGAAGACATCCCAACGGCGGCCGAAACGGTGCCCGGCTTCTCCTCCATGGGCTGGTTCGGCATGGTCGGGCCCAAGGCCATGCCGGCGGAGACGGTGAACCGCATCGCCGACGACCTGCGCGCCGTGCTGGAAATCCCCGATATCCGCCAGCGCCTGCTGCGCGACTTCGGCGCCGAGGTCGTCGCCAGCCCGCCCGCCGATTTCGCGCGCTTCCTCTCGGGGGAGCGCCAACTCTACCGCAGCCTGATCAAGGAGGTCGGCGTCTCCGTCGATTAGGCTGGGTCCGGAGGAGCCCGTGCTGCTCGTCGGCACCGGGCTGACGGCCGTCGATGTCGTGATCTCCTGCTGAACCAGCGCCACGGGGGCGCGATCCACGCGCTCCCCCGCGGCCTTGGTACGCCGGGAATGACGCAGGAGGCGCGGCGCTCAGCCCGGCAACCGGACCGCCATGTTGTCGAGCAGGCGCACGTCCCCCAGCCGGGCGACGGCGAGCAGCCTCGCCTCCCCGGCCCTGCCCAGCTGCCAGGGCCGCAGCGTTTCCGGCTCCACCAGCACCAGGTACTCGGGCGCGAAGCCAGCCGCGCCGAGCCGTGCCTCGGCCGCCGCGAGGACCGGGCCGGGCGTCGCGCCACCCGCCATTCGCTCGACGGCCGCCCGCATCTCCTGCGCGAGCTGCGGCGCGAGGGCGCGTTCCGCCGGCGAGAGCCGCAGGTTCCGCGAGGAGCAGGCGAGCCCGTCCGCCTCCCGGACGGTCGGATGGCCGACGATCCCCACGGCCATGTCCAGGTCCGCCACCACGCGGCGGACGACCTGGAGCTGTTGCCAGTCCTTCTCCCCGAACACCGCCACATCGGCGCCGGTCTGATGGAAGAGCTTCGTGCAGACGGTTGCCACGCCGCGGAAATGCCCGGGCCGGGCCGCGCCCTCGAATCCTTCGGCGGGACCGGCCACCTCGATCACCGTCGCGGCGCCCGGCGGGTACATGGCCTCGACCGGCGGCATCCAGACAAGGTCGCATCCCGCGCCGCGCAGCTTCGCGAGGTCACCGGCCTCATCACGAGGGTAGCGGGACAGGTCCTCGCCGGGGCCGAACTGCAGCGGGTTGACGAAGATCGAGACGGCTACCTCGTCCGTCCGCCGCCGAGCCTCCGCCACCAGTTCCAGGTGACCGCGATGCAGCGCGCCCATGGTGGGAACGAAGCCGAGGCTCCGCCCTGACGCGCGCCGAAGCCTCCGTATCCCCTGCAACTCCGCCAGATCGCGGACGACCTTCATCTTCCTGCCCCTCGGCCATCGGGGCGTCGGCATTGCCGAGATGGCGGGGAAAGACAAGACGCCGCTTCGGAGGGCGATGCGCAGCGGAGGCCGGGTCCCGGGCAAGGCGGCGGAAGCGGCGCCCAGTGCCGGCGGACGCGCCCCCCTGGCCAGCCCGGCCCGGCGGAACGCGCCCGACGCGCTCACGACAGGGCCCGCCGCCCCCGCCCTTGCAGCACCAGCAGCCCCGCCGCCAGCGCCATGCCGATCCAATGCGGCGCCGGCAGCCAGGGCGCCAGCCCTTCCAGCAGCGCGGGGAAGACCAGCAGCAGACCCGCCAGCGTGAAGCCCGCGCGCTCCAGCGGGTTCAGCGTTCGCAGGAAGAAGCCCTGGCAGGCCGCCGCCAGCGCCGCGAGGCCAAGGGTCGCGAGCAGGACCTGCCAGGCCACGTCCAGCCAGGTCATGCTCGGCGTCAGCGACAGCAGCAGCCCCACACCCTCCGGGTCCGTCACGAAGACGAAGGGCAGCACGAAGGCCGGCAAGGTGTATTTCCACGCCTGCAGCGTCGTCGAATAGGGCCCCGCCCCCGTGATCGCCGCGGCGGCGAAGGGCGAGAGCGCGGTCGGCGGCGAAACCTCGCTCAGCACCGCGTAGTAGAAGACGAACATGTGCGCGGCGTAGTCGGGCACGCCGAGCTTCATCAGCGCGGGCGCTGCGACGACGGCGCAGATGATGTAGCTCGCCGTCACCGGCACCGCGAGGCCGATGATCCAGACGATCAGCGCCGTGAACAGCGCGGTGCCGAGGATCGACCCGTTCGCCGCCTGGATCGCGATGTCCGAGAACTTGAGGCCCAGCCCCGTCAGCGTGATCACGCCGACGATGATCCCCGCACAGGCGCAGGTGGCCGCGATGCCGACGGACTGCACCGCGCCGACCGCCAGCGCCTCGATCAGCTTCTTCGGCACCAGCGCCGTGTCGCGCCGAAGGAAGGAGAGCACCACGGCCACGACCATCGCGTAGAGCACCGCAAGCGTGGAGCTGTAGCCAAGCACCATGAAGACGATGATCGCGACGAGGGAGGAGAAGTGGAAGCCGTACTTCTTCACCAGCTCCCGCGCCGGCGTGGCGGCGGGCACCTCCACCGCCTTGCCCGCCGCCCCCAGGCGGCGCTGGTCCAGCTCCACCATGAAGAGCAGCGAGGCGTAGTAGAGGCAGGTCGGCACCACCGCCATGCGCAGCACGTCGAGATAGCCGATCTTGAGGTATTCCGAGATGAGGAAGGCCGCCGCCCCCAGCACGGGCGGCGAGATGATGGCGCCGAGCCCGCCCGCCGCCAGCAGCCCGCCCGCGTCCGATGCGCGGTAGCCCACCTTCTTCATCATCGGCCACGCCACGGTGCCGAGCGTCACGGTGGTCGCCACGCCCGATCCCGAGGGCCCGCCGAGCAGGAAGGAGGACAGCACCACCGTCCGCCCCGCCGAACTCGCCTTGCCGCCCATGACGGAGAAGGAGAAGTCCACGAAGAACTTCCCCGCGCCGCTCAGCTGCAGGATCGCGCCGTAGATGGTGAAGAGGATGATCAGCGTGGCCGAGACATCAACGGCCGTGCCGAAGATCCCGTCCAGCCCCACCGCCAGATGCGGGATCAGCCGCTCGGAATCATAGCCCCGGTGCGTCCAGGGCGCGGGCAGGTGGTTGCCGAAGAAGGCATAGGCCATGAAGGCGATCGCGACGACCGGCATCACCGGCCCCGTCGTGCGCCGCGTCACCTCCAGCACGAGGCCAACCAGCAGCCATCCGACCACGAGGTCCATCGGCTCCGGGAAGATCACCCGGTCCTGCAGGTCGTCCCCGCCCGAGACAAGATACCAGATGACGTAGAGCGAGGCCGCGATCAGCACCGCGTCCCAGGCCATGAAGCGGTGTCGGAAGCGCCTGGAGACAGGGAACAGGAAGAAGCCGATCGCCAGCGCGAAGCCCACATGCACGAAGCGCAGCGTGGTCGTCGGCACGATGTCCCAGGCGGCCCAGAGATGGAACAGGCTCATCGCCAGCGCCATCGCCGTGCCGATCCAGGCGAGCACGCCGCGGAAGCGGTGCTGCGCGCCCTCCTCCTCCTCGATCAGCGCCTCGACGCGCGCCGTCGTGGCGGCATCGAGCGAGCCCGGCGCCACCTCGAAGGGCAAGCCCGCCCCCAGTCCCGGTGCAGCCCCCGCCGGCCCGTCGGATGGAACTGCCACCTCCTCGCGGCGCATCAGGCCAGCGTCGCGCCGACCGAGCGCCAGTAGGCTTCCGCCGCCGGATGCCAGGGGATGCCTGCCGCCGCCGTCTTCTGCCCTTCCAGCTTGAAGTTACGCGCCTCCGCATGGGTGCGCGCCAGGTCCTCGCGCCCTTCCCATGTCAGCTTCAGCAGGCTCGTCACCATCTCCGCCGGCATGTCCTCGCGCACCGCGAGAACATTGGCGACCGACATCTGCTTGTTGTCCGTCGCCTGCCCCGGATAGGTGCCGGCCGGGATCACCTCGTTGAAATAGACCGGCCCGTACTTCTCCACGATCTTCGCGGTGTACTGGTCATGGTCGATCATCTGGATCTGCACGCCCGGGCTCGCGCCGAGATCGGTGATCGCGCTCGTCGGAATGCCGGACACGAAGAAATACGCGTCGAGCTTCCCGTCCTTCATCGCATTCGTCGATTCCGCCGGCGAGAGCCGCTCGCGCGCGCGGAAGTCCTTCGCGGGGTCGAGCCCCGCTGCCTCGATCAGCCGCAGCGCCATCACCTCGGTCGCCGAGCCCGGCGCGCCCGTCGAGACGCGCTTGCCCTTCATATCGGGGATCGACTTGATGCCGGTGCTCGCCACCGTCACCGCCTGCATGCGGTTGGTGTAGATCACCGCGATCGCCCGCGCCGGCACCGGCCGCCCGCGGAAGCGGTCATTCCCGCGGATCGCGTCCACCGCGGCGTCCACCTGGGTGAAGATCAGCCCCACCCGGTTCGCGCCGAGAAGCTGGAGGTTGCCCACGGACCCGCCCGTCACCTCCACCGTCGCCGACATGCCCGGCATCTGGCGGGAGATGAGGTTCGCGAGCGCGCCGCCCAGCGGGTAGTAGACCCCGCCCGTGGTGCCCGTGGCGATCGCCAGCTGCTGGGCCGCCTGCGCGGCCGCCAGACGCGGCGCCGCCAGCACCATGCCCGCCGCGAACAAGCCCCGACGCGGGATGTTTCCCATCGCCATTCTCCTGGATCGTTTCTCTCTGGGCAAAGCATAGACCGCGGTTTCGCGCGGGCGGAAGGCCCGACCGCCGTGCTCCCGGTTCGCAGCCAGGGAACAAATTCCCCCACCCGGCCTGTCCGGCGGAACCGGCTTCCGCCCCCCGGCCCGCATAAAGGCTGCCGGCCAGGCATCCCCCGTCGCCGCCGCGGCGTTCTCTCGGTCGGAACACGCGGAGGGATGCCGTGGCAAAGCCCGAAAGCACCGCCAAGAGGCGCCCGCCCGCCGACGGAAGCGGCCAGAAGGTGCTCGACCGAATGCGCGCCCTCGCCGAGAGCATCCGACGCCAGATGGCGGCCCGCCGCCAGAACCGCGCCCGGCCGGGTGGGCCGGGCGTCGGGCCAGGCGGCCGCTGACCATTCCCGCCGCATCCAACCCTCGGCCACCCGCCCCGGCCCGAGGCGACCCAGCCCAGGAGGCACGCGATGTACATCGCCCGGTTTTCCTACGACGTGCTGCCCGCCAACCGGCAACAGGCGATGGACTTCATCCGGCGTGAGGTGGAGGCCACCCGGGCCGCCGGCCTCAAGGCGCGGCTGCTGGTGCCCCTCACCCGCGGCCAGGGCGGCGCCGGCCTGCAATTCGAGGCGGAGCTGACCAGCCTCGACCAGCTGGAAGGGCTGCGCCACCGGGGTGCCCAGGCCTCCCGCGCGGAGGGCGAGGACTGGATGCGCGCCTTCAGCGACATCCTGCTCTCGCCCCCCATCGTCGAGATCCTGCGCGTAGACGAGGGATCCCCCTCCTGAAACGCCTCCTTCCCGCAGGCGGGACCGGAGCAGGCTCATGACCAGTATTGAAGCCACCGTCCGCGAGGCCTTCGCCGCCCAGGCCCGCGCCTGCACCGAACGCGGCTCCCCCTTCACCGCCACCCTCTGCGAGACCCTCGGCCGCCTCCTCGACGGCTCCACCGAGGTCGGGCGCCGGGTCCTCGGCTGGTCCGGGCGGCCGGACGCGCGCGGGGACTCGGTGCCGCTCCGGCTCGCCGCCGGCCTGCACGCCCTCGTCCGCCGCGGCCGCCTCCCGCACCTCGCCGCGCTCTACCCGCCCCACCCGCTCCCCGAGGCCGCTCCGCTCGAAAGCGCCCTCTCCGAGGCCCTGAGCGATGCCGAGAGCGACCTGCTCCCCTGGCTCGACCACCCGCCGCAGACGAACGAGCCGATGCGCTCGGCCCCGCTCATGGCTGGCCTCCTCGTCATCGCCGCCGAGACGGGCGGCCTGCCCCTCGCCCTGCACGAAGCCGGCGCCAGCGCCGGCCTCGTCCTCGTGCTGGACCGCTACGAGCACCACCTCGGCGGCGTTACCACCGGCCGCCTGGGCTCGCCGGTCACCATCCGCCCGGCCTGGCAGGGCGACCCTCCCCCCTCGGCCCCCACGCCCCGCATCCTCCGCCGGCAAGGCTGCGACCTAGACCCGCTGGACGTCACGGCGGAGGCAGACCGCG
>NZ_RCVR01000220.1 GCF_016107305.1 Roseomonas sp. KE2513
GAAGGCGCAGATCCGGCGGATCGCGCCCTACTTCCCGCTCTCGCACGGGGTGCCCCGCGTCGACGATCAGCGGGTGGTCAGCGGTATCCTCCACGTCATCCGCAACGGGCTGCGCTGGCGCGACGCGCCTGCCGAGTACGGCCCACACAAGGCGCTCTACAACCGTTTCGTGCGCTGGAGCCGCCTCGGCGTGTTCAACCGCATCTTTGCCGGGCTCGCG
>NZ_RCVR01000221.1 GCF_016107305.1 Roseomonas sp. KE2513
TTCAACACGCTCGCCGAGGCCAAGGTCCTCATCGAGCAATGGCGACGGCACTACAACACCGTCCGCCCGCACTCCTCCCTGCGCTACCGACCGCCCGCGCCAGAGGTGCTCCCGACATCACCTCTGCCGTCCTCCGTAGGCCAACCCCCCACCAGCTCAGGACAGGCCGCAGCCATGCTCCATTAAAAATCCGCCTGGGCCACCTCGTGGGGGCTGGTCA
>NZ_RCVR01000222.1 GCF_016107305.1 Roseomonas sp. KE2513
AGGTACCGCCTGCCTAAGGCTGTGAGCCTTCTTCTTTGTGCGTTGGTGTCACATGCTGCCGAGCTCCCGGGCTGCCTAGGCGGCGCTGAGCGTCGCGCGGTCCCAGCTGCGTTAGGCGGTGCTGTCGGTCATCAGGTATTCCCTCTCAGACTGCGAAGGCCCGGTCGTCCTGAAAGGCATCGCGCTCGTCGCCGCTGTCCAGTAGCT
>NZ_RCVR01000223.1 GCF_016107305.1 Roseomonas sp. KE2513
GTACGCAACGACATCGTGGACCACTCCCTTTATCACAATTCCGTGATAGCACGACAACGTCGCGAAGACGCAACCGGAAGTCGAAGCAGCTTTCTGATTCATGCTCTTTCGCTAAAAGAATAATTCTGCGAGCCCTAAATTGGGCAAATAAACCTTTTATTGCTATTTCGTTCTAAACATTGCTTGCTTGAAGAAGGTATAGAGGA
>NZ_RCVR01000224.1 GCF_016107305.1 Roseomonas sp. KE2513
TGATCTTGCCGTTGAGCCGCTCGATCGGGTTCGTGCTGTGGAGCTTGGCCCGGTGCGCGACGGGGAAGGCCATGGAGGCGAGGACGTCCTTCCCGGCACCGTCCATGAGGGAGGAGCGCTTCGGGACCTTCGGTCGCAGCGGGTCGGCCACGGTGCGCCATTGCCGCTTCGCGCCCTCAGCATCGGCCTCCGCGCAGGCCGTCCC
>NZ_RCVR01000225.1 GCF_016107305.1 Roseomonas sp. KE2513
GAATGAGCACGCCGGAACGCCGATCCCGCACCTCGTCGCCCGCAAGCTCATCGACCGCTCCGACCTGTTGGACAGGTTAGGACAGATAGACGGCGCTAAGGCGGGATGAGATCGGCTGCTCGGGCGTGCGAATAACGTACGGTGCCGGAGCCGGGCTCGCGCAGGGAACGGGTGAAGCCGCCCTCGAGCCGAGACCTTCGTTAG
>NZ_RCVR01000226.1 GCF_016107305.1 Roseomonas sp. KE2513
TACGAGACCGTCAGCGAGGCCCGCGCCTCGATCGGCCGCTATCTGGCCTTCTACAATGGCCGCAGGCCCCATTCGAGCCTCGACCGGCAGACGCCCGATCAAGCATACTTCACCCGGCTCCCGCAGATCGCGGCAGCCTGAACCCGGCAGGGCTCCACCTATCCCAGCACCAGCTGCTGTTCAGACAAACCGAGCCACCTCT
>NZ_RCVR01000023.1 GCF_016107305.1 Roseomonas sp. KE2513
CGCGGCTGAACGGGGAGGTCCTGAAGCCCCGCGGGTTGGTTCTTCCAGCCCGGGGTAAGGCAGGCCAGGCCGGGCGCAGGGGCGCCCGGCCTGTTACGCCTTGGTGGTCTCTGAAAACTGGCGCCGCGCCCTTCTCGGGCGCGGCGCGTTACCCTTTGCACCCTGTTGAAAGGATCCGTGCGTGGCGACCTATCTCCTGACCGGGGGCTGCGGCTTCATCGGCTCCCACCTCTCGGAGGCGTTGCTCGCCCGCGGCGACAGGGTCCGCGTGCTGGACGACCTTTCGACGGGCAAGCACGAGAACCTCCCGCAAGGCGTGTCCCTCATCGAGGCGGACGTTGCCGATGCCGCCGCCGTGCGCGCGGCGATGGAAGGCGTGGACGGGTGCTTTCACCTCGCCGCCATCGCTTCGGTCGAGCGGGGCGTACGGGAGTTGCTGAACACGCACCGCGTGAACCTCTCGGGCACGCTCGCGGTCTTCGACGCCGCCTCCCCCCGCCGCCTGCCGGTGGTCTACGCCTCCTCCGCTGCGGCCTATGGCGACGCGGGCCCGCTGCCGCTTGAGGAGACGACCTATCCGCGGCCGCTCTCGGCCTATGGCGCGGACAAGCTGGGCTGCGAGCAGCACGCGCGCGCGGCCGGCCAGGTGCACCGCCTGCCGACCTGCGGACTTCGCTTCTTCAATGTCTTCGGCCCGCGGCAGGACCCGGCTTCGCCGTATTCCGGGGTGATCTCCATCTTCTGCAACCGCCTTTCCGGTAGGGAGCCGGTGGACCTCTACGGCGACGGCGAGCAGACCCGCGACTTCATCTTCGTCGCCGACGTGGTCGCGGCGCTGCTGGCCGCGATGGACAGGGCTTCCCCCGAAGCGCCCGTGCTCAACGTCTGCACGGGCCGCCCCACCTCGGTCCGCGCCCTGGCGGAGACGATCGGCTCGATCCTCGGCATGGTGCCGGAGCTGCGCAACAAGCCGCCGCGGCTGGGCGAGATCCGCCACTCCCTGGGCAGCCGTGTGCGGGCGGTGGAGACACTTGGACTGGGCGAGCCCATCGCGCTACGAGACGGGCTTGCGGCAACGCTCGAGTGGATGCGTACCGGCGAGGTTCGGACGCCCTATTTGAGCAGCCAAGCGACGAGCCAGGTGATGGCAGCCCAGAGCAGGACGGAAGCACCGACGATGATGAGCGTGGCAAGCGGCCAGCCGAGCCGGTCGACGGACATCGCCTCCCTGCCGACGACATCGGCGGCGGACGAGACGCCCGCCACGTCCTCCTCGACAGCGACCGTTTTAGGCTTGGCTCCGTAGTGGACCTCCACCTGCGCTCTCCTTTTGGTGCCACGGCGATCGGCCCCGGCGGGATCGATTCTCAGAGGTATTCGCGGCAGTGCGCGCATCTAGGGCGGTCTGAACCGCCCTCGTCAATATTTCGCGAGCATGAACTCCGGGCCGATCCACCGGAAACCGTTTCGTTGTCGCCCCGTTACCACAGCTCGATCCATGAGGGGGTTTTCTGATGTGCGGGATCGTTGGCCTGTTCAGCCCGGGCTCGCGGGCTGTGCCCGCGGGCGCCGACTTGCGGCGCATGGCCGATGCCCTGCGCCACCGCGGCCCTGACGGCGCCGGCTACCATGAAGAGCCTGGGCTGGGCCTCGGACACCGGCGTCTGGCGATCGTGGACCTCAGCGGCGGCGCGCAGCCGATGACGACCGCCGACGGCGCGGTGGTGATCTCCTTCAACGGGGAGATCTACAATCACCTCGCGCTGCGGCGAGAACTTGAAGCCGCCGGGCACCGCTTCCGCACCCATTCCGATACCGAGGCTATCCTGCACGCCTGGACGCAGTGGGGCGTCGGCTGCCTGGACCGTCTCGCGGGGATGTTCGCCTTCGCTCTCTGGGACCGTGCGCAGGGCACGCTGCTGCTTGCGCGCGACCAACTCGGCGAGAAGCCGCTCTACTACCTGCAGCGCCCCTCCGGCGGGATGGCCTTCGCTTCCGAGCTGGGGGCGCTGCTCACGCTGCCAGACGTGCGGCGCCGCCTGGACCCCTCGGCGGTGGAGGACTTCCTGGCGCTCGGCTACGTGCCCGACCCGCACTCGATCTACCGCGACATCCTGAAGCTGCCGCCCGGGCACTTCCTGCTGCTGAACATCGATGCCCCGTCCTCGGCGCCTCTTCCTGCGCCCCGGGCCTACTGGCGCGCGCCGACCTCGGTGCGGGCTGCGCCGGAGGAGGCCGCGGCCAGCCTTGGCGAGCGGCTGCGCGGCAGTGTGCGGGACCGGCTGATGTCCGACGTGCCGCTGGGCGCCTTCCTCTCGGGCGGCGTCGATTCCGGTACGATCGTCGCGCTGGCCGCTGAGATCTCCTCCACGCCTCTCGCCACCTTCACCATGGGCTTCCCCGGGGCCAGCGACGAGCGCCCGCGCGCCGCGCAGATCGCCGAGGCCCACGGCACGCAGCACCATGCGGAGACCGGCAGCGCCGACTACATCGAGGCGGCGCGGCGGCAGGCGGCGATCTTCGGCGAGCCCTTCGGCGACCACTCGGCCGTGCCGACGCTGGCCGTCTGCGCCATGGCCCGTCGCCACGTTACCGTTGCGCTCTCGGGCGATGGCGGTGACGAGGTCTTCGCGGGATACCGGCGCTACCGCTTCCACACCCTCGCCGAGGCGGTGCGGAAGCTGCTGCCGGCCTCGCTCCGGCGCAGTGCGGTGGCAGGCCTCGCCCGTGCCTACCCGACCCTTGCCGGCGCTCCCCGCTGGCTGCGGGCAAAGAGCACGCTGACCGAGCTGAGCCTCGACAGCGCGATGGGCTACTATCGCACCGTCTGCAAGCTGCAGGACGAGCGGCGGCGCGGGCTGCTCTCGCCGTCCATGCGGAGCGCCCTCTCCGGTCACGATCCTTCCGAGCGCTTCGCCACCCTCATGGCCGAGTGCGATCCGGACGAGCCGCTGCTGCAGGCGCAGTACGCGGATATCCACACCTACCTGCCCGGTGACATTCTGACGAAGGTGGACCGCACGAGCATGGCGGTTTCGCTTGAGGTGCGCCCGCCTCTGCTCGATCCGGGCGTGGTGGATTTCGGCCTCGGCCTTCCCGCCGGGCTGAAGCTGCGCGGCGGCATCGGCAAGCAGCTTCTCCGAGAGGTGGCGGGTTCGCTCCTGCCACCAGCGGTGCTCTCGGCGCCGAAGCAGGGCTTCGCGGACCGCATTGGGGACCAGTTCCGCTCGCGAGCACCGGAGGTTCGTGCGCGCCTCGGCGGCGAGGCGATGATGGATTCAGGCCTTTTCGACCGGGCGCAGCTCATCCGCCTCGTGGACGAGCACGCGGAAGGCCGCGCCGACCACTCCCAGGCCCTGTGGCAGCTTCTTGTCTTCGAGGGCTTCCTGGCCTCCGAGACCCCGGACCTGGACGGCATCCTGCCCGAGAGGGACGTGGTTGGGGCATGAGCGGAGCGGCGTCCGGCGATGGCGGGAGCATTCTCGCTCGCACGGCGCGCGGCGCGGGCTGGGTCATCGCCTGGCGCGCGGCGACGCGGCTGCTTGGGCTTTGCAGCACGCTCATCCTCGTGCGGTTGCTGGCGCCCGCTGACTTCGGCCTCGTCTCCCTCGCGGCCGCGGTCGCGGCGACGCTCGACACTGCGCTGTCCTTCGGCGTGGAGGACCAGATCGTGCGCGCCCATTCGCCGGGGCGCGACCTCTACGACACGGCCTTCACGCTGAATTTGCTCCGCGCCGGCCTGCTCGCGCTCATCGTCGCGCTGGCCGCGGCACCTGCCGCGGGGTTCGTCCATGACCCGCGGCTGGAAGGCGTGCTCCTCGCCCTCGCGGCCTCCGCCATGATCTCGGGGCTGGAGAACGTGGGCACGGCCGATTTCCGCCGGAACCTCGACTTCGCGAAGGAATTCCGCCTGATGCTGATGCCGCGTCTGCTCGGCATCGCCGTCACCATCGGCAGCGCCTTCGTGCTGCACAGCCACTGGGCCCTGGTGGCGGGCATTCTCGTGAACCGAGCGGGCGTGATCGGCATGGGCTACGCGATGCACCCGTTCCGGCCGCGCCTTTCGCTCTCCGCCTGGCGGCAGCTGGCGGGTGTTTCGTTCTGGAGTTGGGCTCTGGGTCTCGTCACGCTGCTTCGCGACCGTTCGGACAGCCTCGTGGTCGGGCGCAGCCTCGGCACCACGGGGAATGGGTTCTACGCCGTCGGAATCGAGGTCGCGGCACTGCCGGCCACCGAGATGGTGGACCCGCTCTGCCGCGCCTGCATGCCCGGCTTCGCCGAGGCCGCCCGTAGTGACCAGGGGGCGGCCGAGTCCTACCTCCGCATCATCGCGACGATGGCACTGCTCACCCTGCCGGCGGGCATCGGCGTCTCACTAATGGCGGGGCCAGTGGTGGCGCTCGCCTTCGGACGGGAATGGCTGGCCGCAGTGCCGGTGGTGGCCATCGTCGGCGCGGCCTACTCGATCGTTCTCTTCGGCAATGTCAGCAGCGCGCTGCTGAACGCCCAGGCTTGGCTGAGCGGGATCTTTCGTCTCACCTTCGGCGCCGGTATCCTGCGCGCGCTGTTGCTCGTGCTCCTCGTGCCCCGCTTCGGCCTGACGGGCGCTGCGGTGGCATTGAGTGTATCGGTGGTGGCGGAACAGTCGGTGCTGATCCTTTGCGCGATGCACCGGCTCGGCTTGCGGGCGGCGGATTTCATCGCTGCCTCCTGGCGCCCGGCGATCGCCTGTACGGCTATGGCGGCGGTGCTCTGGGCTGGCGGTTGGGGCTGGGCGGCGGCGCCCGAGAGCGCGGGCGCCGCCGTACGGGAACTCGCCATTGGCGTGCCGCTCGGTGCAGCGGTCTATGCGGCCGTCCTTATGGGGCTGTGGTTCGCCTGCGGGGCGCCGCGCTCGGCGGAGGCGGACCTGCTGGGATTCATTGGCCGCACGGGCCGCGCCGCACTCGGGCGCATCGCGATCGGGCTACCGGCGGGGCGGGCTTCCTGATGGACTCCGTGCCGCAGCGCGACCGTGGGGGCGTCGCTATCGCCGAGCAGGACCTGGCGCCCTGGAGCATCGCCGTCTTCGCGCGCAATGAGGCGTCCTCGCTCGGGCGCTGCTTCGAGGCACTGGCCGCCGCGACCGCGGGGCTGCGCGCGGAGGTCTCGGTCGTGCTGAACGGCACGACGGACGGCTCCGACAGCGCGGCACCGGCGCTGATGCAGGCCCTGGGCCTCAAAGGGCGCGTCTGGTCGATCCTGCACGCCGACAAGTCGAACGCCATCAACCAGTACCTGCACCGCCTGCGCCCACCGGCCGGACTGCACGTCTTCGTGGATGCTTATGCGGCCGTGGCGCCCGACGCGCTGCGCCGGCTGGCCGCGCGTCTGGCGGCGGAACCGCTCGCCATGGCCGCCGCGGCCGTGCCGAGCGCCGGACGCAGCGCGGCGGCGCTGAAGGCGGACATGCTGCGCCACCCCGGCCTGCACGGCTCCCTCTTCGCGCTGCGCGATGGCTTCGTGCAGCGACTCGTCGCCGCCGGGCTGCGGCTGCCGGTCGGACTCTACCGGGGGGACGGTCTGCTTGGGTCCTTCGTCATGCACGACCTCGACGCGGCGGGCAGCCCCTGGCGCTCGCCCCTCGTCGCGGTGGTGCCAGAGGCAACCTGGACGCTGCGGCCGCTCCGGCCCTGGCACCCCGCGGACCTCCGGCGGCACTGGCGGCGGCTGGTGCAGCAGGGGCGCGGCCGGTTGGAGGGGCGCGCCATCCGCCACATGATCTATCCTGGCGCCGGTGGTCCCGGCGGCTTCGCGGCCCTGCCGGAGAATGCGGACCGCATGATCCTCGACTGGCTGTCCTCCGTACCGGACGCCGCACCGGACCCGCGGCGTGACCCCTTCGCGGCCCTGGCACTGCGGCGCCTGCGCCGTACGGTGCCGCCCGCCCCGGCCGCGCTTCAGCCGCGGCTGGTCGCGACGGTGGGGCAGGCCGGGCTGCCCGTGCCGGAAACCGCCACGGCGGTGCGGCCATGAGCGGCCGGACCGGATTATGGTGGCGGCACGCCCCTCCTCCCCAGGGCCGCCCGCGCGCGCGCTACCAGCCCGGGCAACGAGCGCGGGCGCAGGGCCTCCGCCCAGGCGAGTGTCGCGGCATCCGTGGCAAGGCTCCGCTTGTAGCGGTCGTCGCCGCCGAGAAAGTCGTAGGTGTCGTCGCCGGCCGCCAGCGCGCGCTCGATCGCGAGATGATGGCAGGTGAGGCCCGGCTTGGCCTGCGGGTCGGGCAGCGCGTAGTCGAAGCCGCTCTGATAGGCGCAGACATGGCCGCCGAGGCGGAAGTTGTAGAGGTAGCCGATCGTCCGCTCTCCGGCCGTCGCGCGCAGCAGGTCCACCTCGCCCCGGGGCACGCCGCGCGCGACCAGCGCCCGGTGGAAGCGGAGCATGAAGGGATCGGCGAAGGCGCCCCGCTGGCCGCGGGCGCGCCAGGCGGCGCCATGGAGATCCACCAGGGCGTCGAGCCAGGCCAGCGCCTCCGGAACCGTCTCCGCCCTCTCAAGGACGAGCGGGCCGGCTCCGGCGTAGCGGCGGGACGAGCGGCGGAGCTGCTGGCGGGTGTTGGCGCTGAGGGCCGAAAGGTAGCCACCTTCCGTGCCGCGGAGCGAGTCGAGGCGAACGAGGGGCGCGCGACGCTCCTGCACCCTCGCCAGGACCGCGCCCGCTTCCTCAGCGGCGAGGAGGAGGGAAGGTTTCACCCCGCTCAGCCGCAGCCCCGCGATGCCCGGTGCGGCCAGGGCGGCCCGGATCATCGCGGCCTGTGTCGCCGCGCCCTCGGCTCTGGCAAGCAGGGGGCCGTTGTGCTCCACGAAGGGCGCGTCGAGCACCTCATCCCCGGCCTCCGTCAGGGAGAGGCGGCGCAGAAGGGGGCGGCCGTGGCGGTTGAGCAGCGCGAGGCCGACGAGGCGCCCGCCCCGCTCCGCGCGCAGCAGGAAGGGGTCGGGGAAGCGCTCCTCCGCGAGGCAGCCCACCCAGGTCCAGCTGCGGAAGAAGGGGGCGGCCGCGCGCGACTCGAGCTGCCGCCAGAGGGACTCCACCCCCGCGAGGTCACCGGCCGGGGCCAGCGTGACCTCAAGCACCGAATGCGTTCCCGTCCCATCCATGGTTGCCAGCGGACCACGGCGGCGCCCCGGCGAGAAGACGTTGCGCGGAGAAATCGTCGATGAGCCGTGTGCTCCATGTCCTGAAATATTACCGCCCGGCCTTCACCGGCGAGGGCGTCTTCCTCGAGCGCTCCTCCGCGGTGATGCAGGAGGTGGCGCCGGACGTCGGGCATGACCTGCTGGTGACCCATACGCCGCGCCCGGAGGACCCGCACCAGGCCGCGGCCTGCTCCACGCTCGACCGGGTGGTCCACCTCGTCCGCGGCGAGCCCGGCACGATCCGGCGGGAGGCAGCCCTCGTCTGGTGGTTCCTGCGCAACCTCCGCCGCTACGACACGGTGCATTTCCGTACCCATGCCGACTGGTACTTCCTCAGCTACGCCATCGCGCGCCTTGCCGGCCGCCGACTCGTCCTCTCGGCCACGCTGGACGACAGCCTGCCAGTCCTCACCGGACAGTACCGCCCCTCCCTCCGGGCCCTCGCCGCGCGCGGCTTCCGGCTCTTCGACGCCTATGTTTCGATCAGCCCCAAGCTGATGAACGAGACCCTCTCATCGGGCGCCGACCCGGCGCGCTGCTTCCTCGTGCCCTGCGGCGTCACGGTGCCCGAGCAACCGCCCGGCATCGGGGTGCGCCTGCGCGAAAGCCTGGGTCTCTCGCCGGACGACCTTGTGCTGCTCTTCGTTGGCGGGCTCTGCCGGCGCAAGGACCCGATTTTCCTGATCGAGAACCTGCCCGCGGTGCTGGCGAGCGCGCCGCAGGCGAGGCTCGTGCTGCTCGGCCCGCCGCTCGAACCCGACTACGTGGAAATGTTGCACGAGAGGGTCCGCGCCCTCGGCCTGGATGGGCGCGTGATCTTCGCGGGGGAGCAGACCAACCCGCACCCCTATTTCGCCGCCGCTGACATACTCGTCTTCGCCTCCCAGATGGAAGGCTTCGGCACCGTTGTGCCAGAGGCCATGGCGCATGGCCGCGCGGTGGTGGTGCGCCGCCTACCCGGCGTAAATGACGACTTCGTGCTCGAGGGGGAGACCGGCAGCCTCTTCGACACGGCCGAGGAGTATGTGGCGGCGGTCCGCCCGCTCGCGGCGGATCCCGCGCTGCGCGGGCGGATCGGCGCGGCCGGGCGCGCGCTGGTGCGCCGGCGCTTCGGCATGCGCACGGTGGCGCGGCGTTACCTCGACATCTACGGCGTTGGCGATGCTGCCACGCCCGAGGGCCGCGCGCGGACGATCCCGGCCCGCGCCATCGACCCGGAGGTCCCGGAGAAGGAGACAGGGCTCGGCGCCACCGGCTCCGTGCTCGACACCCGCTTCCACCTTCCCATCCCCTCACCCCTCGGGGACCAGCCGCGCCTGGTGACGATGGTCGACGCGGAGGAGGCCTTCGATTGGTCGCGCCCCTTCTCGCGCGATTCTTCCGATGTCAGCTCCATGGGCGAGCAGTACCGCGCGCACCGCGTCTTCGAGCGGCACGGCGTCTCGCCGCTCTACCTCGCGGACTATCCTGTCGCGAGCCAGGATGCGGGGCGCGGGCCGCTGCGCGAGTTCCTGCGGGATGGCGCCTGCGAGGTGGGGGCGCAGATGCACCCCTGGGTGACCCCGCCTTTCGAGGAGCTGGTCTGCGACCATAATTCCTATGCCGGAAACCTGCCGCCCGCGCTGGAACTGGAGAAGGCCCGGCGGCTGACCGACATCCTGGCCGAGGCCTTCGGGGACAGGCCGCTCATCTATCGCACCGGGCGTTTCGGCGTGGGGCCGCGCACGGCGGACGTGCTGCGCCACCTTGGCTATCTCGCGGATACGAGCGTGACGCCGGGATGGCAGCCCGACCGGCGCGGCCGCTGGGGCTACTGGGACGTCTCGCCGCGCCCTTATTGGTGCGACCGGGATCGGACGCTGATGGAGATTCCCGTCACCGGCGCCCTTGTCGGCCGGCTGGCGCGGCGGCACGGCGCACAACTGGGACCGCTGGCCTTCAGCCGCGCGGCGGGCCGACTGGGCGTGACCGGGGCACTGGCCCATCTCGGCCTGCTCGAGCGCATCCGCCTGACCCCGGAGGGAATGACGCTAGAGGAGGGGAAGCGGCTCGTGCGGGCCCTGCTGGCGGATGGGCACCGCACCTTCGTCCTCACCTACCACTCCCCCTCGCTCGCGCCCGGGAACACGCCCTATGTGCGGAGCACGGCAGACCGGGACCGCTTCCTCGACTGGCTGGACGGCTTCTACACCTTCTTCCGCGAAGAGGTTGGCGGCCATCCGGTGTCCTGGCGCGAGGTTCGCGGCATCCAACCCGCCCGCACTGTTACCGCTACGGCCCATCGCGCGACGGGGGCGCAGAGCGGTGCCGAGCCGGTGCTGGAACCGCCCTCCCCCGCATGACTGCCGCGACGACGACGCGCGGAAAGACGGCCCCGCTATGACGCTGCAGGCTGTGCTGACGGCCCTCCTGCTGCCGCCGCTGCTGCTTGTGCTGCTGGGGATGGCCGGTGCTGGCCTTGCCTCCCGCGGGGTCCGGGGCGGGCTGGCGCTCGCGCTGGTCGCGGGCTTCGGGCAGTTCCTCTTCGCGACGCCCTTCGTGGCGGGAACGCTGCTCGCCTCGCTGGATCCCGCGCCGGAGGTGCCGCGCGCGGTGGCCGCCGCACCCGGGGCCATCGTCGTGCTCGGCGGCGACGCGGCGCGCAGCGGGACCGGCGGCGATGTCGGGCCGCTGACGCTCGAGCGGCTGCGCGCGGGCGCCGCGTTGCAGCGCCGGACGGGCCTGCCGCTGCTCGTCACCGGCGGGCCGAACTCGCCGGGGCTGGAGCCGCTCGCTCATTCCATGGCACGGAGCCTGCGGGAGGATTTCGGCATCCGCGCGCGCTGGATCGAGCCGGCAGCGGGAGACACGCGGGACAATGCCGTGCTGAGCAGCGCTATCCTGCGGCCGGAGGGCATCGGCACCGTATTCCTGGTGACGCATGGCTGGCATATGGGGCGGGCGGCCGCGGCCTTCCGGCGCGCGGGCCTCGCGACGATTCCCATCCCCGTGCGCATCGACCGCGCGCCAGATGGGCGGCCGACCGATTGGGTGCCGCGACCCGACCACCTCGCCGAGAGCTGGTTCGCGATCCGGGAATGGGCGGGGAGGCTTGTCTATGCTCTTCGCGATTGAGGGCGCAGGGATGCCGGCGCCTCCCCCGTTCCCGGCCAGCGATGGGCCGCCAAGGCGGTCGGCCGCGCCGGCGCTGCGCGCCCTTGCGCCCGGCGAGGCGATGCCCGCCTGGTGCGACCGCTACCTGTCCCCCGCCCGGCGGGACGCGCTTGGGGGAAGAGCCTGGTACGACACGACTCTTACCGCCGGTATGCCGGAGAGGGCGGAGCCTCTGCTTGCCCTCTGCGCCGCCGAAGCGGTGCTGATTCCGCTGATGCGTCTCGGCGGGCGGCTGCAGAGCATGACGACCCCCTACAGCCTCTCCTGGCGGCCGCTGGTGGCCGGGCTGGCGGATGACGGGACGATGCGAGCGGCGGGATGCGACCTGGGCCGGCTGCTGCGCGGCGGACCGCCAGCCGTGCTGGACTGCCTCGCGCAGGAGGAGCCGGGGCTGGAGGCCTTCATAGGCGGGTTGCGCGCTGCCGGCCTCGTGCCGCTGCGCTTCGCGCATTTCGGCAACTGGCATGAGGCCGTGACGCCGGAGGATGGCTGGGACGGCTATCTCTCGGACCGTGCCTCGGCTTTGCAGTCCACCATCCGCCGCAAGACGCCGCGCTGCCTGAAGCGCGCTCGCTTCGAGTGGATTGTGGATCCAGGCCCGCGGCTGGAGGCGGGGATTGCCGCCTACGAGGCCGTCCGGGCGCGGAGCTGGAAGCCTTTCGAGCCTTCGCCGGGATTTGACGGCGCCCTCATGCGCGCCATGGCGGCGGAGGGCACGCTGCGGCTGGGCGTGCTACGCCTGCGAGACGGGGACGTGCCCGTCGCGGCTCAGTACTGGGCCGTCTCCGGCGGCCGGGCGGTGGTGCTGAAGCTCGCGCATGACGAGGCGCAGCGCGACCTTTCGCCGGGCACGGTGCTGACCGCACTGATGATGGCCGATATCCTGGACGGGGACGGCACGGTACACGAGGTCGATTTCGGCCGCGGGGACGATCCCTACAAGCGGCTCTGGGCGGGGCAGCGGCGGCAGCGGCTTGGGCTTCTGGTGGCCGATCCCCGGCACCCGGCGGGAGTTGCGGCCATCGGGCGCCACGCAGCGGGCTTGTTGCGGCGAAGCGCGAGGCATTGGTGGAAGGCGCGGCCCTGGGGCCGGCGAAACGAGGCATGAGAATTCTGTACAGCCACCGGATCGGCTCCCGGGACGGACAGGGCGTGCACCTGGAGGAGATGGTCGCGGCCATGCGCGCGGAGGGGCATGAGGTGCGTCTCGTCGGCCCCTCCTTCTACGGCCAGGGCGGCTGGGGCGGAGAGAGCCGCGCGGTCGGCCTCGCGCGCCGCCTCCTGCCGGGTTGGGCAGCCGAGGGGGCGGAGCTGGCCTACAACCTGCCCGCCTACCGCGCCCTTGCCCGTGCCGCCGCGGAGTTCCGGCCAGACGTGATCTACGAGCGGGCAAACCTCTTCTTTCTCGCCGGCGCGATGCTCGCGCGACGGCTGCGCCTGCCCTACCTGCTGGAGGTGAACGCACCGCTGGCGGACGAGCGCGCGCGGCACGGCAACCTGCGCCTCTCCCGCCTAGCCGCCGCAGCCGAGCGCCACACCTGGCGCGCCGCCGGCCGTGTTCTGCCTGTGACCGAGGTGCTGGCCGACCGCATCGCGCGGGAAGGGGTGCCGCGGGAGCGTATCACCGTAATTCCCAACGGCATCCAGCTCGCGCACTACCCTGAGCCGGAGCCGCGTCCGGAGGGTGGGCCGCTCACCCTCGGCTTCGTCGGATTCGTGCGGGAGTGGCACGGGATGGACCGGGTGGTGGCGGCCATGGCCGCCTGGAAGGGCGAGCAGCAGCTGCGCCTTCGCGTGGTTGGCGACGGCCCCGCGCGGCCGGGACTTGAGGCGCAGGCCGCCTCGCTCGGCATTGCCGACCGCGTCTCCTTCGACGGGGTGGTGGACCACGAGGTCATCCCCGGCCTCGTCGCGGGCTTCGACATCGCGCTCCAGCCGGCAGCAGTGGCCTATGCGTCGCCGCTGAAGGTCTTCGAGTACATGGCGGCGGGGCGCGCGATCGTGGCTCCGGACCAGCCGAACCTGCGGGAGGTGCTGGAGCACGAGCGCACCGCGCTGCTCTTCGACCCTGCGGACGAGGGTGCGATGTGGGGGGCGATCGCCCGTTTGGCCGCCGATCCCGCGCTCCGCGCGCGGCTCGGTACCGCCGCGCGTGCGGAGGTGCTGCGGCGGGACCTCACCTGGACGGGCAACGCGCGCCGCGTCGTCGCCCTGGCCGAGGACCTGCGCCGGCGCGGCACCGGCACTGCGGGCCGCTTCGCTCCGGCCTCGGCCGCATGAGCGCTGCCGTGACCCTGCCGCCGGAGACGACGGCGCGCCCAGCGCCCCTGCGACAGCCGTTGCTGCTGCATGTCTTCCCGACCTTCGCCGTGGGCGGCGCGCAGGTGCGCTTCTGCGCAATCGCCAACCGCTTCGGGCCGCGCTGGCGCCACGCCATCGTCTCGCTGGACGGGCGAGCGGACAGCACGGCGCGCCTTGCCGCCGACGTGCCGTTGGAGATGGTTCCTTCACCTTCCGCAAAGGGCTCGGGCCTGCGCGGCGTGGCGCGGATCGGCGCCCTGCTGCGGGAGATGCGGCCCGACGCGCTGGTGACGAGCAATTGGGGCAGCATGGATTGGGTGATGGCCCGGCTCCTCGCCCCGGGCATCCCGCACATCCACACGGAGGACGGTTTCGGGCCGGAGGAAAGCGCGGGACAGATTCCTCGCCGGGTCCTCGCGCGTCGGCTGCTGCTGCGGCGGAGCACGGTGGTGCTGCCCTCCGAGACGCTGCTGCGTTCCGCCACCGGCATCTGGCGCCTGCCGGCACGCCGCCTGCACCACATCCCCAATGGGCTGGATCTGCGGCGCTTCCGTCCGGACGGTCCAGCTATTCTGCCACGCGTGCCCGGGGAGGGACCGCTGGTCGGGACGGTGGCGGCGCTGCGGGCGGAGAAGAACATCGCGTTGCTTCTCCGCGCCGCCGCGCTCCTGCTGCGGGAGGGCGCGCCACTGCGCCTCGCCGTTATTGGCGAAGGCGAGGAACGCCCCGCGCTGGAGGCGCTCGCCCAGGACCTGGGCATCGGCGGCTCGGTGCTCTTCACGGGCGCGATCCCTGATCCGGCGGCGGCCTATCGGGCGCTCGACGTCTTCGCCCTGTCGTCCACGACGGAGCAGATGCCTTTTTCCATCCTAGAGGCCATGGCGACGGGTCTGCCGGTCGCCTCGACGGATGTGGGGGACGTGCGGACGATGCTCGCGCCGCCGAACCGGGCACATCTTTCGCCTGCGAGGGGAACGGAAGCGGAGCTTGCGGCGGCGCTGCGCCCCTTGGTCGGTGACGCGGCGCTCCGGGAGCGGCTGGGCGCGGCCAACCGTGCAAGGGCCGAAGAGTGCTATGATGAGGAGACGATGTTCCAGGCCTATGCAAGCCTGCTGGACCCGGGCGGGTAGCTTCGCCGGCCGCACCGCACCGGTTCTTCGCGTCACACTAACAGAGTTGGCTGGCAGGGCGGTCGCGGCCGCCCTGCCTTCTGAGGATCAGCTCAAGCGGTCAGGCCGTCGGGCCTGCTCCGCGCCGCCGCCGCACGAGACCGAGGCCGAGCATCCCGAGCCCATAGAGGGCGAATGAGGCAGGCTCGGGTACCGGGGTCGGGTCGTTCCCCGGCAGAACGGAACCGAATCCATCGAGATATGCGTAACCTACGTGTCCCGTCGGCTCGCAATCTGCCGCCAGGACGGAAAGCGTGAAGGTGTGGCCAAGCAGCGAGGCATCAATGTTGATCTGCTCGATCTGCCAACTGGCAGTATAGAATAGATCCCCGATGCTGCTGAACCTCGCATCGACACCGCCGCCGGTGGCACCGGCGTCGTAGGTGCGTGTCACCAGGTCGGTTCCCGTGGTGTCGTCGCGCAAGGTAATCCTGAGCAGGGCGGATTCGGGCGCCGTGTGTCCGCCGTTTTCCAGCACCGCTTTCCACGCGAAGAAGATAGTCGGGTCGGTGTAGCCGACGACGGTTTGGCTGATGGCCGAGGCATAACCGCCAGAACTGGTGTTCTCCACCCGATAGGCATAGTTCCCGCTGTAGACCGTGGAGCCGAGTGCGGCCCCGACATTCGGATCCACATAGCTCGAGTTAATCACGGCTGAGCGGACGCCAGTGTCCTGGTTCAGACTCCCACCGGGTAGCACGGCCGACGGAGTCAGAGAGGGATTGGAGGTGTTCCCACGATAACCGCCGCCGGTAATCCACCCGGAGGTGTTGCCGTCCTCGAACGAGCCGTTAACAAAACCCGCAGCAAAGGCACTGGGAGCGGAAAGCGCCAGCGCCGTAAGGCCTAAAAGGACGTGTCTCATCTTTACCATACGCTACCTCCTGATTTTTTTGCATGCACCGGACGGCGCACGCCGCGAGAGGTTTGCGAGTGGCATGCCACACAACTGAAGTTTTTCGAAATCAACGCGTAAACCAAAACGAGGTCGATACGTAACGGTTTCCTGTAAAAGCACGCGACGATAAAATTATTTAGCTATGTTATAATTCCGTAGGTTAGACCGCCGGGTCAAGAAAATGTTCCTTAAACGCCTGCGGTGTGTCCCGATGTTTCTGTATGTATCAGGGCCATGCACAAGCCAAGCGTGTGCTTCTCATGGAATGAAATCACAGAACACAACCACTACGAGCGTAAAAATGTCCGACGATCATCCTGTTGGCGCCTATCCGCACCAGCCCGCGGTATTACGCCAGCGCCGGCACCCGGGGGCACTAGCGCCCCGGCCGCGACACGGTAAACAGCGGTGCGCACCGGCAGGGCTGTCGATGAGTAGCGCATTCTCTCGGTCCAGGACTGCTGACGCGCCTTGAACAGCTTCCGCTTTCTCCACGCCGCCGACCTCCATCTCGACAGCCCGTTGCGCGGGCTCGGTGCCGACGCCCCGGCCGCCCGCATCCGCCGCGCGACGCGGGAAGCGCTGGACAACCTTGTGGACCTCGCCATCGCGGAGGAAGTGAACTTCGTGGTGGTCGCTGGCGACCTTTATGATGGTGACTGGCCTGATTTCCGGACGGGGCAGACCCTCGTCGCGGCCTTCGGGCGGCTGACGCGCGCGGGCATCCGGGTGGTCGCGATCCGTGGCAACCACGATGCGGAAAGCGTGCTGACGCGCACCCTGCGCCTGCCGGACGGCGCCACCCTGCTGCGCGCGGACAGGCCGGACACGCTGGAATGGCCGGACCTCGCGGTTGTCCTGCACGGGCAGAGCTTCGAGACGCGGGAGGTGCAGAGTAACCTGGCCCAGGCCTATCCCGGGCCCGTCGCGAACCGCTTCAACATCGGCCTGCTGCACACGGCGGCAACCGGACGGCCGGGCCACGCCTCCTACGCCCCCTGTACGGTCGAGCAACTGGCGGCACATGGCTACGACTACTGGGCGCTCGGCCATATCCACGCGCGGGAGGAGGTGCTGCGCGAACCCTGGATCGTCTATCCCGGCAACCTCCAGGGGCGGCACGTAAACGAGCCCGGCAGCAAGGGGGCGAGCCTCGTCACCGTGCGGCACGGCCGCGTGGTAGCGGTCGAGCACCGGCCGCTCGACGTGGTCCGCTGGGGCGTGGTGGTGGTGGACTGCGAGGGCGCGGCCGACGAGGAGGCCGTGCTGGAGCGCTGCCGCCGCGCCATCGGCGCCGCCCTGGACGCGGCCGAGGGCCGGTTCCTTGCCCTGCGGGTTCGGCTGGAAGGCCCCTGCCCCGCCCATGCCGCCCTTGCCCGCGACCCCGCGTCGCTGCGCCAGAAGGTGATTGCCGCAGGGCTGGAGGTGGCGGAGGCCGGCAGCTTCTGGCTGCAGGAGGTGCGGACGGCGACGCGCGCCATGCTCGACCTCGACGCCCTCCGCGCGAGGGACGACGCGGTCGGGCGCCTCGTCGGCGCAATCGAGGCGCTGGCAGCCGACCCCTCGGCGGCCGCGGCGCCAGTGGCCGCGGCGCAGGCCTATGCGAGCCACATGCTCGGACGTGGCGCGGTGCGGCTGAGCCAGGCGCTGGGCCCGGACCATCCGGCAGTGCTGGCGGCGGAAGGAAGGCTGCCGCCAGAGCTGCTCCAGCGGGCGCGCGACCTGCTGCTCGCGCGGCTGGCCCAGAGCTGAGGTGAGCGCCATGCGACTGACGAGCCTGACGCTCACCCGCTACGGCAGCTTCGCCGGCACTCGCCTCGACTTCGACCCGGCGCCAGGCCGCATCAACCTCGTGCTGGCGCCGAACGGGGCGGGCAAGTCCGTGCTCCGCCACGCCTTCGGGGAGTTGCTCTTCGGCATCGGCGGGCAGACGCCTATGGGCTTCCGGCACGGCTATGGGGGAATGCAGCTCGCCGCCACGGGGATCGGGCCGGATGGCGAGCCCTTCGCCTTCAACCGTCGCAAGGGATTGAAGAACACGCTCACTGGCGCGGACGACGCGCCGCTCGATACGGCCTGGATGGAGCGGCTGCTCGGCCGGGCGGACGCGAAGCTTCTCGCCCAGCTTTTCGCCCTCGACACGGAGCGGCTCCGCCAGGGGGGACGGGACCTGCTCATCTCCGGCGGCGCGCTGGCGGATGCGCTGCTTGCGGCGGCGGGCGGGGTGCGGGAGGCCTCGGCGCTCCGGCGCAGCCTGGAGGAGGAGCGCGACCGGCTCGCGCCCACCCGCAAGACCGCTCAGCGGCCTTTCTACCTCGCGCTCGATCGCTGGTCGGAAAGCCGGCGGCAGCTCAACGGCAGCCTCGTGCGCCCGCAGCAATGGGAGGAGCGCGAGCGCGCCCTGCGCGAGGCCGTGGCGCGGCGGGATGAGGCCAATCGCCAAGCCGCCGAAGCGGCATCGCAGCTGCGCCGGCTGGAGCGAGTCCGCCGCGTCCGCCCGATGCTGGCTCGCCACGATACCGCCCGCCTCTGGCTGGCCGGGAGTCCCGAAGCGCCGCGCCTGCCGACGGCCCTTGGCGAGCGCTTGCCTGAGGCGCGCGGCGCGGTCGCGCGGGCGGCGCACGCGCTGGAAGCGGGGTGCACCTTCCTCGCACGGCTCGACGCCGATCTCGCGGCGATCGTGACCGATGACGGCCTGATCGCGCAGGGGCCGGCGCTGGAAGCGCTCGCCGAGGTGGCTGCGCTGGCCTCGCGGGCGCGGGAGGAGCTGCCGGAGGCCGAGGCCGCGCTCATGGCGCTGCGCGCGCGGGTGTCAGCGCTGGCCGGGGCGCTCGGCGGCAACGACGCGGATCCTTCGGTGCTGGTCCCTTCCCCCGCCCTCGCCATGGCGCTGCGGCGGCTGGCAGCGGAACGGGCCGCGGCCGCCAACGCCTCGGCCAGCCTGCCGCGCCGTCTGGCGGAGGGCAGCGCGAGGCTGGAGGAGGCAGAACGGGCGCTTGCCGCGCTGCCGCCGTCCGAGGATGCCGAGCGGATCGAAGCGCTGCTCCGGGACATCCGGCGGGAGGGAGATCCCGCCGCGCGGATCGCCATTGCGCGACGCGGGCTGGCGGAGGCGGAGGCGCAGCTCGGCGCGGCCCTCGCGCGCCTTCCCGCCGCGCCGGATGCCAACCCGTCTGTTTCCTTGCCGGCGCTCGAGCGGCTCTGGGCCTCTCTGGATGCGGCAGGATTGGCACTCGGCCGAAAGGCGGAGGCGGTTGGCCGCGCAGAGGCGGCGCTGGCTGCCGCGCGTGAGGAACGGGTCGCGCTTGAGGCCGCGGGTGCGCCCCCGACCTGGGCCGCCTTGGCCGAGGCCCGCGCGCGCCGCGAGGCCGGCTGGGACCTCGTCTTCCGCCGCCTCCTCGGTGAAGGGCGGGAGGAGGAGGAGCGCGCCTATAGCAGCGGTCGCCCGCTACCGCTGGCCTATGCGGACGCTGTGGCCGGGGCCGACCGGCTTGCCGATGCAAGGCTCGCCGATGCGGAACGGGCAGCGCGCGCGGAGGCGCTGCTGCGGGTGGTGGCAGAAGGCGAGGCGGAACTCGCAGTCCTCGAAGCCGCCCGCTCCGCGGCCCGGTCGGAGCGCGGGGCGGCCCGCGCAGCCTGGGCCGAGGCGATCCACCCGCTCGGCCTCGATGCCGGCGCCACGCTCGCCGAGGCGCAGCGGGCGCTCGCGGCGCAGGATGAGGCGATCGCGCTTCGCGAAGCCGTTGCGGCCGCAGCGGCGGCCCTCGCGGAGACGGAGGAGCGGGCCAGCGCGGAGGCGGCACGGCTGGCGGCGATGCTCGGCAAGCCGGCGTCGCTCGGCCTCCCTGCCCTTCTCGACGGGGCAGAGGAAACGGTCCGGCGGCTGCGCGCGACAGAGGGGGAGCGTCAGCGTGCCCAGGCCGCCGCCGGCGCCGCCCGCGACGAACTCCGCCGTATCGCCGGGGAGCGCGCGGCGGCGTCCGAGGCCGAGGCGCGGTGGCGAGAGGGATGGGAGGCCGCGCTCGGCCGTTTGGGCGAGGCGCCGGACCTCACCCCGGAGGCGATAGCCGAACGGCTCGCCTTGCGCGAGGAGTTGGGCGAGGCTCTGCGCGAAAAGGCGCGGATCAAGGCCGAGGCCGAAGCGGCACGGGCAGCGCTGGACCGCTTCGAAGGCGGGTATGCCGCGCTTTGCGAGACGCTCGGCCTACAACCTGACCCGAACTCGGCCGCCGGGCTACGCGCGCTGGGCCAGCGACACCGGGCAGAGGCGGCGCGGGCGGAGACCCGCACAGCACTGCTCGGGCAGCGGGAGACCCATTCGGCGGGACTGCGGAGTCAGGAGGCGGCGCTGGTCACGGCGGAGGCCGCGCTGCGCGACGTGATTGCGGCGGCGGGAGCCACGACAGCGGAGGAGGCCGAGCGCCGAATCCTTCTCGGCGCAGAGCGCTTCCGGCAGGAGGCGCTGCTGGCTGCGGCCGAGGCCGAGCTGATTGAGGCCGGAGACGGCCTGCCGATCGACGTGCTCCGCGCCGAAGCGGCGGATGTGCCGCCCGAGGGGGTCGACGCGGCGCTCGAGGAAGCGCAGGCGGCCCAGCGCCGCCACGCGGAGGAGGCCCAGGCGGCGGTGGCCGCCGCGACGGCGCTGGACCTCGAGATGCGACATCTCGCCGGCGACGACGTGGCGGTACGCGCGGCCGCCGAGGAGGCCGCGGCCGCGAGCCTTCTCGGCCAGACGCTGGACGACGCGCTGCTGATGCATGTGGCGGCCGGGCTGCTCGAGGCGGCGCTGGGCGTCGTGCAGCAGGGCACGGACGACGCGCTGCTGCGCCGGATCGGCGCCGCCTTCGCCACGGTGACCAATGGCGACTACACCGGCGTGCAATCCCAGGAGGACGAGCGCGGCACGGCGCGGCTGACGCTGCGTTCGCGCGACTTCCCGGAGGAAGCGACGCCCGTCGAAGGCCTGTCGGAGGGCACGCGGGACGGGCTCTTCCTCGCGCTGCGGCTGGTGGCGATTGAGGACCACGCCGCAGGCGGCACGGTGCTCCCCTTCCTTGGCGACGACATCCTGCAGAGCTTCGACGACCGACGTGCGGCGGCCGCCTTCCGCGCGCTTCTCGCGCTCAGCCACACGGCGCAGGTGATCCTCTTGAGCCACCACGAGCACCTGCTGCCGGTGCTGCGGGCGGCCCTGCCGGAGGGGGCCTGCCACGTGCAGCGCCTGGACGCCGCGCCGGCCTGAGCGGCGCCGCCCGGCAGGGCTAGTCGGGCTTCACGCCCGTCGCCTCGATCACGCGCGCATATTTCGCCACCTCCCGTCCCACGAAGCCCGTGAATTCCGCGGGCGTGGTCTCCTGCACGTCGGAGCCCTCTTGCACGAGGCGGCCGCGCATCTGCGGGTCCCGGAGGATGGTGTTCACCTCCGTGTTCAGCCGCTCGATCACGGCCGGCGGCGTGCCGGCGGGTGCGAAGAGACCGCCCCAGAGGCTGAAGTCGAAATCGGGGATGCCGCCCTCAGCCACCGTCGGCGTTTCCGGCGAGCCGGGCGTGCGGCGGGCCGTGGAAACGGCGAGGAGGCGGAGCTTCCCCTCCCGCACATGCGGCACCGCGGCGGGCATGCCCGAGAAGAAGAAGTCCACGTGGCCACCGAGCAGGTCCGTCAGCGCGGGGCCTGCGCCGCGATAGGGCACGTGGACCATGCGCGTGCCCGTCCGCAGCGCCAGCGTCTCGGCCGCGAAATGCCCAGGGGTGCCGGTTCCGGAGGAGGCAAAGGTCATCTGCCCCGGCCGTTCCCGCGCGGCCGCGACGAGATCGGCGACCGAGCTGTAGGGCGTCGCCGCGTTCACCACGAGCGCGAGGGCCGCGTTCCCGATCAGGGCGACGGGCGCGAGGTCCCGCGCGGGGTCGTAGGGAAGGTTGGGCACGAAGCTCTTGGCGATGGCGATCTCCGGCGCCTGGCCGAGCAGCAGCGTGTAGCCATCGGGCGCGGCGCGGGCGACCGCCTGGGTGCCGATCGCGCCGGCCGCGCCGGAGCGGTTCTCCACGACGACGTTCACACCGAGCGGCGCCCGCAGGCGCTCCGCCACAAGGCGCGCGAAGAGGTCGCCTGTGCCGCCCGGCGCGTAGGAGACGACGATCTGGATCGTGCGGTTCGGCCAGGCGGTCTGCGCGAGGGCGCCCGCCGGCAGGGCGGCGAGGGTTGCGGCGCGCAGCGCGTCGCGGCGGGTCGGGCGGGCGCGCATCACGCGGCCCTCCCCTGCCGCATGACCCATCGCGCGAGTTCGTCGTGGCGCGCGAACCAGACCCCCTCGTGGCCGCGGATGTGCTCGATAATCTTCGCGAGCACGGCGGCCATAGGCGGGCGGCCGCCGAAATGCGCGTGGACGGTGAGGTTCAGGATCTCCGGCCTGCCGCTCGCGAGGAGGAAGTCGAAGGTGTCCCGGTAGACATCGAGGAAGTCGCGCGGGCTGCCGCGCATCACGCGGTTATCGGTGAAGTCGCTGTGCATCAGCGCGACGATCCCGCCATGCGGCGTGTCCACGATGTAGGGCAGATCGGTGTCGTTGTAGTCGCCGTGCCAGATCATTCCGGCCTCGGCCAGGAAGCCAGCGGTATGGGCGGTCGGCGTCATGCGCGGGCTGGCCCAACCGATGCAGGGCTCGCCAGTAGCCTCGGCGATGATGCCGGCACAGCGGTGGATGAGCGCGCGCTCCTCCTCAGGGTCGAGGTAGGGGAGGAAGACGTTCTGCGTGTAGGAGTGGCCGGCGATCTCGTGGCCGGCCGTGTGCAGGGCACGCACGGCCTCCGGGTAGCGCTCGACGGCGCGGGCGTTGGTGGCGACCGTCGCCTTGATCCCGGCGCGGTCCAGCATTTCGCCGAGCCGCCAGATGCCGGTGCGCCCGCCATACTCGGCCCAGGAAATGCCCTGGCGGTCGGTCACCCCCTCGCGCAGCGCGCTCGCCATGGGGGAATAGGGTGGGGCCATGCCCTCGGGCCAAGTCTCGAACATAATGGTGACCATCACGGCCACCCGGGCGCCCTCGGGCCAGGCATCGATCATCCGCTCGCTTCCTCCGGGGCATCGGGCCCCTTGCCGGCCTTGCCCGGCCGGTCATGCCGGGATGATGCGGCCGGTGGGGCGGGACGGCAACGGCAGGCTTCCGGAGGTGGCGGCTCGCCTGCCGCCGCCCGCCCGCCCGCTGCGTTGCCCTCATGGGAACGATGAGGGGAAGTACGGCGTGACACTGGTGGCCGAACCGGAGGGGCTGCTCGCGGCCCGGCTCGTGGAGCTGGCGGCGGAGGGGGGCGGCGCCATCCATGTCGCGCGCAGCGAGGCGCGGGCCGCACGGCTTGCGGCCGCGGCACGCGCCCTGGCCCCCTCGCTCCGCGTGGTCCTCCTGCCTGCCTGGGACTGCCTGCCCTATGACCGGACGTCCCCCTCCCGTTCCGTGATGGGGCAGCGGATGGCGGCGGTCCACGCCCTTGCAGCCGGGGACGGGGCTCGAGCCCTGGTGATCGCGAGCGTCGATGCCGTGACCCAGCTGCTCCCGGCGCGGGAGGCTTGGGCGGGCCTTTCCTTCCGCGCCGGCGAGGCACTGGACCCCGCGCTCGCCGAAGCCGCGCTCGAGCGCCTAGGCTACGTCCTGGACGAGCGGGTGGACGAGCCGGGCGAGGCGGCGCTGCACGGCGCCGTCCTCGACGTCTATCCCGCCGGTGAGGGCGCCCTTCCCTGCCGGATCGAGCATGAGGAGGGGCGCGTCACCTCCATCCGCCACTACGACCCGATCACCCAGCGCAGCCAGGAGGAGACGGAGGCGGTGACGCTGGGCCCCGCCTCGGAGGTCGTGCTGCCCGAGGGCGCGGAGGAGCGCCACAGTCAGGGCATGGAGCACGGCTTGGCCGATTTTTGTCCCCGGCTGGTGACAGCTTTCGATCTGCTGCCCGGCGCGCCCGTCGTACTCGACCCAGAGGTGGAGGAGCTGCGCCCGCAGCGCGCGGCGGAGGTGGCGGACGCCTTCCGCTCCCGGCTCGCGCTCCTGCCGCCTGGCGAGGAAACTCGCCCGGTCTCGGAACCCGCCCGGCTCTACCTCGACGATGCTGCCTGGGCCGCGGCCATATCCGGGCGGAAGGTCCTGTCCCTGGAGCCGCCGCCGGAGGAGGCGGAGGGAAGCGCGCCGCGCTTCATCGGCACCCGCGACCCCGAGGAAGCCTTCCTCGACTTCCTGGAGGAGCGTCGCGAGGCGGGGCAGCGCGTGGCGTTGGCCGGGCGCAGCACCCGCCGCACGCGCGCCCTTCTCCGGCTCGTCGCGCAGCGGCTGAACCTGCGGGCGGAACCGCTGGCGGGCTGGAGTGCCCTGCGGGATGCGCCGGCCGGCACCTTCGGCGTGCTGGACGGCCTGCTGGAAGCGGGCTTCGAGGCCGATGGCGCCGTGGTCGTCGCGCCCGGCGATGTACGGCCGCCCGCCGCCCATGGGAGCGACGCGGAGCGGCAGCGGATTCTCGCGCTCGCCGATCCCGGCCTGCAGCCGGGCGACGCGGTGATCCATCTCGACCACGGCCTCGGCGCGCTGCGCGGGGTGGAGGCGGTGACGGTCGGGGAGACGACGCTCGACTGCCTGCGGCTCGACTACGCGGGCGGCGCGACACAGCTCGTACCCCTGGACGAGATGGACCGCATCTGGCGCTACGGCGCGGAGGCCGAGGGTGTGACGCTCGACCGGCTCGGGGGCGAGAGCTGGCCGAAGCGGCGAGCGGAGGTGGAGGCGCAGGTGGCCGCGAGCGCGGAGGCGCTGGTCAGCATGGCGCGCGAGGCCGAGGCGCGCAGCGCTCCCGTGCTGCGGCGGCGCGGCGGCGCCTATGACCGCTTCGTCGCCCGCTTTCCCTTCGCGCTGACCACCGACCAGGCGGAGGCGATCGACGCCGTGCTGGCGGACCTCGCCTCCGGGCGCCCGATGGACCGGCTTGTCTGCGGCGATGTCGGCTTCGGGAAGACGGAAGTGGCCCTTCGCGCGGCGGCTGTCGCGGCGCTGGCGGGCAAGCAGGTGGCGGTGCTGGCGCCGACCACGGTGCTCGTACGCCAGCACCTGAACACCTTCCGCCGCCGCTTCGCGGGGTTGAAGACGGGCGGGCGGGCGATCCGCATCGAGCAGCTTTCGCGTTTTTCCTCCGCGGCGGAGGCGAAGGCGGTGAAAGAGGGGCTTTCAAAGGGCGAGATCGACATCGTCATCGGCACACAGGCCCTGGCGGGCAAGGGCGTGCGCTTCAAGGATCTCGGCCTCGTCGTCATTGATGAGGAGCAGCGCTTCGGCACCCGGCAGAAGGCCACCGTGCGGCGGCTGGCAGCTGAGACGCATGTCATGGCCATGACCGCGACCCCGATCCCGCGCACACTTCAATCAGCGCTCGTCGGACTGCAGGCGCTCTCTGTAATCGCGACGCCTCCGGGGCGCCGCCAGCCTATCCGCACCGTTCACATGCCGCTTGACGACGCGGTGCTGCAATCGGCGCTCGCTCGCGAGAAGCGGCGCGGTGGGCAGAGCTTCGTCGTCTGCTCGCGGATCGAGGACCTGCCGGGCATGCGCGAGAGGATCTCGGGGCTGCTGCCGGAGCTCGAGATCATCGAAGCGCACGGCGATCTGCCGGTGGAGGAAGTGGACACCGCGCTGGTCCGCTTCGCCGACGGCGAGGGCGACGTGCTGCTCTCGACGAATATCGTGGAGACCGGGCTTGATGTGCCGCGGGCGAATACGATGATCGTGCACCGCGCGGACCGCTTCGGTCTCGGCCAGCTTCACCAGCTTCGCGGCCGGGTGGGACGCGGGCGGGTGCGGGGCACGATCATCCTCATGACCGATCCCGAGGAGCCCCCCTCCCCGCTCACCGAGAAGCGGCTGCGCGCGCTGGAGGCCTTCGACCGCGTGGGCGCCGGCTTCGCGATCAGCGCGCAGGACATGGACCTGCGCGGCGCGGGCGACCTGCTGGGGGAGAGCCAGGCCGGGCACCTCAAGCTCATCGGTCTCGACCTCTACCAGCACCTGCTCGACCGCGCGCTGCACGCGGCGCGCGGCGAGGCGGTGAAAGAAGACTGGACGCCCGCCCTCTCGATCGCCGTCTCCGCCTGGATCCCGAAGGACTATGTGGAGGAGGAGGCAGGGCGGGTGGAATTGCACGCCCGGCTGGCGGCGATCCTGCGGCGAGGCGACGCGGCGGCGCTGGGAGACTTCGCGGAGGAGGTGGCGGACCGCTTTGGCGCCCCGCCCGAGCCCATGGAGAACCTTCTCACCCTCGCCCGCCTCCGCCTGCGCTGCCGGCAACACGGGGTTTCCAAGCTGGAGGTTGGGCCGAGCGCCGCAGCGGCGAGCTTCCGCGCCGAACCGCCCGCCGCACGCGCGCCGCTGGAGAGGCGGGGCGAGCGGATCGTCCTACCCCGCCACGCCGAGGGCGAGGAGGGATTGCTGACGACGGCGGAAGCGCTGCTCGACCGGCTACGCCAGCGCGGCTCGGCCCGGGGCGACCGGGCGGCCGCGTAAGCCGCGTCAGAGAAAGGTCTCCACGAGGCTCGCCCCGACCTCGCGGAGACGCTCGCCCAAGCCGCGTGCGCGCCAGGCTTCGAGGGTGATCTCGCGGGAGGCGGCGACGTCGTGCCGGAACAGCGTCTCCATGCGCCCGCCGAACTCCGGACCGAGGATGATGGCGTCGATCTCGTTGTTCCAGACGGTGCTGCGCCAGTCGAGGTTGGACGAGCCCACGGCAGACCAGGCGCCGTCCACCACGGCGGTCTTGGCGTGCAGCACGCGGCCCTGCCGCTCGTGGATTCGCACGCCGGCCTCCAGCAGGTCCCCATATTTCGCGCGGCCAGCCGCGATGGCGGCGCTGCTGTCGCTCTGGCCGGGCACGACGATCTGCACGTCCACCCCGCGCCGGGCCGCCGCCGCCAGCGCGCGGGCGAGGTCCGGCGTGGGCACGAAGAAGCCGGTGGTGAGATGGATCGAGCGGTCCGCCAGCTCGATAGCGGAGAGCAGCGTGCGGTAGATCAGCGGCTGGTCGTTGTCGGGCGCGCCGTCGATCGCTTGGACGGTCATGTTGCCGACCGGCGTCCGCGGTGTCGGCGGGTGGTCGGCAATGGGCGGACCATTCTGCTGGCGCCAGGTCTCCATAAAGTAGCGAGCGAACTGCGCGACGACCGGACCCTCGATTCGGACGTCGGTGTCGCGCCAGGCCTGGTCCTCGGGATCGGCGCCCTCCGGCCGAGGGGCATTTTGATAGACCCGACTGATGTTCACCCCGCCGGTGATTGCGAGCCGCCCGTCCACCAGGAGGAGCTTACGGTGGTCTCGCTTGTTCAGCGCGACCGGCACGCGGTCATTCGGGCCGAGCGGATTGAATTCCACCACGCGGACACCGCCCGTCCGCAGCCGGTTAAACAGGGCCTTCGAGGTCTCGGCCGCGCCCCAGGCGTCGTAGACGAGGTTTACCTCAACGCCGCGCGCCCGGGCGGCCAGCAACATGTCGGCGAACCTTCCGCCGGCCTCCTCGTCGAATTCGTAGCTTTCCATGTCGATGCGGGTGCGGGCGCCATGAATGGCCTCGGTGAGCGCGCCGAAGGTCGCGGGACCGTCTACCAGCAGTTCCACGCGGTTGCCGTCGAGGAAGGGTAGACCGGAGAAGCGCTCCCCTTGGCGCCGGATGAGGTCGATGCTCCCGCCTGGCCCGGCCGAGGCGCGCGCGGCCAGGAGGTCGCGGCTGACGCCTGGCGTCGGCGCGGAGGCGCAGCCGCCCAGGAGACCCGGGCCTAGTAGTGCGAGGATGGGGAGAAAGTGTCTCACGCGCCGCTCATGAGGGCGACCTGCGGCAGAATTCGGGCCGGGACATCGGCACGCCCCCGCCTCACGAAAAGATGTTGAACCGTCACGTTCCGGAGCGCTAAGGACGGAAGCGTGCTGGCCGCTTCAGCAGGCGGGAGGAAGGCTCCGGCGGACGCCCTGCGCACCGGCTCGGCTGGCCAGGAGAACCTCCAGGGTGCTGCGCAGGTGGCGGAAGCCATCCGGCTTTTCGAGAAGCGCCTCCGGCTGGACACCGAGGCTCAGCAGGGTGCGGTTCTGCTCCTCCGTCATGTAGCCGCTGAGGACGACGATCGGCATGCCGGGCCAGGTCGCCACAATTTTCCTGACGAGCCCGACTCCGTCGAGGTTCGGCATCCGCACATCGGTGACGACAGCATCGAAGGGTTGGGACTCCAGCTCGGCCGCCGCAACCGCTCCGTCCGGAGCACAGGTAACGCAGTAGCCACTCTCGCTCAGGTCCAGATCTATCAGCAGTGCGACAGCCTCTTCGTCTTCTGCGACCAGAACACGCGGTGGCCCCTCTCGGGCCGGCTCATCGGGCATCTGTTCTCACCTGGTGCTACCCCTGTTTGAACGCGGAATACGAGCTTAACGCAAGATGAGCGCAACCTCTGGTGGCAAATGTGCTGAAAACTTTGGGAGAATCGGCATGCATCCATCCCCTTCTCCCCCATGGCGCGCCGTGGCCACGGTGAACGTAACCCAGATGTTTTCCGGAAGGAAGTGATTGACTATCGTTCGATCACTAACGGTGAAGAAGGCCTGCCGCGGACCGGAACAGGCTGATCTTGCGCTCCATCGATACGGGGTGATCGCTTTTGAACGTTGGGACCGAGCGGCACTGTCGGCCCGAAGCGACCCAGCTGCGGTGGCGTGGGTGGATGCGGGGCGTCTCTTCATCATGGACGCCCACAGCCCGCCCCGGGATGAGCTTGCCGGGGGTGTTGGCGGATGACACTGTTCCAGCGCGACCTTCAGCCGGCTTCGCGGACTCAGCCCGGCACTTCCAGCGCGTGGATGCTGAACAGGCCGGCAGGGTCGGTCCATGCCGTGAGTGCGCGGTAGCCGGCACTCTCGCCGAGGTGGACGAAGGCCTCGATTCCGTACTTGTACGAGTTCTCAGTGTGGATCGACTCCCCAGGGGCAAAACGGAAAACTGCCTCGCCCAGTGGCACAGCCTGGGCGCGGCGGCTGACGAGATGCATCTCCATTCGGCTCTCGGCGGCGTTCCACCGCGCCTCGTGCCGGAAGGCTGAGAGGTCGAAGCCCCCGCCCAGTTCCCGGTTGATGCGGCGGAGAAGATTGAGGTTGAAGGACGCCGTCACGCCCGCCGCGTCGTCATAGGCTGCCAGCAGCACCGCAAGGTCCTTCGGCAGATCCGCCCCGACGATCATCAGCGATCCCGGCCCGAGCAGGCGCGCGGTGACGCGGAGGAAGGCCGTCGCTTCCTCGGGCGTGAAGTTGCCGATGGTCGAGCCGGGAAAGAACCCGACCCGGCGCCGCGGCGCCGTGCCGGGGGACACGGGAAGCTCGAAGGGCGCGGTGTAGTCGGCGCAGACGGGAAGGATGGGCAGTTCCGGGAAATCCTGCGCAAGGCCCCGCGCGGCGGTCGTCAGGTGCTCACGCGAGATGTCCACGGGCACGTAGAGTGCGGGATCCCGCAGCGCGGCGAGCAGCAGCCGGATCTTCACCCCGGCGCCCGATCCGAACTCCACCAGGGCCGCCCCCGGCCCGGCCAGGGCCGCGATCTCGCCGGCCCGCGCCCGGAGGAGGGCGAGCTCCGTTCGGGTGGGGTAGTATTCCGGGAGCTCGCAGATACGGTCGAAAAGACGGGAGCCCTCGGCATCGTAGAGGAACTTGCACGGCAGGGTCTTGGGTGAGGCGGAAAGGCCGGCGACCACGGCTTGGTGGAACTCCACCAGGCCGGGCGAGAGGTCCGTCAGCTCGTGCAGCGGCCGGGCGAGGTTCATGCATCCTCCGCGAGGCGAAAGCCCGAGAACTGCCAGCGCGCCTGGGGCGGGAAGAAGTTGCGGTAGCTCGGCCGGTCATGTCCCTCCGCCGTGGCGCAGGAGCGCCCGCGAAGGACCATCTGGTTGATCATGAACTTGCCATTGTACTCGCCGAGCGCCCCTGGCTGCGGGCGGTAGCCCGGGTAGGGCGAGTAGGGGCTGGCCGTCCATTCCCACACGTCCTGTCTGATGCCCGTCAGGAGCGGCCGCGGGTGCGGCCGGGCGCCGCCAGCGGGCTGGCCGGTGCCGGCATGGCGCTGCGCCGCGACTTCCCACTCGAACTCCGTCGGCAGGCGCTTTCCGGCCCATTCGGCGTAGGCCGCCGCCTCGTAGAAGGAGACATGAGCCACGGGTTCGTCGTCGCGCACCGGACTCAGGCCGTGGAGCGTCATGACGTGCCACTCGCCATCCAGGCGCTGCCAGTAACCCGGTGCTTCCCACCCTGCGGACTGGGCGAGGGCCCAGCCTTCCGAAAGCCAGAACGCGGGCTTGCGGTAGCCGCCATCCTCCATGAAGGCGCGGAACTCGCCGTTGCTGACGGGGCGGTCGGCCAGGGCGTGGTTGCGCAGCAGCACCTCGTGGCGTGGCCCCTCGTTGTCGAAGGAGAAGTCGAGGGCAGCACCGGAGGGCTCGTAGCCCACCGCGTGAATGCCCCCCTCCGCGAGCCACCAGCCCATGGGTGCGGCGGGCGCGGATGGCGGGGCGGGCGGCGGCGGCCGGTAGGCGGGGTGCAGCGGCGAGAGGGAGAAGGCGTGCTTGATGTCGGTCAGCAGCAATTCCTGGTGCTGCTGCTCGTGGTGCAGGCCCATGACGGCGAGCGCCGCCAATGCCTCGTTCCCAGGCGCGAGCAGCCGCTCCATCGCCGCGTCCACATGGGCACGGTAGGCGGCGACCTCCGCGACGCCCGGTCGGGTCAGCATCCCACGGGAGGGGCGCGGGTGCCGGGGACCCACGGCCTCGTAGTAGGAGTTGAAGACGTAGCCGAAGGCGGGATCGAAGGCTTCGTATCCCGCCAAGTGCGGCGCCAGGACGAAGGTCTCGAAGAACCAGGTCGTATGCGCGCGGTGCCATTTCGCCGGGCTGGCATCCGGCATGGATTGGACCGTCTGGTCCTCGGGCGAGAGGGGCGCCGCGAGTTCCTCCGTTTCCCGCCGCACGCGCCTGAAGAGGTCCAGCACCGTGCCTGGGTCAGGGGGGGAGAGGGACGGGGCGCCGGGTTTCGCCGGGTGGGGCGCTGGGTTGTGGTCAGGCATCGCGGCGTTCCATCGGCCTAAGATGGGAGGCGGGGGGTTGGAAGCGAGGCCCCGCGCGGCGGTGCCGGCGGGCGGCACGGACTGGTGACCGCCAGCGCCGCGGTTTTAGTGGCCAGCTTCGTCATGAGCGGCCCTCCACCGGCTGCTCCAGCGGTTCCGGCCGGACGACGTAGCTGTCGCCCGCGTTTGCCGGTGCACCGGCCTCCTGGGCGGCAAGGCGCTCGAGGTCCCGCCGGCGGACCTCGCGCTCTACCGCCGCCGCATCGACCTCAGGCACGCCAAGGCTGACCAGTGCCTGCCGGCCGAGCGCGAGAGCCGATTCCACGGTCTCCCGCACCTCGACCACACCGAGGCGACGCAGGCGGAGGGCGTGGCGGCGGTCGTAGGAGCGGACGACGCAGGGCGTTTCCGGAAAGACCTCCCGCACGAGCGCGACCACGCGGTCCGTGGTTTCGGGCAGGTCGGTGCAGACCGCGATAAGCTGCACCCGGCCGGCACCGGCGGCGCGCAGCACGTCCAAGCGCGTGCCGTCGCCGTAGTGAACACGGGCGCCGAAGCGGCCGGCCGCCTCGATCTGCTCGACATCGGAATCAATGATGGTGAGCGCGATGCCACGCCGGATGAGCACCTGAGCGACGAGTTGCCCCACGCGCCCGAAGCCGATCACGAGCACCGCGCCGCGCGCATCCGAGAAATCCTCCTCCGGCGCCTCTCCCTTTACGTTCCGAATGAAGAGAGGCGCGAGCCTGACAACCAGCGGGGTCAAGGCCATCGAGAGGGTGACGAGCGCGACCAGCAGGCTCGCGTGCTCGGGCGTCATCACGCCCGCCGCGGCCGCGGTCGAGTAGAGGACAAAGCCGAACTCCCCGCCCTGGGCGAGCAGCAGGCCGGTGCGCACGGCGGTGGCGTGCGAGTGGCCGAAGAAGCGCGTAACACCGTAGATGGCGGCCGTCTTCGACACCGTGAGGGCGGTGGCGGCGGCCAGGAGCGCGACGACGTTCGCCCGGACCACGCCGAGGTCCACGCTCATCCCGACCGAAAGGAAGAAGAGCCCCAGCAGTAGGCCGCGGAACGGTTCAATATCGGCTTCCAACTCGTGCCTATAGGTCGATTCCGCGAGGAGGAGGCCGGCCAGGAAGGCGCCGGTCGCCATCGAAAGGCCCACCGCCGCCATGAGACCGGCCGCGCCGAGCACGACCAGCAGGACGGCCGCGGTCATGATCTCCTGCGCGCCGCTTCGCGCGAGAAGCCCGAAGAGCGGGTTGAGCAGGAAGCGGCCCGTGAGCACAATGGCCGCAACCGCCACCAGCATCTCGCCCGCCGCGAGCCAGAGAGGGCCGTCGTCCGCCCGCGGCAGAGGCGACAGGAAGGCGACGAGGGCGAGAAGCGGGACGATCGCCAGGTCTTGCATCAGCAGGACGGCAAAGGCGGTGCGGCCATGGCCCGTCTCGACCTCCCGCCGCTCCTCCAGCAGTTGCATGACGAGGGCGGTGGAGGAGAGCGCGAGGCCGAGCCCGGCCACGATCGAGGCCGGCAGGCTGCGGCCAGCGATGAAGTAAGGGTAGAGCGCGATCAGCGCCCCGGAGAGGAGGATCTGCGCCGTTCCAAGCCCAAGAATGTCGCGCCGCATCTCCCAGAGACGTGACAGCTTCATCTCCAGCCCGATGACGAAAAGCAGGAGGACGATGCCGAGTTCGGCGATGCCGGATACCCGCCCCGGCTCCGAGAAGAGGCCGAGTACCGAGGGGCCGACCACGACCCCGGCACCGATATAGCCGAGGACCGCGCCCAGCCCCGCGCGCTTGGCGAGCGGAACCGCGACGACGGCGGCGGCGAGAAGGACGATAGGCTCGAGGAGAACTGCTGCCTCGGAGTGTTCGGACATCGGGTCTCCGTCGGCGGGGCTTCGTCGCGCGCATAGGTGAAGCAGCGCGGACCAATTGGCAATCGAGGCGCCGACGGGCGCAGGCACGCTCCTTGCTTACACCTGCCCGTGAATTGCGGAACGGTGCGGACCGCCCCGTACCCCGACCGGAGGATGATCCATGCGCCGCCGAACCCTGCTTGCCTCCGCCTCCGCGGCACTGGCAGCCCCCGCGCTGCGCCCCGCTGCGGCCCAGACGGCGGCGAGCCGTGCCGAGACCTTGCTGCTGGTGCAGGAATACGGGCCCAACAGCCTCGACATGCAGGGCCTGGGCTCCTCGCAGCCGGTGAACGGCGTCGCGCTCAACTGCTATGACCGGCTGGTGCGCTACAAGCGCGTGCCACTGCCCGGCGAGGGGAACGGCAGCACCTTCGACATCACCTCTTTGGAGCCTGAGTTGGCCGAGAGCTGGCAGGAGGCGAGCGACGGCATGAGCTGCACCTTCCGCCTGCGGGAGGCCCGCTTCCACTCCGGCCGCCCCGTCACGGCGAAGGACGTGAAGTGGTCCCTCGACCGCGCCGTCTCGATCGGCGGCTTCGCAACGACGCAAATGAACGCGGGCAGCCTCGAGAAGCCCGAGCAGTTCGTGGCGGTGGACGACCGCACCTTTCGCATCGACTACCTGCGCAAGGACAAGCTCACGCTGCCGAATCTCGGCGTCACCATCCCCTTCGTCTTCGACAGCGAGTTGGCGACCCGGAACTCGGGGGGCGACCCCTGGGCAAAGGAGTGGCTGAAAAACAACGTCGCCGGCTCCGGTGCCTTCAAGGTGGAGACCTGGCGGCCGGGCACCGAGACCATCTATGTCCGCAACGACGACTGGAAGTCAGGGCCGCTGCCCTCGCTCCGCCGCGTCATCGCGCGCGACATCCCCTCCCCCTCCACGCGGCGCGCGCTGATCGAGCGGGGGGATGCCGACATCTCCTACGGACTGCCGCCGAAGGACTTCAAGGACTTGGCCGAGGCGCGCCGCGTGAGGGTGGTGGGCGTGCCCGTTCCGAACGCCATCTGGTACGTGTCGCTGAACGCGGCGACGGGCCCCTTCACCGACGTCCGGCTGCGCCAGGCCGTCGCCTGGGCGCTACCCTACGAGGCAATCATGCAGGCGTCCCTGTTCGGACGCGGGGTGCCGATGTGGGGGGCGACGGGCGGGCCAACGACCGCTTGGCCGCAGCCCTTCCCCTACAACACCAATGTCGGGAAGGCGCGCGAACTGGTGCAGCAGGCGGCACCCGGCGGGGTAGCCACCACGCTGCTGTTCGACGCGGGATCGGGCACCATCGCGGAGCCGATGGCGGTGCTGATCAAGGAATCACTGGCGCCGATCGGCATCAATGTGGAGCTGAACAAGATCCCCGGCGCCAATTTCCGCGGCGAGCTGAACAAGAAGACGGCCCCCATGGTGATCAACCGCTTCGGCGGCTGGCTGGACTGGCCGGACTACTTCTTCTTCTGGAACTATCACGGCAACAACTCGATCTTCAACATCGCCTCCTACCAGAATCCGGCGATGGACAAGCTGATCGACGCCGCACGCTTCGCCGGCGATGCGGACAGCTACGCGGGCGCCGTGCGCGGCTTCATCGGGATGGCAGAGCGGGAGGTGCCGATGATCCCGATCGCACAGCCGCTGCACGACGTGGCGATGCAGCGCTCCATCGGCGGCTACCAGTTCTGGCCCTGCCGCGAGCCCGACTTCCGCTTCCTAACCAAGGGTTGAGGACCTCGTGCTGCGCGTTGTCCTCTCGCGGCTCGGCACGGCGGTGCCGAGCCTGATCGGGGTGGTGGTCGTCACCTTCCTGCTGACGCGCGTGTTGCCGGGCGACACCGCCACCTACTTCGCCGGGCCGGTGGCCTCCGCCGAAGCCATTGCGCAGATCCGGGCGCAGCTCGGACTGGACCAGCCGCTGCCGGTGCAGTTCGGGCGCTACATCTCCGACCTCGCGCGCGGCGATCTAGGCAGTTCGCTCGGCACCGGGCAGCCGGTCCTGCACGAGATCACGACGCGCCTGCCGGCCTCGGCCGAGCTAACGCTTTGTGGGCTGCTGCTCGCGGTGCTCGTCGCGCTGCCGCTCGGCATCCTGGCTGCACTGCGGCAGGGATCATGGGTGGACCATCTCTGCCGCGTGCTGACCACGGCCGGGGTTTCGCTGCCGGTCTTCTTCACGGGGCTGCTCGCGGTCTACGTGTTCTACTTCATCCTCGGCTGGGCGCCCTCCCCGCTCGGCCGGCTGGATGCCTTCGCCAGCCCGCCGCCGGTGGTGACGAACTTCTTCCTCATCGACAGCCTGATCGCGGGAGACAGCGAAACGTTCCTCGCCGCGCTCTCGCAGCTCGCGCTGCCGGCACTCACCCTCGCGCTCTTCGCGCTCGCGCCGCTCGCGCGCATTACCCGCGCCTCGATGCTCGCGGCCCTGGATTCTGACTTTATCCGCACCGCCAGGGCCAGCGGGCTCGAAGGGCGGACGGTGGTGATTACCTACGCCTTTCGCAACGCCATGCTGCCTGTGGTGACGACGCTGGGGATGGTCTTCTCCTTCCTACTCGGCGCCAACGTACTAGTGGAGAAGGTCTTCGCCTGGCCGGGCATCGGCTCCTACGCGGTGGAAGCGCTGATCGCCTCGGATTACGCGCCGGTGCAAGGCTTCGTGCTGACCATGGCGGTCCTCTACATCGCGCTGAACCTCGCGATCGACCTCCTCTACGGCCTGATCGACCCGCGGGCGAAGGAGGGGTGATGTCCGACCTTCCCGTGACGGCCGAGGCCGCAGCCCTGGCGAGGCCATCCGCCGCCGGCAACCTGTTCCGGCATGCGCGGTACGTGCTGGCGGGCAATCCTGTCACCGCCTTCTCCTTTCTGCTCCTTCTCTTCCTCATCGCCTGCGCGGCTTTCGGCCCCTCGCTCGTTCCCTACGACCCACAGGTGAGCAACTCGCTGCGCACGCTCCAGCCACCTTCCGCGCAGCATCTTTTCGGCACGGACCAGCTCGGGCGGGACATCCTCAGCCGGGTGGTTGTGGCCTGTCGGCTCGACCTCGGGATCGCCTTCTTCTCCGTTGCCCTCGTCTTCGCCGTTGGCGGCCTGGCGGGCGTTGCGGCGGGCTTCTTCGGCGGATGGACGGACCGGATCGTCGGACGCCTGGCGGACACGATCATGGCCTTCCCCCTCTTCGTGCTCGCGATGGGCGTTGTGGCGGCGCTCGGCAATACCGTGACGAACATCGTCATCGCCACGGCCGTCGTGAACTTCCCGCTCTATGCACGCATCGCGCGCGCGGAGGCGCTGGTGCGGCGCAACGCCGGCTACGTGCAGGCCGCGCGGCTGACGGGAAACGGCGAGCTTCGCATCCTTCTCTCAACCATCCTGCCGAACATCCTGCCGATCATGGCGGTGCAGATGTCGCTCACCATGGGATACGCCATCCTGAACGCGGCCGGGCTCTCCTTCATCGGCCTCGGCGTTCGCCCGCCGACGCCGGAATGGGGGATCATGGTGGCGGAGGGGGCGAGCTTCATCGTCTCGGGCGAGTGGTGGGTGGCGCTCTTCCCCGGCCTCGCGCTCATGCTGGCGGTGTTCTGCTTCAACCTTCTCGGCGACGGGCTGCGCGACATCGTCGATCCGCAGAGGCGTACATGAGCGCCTCTCCTCTCCTCGACGTGCGGGAGCTGACGGTGGAATTCGCCACCCGCCGCGGCACGGTGTGCGCGGTGGAGCGGGTGGACCTCTCCATTGCCAAGGGCGAGACGCTAGCAGTGGTTGGGGAGTCCGGTTCGGGCAAGTCCGTCACCTCCTACGCGGTGATGCGCATTCTTGACCGCGCAGGGCGCATCACGGGCGGCAGCGTCACTTTCTCCGGCATGGCGCTGCAGAGCCTGCCCGAGGTGGAGATGCGCGACCTGCGGGGGCGGGAGATCTCGATGATCTTCCAGAACCCGCGCGCGGCGCTCAACCCGATCCGCCAGGTGGGCCGGCAGATAGAGGATGTGCTGCTCCAGCACGGGCAAGCCACGCGGACGGACGCGAAGGCACGCGCCATTGCGGTGCTCGAAGCCGTGCGGATCGCCAGGCCCGAAGAGCGCTACCACGCCTACCCCTTTCAGCTCTCGGGCGGGATGTGCCAGCGCATCGTCATCGCCCTGGCCCTGGCCTGCCGACCGCAGCTGCTGATCGCCGACGAGCCTACGACAGGGCTCGATGTCACGACGCAGAAGTCAGTGATGGAACTGGTGACGGAGCTGACGCGGAAGCGCGGCATGTCCACGCTGCTGATCACGCACGACCTCGGCCTCGCTGCCAGCTATTGCGACCGCGTGGTCGTGATGGAGAAGGGCCGGGTGGTGGAGACCGCTGCCGCCGGGGCGATCTTCCGCGCGCCCTCGCACCCCTACACGCGGCGGCTGATGCGCGCGACGCCCCGTCCCGGCGCCGGGCTGCGCGACCTGCTGCCGGAGGGCGCGGCGCCTTTCCCCGCCGCGCCGCCCACCGGGGCGCCCCTGCTTAAGGTGGAGGGGCTGGTGAAGGAGTACCGGCGGGAGGGCGGCGCCGGGTTCATGGCACGGCTTACGGGTCACGCAGCGTCCCAGGCGCCGTTCCGCGCGGTGAATGGCATCGGCTTCGAGGTGCGGCGCGGGGAGAGCGTCGGGCTGGTGGGTGAGTCCGGCTGCGGTAAGTCCACGACCTCGATGATGGTGATGCGGCTGCTCGACTCCACCGCCGGGCACATCACCTTCGACGGCGAGGACATCGGCGCCATACCCGCGCAGCGCTTCGCCGCCTCTCCGCTGCGCCGGCGCATCCAGATGGTTTTCCAGGACCCGACGGACAGCCTCAACCCGCGCCACACCGCTGCGCGCGCCATCTCCGACCCGATCCGGCGGCTGGGCACCTTGCGTGGGTCAGCGCTGGCGGCACGGGTCGAGGAACTGGCAACCCTTGTAGGGCTGCCGCTCCCGCTGCTCGACCGTTTTCCACACCAGCTCTCGGGCGGGCAGAAGGCGCGCGTGGGCATTGCACGGGCCATCGCGCTCAACCCTGACCTCGTGGTGCTCGACGAGCCAACCGCCGCGCTCGATGTATCCGTACAGGCGGTGGTCCTGAACCTGCTGCACGAGCTGAAGCTGCGGCTCGGGATGAGCTACCTTTTTGTCAGTCACGACCTCAACGTCGTGCGGCTGCTCTGCGACCGCGTGATCGTCATGCGGGCCGGCCGCATCGTGGAGGAAGGGCCGGTCGAGACGGTGCTGGAGAACCCGGCTGCGGACTACACGCGCGAGCTTCTCGCCGCCATTCCCCACCCTCCCGCCTGAGGAACGCCCTTGTCCGCCGATCCCTTCCCTGCCCTGCCGGATGACGCGACGCTGCTCGCCTTTATCGACGCGGCCACGGCCTTGAACGGCATCCCCCTCGACCCCGCCTGGCGCGGCGAGGTGCTGGCGAACCTGCGGGCCATCGGGAATAGTGCGCGCATGGTCCTCTCCTTCCGGCTGGAGGACGAGGCGGAGCCCGCGCCGGTGTTCACGGCATGAGCGAGGTGACGGGGCCGGGCGCGACGGCCGCTTCGATCGCCGCCGCCGTCTCGGCGGGCGAGGTCACGGCCCGCGCTGTGACGGAGGCGGCGCTGTCGCGCATCGCCGCGCTGAACCCGTGCCTGAACGCCTTCACCGACGTGCTGGCGGAGCGGGCGCTTGCCACGGCGGAGCGCGTGGACGCAAGCCGCGCCGCTGGCGAGGCGCTAGGCCCACTCGCGGGCGTTCCCTTCGCCGTGAAGAACCTCTTCGACATCGAGGGCCTGCCGACGCGCGCCGGCTCCCTCATCAACCGTGAGCGCGCGCCAGCCTCGCGGGACGGGGCGCTGGTGCGGCGGATGGAGGCGGCGGGCGCCGTACTTCTCGGCGGGCTGAACATGGGCGAGTACGCTTATGACTTCACCGGCGAGAACGCGCATGACGGCGCCTCGCGAAACCCGCACGACCCCTTGCGCATGACGGGCGGCTCCTCTGGCGGATCGGGCGGCGCGGTGGCGTCGGGAATGGTGCCGCTGGCGTTGGGATCCGACACGAACGGCTCCATTCGCGTGCCCTCGTCCTTTTGCGGCTTGTTCGGGCTGAAGCCGACTTATGGGCGCCTCAGCCGGGCCGGCAGCTTTCCCTTTGTCGGTTCCTTCGACCATCTCGGGCCGCTCGGCCGCTCCGTGGCCGATCTCGCGCTCTCCTACGATGCGATGCAGGGCGCGGATCCCGACGATCCCGCCCAGGCGCCACGTCCTCCCGAGCCGGTGTCGGGCATGATCGAGGGCGGCACGGGCGGCTTGCGCATCGCCGTTCTCGGCGGGCATTTTGCGCGCAGCGGCGATCCGGATTGCTTCGCGGCGCTCGCTCGGGTGGCCGCCGCGCTCGGGGTGGAAGCCCGGGTGGAGCTGCCGGAGGCCGCGCGTGCCCGCGCTGCCGCCTATGTCATCACGGCGGCCGAGGGAGCGGCCCTGCACCTCGACCGGCTGCGGGAACGGCCGGCAGATTTCGACCCTGCGACGCGCGACCGGCTGATCGCGGGCGCCGCCATCCCGGCCGCCTGGGTGCAGCACGCGCAGCGCTTCCGGCGATGGCACCGCGAGAAGGTGCTGGAGCTGTTTGACAAGGTTGACATCCTTCTTGCCCCTTCCACGCCCTGCCGAGCGCCAGCGATCGGGCAGGCGACGATCGTGATGGACGGCGCCACCCTGCCGCTGCGCCCGAATATCGGCGTCTTCACGCAGCCGATCTCCTTCATAGGCCTGCCCGTCTGCGCCGTACCCGTCTGGCTCGACGGCGGGCTGCCGCTTGGCGTTCAGGTGATTGCCGCGCCATGGCGGGAAGACCTCGCCTTGCGCGTCGCGCGCGCGTTGGAGCGGGGCGGCACAGCCGGGTGCCGCGCGGGGCCGGGCTGAGGCGACAAGGCAGCCACCTAGACATATTTCTTCGGGTTCTTCTGCAAACGGAGCGGCGGTCCATGCCCCAGGTGATCGCGGCCGGGCCAAGCCCGTGAACATCGATCCCGCGTCGCTCGGCCCTATGCGCGGCAAAGCCGTGGCGATCTGGCACGGTTTGGCGTCACCCTAACCGACTTGCTGGTGGCGGGCCTCCTCCACGCACGCGGGCGCTCGCGGTCCCAGCGCCCTCCCCCGAGCGACCGCGCCCGCTGACTGAGGCCTCAAAGCGGGGTCATGCAATAGGAACACGAAAGCCGCGTGACCTCGCGCCCACTCCTGCCTAGGCTCACCCAACAACGAAGGGGAGGCAGCCTTGGCACAGGCGATCAAGGACTACACGACGAGCGAGACCGACTATCTGCCCCACGTCATCCACCGCTGCATCGAGAAGGCTAACCGCGACGGAGTGGCGCACCGCTTCCGGCTGAACGGCGCGGAGGTCATCGTGCGCCCTGGAGTGACGTCCGAAGCGGTGCACGCGGAGGTGCAGCGCCAGTGGCAGTTGGGGCGGTCCCCCGGGCCCTAAGACGCGGCCGTCCACCCGATGACCGCGAACTGACGCGGATTTGAGCCGCGGCCCGGCGCCAAGAGGTAAACTTTCGGCGGAATCCGGCATCCTGCGCCGGCAGCGGGTGCTTGACGCGGCGGCCCGGACAGGTCGCAATCCGGCGCGGCACAAGGGGGTTTGGTCCGATGGTGAATGTCCCGCTCTGGTCGCGGCCGGCCGTCCTGGCCATGGTGCCAGTGCTGATTGCGCCGCTGGCAGGATGCGGGGTCTCGATCCAGCCGAACTCGCGCATCGCGTCGATGGAGAGCTCCCTTCAGGCCTCCCAGGCGCGCGGCTCCGCGTTGCAACAGCGGGTTGGCGAGCTCGAATCGACCCTCGCCGCCGAGCGGCGTGCCGCCGGCGATCTGGCGGTGCTCGAGGGAAGGCTGGCGCAGGCGCGCGCCGCGCTCGCCACCTCCCAGCGCTCGCGTGGCGCGGCCGAGCAGCAGGCCCGCGCCCTGCGGGAGCGGCTTTCGACGGAGGAGCGCCGCCTTGCCGGGCTACAGAACGACGCCGGGCAGCTTCAGCAGGTCACTGAGGATCGACGCGGCACCATCGCCGAGACCGAGCGCAATCTCGCCGGCTTGCAGGAGCAGGTTTCCGCCGCCGAGCGCCGCCTCGCGGGCCTGCGAGAGCAGTCCACCGCGCAGGACGGGCGCCTGGCCGCGCTGAACGAGCGCGCGACGGCGGAGGAGCGCCGTCTCGCCGGGCTGCGCGAGGCCGCCGCCGCGGAGGAGCGCCGCCTCGCCGACCTGCGCCAGCAGGGCGTGGCCGAGAACGGGCGGCTCGCCGCGCTGCGGACCTCGATCGAGGAGGCGCAGCGCTCCCTCGCGGAGCGGCAGCGGGCGACCACCGAGACCGAGAGCCGGCTCGCCGCGCTCCGCAACGACACGGCGGCCGCGGAGCGCGACCTCACGGCGCGGCGCGCCTCCATTGCCGAGGCCGATACACGGCTCGCGCGCACGAACCAAGCGGCTGACGAGGCCACGGGACGGGTCCGCACGCTGGAGACACGGGCGGCCGGGCTGACGGACTCCACCGGCGCGGCGGAGCGGCGGCTGAACGACCTTCGCACGGCCCTCGCCAGCGCGGAGGGCAGCGTGAACGAGCGGCAGGCCGCCGTGACCCAGGCGCAGGCCGAGCTGACGCGCATCTCCACCGCGCGGCACGAGGCGGCGAACACGCTTCGTGGGCTGGAGGCACGCAGCGCCGAGCTTCGCACGCAGGTCGCCGCGGCCGAGCGCCACCTCGCCGAGTTGCGCGAGGGCACGACCGCCGAGGAGCGCCGCCTGCAAGCCGCGCGTGCCCAGGCCGACGCGGTAACGGCTGAGCTGGCCACGCGGCAGGCGGCGCTGCGGGAGGCTGAGGGACGCCTGGCCGGCGTGAACCGCGCCGCGGACGAAGCCGGCGGCCGGATGCGCAGCATGGAGGCGCAGGTCCAGCAGATCTCCGTCACCGCTGATGGCGCGCGGCAGGAGCAGTCCCAGCTTCGCGACCAGGCGCAGAACCTGCGGAACGAGGTGCGGAGCCTTGAACAACGCCGCCAGGAGCTGACCGGTCAGGTCGCCGAGGCGCAGGCCCGGCTGGAGCAGCAGCGGCGGGAGCTGTCGGAGCTGGGCGGGCAGCTCGCGCGTGAGCGTCAAGGTGCGCCGCAGCGTGCGGTGCCCACGAACGGCACCGGCCCGGAGGCGAGCCCCGGCGGCCAGTCCGCCAGCCCCTGAGCGGCGACACCACCCCAACCTTCCTCGGCCCCGCGGGTTCCTGACCCGGTGGAACGGGGAGCTTCTCATGGATGCGAGCGCAGCGGGGTCACCGGACGCCGCCTGGGTCGCGGCCCGGCAGGCGGAGTTCCGCGCCGCCCTTGCCGCCTTCGATGCGTCGAAGCCGATCCTCGTCCTCGGCCACCACGACGCGGACGGGCTCTCCTCCACTGCGATTCTCCTCGGTGCCCTCACGCGCATCGGCCGCGCGACGGAGGTGCGGGTGCTTGGGCGCGGGGAAAATGTCTGGTCCCCGGCGATGGCGGCGGAGCTTCACGGGCGCGGGATGGGCGGGCTCATCGTCGCCGACCTCGGCACCCGGGCGGAACCGCCGCGGCCCGGCGTGCCGACGGTGCTGATCGACCACCATGTCCCGACGGGCGTGCCCGAGGAGGCGGTGCTCATCAGTGGGCACGGGCTGCACCCCACGCCCACCACCTCGCTTCTTGCCTGGTGGTGCGCGGCGGGGATCACGGAGGCGGACGACCTTCTCTGGCTCGCAGCGGTCGGCATCATCGGCGATATGGAGGAGGGTGCGGGGTTCGCCGAGCTGGCGGCGGCGCGGGAGCGCTGGGGGATTACGGCCCTGAGAAACGCCGTCTCCCTCATCAACGCGCCGCGGCGGGCGAGCGCGGGCGATGCGGGCCCTGCGCTCGCCCTGCTGATGAAGGCCGGCGGCCCCAAGGAGGTGCTGTCGGGCGAGCACCCCGAGACGGCCGCGCTGCTGGCCGCCAGGGCCGAGGTGCAGGCCGCCTTGGCGGAGGGCCGACGCGCGGCGCCGCGCATCCAGGGAGAGGTGGCGATTATCCCGCTGCACTCCGCCTGCCAGATCCACCCGCTCATCGCCCAGCAATGGAAGGGGCGGCTGAAGGGCAAGGTCGTGATCGCCGCCAATACAGGCTACCGGCCGGGCTGGGTGCACTTCGCAGCCCGCGCCGGGTCGGGCACGGACCTCATTCGCTTCTTCGCCGATCACCGGCCGGAAGGGGCCGATCCCGTGCAGTACGGCAACGGGCATCCCCAAGCCTCCGGCGGCGCGCTGGAAGCGGCAGCCTGGAACCGCTTTGTCACAGGCCTCGGTTTTGACGTGGCGTTGCAGGTGCCCCCCTCCCGCTCGGCACCAGGAAATGGATAGTCGGTTCAAGCGGGGGGGTGGAATGGGAACCACACCCGCAGAACAAGCTGCCAGGACGCGAGAAAAGGCTTCAACAAAACGTGATCTGTCGATAACGTCCCTGTGAGAGGAGGCGGGGGGCCTCCCGAGACAAGGGTCAGGTCATGCTGGACTTCAACGAAGCCGCTGCCGCACGTTTTGCCGCCGCCGCGCCCGCTGCCCGTCCGGGCTTCATGTTCGCGACTGGCATCGAGAACAGCGCGCCTACAATCGACGGGGGGCGCATCCGCCGCGACCAGCTGGCTGAGTGCGGCCACTACGACCGCTGGCGGGAGGACTTCGCCCTCGTCCGGGAGACGGGCTGCGGCTATCTCCGTTATGGTCCACAGCTGCACCGCTGCTTCGTGGCGCCCGGCCGTTACGACTTCAGCTTCGCCGAGGAGGCCTTCGACGCGCTCCGCCTGCAGGGCACGGTGCCAATCGTCGATCTCTGCCATTTCGGCGTGCCGGACTGGATCGGTGATTTCCAGAACACCGATTTCCCGGAACTCTTCGCGGACTATGCGGGCGCTTTCGCGCGGCGCTTCCCCTGGGTGCAGCTCTACACCCCCGTGAACGAGATGTTCATCACGGCCGTCTTCTCTGCCAAGTATGGCTGGTGGAACGAGCAGGCGATGGACGACCGCTCCTACGTCACGGCCATCAAGAATGTCGTGCGCGCCAACGTGCTCGCCATGCACAAGATCTTGGAGGTGCGGCCGGACGCGCTCTTCGTGCAGTCCGAATCGACCGAGCACTTCCATCCCGAATGCCCAGCGGCCCTCGCCCATGCCGAATTCCGGAACGGCGAACGCTTCCTCACGCTCGACCTGAACTATGGCCAGCGCGTGTGCAGCGCCATGTACGAGTTCCTCCTCGACAACGGCATGACGCGGGACGAGTACCGCTTCTTCATGACGCAGGATCTGCGCCGCCACTGCATCATGGGCAACGACTGGTACGCGACCAACGAGCACCTCATCACCGGGGAGGGCAGCAGCCGCTGGGCGGGCGAGGTCTTCGGCTACGGTCCCGTCACGCGCCTCTATCACGACCGCTACCGCCTGCCGGTGATGCACACCGAGACGAATTGCGACGAGGGGCCGAACGGCGACGAGGCCGAGCGCTGGCTGTGGAAGCAGTGGGCCGGCGTGATGCGGCTACGGCAGGACGGCGTGCCGATCCTTGGTTTCACCTGGTACTCGCTGACGGACCAAGTGGACTGGGACGTGGCGCTCCGCCAGCAGCGAGGCAAGGTGAATCCGCGCGGGCTCTACGACCTCGACCGCCGTCCGCGGGCCGCCGGGCGCGCCTACCAGAAGCTCATCCGCGGCTGGTCCGAGGTGCTGTCGCGGCAGGGCTCCTGCCTGCATCCCGCTCTCGCCGGGCAGGGCTAAGGGCCTTCCTCCCATACGCCGCGCCGGGTTCAACCGGTGCGGCGGGCTGGCGCTTTCGGCGCCGCGGCTGCTGTCCCTCACCCCGGCCATTCGCCCGGCACAGGATTCGCGTCGCGCCGGGTGAACGACGGGCGCGCCGCCACGTTCTGCCGGCTCAGCAAGGAGAGCGCCATGACCACAGTATCGGAGCAGCGGTTGTTCGACGCCCTTGCGACCATCACCCGCGCCTTTGGCGAGGGCGGCTTTCCGCCGGTGGATGCCGCCGGCCAGGGCACGACCGATGGCGCGGCCAACCCCTCCCCCGCCATCGAGGCGTTGAGTGACGACACGCGAGAGGTGCTGGGCGAGGCGGCGCTCGCCGTGGCCTACGGCGCCTTCGCCTCCCGTGGGGGAGATGGCGGGGCGATCCACACCCTGGTCGCGGCTATGGGGCTCATGGCGCATCTCTCGGGCGAGGAGCCGGACCCGCCGGCCGAGATCCTCTCCATCGCGGCGGAGGATGCGCGGGTGGAGGCCGAGATCGACCGCGCCGGGGACGCCATTGACACGGAGTTCGGACGCGACGCCTCGGCCGAGGCGCTGATCGCGGCGTTGGAGGCACGGATTCTCGGCACTGCCATCACCCTGGCTGGTTGCACCCTGCCGGAGGGCGCGGCAGGCCAGTCCGAGGTGCGCCTACGCGCGGCCCGCTGGCTCGCCCGGCTGTCGGCGGGGCTGATGGCGATGAACGTTGCCCAGGCCGGCGAGGCGGCGGCAGCGGTTCCGGAACCCTCGGCGTCGGCTTAGTCGCCGCCCTGCAACCGCCGCCGTCTTCCCGAAGTTCTGTTGGACGGAAGATCATATTCGGGAAGACAGGGCATGCGGAGAGAGCGGGAGGGTGCGGCCACATACCTGCAGGAGACTGGGGCAACGAGCGTCGGCGGCGTGGTCCTGGCGGGCCTCCTGTCCGGCCTCGCCGGTGTCGCGGCGATGACCGTGGCGGAGAAGATCGAGCAAGCCGTCACGGGGCGGCCCAACTCCTACGTGCCCGCCCATACGCTGGAACGTCTTCTCGGTTTACCTCAGCGGCCCGACCGGGAGCGGCTGGGGCTGAACTGGGCCATGCACTGGGGCCAGGGGATCCTGCTCGGCATCGCGCGGGCGCTCATGTCGCGCTCTGGCTTCCGTGGACCGGTCGGGTCCTTTCTCTTCCTCAACCTGCGCCTGCTGAACGACCAGACGCTGGAGAATGCTACGGGGGTCGGCGCGCCGCCCTGGACCTGGCCGGCGGAGGAACAGGTCATCGACCTGCTTCATAAGGGAATCTACGCCTTCGCGGCCGGCGCGGTGGCGGACCGGCTGGTGCTGCGCGGGCGACACCCCTCGGGCGACTGGCGGCGCGGGGCGCCGACCGATATGCAGGACTGAATGCTGATGCGCATGGCGGCGCCGCGGGAAGCCCGCAGCGCCGCCACACTGCTCAAGTCCGTCAGTGCTTGTCGGTGGCGTCGCGCAGCGCGTCCTTGGCACCGCCCATCGCGTTCTCGCCGGTGCCCTTCGCCTTGTCGACCTTACCCTCGGCCTGCGTCTTCGTATCGCCCGTAGCGGAGCCGACGGCGTCCTTGATGGCGCCCTTGGCCTTGTCCACCGCGCCGGAAATCCGATCCTTGTCCATCGTCACTCTCCTACTGCCCGGAGTCGCGTGGGCAGGAGGGAAACGCGGCCCGGCGAGGGGTGGTTGCCCCTGGCAGCAGGTCAGGCCCAGTGGCGCTGGTAGAAGGGCTTGCCCCCGGTGCTCATCAACGCGTGGTCGGTCGCGAACAGGTCGGCATAGTGCAGCAGCCAGGCCTCGGTGGTCGAGCCGTGAAAGGGCGCGTTCGTCGCGTGGGTCGCCACCGTGTTGACCACTTTCGATGGAAAGCCGAGGTCGCGCAGCATCATCGCCCCGGGCACCCCGTGCGGCAGCTCGGCCGCGAGGGTGGAGGCTCGGACGGCGCCCCCTTCCCGCACCATCAGCAGCGGCTTGTCGATGTCGTGGAGGACGAGGATCGGGATCATCACCTCCGCGTCCGTCTCCCTCCCCCAGTCGCGCGCGGCGCGTCGTGAGAGGTCGATGCCCGCGCGCGTCACCTCGTTCACATGGTCCATGAGGCGGTAGGAGGGAGCGATAAGGGAGTATGGCATCTCCTCCAGCGTCTCGAAGGAGCTGGATGCCCAGGCGGAGACCCAGGCGGTGATGATCGCCTCGCGCGTCTCGGCCGACACGCTGTCGAGCCCGTCCAGCCAGCCGGCGACGCGCTGGCGGCGCGCCGGGTCGCCCCGCTCGATCGTAAATCCGGCCATGCGCCACCCCTTCCTCGTCGTCGGGGCGGATTGTCGACAAGTTCGGGCACCGGGCCTAGACCGGAGGGATGAAAATGCCGTCCCTCGCCCTCATGCGCTCGAAGCTCTTCGTGCCGGGCAGCCGGCCGGAATTGTTCGGGAAGGCGGTGGCCACGGCAGCGGATGCACTCTCCCTCGACCTCGAGGACGCCGTGGCGCCGGGGCGGAAGGAGGAGGCGCGGGGCGCCGTTGCGGCCTTCTTGCGGTCCCTACCGCCGCGCGCGGACGGAGCGCCGGGAAAGGTCATGATCGTGCGCGTGAACGGCCTTGCGACGTCGCTCTTCGAGGCCGATCTCCGCGCCATCACCGGGCCTGGCCTCGACGTCGTCAACCTTCCCATGGCGGAATCGGCCGCCGACATCCAAGCCGCCGTCGCGGCGCTCGAAGCGGCCGAGCAGACGACGGGGGCCGGCGGAACGGTTGGCCTGCTCGCCAATATCGAGACACCGCGCGGCCTGCTCGCGGTGGCGGAGATCGCGGCGGCACATCCGCGCGTCGTCGGTCTGCAGATCGGCTACGGTGACCTCTTCGAGCCCGCGGGAATCGCGCGGGACAGCGAGGCGGCGCTCAACCATGTGCGGCTCGTCGTGCGGTTCGCCGCGGCTGCGGCGGGCATCCCCTGCTTCGACGGCTCCCTCGCGGCTGTGGACGCGCCGGAGCGCTGCCGTGCGGAAGCCGAGGCCGCGCGGCGGCTCGGCTTCGCCGGGAAATCTTGCATCCACCCGAGCCAGGTGCCGATCGTGAACGCCGCCTTCGCGCCCTCCCCCGCCGAGGTCGCCCGGGCAAGGCGCGTGCTGGAGGCGGCAGGGGAGCGGCTCGCGGGCGGCACCGGCGCCTTCCTGGTGGAGGGCCAGATGGTGGATGCCCCCTTTATCGAGAGCGCGCGGGCGCTGGTGGCGCTGGCCGAGCGGCTGGGCACGGCGGAAGCATGAGCCCCACGCCCCTGCACCGCCGCGACTTCGATCCCAGCGCGCGCGGGGCGCTGGACGGCGTTCGCGTGATCGACCTTTCGCGCCTCGTCGCGGGCAACCTGCTGACAAAGGTCCTCGCCGACCACGGAGCCGAGGTGGTGAAGGTGGAGCCCCCGGAAGGGGATTCGCTGCGCGCCTGGAAGGTTCAGGGGATCGAGACCTCCTGGAAGACCTGGTGCCGCAACAAGCGGAGCCTCTGCCTCGACCTTCGTCACGCCGAGGCGCAGGCGCTCGTCCGTCGTTTGGCCGAAGGCGCGAGCATGCTCGTCGAGAGCTTCCGGCCGGGCGTGCTGGAGGCGATGCGCCTGGAGCCGGCAGCGCTGCTGCAAGCCAATCCCTCCCTCGTGATCGTGCGCGTCTCGGGTTGGGGGCAGACGGGGCCCTTCCGCCACAAGCCGGGCTTCGGGACGCTGGTGGAGGGCTACTCCGGTTTCGCTTCCATCAACGGCTTCGCGGATCGCGAGCCGGTGCTGCCGCCGATGTTCATGGGCGATGCCTATGCCGGCCTCTACGGTTCCGCTGCCGCGTTGATCGCCCTCCGGCACGCGGAGGCGACCGGCCAAGGTCAGGTGATCGACCTCTCCCTATTCGACCCGATGCTGGCGGTGCTGGAGCCGCAGACGGCTAACTACGCCATCACCGGGAAGCTCAAGCAGCGCACGGGCAGCCGTTCCACCAACACCGCGCCGCGCAACGCCTATCGCACGAAGGATGGAGGCTGGGTCTGCCTCTCCTCCTCCACTCAGGGGATGACGGAGAAGCTGTTCCGCTCGATCGGTCGTCCTGAGCTGATCGAGGATCCGCGCTTCCGCACCAACCCCGATCGCCTCCGCAACTGGGAGGTACTGGACAGCATCGTCGCGGGCTTCGTTGCGGAGCGGACCACGGCTGAGAACCTCGCGCATTTCGACACGGCCGGCGTTACTATCGGGCCGATCAAGGACGCGGCCGGGCTGTTGGACGATGCCTTCGTGGCCGAGCGCGAGTCGCTGGTGGAAGTGCCGGACGAGAGCATGCCCAGCGGCTGGCTGCCCATGCACGGCGAAGTGCCGCGCCTGTCGGCAACGCCGGGGATCCTCGCCCGCCCGGCGCCGAAGCTGGGCGAGCACAACGAGGAAATCCTCGCCCCGCTGATCGGCACGGAGGAACTCGCGCGGCTGCGGGACGCCGGTATCGTGCGCGGTTAGGCACCGGGCTTGCGCGACGCGACGGGCCGTGCCCCCCTCCGCCCGAGCAGGAGTTTCCGAAATGAAGGCCCAGAGCGTTCTCGAGACCATCGGCGGCACGCCGCACATCCGGCTCGGCCGGCTCTTCCCCTCGGCCGAGGTCTGGATCAAGTCCGAGCGCGCGAATCCTGGCGGCTCGATCAAGGACCGTATCGGCATCGCGATGATCGAGGCTGCGGAGGCGAACGGCACCCTCCGCCCCGGCGGCACCATCATCGAGCCGACTTCCGGCAACACGGGCGTGGGTCTGGCCATGGCCGCGGCGGTGAAGGGCTACACCCTCGTCCTCGTCATGCCCGAAAGCATGTCGGTGGAGCGACGCCGGCTGATGCAGGCTTATGGCGCCACCTTCGACCTGACGCCTCGCGAGAAGGGCATGAAGGGCGCCATCGCGCGCGCGGAGGAACTGGTGGCGGCAACCCCCGGCGCCTGGATGCCGCAGCAGTTCGAGAACCCCGCGAACATCGACATCCATGTCCGCACCACCGCAAGGGAGATCCTGGCCGACTTCCCGGAGGGCATCGACGTGCTGATCACCAGCGTCGGCACGGGCGGGCACATCACAGGATGCGCCCAGGTGCTGAAGAAGGAGTGGCCGGGGCTGAAGGTCTTCGCGGTGGAGCCCGCGGCCTCCCCGGTGATCTCGGGCGGGGCGCCCTCGCCGCACCCCATCCAGGGGATCGGCGCGGGTTTCGTGCCGGCCAACCTGCATGTCGCGTTGCTCGACGGGGTCATCCAGGTTTCCGCCGACGACGCGAAGGAATATGCCCGCCGCTCGGCACGCGAGGAGGGGCTGCTGGTCGGCATCTCCTCCGGCGCGACGCTTGCGGCCATCGCGCAGAAGCTGCCGGACTTGCCGCAGGGTGCGCGCGTGCTCGGCTTCAACTACGACACGGGGGAGCGCTACCTCTCGGTGCCTGACTTCCTGCCGGCCTGAGGGCGCTCGCCACGCGGGCGCTGGCACGGGGCCTTCGGAGGGCTGAGTACCTCCAGGGTGCGAAAGCCGACACGACATCTGCCGACGCTTAACGTCGGCAGGTGAACAGGCAGGACGCCGTCCGCGACCGGCGTGGTGCTTGCCGACGGCGACCGGCTCGGGTGATCTCTGCTCGCGGCAGGAACGCCCCGCCGAGGATAAGGACCACCGGATGAGCCGCCTCTTCGAACCCCTGCAGCTTGGCGGCCTCCGTCTGGCGAACCGGATCGTCATCGCGCCGATGTGCCAGTACTCGGCACAGGAGGGCATGGCCGGCGACTGGCACATGATTCATCTCGGCCATCTCGCCCTGTCGGGCGCGGGCCTGATGATCCTGGAGGCCACGGCTGTCTCGCCGGAAGGCCGCATCTCGCCGGCCGATCTCGGCCTCTACTCCGACGCGGACGAGGAGGCGCTGGGGCGGGTGCTGCGGGCCCTGCGCGCCAATTCCTCCATGCCCGTCGCGGTACAGCTCAGCCATGCTGGCCGAAAGGCCTCCAGCCGTGCCCCGTGGGAGGGCGGCGCCCAGATCCCGCCCGATGCGCCGGGCGGCTGGAAGACGGAGGCTCCCTCGGCCCTGCCGCATTCCCCGGAGGAGGACGTGCCGGTCGCGCTCGACCGCGCGGGCCTTGACCGCGTACGCGGTGATTTCGTGCGCGCGGCCGAGCGCGCGGCGAGGCTGGGGCTCGAGGGAATCGAGATCCACGGGGCGCATGGCTACCTGCTGCACCAGTTCCTCTCCCCGCTCGCGAACGAGCGGACGGACGAGTACGGCGGCAGCCTCGAGAACCGGATGCGCTTTCCGATCGAGGTCTTCGAGGCCGTGCGCGCTGCCTTCCCGGCGGAGCGGCCGGTCTGGATGCGCATCTCCGCGACGGACTGGGTGTCGGGCGGCTGGGACGTCGAGGGCACCATCGCTCTTTCCCAGGCGCTGAAGGCGCGGGGCTGCGCCGCGATCCACGTCACCACCGGCGGGGTTTCGCCGCGGCAGGCCATCACCCTGGGGCCGGGCTATCAGGTGCCCTTCGCCCGACAGGTGAAGGAAGCGGTCGGGCTGCCCACCATGGCGGTGGGGCTGATCACCGAGCCCGAGCAGGCGGAGAGCATCATCGCGCAGGGCGATGCAGACGCGGTCTCGCTCGCGCGCGCCATGCTCTACGATCCGCGCTGGCCCTGGCATGCGGCGGCGCGGCTCGGCGCCACGGTGAGCGCCCCGAAGCAGTACTGGCGCTCCCAGCCGCGCGAGTACAAGGACCTGTTCGACAGCGCTCGGCACGGCCAGCGCTGACAGTCGGCGCGAGCAGGATTTCCCTCCCGGCCGGTTTGTAACAGGGCGGCTACCTTTCGCGTCTCCGGACGTTGAGGGACGGCCGGGCGGGAACAACGGTGCGGTTGCGCCGCGGTGTTCTGCGGCCCCTAGCCACGTGGCCGGGATTTCACCCGGCCGGCCGCCAACCCCGCCGCGCCCACGCTGTTCTCACCAGCAGCCGGCCGCTGCCCCTCTCGCCCACGCCTTCCCGCAGCGTGGCGGTCCGCGGCCTTCGGCGGGAGACACAGAACATGCCGGATTCTCCGCGCGGGCGCGACGGTAAGCTGCTGACTGCACTCCTCTTGCTGGCACTCGCCCTGGGTGGCAGCGCCTTTCTGCTGATCGACAGTCGGGAGCCTGCCCAGGCACAGGGCCCGGCCCCCGCGCCGCCCGGCGTGCCGGTGCAGGTGACGAAGGTAATGCCGGCGGACGTGCCGGTGGTGCTGGAAGGACTCGGCAGCGTGCAGGCCTATAACACCGTCACGGTGCGTGCCCGCGTGGACGGCGCCCTCGAAAGCGTCCTCTTCAAGGAGGGACAGGCTGTGCATGTGGGCGACGTGCTCGCCCGCATCGATCCGCGCCCCTATCAAGCCGCGCTGGACCAGGCGGTGGCGCGAAAGGCGACGGATCAGGCGCAGCTCGACAACGCGCAACTCAACTTACGGCGCTACTCCGAGCTTGCGCAGAGCAACTTTGCCCCAAGGCAGCAGGTGGACACCACGCGCGCGCAGGTCGCGCAGTTCCAGGCTCAGGTCGCCGTGGATCAGGCGCAGATCGATAGCGCGGAGACGCAGCTCGGCTACACCACCATCGCCTCTCCGATCGAGGGCGTAACCGGCATCCGCCTCGTGGACCAGGGGAACATCGTGCACGCCGCCGATCCCGGGGGGATCGTCGTGCTGACGCAGATCAAGCCGATCGCTGTTGTCTTTACCCTGCCGGCCGCGCGCCTGCCTGAAATCCGTGAGGCCATGCGCGGCAACGCGCTGGTGGTGCGCGCGGTAGAGCGCGACCGGCCGCACCCGCTGGCGGAGGGCCGGCTCGAGCTGGTGGACAACCAGATCGACCAGGCCACCGGCTCCGTGAAGCTGAAGGCCGTTTTCGACAACAACGATGCGGTGCTCTGGCCCGGCCAATTCGTCACCGCGCAGCTCATGCTGCGGGTGGAGAAGGGCGTGCCCACCCTACCCGCTTCCGCCATCCAGCGCGGGCCGGAGGGCAGCTTTGTCTATGTTGTGCAGCAGGATCAGACCGTGAAGGCGCAGCCCGTGGAGGTCGCGCGCTACGATGACGGCCGCGCCGTGCTTGCCGCCGCGCCCGAAGGGAATCCGAGCATCGTCGCCACCGGGCAGTCGCGGCTTGCGCCCGGCACCCGCGTGGCCCGGACCGGGAGCTGAGACAAGGTGTCGATCTCCTCTCCCTTCATACGCCGTCCTGTCGCTACCATCCTGCTGATGGTGGCCCTGCTCTTCGCGGGCGTTGTGGCCTATCCGCTGCTGCCGGTGGCGCCGCTGCCGCAGGTTGACTTCCCGACCATCCAGGTGACGACGCAGCAGCCGGGCGCGAGCCCCGAGACGACGGCGGCGACGGTGACCGCGCCGCTGGAGCGCCAGTTCGCGCAGATCCCGGGCGTCTCGCTGCTCAGCTCAATCAGCACCTACGGCGTGTCCTCGATTACCGTCCAGTTCGACCTTTCCCGCAATATCGACGCGGCGGCGCAGGACATCCAGACGGCCATCAACGCCGCCGGGGGCCAGTTGCCGCGCACGCTGCCGGCGCCGCCGACCTACCGCAAGGTGAACCCGGCGGACGCGCCGATCATGGTGATCGCGGTCCAGTCCGACACGATGCCGCTGACGGAGGTGGACGACCAGGCGGAGAACATCCTCGCCCAGCACCTCAGCCAGTTGCCGGGCGTTGCCCAGGTGGCAATCAACGGTCAGCAGAAGCCGGCGGTGCGCATTCAGCTCGACCCGGAGAAGGTCGCCTCCCTCGGCCTCTCGCTCGAGGACTTGCGCAGCGCCATCGTCAACCTCTCGACGCAAAGCCCGAAGGGCGTGGTGGACGGGCCACAGCGCGCCTTCACCATCAACGCCAACGACCAACTCACCCAGGCCGCGCCCTGGAACGACGCGATCGTCGCCTTCCACGACGGCGCGCCGGTGCGCGTGCGGGATGTGGGCCGCGCCGTGGACGGGCCGGAAAACGTGCGGCTGCACGCCTGGGCCAACGGCAAGCCCGCCATCCTGCTCGTGGTGTTCAAGCAGCCCGGTGCGAACGTGATCGAGACGGTAGATTCCATCAATCGCGAGATGCCCGGCCTCCGCGCCGCCCTGCCGCAAGGCATCAACGTCTCCGTGCTGCAGGACCGCACGCTGACCATCCGCGCCTCGGTCAAGGACGTACAGTGCACCCTCCTGCTCACCATCTGCCTCGTGGTGGCGGTGATCTTCGTCTTCCTGCGCAATCTCTGGGCGACGGTAATCCCGGCGGTGACGGTGCCGCTCTCCCTCACGGCGACGCTCGGCGCGATGTACGTGCTCGGCTACAGCCTCGACAACCTCTCGCTCATGGCGCTGTCGATCGCAGTAGGCTTCGTCGTGGACGACGCCATCGTCATGTTGGAGAACATCATCCGCCACATCGAGATGGGCAAGTCGTCCATGCGCGCCGCCATGGACGGCGCTGGAGAGATCGGATTCACCATCATCTCGATCAGCATCTCGCTAATTGCCGTCTTCATCCCGCTTTTTCTGATGTCGGGGATCGTGGGCCGGCTGTTCCGGGAGTTCGCCGTCACCATCAGCCTGACCGTCGTGGTCTCGGCCTTCGTTTCCCTCACCCTCACGCCGATGCTGGCGGCACGCGTGGTCAAGGGTGAGAAGGCGACGGAGCACGGGCGGCTCTACCACATCGTGGAGCACGGATTCGACGCGCTGGCGGCCGGCTACCGGCACACGCTGGACATCGCCCTCCGGTGGCAGCGCACCACCTTCCTCGTCTTCCTCGCGACACTGGCCGCGACCGCCTGGCTCTTCGTCTCCATCCCCAAGGGTTTCTTCCCGCAGCAGGATACGGGGCTGCTGATCGGGACCGTGCAGGCGGGCGCAGATGTGTCCTACGAGGAGATGTCGCGGCGCACGCGGGCCGCGGCGGACGTCCTCATTCATGATCCGGACATCCAGTCCACCGGCGTCTCGATCGGCGCCTCTGGCGGGCTGACGGGGAACCAGGCGCGGCTGTTCATCACTCTCAAGCCGCGGGAAGAGCGGCAGGCTTCCGCAGGGGAGGTGATCGGGCGGCTGCGGCCGCAGCTCGCGCGGCTGGAGGGTACGGTGACCCTCCTTCAAGCGGCGCAGGACATCAATATTGGCGGTCGCCCGACCTCCACGCAGTACCAGTACACGCTGCAGGATGCGAACCTCGATGAGCTGAACACCTGGGCGCCGAAAATCTTCGAGCGCATGCGCCAGCTTCCGCAGCTGCGCGACGTCGCGACCGACCGGCAGGAGGGTGGCACCACCGTCAGCTTCACCATCGACCGCGACGAGGCCGCGCGCTACGGTATCCAGGCTCAACTCATCGACGACACGTTGAACGACGCCTTCGGGCAGCGGCAGGTCGCGCAGTACTTCACCCAGGTGAACGCCTATCACGTCGTTATGGAGATTCTGCCGGAGCGGCAGGGCAGCCCCTCGACGCTCGACCAGATCCGCATCCGCTCGCCCCTCACCGGGCAGCCCGTGGCGCTCTCGGCCTTCGCCCGCTGGTCCACCGAGCCGGTCGCTCCGCTCTCGGTGACGCATCAGGGGCAGTTCCCGGCCGTGACCATCAGCTTCAACCTGCCGCCGGGTACGGCGCTGGGCGATGCTACGGCGGCGGTGGAGGCGGCGCAGCGGGAGATGGGCGTGCCGCAATCCCTGACGGGCGCGTTCCAGGGCAGCGCGCAGGCCTTCCAATCATCACTCGCCAGCGAGCCCTATCTCATCGCGGCGGCGCTGCTGGTGATCTACATCATCCTTGGCATCCTCTACGAAAGCTTAATTCACCCGATCACCATTCTCTCCACCCTGCCCTCGGCCGGACTGGGGGCGCTGATCATGCTTCGCGTCGCCGGGCTCGATTTTAGCATCGTGGCCCTCATCGGGCTCATCCTGCTGATCGGCATCGTGAAGAAGAACGGCATCCTGCTCGTAGATTTCGCGATGCAGGCGGAGCGGGAGGGCCGCAGCAGCCGTGATGCGATTCGCGACGCCTGCCTGCTGCGCTTCCGGCCGATCCTGATGACGACCATGGCGGCGCTGCTGGGCGGATTGCCGCTGATGCTCGGCAGCGGCACGGGCTCCGAGATCCGGCAGCCGCTCGGATATGCCATGGTGGGCGGGCTGCTGGTGAGTCAGGTGCTCACGCTCTACACGACGCCCGCGGTCTACCTCTACATGGCCTGGCTGGGCACGCTTTTCAGCCGCCGGCGGGCACATCGCGACGAGCCGCTTGCCCAGGGCGCGCCGGCGGAGTGACCCGGGGCCCTGAGGCGTGTCAGATCACTTGACCGTGGAGGAAGCCGAGCGCCGGCAGCGGCCGCCAGCTCCGCGGCAGGTCCGCGCGCCGGATGGGCGAGACGGAGTAGTTGGGCAGCGGCATGCTGGAGCTGCGGAGAAAGGTGGCATAGGCCCGGACCTGCTGCTCCCGCCAGTTGCGGTCGGCATCCGCGGCGGCGCGGCTGGGATAGATTTCAGCTACCCTCGTCTTGCGCCCGACTGCGGCCACCACTGCCCAGAGTTTGTCGTCTCTTACCCGGCTTAGGCTGACCACCCGATCCGGAGGGTTCCCCTGGACTGGCTGGCTCATGCACGGCCTCTCGTTCCGGTGCCGCGACGGCGGCGGTCGGTTGTCGCGTCCATGTCATATAATCTGTGCCTCGCCCGTCGAGGGTGCAAGGCGAAGCGCGAAGAAGAGGATCAACTCACCGGCCCTCGGCACCTCCCCCGTCGCGAGAGCGGTGGAGTAGCCGGGGATGCGGGATGTCATCCTGCTGTCATGTGACCGCCCTGCCCATTGTAATGGTCCACCGCCAAAGGCCCGCCATCGCTTCTGGAGACACCACGATGGCCACCTTCCGCCTGACCCGCCGCGCCGCGCTTGCCGGTGCCGGCACGCTGCTGGCCGCCCCACGCCTCGCCTTTGGCCAGGGCACTGCACCCACCATCCTGCCCGCCGCCCGGCCTGAAGCGAACTGGGGCGTCGCGGCGGGCGATGTCCTGGCTGACCGCGCGCTGATCTGGAGCCGGGCGGACCGGCCGGCGCGCATGCTGGTCGAGTGGTCCACTAACGAGGGCTTTCGCAATGCCCAGCCCATCAACGGCCCCCACGTCACGGAGGTGACGGACTTCACGGGCAAGCTCGACCTATCCGGCCTGCCGCCGGATCAGGAGATATTCTACCGCGTCCGCTTCCAGGATCTCTCCGACTCCCGCGCGGCCTCCGAGCCCGTCGCGGGCCGCTTCCGCACGGTGCCGGTCTCGCGTCGTGACGTGAAGTTCCTCTGGTCCGGCGACACCGTCGGCCAGGGCTGGGGCATCGACGAGAGCCGTGGGGGAATGATCACTTACGAGTCCATGCGCAAGACCGGCGCGGACTTCTTCATCCATTGCGGCGACACGATCTACGCCGACAGCGTCATCCCCGCGCAAATCCGCTACCCCGACGGCACGGTCTCGAACCAGATCACCACGCCCGAGAAGAGCAAGGTGGCCGAGACGCTCGCGGAGTTCCGCGGCGCGCACCGCTACAACCTTCTCGACCGCAACGTCCGCGCCTTCCACTCGGAGGTCGCGCAGATGTGGATGTGGGACGACCACGAGGTTACCAACAACTGGTCGGACTTGAAGGACCTCTCGGGCAATGCCGCCTATCGCGAGAAGCACATCGGGCAGCTTCGCGCGAATGCCACGCGCGCCTTTCTCGACTACGCGCCGCTGCGCATCAACGCGGACGAGCCGGAGCGCGTGTACCGCAAGGTCTCCTACGGCCCGCATCTCGACCTCTTCATGCTCGATATGCGCTCCTACCGCGGGCCGAACAGCCCGAACCGGCAGGAGGCGGCGGGGCCGGAGACGGCCTTCCTCGGCGCCGCCCAGCTTCGCTGGCTGCGCGACGGCCTGGCCTCCTCGCGCGCGACGTGGAAGGTGATCGCGGCCGACATGCCGATCGGGCTGCAGGTGCCGGACGGCAAGGACGCGGAAGGGCGCGCGCTCTTCGAGGCGATCGCGAACGGCAACGGCCCCGCGCTCGGGCGGGAGCTAGAAATCGCAGGCCTTCTCTCGGCCATCAAGGCCAATGACGTACGCAACGTGGTCTGGTTGACGGCGGACGTGCACTACACGGCGGCCCATCACTACCACCCGGATCGCGCGCAGTTTCGCGACTTCAAGCCCTTCTACGAGTTCGTCAGCGGCCCGCTCTGGGCCGGCGGTTTCGGACCGAACGCGCTGGACGACACCTTCGGGCCGGAAGTGATCTGGCAGAAGGCGCCCGGCACCGACAACGCCGCTCCGGGCGAGGGCACGCAGTTCTTCGGCGAGGTGCAGATCGCCGGTGAGGACGGCAGGATGACGGTGCTGCTGAAGGACCTGACGGGCGCCACCCTCTGGCAGCGACGCTTGGTGCCGGAGCCCGTCTGAATTTCGGCTCGGAACGGAATGCCGGTGTCCCGCCGGCATTCCGCCCCGGTCAGGCGTCGTCCAGGGCCAATTCCTGTTGCACGAGGCTCGCCCAATAGGCGGAGCCGAGCGCCAGGGCCTCGTCGTTGAAATCGTAGAGCGGCGTGTGGACGTTGTGGAAGCTACCGTCCGGGTTGCTTCCGTTCCCTATCCTCATGAAGGCACCGGGCTTCTCGGCCAGCATGAAGGCGAAGTCCTCGCCGCCCGTGCTCATGGGTATGTCGCCAACCTTTCCTTGGCCAACCAGGGCGGTGGCCGCGGCGACGGCGACAGGCACCTTTTCCGCCGCGTTCACCGTCGGAGGGCAGAGCGGCTCGTAAATGGCCTCCGCGGTGCAGCCATGGGCGCTGGCCAGGGTCTCGGCCAGCTCGGCAAGGCGGCGGCGGATGGTGGCCTGGGCGTCGGGTCGGAAGAAGCGGGCGGTGCCGCGGACCACCACCTCCGACGGCATGACATTGGGCGAGTTGAAGGCGCCGCCCGAGACATGGCCGACGCTGACCGCCGCCGGTTCGGTCGGGTGCAGGTTACGCGGCAGGATGGTGTGCACGGCCAGGAGGAAGTGGCCCAGCGCGACCGTCACGTCCGTCGCCAGGTGCGGCGCCGCGCCGCCATGGCCGCCGGTGCCGCGGAAAGTGACGCCCCAGAAATCCGCGCCGGCCAGGATTGGGCCGGGGCGCGTGGCGAACTCGCCGACGGGGATGCCGGGCGAGTTGTGCAGCCCGTAGACGGCATCGACGGGAAAGCGGTCGAAGAGCCCGTCCTCGATCATCGCCTTCGCGCCAGTCGCCGCCTCCTCGGCGGGCTGGAAGATGAACTGGACGGTGCCCGCGAAGCCGCGGTGGGCGGCCAGGTATTTCGCCGCGCCCAGCAGCATGGCCGTGTGCCCGTCATGGCCGCAAGCGTGCATCTTGCCGGGGACCCGGGAGCGGTGCGCGAAGGTGTTCGCCTCCTCGATGAAGAGCGCGTCCATGTCCGCGCGCAGGCCGATGGCGCGCTGACCCGGCCGGCTGCCCTTGAGCGTGCCGACAACACCGGTGACGCCGACCTTCTCCGTAACCTCAAGCCCCCATTCGCGCAGCTTCTCCGCCACCAGGGCCGCCGTGCGCACCTCCTCGAAACGCGTCTCGGGGTGCATGTGGATGTCACGGCGAATGGCGATCAACTCGTCGGCATAGCCCTGGATCTCGGTCAGAATGGCGTCGCGCGGCATGGGCCTCTGGTTTCTGGTTCGTAATGCGGGTGCGAAAGGCTGCTTGTGCCGTCCAGGCCGGTCAAGGCGCAGGCGCGCTTCTGCCGCGCCGCGTAGAACCGGGACGATCAAGAACGCGGCATCGCCGTCGTTCCCCGCACTTGCCGCCGTGCGTCTTGGAGCCATGATCGGGCACATCGTGGCCTGGACCGGACCCTCGACGCTTGCAGCCCTACCTCCCCCGCCGTCGCGGCCTCCTTCTGGCCTCGCTCGCCGTCCCCGCACTGCAGGGCTGCGCCTCCCCGCTGACACCGATGCCCGCGGGCGAGGCGACGCCCGAGGCGGTTGCCCTTCTCGGCCGCAGTGCCGTGGCGCACGGATCCCGGGCGCTCGCGGGGCTGTCGGACATCAGTGTGAGCTATCTCGGCGAGTGGCCGGCGCTGATCGACCGCCTCCAGCCCGCGCTGGTGGACAAGGGGTTCCGCGGGGGCTCGGAGGAGCGGTTGCTGCTCCGGCCGGGATTGGTGGGGCAGGAACATCGCGGCCCGATGGGCCGGAAGATGGTCTCCCGCAGGGAAATACCGGCCGGGCAGGGCGAGGTCCGCGTCTGGTTCAACGGGGAGGAGGCGGCGGATGCGGAACGCCGCGCTGCGGCGGCGCTGGTGGTGGACGGCTACGGCCTCTTCCTGATGGGTCCGATGAGCCTCGCCCGCCTCCGCGCTGCCGGCCGACCCATGGGGCTCGCCCTCGCCGGGACCGAGCGGGTGGACCTCGACGGGGTAGGCCATGACTGCGACGTGCTGCGCGTCCGCATCTCGCCTGGCCTCGGCTTCTCGGAGGCGGAGGACCTTGCCCTCTTTATCGATCGTGGCGAGGGGCTAATGCGGCGGGTGCGCTTCTCCCTCAACGGGCTGGAGAGCACCCGCGGCGCGGTCGCGGAGGTAGACCTCTTCGATTTCGTCGCGGCCAATGGTCTCCGCCTGCCCACTCGCTTCCACGAGCGGCTACTCCGCCCGCTTCCGCTGCCGGTGCACGACTGGCGGCTCACCGGCCTCGATCTCGACCGCGGAATGGTGGCGGAGGAGGTCGCTGGCCCCTCCTTCCTCGACCGGGCGGCGCGCCCGGCGGCACCGCTGGGACGGTCCTGAACCGGCCACGGTGGCCCTTGGCTTCGCTGCAACGAAGTGGTCCATAATCCCGGCCGTGCGCCCTGCCGGCGGGATCTTCCGCGGGCAGCGCCAAGAACAGCACGCTCTCCAGGGGAAAGCTCGTCCATGCCCAATACCAGGCGCCGCCTGCTCGCGGCCTCCGCCACCCTGCCCCTCGTCGCCCTGCGGACGCGCCCCGTGGCGGCGGCCGACTTCAACCTCAAGCTCGCCACCAACCTGCCCGCGACGCACCCCATGAACCTGCGGATCGGCCAGGCCATGGAGCGCATCAAGACCGACACGGGCGGGCGCGTGGAGATGCAGCTTTTCCCGAACAGCCAGCTCGGCTCCGACACGGACATGCTGAGCCAGGTGCGCTCGGGGGCGCTCGAGTTCTTCACCCTCTCGGGCCTGATCCTCGCGACCCTCGTGCCACTGGCAGCGCTGAACGGCGTCGGTTTCGCTTTCAAGGACTACGACCAGGTCTGGGCCGCAATGGACGGGCCGGTGGGCGCGCTGATACGCGCCGAGATCGAGAAGCGCGGCCTGATCGCCTTCGAGAACATCTTCGACAACGGCTACCGCCAGGTCACGACGAGCACGAAGCCCGTCCGCGCGCCCGAGGACCTTCGCGGCATGAAGCTGCGCGTGCCCGTCAGTCCGCTCTGGACCTCCATGTTCCGTGCCTTCGATTCCGCACCGGCCTCCATCAACTTTAACGAGGTCTATTCGGCGTTGCAGACGAAGATCGTGGACGGGCAGGAGAACCCGCTAGCGGTGATCGATACCGCCAAGCTCTACGAGGTGCAGAAGTTCTGCTCCGTCACAAACCACATGTGGGACGGCTTCTGGCTGCTGGCGAACCGCCGCGCCTTCGAGCGCCTGCCGCGCGACGTGCAGGCCGTCATCTCGCGGGAGATGAGCCGCGCCGCGAAGGAGGAGCGCGCGGACATCGCCGCCCTCAACAGCGCGCTCACGGGCAAGCTGGGCGGGAGTGGCCTCACCTTCAACGACGTGGACCCGGCCCCCTTCCGCGAGGCGCTCCGCAAGGCCGGCTTCTACGCGGAGTGGCGCGGCAAGTTCGGTGATCAGGCCTGGTCCGTGCTGGAAGGCGCCGTCGGGAGCCTTTCGTGAGCGTGGCGGTCGGCTCGGAAAGCGCGGCGACCGAGAGGCGGGAGGCCGGGGCCGTCGCGTTCTTCGAGCGCCTCCTGCGCCACCTCGTCGAGGTTCCGGCGGCCGCCATCGTGCTCGCGGAGATCGGCATCCTCTTCGCGGGCGTGGTCGCGCGCTTCGCCCTGCACCGGCCCATCGTATGGTCGGACGAGCTGGCCTCGATTCTCTTCCTATGGCTGGCCATGCTGGGCTCGGTGATCGCGCTCCAGCGCGGACAGCACATGCGGCTGACCGCGGTGGTCACCTCCCTGCCTCCGCGTGCGCAGGTGCTGCTGGAGGTGTTGGCGGTCGGCGCCAGCGCCCTCTTCCTCGCGGCAATCCTGCCCCAGGCCGCAGAATATGCCGAGGACGAGTGGTTTATCGAGACCCCGGCGCTCGGCTGGTCCAACATGATCCGCGCGGGCGCCATTCCCGTCGGCTGCGCGCTCATGCTGGCCACCTGCGCCGTCCGGCTCCTGCGCCAGCGCGCGCTCGACCTGCTGATCGTCGCGGCCGGGCTGGGCGTGATCGCCGCGTTGTTTTGGCTCCTCGGACCCGCCATCAAGGGCATGGGGCACTGGAACCTCATCGTCTTCTTCGTGGGCTTGCTCATGTTCGGCGTGCTCTCGGGCGTGCCGATCGGCTTCTCCTTCGGGCTGGCGACCCTTGCCTATCTCTCGACCACCACCAGCGTGCCGCTGACGGTGATCGTCAGCCGCATGGACGAGGGAATGAGCTCCCTCATCCTCCTGGCCGTGCCGCTCTTCGTCTTCCTCGGCGTGCTAATCGAGATGACGGGCATGGCGAAGGCCATGGTGGACTTCCTGGCCTCGCTTCTCGGCCATGTGCGAGGCGGCCTGTCCTACGTGCTGCTCGGGGCCATGTATCTCGTCTCCGGCATTTCGGGTGCCAAGGCCGCGGACATGGCGGCGGTGGCACCAGTGCTCTTCCCCGAGATGCGACGGCGCGGATCGAATGAGGGCGAGATGGTCTCCCTCCTCTCAGCCTCGGGCGCGATGAGCGAGACGATCCCACCCTCGCTCGTGCTGATCACCATCGGTTCCGTCACAGGCGTCTCCATTGCCGCACTCTTTACCGGCGGGCTGCTGCCCGGCTTTGTGCTCGCGCTGGCACTGGCCGTCATCGCCTGGCGGCGCTCGCGCGACGAGGACATGTCGGGCGTGCAGCGTCCCTCGGCAGGCGTGATCCTGAAAGCTTTGCTGGTCGCGCTGCCGGCGCTCGTCCTTCCATTCCTCATCCGCGCGGCGGTGGTGGAGGGCGTGGCCACGGCAACGGAGGTTTCCACCATCGGGATCGGCTACGCCGTCATCGCCGGCCTGCTCTTCTACCGCAGCTTTGACTGGCGCCGGATCTACCCGATGCTGGTGGAGACGGCCGCACTTTCGGGCGCGATCCTGCTCATCATCGGCACCGCGACCGGCATGGCATGGGCGCTGACCCAATCAGGCTTCTCGCGCGACCTGGCCGCGGCCATGCAGGCGATGCCCGGTGGCCGCTGGGGCTTCCTGCTGGTCTCAATCCTCGCCTTCATCGTGCTGGGCAGCATCCTCGAGGGCATCCCCGCTATCGTCCTCTTCGGGCCGCTACTCTTCCCTATTGCCCGACAGCTCGGCGTGGACGAGGTGCACTACGCCATCGTTGTCATCCTCGCGATGGGCCTGGGGCTTTTCGCGCCACCCTTCGGCGTCGGCTACTATGCCGCCTGCGCTATCGGCCGGGTGAGTCCGGACGCGGCCATGCGGCGAATCTGGCCCTATATGGGCGCGCTGCTGGTCGGGCTGCTGGTGGTGGCGGCGGTGCCCTGGATCTCCACCGGCTTTCTCGGGCGCTGAGTGGGCGGCACCGGGATGCGGTGCCGCCCCATTTCTCTCCTCAACGCCGCGTCAGCGCCTGGGCCATGCGCAGGTGCTCCTGCAGCATCGGCAGCTCGCGCGCCGCGAAAGCCTTCACATCCGTGTCCGTGCCGTTCTGCGCCTCCGCCTGATAGGCCCGCACATCCTCCTGGTGGTCCTCGACCATGGCCTGCACATAGGCGCGGTCGAAGGCGACGCCGCGCAAGGCAGCGAGTCGGTCATAGACCTGCTGCTGGTCCGCGCCGATGCTCGATGGAGGAGTAACCTGCTTCTGACGGGCCATCTCCATCATCTCCTGGTTGGCGCGGCCGTGGTCCTCCACCATCCGCGCCGCGAAGCGCTTCACCGCCGGGGAACGGCCATTGCGCTGCGCCAGCTGCCCGAGCTGCACCTCCGCCATCCCGCCGCGGGCTGAGGTGGTCATGAAGGCGGCGTCGGTGGTGGAGAGCGTCGGGTTCGTCTGCGCCCGCACGGCCGCGACGCCCGTGTCGGCGGAGCGCTGCGTTTCCGCGCAGCCGACAATCAGCAGCACAGAGAGCGCCGACCCCAGAAATGCCCGGTTCATCCGATGCCTCCTTCAATAAGCTTCCCCGGCACGAACTTGCGCCGCGGGGCCGGGCAGGTCGCGCTCTGGCGGGCCCTGGCTGGCAAACGCGGCGAAAGGGGTTGCGTTCCCCTCTCGCCACATTCATGGCAGGGCCGTCGCGCCCGTGCCTAATTGGCTGCAGCAAGCACGCGGCACTCAGGCCGCTTGGCCGCCGGCCGGCACCGCCGCCTGCGGAGGCGGTACCGCGCCGCTCGCGACCTTCAGGCACTGCGTCACCGCATCGTGCAGCGAGGCCGTAAAGTAGTCGGCGCCGACCGCCTTTGCCTGCGCCTTGTCCGTCAGCACCGCCTCCCCTTCCGGCCAGAGGCCCACGAGCAGCGGCACACCCGGCAGCCTCTGTCGAAGACGGCGCAGAAGGTAGCGGAGATGCGCGGGGCTGCCGGAGATGTCGAGGTAGGAGATGCAGACCATCGCCACGCCGGTCGCGTCAAGATGACTCACCTGCTCCCGGGAACTCGCCTCGTGCGGCACCACGCGGGCGCCCACGCCGTGCTTGGAAAGAAGCTGCGCGAGCATGGCCGAGGCCGCCTCGTCCAGCGGGCCGCGTCCCGCAAGGCAGAGCACCGGCTGCTCACCGGCCCAGGCACCCGGCCGCTCCGCCAGGGGCGGAAGGGGCACCGAGGGTGCGGTCTCGCGTGGAGGCTCGGTCGTGCCCTTCTCCGCGGCCGCGGCGGCGGCCTTCGGTGAAGGATCCTCGTCGGGCACCGAGGCAAGGTCGCTGACAAGGCCCGAGGCGGCGTTGCGGAGCCGCTCCAGCCGGTCCGGTGGCAGCACGCCGCGCTCCACGTCGTTTGCCGCAAGGCGGAGCCCCTGCAGCGCCACCTCGTCGTAGTAGGCGGTGAGGGAACGGTCCTTCAGCAGCGTCTCCGCCTGGGAGAGCGCCTCGTCCGTGTCTCCGGCCAACATGCGCTGGTAGAAGTTCTCGACCGGCGTGAGCGCGGGCCTGTCGCCGAGCATGACGTCGAGGAAGGCGAGGCGCTCGACATGCCGCCCGAGGACCACGAGGCAGAGCGTGAGCGGGGTAGCGAGGATCAGCCCGATGGGCCCCCATAGCCACGTCCAGAAGATCGCGGCGACGATGACCGAGACGGGAGAGAGACCGGTGCTGTGCCCATAGACCAGCGGCTCCACCACTTGCCCCATCACCGGCTCCGCGATTGCGAAGAGGGCAGCAGTCCAGAGAACGGTGGTCCAGCCGGGCTCGGTGCCGGCAGCAAGCACGAGCGGCAGGGCGGCAGCGAGGATCGAACCCACATAGGGCACGAAGCGGAAGAGCGCGGCAAGGATGCCCCAGACGATCGGGCTCGGCACGCCGATGACGTAGAGGCCGATGGTGATGATCACGCCGAAGGCGCCGTTTAGCATCAACTGCGCGAGGAAGTACTTGCTGAGCCGCCGTCCCGCATCGTCCAGCGCCTCCGTCGTGCGGTGAAGGTCGCTCGACCCGAAAAGGCGTATTAACCGGTCCCGCAGGTCCGCCTGCTGCATGAGGACGAAGACCGCCACGATAAAGACGATGAGCGTCGTCTCCAGCGGGCCGAGAACGGGCGAGAGGAACTTCCGCGCCAGCTCGATTGTGGATGAGCCGCCCTGCTGGATCTCGACGGGCACCGGCCGACGATCACCGCTGCTCTCAGAACCCGGAAGCCCGGGAAGCGCCGGACGATCCACGGGCGGCCTGGGCTGGGGCGGCGCCGCCCCGTCGGGCGTCGTGGCGGGCGTGGACTGGTTGTTGAGGCGGCGCGACAGCTCGTTGATCCGGCCAAAGGCGGCGCCTTGCACCGATTCCACCTTCTGCTGAATGGCCGTTTGATAGCTCGGCGCATTGCTCGCAAGGCCCGCGATCTGCACGCCGATGATGCTACCGATGAGTGAGAGCACCCCGAGCGCCAGCACCACCGACAGCAGCGCCGCGGCCACATGCGGAAGCCCAACGCGCCGGAGCAGCGCCACCAGCGGCGCCAGCACGAAAGAGAGGAGGATCGCCAGCGTGATCGGGATCAGCACCTCCCGCGCGAGATAGAGCGCGGCGACGATCACGACGCCCACAACCACGTTGACGAGGTGCGCGAGCTCGGGCGATGGCGGTGGCTGTACTTGGACCGGCGGCCGCGGCTCCGGCGAGGTTGTGGTACTCATGGGCTCAACCCTGTTCCGTCTTTTACAGGACAGCAACGCAGCGGCCCGCGTAACGTCGCGCCCACTGATCGGGCACGCGGCGATCAGGCCCGGACGGGCTTAGCCGAGGCGAGCGTGATAATGGTCCCAGGTCTTTCGGAAGAGGCCCATGGACCAGAGCCGCTCACGAATCCGGGCCCGCTGGCCGTCGTCGAAGACGAAGGGCGTGCCGATGCCCATCGCCGCGACCTGGCGCGAGGCGTTCTCCTCGAGATAGGCGGCCAGGGCGAAGCAGGTGACAAGGTCCTCCGCCACGACCGTCGCGCCATGCGCTTTCAGAAGGATTGCGGGCCCGGCGCCGAGGGCCGCGGCAAGGCCCGCGCCCGCCTCCCGCGTGTTGATGGACATCGGATCGTCGTACACGGGGATATCACCGAGCAGGGCGCCCTGGGCGAAGACAGGCCTGTAGGGCGCGCCCACGCTGGTGAGCAGCGTCGACCAGCGCGGGTGCAGGTGGATGATCGCGCCCACCTCGGGGCGCTGCCGATAGATCTCGGTGTGGATGTGGAACTCGAGCGGCGGCCGCCCCGCGCCCGCCAGCCGCTGCCCTTCCGCATCGATTTCCACCAGATCGCCAACGGTGAGCCGCCGCTTCGGCGCCACGGCGTCATTGATGAGGATGCGTCCGTCACGGCGCATGCTCGCATGGCCGCTATGGTCGATCATTTCCGCACCTTCGAGCATGCGCAACGCATCCGCGAGGAGCGCCTTGTCGAGCGCATCGAACCCTGATGCTGTCTGCAGATTCATCCGCCCGCGTCTCCTGTTCTTGTTCGCCTGCCACCTGTGCCCGGCCTTGGATGCCGCGCTAGTATCCAGCATAGCGCCTGAAGCTAGCCGTCACCGGCAGGCCGTTCACGCCCAAAGAAACACGAGAGGAGGAAACAACCTTGCGACGCGCCCTGCTGAGACTATCCGTGGCCCTGCTGGGCGTCCATCTGGCCACAAGCGGCACAGAAGCCGCCGGCAACGACTGGCCGCAGCGCCCTGTGCGCATCGTGGCGCCCTTCGCACCCGGCGGCAGCGCTGATACGCTCGGCCGCATTATCGCGCGCGACCTCACGGACGCGCTGGGTCAGCCCTTTGTCGTGGACAACCGTCCCGGCGCGGGCGGTCTGATTGGCGCGGCGCAGGTCGCTAGGGCGCCGGCCGACGGCTACACGCTCGTCATCTCCGGCATCGCTTCCCACGTGATCGCGCCCGCCACGAACGCGGGCGGCGCGGAATTCGACGGGCTGCGCGACTTCACGCACATCGCCTATCTCGGTGGGCCGCCCGTCGCCTTCGTCGTGGGCCCGCAAGCTACGAACCGCAGCCTTGCCGATGTGCTCGCCGCAGCCAAGGGCAACTCCACCATCTCCTACGCAACCCCTGGCGCTGGTACGCACGGCGCGCTGATCGGCGACATGTTCACGCGGCTGACGGGCGCGAACATGGAACCCATCCCCTACCGCGGCGGCGGCAACAGCATGACCGACCTGCTCGGCGGCTCCGTCGAGGCGGCCTTCATCGCCATCACCTCCGCCGCCGAGCCGCTCCGCGAACGTCGCCTCCACGGCATCGCCGTGAGTTCCGCCGAACGCCTGCGTGCCTTCCCGAACCTGCCGACCTTCCGAGAGCTCGGCTATCCGACGCTGACGGCCACCACCTGGTTTGGCCTCGCGGGTCCGGCGAACCTGCCTGAACCCATCGTGGAGCGGCTGAACACGGAGGTGCGGCGCATTCTTGCCAAGCCGGAGATCCGTGCGCGGCTAGACGCTGACGGCATCGTCTCCCCCGCCCTCACCGCGCCCGAGTTCAAGCGCTTCGTCGAGGAGGAGGTCGCCCGCTGGACGCCGCTCGCCCGCGCGTCGGTCAGGTAAGATCCCGCGGCGCCTGAGGACCCCTCCTCAGGCGCCGACGAGCAACGGCCGCATCCCCGCGGCGGCGTCGCGCAGCGCCGCCTTGCAGTCGCCCATCAACTCCTCCACCGTTGTCCGGCTCGCCTGGGTCGAGACGTGCAGCGCCGCGACGACACGGCCGGCGGCGTTGTGGACAGGAACCGCGAGTGAGCGCAGGTCGATCTCCATCTCCTGATCGACGAGGCAAAATCCTTCGCGCCGCACCACGTCGAGCGCGCGCCGCAGCCCCCCCTCGTCATGGATCGTGAAGGGCGTCAGCGGTAGCAGATCTGCGTTGCGAAAGAACAGCTCCAGCTCCGCCTCCGGAAGGTAGGCGAGCAACACACGGCCCATCGAGGTGCAATAGGCTGGCAGATGCGTGCCGACGTCGCGGTTCAGCGAGCCGAGGCGGCGGCGGGCGGAGCGGGCGACATAGATCACCTCCGTCCCGTAGAGAACCGAGACCGAGCAGGATTGCCCGAGCGCTTCGCTCGTCCGTTCGAGGAACGGCTGCGCCACCCGCGGCAAAAGGGAGGATGACAGATAAGCCTGCGCGAGCGTCAGCACCTGGGGCGAGAGGCGGAAGAAATGGCCCGAGGACTGCACGTAGCCAAGGGCTTGGAGCGTGAGCAGGCAGCGCCTGACTGTCGCCCGCGAAAGCCCCACCCGCTTCGAGAGATCCGAGAGGGTAAGATCCTGGTCCTCCGCAGTGAAGGCACGCATGACAGACAGTCCGCGCGCCAGGGCGGTCACGAAATCACGGCCTTCCATCGCATCCGGCTCGGCCTCGGTTGTCAGAGGTGCTGCCAAGGCTCAGGCCCGCAAGGCCTCGAGCATGGCCTCGATGTAGCCCTCGTCGCTGACGACGCTCAGCATGGAGACATAGGGACGCAGCTGGCCGAGTGTCGCGGAAACAGCCTCTGGTGGCCGCGTCGTTGCATCGTGCAGGATCAGCCCACAGGTCTTCGTGCCCGTCGCGCGGCAGGCATCGCCCACCACGGAGGCAAGCTGTGCGTCCTGGCCGGAGGTCGCGATCATCACGGCCTGGTTTGATGTCTCCACCTCTTGCACGAAGCCCTGCGCGCGGCCGACCACGTCGCGGAACCATCGCTGCACGTCGCCGGCAGCGATCCGCGCCTCGCTCTCGAAGAAAGAGGGCGCGAAAAAGACGGCGCCGTTCCACGAACGCGCCGACAGCGCCTCCACCACGTCGAGGCTCGCCTGGTCGAGCGCGACGACGAGGGTGGCGCGCGGCGCGGCATTGGGCGTGCGAATCCGGAAGGCCGATTCCGCCGCCGTCGTCGCGCGCGCGCTCTCGCTGATCATCACACGGAAGCCTGCGCCACGCCGGGACGTGCCTTCAGCGCCTCGCTCGCCGCGTCCTTGAAGGCCTGGTCTGGCGGCAGCACGACCGCGGCGGAACGCACCTGCTGTTCCTCCGGCCGCGAGCCCGGCGGGGCCACGCCCTTGTCGCGCAGGGCGCGCGCGGCCTTCATCAGGCGGAAGCGCGCCATGATGATGCCGTTGTCGGTGGAGGTGAGGTTCTCCCGCGTGCGGTCCACGATCGGCCCCATGCTCTCCTGCAGGGAGGCGTCCTGCATGGCGATGCCGGCGACGCCGCTATAGGTGATGCCCGCCTTCTGCGCCGCGCGGTCCATGAGGTAGTCGTTGTCCTTGTTCGCGGCCGGACGGTAGGTGCCGGGAACATAGGTGACGTGGATGCCGTGGCCCTCGCGCATCGCCTGCACCTCGCGCTCCGTCAGGTCGCGCACGGGGTGGTAGTCGAAGCTCCAGGCCCAGCAGTTCTCGTCGTCGATCGGAATCCAGAAATGGCCGTGGATCGGGTGGTCGCCGCGCGGCGGCACCATCGTGAAGCAGGGCATCACCCAGGGCGTGATGCGCCAGTAGTAATGCCCGTCCTCCGCATTGCGGCGCGCGCCGATGTAAAGGCCGCTCGGGTGCTCCACCACCTCGAAAACAGGGGCGCTGTCGTTCAGGTTGTACTGGTTGCCCTTGGCGCCCTTGAACAGCGGGTCGGAGCTGAGCGCACCGCGGTGCAGGAAGGAGACATGCGCGGAATCAATTCCACCCTCCATCGCCTGCAGCCAATTGCACTCCTGCAGCCGCTTCGAGGAGAAGGTCTGCTCGGGCCGGACGGTAATGAATTCCCATTCCGGCAGCGGCGGCTGTAGGTCCGGCGGGCCCATATAGGTCCAAAGGATGTGCCCGCGCTCCACCAGCGGGTACGAGGTCAGCTTGATCTTCTGGCGGAAGCCGCTCGACTCAGGCTCGGACGGCACCTCCGTGCACTGCCCGGTCACGTCGTACTTCCAGCCGTGATAGGGGCAGCGCAGGCCGCAGTCCTCGTTCCGCCCGAACCAGAGCGACACGCCGCGATGGGCGCAGAACTCGTCGATGAGGCCGAGCTTGCCCTCGCTGTCGCGAAACGCGAGCAGGCGCTCGCCAAGCAACTTGATCCGCACGGGCGCGCCGCCGGGCTCCGCTACTTCCTCCGCCAGCAGCGCCGGGATCCAGTAGCGACGGAACATGTCGCCCATCGGCGTTCCGGGCCCGGTCTGGGTCAGAAGCTCGTTCTGTTCCTTCCGCAGCATCGCATTTCGCTCCCAGGTTGTTCTTGATCGGAACCGTCGTCAGGCGACGGGCCGAAGGTCCCGCTTCAGGTTACGGAGGAGGTCGTTCAGCTTGAGCGCAGGATCGGCCAGCCTGCCCGCCGGCACGGCCGCGTCGAGCGCGATCAGCTCCTTCACGATGCGCAGGTCGCGCGCGGCGTTCATGCCGATGGCGGCGACCGGCCGGTCCCCGTCCATCTGCACCAGCAACGCCGTGCCGGTTGCGAGGGAGCCGCGGGTTATCCAGGGAAGGTCTGACGAGACCATCCCGCAGATCTGCATGTTCAGCCCGTGCTGGTCGCTCCAGAACCAGGGCACCTCGGAATAGGGCACAGGGTTCCCAATCATGTTGCGCGCGACGGCGATCGCGGCATTCTGGGCGTTCTGCCAGGACTCCAGCCGAACCGGGCGGCCGTAGCGCGGGTCGAAACGGCTGGCGACGTCGCCCGCGGCCCAGATGAATGGGTCCTCAGTGCGGCCGAAGGCATCGACTACGATACCGTTCTCGATGGAAAGCCCCGCATCGCGCGCGAGTTCCACATTCGGGACGATGCCGATGCCGACCACCACCGCATCGGCCTCAAGCCGCTCACCACCGCTCAGCACGACCATCGGCCGGCCACCGGCATCCTCGATCGCGGTCACCTGAGTCCGGAAGCGGATATCCGCGCCGTGGCGTGCGTGGAGATCGGCGTAGAAGGATCCGACTTCCAGCGGCACGCAGCGCGCCATCACCGCCGCTGTTGCCTCGATCACCGTGACCCGCGCGCCAAGCTTCAGCGCGGCAGAGGCAGCCTCAAGCCCGATGAAACCGGCACCGACCACGACGAGATGCGCGCCCGGCTGCAGGAACGGCCGCAGCGCCCGCGTGTCGGCGAGGGCACGGATCGGATGGCAGCGCGGATGGTCCGCCCCCGGCACGGGCAGCGGCCGCGGCCGGCCGCCGGTCGCCAGCAGCAGCGCGCCGTAGGCCAGAACGGAGCCATCCTCGAGGTGCAGGCTGCGGGCGGCGCGGTCGATCGCCGAGACGCGAACGCCAAGTCGCAACGTAACGCCCTCGGCCTCATACCACTCGCGTGGCCGCACCCAGGCAACCTCGTCTGAGCCCAGCAGCATCTCCTTCGAAAGCGAGGGCCGCTCGTATGGTGGGTCAACTTCCTCGCCCACCAACGTCAGCGAACCGGTGAAGCCTGCGGCACGCATCGCCTCCACGGCACGGCCTCCGGCCTGGCCCGCGCCGACGACGACGATTCCCTCCTTCAACAGATCGTCCATCGCTCAGCCCACCGCTTCCGCGCGGGCTCGCATCGCGGCGCCGGAGAGCCGCAGAAGGGCCTCGACGACCGCCTCGGGGCTCGCCTTGTTGTGCCCTGCGATCTCCAACGCGCTGCCGTGGGCGACAGAGGAGAAGAGCACGGGCGTGCCGATCGTCATGCCTGCCGTACGGTTCGTAGCCAGCAGCTTTGCGGCCAAATGCCCCTGGTCGTGCACCATCACCACAAAGGCGTCGTAGCCGGGCTTGTGGAACATCGTATCGGCGCCGAAGGGGCCCTCGCAGTGGATGCCGCGCGCGCGGGCCTCCTCCATCGCGGGCTCAATGATCTCCGCTTCCTCATTGCCGAACATGCCGTGCTCGCTCGCATGCGGGTTGAGGCCCGAGACGGCGATGCGCGGCGCGGCGACGCCGAGCTTGACCAGCACGGCGCGCGTGGCCTCCAGCACGCGCAGAACGCGCTCCTTCGTGACGAGGTCGATCGCCTGCCGCAGGCCGACATGCAGCGTCGTGTGCACGATCCGCTTGCTGTCGAAGCAGAGCATGAGGAAGGCGTCATCCTCTGGCGTGCCCGTGCAGCGCGCGACGAAGGTCGGGTAGCCGTCGAAGGCGATACCCGCTGCCTTGATGGCAAACTCCGTCTGCGGGCAGGCGGCGACAGCCTCCACCGCACCTTCCATCGCCGCGCGGATGGCGACGGAAGCGGCTTCCACGGCGGCGCGGCCATGGGCGGCGCGCACCTCGCCGGGAGCCAGCGATTCCTTCCCGAAGCCGTCGAGGTCGAGCAGGACCACGCCCTCCCCTTCCGGCATCTCCCTCGCCGAGCGCACGACCTGAACTGGCGCTTCAATGCCGCAGGCGCGGGCGTGGAAGTCCAGCGCGCGGCGGTCGCCGACCAGCAGTGGGCGGCAGGCGGCGCGCACGCGCGGGTCGAGCGCGGCCTTCAACGCGATCTCAGGCCCAATTCCCGCGGGGTCACCCAGCGCCAGCGCAATGCGCGGAAGCGGTGCCCCAACGGGGAGCCTGCCGATCCCGTTCATGCCGCCTTCCGCCCTTCGACCGGGTTGATGCAGACCTTCCCGTCCACGACCCTAGCCTCCCAGGTGCGGAGCGCCTCGGTGCACGGCGCGGCGGTGGGCGCTCCCGTGCGGATGTCGAACTTTCCCTGGTGGAAGGGACACTCGATCTCACACCCCTCCACGAAGCCCTCAGCGAGGGAACCGGGGCCGTGTGTGCAGAGGTCCTGCGTCACGTAGAAGGCACCTTCCACGAGGAACACGGCATAGGCCTCGCCGCCCAACTCCGCCCGAACGGGCGTGTCCTCCTCCACGGCCGAGGCGTCGCATAACGCTTGCAGCCCATCCTCCAGCGACATCTTTCCTCCCGCCAAGCCTTCCGCTCAACCTACTCTGGTTCGCAGAGCGAACACGAATGGCTATTTGCGAACGGTCTTGCTCGCGCCCGCAGGGTGCTGTCAAGCAGAACGAAGGCGTTCACCGTGCCCGTCACCGGCGGCGCGGAGAAGCAGCGCCCCTTCAGGCGGGAGGCTTCGAAAGGGTCGAGGCAAGAACACCACCGCCGCCATAAACCGGCGCCTGCCGCATCCGCCAGAAGACCTTGCCAAGGCCGCCCCAGGCCTGCCCCCAATGCGTTTCGGCGCGGCGCCGCTGGCCGGCGAGGCCGGCAACCAGGGCCGCAGGCAGGTGCAGGGCCGCCTGTGCCGCCCCCACACCGCGCCAGATCCCTCGACGCAGCGGCCCGCCCGCGTTGGCGACGCGGATCTGCCCCGCCCGGAACCGCCGCTGCATCAGCGCGGCGCGGTTGAGCCGAGCGAGGGAAACGTGCTCGTGCCCAATAGATGCGGGCTCGTAGACGAAGCGGTGCCCCTCCTCCGCCAGTTCGCGGATCATCGCCGCATCCTCCCCGCCGAGCAGCCCGAGGGCGGGGTCGAAGGGCGGCTGCCGCGCGGCGAGGATGGCACGGGGCATGAGGGACAAGCCGGTGCCGAGATGTGCCCTCGCCGCAGTCACATCCCGTCTCACCGGGCCGAGATCTCGCGAGTAGGGCCCGAGGAAGTGGAGCGCCTCCTCCGAGCAGGGCGCCTCCGGCACGCCGAGGCAGCACCCGAAGGTGGCGGAGGCGCCGGTCTCCTGGAGGGCCGTCAGCAGGGCAGCGATCGCCCCCTCCTCGACGATGATGTCGTCGTCCACGAAGGACAGGAACTCGCCCGTTGCCTCCTCTACCCCCCGGTTCCGCGCGTGGGAGATGCCAGGGCGCCGCTCGGCCAGATAGCGGACCGGCACCGGCCCCTCCGGCAGGCCAGCCACCACCTCGCCTGCGGAGCCGTCGGGGCAGTTGTCCACCACGAGGATCTCGCCGCCAGCCTGCTGCCAGAGGGTCTGGCGCAGCAGCGCCTCGAGGCAGCCACGCAGCAGAACCGGGCGGCGGAAGGTGGGAACAACGACGCTGACGGAAGCTGCGGGCATCGCGGCACTCCCCTCCTTCGCTAGGCTTCGACTTAGGGACCTTTCTTAACCCAAGCGCGCGATTTTGCCCCTCCCACGGCCCGGGCCGGACCATCTATTAGCGAAGGTTCTTACCAGATCCTCGTTGCTCGGACCGCGGGGGCGGATGGGTCCGCCCTCAGGGCCGGACCGCGCCGCGGGCGTTCGTGTAGATCGCGAGCAGGCTATGGGAGGCGCAGATGAACAGCCGCGAGCGGTTCCGGCCGCCGAAGGCGAGATTCGAGACCGTGCAGGGCACCTTGATCCGCCCGAGCAGTTCCCCGCCCGGCGAGATGCAGTGCACCCCATCCCCCGCGCTGCTCCAGAGGTTGCCCTCCTCGTCACAGCGCATGCCGTCGGCGAAGCCCGGCAAGACCGTGTGGAAGACGCGCTCGCCGGAAAGGCCGGATCCGTCCTCGGCGACGTCGAAGACTCGGATGTGCCGCGCGGAGTCGGGATCGAACTGCGCCCCGCTCTCGGCGACGTAGAGCCGCCGCTCGTCGGGCGAGAAGCAGAGGCCGTTAGGCCCGGTGAAGTCGTCGGCCATGACCCGCAGCTCCCCGCTCCGGGGGTCGAGGCGGTAGAGCGCCGGCGGCAGTTCCGGCACGCCCTTCCCGCCCTCGTAGTCGGTGCTGATGCCGTAGATCGGGTCAGTGAACCAGATCGTCCCATCGGAGCGGCAAACGATGTCGTTGGGCGAATTGAGCCGCCTGCCCCCGTGGCGCTCCGCGAGCACGGTGATGGTGCCATCGGGCTCGGTTCGCGTGACACAGCGGTGCTGGTGGGAGCAGCCGAGCAGCCGACCCTCCCGGTCCCGCGCGTGCCCGTTGGGAAAGCCGGCAGGCTGGCGGAAGGTGGAGATGCCGCCGCTCTCGCTCCAGCGCAGGATGCGGTCGTTGGGCAGGTCGCTGACCAGCAGGCAGTCCGCGTCCGCGAGCCAGACCGGCCCCTCAAGCCAAGCGAGACCCTCGCCCAGCGTCAGCAGCGGCGCGTTCGGCAGGACGAGGCGGCGGAAGGCCGGGTCGTGGATTTCGAAGCCGTCCACGGCGGTCAGGCCATGTGGCAAGGGCTGAGGACAGGATCCACATGGAGTTGCAGCGTCATCAGCACCGCCGGCTCGTCGCCCACTGTGCCGGAGCGGTGGCCCTTGCGCCCTTCGTGCTCGGCGCAGCCCTGGTCCTCACCGAAGGAGAACTCGCCAGGCCCCTGCTCCACCCGCGTCCCGTCCATGCTCTCGACGAACCACCGCCCGGAGAGAACCACGATCCATTGCGGCGCGGGATTCTCGTGCCACTCGCCTACCCAGCCCACCGGCTGCACGGTGACGACCACCGTCGCCTCGGAGCGTGGGTGGCGGTTGTTCCACTGCGGCGCCGCGTCGCCAACGCCTTTGAGGTCGAAGTCCGTCAGGCTGCACTGGCGCTGGTGGCTGATGCCTTCGGCGTCGCGCCAGAGGTGCCAGTAGGGAATGCTGGGCCGGGGCCCTGGCTGCTCGGACATGCGCCGCTCCGCGCCGCCCCAGCGGCGGCCAGCCGCTAAACCTTCGGGGGGAAGGGTTGTTCCATCCTCCAGCGGGCCCTCCCGCTTTCATTCGCGTGAGGAAGCCGCCGCATGGCCTCGCTGCTGAACGACTACACGCCGCTCCTGCTGCGGATCATGCTCGTCGTCCTGTTCCCCTTCAGCGCGCTGGACAAGATCGTCAACTGGTCCGCCGCGATGAAGCAGGCAGGGGAGACACCGCTCGCGCCGGCCATGCTGGTCGCCGCAATCGTGCTGGAACTCGTGGCACCCGCCTGCATCGTCACCGGCTGGTATGACCGGCTCGCCGCCTTCCTTCTGGCCGGATTCTGCGTCGTCACCGCGCTGCTTTACCACCAGTTCTGGCGCCACGCCGATTTCTGGCGCTTCCGGGAAGGTGAGGGACTGCAGCACTTCTGGGAGTTCCTGAAGAACTTCGGCCTCGTCGGCGGCCTCGGCCTGATCGTCCTCGCGCCGAGGACCCTTCCGGCCACCGAGGCGCTGCGTGCCCCCTTTTCCTCCAGCTACGTCGCCGGCCCGGAGGCCGGAGCGGTCGTCCCCCCGCGCTGATCGATCAGCAGGAGGCGGTGGCCGTCCGGATCGCGCAGCGCGAGCGCGCGCCGACCATCGGTGAGAGGGGTCCCGCCACGCAGATGGCGCACCGAGATGGTCACCCAGTCTGTCGCCAAGCTATTCAGCGGCGGCCATGGCGTTTGGCGCCCGGGCGGCCGGTATTCCAGCAACTCGAGGCCCGGTCCCTCGGCGCCGTGCGGCCTGAGTGCGGTGATCAGCACATCCGGATCGGCCAATCCATCCAGCCCCGCCTGCGCGGCCCCGTGGTTGTGGGAGCCGCCCGCGACACGGAAGCCGAGCCGCCCGTAGAACTTCCGGCTCCGCGCTGTCGAGGCGATGCCGATCGCGCTATGGTCGATCCCAAGGAATGGCCCCTCCCCCACGCTCCCCTGCCAGAGCGGCCTTCCCTGTCCCGGCGGGAAATGGATCAATTCGAGCGGGTGCCCGTCGGGATCGCGGAACTTGAAAGCTTCGACGCTCCCGTTGCGCGGCGGCAGGCGCTGCGGCCCGCCGGAGGAGATCGTCGCGGGAGAGCGGGCAAGGAGCACCGCCGCGGCGGCCGCCATGTCGTGGGCGACAATGGCGAGGTGCTGGAACCAGGCATCGTCGCTCCGGCTCCTAGCCGGATAGGCTTCGGAAGGTCGTTCGAAGCGGACCAGCGCGACCTCCTCGGCCCCGAGCCGCATGACCAGTTCCTCGGCGCGCAGGTCGCCGAAGCCGAGCAGGCGGGTGAGCGAAGGGTCGGCCGCACCACGGGAGACGGTGCGGAAGCCGAGACCATCCCGGTAGAAGCGCTCGGTGCGGTCGAGATCGGACACCACCCGGCTGACACGAAGGATGCGCTCGGCCCGCGCGATCGGCCGGGCCCGCCAGGCGGCGCGGCTTAGGAGCACCGCGAGCAACAGGAGGAACAGGCGCGGGATCATCCCGCTGCGTCCTGGATCGTGCCTGTCCCGGTGCAGCGGATGTCCATGTCCTCGTCCCACCACGATTGACCCGACCGGCAACGCCGGCGCCACTCGGCGGATGCGGCGAAAGCCGCCCGGGCCTGCGCCCGGACGGCTTACACTCCGATCAGGACCGTGCCTTAGCCCTGACGCGTGCCGCCAGCCGAGGGGGCCTGCACTGCCACGAAGGCCCGCTGCCCGTCGCGAATCACCTGCAGCGCCACGGCGCCGCCGTTGCTCCGCAGCGCCTCGCGGATGGCGCCGACCGCCGCCTCCGGATCGCGGACCGCCTTGCCGCCGACCGCCGTGATCACGTCGCCCTGGCGCAAGCCGGCTTCGGCGGCCGCGCTGTCGGGAACGACATTCGCGATCACCGCGCCCTGCGTGCCCTCCGGCAGGTCGAGCCCCGCCCGCTGCGCCTCGGCCACGCTCGCCAGCCCGACGCCGAGCCGCGGGCCCTGGTCGGTCGTCGCGCCCTCCCCGGTGGAGGCGGTGTTCGTGTCGCGCAGCGCCGCGACGCGCACCGGCAGCCGAACCTCCTGTCCCTCGCGCCGGGCCGTCAGGGTGGTCTCCGCGCCCGTGCGGGTCCCGGCAACGGCGCGGGCCAGATCGCGCGGGCTGCGGATGGGCGTCTCGCCCAACGCGGTTACCACATCGCCGGGGCGGAGGCCGGCGCGGGCGGCCGGGCTGTCATTCTCCACCTGGGCCACCAGCGCGCCCTCGGGCCGCGGCAGGTGCAGGGCGCGCGCCATGGTGGCGTCCACCGGCTGTGTCGATGCGCCGAGGAAGCCGCGCTCCACCCGCCCGTGCTCTTTCAGCTGCGCAACCACGCTGTTGACGAGGTTGGACGGAATGGCGAAGCCGATGCCGATCGACCCGCCGGAAGGGCTGAAGATCGCGGTGTTCACGCCGATCACCGATCCGTCCAGCGCGAAGAGCGGGCCGCCCGAATTGCCTCGGTTGATCGGCGCGTCGATCTGCAGGAAGTCGTCATAGGGGCCGCTGTGGATGTCGCGCCCGCGCGCCGAGACGATGCCCGCCGTGACCGTGCCGCCGAGGCCGTAGGGATTGCCGACCGCGACCACCCAATCGCCGGGCCGCGCCGTGTCGGAATTGCCGAGGTTGAGGAAGGGCAGCGGCGCACCGGCATCGACGCGCAGCAGGGCGAGGTCCGTGCGCGGGTCGCGCCCGACGATGCGGGCCGGCAGCTCGCGCCCGTCGTCCAAGGTCACCTTCACCTGCGTCGCGCCGTCCACCACGTGGTTGTTCGTCACGATGTCGCCGGCGGCGTCCACGATGAAGCCGGAGCCGAGCGCCTGCACCTGGCGCCCGCCGCGCTGCGCGCCGCCCTCGCCAGGCCTCGGCCCGCGCTTCGCGTCGCCGTCCTGGTCGCCGAAATAGCGCCGGAACATGCGGTCCTGCTGGGAGCCGTCGGGGAAGGGCGAGTCCGTGGCGTCGGCCTGGACGCGCTCGGTGGCGGTGATGGTCACGACCGCCGGCCGTACGCGGGCGACGAGGTCGCCGAATCCGGGCAGCGCAACCTGCGGCGCGGCGACGGCAGGCGCGCCGGGCTGGGTGGCCGTGCTCGGGGCCGACGCCTGGGCGAAGGCCGGTACCGGCAGCCAACCAGCGGCGCCGGAAAGGGCGGTGCCGGCCAGCAGCATGGCGGCGAGGGCGGCGCCGCGGCGGCGGTTCGAGGGATTGGACATGGCGATCATCTCCTGGAGGGCGGCGGGGTGGTCCGTCCTGCTCCCGACAATGTCGGTCCGGCGCCGTGGAGGATCGCCGACAGGATTATGAAGAAGGTTTCAGACTTCTCCACCGCGCAGCGTGAGAACGGCGGAGAGTCCCCTTCCCCCGGACCCCTCTTCCAGGGTGAGCGCCCCCCCGTGCAGACCCGCTACGGCCGAGACGAGCGATAGCCCCAGCCCCGTGCCCGGCGTGCCGCGGCTGCGGTCCAGCCGGTAGAAGCGCCGCACCACCTTCTCCCGCTCTTCCGGTGGGATGCCCGGCCCCTTGTCCGAGACCTCCAGCACCGCGCCTGCCCCCAGCGAGATGCGTATGCGTCCGGCCCCGTGCGCCAGGGTGTTATCGAGAAGGTTCGCCAGCGCCTGCCGCAGCAGTGGCGCGCTGCCTTGGATGAACACGCCCGGCGCGACCTTCACCTCCATCTCCCGCCCTGCCTCCTCGGCCGACGGTGCATAGGCCTCGGACACGGCGAGCACGAGCGCGGAGAGATCGACGCGGGCGAAGCCCTCCCGCCCCGCGCCCGCCTCGGTGCGGGCGATGCGAAGGAGCGCGGCGAAGGTCGCAAGGATGCCGTCCAGCTCCTCCACCGCCCCTTCCAGCGCCTCCGCATCCGCCGCCGGATCGCGCGCCCGGGCGAGCGCCGCCTCCAACCGCTGCCGCAGGCGCGAGAGCGGCGAGCGGAGGTCGTGCGCCACGTCGTCCGTCACCTGCCGCACCTCGGCCACCAGGGTCTCAATCCGCTCCAGCATCGCGTTGATCGTCGCCGCTAGACGGTCGAATTCGTCTCCGCGACCGCTCTCCGGCAGGCGGCGGGTGAGGTCGCCCGCCATCACCGCGCGCGCCGCGTCGCTGATCGCGGCCAGCCGACGCTCGAGACCCTGCCCGAAGAGAAAGCCCAGAAGCAGCGCGACGAGCGCCGCCACGCCCCCCGCGACCGGCGGGGCCCAGGCAAGGGCATAGGCCGCGCGGTCCACGGAGGAGAGGTCCGCCGCAACGATAAGGTTTGCGCCACTGGGCAGCACAGCGCCGAGCACCCGCAGCGGTACCTCGCCACCGCCGCGCCGCCAGGTGGCGAAACCCTGCAGCGCCGTAGGCGCGGAGGGTAGCCGGCCCGCGATCGGCCGCCCATCTGCGGTCTGCAGCAGCACCAGCAAGGGCCCGCGGCGGCGGGAGGTGCTCTCGGCCACCTCCGCGAGGCCGCGCAGGCCGAAGCTTTCGTAATCGCGCAGCAGCCCCTCCGCCTCGGCGGCGAGGACGAGGTCGAGCTGCTGGCGCAACGCACCCTGCGCCCGCAGCCAGCCCCAGCCGGCGCCGAGGAACGAGGTGACGAGCACAACAACCGCGACCGCCAGCGCGACGCGCGGCGCGAAGCTGCGCGGGCGGATCACGCGACCGGCCGGCCAAGCTCCGCCGGTGCGAGGACGTAGCCCGCGCCCCGCACCGTGCGGATCATCGGCGGCTCATCGCCCGCCTCCAGCTTCCGGCGCAGCCGGCTGACATGCACGTCCACCACGTTCGTGGTGGGGTCGAAGGAGAAGTCCCAGACCTTCTCCAGCAACATCGTGCGCGTCAGCACCTCCCCGGGGTGGCGCATCATGTATTCGAGAAGCCGGAACTCGGTCGGCAGCAGCTCGATCGCGCGCGCGCTGCGCGAGACCGTGCGGCGGAGAAGATCCATGCGCAGGTCGCCCACCGCCAGCTCACGTGTTTCAGCCTGCTGCGCCGGTCGGCGGGCGAGGGCTCGGATGCGCGCGCGCAGCTCCGAGAAGGCGAAGGGCTTGGCGAGGTAGTCGTCCGCGCCCGCCTCCAGCCCTTCCACGCGCCGGTCCACCTCGCCGAGCGCCGTCAGCACGAGAACGGGCGTGGTGATCGCGGAGGCACGCAGCGCGCGCAGGATGGAAAGCCCATCCGGCCCGGGCAGCATACGGTCCGTCACGATCACGTCGAAGGGCTCGTTCAGCGCGAGGAAGAGGCCGTCCTTGCCGTTGCTCGCGACATCGACGACATGCCCCTCCTCGCCCAGCCCGCGAGAGACATAGGCAGAGGTCGTCTCGTCGTCCTCGATGAGAAGGATCCGCATGCCCTGCCCCTCAGCGCGCCGCGCCCATCCGGCCGAGCAGGTGGTCCGCGACCCGCAGTGCGTTGGCGATGATGGTCAGCGTCGGGTTCACCGCACCGATAGAGGGGAAGAAGCTCGCATCCACCACGTAAAGGTTATCCAGCTCGTGGGCCCTGCAGTCGAGATCGAGCACGGACGTGGCGGGATCCGTTCCGAAGCGCATCGTGCCGGCCTGATGCGCCGTGCCGCCGATGGGGATCTTCTTCCCGAGATAGAGGCTGCGCGGAATGAGGTGGGGATGCGCGTCCATTGCATCGAGCATCCCCTCCAGCTTCGCCTTCAGCCGCTGGTGCGCCTCCATATTCGTCTCCTCCACCGCAAGCGTCACACGGCCGTCCCGGCCGAGGGTGATCCGGTTCTCCAACCGCGGCAGGTCCTCTGACATGAGCCAGAAATCGACAGAGTGCCGCGCAAGCTCGTCGAAGGGCATGTCCGGCAGCCAGGAGAGGAATTCCGGCAACACCTCCGCGCGCACCTGCTCGCCGTGCGACTTGCCGAGCATCTGAATGCCGCCGAGCGGATAGTCCCAGTCGTCCGCACCGAAGTAGAAGTCGTTGAGCGCCATCGTCTTCTGGAACACCGTGTCGTTCGGCCGGCGCGAAACCGCCATGAAGGCGGAGTTGTTGTGCCGCATGTAGTTCCGCCCGACGAGGTCGGATCCGTTCGCCAGCCCGCGCGGATGCGCGTCGTTCGTGGAGCGCAGCATGAGCAGCGCGGAGGATAGCGCGCCGCACGCGGATACGACGATGTCTGCCCGGTATACTTCCTGCCGCCCGCCGCGTGTTACATGCACGGCGGTGACGCTGCGCCCGGACGCATCCGTTTCCAGCCGCTCGACATAGGCGCCCGTCAGCAGCGTTACGTTCGGGTAGCGCAGCGCAGGGTCGATGCAGATGATCTGCGCGTCCGCCTTGCCGTTCGTCAGGCAGGGGAAGCCGTCGAAGGCGTCGCAGCGGATGCAGGCGCTGTGCGGCAGCACACGCCCCTCCGCCTCGTCGAGGAGGATCGCGAGGGGCTGCGGGAACGGCTTGCGACCTTCTCGCAGCAGCGCGTCGCAGAGTTCCTGGATGCGCGGCTCGTGCGAGACCGGCGGGTACGGGTAAGGTCCGCTCGCCGGCGGCTCAGTCGGATCCGCGCCGCGCAGGCCGTGCACGTGGAACAGCCGCTCCGCCTCCGTGTAGTAAGGTTCGAAGGCGTCGTAGCCGAGCGGCCAAGCGGGCGAAACGCCGTCCGCGTGCACGACCTCGCCGAAATCCTCCGCGCGCAGGCGGAAGAGCGCGCCGCCATAGACTTTCGTGTTTCCGCCGACGAAGTAGTGCAATCCTGGATGAAAGCTGCTTCCGTCCGCGCCGTGCCAGGTCTCCGTCGCTTGGTACTTGCCATCGACGAAGACCGCACCTGGATCCCAGTTGTCGCGTTCGCGCCCGAGGTACTCGCCGCGCTCAATGATAAGGATACGCTTGCCGCTCGACGCAAGCCGCAGCGCGAGGCTTCCCCCGCCCGCGCCGGACCCGATGACGATAACGTCGTAGCGCGCGTTGCTCATGTCGGACACCTCTAACACTTAAGCTGGGAAGGTTGCCTGGAACCTCGTTCTGGCAAGCCGCCGGCCAGGCGAAGGTCTGCCTCAGTCGGCCCGATACCGCGCAAACGGTTAAAACGGCTTCCGAAACGGTCAAAACATCCCTAAACTACTCACGATTTCGTGAGTTACCGAATTCCCGGTGGCATTCTTTGCCAAAAAACTCCTTAATTACAAAGGGGATTAGGGGGTACTTGAAGTGGACACACAACTGGACTGCGCGCCGGATCGCCTTCGGTCCACGTGGCGCGCCGGGGAAGTGCACGACCTCGCGCGGCTGCCGGACGGCTGGGTCTGCGGCCGGAACTGCGACATCGGTGGCCCCATGGAAGACCCGGTCACCGTCGACTACGTCCTCATGCACCCGCGCCACGGCGTTGCGCTGATCGACCTGAAGGAGCCCGGGCACAACGCCGAGGGCGTGTTGCGCCAGCGCCTGGAGGAGACCGGCTTCCATCGGATCTTCACCGGCTACCTCCCCGTCATCCACGGCACGCTGCTGCCGTCCGAGTTGCACGCCGCCGTCGAGCTCGTCGGCGCGGCCTTCGCCGAGCTTCCGCCGCTCACGATCGGCGCCGGCAAGGCCTGGGTGAAGACGCTCGAGCGCAGCATCGTGCCGGGCGACCGCATCTGGACCGACAACCTCGACGGCGCGCCGCGCGGCTGGCGCGACGAGGCGTTGGCCATGCCCCGCCCGCCCGAGGCCGCTGTCGTCTCCACGACCACTGAGACGACGCAGCACTGGTCCGTCACTGTCCTGCAGGTCGCACGCGAGTTGACGGCGGAAGCCCGGCGCGCGCTGCAAACCACCGTGCTGCCCCTTCTCCGCACCGGTGCGAGAGAGGCGGCTCTGCGGCTCGCGCAGGGTGCCGTGGTGGCTTGGGGGCTCGTCGCCGCGTTTCCGCCTCGCGTCCGCTGGGCCGCGGCCGGTTCCTCCGCTCTCGCGCTGGTTGCCCTCCTCGCGCTTCCGGGCCCGGCGCCCACCCCAGTTCCCGTGGCACCGCCGGTCATCACGGCTGTTGCGGCCCCCGAGCCCGCGCCCGCGGCCCCACCCGTGGTGCAAGCGGCGGCCGTCGCGCCGAACGAGGTCGGGATCGCCGATCAGGTAGGGCTGGCCGAGCTGACCCCGGCCGCTGCCGCCCTGGCGGCGCCGATGGTCGCGGCAGGCGCCCGGCCGGCACCGCGAGCGGTCTCCTTCTCGCCGCCGCGCCAACCCTCCGCGGCGGAGCAGCGCCGCGAGGCCCTGCGCGCACGCCGCGCCGCCAGGGTCCGCGCCGAGGCCCGCGCCCAGTCCGCGGCACGCCGCGAGGCGCGCTGAAGGACGCGCCGCGCGCCTGTTCGCGCCGTACGCCCCCATGGTAGCGGGGGTGCCGTCGGGCGACGGTTCTGTCCGCTCCGGCCTCAGCCGGTCGTCAGGCCTGCGGAGGCGGCTCGGCGCGGGCGGGTAGCTCGATGATCTCGACGTGATCGGGATAGAAGGCGAGGTGCCCCGCGATGGCCGCCACCGCGGGGAAGGGCGCTTCGTAGCTCCAGACGGCGTTCTCCGCCCGCCGGTCTTCCGTGCGGAGCGTGTAGTAGGAGGCATCGCCCTTATAGGGGCAGTGCGTCACCCGCTCCGTGCGCTCGAACCGCGCCATCTGGGCGTCCTCCCGCGGCAGGTAATGCACCGGCGGCAGTGAGGCCTCCCGCAGGGTCAGCGCGCGCGTGCTATCGGCCAGCACCGTCCCACCCATCGTTACACGGACACGGTTCTGGTTGGGCTCGATGCTGATGGGATGATCGGGACCCGGGATCTTCATGGTGCGGCTCCTCTCCCCAGCGGCCCCGGCGCGGAGAGACCGCCGCGCAGGTGGCGTCCAGCTCGCTGTTTTCCAGGCCCCGCCGCCAAGATGGACAGAGCGGCCGGCAAGACTGTAGCGCTTTCCTGTGCAGGAGGCCCGCCGCCGCGGGCACCGCACGGAGGAACAAGCCATGTCCGACTTCACGCTGTGGGGCTTCGACGGCTCCACCTATGTGCGCACGGTGAAGATGCTCCTCGCCGAGAAAGGTGCGACCGGCTACCGCCAGGAACCGGTGAACGTGCTGAGCGGGGAGCCGAGGCAGCCCGAGCACCTTGCGCGCCACCCCTTCGGCAAGGTTCCCGTCCTTGACCACGACGGGATGCGGATCCTCGAGACCTCGGCGATCACGCGCTACCTGAACGACGTGCTTCCGGGCCCGTCGCTGGTGCCCGCCACACCGAAGGACCGGGCGCGGATGGACATGATCGTCGGCCTCGTCGATTCCTATGGCTACGGTGCGCTCATCGCCGGCGTGGCGGCCTACCACCTCTTCCCCGACTTCGTCGGCGGCAGGAATGAGGCGATGCGTGCATCCGGGCTGGAGAACGGACGCAAGCTCATGGACTTCGTCATGAGGACGCGCGGCGGTTCGCCCTTCATCGCGGGGGAGCTGAGCCTTGCCGACCTCTACCTCGCACCCATCCTGTTCTACGTCTCCCTGACGCCGGACCGCGACGCGATCTTCGGGGCCGAGGGGCTTGCGGATTGGTGGAGCCGCGTGGAGGCCCTGCCGAGCTACCGCTCCACGCAGCCGGCGCTCGGCTGAGGGGCGGCCCCGTCAGGATTGTTTTGGCACCGGCAGTCCGGCTCGATAGGCTCGCGCCGTCGAACCGGATGCGGGAGAAAACGTCATGACACCCTTCAAGGGAACGCGCCGTGGCGCTCTCGGGCTTCTTCTCGGCCTTGCCGCCGTGCCGGCCCTCGCCGCCGACTATCCCGCGCCGCGCCCTGCGGTCTGGACCGCCCGGGACTTCCGCTTCCACACCGGCGAGACGATGCCCGAGCTGCGGCTCCACTACACCACCATCGGCAATCCTTCGGGCGTGCCGGTGCTGGTGCTGCACGGCACCGCCGGTTCCGCGCGCAGCCTGCTGACGCCGGGCTTCGCGGGCGTGCTCTTCGGCCCCGGCCAGCCGCTCGACGCCTCCCGCTACTTCATCATCCTGCCGGACGCGCTCGGCGCCGGCGAATCGGCCAAGCCTTCGGACGGGCTGCGCGCCGCCTTCCCCCGCTACAACTATGCCGACATGGTCCAGGCGCAGTACCGGCTGGTAACGGAGGGGTTGGGGATCAACCATCTCCGCCTCGTGCTCGGCAACTCCATGGGCGGCATGCATGCCTGGCTCTGGGGCGTCACCTACCCCGACCTCATGGATGCCATCGTCCCCATGGCCTCCCAGCCGACGGAGATGTCCAGCCGCAACTGGATGCTGCGCCGCCTGATGGTCGAGACGATCCGCCGCGATCCCGCCTACCGGGGCGGCGACTACGCGGAGCAGCCACCCTCGCTCCGCAGCGTGAACGTCTTCTACTCCACGGCAACGAACGGCGGCACGCTGAACTACCAGGCGACCGTCCCCACGCGAGAGGCGGCGGACAAGCTGGTCGAGGCACGGCTCGCGGCCCCTGCCCCGAAGGACGCGAACGACTTCGTCTATCAGTGGGATTCCTCGCGCGATTACAACCCGGCGCCGCTGCTGGGTCGCATCCGCGCCCGTGTCCTCGCCATCAACGCCGCCGACGACGAGCGGAACCCGCCCGAGACCGGCGTCATGCAGGCCGCCATGGCCCGCATCCCGAATTCGCGCCTGCTCCTCATCCCCGCCAGCGAGGAGACCGCGGGCCACGGCACCACGGGCAATGCAAGGTTCTGGAGCGAGGAACTGCGCGCCTTCTTGCAGGCGCTGGACTAGGCGCCCGGTCGCTCAGTAGGAACGAGGCAGCCCGAGCACCTTCTCCGCGATGAAGCACATGATGAGCTGCGTGCTGACCGGCGCGATCCGCATCAGCATCGCCTCCCGCATGTAGCGCTCCACGTGGTACTCCTTGGCGTAGCCGAAGCCGCCATGGCTGAGCACCGCGGTCTCGCAGGCTCGGAACCCCGCCTCGCCCGCGAGATACTTCGCAGCATTCGCCTCGGCCCCGCAGGAGAGGCCGCTGTCGTAGCGCCAAGCCGCCTGCATCACCATCAGCCGCGCCGCTTCAAGCTCCATCCAGCACTTGGCCAGCGGGTGCTGCACGCCCTGGTTTTGCCCGATCGGCCGGTTAAAGACGATCCGCTCCTTCGCGTAGGCCGAGGCGCGACGGATGGCGGCGTGCCCCAGGCCGACGGCGGCGGCCGCGATCAGCACGCGCTCCGGGTTCATCCCGTGCAGGATCTGGCGGAAGCCCTGCCCCTCCTCGCCGATCAGGTCGTCCGTCGGCACCGGCAGGTCATCGATGAACAGCTCGTTCGAGTCGACGGCCTTGCGGCCCATCTTCTCGATCTCGCGCACCTCCACGTGGCGGCGATCGAGGTCCGTATAGAACAGGCTTAATCCATCCGTCGGCCGCTTCACCTGATCCAGCGGCGTGGTGCGGGCGAGGAGAAGGATCTTCTCCGTCACCTGCGCGGTGGAGATCCAAACCTTGCGGCCGTTGACGATGTAGCGGTCGCCCTCCTTGCGGGCGAAGGTCTTCAGCTTCGTGGTATCCAGTCCGGTATTCGGCTCCGTCACCCCGAAGCAGGCCTTCTCCCGCCCGGCGACGAGCGGCGGCAGGATGCGGCGCTTCTGTTCCTCCGTGCCGAAGACGACCACGGGGTTCAACCCGAAGATGTTCATGTGGATGGCCGAGACGCCGCTCATCCCAGCGCCCGACTCACTGATCGCCTGCACCATCAGCGCGGCCTCCGCGATGCCCAGGCCGGCGCCCCCGTATTCCGCGGGAATGCAGATGCCGAGCCAGCCCGCCTCGGCAATGGCCGCGTGGAAGTCGAGGGGGAACTCGCCGCTGCGATCCCGGCGCAGCCAGTAGTCGGCGTCAAAGCGGGCGCAGACGCGCGCCACCCCTTCGCGAATGGCCTCCTGCTCCGACGAGAGGGCGAAATCCATGTCGAACCTGCTCCTGCTTTCCCGACCCCTCAGCGGCCAGGCACGTCGCGCAGGAGCGGCACGAAACCCTGGATGACGCGCGGCATCTCAACAGCTGGCATCGGCAGCCGCTCCGGCGGAAGGGTTAGGCTGTCGAGGAAACGTCCGGCTCGTGTGTAGAGGGAGAGTTCCAGCGCCTCGCCGATCACCTCCGGCCGGCAGACGACTTCCTCCCCCGCCTCGCGGCGCGCCATCTCCACGAAGTCGCGGATCTCCTCGATGCCCGAGGTGTCGAAGCCGGCCTCGCCGAGGAAATCATCGATCTCCTCCACCACGTCGGACGGCGCGATAAGGGCGAGCGGCACGCAGCCCTCCACCGCCTCCGACACAGCCATGCGCCAGCGGTCGAAGCCGACGCGGAACTCCGCCTCCTCAGACGTCTCCTGCTCGGGCTCGTCCGCCACGCCCTCCATGGCGGGTTGGGCAGCCGGCGGGAGGCCGTTCTCGGCCAGATCCTCCCAGGTAGGCAGGCCCCAGTCGAACTGAACGCCCAGCAGCACGCCGAAGCCTCGTTGCGTTAGCTCCGCGGGATCGGCGGGCGGCAAGCCGGCCGGCTCGCCCCCGGCGACCATTTCGGCCAGCGCCTTTCGCAGCATGACGGGCTCGAGCGCCTCGAAGAGGGTGGCCGAGCGCCATTCCGGCAGAAAGCGCAGCTCCAACGCCTCCCCCAGCACGCCAGAGGCGAGCAGGCTTCCGGCCAACGCCCCGGCATCCGGCAGACTATCCGGCGGCAGCGCGACCGGCAGCGCCACCAGAGTTGCCCAGCCGGAGGGGCCGATATCCGCTGCCTCCGCCACCTGCAGCAGCTCCAGCTCCAGGTCCTCCGCGGCTTCCTCGCCGTAGCGCTCGGCCAGCTTGCGGGCGGCGAGGCCGAGCACGCCCCCGCGCTCCTCCAGGATCAGCGTCTCGGCCACGCGCCGGAAGGCCCGATCGTCCTCCCCGGCGAAGGCGCGCACCAGCCGGTCCGCCGGGGAAAGGGATGACTTCGCCGGCACCGGCGGTTGCAGCTTCCGGGCGTCCAGACCCAGCAATTCGAGCGCCGCCGCCCTGCGGAGCAGGTTCCCGCGGTTGCGCCAGGCGAGCCGGTTCGCGGGTGTGTCCGTCCGCTCGTCCATCCAGCGCCGGAACAGGGCGCGGTCCGCCGGTTGCACGAAGACCTCCACCCCGGCCTCTGTCAGCGCCGCAGCCACGGCCCGATTCACCGCGGCAGCGAGTGCGAGGTCACTCTCACCCGGGCGTAAGGTGTCGAGCGTCTCCACGTCCGGAAAATGCGTGATCAGCACGGAGGAGAGCGAGGGTGCGAGGTCGCGCGCCAGCGCTTCGGCACGCGCCACCGCCTCGCGCTGCCCCGCGTCGGGAGGGGCGGGCTCGGGGTGCCCGCTCATGCCGGCGCGTCCCAGGCGGGGTTCACCAGCGGCCCCGGCGCCGCGAGGTGCCGCCGCGCTTCCGCGTATTCGGCACGCAGCCGCGCCACCAACTCGGCCGCGGGCTGCACCGAGCGCACGGCGCCGATCCCCTGCCCCGAGCCCCAGATGTCCTTCCACCGCTTCGTCCGCTCGCCGCCGAAATCCATCCTCGTCGGGTCATGGGCGGAGAGGTTGTCCGGATCGAGTCCCGCGCGCTGAAGGGAGGGCCGGAGATAGTTGCCGTGAACCCCGGTGATGAGGTCCGTGTAGACGATGTCCGAGGCGCCGTGGTCCACGATCATCCGCTTGTGCCCCTCCTCCGCCCGCGCCTCGGCCGTTGCGATGAAGGCGCTGCCGACATAGGCGAAATCCGCCCCCATCGCCTCCGCCGCCAGGATCGACCGGCCATGCGCGATGGCTCCGGAGAGCGCCACCGGACCATCGAACCAGGTGCGCGTCTCCGAGACGAGCGCGAAGGGCGAGAGGCTTCCTGCATGCCCGCCCGCGCCCGCCGCGACGAGCACGAGCCCGTCTGCCCCCTTCTCCACCGCCTTGCGCGCGAAGGTCTGGTTGATGACGTCGTGCATGACATGGCCGCCATAGGCGTGCACCGCCGCGTTCACCTCTGGCCGCGCGCCGAGGGAGGTGATGACGATCGGCACCCGATGCCGCTCGACCACCGCGAGGTCGTGCTCCAGCCGGTCGTTGGAGCGGTGGACGATAAGGTTGATGGCATAGGGCGCAGCAGGCCACTCCGGATGGGCCCGGTCATGCGCCGCCAGCCGATCCTCGATTTCGGAGAGCCATTCGTCGAGCTGGGAGGCCGGGCGGGCATTCAGCGAGGGCATGGAACCCACGATTCCCGCCGTGCACTGCGCAACCACGAGGTCCGGCACCGAGATGATGAAGAGCGGCGCGGCGACCACGGGCAGCGAGAGCCGCCCCCGCAGGCGCTCGCGGAGCGTGGCCGCCGGGCTGGACAAGGCGGGGCTGGGCGCAGCCGGGCGCTCGGTCGTGGCACCTGTTTCCATGACGATCCCTCCTCCCGGCATCCCCGAAGGACGCCGCGCCGGCCAGCATAGGCCGCGCGGCGGCGCCCGTCCCTCCCCCGGCCGCACTTCAGCCGGTGGCGCCTGCCGTCACGTAGCCGGTCATGTCGTGCGCCAGGTGGCCCCGCCGCAGCGGCACGCAACCCGGCGGGAAGTCCTGCCGGAACCGCGCGCCCCGCTCCGCCGCGAGGTCGAGGAAGCGGCCGAGATGCGCCATCGCCCCCGTCGGCAGGTCGTGCAGGACGAGCAGCGTCCATGGCTGGCTGGCGCATTGGTCGAGCGCCCGCTCGCACCACTCCTCCGGCTCCGCCCAGTCCCGCGGCACGGCGTTCCAGAGCACGCAGGTGAAGCCGTCGTCCAGCAGCGTCCCCAGCGCCTCCGGGTTGAGCAACCGGCGGTCGAGATTGCCGCCGCCGCCGAAGGGCCGGAACAGCCGGTCGGGGTGGGCCAGCGGCTCGATCAGCTCCTGCGTTCGCCGGATCTCCGCCGCCGCAGCGCCGGGCTCCGTGATCTCGCCGAGTGGGGTGGCGTGGTTCCAGGTGTGGTTGCCGATGTGGTGCCCTTCCGCGTGCGACCGGCGCGCCAGCTCCATGCCGCCGGGTTGGGCCACCTTGCGGCCGAGGACGAAGAAGGTCGCGAGCAACCCGCGCGCCCGCAGCGTATCCAGCACCAGCGGCGTCACTTCGGGCTCGGGGCCGTTGTCGAAGCTCAGGGTCAGGTCGAACACGTCATGCGTCCTCACTCGGGTGCCGCGAGGGCCGTAGATACACCCCCGGAGCCCTGCCGTCCCCTCTACCCCACGCGCTCCGCCCCCGGTGCGCGGCGGTTTGTCCCCCACGGACCGCGAAACAGTCTAGCTTCGCCCTACCACAGGGGGAGTCGCCCATGCCCGTGTCCGGCACCGTCGTCGTCTTTGCCGTCATCCTCGTCCTCGCCTTGGTCACCGCGGCAAAGGGAATTCGCACCGTTCCGCAGGGCGAGGTCTGGACGGTGGAGCGGTTCGGCCGTTTCACCCACCTGCTGCAGCCGGGACTGAACTTCATCATTCCCTATGTCGACGCCATCGGGCGCCGGATGAACGTGCAGGAGGTGGTGCTCGACATCCCCGAGCAGGTGGTGATCACGCGCGACAACGCCTCCGTCGCCGTCGACGGCATTGTCTACTACCGGGTGATGGATGCGGCGAAAGCGGCCTACCAGGTGCAGGACCTGCAACAGGCGCTCACCGCCCTCTCCATGACCAATATCCGCTCCGTCATCGGCGAGATGGACCTAGACCAGACGCTCTCCTCCCGGGAGCGGATCAACTCCGCCCTCCTCGTCACGCTGGACGGCGCGACGGAGCCCTGGGGCGTGAAGGTGAACCGCGTCGAGATCCGCAAGATCGAGCCGCCGGAGAACCTCATCCGCGCCATGAACCTCCAGATGACCGCCGAGCGGGAGCGGCGCGCGACGGTCGTGCAGGCAGAGGGCGCCAAGGCCGCGCTCGTCCTGCAGGCCGAAGGCCGGCGCGAGGCTGCCTTCCGCGATGCCGAGGCGCGGGAACGCTCCGCCCAGGCCGAGGCGGCCGCGACCCGCATGGTGGCAGAGGCCGCGAGCGGCGCCGGCGGGGACGCGCTTCGCTACTTCGTCGCCCAGGGCTATGTCGCCGCCTTCCAGGCCATCGCGGCCAGTCCCTCTTCCCGCCTCGTCATCGTGCCCATGGAGGCTTCCGGCCTCGCGGGCGGGGTGGCGGCGGCGCTGGAACTGCTGCGGGACGGCTCGGGCGGTGGCATGTCCCCGGGCCCGGCGCGCCCTGGCCCCGCCACGCCCAGGCCGCCGGGCTTAGCGCCCCCGCCGCCCGCAGGCGGAAGCACCTCGCGCACCGTGCCGCCGACAGGAGCGGGCCCTTGGACAGCTGGCTGATCTGGCTCCTCTCCGGCCTCGTCCTGTTGGGGGCGGAGCTGGTGCTGCCCGGCATCTTCCTTCTCTGGGCGGGGCTGGCGGCGATCGGCACGGGGCTGGTTGGACTGGCAGTGGATCCCGGTTTCCCGGCCTCGGTCGTTATCTTCGTCATCCTGCTGGCGGCCGGCGTCGCGCTCGGCCTGCGACACCGTCCCCGCGGGCGCACAAGCCTGAACACCCCTGAGGCCGGGCTGGCCGGGCGGGAGGGCCGCGTACTCTCCGCGGACGCAACCGGCCTGCGCGTGCGGATCGGGGACAGCGACTGGGCGGCGCGGCCCGCCGGCGGGACGCATCCGACCGCGGGCGCCCTCGTGCGCGTGGAGGGCGTGGACGGGACGGTGCTGGTGGTGCGCGCCCTGGACTGAGCCCACCAACGCCGGCCGCGCCCGCCCGTTCTCCCACCTGGAAC
>NZ_RCVR01000024.1 GCF_016107305.1 Roseomonas sp. KE2513
AAGGCGGGTTCGCCGTCGTTCAGGCGCGTCTTGACTGGGTTCGCGAGCGGCGCCGGGGGTGGTGCGGGCATGCTGGTCCTGGGGTAAGGGGTCACTCCGGCTTGATCCCCGCGAGCTCGATCGCGCGGCGGGAGCGGGTGATCTCGTTGCGGAGGAACTCGGTGGTGCCGGCCGGGGTCTGTTGCTGCGGGCTGGCGGCCTCCGCGCCGAGGGCGGCGAGGCGCTCGGTGACGGCCGGGTCGTTGGTGGCGGCGGCGAGCGCGGCCTGGAGGCGGCCGACCACCTCCTCCGGCGTCCCGGCGGGCGCCCAGAGACCCGAGAAGGTGTAGAAGACGAAGTCCGGCAGGCCGAACTCGACGAAGGTCTGCGCTTCCGGCACGAGTGGGGCGCGGTGCGCTGAGGTGATGGCGAGGATGCGCGCCTGGCCATCCCGGTGCAGGTCGAGGACGGTGGAGAACTCGGTGAGCAGCCCGTCCACATTGCCGGCGACAAGGTCCGGCGCGGCCGCCCCGCCACCGCGATAGGGGACATGGACAAGGTTGGCGCCGGTCGCCGCCTTGAACAGCTCCAGCGGCACGTGGTTGGCGCCGCCGACGCCGGATGTGCCAACCGTGATGCCGGGCCCCTTTTTCGAGAGCTCCACCAGCTCTGCGAGATTTCTGACAGGCAGGTTAGCGCGCACGACGAGCACCATCGGCATGAGGCTCATCAGCCCGATTGAGGCAAAGTCGCGCAAGGGGTCGTAGCGCGGGTTGAGCATCAGCAGCGGGCTGTTCACCATCGGCCCGCCGGCGCCCCAGAGAAGGTTGTAGCCGTCGGGCCTGGAGCGGGCGACGACCTCCGCCCCCGCGCTGCCGCCGGCGCCCGCGCGGTTCTCCACCACCACGGGCTGGCCCAGGCGCTCGGACATGCGGGGCCCGGCGAGGCGGGCCATGAGGTCACCGTTACCGCCGGCGGCGAAGGGCACGATGATCCGGATGGGGCGGTCGGGGAAGGCTGCGAGGGCCGGCCGGGCCAGGGCGAGCGCGGGCAGGGCGGGGGCGAGGCGCAGCAGATGGCGTCTGGTCGGCATGGGCATCCCCTTCAGTCCGGCCGGATGCCGGCATCGGCCACAACCTTGCGCCATTTCGGCACCTCCTCGGCCAAGCGGGCGGCGAGCGGGCCGGGGCCGTCCAGCCGGGCCGTCGCCGCGCCCTCGGCCATGCGCGCCTGGAGGTCGGGCGCGTCGCGGATCGCCGCCATCTCCGCGTTGAGGCGGTTCAGCAGCCGCTCCGGCAGGCCCTTGGGAGCCATGAGGCAGAACCAGTTCGGCGCGGCGTAGCCCGGCACCTGCTCCGCGATGGCGGGCACCTCGGGCAGGGCGGGAACGCGCTCGGGCATGGTCACCCCGAGAATGCGCGCCTGCCCCTGGCGCACATGCTGGAGGAGTTCGAGCGTGGAACCGAAGATGAGCGACACGTCGCCGGCATAGACGGCGTTCACGGCCTGACTGACGCCGCGATAGGGCACATGGGTCATCTACACCCCCGCCAGGGCGGCGAAGAGCGCGCCGGCGAGGTGGTTGGCCGAGCCGACGCCGCCAGAGGCGTAGGTGAGGTCCCCCGGACGGGCCCGTGCATGAGCGAGTAGCGCCGCCAGGGAGGCGAAGGGCGAGGCGTTGCGGACGAGCAGCCCCGAGGGCACGTCGCACATAAGGCTGACGGGATCGAGGTCGCGGATCGGGTCGAAGTTCAGGGCGGGCTGCAGCGTGGGCACGATGGCGATTCCCGCACTAGTGGCAAGGAAGACGGATCCGTCCGCCGGCTGCTGCGCGACGTGCTGCGAGCCGATGCCGCCGCCCGCGCCGGGCCGATTGTCGATAATGAAACTGGCGCCGAGGCTGCGGCTGAGCCGGTCGCCGATGATGCGGGTGGGGATCTCGATGGGGCTGCCGGGCGCCTGCGGCACGACAAGGCGGACGACACGGACGGGCCAGGGTTCCTGAGCGCGGGCCGTGTTGATCGCCGCGCCAAGCCCACCGGCGGCGAGCGCGAGCGCGAGGCTCCTGCGACGCATTGTTCCTCCCCTTGCCCGCGCGGTGCCGCGGTGTTCGGGAAAGACTGCGCCCCCTCCCCATTACCGTCCAATAGGAAAAGGGGCGAAATCCATTGAATGAGGCAATGGGAAGGCCCTAACCGCCGTACTGCGCCGCAACGGTCGCCTTCAGTTGCTGAACAAAATGGCCCATCGCGGCCGAGCGTGGGGCGGAGCGGGCGCGCACCAGCAGGGCTGAGACCTCTATCCGTGGGCGGAGGGGGCGGGCGACCAGCCCCGGCAGGGGCATGGAGGCGAGGAGGAAGGGCTCGACCAGCGCAACGCCCACCCCGTGATACGCCATCATGATGCCGGTCAGCGAGAGGCTGACCTGCACGGCGATGCGGGGCACCACCCCGGCCTCGCTCAGCGCGCGGTCCACGGGGCCGCGCAGCAGGGTCTGGGGCAGGTAGGTGATGATGGCGTAGGGCTCGAGGTCGCGCACCTCGATCTCGGCTCGGGCGGCCAGCGGGTGATTCTCCCGCAGGACACAGGCGACGCCGGAGCGGACGAGCACCTCCGTCTCGATCTCTGGGTTCACCACGGGCTCGTAGGCGATGCCCAGTTCCACCTCGCGGCTGACCACACGGTCCACCACCTGTGGGGAGGTAAGGGATTGGAGCGCGACGCGCATTCCCGGCCGCGATTCCATGAAATCGGCGACGGCCTTGGCAAGGTAACCGTTCGCGATGGGAAAGGCCGCGGCGACGGAAAGGGTGCCGAGCCTTCCGCCCGCCAGATCCTGGGTGAGGCGCCCGATGGCGTCCAGCCGACCAAAGATAGCGGCCACGTCGGGAAAGATGGCCTCCGCCTCGGGCGTCGGGCGCAGCCGGCCGGCGACGCGCTCGAAGAGGCGGATTCTGAGGCTCGCCTCGCAGTGCTTGAGCACCGTGCTGACCGAGGGCTGGGTGACGCCGAGTAGCCGGGCCGCGGCCGTGACCGAGCCGGTGCGCATGATGGCGTAGAAGACCTCCATCTGTCTCAGGTTCATTATCCAGCTGCTCTCGCTATACGCGCCAGGACCATAGAATCCGTTTATGGGCGCTGGCGGTCAAACGACTGGACTTGGCAGGCGGCCTGACAGACCCTCCGCGCCCGCTGGAGGAACGAACCATGGATGCAGACCGGGCCTCGCCCTCGACCGGGGCCAGCCGCCAGGCGACGGTGCTCCGCGTCACCCATGCGGCGCCGGGCTTCGAGGTGCCGGCGGGTGCCTGCGACTGTCATGTCCACGTCTTCGGTCCGGCCGCGCGCTACCCCTTCGATCCCGGCCGCGCCTATACGCCCGGCGATGCCTCGGTGGAGGAGCTTCTGGCGCTGCATGACGCGTTGGGGCTGAAACGGGTGGTGATCGTCCACCCCAGCCCTTACGGCACGGACAACAGCTGCACGCTGGATGCCTCGCGCCGGTTGGGTGAGCGAGCGCGGGCGGTCGCAGTCATCGATCCAGGCTTCGGGACAGAGGAATTGCGGGAGATGCACGCGGCCGGGGTGCGCGGGGTGCGCGTGAACCTCGAGACAGCCGGGCAGCACGACCCCGCGGCCGCGGGCGCGCTGCTGGAAGCCGCTGCCCGCCAGGTGGCGCCGCTCGGCTGGCACGTGCAGACTTATACTAACATGGCGGTGATCGGGGCGCTGCACGAGACGCTGATGCGGCTGCCGGTGCCGCTGGTGGTGGATCATTTCGGCCGGGCGCGCGCCGAAGCGGGCACCGGGCAGGCGGGATTTCCCGAGCTGCTCACGCTGGTGCGGGCCGGGCGCGCCTATGTGAAGATCTCGGCGCCACATCGCATCTCCGACCGTCCGGACTGCGCCGATGCGGGGCCGCTGGCGCGCGCCCTTTTCGAGGCGAATCCGGAGCACGTGGTCTGGGGCAGCGACTGGCCGCATCCGGGCGGTGCGCGGACCGACATCGCGGCCATCGAGCCCTTCAACCCCATCGACGATGGGGCCGCGCTGAACCGGCTGGCCGAGTGGTTCCCGAACGCGGAGGCGCGCCGCCTCATCCTGGTCGAGAACCCGGCGCGGCTCTATGGCTTCAGTTGAGCGGCTGCCGACCGGAGAGCCGGCACAACATCGTATTCAGCAGCGGATGTGAACCAATGGCTCAGCGCAACGCCATGCACCTTATCGTCCTTCCCGGGGACGGGATCGGCCCCGAGATCACGGCCGCGACGGTGGAGGTGCTGGAGGCAGCGTCGGAGCGCTTCGGGCTCGGGCTGCAACTTGAGTCCGATATCGCCGGCCATGAGAGCCTACAGCAGCACGGCATCACCGTACGGCCGGAGCTGCTGGAGAAGGTGAGGGCGGCTGATGGGCTAGTACTCGGCCCGATGTCCACCTTCGACTACACGGACGAGAGCAAGGGCGGGATCAACCCATCCATGTTCTTCCGGAAGCGGCTCGATCTGTTCGCCAACATCCGGCCGGCGCGCACCTATCCGGGTGTGCAGCACCACGCGGTTTCCGAGTTCGACCTGATCGTGGTGCGAGAGAATACCGAGGGCTTCTACGCCGACCGTAATATGGAATCCGGCGGAAGTGAGATGCTGGTGACGCCCGATGTCTGCATCTCCCTTCGCCGCATCACGCGCGGTTGCTGCGAGCGGATCGCCCGCGCCGCCTTCCGCCTGGCGATGACCCGCCGCAAGCGAGTGAGCGCCGTGCACAAGGCGAATGTCTTGAAAATCGGAGACGGCATGTTCCTCGAGGAGTGCCGCAAGGTGGCGGCGGAGTTCCCTGAAGTGGCGCTGGACGAGTACATCATCGACGCCATGTGCGCCCATGTCGTCCGCGACCCCGCGAAGTTCGACGTGATCGTGACCACCAACATGTTCGGTGACATCCTCTCGGACCTGACGGCGGAGCTTTCGGGTAGCATCGGCCTCGGCGGCTCCGTCAATGCGGGCACGAGCCACGCGATGGCCCAGGCGGCGCACGGCTCGGCGCCGGACATCGCGGGGCAGGACCGGGCGAACCCGCTCTCGCTCATCCTCTCCGCCGCGCAGTTGCTCGACTGGCACGCGGACCGGCTGGGCAGCCAAGCCTTCGCCGGCGCGAGCCGCGCGATTGAGGCAGCGGTGGCGGAGGCCGTGGCGGCCGGTGAAGCCACGCAGGACGTGGGCGGAAGGCTGGGCACGGCCGCGACAGGTGCGGGTATCGCCGCGCGGCTGCGCGCTATGCCTGTACCCGCCTGACTCTGCAAAGAAGGAATGATTGGGGAGGAGTTCATGGGGCGTGTGTTAACCAGGCGGGCAGTGTCGATCGCCGGCGTAGGCGCCGCCGCCTTTGCAGCGAGTGCCATGGCGCAGGATACCGCCTTTCCGACGCGGCCCGTGCGCATCATCGTCCCCTTCGCGGCGGGTGGCCCGACGGACGTCATCGTGCGGATCATCGCGGAGGCGCTGTCTGAGCGGTGGAAGCAGCCCGTCGTCGTGGAGAACCGCGGTGGCGGCGGCACAATCGTCGGTACGAACGCGCTCGCCCAGGCGGCGGGGGATGGCTACACCATCGGCGTCGCCACCAATTCCTTCGTGATCAATCCCGCGATCCGGCCGCGCCTGCCCTATGACACGGCGCGGGCCTTCACGGCGGTCGGTATGCTCGTCACCTCGCCCTTCGTGCTGGTTGCCTGGCCGGACTTCGCGTCGAAGAACCTCGCAGAGCTGATTGCCTTCGCGAAGCGGGAGAGCAGCCCGATCGCCTATGCCTCGCCCGGACCGGGGACGGGCGGGCAGATGGCGGGTGAGTTGCTGCAGTTGAAGGCGGGCATCCGGATGGAGCACGTGCCTTACAACGGCAGCGCCCCGGCACTGACGGACGTGCTGGCCGGCCGCGTTCCGCTGATGTTCGACCTGTGGAGTTCCGTGCGGCCCTATGTGGAGGCGGGGCGGCTGAAGGTGCTGGCCGTGGCGACGGACGCGCCACTGCCCGACGCGCCGCAATACCCGACAATTGCCACCACCTTCCCCGGCTTCTCGGTGAGCGCCTTTCAGGCGATGGTGGCGCCCGCCGGCACACCGCCCGCGGCGATCAGGCGCATAGCTGCCGACCTGCGGGAGGTCGTCGCCTCTGAGCGCTTCGCGACGCAGGTCCGCCCGCTAGGCGTGGAGCCGGCGCCCTCGACGGCGGCGGAGCTGGAGACCTTCCTGCAGGGCGAGATGGCGAAGTGGCGCGAGGTCGCGCGCAGCTCGAACATCGTCCTCGAATGACCATTCAACGCAGCGGGCAGCCCTTGGCCCGATCCGGAGCGTCGATCATGACCAATCAACCGCGAGGTGCCGCCGACCTCGTCGAGGACCGCCCCGCGGAGGGCGTGTTCCGCGTGCATCGCGACGTGTTCCGCGATCCTCAGGTGTTCGAGCTGGAGATGGCGCGCATCTTCGAGGGAACATGGGTCTTCGTGGCGCTGGAAAGCCAGGTCGCGCGGCCGAACGACTTCCTCACGACCTATATCGGGCGCCAGCCGGTACTGCTGACCCGTGATTCGGAGGGGCAGCTTCACCTCTTCCTCAACAGCTGCCGCCATCGCGGCGCGGTGGTCTGCCCCCTCCGCAAGGGGCGGCAGAAGTATCATGTCTGTCGTTATCACGGCTGGGCCTACGACAGCGCCGGGCGGAACACCCTCGTGACGGACCGGGAGGACGGGCAGTACCCGGAGTCCTTCGACCGCGAGAGCCACGACCTCATCCGCGTTCCCCGCTTCGGCAACTACCGCGGGCTGCTCTTCGCCAGCCTTTCGGAAGACGTGCCGCCGCTGGAGGAGTATCTTGGCGAAGCGCGCGGCATGCTGGATCTCGTGCTCGACCAGAGCTCCACGGGCTGGGAGTTCGTGCCGGGGCCGGTGACATACACCTACGATGCCAACTGGAAGCTGCAGCTGGAGAACGGGCTGGACTTCTACCACTTCACCTCCACGCACAGCTCCTACGTGGATGTGCTGCAGCAGCGGGCAAAGCGGAACCCTCCCAGCATCAAGCCGCCGCCGGAGACGGATCCGGAGGCGCAGGGAAGCTTCAGCTTCGCCCATGGCCATTCCGTCATGTGGTCCATCCGCAATCCGCCGAGGGGCCTCCGTCCACTGGCGGTGGACACGGAGCGGCTGGAGGAGGTCCGCGGGCGCGTGGGCCAGGCGCGCGCCAAGTGGATGCTGCGCCAGCGCAACCTGACGATCTTCCCCAACCTGCAGATCATCGACATCGTCTCGCTGCAGCTACGCACCTGGCGCCCGTTGGCGGCAGACCGCACGGAAATGACCTCCCACTGCCTCGCGCCGATTGGCGAGAACGCGGAGGCGCGGCGGCTGCGCATCCGGCAGTACGAGGATTTCTTCAACCCGACGGGCCTCGCGACCTCCGACGACAATGTAATGTACGAGTACTGCCAGTCCGGCTACGCGGCCGATACGGATGGGTGGACGCAGGGCTACGCACGTGGCCTGGGCGGCGGCAGCGGCGCCAGCTCGCTCGCCTCGGAGATCGGGATCACACCGTTGGCGGAGGCTGTGGGCACGCTCGGCTTCGGCGACGAGACCTGTTTCCACGCCGCTTATCGCGAATGGCGGCGGCTGGTCTCGGGCGGCGAAGGGACGGCGGCGCGATGATGGATCCTGCTGCGGCGGTAATCTGCGCCGATCTTCTGTACCGCGAGGGGCTGCACCTCGACCGGCAGGAATGGGATGCCTGGCTGGCCCTTTATGCCGAGGACGCCGTGTTCTGGATCCCCGCCTGGCTCGACGAGCACCGCACGACGAGCGATCCGGACCGCGAGGTCTCGCTCATCTATCACGACTCGCGCTTCGGCCTTGAGGAACGGATCATGCGGATCCGGACACGGAAGTCGGTGACGGCGCTGCCGTTGCCGCGAACCGTGCACATGATCACCAACATCCTGCCCATGCAGGCCACGGCGGACATGATCGAGGTGACGTCGAGCTGGATCGTGCACGACTTCGACCCCCGCGTGTCGCGGCAGCACATGCTCTTTGGGCGATACGAGCATGGGCTGCGCCGGGGGGAAGACGGGACATGGCGGATCGCGCGCAAGAAGGTGCTGCTGACCAACGATGTGATCCCGACAGCACTGGACTTCTACAGCGTGTGACGCCTCAAGCCGGGATCGGCGCCGGGAGGTCCGCCTCGATGCCGAGCGCGCGGGCGGCGTTCTGCGAGACCATCTTACGGATCTCCTCGTCGCAGTAGCCAAGCTTGATGCAGAGCTTGATGCCCCGGCGGAAGCCCTCGATCGGGCTGAACACGCCGGTCTGCCCGAGATCGGAGCAGAGGATGGTCTGGCCTACGCCGGCCGCATCAATGTGCTTGCGCAGATCCTCCTCCTCGCAGGTCTTGAACTTGGACCCTTCGAGGAACATGCAGAGGGAGTGCTCGACGAAGGCACCCATGGCGGCGATGCCGCTCACGTCGTTCATCGAGGCGTCCACGATGTCCTCCGGATGCGTCAGGACGAGGCGGTTCACGCCGCGCCGGCGGGCTTCCTCGAAGATGAGCCATGTCTCGCTGATGTGCAGGTGGCCGCTGGCGAGGGCGATGTCGTTCCGCGCGATGATGTCGAGAACCTCCTTCACCTCGTCCCGCACGGCTTTGCTGCCGTCGAGAACCGGGATTTCCGCCGCCGGCCGGATCTTCTGGGTGGAGGCCGGGTGGACCCAGCCCGCGGTCTTCTCCCAACGCAGGTGGTTCTCGGCCGCGAGGGTCGGCATCCAGACGACCTTCCCGCCCATGGCCGCCATGTGCTCGACGGCATAGGGATTGAAGCCGCCGACCACGTTGTTGAGCACGATGCTCGAATAGACTTTCGTCTTCAGTTCGGGATGGTGTCTGGCGATGAGGGCCGCCGTCATGACGCCGCTGTAGTCGTGGTCCTTGGTGACGACTGCCGCGAAGCCCGCCTCGGATGCCTCGACCGCGAGCTGGAGATGGTCGATGGCGCGCTCGGCGATGGAGGGGCCGCTATGGACATGCGGGTCGATCGCGCCTTGCAGCAGGGCGTCCACGCGCTGCTCCACCGCGTCCTTGCTGCCTACTTCTGTCATGCTGTCCTCATGGGCTGGTCGGCTGTCGGGGCCGGGGCGGATCCCTGGGTCGGATCGGATGTCGTGGAAGGCGGCCTCACGACGGCATCGGGTAGTCGGCCGCGTTGAGCACCCAACCCGGCTTGTTCGAAAAGTCCTCGCGCGGTGGGCAGAAGAGGTCGACCATCTGCCCGGCCTCCTTCGCTTCCGAGGTGTGGATGGAGGGCGGCGGGATGACGGTGAGGGAGGGGCCGCGGCAGTACTCGTGCTCGTCGGGCCGCCAGATCGTCATGTCGGTGGTCCAGGGCCAGCGGAGATGGTGCGTGTAGGCGCCATCGAGCACGAGCGAGCCCTGCTCGAAGTCGTCGTGGTGGTGTGGGGACATCTTGCGCGGGTCGCGCGGGCCGTCGGCGGGGTCGAGCACGTTCACCATCAGCGTGGTGCAACGCCAGATGCGGCCGAAACGCTTCGGGTCCGGCGGCACGTCCAGGCTGTAGGCGCGGAAGACCAGCCCGCCCGGCGGCTCCGGCCAGGGGCGTAGCGGCGGGATGTTCGGGTCATGCGCAGCATAGGCCGCGGCGTTGGAGCATTTCGCGACGAGGTCTTCCGCCCGCGTCGTGAGGATGCGCACCACGCGGCCAGGTCGCAGCACCTCGATGCGGCTGTTTCCGGGCGGGATGAAGGCGAGGCTGTTGCCGGAGAGGCTATGGCGGGTGCCGGACACCTCGACCGCGATTTCGATGCCGGCATCGGGCAGCAGCACGGCGTACTCGTCGGGCTGGGCGTCGCGCGAGAGCACAGCCCCGGCCTCGGCTTCCGTATAGGCGACCAGGAAGTTCTGCGCCCGCGCGTACCAGTGCCGTGCGGCCGCGTCCTGCTCCACTGGCGGGGTTTCGTAGAAGCGCTCGTAATGCGCGGGGCTGAAGGTGGTCGGCACGGGCGCGGGGCCGGCGGGAGGCGCGGCGAGGGCGGCGCGCGGGTCGGTCTGGTCGTACATAATCAGTGTCCGCTACTGCTTGGGGATGTTCGCTTCCTCGACGATACGGGACCAACGCTCGCCTTCCGTGCGAATGAAGGCTCCGAAATCCTCGGGGGAGGTGAAGGCGGGGGTGACGCCGAGTTCGAGCAGCTTCTCGCGGATCTCGGGCAGGGCGAGGACACGGCCGATCTCGCTGTTCATGCGCTCCACCACGGCGCGCGGCATTCCGGCAGGGCCGGCGACGCCGTTCCAGGAGCCGACGACGTAGCCTGGAAGGTCGCGTTCCGTGGCCGTAGGAACGTCGGGCAGCAGCGGGTAGCGCTCGGCGGAGGCCATGGCGAGCGCGCGGAGCCGCCCGCCCTGGATCTGGCCGAGCACAGGAGCGAGGATCTCGCTGGCGACATGGACGTCGCCGGTGGTGGTGGCGTTGATGAGATCCGGCGTGGAGCGGTAGGGCACGACGGTCATTTCCACGCCCGCCATGCTGCGAAGCAGCTCCGCGCCGAGGTGCTGCGCGTTGCCGACGGCGATGGAGCCGAGATTGATGCTGCCAGGCTTCGCGCGGGCGGCCTCGATCACGTCCTTCAACGTGCGGTAGGGGCTGTTGGCTGCCGTCAGCAGCACGTGGTCGAAGGTGGCGACACGGGCGACGGGGGCGAAATCACGCTTCGTGTCGTAGGGAAGGCTGCGATAGGTCGCGTCCGCGGTGCTGTTCGTCGTGGTGAGCAGCAGCATCGTGTAGCCGTCGGGCGTGGCGCGGGCCACGGGCTCGGCCGCGACGATCCCCGCGGCACCGGGCCGGTTGTCGATGATGATCGGCTGCCCCAGTCCTTCCGAGATCTTCGGCGCAATCATGCGTGCCGTGAGGTCACCCACGCCGCCCGGCGCGAAGCCGAGCACGAGGCGGATCGGGCGGTTCGGCCAGGCGCGCTGTGCCAGGGCGGGCTGGGCGAGTGCCGTGCCGGCGAGAGCAGTGCCGAGCAGGGCGCGGCGGGCGATGGTCATCTGTCTTCCTCCCTGGTGACGTTTCTTTTCTGGCCGTTCAGCCCTGCTGTTCCGCCGTGACGTAGCGGCGCCAGTTCTCGTTGAGCGGTGGCATCTGCGCGAAGGTCCTGCGCGTGTCGGCGGCGCGGCCTACGAGTGTTTTTGCGGTCAGTCCCTTGGCGGCCAGGTATGCATCCAGCGACGAGACTGCGTCGCGCAGGACCCCGGCGCCGCGCAGCATGACCGGCGAGGCGATGCCGACGGCGCTCGCCCCTGCCAGCATCATGCGCGCCACGTCGCGCCCGTCCCGCGCGCCGTTGATGCCGATGAGCGCCGCCTCGGGTCCCAGCCTCGCGCGGGTGAGCGCGAGCCAGTGGCAGGTGAGCGGCAGATTCCAGTAGCCGCCGATGCCCAGACTGGTGCCGAGCATGGGCGTCATGCTGTCGAGGTCGGGCACCATGCCAAGCAGCCGTCCCGCCATCACCACGGCGTCAGCCCCGGCCTCGAAGGCGGCCTCGGCCAGTTCGGGAACGCGCTCGGACTGGCCGGTAAGCTTCACCCACAGGGGGAGCGAAACGGCGCCGCGCATGGCTGCGACGAGCTCTCCGACGCGGCTCGGCTGCAGCTCCGTCGTGACCACGCCCTTCGCGGCCTGGCTGGCATAGGGCGTGCCGATGTTGAACTCGAGCGCGCGGAGCCCGGCCTTCTCGATCTCGCGTGCCAGCTCCAACGAGGCCGAGAGATCGGCCATGACGAGGCTCGCAACGAGGAGGCAGTCGCGGTCGCGGGCGAACCGGTCCATCGCGACGTTCTGGGCAAGCCATTCCTCGAAGCCAAGCGGCGACATGCCGGAGCGGCTGGCCAGCGTCACCTCCGGCGGAGCACTGGCATTCCAGGGAACTGGGTTCCAGCCAGCATCCAGCGCCACGTATTCGGCCCGGCCGAGCTGATCCTTGCCGGCCATCGTCTCGTTCGTGGACTTCACGACGACGGCGCCGGCGCCGGCTTCGATGGCGGCGCGGATCCCCTCCGCCTCGATCAGGTGCTCGGCCGCCGCAGCGATCACGGGATTCTTAATGAGGGTTCGGCCGAAACCGGCCTGCAGGCGGGAGGTCACCGGCAGCGTGGCTCCGACGGCTGGCTGGGGAGTGCGACCGCCGGTCGCCGCGAATTGCGCGACATGTTTCTCTCCCATCGGGTTCAGGGTTCGCGCACAAAGAACGCTGTTCCAAAATTGGTAGGTGGTGGGTCGGCGATGGTCAAGCCTGTTTTGCGCGGCTGGACATTCCTAGTTGTATTCCTCATATGATGTTCTTTTCTCGCGAACAGCAGGGTGGCCATGCCAGCACCGCGAAATCTCGATCCACCCGGTGTGCGGGCTGCTGACACGGTGCTTTCCGTGCTCGAGACCGTCGCCTGGGCGGGAGAACCGATCGGCGTCACGCAGATCGCGCAGTCGCTGAATGCGACGAAGAGCGCGATCTTTCGCCATCTCCAGACGCTCGTGGACCGCGTCTACGTGATCCAGGACGCCGATACGAACCGCTACCGGCTTGGGCCGCGCGCCTTCCTGCTCGGTTATCTGGCGCCACGGTCATGGGACCTAGCGCAGACTCTGGATGGTCCGATGCGGGAGCTGCGGGACGCGGTGGGATCGGCCGTGGTCCTGAGCACGCCGACGCCGCAGGGCGCGCTCGTCGTCTCCACCCATCCGGGAACCCATCCGATCGAGATTGGCGTACGCCCGGGCAGCGAGCTCCCGCTGCACGCCTCCGCGCAGGGAAAGGTATTCCTCGCCTTTGGATCCAAGGCCGCATCGGATCGCGTGCTGCGGGGGCCGCTCGCCCCACTCACGGACCGCACGATCACGGACCCGGACAGCCTGGCGGCGGAACTCGCCCGCATCCGGGAGCAGGGCTACGCGACCGCGCCGGAGGAGACGCTGCTGGGCTGCAACGCGCTGGCGGTGCCGATCCACGATCACGAGGATCGGCTCGTGGCCTCCATCGCCCTGGTGGGCTCGATCCAGCACATCACGACGGTGCCGGGCCCGCCGCTGATCAGCGCCATTCGCCTCGTGGCGGAGAAGGCTTCACGGCTGTTGGGGCAGGGGCTCGGAACGCGCGTGCCGACGCCCGCGGAGCGCCGGCGCTGACCCTCTGCCGGTGAGGCAGTGGCTCAGGAGGCAGCACAGCTCCGCGCGCTGCAGCAGGTCCCGCGACGCCCCAAGTGTCCATTCTTGTCCAGTGATGGCCTCAAAAGGGGCATGGATGTGCGCCCGGCGACCGCTTCTCAACCCACTTGGACGGTCATGGTGCCGATTCCACCGATGGCCGCCTGCATCACGTCGCCCGGGCGGATCGGCCCCACGCCTTCCGGCGTGCCGGTGAGGATAATGTCGCCCGGCTCCAGCGTGTAGAAGCGAGAGGCGAAGACAATCAGCTCGGGGATGTCGAGGAGGAGGTCGCGCGTGTTGGCGCGCTGCCGTGCCTCTCCGTTCACGTCGAGGGAGAGGTCGAGAGCGGCGGGGTCGGCGATCTCGTCGGCCGTCACCATCCAGGGGCCGAGGACGGTGTAGCCATCGGGGGACTTGCGCATGCTCCGCTCCTCCGGGCCGCGGATGGTGATGTCGAGACCGATGGCATAGGCCGCGACGTGGCTCATCGCGGTCTCGCGCGTCGCGTTCTTGCAGGGGGTGCCGATGATGGCGGCAAGCTCCACCTCGTGGTCTGTGCGACGCTCGGGCTGGACGAGGCGGAGCGTGTCGGAAGCGCCGGCGAGGGAGGAGGTCGCCTTCAGGAAGAGGCCCGTCTCCTCGATCTTGCGGACATGGGCGGCGTGGAAGGTCGCGGGGTCCGCTTCGGCTTCCTCAAGGTGCTTGCGGTAGTTCACGGGCGCCGCGACGATCTTGCCGGGATTGGCAACGGGCGGGCGCAGCCGGACCGAGGCGACCGGCACACCGGGCATCCCGTCCACAAGTGCCAGGATGGGCGCGCGCAGTTTTGGCAGGGCGGCGACGAGCAGGTCGTGGCGTGGCAACGGGTAGCGGCCGGCGGGCAGCGCGTCGAGCACGGCGGAGACGTCGTGCACCAGCTCCCCCTGGACAAGGCCAAGCCGGTTGTCGTCGAAAATACAGAGGCGCATCGGGAGGGCTCCGGTAACAGCGGCAAGGTTTGGTAGAGGAAAGCGCCGCCCGCCGTCGATGGGGCGCCTTCCTCAGCCGCAGCGGTGCAGGCCGGCCGCGTAGAAACCCCGCAGCGCCTCCCGCAGAGGAGCCGTGGCCTCGCGCCAGTTGCGTGCGCCCTCGGCGCCGCGCCGCGCCTGGGCATCCAGTTCCGCCTGAAGGGCGGAAAGGTCGAGGCCCGTGAGGGCGCCGTCGCGCACCACTTCCCGCCCGGCCACCACCATCCGGCGCAGGGCGCCGCGCGTGGCGCGCTGGGCGACGAGGGCGGCGTCGGGGCTCTCGAGCACGAGGTCGGCGGAGAGGGCGGCGCGGTCCAGCACCATGATGTCGGCGGGGGCGCCCTCCGCCATCGGTTCCGCAGGCGCCTGGCCAGTGACTGCCTGCCGGCCTCCGGCGCAGGCGGCGCTGAACAGGGCGTCCAGCGGCAGACCTTCGTCCAGCGAGGTGCCGCGGTGGAGCAGGGCGTTCAGGCGCAGCTCCCGGAAGGCGTCGTCGTCATCATCCACGGTGAAGCCGTCGAGCCCGGTCGCGAGGGGGACGCCGCGGCGGTGCATCTCGGCCATGGGCGGGATACCGTTCCGCAGGTGCAGGTTGGAGCTCGTGTTGACCGAGACCGTCACGCCGCGCTCGGCCAGCAGCTCCATCTCCTCCGGCCGCAGCCAGGTGCAGTGCGCGAGGGAGAGGCGCGGCGAGAGGAGGCCGAGGCGGTCCAGATGGCGGACCGGCCCATCCGGGTGCTCGGCATCCAGGTACTCGCGTTGGAGACGTGATTCGAGCAGGTGCATGTGGATGTGCCGGCCGGTGGTGGCGGAGCGCTCGGCGATGGCCGAGAGAAGGGTGTCCGAGCACCATTCAAGGCCGTAGGGACCGTATTGCACCGTGACCAGCGGGTCGTCGCAGCTTTCGGCGAGGGCGTCGGCGAGACGCAGTTGCTCGGTCGGCGAGCGGGGCGGGGCGACGAGGCGCGCCTCCACCAGCGCGCGGGTTTCGGGCGGCAGGCGGGTGAGGATCGCTTCATCGGGGGCGTAGGCGAGGGCGTTGCGGTCGCGCATGGAGACCGCGATCGCCACGCGCACCCCGACGGCGCGGGCGGCGCGCACCACGTCCCGCAGCTCATCCTCCAATCGCGCCGGGTTCTGGGGGCGGGTGTAGTGGATCATGATGGCGCCGCAGCCGCCGAGAGCTTGACGGCCAAGGGCGGCGGCAACCACCAGCCAGGGGTCGCAGACCGGTGCGCCAGTCATGGTGGCGAGCCAGATTTCCAGTGGTAGGTCGAAAGCGGCCAGCGCGGTGGGGCGGATGCCGCGCGCGTGGTCGTGCGCGTTGGCGAAGGGCGGCATGAGGATGTTGGCTGCCGCCTCAGGGCCTGCGGGCTCGGTGGCGGCGACGTGGTCCGCGCGCAGGGTGAGGCGCAGGGGGGTGCAAGCCGGGCAGGCCGCCCCGAAGCGGAGCGGGCGTCCCTCGAGGATCAATGCCGTGCCCCTTGGTCGAGGAGGAGACTGTCGATTTCCAGCGGATGCCGGCGAGCGCGGGCGTCAAGGGCAAGAAGTGCGCTGACCAGCGGGGCGCGGCGGGTGCGGAGGGCGGCGTACTCGGCGGCTATTGCGACCTGCGCTTCCTCCGCCTCGGCAGCGAGCGCGGTGGGGTCGAAGCGCGTCGGGCGGCCGTCCCGGAGAAGTAGCTCGCCCTCCACGAGCACGTGGCGGAGGGAACGGGCGGGCTCGGCGTGGACGAGCTGGCGGACGGCGCTGTTGAGTGGCACCCAGGCGGGATCCGAGAGGTCGAAGAGCGCAAGGTCGGCGCGGTGGCCGGGCCGCAGCCCGCCGACGACGCCGGTGAGGCCGAGCGCGCGGGCGCCGCCGAGCGTCGCGGCGCGGAAGGCCTCGGCCGACGCTTCCTCGGGCCTAGTGGATTGGAGGGAAAGGTACAGCGCGGCGAAGCGCATCGCGGAAAGAAGGCTCTGCGCGTCGCCCGCGCTGCTGTTATCGCAGCCGAGCGCGATGCCGGTGCCGGCGCTCGCGTAGTGTCGCAGCGGGGCCGCGCCGTTCAGCAGCCGGAGGTTGGCGACGGGGTTATGCGCGAGGTGGCCGCCGGCCTCCGCAAGACGACCGATCTCCTCCGGCGTGATCCAGACGCCATGGGCGATGACCAGCCGCTCGTTCAACAGGCCGTGACGGGCGAGATGGCTGAGCAGGGAGCCGCCATCCTCGCCATAGGCAGTGCGCGCTAGGACGGCCTGGGCGCGGGTCTCATAGAGATGGGTGCAGACTGGCAGCCCGCGCTCCCGTGAGAGGTTGGCCGCCCATCGGATTAGCGTGGGTGAGCAGCGCTGGGGCGCGGAGGGGGCGAGGACGCTGCCAAGCAGGCGGCCGCTCACGGCGTCGAGCAGGGACTCGACAAGGCGCATGCTCGGCGTGGGGTCGCTCGCGCGTGGAAGGGAGGAGAGGATGTCGGGCGGCAGGACCTCGGCGGCAAAGGGCAGGGTTTCCGCCATGCCGCGATCGGCCAGCTGCCAGCCGAGCAGGGCGCGCAGGCCGATGGCTCGGTGGCCGTCGATCACCGCCTCCGCCTGGCCGCGGTCGGCGCCCTGGAGCGTCACCATGTCCTGCACCGTGGTGATGCCGTGCATGAGGCATTCTGCCGCGTGGAGGCGGGTACGGAGATGAACCTCGGCGTCCGGGCGCCGCTGCCAAGCGGAGGGGAAGGAGAGGGCGCCCCAGGCGTCCAGCGGCAACCCCTCGAAGAGGCCGCGCAGGAGCGTGTCGTGCGAGTGCGAATGCGCGTTGACGAGGCCGGGGGTGAGGAGCAGGCCCTTCGCTTCCAGTCGAGGCGCGCCGGCGCCGCGCGCGGTGGCTTCTGCACCAAGCGCGGCGATGCGTCCGTCCTCGACCAGGAGGTCGGCGGCGGGCGGGCGATGGAGGTCGTCGCTCTCGGGGTCCAGCAGCCGCGCGCCGGCGATGAGGAGGCGCGTCATGCGCGCAGCGCGGCGGCCGCGGCCTCAACGGCATCCACGATGGCGTGGTAGCCGGTGCAGCGGCAGTAGTTGCCCGACAGCGCCTCGCGGATCTCGGCGCGGGAGGGGGCGGGGTTCGCGGCCAGCAACTCGGCGGCCTGGAGGAGCATCCCCGGCGTGCAGAAGCCGCATTGCAGGGCGGCACGGTTGAAGAAGGCGTCCTGCAGGGCGCGGATGCGGCCGGTTTCGGTGGCGCCCTCGATCGTCTCGACGCGGGTGCCGTCGGCCTGCACGGCGAGCATGAGGCAACCGCGCACCACGCGCCCGTCCACCTGCACATGGCAGGCGCCGCAGACGCCGTGCTCGCAGCCGACATGGCTGCCGGTAAGGCCCTGCCCGTGGCGGAGCCAGTCCACGAGGCTCTGGCGCAGCGGCACGCGGGCGCGGGTCGGCTCCCCATTCAGGGTGAGCGCGATCTCAGCGGTGGGTTCGTCCGGGTGGTCCATGGTTCAGTTCGCGAGGGCCCGGCGCAGCAGCACGCGGGCGAGATGGAGGCGGTGAGCGGCGGTGACCTCTGCACCGGCCATGGCGTCCGGGGCGGAAAGGGCGTCGCAGGCAGCCTCTGCACCAGATGCGACCAGCACCGCCTCGGCGGCGTGCTGGCGGCGTGGGGCGGGCTCGAGGCCGCAGAGGGCAATGCGCGCATCTGCGACGCGGCCCGCTTCCCGGCGAAGGGCGAGGGCGAGGCCGGCCATGGCGTAGTCGCCATGGCGGCGTGAGACCTCGGTGAAGCCATGGGTCCAGCCGGGAGCGATGGCGGGGATTTCGATGCGGAGGAGAAGTTCGTCGGGCTTGAGGGCCGTGGCGTAGACGCCGCGGAAAAAGCCTTCCGCCGGGATGCGGCGCTCGCCGCGCGCGGAGGCGGCGATGAGGGTGGCGCCGAGGGCAACCATGCAGGCCGGCATTTCGGCCGCCGGATCGGCCAGGGAGATGCTGCCGCCGATCGTGCCGCGGTTGCGGATCGCCGGGTGGGCCACATGGTGCAGCGCCTCGGTCAGCATCGGTGCCGCCTGCCGCACGAGGGGCGAGATCAGCACATCGGCGTGGCGGGTGCGCGCGCCGATCATCAGCAACCCCGCTTCGAGCGAGATGCCATCGAGGCCGGGAATGCGGTTGATGTCGAGCAGCAGGCCCGGCCGTGCCATGCGGAGGTTGAGCATGGGGATGAGACTCTGTCCTCCCGCGAGCACCGAAGCCTCCGCCCCGTGCTCGGCGAGCGCGGCGAGGGCGGCGTCCAGCGTTTCGGGGCGGGCGTAGTCGAAGCGGGCGGGCTTCACGGCAGGGTTCCGAGGGCGCGGAGGATGACGGCGGGCGTGATGGGCATCTCCGTCACCGCCGCCCCGCGCGCGGCCAGAGCGTCGTTCACGGCGCAGAGCACGGCGGCGGGCGCGCCGCAGGTGCCGGCCTCGCCCGCGCCCTTGGCGCCGAGGGCGGAGCCGGAATAGGGCGTCTCGACATGGCCGACGGTGATGTCGGGCGCGTTGTCGGCCATGGGCAGGAGGTAGTCGGCGAGCGTGCCGGTCAGGAGCTGGCCATTCTCAGGATCGTAGCGGCAGGCCTCCAGCAGCGCCTCGCCGATGCCCTGTACGACGCCGCCGCGCACCTGCTCGTCCACGAGCAGCGGGTTGAGGCGCCGACCGCAATCGCCGACCACCCAGTGGCGCAGCGGGGTCACGAGGCCGGTGTCGGGATCGACCTCCACGAGGCTCGCCTGCAGGCCGTTGGTGGTGAGGAAGACGTCCTCCTCGCGCCGGAACTGGTGGGTGGCGGTGAATTGCGGCTGGAGGCCGCCCGGCAGCTCGTGGCCGCGGAAAAAGACGGTGGCGGCGAGGTCGGAAAGCGTCATGCGCGTAGCGCCCGTCTTGTCCACGACCTGACCATCGCGGAGGTCCAGCGCCTCGGGCGTCGTTTGAAGCAGGGAGGCGGCGGCACCCAGGATCTCGGCGCGCAGCTTGCGGCCGGCGCCCCAGGCGGCCTCGCCGCCGATGCCGGCGCCGCGCGAGGCCCAGGCGCCGCCGCCGTGCGGGGCATTGCCGGTGTCGCCGGTGTGGAGAGTGACGCGGGACGGGGAGACGCCCACAGCATCGGCCACCACCTGCACGATGCCTTGCTGGATGCCTTGGCCGATCTCGGCCACCGAGGCGCGGGCGATCACGTCGCCGCCGGGCTCGAGCTGCACCACCACCGTGTCCACCGCGGAGACGGGGATGCCGGCCGGGCCGTAGGCGCCGGGGCCCGAGGCCGTGTACTCGACCACTGCGGCGAAGCCGAGGCCGACCAGCCGGCCCTCTCCGCGCATCGCCGCGATTTCAGCGCGCAGGCTGGGCAGGTCGAGCAGGCGCTCGAACTCCGCAAGCGTGGCGGTGTGGGACAGCTCGGCCATGCGGCCGCCGGCCGGGTTGGTCCAGGGCAGCTCCGCCTCCCGAAGCAGGTTGCGGCGGCGGAACTCGAGCGGGTCCTCCCGGCGCGCGGCGGCGGCGAGATCCACCAGGCGCTCGGTGGTCGCGCAGCCGATCGGGTGGCCGACCGAGCGGTACTGGCCGGTGGGGACCTTGTTCTGCAACACCGAGCGGAGGCGCGCGCGATAGGCTTCGAAGCGATAGGGGGCACCCACCGTCCGCAAGGCGCTGATCGCCTCGACCGTGGAGGAGCGGGGATAGATGGAATAGGCGCCGAGGCCCTGGATGTCGTCCACGTCGAAGGCGAGAATGCGGCCCTCGGCGTCCACGGCCATTCGGGCGCGCATGACGTGCTCGCGCGCGTGGATGTCGGCCATCAGTGCCTCGATGCGATCCGAGACCCAGCGCACGGGGCGGCGCAGCAGGCGGGAGGCGGCGCAGATCGCGACCTCGTCGGGATAGACGTGCATCTTGATGCCGAAGCCGCCGCCGATATCACCGGCTATGACGCGCACGCGGCCCATGGGCAGGTCCAGCAGCTCCGCGAGATGCACCTGCATCTGGTGGGGAATCTGGTGGGAGAGGCGGACCTCCAGCGCCTCGGCGGCGGGGTCGTAGTTGGCCAGGACGCCGCGGGATTCGAGAGGCACGCCGGTGTGGCGGGTGAAGACCAGCCGGTCCTCCACCACCAGGGCGGCGCGCGCGAAGGCGGCCTCCACGTCGCCGTCGCCGAACTCGGTGCGCCAGGCAAGATTGGAGGGGAGACCCTGATGCACGGCGGGCGCATCGGGCTTCAGCGCGGCCACGGGATCGGTGGCGGCGGGCAACTCGTCCCAGTCGGTGCCGACCAGCTCCAGCGCGTCCTCCGCGATCGCGCGGGAGGCGGCGAGGACGAGGGCGACGGGCTCACCCTGGTAGACTGTGTGCTCCCGGGCTAGCGGACCCTGCTCGGGCGAGACGAGGCCGGGGAAGGCGAGCGACTGGGTGCGCCAGGAGCGGCAGGCGGGGGCGAGGTCCTCCGCGATGAGGACGGCGCGCACGCCGGGCAGGGCGCGGGCCGCCTCGCGGTCGGTGATGCGGAAGGCGGCGTGCGGAAAGGGGCTGCGGAGGAAGGCGGCGTGCAGCTCGCCCTTCGCCGCGTGATCATCCAGGTAGCGGCCGCGGCCCTCGACGAGGCGGCGCGTGGCCGCGCGGGGCAGGGGGCGGCCGATCCAGCCGCCGGGGGGGAGAAGTTCGTTCATGTGAGCGAATGCAGGCCCAGGGCGGCGGGGATAGCGAAGACGAGGATCGGCACGAAGGCGATCACCAGCGCCACCACCAGCATGGTGAGAAGATACGGCAGGAGATGCCGGCTGAGGTCGGGCAGCGTCGCACCGCTGATGCCGAGGATGATATAGAGGCCCACGCCCAGTGGCGGCGTGAAGAGGGCGATGCCCATCACCGTCGTCATCACCGTGCCGTAGTGCAGCAGGTCGATGCCCAGTTCCCGCGCGATGGGGACGAAAACGGGGATGAGCATGAGCATGCCCGGAATCCCGTCCAACAGCGCGAAGAGGACGAGGAAGACAAGGATGCTGAGGATCATGAAGACGGTGCGCCCGCCGCCGACCGAGGCGATGAGGCCGGCCAGCGCCTGCGGCACGCCCTCCACCGCCATCAGCCAGGCGAGGATATTGGCACCGGCGATCATCAGCATGACGGCACCCGTCGCCACGCCGCTGCGCACGAGGGCGCGAGCGAGGAAGGCGGGGGTAATCTCACGGTACAGGAAGCCACCGGCGATGGCCGCGTAGGCGACGGCGACCACTGCGGCCTCGGTGGGGGTGAAGAGGCCGCCGAGGATGCCGCCGAAGATGATCACGGGCAGCAGCAGCGCCCAGGCGGCGCCGCGCACCGCGCGCAGGCGCTCGCGCCAGGGAAGGCGCGGCTCCGGCACGATGCCGCTGCGCCGCTCCTCGATGCGGAGCTGGACCATGAGGGCACCGGCCATGACGAAGGCCGGCAGGAAGCCCGCGGCAAAGAGTGCGGCGATGGAGGTGTTGGTGACACTGCCGTAGACGACCATGGTGAGGCACGGCGGCACGAGGATGCCCATGCCGGCGGCGGCCGCAACGATGGCGCCGGCACGGGCGGGGGTGTAGCCGCGCTTCTTCATCGAGGGGATCATCACGGCCCCAACCGCGGCTGCATCGGCGTTGGTGGAGCCGGAGATACCGGAGAAGAGCATCATCGCGACCACCACGACGTTGCCCAGCCCGCCGCGAAGGTGGCCAACGAGGCCTGTCGCGACGGCGATGAGGCGGCGGGAGATGCCGCCCGTCTCCATCAACTCACCCGCCAGGATGAAGAAGGGGATGGCGAGGTAGGTAAAGCTGTCGATAGCGCCGAAGGTGCGGCTGGCGACGATGCTCATCGGCACGCCCTCCAGCAGCCAGAGGCCGATGGCGGCGGCGGCGCCCAGGGCGAAGGCGATAGGCGTGCCGATGGCAACGAAGACGAGGAAGGCTGAGAGGATCGCGGTCACCCGACGCCCTCCGGCAGCGGAGTGTCGGCGACCGGTCGCTCGCGCAGCAGGCCGGCCAGGAGGTGGAAGAGCATGAGGGCGGCGCCAACGGGGATGGCGGCGTAGGGCAGGGCCATGCCGATGGGGAGGGTGGCAGAGTCCTGCAGCGCGGCCTGGGCGGTCTCGTCCAGCCCGGTGCGGAGGAGGATGAGGAGGAAGCCCGCGCCGATGACCACCGCCACGCCGCGCGCAACGGTGCGTAGAACGGGGCTCAGGCGCTCCAGCAGTGCGTCGAGGGCGTAGTGCGCGCCCTCGCGCGTGGCGAGCGCCGCGCCGACGAGGCTGACCCAAACGAAAAGATAGCGCGCCGCCTCCTCCGACCAGATCAACGGCTCGTTGAAGGCGTAGCGCGCGACGACCTGGGCGAGGGTAACGCCCGTCATCGCCGCGACGAGCAGGCCGAGGACGAGGGCTTCCAGCGTTGCCAGCCAGCCGTCCAGCCGGCCGACAAACTGTTTCAGGATGAGCATCTGGTCAGCCGACGGTCGCGACGATGCGGTCCACGAGCTGCTTGCCGAGCCGCTCCTCGAATTGACCGTAGGTCTTGCGCCCGGCCTCGCGGAAGGGGGCAAGGTCAGGCTGGGTGATGTTCACACCGGCGGCGCGGATCGCCTCCATCGCGCCCGAATCCTTCGCGCGGCGATCCTCGGCCACGGCGCGGCGCCCCTCGAGCGAGGCCTTGCGCATCACGGCCTTCATGTCCTCGGGAAGGCGGGTCCAGTTGCGCTCGCTCATGACGAAGGTGTTCACGAGCATCATGTGATTCGTGATGGCGAGGTTGCGGGCGACCTCCAGGTGGCGGGAGGTGAGGAAGGTGACGTTGTCGTTCTCCGCGCCGTCGAGAACGCCCTGCTGGAGGGCGGTGTAGACCTCGCCGAAAGCCATCGGTGTCGGCGCGGCGCCGAGGCTGCGGAAGAGGGCAATGAAGGAGGGGTTGGGAATCACGCGGATCTTCATCCCGCGCAGGTCCGCGACGGCGGCGACGGGCTTGCTGCGCGTATAGATGTTGCGGAACGTCACCTCCCAGAAGTTAACGACGCGCAGGTTTGAGGCGGCCGCGCGGCGCACCAGCTCCTCCTCGACCACGGGGCCGTCGAGCAGGCGAAAGGCGGCGGCCTCGTCCGCGACTAGGTAGGGAAGGTCGAGCACGCCGAACTGCGGCACGAAGGTGACCATGCTGGCCGAGGCATCAATGATGCCGTCGAGCACGCCAGCCTGGACGTTCTGCCACATCTCCCGCTGCGCGCCGAGCTGGCTGGAGGGAAAGAGGCTGATCTTCAGCCGCCCACCGCTCTCGGCCTCTGCCATTTCGGCCATGCGGCGCGCACCGACAAGGATGGGGTGCTGCGGGTCAAGCGCACTGCCGATGCGGAGCGTGCGGACATCCTGCGCACCGGCTGGGCGCAGGAAGGGGGCGGCGAGCGCCGTGACGAGCAGGGAGGTGGCGGTGCGGCGCTTCATCGGTTCATTCCTCGTTCCGTGCGGCGCCTGGAGCCTGCAGGAATCGTGCCTCCACGCGCGAGCCGGAGTTGCTCTTGCGCAGGGAACAAGGGATGCCCTGGTCGATGATCTTCGCCAAGGGGGATAGGGCGTCGCGCGCTGGCTGTTCCCCGCGCGCGACGAAGCCGGAACTCAGATGACGCTTGACCACTCCGCGGGCGCGAGGCGGTAGCCGTTCCCCTCCTTCAGCACCGTGCCATTGGCCGGGAAGGACCAATGATAGGCGGTGCAGCGGATGCGGTCCGCCGAGACGCGGTCGAAGAGGCGGCGGCGCGTGGCCTCGGCCAGGTTCGGGTCCATGTCGAAGATCACGTGCCAGCCGGGATTTGTCAGGTTGAACTCGGGGCGCGTGGTGAGGTCGCCGAGGATCATCGCCTGCGCGTTGCCCTCGGAGAGGTGGTATGAGGTGTGACCAGGCGTATGGCCGGACGTGTCCATCGCTCGCAGCCCGGGCAGGATCTCGGCGCCGTCCGCGATGCGCTCCACCTTGCCCTCATAAGGGGCGAAGCGGCGGCGGACGTTGGCGAAGGCTGGGCGCATGGCCTCGGGGGCGCGGCTCGCCTGGCCTTCGTCCATCCAGAAGGCCCATTCTTTCTCCGGCACGATGATGCGGGCGCGCGGGAAGGCGGCGTTGCCGGCGCCGTCGAGCAGGCCGCCGATATGGTCGCCGTGGAAATGAGTGAAGACGACCATGTCGATCGTGGCCGTGTCGATCCCCGCCGCCGCGAGGTTGGCGCCGAGCTGGCCGACACGGCTGTCCGCCGCCGTCTGCGGCCCGTTGCCGCTGTCGAACATGACGGTGCCGCGCGGGGTGCGAAGCACGGTGATGGTGAAAGGGTTCACCAGCCGCGAGGGGTCGAGGCCCTGCGCGCGCATGGAGGCCGCGACTTCCTCCGATGAGGCGTTGCGGACGAAGCCCTGCGTGGGGTCGGGCCGCACGGCTTGGCCGTCATGCACCATGGTGACCAGCGATTGGCCCACCCGGAAGCGGTAGAAGCCGGGCGCCTGCGTGGGCGCGAGGCCAGCGGGCGCCGGTGCCGGTGACTGGGCCCAGGCGGTAGAGAGCAGGGCGGGCGCGGCGAGCCCGGTTGCGAGCAGCTTGCGTCGATCCATCGGTCCGTTCCCCTTGGGTGTGGGGAACAGTTTTGGATGCGCGCGCTGCGGTCAAGGGGCGCGTGAAAGTGTAACGACGGCTTCCACCTGCGAGGACCAGAGGAACTGGTCGATCGCGACGGCCCGCTCCACCTGCCAGCCCGGCGCACGGGCGAAGGCGGTGAGGTCGCGCGCGAGAGCGGCGGGATTGCAGGAGACGTAGATCACGCGCGGGACCATGGAGCGCGCGAGGATCGCGACCTGCTCCGCAGCCCCTGCAAAGGGCGGGTCCAGCACGAGGGCCGCGGCGCCGTTCAATTCGGGGGCGAGCAGCGGCTGGCGGGCGAGGTCGCGGCGGGCGGCCCTGATGCGGGCGCCGGCGCGGCCGGCGGCGGCGTTCAGCGCCGTGACAGCCTCCTGCGCGCCCTCGAAAGCCTCCACCCGGCCGCGTGTGGAGAGAGGGAAGGAGAGAGTGCCGTAGCCGGCATGCAACTCGACGATCCGCGGCTTGCCCGGCATGCGCCGTGGCAGGCCCTCGAGCACGGCGGCGACGATGGCGGCCTCGCCCTCCGGCGTCGCCTGGAGGAAGGCGCCGGGGGCGACGGGAATGTCCACGCCCGAGAGGCGCGCAAGGGAGGGGCCGTTCTGCGCGGCCACTTCCGGCGCCTCGCGGCCGCTCTCGCGGGACCAGGCGATGCGGGGCAGGCCGGCTTCCGTGGCCAGGGCTGCAAGGGTCGCACGGTCCTTCGTGCCCAAGGGGCCGTCCGTGCGCAGCCATAGGTCCGGGCCCGTCCCGAGCAGGTTCACCATAGCCGAGCCGACGCGATGAAGGGCGGCGAGGCGCGTCATCGTCGCGCGCAGCGGATCGAGCAGGGCAAGGATGCGCGGGTGGAGGACGTGGCACTCGCGCATGTCGAAGGGATCGGCGGCACCGCGCGCGTGGAAGCCGATGGTGATGCCCTCCGGTCCGCGGCGGATGGCGAGGTCCGCACGGCGGCGGGTGTTGGGCGGGCTCGGGACGGCCGGCGCAACCTCGATGCCGGGGAAGCCGCCGCGCGCGAGGGCCTCCGCCACGCGGGCGGATTTCCAAACGGCAACAGCATCGCCGGCCCAGTGCTGCACGACGCAGGCGCCGCAGGTGCCGAAATGGGCGCAGGGCGGCACCACGCGGTCGGAGGAGGGGCTCTCGACGGCCGAGAGGGACGCGGCGCGGCCCTCGCCGCGGGCGGGGCCGGGCTCGGCCTCCACCACTTCGCCGGGCAGGGTGAAGGGGATGAAGACGGGGCGGCGCGCCTCGTCATGCGCGATGCCGTCGCCGGCCGCGCCGATGGCCTCGATGGTCAGGCGCATGGGAAGTTCCCGAAAAGCGAAGGGGCGGCCCCGCGAGGAGCCGCACCTTCCGGCCGGATCCCTGGGGGATCAGCCGAAGGCGTTGAGGCCGGTCTGGGCGCGGCCGAGGATGAGGGCGTGCACGTCATGCGTGCCCTCGTAAGTGTTGACGGTCTCAAGGTTCATGACGTGGCGGATGACATGGTACTCGTCCACGATCCCGTTACCGCCGTGCATGTCGCGGGACACGCGGGCGATATCGAGCGCCTTGCCGCAGTTGTTGCGCTTCATCATGGAAATCATCTCCGGCGCGGCCTTGTGCTCGTCGAAGAGGCGGCCGAGGCGCAGCACGCCCTGCAGGCCGAGGGTAATCTCAGTCTGCATGTCCGCGAGCTTCTTCTGGATGAGCTGCGTCTGGGCGAGGGGCTTGCCGAACATCTTGCGGCCGAGCGTGTACTCGCGCGCCGCGTGCCAGCAGAACTCGGCGGCGCCCAGCGCACCCCAGGCAATGCCGTAGCGGGCGCGGTTGAGGCAGGAGAAGGGGCCGGCGAGCGACTTCACGCCCGGCAGCCGGTTCTCCTCCGGCACGAAGACCTCATCCATCATGATCATGCCGGTGGTCGAGGCGCGGAGGGACATCTTGCCCTCGATCTTCGGCGCGGTGAGGCCCTTCATGCCCTTCTCGAGAATGAAGCCGCGCAGCACACCCTCATCATCCTTCGCCCAGACGACGAAGACGTCGGCGATGGGGGAGTTGGTGATCCAGGTCTTGGAGCCGGAGACGAGATAGCCGCCATCAACCTTCTTCGCGCGGGTGCGCATCGAGTTCGGGTCGGAGCCGGCATCGGGCTCGGTCAGGCCGAAGCAGCCCACCCACTCGCCGGTGCGGAGCTTGGGCAGGTACTTGTCCTTCTGCGCCTCGGAGCCGAAGGCGTGGATCGGGAACATGACGAGCGAGGACTGGACGGAGAAGGCGGAGCGGTAGCCGCTGTCCACCCGCTCCACCTCACGGGAGATGAGGCCGTAGGAGACGTAGCCGACGCCGGCGCAGCCATGGCTGTCGAGCGTGGCGCCGAGGAAGCCCATCTCGCCGAACTCGTTCATGATCTCCCGGTCGAAATGCTCGTTCCGGTTGCCCATGAGGATGCGGGGCATGAGCTTGGACTGGCAGAACTCGCGCGCGGCATCGCGGATCATCCGCTCGTCCTCGGTGAGCTGCTCCTCGAGCAGGAGGGCGTCGTCCCACACGAAGGTGCCCATCTTGCTCGGGACGCGGACCTGCGGGGCCTCCGGCATGACCTGGGTGACGACGTTCATCTCTGCGTTCCTCTCTTGCCGTGCAGATCGTGCGAACTGGCTGGCGCGCATCCTGCCCCAGAAGGGGTGGATCGCGCCATGCCAAGGAGGGGAGATGAGCCCCTCCCCACGCGAAGGTCAGGCCGCTTCGGCCTCGTCCGCGTGGCGGCGCGGGCGCGGCACGGGGATGAGCATGAAGGCCGGGGTGGCGTCGCCGAAGCCGACGACGGGCGGGCCGAGGTCGTCCGAGCGGTGGCGGTAGGCCTCGCGGCGGTTGTCGCGATCGGCGCGGCGGGGGCGGTCCTCGGAGGACCAATCGCGGCCGGCGTCGCGGTTCACCTCGTCAAGCACGCGGTCGCCGGAGCGGCCCTCGCGCCGAGGGTCGCGGTCGTTGCGGGCGCGGTCCTCACGAGGCCGATCCTCGCGGCGCCCCTCGCGCGGGGCACGCTCCTCGCGAAAGCCGCCAGCCTCACGCGGGGGACGGGCCTCCCGCTCCTCGCGGGGCGGGCGGGCCTCGTCGCGACGCGGGCGGTCGCGCCCGGCGTCGCCGCCGCGCTCGCGCCGCGGCTCGCCCCGACCGCGCTCGCCACGGCCGGCATCGCGGCCCCCACGGGCGCCGCCGCGGCCCCGGCCGCGGGAGGACTTCAGCCCTTCCTGGATCTCCTCGGGGGTCACGGGCTCCAGGCCCTCGATCGTCATCGGCGGGATCGGGCGGCCGGTCAGGCTCTCGACTGCGGCGACAGCCTTCGCCTCGTCGGCGGTGGCGAGCGTGTAGGCATGGCCCTCGCGCCCCGCGCGGCCCGTGCGGCCGATGCGATGCACGTAGTCCTCGGCATGGAAGGGCACGTCGAAGTTGAAGACGTGGGAGAGCCCGCCGATGTCGATGCCGCGCGCCGCCACGTCCGAGCAGACGAGGAGCTGAAGCTCACCGGCCTTGAACTTCTCGAGCGTCTGGAAGCGCATGGACTGGGCGAGGTCGCCGTGCAGGGCGCCGACGCTGAAGCCGTGCCGCTTGAGGCTCTTGTAGAGGATGTCGACGTCGATCTTGCGGTTGCAGAAGATAAGGGCGTTCTGCACCTGCTCGCGCTTGATGAGGCGGCGCAGCGCCTCGCGCTTCTCGCGCTCCTGCACCCAGACCAGGCCGGCGGTGATGGTGGTCGCAACCGAGGCCGGGGCGGAGACGGTGATCTCGCGCGGGTTCTGCAGGAAGGCGTCCGCCAGGCGGCGGATCTCAGGCGCCATGGTCGCGGAGAAGAAGAGGGTCTGCCGCAGGCGGGGCAGGAGGGAAACGATCCGCTCGACATCCGGGATGAAGCCCATGTCGAGCATCCGGTCGGCCTCGTCGATCACGAGGACCTTGCAGTCGGCCAGGAGGATGCGGCCGCGATCGAAGAGGTCGAGCAGGCGGCCGGGGGTGGCAATGAGGACGTCCACGCCCTTCTCGAGCACCGTCCTCTGCTCATCCATGCTCTCGCCGCCGATGAGCAGCGCATGGGTGAGGGACAGGTGCTTGCCGTACTTCACGAAGTTCTCGGCCACCTGGAGCGCCAGCTCGCGCGTCGGCTCCAGGATGAGGCTCCGCGGCATGCGGGCCTTGGCGCGGCTGCCGGCGAGGATGTCCAGCATCGGCAGGGTGAAGCCGGCGGTCTTGCCCGTGCCGGTCTGGGCGCAGCCGAGCACGTCCCGGCCCATAAGCACGACGGGGATCGCCTGCTCCTGGATCGGAGTGGGGTGGACATAGCCGGCTTCGGAGACGGCCTGGAGGATCGGATCGGAGAGACCGAGATCAGCGAAGGTCACGGGCGGGGTGCCGGTGTCCTCCTCCTCGAACTCCTCGTCCTCCTCGCTGACGGACTCGACGCCCTCCTCTTCCAGATCGGCCGCCTCGGGCTCGTTGCGGCCGGCTTCGGCGGGCTCGCCCATCTCCATCGCGCGGATGTCGCCGGCGGCGAGGTCGGGGATGACCTCCTCCGGCTCGTCGCTCGTCGCGACAACGGGTTCGGCAGCCTCGAAGGCGGCCGGCTGATCCTCGAAACCGGCGGAACTGCCCTCGCCCACGGGGTCGCCGTCGGCGGCGCCGAGGACGGAGCCGGCCGCACCCGCCTCAGGCGGGGCTTCCGGCGCGCGGTCCTGCGGCGCGGCGCCGTCGGCGGGAAGGGGCTGGTCGTGGTCGGTCGCGGGGTCGGTCAAGCGTTGGTTCCTGTGCCGCCATCCGGCCGGCTGCGGCGGTTACGGCGGTAGTCTGGCGGAGGGGCCCCGGTCAGGGCCTGGGGTCGGGCGCGGGCGGCGTGCCGGAGGCGCCCGGCCGGTGGTCCGGCGTGGCGCGTCCGTTTCAGGCCGCGCGACACGCAGCCGCTCGCGCGCGATATGCGCCCGCAACGGCCGTGATGCAAGAAGAGAGGCACGGCGCAAGGGCCACTGGTGGCACGACGCCAGCGTTGCGCGGGGCCCGGACCGGTGGTTAGCACAGGCCATGCACCGCCCGCCACTGATCCTTCTTCCCGGCCTGCTCTGCGATACGCGGCTCTGGCGCGATCAGGTGGCCGGACTGGCCGATCTGGCGGAACCGGTGGTCGCGGACCTCACCCTCGATTCGAGCCTGGGGGAGATGGCGGCGCGGGTGCTGTCGCTCGTACCGGGGCGCTTCGCGCTCGCCGGGCTCTCCATGGGCGGCTACGTGGCGCTCGAGATCATGCGGCGGGCTGGGGCAAGGGTTGAACGCCTGGCCCTGTTCGACACCTCCGCCCGCGCGGACACGGAGGAGGCGGCGCGGCAGCGGCGCGGGTTGATGTCGCTGACGAGGCGGGGTGCCTTCCGGGGCGTGACGCCGCGGCTGCTGCCCCGCCTCCTGCACCCCGCGCATCTCGAGGCGCCCCTCGCGGCCGAGGTGATGGAAATGGCGGAGCGCGTGGGGCGCGACGCCTTCCTGCGGCAGCAGGAGGCGATCCTCGGCCGGCCGGATTCTCGCGGCGATCTCGCGGGCATCGCGGTGCCCACCCTCGTTGCGGCGGGTGAAGCAGACGTGCTGACGCCGCCAGAACTCGCACGGGAGATCGCGGCGGGCATTGCCGGCGCCGCGCTGCACCTGCTGCCGGGCTGCGGGCACCTGCCGAGCATGGAGGCGCCGGAGGCGGTGACGGCCTTGTTGCGGGATTGGCTCGCCGCGCCCCTTCAAGGGGCGCCGGAGGAGACCTAACTCCCTCTCATGAGCAAGGTCAGGCGCATTCTCCTCGCGGCGGCGCTGCTGGCGTCGGCGCTCCCCCTTTCGGCACCGGCGGAGGCGCGCGGCGGGGTCTTCCTCGGCTTCGGCGTTGGGGTGCCCGCCTATCCCGCCTACCCCTACCCCTATGCTTATCCGCCGCCGGCCTATTACGTGCCGCCCTATCCTGCCTATGCGGCACCCTATCCCGCCCCTTACCCAACCTACGTGGCGCCCCGTCCGGCCGGGCAGGCCTGCTATGCCGGGGCCTATGTCTGCCCGCTCGACCGTCCCATGGCGGCGGGCGACGCCTGCGGTTGCCCGGCCATGAACGGGCAGCGGGCCTGGGGCCGGGTCGGCAACTAGGTCCCCGGGCGGCAGCGCGGCGTTCGTCGGAGAGGCGATGGCCTGGGTAGGGCTTAGTCCGCACCCGTGCCTTCACATCGCCCGACGTCGGTGGAGCGCGCGCGGCGCGAAGCAGGGGGCGCCGGGTGCGGGGAAACCGCGGGGCTGTGCCGTGCCTTATTCCGGCGGAGGAAGCAGCCGCACCCATGACCAACGCCAGCCTTTCCGAAACACGGGACGACGCCGCGGAGAGCATCGTCGAGCCGCGCGAGGCGGCGCGTGCGGCGGGTTTGCGGTATGTGAGCGATACCCGGCCCGGTATCCGGCGCGAGGCGAAGGGTGACGGCTTCGTCTACTACGACGTGGCGGGCAAACCCGTTCGGGACGAGGCGACGCTGGAGCGGATCCGCTCGCTCGCCATTCCGCCCGCCTATACGGATGTCTGGATCTGCCCGCAGGCGAACGGGCATATCCAGGCCACCGGGCGTGACGCGCGCGGACGCAAGCAGTACCGCTACCATCGCCGCTGGCGCGAGACGCGGGATGCCACGAAATACGAGCACATGGCCGAGTTCGCGGCGGCGTTGCCAGCCATCCGCGCGCGTGTCTCGGCCGACCTGCGGCGCAAAGGTCTGTCGCGGGAGAAGGTTCTGGCCACCGTCGTGCGGCTGCTCGAGACGACGCTCATCCGCGTCGGCAACGACGACTATGCAAAGGAGAATGGGTCCTTCGGGCTGACCACGCTTCGCAATCGGCATGTCTCGGTGAAGGGCGAGACGATGCGTTTCGCCTTTAAGGGCAAGAGCGGGAAGACCTGGCGCCTGGGCTTGCAGGACCGCCGCGTGGCGCGGGTGGTGCGTGAGTGTCAGGACCTGCCGGGCCAGGAGCTGTTCGCCTATCCAGCCGAGGACGGCTCGCTGCACGACGTGACCTCGGGGGACGTGAACGACTACCTGCGCGAGGTCTCCGGGCGCGAGATCACCGCGAAGGACTTCCGCACCTGGGCGGGGACGGTAATGGCGGCCCTGGCCCTACGGGAGTTCGAGGCCTTCGATACGCAGGCCGCGGCGAAGCGCAACATCCGCGCCGCGATCGAGCGGGTCTCTTCGCGGCTGGGGAATACGCCCACGGTTTGCCGCAAGTGCTACGTCCATCCGGACCTCCTGGACGGCTACATGGACGGCAAGCTCGTGCTGGAGATTGCCGAGCGGGCGGAGGAGGAGCTGCGCGAGGAGATGGAGGACCTACGGCCCGAGGAGGCGGCGGTCCTGGCCCTTCTGGCGCACCTGAAGGCTGGCAAGGCAGCCGCACCGGCGAAGCGAGGCGGGGCGAAGCGTGCGCGAGCATAGCGCGAGGGTGGCGGGCACGCAGCTCTACTTGCTTCCCGGCCCGCCTTTGGCCTCAACCGATCCGGCACTTGCGCAGCGATCATCCGCGGCTCCCGCCTGCACCTTGGCGCGGGCGGCCGGGAACTGGCGGAGGTGGTGCTGGCACGCCGCCGAGGTGGGTGTAGGCAGGTAACTCTACAGATCGGGGATGTGGCGCGACTTCCGCATGGGGCTGTCGCGCAGCCTCTGACGACTGCCGGCCGGGAAGGGGACCTTCCCGGCCGTTCTCGCCTCAGCCGTGCTGCGTCTCGCTATCCATGTGGAGGAGCTGCGAGGCTGGATAGCGGGCGCCGGCCGCCGCGCCGGCGGGGATGGCAGCCTCGATGGCGGCGAGCGTCGCCTCGTCGAGCACGAGCTCGGCGGCGCCGAGCGCTTCCTCCAGCCGGTCCCGCCGACGGGCGCCGACCAGGGGCACGATGTCCTCCCCGCGCGAGGCGACCCAGGCGATGGCGAGTTGGGCGGTGGTCACGCCGCGCTCCGCCGCGATGGCGCCCAGGGCTTCGGCCAGGGAGAGGTTACGCGCGAGGTTCTCGCCCTGGAAGCGCGGGCTGATGGCGCGGAAGTCGCGGGCGCCGCTGCGATCCTTCGACCAGTGGCCGCTGATAAGCCCGCGGGAGAGCACGCCGTAGGCGGTGACGCCGATGCCCAGTTCCCGGCAGGTGGGCAGAATGTCGCTCTCGATGCCGCGGGAGAGGAGGGAGTACTCGATCTGGAGATCCGCGATCGGGTGCACGGCATGGGCGCGGCGGATTGTGGTGGCGCCTACCTCGGAAAGGCCGATGTGGCGGAGATGGCCCTTCTCGACCATCTCGGCCATGGCCCCGACGGTCTCCTCGATCGGCACGTTGGGATCGAGCCGGGCAGGGCGGTAGATGTCGATGTGGTCGGTGCCGAGGCGCTGAAGGGTATAGGCAAGGAAATTCTTCACCGCCGCTGGGCGGGAGTCGTAGCCCGCCCAGCCGGCATCGGGGTCGCGCAGGGCGCCAAACTTGACGCTGATCTGGAAACCGTCGCGAGGAAGGCTGCGCAGGGCCTCGCCGATCAGCATCTCGTTATGGCCCATGCCGTAAAAGTCGCCGGTATCGAGGAGGGTGACGCCGCGCTCCACGGCCATGGCGATCGTGGCCAGGCTCTCGGTGCGGTCGGCGGGGCCATAGAAGTCGGACATGCCCATGCAGCCGAGGCCGAGGGTGGAGACGAGGGGGCCGGTGCGGCCGAGGCGGCGCTGGTTCATCGGGAGGGGTCCTTACCGGTTGGGGTGCCGGAGATATGCCCTGCGGCGCCGGAGCGCTTAATCCCGTATGATCAGGATAATGCGTTCGGGATTCGCGAATGATGCGGGCGTCCTTGGAGGACCTGGAGCTGCTGGCAGCGGTGGCGCGCCTCGGCAGTTTCCGCGCGGCGGCGCTGGAGGCGGGGATATCACCCTCGAGCGCGACGGAGCGGATCCGGGCGCTGGAGGACCGGGTGGGGGCGCGGTTGCTGAACCGGACCACCCGCAGCGTGGCCGCGAGCGAGGCGGGCAGGGCGCTGTTGGCGCGGCTGGGGCCGGCACTCGGTGAGATCCAGGCGGCGCTGGACGAGGTCGGGCGGGCAGCGGATACGGTGTCGGGCACGCTGCGGATCAACGCGCCGCCGCCCGCCGCGCAGCTTGTCCTCGCGCCGCTGCTCGCGCCTTTCCTCGCGCGGCACCCGCGCGTGGTGGTGGAGGTCGCATCCGACAGCGGCTTCGTGGACATCGTTCGGGAGGGCTTCGACGCCGGCGTGCGCTATGGGGAGAGCCTGGCACGGGACATGATCGCGGTGCGCCTGGGCGGACCGCAGCGCTATGTGCTCGTGGCCTCGCCGGCGCTGGTCGCGCGTCTGGGCGTACCCTCCGGTCCGCGGGCGCTGCTCGGCCTGCCCTGTATCCGCACGCGGTTCAGCAGCGGCACCATGCTGCCCTGGGAGTTCGAGCGGGAGGGTGAGGTGGTGACCATCCGGCCGGAGGGGCCGGTCATCACGGGGGATGGACAGATCGGGCTGGCGGCGGCGATGGACGGGTTGGGCTTCTACGCCACCTTCGAAGGGTGGGCGCGGCCCTATCTGGACGCAGGGCGGCTAGTCTCGGTGCTGGAGGAGTGGCTGCCGCCCTTCGAAGGGCCATTCCTCTACTACCCCTCGCGCCGCCATATGCCGGCCGCGCTCAGGGCCTTCGTGGATTTCCTGCGTGGGCGGGGGTAAGGTGGATCAGACGTCCACCTCGGCCTCGTCCAGCTTCGACGCATTTTCCTGGATGAAGCGGAAGCGGAGCTCGGGCTTGCGGCCCATCAGGGCCTCGATCAGCTCGGCTGTCTCGGCCCTGGCATCCTGGGGCAGAACGACGCGGAGGAGGGTACGCTTCTTCGGATCCATCGTCGTCTCCTTGAGGGAGGCGGGCGGCATCTCGCCGAGACCCTTGAAGCGGCTGACCTCGACCTTCTGGTTCGCCTTGAACTCGCGCTTGAGGATACGCTCGCGGTCAGCGTCGTCCCGTGCGTAGACGGATTTCGCGCCGTGCTGGAGGCGGTAAAGCGGGGGCTGGGCAAGGAAGACCTTGCCCTCCCGCACCAAGGCCGGAAGCTCCTTGTAGAAGAAGGTCATCAGCAGGGCCGCGATATGCGCGCCGTCCACGTCGGCGTCCGTCATGACGATGATGCGGCCGTAGCGGAGGCGCGCGAGATCGAAGCGGTCGCCGACGCCGCAGCCGAGCGCCTCCACCAGGTCGCGAAGCTCCTGGTTGCCGCGCAGCTTCTCGGTGCTGGCGGAGGCGACGTTCAGGATCTTGCCGCGCAGCGGCAGCACGGCCTGGGTGACGCGGTCGCGCGCCTGCTTGGCGGAACCGCCGGCGCTGTCGCCCTCCACCAGGAAGAGCTCGGTCGTCTCGGCATTCTCGGAGGAGCAGTCGGCGAGCTTGCCGGGGAGACGGAGCTTGCGAGTCGCCGTCTTGCGCGGGGTGTCCTTCTGCTCCTTGCGGCGGATGCGCTCCTCGGCGCGCTCGATCGCCCAGGCGAGGAGGTTGTCGGCGTTGCGGGTATCGCCGGTCAGCCAATGGTCGAAGTGGTCGCGCAGCCCGCTTTCGACGAGGCGGGCGGCCTCGGGGGAGGTGAGCTTGTCCTTCGTCTGGCCCTGGAACTGCGGGTCGCGCACGAAGACCGAGACCATGCCGGCGAGGCCGCCGAAGAGGTCCTCCGCCGTCACCGTCGCCGCGCGCTTCTCTTTCCGCAGCTCGCCATAGGCGCGGAGGCCCTTCACCAGCGCGGCGCGGAAGCCGGCCTCATGCGTGCCGCCCTGGGGCGTGGGGATGGTGTTGGCGTAGGTGGAGAGGAAGCCCTCGCCCTGCTCGATCCAGGTGGCCGCCCATTCGGCTCGGCCGGCACCGCCGGGGAAGGTGGTCTCGCCCGCCCAGGGGGTGGGGATGACGGCCGGCTTGCCCTCGATTGCGGCGGCCAGGTAGTCGCTGAGGCCGCCCGGGAAGTGCAGGGTGGCCTGGGCGGGGGTCTCGTCCTTGATAAGGCGCGGGTCGCAGGACCAGCGGATCTCCACGCCCTTGTAGAGATATGCCTTGGAGCGGCAAAAGCGGTAGAGCCGGGCCGCCAGGAACTGCAGCTTGCCGAAGATATCGGGGTCCGGCCGGAAGCGAATGGTGGTGCCGCGGCGGTTGTGGACAGGGCCGGCGTTCTTCAGCTTGCCCAGCGGCTTTCCGCGCGAATAGGCCTGGGTGAAGAGGGTGCGGTCGCGCGCGACCTCTACCTCCATGCGCTCCGAAAGGGCGTTCACCACCGAGGAGCCGACGCCGTGCAGGCCGCCCGAGGTGTCGTAGGCCTTGCCCGAGAACTTGCCGCCGGAGTGGAGGGTGGTGAGGATCACCTCCAGCGCCGAGAGCTTCGGGAACTTCGGGTGCGGGTCTACGGGGATGCCGCGGCCGTTGTCGCGCACCGTCAGCCAGTTGTCCGGCTCGAGCGTGACCTCGATGCGGTCGGCATGGCCAGCCACCGCCTCGTCCATGGCGTTGTCGATGACCTCGGAGGCGAGGTGGTGGAGCGCGTTCTCGTCCGTGCCGCCGATATACATGCCGGGGCGGCGCCGAACCGGCTCCAGGCCCTCCAGCACCTCGATGTCGGCGGCGGAGTAGGATTGCGGGGCGAGGCCCTTGGGGCGTCCGCCGAAGAGATCGTTCATGACTTGTTCTGGTCCCCTGGCCCAAAATAGCCATGCGGGGGGCCATATGCAACCGCCGCCGCAACCCTTGCGGGCCGCGGCGGCGGGGGTGTTACTCCCGGGCCGCTAGGGGCTTAGTTCTTACCCTGAAGGTGGGCCTCGATCATCCAGAGGGACTTATCGACCACGCGGGAGACCTGGGTGAGGAGGTCAGAGGTATCGGCGTCGCCGGCCTCGTCCGTGCTGTCGATGCCCTTGCGCAGGTGCTTGGCCAGCTCGGCATAGCGGTCGGCCAGCGCCTGGCAGTGGTCCAGCCCGTCGAGCAGGTTCGCGTCGTAGGGGGTGATCCGGGTGCGGGCGCCGACGCCCTGAGTGGTGCCGTCGGGGATCCCGCCCAGCTGCACGGCGCGCTCGGCCAGCTCGTCCGACTGCTCCGCCAGCAAGCCGTAGAACTCCTCGAACATCTTGTGCAGGCCGTAGAAGTGGCTGCCCTTGACGTTCCAATGGGCCTGGCGCGTGGCGTTGGTGGCGTCGATGATGTCGGCGAGCACGGCGTTCAGGGTCGCGATGCTCTCGGCCTTGGCATTGCCGGGGGTGTCGTTGCGCGTGTCGAGCTGAACCTTGTCGGACGGGGTCTTGGCCATAAGGGACTCCTTCGCGTGATGTTTGACAGCGGGAGTGATGTGGGATGCGTCCCGCGCTCGGGAAGCCGAATGCCGAGGGACGGGGAAGGTTTCCGGCGCCGACCTGGGCTGCCGCCGCTGCATGCCGTCCAAGCGGCCGGCAGAGGAGGCTACGGGGCTGCCATGGCGGCGCTGGCCCAGTGCGGAGGGCGTGTTAGGCTCCGGGTCGAGCGGGTGGAAGTTCTGCCTTGCCGGCCGACGAAACAGGAGGAACGATCATGACGACGAACCGTCGCGAGATGCTGGGCGCCGCGCTGCCTCTCGGAGCGGTCGGGCTGGTGGCGGCATCGGGTGCGGCCCGGGCGCAGGTGGCGAGCGCGCCGCGGACCCTCTTCGAGGTGCCGCAGGTGACCGTTCCGGTGGCCGGGAGCGAGGCGCGCTTCCCGGTGCGCCGCATCTACTGCATCGGCCGCAACTACGCCGCCCATGCGCGGGAGATGGGTTCCGACCCAAACCGCGAGCCGCCCTTCTTCTTTCAGAAGCCAACCGACGCGATCCAGTTCGTGGCGCCGGGGACGGTGGGTGACCACCCCTATCCTTCGCTCACGAAGAACTACCACTACGAGGTAGAATTGGTGGCCGCGCTGAAGTCGGGCGGGCGGAACATCCCGATCAATGCGGCGCTGGACCATGTCTATGGCTACGCACTCGGCCTCGACATGACACGGCGAGACCTGCAGCGGGCGCTCGGTGACGAGAAGAAGCCCTGGGAGATCGGCAAGAGCTTCGACCGCTCGGCCCCGATCGGGCCGATCCACCCGGTGGAGACGACAGGGCACTTCAAGGAGGGGCCGATCTCGCTGGCCGTGAACGGCACGGTGAAGCAGAACTCCGACCTGAAGAACATGATCTGGAGCGTCGCCGAGCAGATCTCGAAGCTTTCGGAGGCTTTCGAGTTGAAGGCGGGCGACATCATCTATTCCGGGACGCCGGAGAATGTGGGGCCGGTGGTCGCGGGGGATACGATTCTCTGCAAGATTCAGGGCCTGCCCGATCTTTCCGTGCGGATCATCCCGCCGCTCGCGTGAGCGTCGCGCGTGGCCGTCGGGCGGAGCCTGGCGGCCGCGCCCCGTCCTTTCGCCTGTAAGAGGTAGGAGGGCTCGGGGCGAGTGGGCGGCAGCAGGCTGACCGGCGGACCACATGATTTCCTCCGGCCGGCGATAGTGCGACATGTCGTGTCGTGGTAATCCGTTGCGGGAGCCGTGACATTCGCGCGATGCCATGGCGACCAATCTTGTTGCCGGACGAACCCCCGGGCTAGGGGAGGTCCATGACCCTCCGTGTCCTCTTCGCCACCGATTATCTCCACGTGCCACAGGGCAACGGTGGAGGTGAACGGAACACGCATGAGCTGTGCCTCGCCTTTCAGGCTGCAGGCGACGTGCCGGCGGTCTCCTGCGACCTGCGGATGGACGGCTCTCTTTTAGCCTGGTCGAGCCGGCTGCGGCGGAAACTGGCACCCGGGCGCGAGTACAGCCGGGATCGAAGCCTTGGTTATCCGGTCTTCCGCGGCTGGGACCAGTCACGCATCGGGGAGGTGGTGGGGCGCTTCAGGCCCGATGTGATCGTGGTGCAGTCGACGCATCCGGAACCGCTGATACGCGCGCTCACCCCCACCGGCGTTCCGATGGTCGCGTACTTCCACGAGGTGGAGGAGGTCGAGCACCTGCGCTTCCTGCGAGGTTCTAGCATCCCGGTGCTCGCAAACTCGGCCTTCACCGCGAAGCGGCTGGCAGAGGCCTGTGGCCTCCAATCGGAGGTGATCCTGCCGCTGATCATCCCGGGCAATTACCGAACAGCGATGCGGCCGGAGCGCGTGGTCTACGTCAACACGACGGAGCGCAAGGGCGTGGAAGTGGCCTTCTCCGTAGCAGCCGAGCGGCCCGACATTCCTTTTACCTTCGTGCTGAGCTGGACGCACCGGCCCGAGGCCCTGGCGCGGCTGCGGGAGAGGGCGGCAGCCGCCGGGAACATCACGCTGCATCCGCCGACGCAGGACATGCGCCCCATCTACGCGGGGGCGAAGATTCTTCTCGCGCCATCGCAATGGGAGGAAGCCTGGGGGCGCGTCGCGACGGAGGCGCATGTGAATGGCATTCCGGTGCTGGGCAGCAACCGCGGGGGGTTGCCCGAGGCGATCGGGCCTGGTGGCGTGGTGCTTCCCGCCGACGCGCCGGCGGAGGACTGGGCGGCGGCCCTCTCGCGCCTCTGGGACGACCGGGTGGCCTATGCAGCCGCGGCGGATGCGGCTCGGGCCTATTCGCGGAGGCCGGAGATTCAGCCGGAAACGATCGCTGCGAAGCTGCGGGGCATCCTGGTCGCTGCCATGCCCTCCGCCTCGCGCCAGGCGGCCTGATGCGAGTCAGCGCTGTCTGCCCCGTGTTCAACACGCGGCCGGAGGAACTTCGGGCGGCCGTGGAATCGGCGCTGCGGCAGGAGGGCGCCGAGGTTCATGAGGTGATCCTCGCGGACGATGCCTCCACGGCACCCGGAACCCTCGCCGTGCTGGATGCCCTGGCGCGGGAGGACGGGCGGGTGATTGTGTTGCGGGCGGCGGTGAATGCGGGCCCGGCGGCGGCGCGCAACCTCGCGCTCGATCGCGCGACGGGTGACTGGATCGGCTTCCTCGATGCCGACGACCTCTGGCCCGCCGACAAACTCGCCCGCGCCGCCGCCCTGCAGGCTGAGCGGCCGGTCACGCGCTGGGTCATCGGCGACTTTGCTAATTTCAGGGGAGACCATCAGGATCCCGTGAAGCCCGCCGTGCCCTGCTTCGAGGCGGGCGAGGCCGCTGGGCCGCCGAGTTCCAGCCCTGCGCTGACGCGATGCATCATCCTCGACGGCCTGCATCTCGGCACCTGTCTCATTGAGCGATCCTTGATAGGGGAGCGCCGCTTCGACCCGGCCGTGCAGTTTGGCGAGGACCTGCTGTTCCTGGCCAAGCTCTCCCTTCTCGCCGGGGCCGACCGGGCGCCGGGCCTGTCCTATCTCTGTCGGCGCGAGCATGAGAGCATGATGTACTCGCCCGCGCGGCTGACCGACCGCTTCGCCACCGGTCCGCGCGCGGGGTACCGAGACCGGGAATTGCGACCCTTCCGGCGCGAGTATCGCTGGGCGCTCTACGATATCTACAAGGATTTGGCGGTGAACAACCTGCTCAACGGGCGGCGGGGTAGTGCGCTTGGCTTCGCGTTGCGGGCGCTCCTTCTCGACCCGCGCGAGCTGGGCGACCTCGGGCGCTTCCTCGCCCTGCTGCCGCGGGGACGCCACGACGACGCGCTGGCGAAAGGGGCGCGGCGGTACAGCAAGCGGGAGCAGGTGGTGCTTACCAGCCCTTAGCGGCGCGTGTGGCGCCGCAGATGAGGGCGGCCTCCTGGCCGGTCCTCCTGCGCTGCGCGCCGCCGTGCTCGACGCAGGTTCCCCTTGCCGGGTGAGGCTGCCACCTCATTCTTTGCAACGGCCCTCGATCCAGGAGGCGTAGGCAAAGAGCGTCGGGTCCTGATCCACGAAACCGAGGATCTGCAGGCCGAGAGGCAGCTCCTCTGCCTGGAGGACGGGCAGGGTGACCACGGGCACGCCGAGCATCGAGCCAGGCACCACGAATATAGGGTTCCCGGTGGAGCCCAACCCGACCGGCGCGACGCCGGGAGCCGTGACGCTCACCACCGCGTCGCAGCGAGCGGCCAGGGCGGCGTAGTCGGCGCGTGCGGCGGAGCGGCGGGCGAGGAGGGTGGCGTAGTCGTCGCGCGTCATCTTGCGGCCGAGTTCCGCGCGCTCGTGCACCGAGGCGCTGAGCCCTTCCGGATCGCGGTCGAGGAAGGCGCCGATGGGCCAGCGCCACTCCCAGGCATTGATCCCGAGCGTGATGTCCCGGGCTTCGGCCGTCGCAGCCTCCACCGCGGCGAGTTCTGGGCAGGTCTCGGGTTCCAGGATGTCGATATTGGCCGCGCGCAGGCGGTCGAGGGCTGCCTCCAGGGCCTGACGCGCGGAGGGTTCCAGGATGGACCAGCCGGCGGTGCGCAGCAGGGCAAGGCGCGATGGGCGCTGCGCATCGGGTGGCGAGAGCGGACCGCCCAGGCCGGCATAGCCGGGATCGCCGCCCACGCGCTCTGCCATGGCGCGGGCGAGCACCCAGGCATCCTCCAGGCTGGCGGCGATGGTTCCCGTGCAGCTCTGGCTGAGCATGTCGAGGCTGCCGCCGCGGTTTAGGCCACCGACCGTGGGCTTGAAGCCGTAGGTGCCGCAGAAGCCGGCCGGGCGGATGATGGAGCCGACCACCTGGGTGCCGAGCGCCCCCGCCACGATCCCCGCGGCCACCGCGGCGGCGGAGCCACTGCTGCTGCCGCCCGGGGTGCGGCTCAGGTCCCAGGGATTGCGCGTGCCACTAGGCTCGCTGCCGGCGAATTCCGTGGTGACGGTCTTGCCGAGGATCACGGCGCCTGAGGCACGCAGGGCCCAGGCGCCGGCGCCGCTGAAGCGGGGCTGGTAGCCGTCGTAGAGTGGGGAGCCCATCCCCGTGACCATGTCGTCCGTCTCAAGGATGTCCTTCACGCCGACGGGCATGCCGTCGATCCTGGAGAGCGGGCGGTTGTCGCGCCAGCGGATTGTCGCGGCGTCTGCCTGGCGGCGCGCGCCCTCCACGTCGACGACAGTGAAGGCGCCGATGCGAGGTTCCCAGCGCTCCAGCTCCTCCAGGCACTCCTCGAGGAAGGCGCGCGGAGTGTCGGCGCTGGCGGAGAAGCCTTTGCTGCGCGACAGGAAGGGACGCCGCCGCGGTGTCGCCGAGGGGATGCTGTCCATGCTTGCACTCCTTGAGGAAGGCAGACCGGTTCGATGCCTCCGCGATCGCGATGCACCGGGACCTCCCGCCCGTGAGGATAAGGCAAGGAGGACGGGGAGCAACCGCCGTTCCCTTGGCTTGGCGCAGCAGGCGGGCGTCGCGGCAGAACGAGCGTTTGTGGTAAAACGGACGGCGCGCATTGCAACCCAGCGGCCGAGCCACGGCGCAGACTTGTTGGGCCTCAGCGAGGACTGACTCGTGAGCCTGATCAGGCCGTCCATCTGCGGCAAGAGCTCGATCTTCAACGCGGTGGCGAACCCGCTGACCCGGAGCTACGGCGTCGTGGCGGTCGACAAGCAGGATGTGACGGGCACCATCGGCCGTGCCGGCTCCATGCCGCAGCAGCACCTGGTGCTGCCCTGGCGCACGGTGCACGACAACATCATCCTTGGGCTGGAGATCTGCGGTGCCTCCGTCGGTGAGGCCCGCGTCTATGGGCTGCCTTAGCTGAACCGCTAGGGGCTGGGCGGCTTCGAAAACACCCATCCTGCCCTTCTTTCGGGCGGTATGCGGCAGTGCCGCACTTCCGCGCACCTTGCTCTACGAGAGCAACGATCATCGTGGTTGTTGGCACAACGGTTGCACGGATTGCAGCGCCGCCACGGCGCGAAATAGCTCGCTGAGCCCTGGTGCCGGAGGATCCGACCTTGCGCCGTTCCATCATCGCTGTTGCTGCCGGCGCCCTGCTGCTGGCCACCGCCGCCGTCGCCCAGACGGCCTTCGAAAAGCGCACGATCGACAACGGGAACTGGAATAGCGGCCGCTTCGCCGACGCGGTTACAGTGCGTACCCCGGCACGCTTCATCTACCTGTCGGGACAGGGATCCGAAGACGAGAAGACGGGCGCCATCCTCTTTCCTGGAGATGTTGCAGCACAGTGCCGATACGCCTGGGAAAAGGTAGGCCGAATGCTCGCGCAACAGGGCGCCTCGGTCTCCGACATTGTGAAGGCCACGACTTACGTGACCGATGCACGCTTCCAGCAAACGATCGGCGAGTGCCGTCGCAACGCGATGAATGGTGCTCCGGCCACCCCGCACACCTTTCTGGTCGTGCAGGCACTGGCGTGGCCGGGCATGCTGATGGAAGTGGACGTGGTGGCGGCCGTTGCCCCATAGGCGGGCGGGAGATGGCACAGTTTCGGCTCGCTATCGGTGATGTGCCCGCGATGCTGTGACGGGCCGGGCCGATCAGCCGGCGGCGAATCTGCCGGAGGGCCGTGAATTGGCGAGGGCCGTATCTAGCACGAGCACCACTTTCCCGATCTGCTCGTTCGCATCGAGAAGGGCGTGGGCCTCCGCCGCGCGCTCAAGGGGCAGCGCGGCGAAGATGCGGGTGGTGATCTGGCCGTTCTCGAGCAGCGGCCAGACCTGCTCCCGCAACTCCCGTCCCAGCCGGCCCTTGTAGGCCGGTGGCCGCGGCCGGAGAGTCGAGCCTGTCAGTGTCAGGCGGCGGCGTACGACCGCGCGCAGGTCCACCACCGCCTCGGTGCCCCGATGGCTGGCGATGAGGACGAGGCGGCCGTCCGGCGCCAGCAACTCCATCTGCGGTCTGGTATAGTCGCCCGCCTGGGCGTCGAGGATGACGTCCACTCCCGCTTCCGGCGACGCGTCCCGTACAAGGGCTGGCCAGTGCGGGTCGCGGTAGTCGATTGCGGCGTCGGCGCCGGTCTCAAGGCAGACGCGGCGCTTCTCCGGCGTTCCGGCCGTCGCGATCACCCTTGCGCCGCGGAGCCGCTTCGCGATCTGGATGGCCGCCAGGCCGACGCCGCTGGTTCCGCCCTGCACAAGGAGCGTTTCGCCGTCACCGAGGCGGCCGAGCCAGATGATGTTGTTCCAGGCCGTGAAGAACACCTCGGGCAGGGAGGCCGCCTCGACGAAGCTGAGGCCGCGCGGGACGGGCAGGCATTGTGCTGCCGGCACCGCGCAGTATTCCGCGTGCGCCGCGCCGGTGACGATGGCGCAGACGGCGTCGCCGATGCGTGGCCAGGCCACGTCGGGTGCCGCACTTTCCACGATGCCGGACAGATCCAGCCCTGGGATGTCGGAGGCACCTGGTGGCGGCGGGTAGAGACCACGGCGCTGTTGCACGTCAGGGCGGTTGAGCCCGGCCGCGGCCACGCACACAAGCACTTCGCCAGGGCCAGGTACGGGGAGCGGGCGCTCGGCCAGGGCGAGCACCTCGGTTCCGCCGGCGCCGCGGTATTCAATGACCTTCACGGGAGTGATCCTAGTCGAGACGGATGCTCGCCTCCTCGACTATAGGGCGCCAGCGAGCGACTTCCTCCCGGATGGTGCGCGCGAACTCCTCGGGCGTACCACCGCGCACAGGGGCGCCGAGGCTGGCGAGAAGCGTGCTTCCCTCCTGGCTGCGGACATAGGTGTTGATGGAGGCGTTCAGGCGGTCAATGACCGGGCGCGGCATGCGGGCAGGCCCAACCAACCCGAACCAGGCCTTAGGTGTGTAGCCCGGCAGTCCCTGCTCCGTTGTCGTCCGCAGCTGTGGGGCGCTGGCCAGGCGCTCGGGGGAGGTGACGGCAATGCCGCGAAGCGCGCCACTGTCGAACTGCGCGAGGTAGGTGGGCACGAAATCAAAGGCGAGGTCCAGCGTGCCGGCCAGCAGGTCGTTGGTCAGCGGACCGGTGCCGCGATAGGGCACGTGGTTCAACCGGATGCCCTGCTGGAACATAAGCTGCACCGCGGCCATGTGACCCATTGTGCCGTTGCCCGGCGTGCCGAAGTTCAGCGCGTCGGGGTTGGCCTTCGCATAGGCGATGAGCTCGGGCAGCGTGGAGAAGGGCTGCTTCGGCGTCGCCGCGATCACGAGCGGCGTGTCGGCGATGAGGCCGATGGGCGACAGGTCCTTCTCCGGATCGTAAGGTATCTGCTTGTAGAGAAGCTTGTTCGTAGCGCCCGGGCCGCTGGTGGTCATCATCAGTGTGTAGCCGTCCGGGGCGGCATTCACGAGGCTTTGGGCGCCGATGTTCCCCGCCGCGCCAGCGCGGTTGTCCACCACGAAGGCCTGCCCGAACTCGCCTGTCAGGTGCTTGGAAAGGGCGCGTGCCACGACATCCGCGGAGCCGCCGGCTGAGAAAGGCACGATTACCGTGACGGCACGCGCGGGCCACGCGGGCTGCGCGGCCGCGCGGTGCATCGGCGCGGCGAGTGCCGCACCAGAAAGCGCGAGGAGCGCACGGCGCCTCGTGAGCATGGTCATTGATCCTGTTTCCCTGACGCCTCTTCGCCTTTGTCTTTCAGGCAACCTTGGCCTTGGCAGCGCTCTCGTTCGCGCCGATGCCGGCAAGCTGGGCGGCATTGGTTGAGACCATGCGGCGGACCTCCTCCGGCCCATATCCGAGAGAAAGGAGGAGACGAATGATCCCGCGGAAGCCCTCGACGGGCATGGGCACGTTCGTCTGCCCCATATCCGAGCCGAAGAAGGTGCGGCCCACGCCCGCTGCGTCGATCATAGCCTTGAGGAAGTCGCCCTCGTAGCACTTCAGGCGGTTGGGGATGAACATGCAAATCGAGTGCTCGAGCCACACGCCCATGGAGGCGAGTTCCTTTATGTCGGAGAGGCTGGCGCCGACGGTGTAGCTCGGGTGGTTGCAGAGCAGGCGCGTCACGCCGCGCCGCTTCGCCTCCTCGAATAGCGGCCAGCACTCGCTGATGTGCAGGTGGCCGCAGGAGAGGACGGCGTCGTGCTCCGCGATAAGGTCGAGCACCTGCTTCACGTTGTCCAGCAGGTCGCCGCGCTCGTCGACGGCGGAGAGCGCCACCTGCTTCAGCATCTTGCCCTTGGTCGGCAGGAGCGACTTGCGATGCCCCTCGCGGATGTGGTTGGCCGCCGAGACGGTGGGCATCCACACCACCTTCGCCCCGGTCTTCAGCGCGGGCTCCACCGCGAAGGGATTGATGCCGCCGACGGAGTTGTTCAGCACGATGCTGCCGATCGGCTCGGCGACGGTTGCCTTGCCCGCCTCCTTCAGCACATCCACGAAGGGGCCGGTGGGGTAGTAATGGTCCTTGAAGAGCACGGCGCGCATGCCCGCCGCGGCTGCCTGGGCAAGCGCCTCCTCGTGGTTCAGGGCGCGCGCCATCACGGAGGGGCCGCTGTGGCAGTGCAGGTCGATGGCGCCCTGCATCAGCGCGTCCACCTCGGCGGCGCCGATCGCGTCGGGGGCGATGTTCTGTACGGTCATGGCCTGGGTTCCTCTTTCCTGCCTCAGGCCGTGGCGGCCTGGGGCACGCCGAGCGCGCGGAGGTCGGAGAGGGCGCGCGCGGCAGCCTGCTTCATGAATCCCTGGTCGGAGGAGTAGACGAAGGCCGTGGCGCCGATTCCGGCGAGCCACTCCGCCTCCTTCATCCCGCTGACGAAGACGGCGACGGGCTTGCCCGCGCGGTGTGCCGCCTCCGCAATGCGATCCACCGCATCGCGGATTGCCGGCGCGTCGTTCGTGGGCGCGCCCATCGAGGCCGTCAGGTCGCCGCGCCCGATGAAGAGCGCGTCGATCCCCTCCGTGGCCGCGATGGCGTCGATCTCGTCCAGCGCCTCCGCGTCCTCGATCTGCGCGATAACGGTGGTTGTTGTATCGGCCCGGTCGATCGCCTCCCACATCTTTCCGCCGCCATAGCCGTGCGCGCGCACGGAGCCGGACCACCCGCGCCGGCCTCCGCGGTAGCGGCAGGCGGCCGCCGCCTGGCGGGCCATCGCAGCGCTGGCGACGTGCGGAACCAGCACGCCCGTTGCCCCGCAATCGAGCACAGAGAGGAGGTGGTAGGGCGCGGCGCTCGGCACGCGGACCAGCCCGGCCATGCCGGTGGCGCGGGCGGCGAAGAGGGCCGCGTCGGTGGCCTGCCGGTCGAAGGGCGAGTGCTCCTCGTCCACGACGACAAAGTCGAGCCCGACACCCCCGAGGATTTCGGCCGCGTGGAGGGTGGGGGTCTTTAGGAAGGTGCCGACGAGGCGCTCGCCCCGCAGAAGCCTTTCGCGGAAGCCGGTGCTTTGGCTGCCGACCGATGAGGGTGGGGTCATGGCGGGTTCCTGGACGATCAGGGCATGGCCTTGATGCCGTCCTGCTGTTCTGGTAAGCGGGACAAACGGCCGTTGAACAGAACGTATGATCGCCCGTCCTTGCGTGTCAAGGTAGGGTCGGAGGAGGGCCAATGCCCAGGATCGCAGGACCGACACGAGGGGAGGGGCTGCAGGCCGTGTCCATGGCCCTCGACATTCTCGAGTTCCTGGCGCGGCAGCCGGGCGGGGTTGGGGTAACGGACCTCTCCCGCGCGATGCAGACCTCCAAGAGCCGCGTGCACCGGCACCTGCGCACGCTGCTGGAGCAGGGCTATGTCACGCAACCCGCGGGATCGGAGAAGTACCTCATCGGCAGCCGCTTGGTGACGCTCGGAAGGATCGTGGCCGAGGCCTTCGATCTCGCGGCCATTGCCCGGGATGCAATGCGCGACCTCCGGGACGCGCTCGGGCAATCCGTCGTGGTGAGCCGTGCCGCGGCCGAGGGCGCACAGGTACTCGCGACGCTGCCGAGCCGGGAGGCGATCGAAATCGTGGTGAAACCCGGCTCTCAGCTCGCGTCCCACTGCACCGCGCAGGGAAAGATCACGCTGGCCTATGCCGAGCCGGAACAGCGGGAAAGGGTGCTCCTCTCGCGGTTCGAGATCCGGACCGCCCACACCATCGCGAGCCCGGCCGCGCTGCGGGCGGAACTGGAGCGGGTGCGGCGGCGCGGATGGGCCGTGTCGCCAGGCGAGAGCGTGCTCGGCGTGAACGCCCTTGCCGCGCCGATCTTTGACGGATCGGGGGCTCTGGCCGGAACGATTGCGATCGTTGGGTCCATCCAGTTCATCGAGGCTGAGCCTTCACCCGGCCAGATTCGTGCCGTGGTCGAGGCGGCCCGACGCGTCTCATCGCTGCTCGGCCTGCAGGCGTCCCCGGCTGCTGCGGATTGACATCCCCGACGGTACGGAACAATCCTCGGTCTGATGTTCGGAATGGTGTTCCGTTCATCGGGACAAACTTCGGGGAGGCCTCAGCATGTATGACCGTTCGGACCCGCGCGCCGATTTGGCGCCCAGTCAAACCACGCGCCCGGCTCCCTCTCGTTTCGTCCCCGCGGAGTACGGCCTCTTCTACGAGGTGCCGCCGCAGGAAAGCGGCGCCGATGCGCGCAGCTGGTACACGCGCGGCCAGAATTTCCTGACGGTCTATACCGAGGCGGAAGCAGGAGCCGTCCTGTCCCGGGCGGCCCAGCCGGACGAATACGTGCTGCTCCTCCCGGACGCGGGCACTTCCGTGCAGGTGGAGGCGGGCGGTGAGCAGCAGACCGTTGCTGGCCACTCCATAGCCTTCATCCCGCCGGGGGAGAGCCGGATCACGCTTCAATCCTCAGGGCGGGTGGTGCGGCTGTTCACGACCCGCTCCGCGGATCTTGTCGCGCTCTGCCCCAACGCGGGGTCCTATGCGGAGGCGCGCCCCAACATCCCGCCCCTGGAGAACTGGCCAACGCCGCCGGACGGCTTCCGCATCCGTGCCTACAGCCTTGACGTGCCAAAGCAGGCCGGCCGCTTCGGGCGGATCTGGCGCTGCACGACCTTCATGGTGAACGTCCTTGAGCCGGCGCCTGGGCCGCGTGACATCTCGAAGCTGTCACCGCATCACCACGACGACTTCGAGCAGGGATCGCTGGTGCTGAATGGCTCCTATACGCACCATATCCGCTGGCCCTGGACGACGGACATGAACGCCTGGCGGGAGGACGAGCACCGCCTCTGCAAGGCGCCATCCCTGACAGTGATCCCGCCTCCGGCCATCCACACCTCGCGGGCCGAGGAAGCGGGGCAGATGATCGATATTTTCTGCCCGCCACGCCACGACTTCTCGGCCAAGCCCGGCTGGGTGCTGAACGAGGTGGATTATCCGGCCCCCACTGCGATCTGAAGGCGCATTAGCCGGCGGCGGGGCACGCGGGTTCTCCGCGTCTCCTGCGCCGGTGGATCGTCGGTGACGGTGAGGCCCCAGCCAGGGCTGGGATAGAAAGGAGAGACAGGTGGACGGGTTGCGAGCGGGCGGGCAGGGGGAGTACCGGCTTGAGGGGCGCGTGGCCGTCGTCACAGGTGGCAGCAGCGGGATCGGGGCGGCTGCGGTGCGGCGCCTCGCGGCAGCCGGTGCGACGGTCGTCCTCGGCTTCAACGCCGGAGCGGAACGCGCCGAGGCACTGCGCGCCGAGCTTCCCGGCGAAGGTCACCTTGCCCTGCGCATTCCCATGGAAGACAGCGGCGCGATCGGCGCTGCCGCGGCCGAGGTAGAGCGCCGACTTGGGCGGGCGGATATCCTTGTGAACTCCGCCGGCGTCACCCGCGCCGTGCTGCACGCCGATCTCGACGCGCTCGATGATGCCACTTTCGACCGTATCCTGATCACCAATGTGCGCGGGCCCTTCGCCACGATCCGCGCCTTCGCGCCTCTCCTTCGGCGTGGGGGAGACGGGGTGGTCGTCAACATCTCCTCGCTGTCCGGCAGTACGGGGCTCGGCAGCAGCATTGCCTACTGCGCCTCCAAGGCGGCGCTGGACACGATGGGACTTTCGCTCGCGCGAGTGCTGGGGCCGGAGATCCGAGTCATCGGCGTCTCGCCCGCGGCGGTTGCGACCGATTTCGTGCCCGGCCGGACGCGCGAAGGGGTGGAGAAGCAGGCCGCGACCACGCCGTTGAAAACGGTTGCCGAACCGGACGACGTGGCCTTGGCCGTTATGGCTGCGGTAACCCATCTGCGCCTGACCACGGGCAGCAGCATCGTGGTGGACAGCGGGCGGCATCTCTGAGCCCCCCAATAGCGCGGCGCTGAGTCGCCGTCCGCTGTGCTCGCAAGTCTCGTAGAAGGTGACGCATGATGGACGATGATCATGCGTCACAGGCCCTCTCAGAAAGCCTTCAGTACCTGATGCGTGTGCTCCACGGCGGGCGGCGAGGCGAAGCAGTCGCCCACTAGGCGGCGCCACTCCTGAAAATCCACCGAGCCGCGGAAATCCACGGTATGGTTCTCGACTGTCTCCCAGGTGACAATCAGGCGGTAGCGCGAGGGGAACTCGACGGACCGCTGCAGCTCCATGCCGCGGCACCCCTTGGCCCGCTGGAAGAGTGGCGCGGCCTTCGCCACCCCCTCTTGGAACGTGGCCTCGCTTCCGGGCTTCACTTCGATCTGGGCGATCTCAAGGAACATGCTGCCGTTCAATCCTTCTGCTCTGTATGAGGCGGGCAGGTCTCGCCCGTCCATTGAGGATATGGATGGCGGCCGCCTGTGCGTAGGTCCAGAGGCCAGTCGTTCCTTCCGCTCCGAAGTGACCGCGGCTGTCTGTCGCGGGGAAAGCAGCCACGGATCAGCGTGGCGCCGGCCTCTGCGGCCCCGCCGCAGCGGAATTAGACCCCCTTCGCAGCGCGGGCCTGGATCGGCGCTGCCTGTTGGCCGGAATCGGCGTGGCCGCGGCCGTGATGGCGTTCCAAACCGAACCTAGACGAGATTCCAGGACAGTCAGCATGAGATAGCAGACGGCAGCGGCGCAGCAGAATTCGAGCACCTCGAACTTCTCCTACATCAGCACCCGGCTGCGGCGCATGACCTCCGCTACTCGAGAAAGGCGAAGCCCATGGTGCGGGCATGGTAGTGAAGCCCTCCATCCTGCACGATGAGGAAGCGCGCCTGCACGGCCCCACGATTGTGGTGAGAATGCGGGTCTCCCGGCGGGGTGACGAGGGTGGTGCCGGGCTGCCATGGCACGCGGCGGCCCGCGATTGCGGAATGGCACACTTCGCCCTGCAACACGAGAGTGATGGCGGCGGAGTTGTGCCGGTGAGCTCGTTGCGTGCCATGGGGCGGTAGGGTGTTAAGCGACAGAGTTAGCAGGGGCGTGATGTTCCGAGCCTCCTCCAGACCCTCTGACGAGAAGATGACGGCCATGCCCGAGGTCGCGTCGTTCTGCGTCGTGGTGCCGAGGATGGCGAGCTGCCGCTCGATCTCGGCGGCAGGATAATGGACCGGTGCGAGAAGGCTAGGAGCTGGCCGCGCGCCTTCTAGGGCCGGGAGGGGCTCGTCCGTCACGATCCAGAGGAGCGTGTCCTCGGTGGCCTTGAGGCGAGTGGGGGAACCACCGGGAAGGAGGAAGATGTCGCCGGCGCTCCAGGCGACATCCGCCGTATCACCGCAGCCGCGCAGCGCGTGGATGATGAGACCCGTGGCGGACAATTCAATTGTCAGCGCCTCCCCGGCGCGGATGCGGGCGTAGCGGGCCAGCATGAGTGGCGTGGTGGCAGGGAAGGGGCAGCCCAGCGCCGCTGACTGGTCGCAGGCGTAAAAGCCGGTCGAAGCCTCGGGGGCGCCCGCTGCGGCCAGCACCTCCGGGAAGCCGGAGGGCGGGACGGGCGGCAGCTTAATGTTGAAGGCGTTGCCGAAGTTGAAGAAGCGTGCCCGGGCGGCGGCGGCGCTCCGCGGCGCCTCCGGCCGCTGTACGGGAAGGTCGGCCATGTCGGTCATGATGCGGGCTCCAGGACAAGGCCGGCCGCGACCTCCGCCAGCACGGCGGCGCCGGCGGCGACATGGGCGGGCTCCGCCCATTCATGCTCCGCGTGGCTTACGCCGTCACGGCAGGGGATGAAGATCATAGCCGTGCGGCAGAGCGGCGCCATGTGCCGGGCGTCGTGTCCGGCGGCCGAAAGAATAGGCATGGCGGCTTCACCCAGCCCTTCGGCGGCGCGTGCGATGCGGGCGCGGAGATCGGCATCAAACCCGTTAGAGGGAGCATCGACGAGGCGCTTCACCTTGATCGTGCAGGGCGGCGCGTGCGAGGCGGCCAGCCCCTCCAGTCGCTCGCCGGCAGCGTGCAGCACGGCGTTGTCGGGGTGTCTCAGGTCGATCCGGAACGTCAGGCGCGCGGGCACGACGGAGGGGGCGTTGGGCTCCAGCCGCACCATGCCGATGGTGAACTTGATGATGGGATCGATGGTGCCGACCTCGCGGAACATGGCGTCAGCTATTCGGGCGAAGGCAGCCAGCGCGTCCTGGCGATCGGCCATGTCGAGAGTGCCGGCATGGCCCTCTTCGCCACGCACCACCATCTCCCAGGTCTTCTTGCCCTGTATGCCCGTAACGATACCGATAGGGGCGCCATGCTGTTCGAGAAGCGGACCCTGCTCGATATGAGGCTCAAGGTACCAGGCGATTGGGAAGCCGAGGCGGCGGCAGGGCAGTTCCGGGAAGGCAGCGTGCAGGGTGGAGAGCGCCTCGGCCACGCTGGTGCCATTCGCGTCCCGGGCGGCGAGGATTTCGGCGAGCGGGCGGACGGCGGCGAAGGCTTCTGAACCCATCATGCCCGGTGCGAAGCGGCTGCCCTCCTCGTTCATCCAGGCAACGACCGTGACATCCCGCGCGGGCGTGATGCCGAGGGACTGCGCGGCCTCAAGGGCGGCAAGAACGCCGAAGGCGCCGTCGAACTTCCCGCCCGTTGGCTGGGTATCGATATGACTGCCCATCAGCAAGGGCGGCAGGGCACGGTCGCGGCCGGGAAGGGTGAGGAACAGGTTGCCCGCGGGATCGGTGGAGGGTTCCATGCCCGCCTCCGCAGCCCAGCCGATGAGCAGGCGCCAGGCCTCGATCTCGCCGGGGGAGAGGGCCTGGCGGTTCACGCCGCCACCGGGGAGGGCGCCGATCTCGGCCAGCGCCATGAGGCGACCCCAGAGCCGATCCGCCTTCGTGCGGGGGGTCACGTCGTCTTCATCACCTCGCCCGGAAGCGCGCGGGGGTCGCGCAGCTTCCAGGCGCCGTGCTCCACCTGTGCGAAGAACTCGGCTAGCAGGGCGTTGAAGGCGGCGGGTTCTTCGAGGTTCAGCGTGTGGCCAGTCTTGGGGATGATCGACAGGCCGCAGGCGGGGAGGGTCCGCTTGAGGTAGAGGCCCGGCTGGAGGCAATGGTCGTCCTCATCACCGACGATGACGAGGCTCGGGACGGTCATCCTCTTCAGCTCTTCCTCAAGGTCCCAGAAGGAGGGACGGCGCGCCTGGACACCGCGCATGGTCATGGCGGCGCCGAGGCTGTCATGCGTGGCAAGGCGCTCCACAAATTCCTGCCAGCCCAACGGGTCCTTGTTCTGGAACTGCACGCGGGATGCGCCGGAGCCATAGATGGGCGCGAAGGCCGCTGAGCCGAGTTGCTCGAACTTGTCCGCCACTTCGCGGGAAACGCCGCGGAAATACTCCTCGAAATCCTTCTCGCAGCCGTAGCCCGCACCGGCGATGGTCAGCGAGAGGGCGCGCTCGGGTGTGCGAAGGCCGAAGTGAACGGCGCAGAAGCCGCCCATGGAGAGGCCGACGACATGGGCCCTATCGATCCCGAGGGCGTCGAGCACGGCCACCGCGTCGTCGGCGGCGATGGCCTGGCCATAGCGTTCCAGATCCTTCGGCACGTCGGAGGGCGGGTAGCCACGGGCGGCATAGGTGATGCAGCGATAGCGCCGGGAAAAGAAGCGGAGCTGCGGCTCCCAGCTCTCGTGGTTGCCGCCGAACTCGTGGATGAAGAGGATGGGCGTGCCATCGCCCACCTCCTCCACGTGCAGAGCGATGCCGTCCCTTGTCGTGATGCGCGGCATAATGGCCCCCTCAGAATTGCGGCGCGACGTCGTTGAGCATGCGCGCCTCCGCCACGACGGCGGGAAAGGCGTCTCGTAGGCGCTCGGCCCATTTGGTCGGGACCGAGGTGCTGACCTTGATGAAGCGGTCGCCGAAGCGCTCCGTGTGGTAGGTGCCCTGGCGGATCATGATGCCGCGCCGGCGGGCGGCCTCCACCAGCGCCTCCGGGCGCAGGCCGGCGGCGCCGGTCTCGAGCACGAGAAAGTTGCCGTGGCTGGGCCAAACGGGGCAGGTGAGGCCAGCGGCGGCCGCCGCATCCCGGATCATGGCCTTGTTGGCGCCGTCGATCCGGCGGACCTCGGCCATCCATTCCCGCTTCACTGAGAGGCCGGCGAGGGCGGCGCGCTGGGCGATGACGCTGGCGCCGAGAACGCTGGTCGCCTGGGCCGCGAACTCGCCGAAGAGGGCGCGGGGCGTGACGAGCGCGCCGATGCGCATCCCGGCTAGGCCAAGCCACTTCGAGAAGGAGAGGGAGACTACCGCGTGCTCCGGTGCCTCAAGCAGGGCGGGATGGTGGCCCTCCGCGAAGTCGCGATAGGTGCAGTCATGCACCAGCAAGGCGCCGCAACCCCGAGCGATGCGGGCGAAGGCGGCGATCTCATCGGCGGTGTAGCGGATACCCAGCGGATTGTTCGGATCGACGAGGTAGATGACGGTGGTGCGGTCGTCCACAGCGGCCGCCAATGCCTCGGGCGTCAGCTTGTAGTTCACGGCTGGATCGTAGATCGGGATTTCCACCACCTCCGCCCCAGCCTGGCGGGCGAACATCAGCGGCCATTTCCAGCTCGGGTCGGTGGTGACGAAGCGAGTGCCGGGCTTGCACCGCGCGCGGCAGACAAGGGCAAGGGCGTTCACGCCGCCCTCCGTCACCAGCGCCTCCGCCCCCTCAACGCCGAGATCGGCGAGGATAGCGGTGCGCAGGGCCTCGAATCCTAGCGGCGGGGCATAGGCGTTGAACTCACCGCGCTCAACCGCGTCGATCATCGCGGCACGCACGGCGGGATGGGCGGGAATGTGGTTCGTGTTCTGGCCCATCCAGGCCAGGTCGGGGGTGGCGGTCAGCTCGTCGAAATAGCGGTTGCGAAGCAGCGTCCGCTCCGCGGCATCGGGCTGCATGTCAGATCACCGAGCCGCGGGCCGCGATGCCGCCGTCGATCGTGACGACGGTGCCAGTGATATAGCCCGCGCGCGGGGAGGCCATGAAGGCGACGAGATCGGCGCATTCGCGCGCGGTGGCCGGGCGCTTGCCGGGATACTTGTCGAAAAGCTCCTCCCAACGCGCAGCATCGCCCAGCATGTCCACGGCTTTGGTGCGCATAATCTTCAGCATGCGGTCAGTGGCGACGGGGCCGGGATTGATGCCGATGATGCGAATGCCATCGTCCAAGCTGCGGCCGCCGATCGCCTTGGAGAAGGACATGAGGGCGGCGTTTCCGGTGGAACCGGCAAAATAGGCGGCGTCCCAGTTTTCCCCGGAGTTGCCGATGACGTTGATCACCACGCCGCCCCTCTTCGCTTTCATGCGAGGGTAATAGATGCGCGTAAGGGTGATGTAGCCGAAGACCTTCAGGTCGAAGCCTTTGCGGATCGCTTCATCCGTCACGGAGGCGAGGGTGCCAGAGGGGATATCGCCGGCATTGTTCACGAGGATGTCGATTTCGCCGACGGCCTCTGCCAGCGCTTCCATGGCCGGTGTGCTGCCGAGGTCGGCGGCGTGGACGATGACCTCCACCCCATAATCGGCCCGGAGGCGTGCCGCAGCCTCTTCCATGGCGGCGCCATTCCGGGCGGCGAGGTGAAGATGGCAACCCTCTTCCGCAAGAACCTCAGCGCAGGCGAGGCCGATGCCTTTAGAGGCGCCGGTGATAAGGGCAGTCTTGCCGGTCAGGTCGAGCTTCAAGTTCTGGATCCCGAATTAAGTATGCAACTAGGAGCAATTTGCATACCAGAGCGTCACTCGAAGGCAGCGATGAAGTCCAGGAGGTTGTCGCCGAGCAGGTTGAGATGCGCGCGCATCGCGGCGTGGGCGCGCTCCGGGTTGCGGGTGGTGATGGCCTCCATGATCTCCGCGTGCTCCCGTATCGTGTCCCGTATGCGGTCGGGCATGCGGGTGACGCGGCGGCGATAGGTGGCCACGCGGTTGCGAAGCTTACGTGTTTCTTCGGCCAGAAAGACGTTGCAGGCGGCCTCGTAGATCGCTTCGTGGAACTCCTGGTTCACGTCGTAGAAGCCGTCAGGCCCGGCCTCGGCGGCGGCCTCGAGGCGGAGATGGATGGCGGCAAGCCGTTCCAGCTGGCGGGCCGAAGCCCGCCGGGCGGCGAGGCGGGCGCACAGGCCCTCCAGCTCCCCCATTACCTGGAACATCTCCACCAGTGTATGGACGCCGATCCGACGGACCAGCGCGCCCTGCCTGCCGCGCAGCTCGACCAGCCGGTCGGAGGCAAGCAGGCGGAAGGCCTCCCGGACCGGGGTGCGCGAGATGCCGAAGCGTTGGGCGATGTCCTGCTCATCCAACCGGCTGCCCGGATCGAGGCGCCCCTCGGCGATCTCCGCCTCTAGCCGGCGGCGCAGGGCGCTGGCCAGGGTCTCGCCCTCGGCGGCCAGAAGTGGTCGCTGCTCTGTTCCTGAGGCATTTGCTTGCAGATGTGCCTCGGTTTCGCTCATTTGTGTGCAAACTCCCCGAGTTTGTATTCTAAGGGCAGGTCCCGTGCTGTACTTCTCCGGGGTGCCGTATTCCTTATCTGCCAGGAATCGGTGCTCCTGGCACGAGGGTTGCTGAGCCTCGACGATCCTGGCCGCCTTACAAGGAACCGGAACGCTTGGCTGACACCCCCAATGAGACCGCTCCGCTGCTGGAGCTGCGCGGGATCGACAAGACCTTCGGGGCGGTCCAGGCAGTGCGCGGGCTGTCGATGAGCGTGCCCGCCGGCGAGTTCGTCACCGTCGTCGGGCCGAGCGGCTGCGGTAAGAGCACCCTCTTCAACATGGTGGCCGGCCTGGACGAGCCCGACCAGGACGGCGTGCTGCGCTTCAAAGGACGTAGTTGCCACGCGCACGAGTTGCTGGGCCGGGTCTCCTTCATGCCACAGCGCGACCTGCTGCTGCCCTGGCGGAATGTGATCGACAACGCAATCATCGCCAACGAGATCGAGGGTGCCGACCGCAAGACCGCGCGCGCGAGGGCGCTGCAGATGCTGCCCGAATTTGGCCTCGCCGGCTTCGAGGCGCAGTACCCCCACCAGCTCTCCGGCGGCATGCGCCAGCGCGTGGCGCTGATGCGCACCTTCATGTTCGAACGGGAACTGATGCTTCTTGATGAGCCCTTCGGTGCACTGGACGCGCTGACGCGGAGCATGATGCAGCGGTGGCTCCTCGACGTATGGGAGCGGCACCGCCGGACGGTCCTCTTCATCACTCATGACGTGGACGAGGCCATTTTCCTCGGTGACAGGGTGCTCGTCATGACGGCGCGGCCGGGTTCCGTGAAGTTGGCCAGGCCAGTTGATCTGCCTCGGCCACGATCGGCGGAACTGGTCACCTCGCCCGAGTTCATCGCGATCAAGCGGGAGATCCTGGCGGCTATTGAGGAGGAGAGCATGAAGTCCTTCATGGCCACCGGCATGAGGGCGGCGTGAGCATGGACGAAGCGGAGCGTGAGGCCCGCGTCTCCCTGGCCGCCTGCTACCGCTTGGTGGCGCGGCTGGGACTGGACGACATGATCTACAACCACACCTCCCTGCGCGTGCCTGGGCAGGAGGATCAGTTCCTCATCAACCCCTACGGCTTTCTCTTCGAGGAGATCACCGCCTCGGACCTGGTGAAGATCGACACGCAGGGTCGCAAGATCGACAACTCGCCGCATGAGGTGAACGTCGCGGCTTTCGTCATTCACGCGGCGCTCCATCAGTCACGCGCCGATGCAGCTTGCGTCCTGCACACCCATTCGGATGCGAGCCTCGCCGTCTCCGGGCAGCAGGAGGGTCTGTTACCGCTCAGCCAGTTCGCTATGCGATTCTACGGCAGACAGTCCTTCCACGACTATGAGGGGGTGGCGATCGACCTTGATGAGCAGGAGCGCCTGGTGCGCGATCTTGGCGAGAACAAGGTAATGTTAATGCGCAACCACGGCATTCTCACGACCGGCCGCACGCCCGGCGAGGCCTTCATGCTGCTCTACTACTTCGACCGTGCCGCCCGTATTCAGCTCGATATGCAGGCCGCCGCGGCAGCCGGCGCGAAGCTGGTGAGACCGCCGCATGAGGTCTGCGAGAGGGCCGCGCGCCAGTTCTGGGATCAGCAGGGCGACATCCTCGTGCCTGGTCAGCGGGAATGGCCCGCACTGCTCCGCCAACTCGACCGTGCCGACCCATCCTACCGCGACTAAACCTAGCCACGGAGACCGTCCCTATGCAGAGGCGTACCCTTCTCGCCGCGGCTACTGCGGCGCCCGCCATCCTTCCCTTCCTTGCCCGTGCCCAGGGCACCCAGAAGGCAACCCTGCGGCTGAAATGGCTTGCGCAAACGCAGTTCGCCGGCTTCTACCTCGCGAAGGCACGCGGCTACTACGAGGCCGAGGGCATCGACCTGACCATCAACCCCGGCGGGCCTAACCTGCTGACGGAAAATCTGGTCGCCTCTGGCGCGGATACCTTCGGCCTCTCCGGCGGCACGGACAGTGTCTTCGCCGCGCGGGAGAAGAATCTCCCTGTCGTCTGCATCGGCGTCGCCCACCAGCAGACGCCCTTCGTCTTTGTCTCCCGCGCCGACGGGCCCATCCGCACGATCCAGGACTTCAAGGGTAAGACGATCACTACCTGGTTCACCGGCGCCAACTACGTGCTGCTGGGCATGCTCGCGAAGGCCGGTCTCAAGCCCGGTGACTTCACCATGCAGCCCCAGCAGGTGTCGGTTACACCCTTTGTGGACGGCCAGGTCGATGTGGTCACCGCCACTCGCTACAACGAGTTCTACACGCTGATGACCCGCATCGGACGCGACAAGCTGCGGACCTTCGTCGCTGAGGACCAGGGCATCACCTTCCCGCGCGACACGCTGATCGTGAGCGAGACGACCACACGGCAGAGGCCTGAGATGGTGCGGGGATTCCTGCGTGCATCCATTCGCGGCTGGCGGGATGCGTTGAAGGACCAGAAGGCAGGCGTGGATGCCGTCATGACTGCGGCACCATCGCTCAACCGCGACCACCAGGAATTCATGCTGGCGGAAGCCGGCAAGCTGATGACGGCCGGAGCCGCCGCGCAGCAGGGCCTCTTCTGGATCGACGAGACAGCGGTGCGCTCCGCCCACGACTTCCTGCGCCAGTACGAGGTGATCAAGGCCCCTGTCGACCTTGCGAAGGTCTATGACGGCAGCTTCCTCGCCGCAATCCCTGCTGCGGGCCGGATGGCTTGAGTGCGGCACTCGCACTGACGGCGCGACGCAGAGCGCCGGGTTGGCGCCGAGTGGCACCCGCACTTCTCTGGCTGGGCCGGCTGGTACTAGGCATCGTGATTGCCGCTGCGGTGTGGGAAGGGGCCGTGCTCGCCCTCGGCATCCGGCCTGAATACCTGCCGCGGCTGAGCGCCATCCTCTCAACCATCGTGGCGACCCCGGAAGCCTATGTCGCAGGCTTCCTGCGTACCCTTCTGGAAACCCTGATCGGCTTCGCGGCGGGAGTGGCAGTGGGCGTGCTAAACGGCATCCTCTTCCTGCGCGCGCCAGTGCTGCGGGATATGCTTTTCCCGATCTTCGTCGTCTTTCAGACCGTCCCGGTTATAGCGTTCGGCGCGCTCGTGGTCCTCTGGTTCGGCAACACCCTTCTGGCCAAGGCGGTGATCGCCTTCTACCTCACCTTCTTCCCAGTGACCGTGAACACGCTCCTTGGGCTCCGGTCGGTTGATCCTCGCCAAATCGCGCTGCTGCGCAGCTTCGGGGCCACGGGGCGGCAGTTGTTGCTGCGATTGATGCTCCCCGCCGCGCTGCCGCAGATCTTCGTCGCCCTTCGCCTCGGCGCGTCGCTCAGCTTGGTCGGGGCGATCGTGGGCGAGTAGTTCGGAGATACCACCGGACTCGGCGTCATCCTGCTGCAGGCCATGTACACCGAGCAGGTGACGGTGATGTGGGCCGCCATCCTCTGCGCAGCTTTGCTAGGCACGGGGTTCTACACGGCCATCTCGCTTGCTGAGCGCTGGCTGGTTTTCTGGGGCGCCGAGCAGTGAGCCGTGTCGCCCTCCGTGGCCTGCTTGGTGCGGTCCTTCTCGTCCTTCTATGGGAGGGAGCGGCCCGGGGCTTTGCGCTGCCCTCATACACCCTGCCAGCGGTCAGCGAGATCCTCGCAAGCATCTGGACGCAGCGCGCCAACCTGATCGCGGGCGGCGCGACCACGCTGCTCGAGGCGCTTGTTGGCTATGCCTTCGGCACAGCCATCGGCGTTGCGTTTGCTGTCGTCATCATCGTAGTGCCCTGGTCGCGGAGCGCGGTTCTGCCCGTGGTCATGGCGGTAAACTCGGTGCCTGTCGCGGCCTATTCACCGCTGGTGCTCCTCTGGTTCGGCATCGGTGTATCCTCCAAGATCGCTCTCGTGACGCTGGCGGTGGGCTTCACTGTCTTCCTCAGCGCGCTCGCGGGCTTCGACCGGGTGGACCGGCGGAGCGTTGACCTGCTGCGCAGCTTCGGTGCCGGTCAGGCTTCCGTGCTGTGGCGGCTTCGCTTGCCCGCAGCGCTGCCGCTGATCGCCGCTGGCATGCGCGTGGCGACCGTGCGCAGCCTGATCGTGGCGATCGTGACGGAGATGCTGGGTGCTCAGAGCGGCCTTGGCTGGATCATCTACCAAGCGGTGGTGGGGATCGATTTCGTCGGGGTTTGGTCTGCCATTTTCGTGGCTTCCGCCCTGAGCCTTGCCTTCTTTGGACTGATTGGCTGGATAGAAAATAAGGTGATCTTCTGGCGATGACCCGTGAGATGCATCTGGGCTTGTTCCTGCTGGGAACAGGCAGTCATGTCGCAGGCTGGCGTTACCCGGGAGCCGTCGATAGCTTTCAGGACATGGGGGCGTTGCGGAGGATCGCTGAGACCGCGGAGCGCGGTCGCTTTGACATGATCTTCATGGGCGACAACCTCTATGCCGATCCAGCCGCCCACCCGTCCTATACGCTGCGTCTTGAACCGTTGACCATGCTCTCGGCACTGGCGTCTGCGACGACGCATATTGGCCTCGGCGCGACGGTAGCGACCACCTACAGCGATCCCTTCACCGTGGCACGGGCCTTCGCTTCGCTGGATCATATCAGCGGTGGCCGCGCCGCCTGGAACGCTGTGACCGGTGCCAGCCCTGCTGCGGCACCGAACTTTGGCAAGCTTCACCCTAACCATGCCGAGCGTTACGACATCGCAAACGAATTCCTGCAGGTGGTGAAGGGGTTATGGGACTGCTGGGCGGATGATGCGATAGTTGCTGATCCCGCGTCGGGGCTTTACATCGACCCAGCCAAGGTTCGGCCGCTGAACCATGACGGACCGCACTTCCAGGTGAAGGGGCCGGTGAATATTGGCCGCTCGCCGCAGGGCCATCCGGTCGTGTTGCAGGCTGGAGGATCGGAGCCGGGCCATGCGCTGGCCGCCGCAACCGCCGACGTCGTCTTCTCTGTCGTCCAGGATATTGACGAGGCCAAGGCGCAGTACGCCTCCTTCAAGGCGCGCCTTCCAGCACTTGGCCGCAGGCCCGAGGACATGACGATCCTGCCAGGTGTAATGCCGGTCGTCGGGCGAACCAACAAGGAGGCCTTCGAGAAGCTGGCCATGCTGCAGAGCTATGTCGATGGCGGCAACGCGCGCCAGCTGCTCAGCGACCGGTTCGGCCTAGACATGAGCGGCTACGACCTGGACGGACCAGTCCCGGAGATAACGCTGCCGGATACCTACCACAGCTTCGCGACGGTCATGCTGAGCAAGGCGCGGCGCGAGGGGATGACGCTGCGTGACATCTACAACCTGACTGCGGCGGCGCGGGGGCATTGGGTGCTCTGCGGCTCGGCGGAGCATGTCGCCGATATGCTGGAGCGGTGGTTCACCGAGCGCGCGGCCGACGGGTTCAACGTGATGCCGCCCTACTTCCACGAAGGCTTTGGGGATTTTGTCGATCTCGTTGTGCCCATCCTGCAGGAGCGCGGCCTATTCAGGAGGAACTACGCAGGCACGACGTTGCGCAGCAACCTGGGCTTGCCGCGCCCCGAGCGCGTCTGAGCGGACCCGCTTCGGCGGCGCTGCGGGACTGCAAAGACGGCTGGGGGTGTCTCTGCGCTCGTGTAAACGGCAGCATCCGAAACGGTTGCGGGGTGCGGGGGGGATTTAATCACCTAAGCGGCTATTTTCCTTGAAAATCTTTTCTCGACAAGAAGTCTAAGGGGAATCAGGTTCTTAGGGCGTCTCCTTCACAAGGAATTCGGCCTTTGCCTATCCGTCCGCTTCGGAGCCATCAGCGTGAGGTCGCCGCCATTGTTGCAGCGATGGCGGCGGGCGAGGCGGGCGGGATAAGGGACATCCTCGCGGCCGTGACCCCAGGAGGAGGAAAGTCGCTCCTGCCCGTGATCGCCGCGCGTGCCCTGATCGGCGCAGGGATGTGCGAGCGGGTCTGTTGGGTCGTGCCGCGGGACAGCCTGCGCCTGCAAGCCGAGGAAGCCTTCGCTGACCCGATGTGGCGGGCAGCGCTCGGCCACGGCCTGTCCGTCCGCGCGGCGGAGAACCTGCCGGGAGATCCCTGCCGCGGCCTCGCCGGATACGTCACCACCTACCAGGGCATCGCGGCCGCGCCGGATCTGCATCTCGCGGCCTTTCGGGCGCATCGCTACCTCCTCGTCGTGGATGAGGTGCATCATCTGCCCGCTCTCGGCCAATCTGAGGCGGGCTCAGGGCACGACGTGCCAGGTGAGGCTTCGGCAGCCTGGTCCGCGGCCATCGAGCCGCTGCTTGCCCTTGCCTCCGCGCGGCTGCTGCTGTCGGGCACCTTGGAGCGGGCCGACGGGCGGCGGATCCTCTGGCTTCCCTACCGGGCAGGCTCGGGAGGGAGGCAGGAGGTGGACCTCGCGGCGCCGGATTGGGCTGTGGTGGGCTATAGCCGCGCGCGCGCTCTGGCCGAGCGCGCGGTCCTCCCGGTCGCCTTCGGTGCATTGGATGGTGAGGCCGCTTGGCTCGGCCCCGAACCCGAGGACGGTGGCGAGCGACCGCGCCTGGGGCCGCACCGACTGCGCGCGGTGGCGCCGAATGAATCCACAAGACCTGCCCTGTTCACCGCGCTCCGCACCGGCTTCGCTGCCGGCCTCCTGCGGCGAGCCTTCGAGGCGGCACGACGCCTGCGGGCGGAGCGCAGGGGGCTGCTCGGCCCCGATGCGGTGCGGGGACTGGGCAAGCTCCTCGTCGTCGCGCCGGATCAGGTGCAAGCGCGGCGCTATCTTGACATCCTCCGCGGCTGGGTGCCCGTGGCACAGGTGGGGAGCATGGCGCTTGCGGTCTCGGAGGAGCGTGGCGCGCACGAGACCCTGGCCTCCTTCCGCCTCACCGCCGACCCGGCTGTGCTCGTCACTGTCGCCATGGCCTATGAGGGATTGGACGCGCCGGAGGTCGCGGTCGTGGCAGCGCTGACACATGTTCGTTCCCGTCCCTGGCTGGAGCAGATGGTCGCGCGCGCTACGCGCGTGGATCCGAATGCCGGTCCTTACGAGAAGCAGCGCGCCCTCGTCTTCCATCCCGACGATCCGCTCTTCGCCCGCTTCCGTTGGCGGATGGAGCGAGAGCAGGGGACGCGCGCGAAGCCACCTCTCCCGCCGCGCCAAGCAAGGCTGGCGCTGCCCGGCTGGTTGGAAGAGGAAATGGCGGAGGCACGCGAGCGGCATGGGATCGTGCCGCTGGAGAGCAACGCGCTGGCCCTTCGCCTGAGCACCCTCCGGCCCGGGCCTGATCTCGCTGCGGGGCTTGCCGCCGCACGTGAGCCGGACGCGCAGGGCGAGTTGCTCGAGCCACCCTCTGCCGCGGAACGGCGTCTGCGGCAGCGGCTCGCCGAGCTTGTCGCCGCGCAGGCCGTGGAGGACGGGCAGGGAGGCGGCCCCGATGCTTCCGTTTCGCCCGCTCTCGTGGCGCCTCGCGGGACAGGCTTATTCCACGCCTACAACGCCGTGCTGAAGCGCGCGCTCGGCGGAAAGCCGCGTGCGGAGATGGAACTTGCAGAGTTGGAGGCGGCGCTCGAATGGCTGGGGCGCAATCGGCTGCGTGACCACCTGCACTTGTTGGAGGGCGACCACCGCTACGGTTGGGCAGCGAGGCGGCGCGGCGAGTGGCGGCCGCCTGTCGGCCGCCCTGCGACGCTCTGGGGCGGCGGCAGGAAGGTTGCCGACCATCGAGGCGCGACGAAGAGGCGCGCTGGACCGACAGGCCTCTGACGCTAATCGCCCACACTTCACATGAGGACGAGAGCGACATGTTGGAGTCAAAATTAGTCGCCCCTGCTCGGCAGTAAACAACATGGATTAGAGTCACCCAGTGCTTAACGGTGAAGAATGTCGCCGGACGTCACGCCCGGAGTTCTGCGTGTAGCCGGAACTGCTGGTTCACCGGGTGCGGGACTGTGCGCCGCGCATGGGTCTCTCAGCATACGATTTTGAAGCTCTGCTGCATTACATGGATGACATTTGAATTCTTCCGCTCGGAACAGCCACCGCAACAAACCCCTGTGCTGACGACACGTTTTCGAGCCACGCGTGCATGACGGGCGTGCGGCCATACAGCCGCTCCTGATCCTGAACGACACCGGAGTGGATGCATGAGGCGTGCAGCAATCAGTGGGGGCAAGGGTCTTGCCCTTGCCGCGATCGGCTTGTTCGCGGCAGTGGAGGCGAGAGCTGCCGATGCACCCGCCGGTGCCGCCTGTCTTTCGGATGCCTCACGCGCGGCGGCCGCTCGGGAGCGCGCGCCTGAGGATCAACGTGGTCACCTCGACGAGCTGATCGCGAGCGCCGAACGGGCCGCTCGCGACAAGGACGGAGAGGGATGCCGACGCGCGGCTGACGACGCGCTGCGCACGGCCGGCCTACCACCGCTCGCACCCATCCTTCTCTCTACCAGCATGGCCGGTGAGCGTCGCGGTGCAGAGGCAGCGGTCCCGCCGCCGCCGGCTCCTGGATCACCAGCCGGCAGTGCGCCGGGCAACACCACGCCTGCGGGAGAGGCCGCGGCGCCTCAGCAAGGGCAGCAACAGGCAGCCGCCCCGCCACAGCAGGGCGCGCAGCAGCAGGCCGCCGCTCCGGCGCCAGCACCGGCACCAGCAACCCAGCAGCCCGCACCAGCCGCTGCTCCGCCGCCCGCTCAGGTATCGGCTGCCGCACCTGCTGGAGACGCCGCTCCCTGGCTGATCACCGGGCGAGAGCTGCTCGGCAAGCGGGTCGTGGCGATGAGTAACTACGGCACCGAACTCGGAACCGTCGAGGATCTTGTTATCTCCGGCGCAACAGAAGGGCGGGTCACCTACCTCATCATTCGTCCCGCGGGAGCGCGCGGCGGTGCGGTGGCCTCGTTGTTCGGAACGGCGGCCGACGTGATCGTGCCCTTGCAGGCGATGCGCTTCAGCGGACAGACCGACGCGGTACGCCTCGACGCTACCATCGAGAAGCTACGTGATGCACCGCGGTTTCGGGCGGAGGACATTCGCCGCCTCCAGGACGATCCGACGCTAGGTCGCGCGCTGGCGGTTTATTATGGCGTGGAGCAGGCGCCGGCCGAGCAGGCTCCGGCGCCTGCCCCGACGCAGCAAGCTGCGGCGACCCCTCCCTCGGCGGCAGCGCCGACGGCTGCACCGGCACCGGCCGGGACGGCGAATCAGACGGCAGCCGCGCCAGCCCCGGCGGGAGGCGCCAGCCAGCCCAGCCCACCTGCCCAGCAGGCTGATGCGGGGCACGGCAAGACGGTCGCCGGCCGCGTCTGCACGGCATGCCACAGCCTTGAGCGGGGCGGACCCGTGCGCGTTGGGCCACCGCTCTGGGGGGTGGAGGGACGGCAGGTCGCGTCTGTGTCCGGCTTCAGCTACTCGGGCGGGCTGCGCAACCGCGGCGGCACCTGGGACGACGCCTCGCTAGACGCCTTCCTCAAGAACCCGCGCGGCTACGCACCGGGCACGCGGATGGCCTATCCGGGCATTCAGAACAACCGCGACCGCGCCGACGTCGTCGCGTTCCTCAACACCCTTCGGTAGGGAACCGGACGATGGCAGCGCCACCCAGTCACTGCTTCAACCGCCGTGGCTTTCTCGTGTCCACGGCGGCAACACCTCTGGCGGGCCTAGTCGGCCAAGCCGAGGCACAAACGCCACCCGCTGCTCCAGCGGCCGCGCCGGCAGGCCCCGAGCACGCGCCGCCCGCCGCGGAGCAGGGCGCCCGCATTTTCCTCAACAACCCGGAATCGGACATGCTGACCGCGCTGGTCGACCGGCTGATCCCGCCCGGCGAGGGCGGACCGGGCGGCGTCGAATCTGGTGTTGTCACCTTCATCGATCATCAGCTGTCCGGTACATTCGGTGCCGCAAGCAACTGGTACATGCGTGGCCCCTTCGCGGAAGGAAAGCCGAGCCAGGGTTGGCAATACGCGCTGACTCCGGCCGCCATGTACCGCCATTCCCTGGAAGCGCTGGACCGCGTCGTGCGGGCGGAGAGCGGCAAGGGTGTCGCTGAGCTGGATGAGGTGCAGCGCGATGCGCTGCTGACACGCATGGAGAAGCAGCCCTTCGATCTCAATGGGCTCCCCTCCTCCGTGTTCTTCGAACTTCTGTTGAACAATACCATCGAGGGCTACTTCGCGGACCCGCTCTACGGCGGCAATCGCGGTGCCGCCACCTGGAAGCAGATTGGCTATCCCGGCGCCAACCCCGTGCGTGGCGATCTGGTTACGGACAAGACCCCTTACGACGGCGATCCCGTCTCGATCGGATAGAGGAAGAACGCCGTGAAGGAGATGCCGAAGGCGGACGTCGTGATCGTCGGGATGGGCTGGACAGGTTCCATCGCCGCCCGCGAACTGGCGGCCGAAGGATTGCGCGTCGTCGGGCTGGAACGCGGCGGCTTCCGCGACACAGCCAGCGACTTCCCTGCACCGAACGTGCTCGATGAACTGAAATACTCCCTGCGCGGGGCCCTGTTCCAAGACCTTTCGCGGGACGCGCTGACCTTCCGGAACAGCCCGAACGAAGCAGCGCTGCCGATGAGGCGGTTGGGCGCCTTCCTGTTGGGTGAGGGGCTGGGCGGGGCGGGCGTTCACTGGAACGGGCAGCATTTCCGCTTCCTTCCGGCCGACTTCCAGATGCTGAGCCACAACAAGCAGCGCTACGGCGACGGCGCCATCACCGACGACATGACGATCCAGGATTGGGGCGTCACCTACGAGGACATGGAGCCGCATTACGACCGCTTTGAATACCTCTGTGGCACCTCCGGCAAAGCGGGCAACCTGCGCGGAGAGATCCAGGAGGGCGGGAACCCCTTCGAAGGCGCGCGGGCCCGCGAGTATCCCACCCCGCCGATGGAGATGGGTTTGGTGCAGCAGCGCTTCATGGAGGGCGCGCGCAAGCTTGGGCTGAAGCCTTACCCGCAGCCCTCATCTAACCTGTCTCAGGACTACACCAATCCGGACGGCGCGCAGATGCAGGCCTGCACCTACTGCGGCCATTGCGAGCGCTTCGGCTGCTACAACTGGTCGAAGGCGAGCCCGCTCACGACCGTGCTGCCGGTTGCGCTGCGTAACCCGAACTTTGAGCTGCGGCTGGGCTCCCGCGTAACGAGGGTGGAGTTGACGCCGGACAAGAAGCACGCGACGGGCGTGGTTTACGTCGATGCGCTGGGACGCGAGACGCGGCAGCCTGCTGATATGGTCCTGCTCTGCGCCTTCCAGATCCACAACGTACGCCTGATGCTGCTCAGCGGCATTGGCACGCCCTATGACCCCGCTACAGGTCAGGGGCAAGTCGGGCGCAACTTCAGCTACCAGACGGTGGCAACGGCCCGCGCCTTCTTTGAGAAGGAGCGCTTCAACCAGTTTGCCGGCGCCGGTGCGCTGGGTGCCATCGTGGATGAATTCAACGGCGACAACTTCGACCACGGCCCGCATGGCTTCATCGGCGGGGGCTACATCATCGGCCAGAACACGGGATTGAGGCCGATCGAGCAGCGTGTGCTGCCCGCGGATTCACCGCGCTGGGGCATGGCGTGGAAGCAGGCGAACAACAAATGGTACGATCACAACGTCAATGTCGGGGTCCATGCGGGCAGTACATCCCGTCGGCAGAACTACATCTCGCTCGATCCGACCTATACGGACGATCTCGGCCTGCCGCTCGCACGCATGACGTTCGACTTCTCTCCGAACGACCTGCGGATGCGAAGCTTCATGCTTGCTCGCGCAGAGGAAATCGCACGGGCCATGAACCCGGACATCGTGAACACCAGCGCGCCGCCCGTGCCGGCAAGTGTCGTACCCTATCAGACGACCCATATCTGCGGCGGCGCCATCATGGGCACTGACCCGTCGAACTCCGCCGTGAACAAGCGGCTGCAGAGTTGGGATGTGCCGAATGTCTTCTCGATCGGCGCGAGCGCCTTTCCGCAGAACGCTGGGTACAACCCGACGAACACCGTGGGGGCGCTTACCTACCTGTCACTGCAAGGGATCAAGGAGGGATACCTCAAGAACCCTGGTCGGTTGATCGACATGTGAGCAGCTTGGGGCGCCACTCCGCAGCGCGGCGGAGATGGCGCCCTTGTTGCTCTACTCCGGCTGGTAGTTGACGCTGCGAAGCAGTTCCCGCGCCCGTGTGATCTCTGCACCGATGAAGCGCTTGGTCTCTTCGATGCTCTCGGTCACGGGCTCCAGCACCTGCGTCGTGAGGCGCTGCACCATGGCCGGTTCGCGCATCGTCTCCTGCATCAACGCATTCACGCGGCTGCAGATCTCGGCCGGCGTGCCCTTCGGCGCCCAGACACCGTACCAGGACTGGAACTCGTAACCCGGCAGGCCGGCCTCGCCCATGGTCGGGACGTCCGGGGCAAGGCTCGAGCGCTCAGCGGCGGCTATGCCCAGCGCACGGACCTTGCCGTCGCCGGCTGCGGGTAGCAGGTTGAAGCTTGGATCGATAAGCAGCTGTGTGCTCCCGGACATGAGGTCGGTCAGCGCGGGCTGTGTGCCGCGGTAATTGACCATATTCAGGTCGAGACCGGTGCGCCGGTTGAACTCGATGGTCGCCAGGTGGCCGGCAGAACCGAGCGAGGAGATGGCAATGTTCCACTCCCGCGGGCGGGCCTTCACAGAGGCGATCACCTCCGCGAGGGTCTTTTCCGGCCTCGTTCCGCTGACCACCATCACCAGCGGCGCGCGCGCCGTGCGGGCCATGACCTCCAGGTCGGTCTGCGGGTCGAAGTTCGCGCCGCGGAGGACCAGCGGCATGACCGCCGTGTTGAAGGCGGAGGCGAGAAGCGTGTAGCCGTCAGCGGGCGCTTGCAACACCGCGTTGGTCCCGACTAGGCCGGCACCGCCCGTGCGGTTCTCCACAACGGCGGTAGCCCCGAGCTTCTCCTGCAACCGGGCGCCGAGGAGCCGTGCCAAGGTGTCGTTGGCCGCGCCGGGAGGCCAGGGGCAGATCACGCGGATGGGTTTCCCAGTAGGCCAAACGCCCTGGGCGTGCACCGGCGGGCCGGCGAGCAGGCCGACCGCACCGGCAGCCCTGATCAGGTCGCGTCTGAACATCCTCTTCCTCCTTGTAGAGCCGGCTTCTTCGGGCCGGCGCGATCGTGGTTCAGCCGGCGAGAAGCGCTGTCGCTTCGTCAGGCGGCAGCGGCAGCATCGGCGGGCGCATGCGGGTCCAGCCCTCGTCGTTCAGCCGGGCGGCGAGAAGCGTCTTCAGCGAAGCCATTTGCGCAAAACGGGACGCTTGGTTCCGAGCCGCCACGATGCGGGCCTGCGCAGCCTCGACCTCGGCCGCGCGGCTCTCATCGGTGAAATGCCGGAAAACAAATGCTAGGTCGGATGCGACGAGGTTGGAAGTAGCGGTAATGCAGCCCGCTCCCCCACGCCGCAGGAGAGGCAGCATCAGTGGATCGGCGCCCGCGAGCACAGCGAGGCCCGGGAAGCGTTCCACCAGGGCCTCCATGTGAGAGATCTCGCCGGCGGAGTCCTTGATGCCGGTGAAGGTGCCCGGGAAGCGATCCCGCAGCCGCTCGATGACTGGGAAGGTGATGGGCACCGCGGAAAACTGCGGGATGTGGTAGAGGACGACGCGCAGTCGCGGGTCGGCCACGCGCTCGATCACCTCGGCATAACTCGCGAATACGCCGTCGTCGGACACGCCCTTGTAGTAGAAGGGCGGCAGCATCACGACGGTGGTAACGTCTAGCGAAAGGGCGTGGCGCGTGAGAGCGACTGTCTCCGTCAGCGCGGCGACTCCCGTGCCGGGAAGCAGGCGGTCGGGCGCGATGCCAGCCGCGACAGTGGCCTCCAGAAGCCCCTGTCGTTCAGCGGTGGAGAAGGAGTTCGCCTCACCTGTGGTGCCGAGAAGGGCGATGCCGTCGCAGCCTTCCTGAAGAAGGCGCTGGCAATGGGCCGTGAAGCGATCATGGTCGGGCGAGAGGTCGGCCGTAACGGGGGTCAGCGCTGCGCAGAAGACGCCGCGCGGATGAAGGGCGGTGCTCAACGGACCTCTCCCCGAACCCATGCCGCGGTCACCCGGACATATTTTATCGCCTGCCGCCAGTAGGTGTAGCTGATATGCAGCGCCCCATTGGCCGTCTCACAGATCGACGGGTAGGAGAACTCGCGGTTCAGGCGGTCCTTCGAATTGTTCGTCATGCAGTACCCGTCTCCGGTCTCAAGGTTCCGGCGATGCGGCCAGGTCCGGCCCTCGTCGTCGGAGATAGCGACGGTCATCGGCGCGCGCGGGGCGCCCCAGAAGGCGCTTCGCTCGGTGATCGGCGCCACCTCGTCGCCGCCGATATCGTCGTAGAGGGACAGGCGGCGGCCCGTCGCATCGGCCGCGCTGGACTCGTTGAAGACGATGGCGATGCCGCCGTCCGCGAGGCGCGTGGCCTGGATCGAGGAATTGTTGTTCGGCAACTGGGTCGGCGTGGGGATAGTCCATCTGCGGCCGCCATCCTCCGATCGGCTGGCATAGATCCAGTCGGCCCAACGGCTGCGGAAGAAGGAGACGAACCGGTCGCCACCAAGGTCCACGAGGCTCATATGCACGAGGCCGGTGCTATCCGGCACAGGGTGCTCCACCCAGCTCGCGCCACCATCCGAGGAGATCATGACGGAGCTGGTGTCGAGGTCACCCGTCCAGGCACCCACGGGCGGCTTCGTGCATCGCCAGATCGGCAGGAGCCAATCGCCGCGACCGGTGACGAGGATTGGGTTGCGGATGAAGGTGCCGAAGCCCGGCTGCTCCGGGAACAGCGTCTCCACCGGGCCCCAGCTGTGGCCGTTATCGGTCGAGATCCGGCGGCGCACCATCGCGGTGTCCTGGTTGCCGGCGATTTGCGCCGTCCAGAGCAGCCAGAGGCAGCCGTCGGGCGCGGGGAAGAGCAGGGGGTTCTGCTCCGAGCGCGCGGGATCGTCCGACAGGCGCTCGGCGGGCGACCAGTGCGCGGCGCCGGGTGCAAGGCGGGAGAAGTGCACGGAGATGTCTGGCACCCCCTCCTGCGTGCCGCCGAACCAGACGCATCCGAGATCCCCATTGCGTAGGGGCATGAGGAAGGAGGCGTGGTTCTGCACGCAGGGCGTGGGGATGAAGGCTTCCACCCTTCCGGGCTCGCCGGGGACGGGGGAGAGAGTCTCGGGCCGCTCGATCAGCCCTACGGTGTCCGGCATGGCGTTCCTCCTGGCGATGTTCAGTAGGCGGCACGGTACATGGCGAGGATTTCCTCGCGGCTGAGATCGCGCGGGTTGTTGTCGAGCAGGCGGCGTATCGCGTGCGCCTCCTCGGCCATGGCCGGGAGATCACCCTCGGGAACGCCGAGGGCCGAGAGATGCATCTTGATGCCGAGCGCGGCGCAGTAGCCGTAGGCGGCCACCTTCACGGCACCCGGATCGCTCAGCGCGGGCGCGCCAAGCGCCTGCAGGATCATCGCGGTCTTCTCGGGCACAGCGGGTGCGTTGTGCGCGAGGGTGTGCGGGAAGATCACCGCGCAGGCGAGGCCGTGGGCAATGTGGTGGCGCGTGCCGAGCGGATAGGCAACGGCATGGCCCGCCGTGGTGTTCACCGGTCCGAGGCAGAACCCGCCGTAGAGGGAAGCGAGGGAGAGACCCGCCCGCGCCTCGCGATCCTGCCCGTCCGCGACGGCGCGCGCGAGATAGCGGCCGACGAGGCGAATGCCCTCCAGCGCGTAGAGGTCGATCAGCGGATGGGCGCGCCGGCTGGTGAAGGCTTCGGCACAGTGGGCGAGCGCGTCCACGCCGGTTGCGGCGGTCACGTCGGGCGGCACCGTGATGGTGAGGTCCGGGTCCACCACGGCAAGGTCGGCCATCATATGCCGGCTCTGCACCGCGAGCTTGTTGCGCGTCACGGGATCAGTGACGAGGGCGCGCGTGCCGGCCTCGCTGCCCGTGCCGGATGTGGTCGGCACCTGCACGAGGGACACCCTGCGGCCAAGCACCTTCTCCGGCCCGACCACGTCGTGGATGGATTGGCCGCTGCCCGGCAGGACCGCGACGAGCTTCGCCAGGTCCATGGCGCTGCCGCCACCGAAGCCGACGACGAGTTCCGGCTCCACCCGCTCGGCAACGGCGATGGCCGCCTCAAGGTTCGGGATGTCCGGCTCGGGCCGGACTTCGCCAAAGACTGTGACCTCGCCCGGCAGGTGCAGCTGCGCGACGCGGGCGGCGATCGGCGGGGTCGCGATGACGAGGCTGCGCTTGATGCCGCGCGCCGACGCCCACTCGCCCACCCGGCCGGCAAGGCCCGCGCCGAACTCGAGGCTCGCTGGCCGCTGGATTTCGATGGGGCTGGGAAGACTGTTCATGCGGCTGCCTTATGGGAAGCGAGTTGCTCGGTGTGCCCGGAAGCGTCGATCAGGCCGGGCGCGCCGGTGATGCACTTGCCCCAGGTATCCAAGGTCGTGCGGCAATCGATGGGATTGCCCGTGACTGCCGTTCGCGACTTGGCTGCTGTACCGGCAGGGCCGAAGAGCGGGGTTCTCCAATCGCCGATCATCGTGAACCCTGTGCAACGGCAATGGCGCCGAGTGATAGGCGCAGTCCCTCCGCTAGCTCGGCGGCCGTGCGCAGCGCCTCGGGGGCGGCGCGGGCGATGAAATCGGGAGTGGCGACCTGGCCGGGTCCGACGGTCAGGCTGACCCCTGCGACGGGCGTGCCCGCCGCGCTCAGCACCGGGGCGGCGACGGTGCGCAGCCCATAGGCGTTTTCGCCGTCCGAAACCGCGTAGCCGCGCGCGCGAACCTCGGCGAGACGTTCGAGCAGGGCATCAAGATGCGTCAGCGTGCGCTCGGAAAGCTTCACGCGCTCCACGCCCTCGAGCCGCGCGATCTGCTCCTCCTGCGGCAGCCAGGCCAGGATGGCCTGGCCGAGCGCGGTGGCATAGGCGCCGATGCGGGTGCCGGGTCGCCGGACTAGGCCATTGCGGTCCATGCCGGTTTCAACGCGCGCGAGGTAGACGACCTGCCCGCCGTCGAGGATGCCCAGGGACGCGGCCTCCGCGATCCCCGGCACGAGTTCCCGCAGCAGGGGCGTCGCGTGGCCGGCAAGGTCGCCGGAGGAGAGCGCCGCGAACCCGAGCTCAAGACATTTCAGCGTCAGGCGGAAGCGTCGCCGATCGGGCGTCGCACGCAGGTATCCGAGACTGATCAGCGTGTGGACGAGCCGGAAGGAGGTGCCGCGGTCGAGGCCCGAGCGGAGTGCCACTTCCGCAACCGTCAGTTCTGGCAGGTCGCTCCCGAAGGCCTTGAGCACGGCGAAGGCCTTGGCGACCGACTGCACCTGGTTTTTGGGGTTCTCCGAAATTCGGTCCCGCGATCCGTTCAGGCCGGGAGCGTGCTCGCCCAAGCCGTCCTCCCTTTTCACTGCCGCACCCACTCCATGAGCCAGTTGATCGGAATGCGTGCATTTGTTCGAATTCTTCTGCCGGTCTAAAGGGGGCGCGAAGCCGGTGTCAACAAGAGACCGGCCACCCCTGAGGAGCGGTGACCATGACGGCTGAGGAAACCGGGAAGCGTCACGCGGTGGTGACAGGTACGAGTTCCGGCATCGGCGCCGCCATCGCCGAACGGCTGCTGCGCGAAGGATGGCGGGTCACCGGGCTCAGCCGCACCGACCCGGGCGATCGCCCGGCCGCCTTCACGCACCGCGCGGTGGACCTGCTGGATGTCGAGGCCCTGCGCAGTGCGGTGGCGGGCCTTCGCCCGGCCGCGCTGGTCCACGCCGCTGGGTTGATGAGGACTGCGCCACTCGGCTCCCTCGACCCGGCCGCTGGAGTAGGAATGTGGCGGCTGCACGTGGACGTGGCTTCGCGCCTCGCGGACGCAATCGTGCCAGGAATGGAGGATGGCGGGCGCGTGGTGCTGATCGGCAGCCGGACTGCGGCCGGAGCTGCCGGCCGCAGCCAGTATGCCGCCACTAAGGCTGCGCTGGTCGGAATGGCCAGGTCCTGGGCGGCGGAACTTGCCCCGCGCGGCATCACCGTGAACGTGGTCGCCCCGGCGGCGACCGATACGCCCATGCTTCGCGACCCCGGCCGGGCCGGCGTGGCGCCGCGGCTGCCGCCGATCGGCCGGCTCATCGACCCGGCAGAGGTGGCGGCCCTCACCGCCTTCCTCCTCGGCCCGGAGGCGGGCGCCATCACTGGGCAGCAGATCGTGATCTGCGGTGGAAGTTCCCTCTGAGATCAGTGCCCTCTTTCACTCGGCGGAGGCTGTCGGCCATGCTGCCGCTCCGCCCACGTTCCCGGTTCGGGGGCTGAAAGCGTCGGAAGGAAGGAACGTCCCGATGGAACTGCAGCTCTCCGGCAAATGCGCCCTCGTGACAGGGGCGTCGAAGGGCATCGGCAAGGCAATCGCGCTTGGTCTTGCTGCGGAGGGTTGCGCACTCACCCTCGTCTCCCGCGACGAGGCGGCCCTGCGCTGCGCGGCGGAAGAGATCGTGGAACAGGGCGGCCCCATCCCGCGCGTGATCCCGGCGGACCTCTCCCACCAAGCGGAGGTGGAAAGGGTGGCGTCGGAGGCCGGCGACCTCGACATCCTCGTGAACAATGCCGGCGCCATCCCGGCGGGCAACCTGCTGGACGTGGACGACGCCACCTGGCGGGCGGCCTGGGACCTAAAGGTCTTCGGCACCATTGGTCTCAGCCGTGCCTTCTATCCCGTGCTGAAGGCGAGCCGCGGCGTGATCATCAACATCATCGGCGCGGCGGGGGAGCGGATGAACCCAGACTACATAGCCGGCAGCAGCGGCAACGCAGCACTCATGGCCTTCACGCGCAGCCTGGCGATCGGCGCCGCGAAGGACGGGATCCGCGTGATGGGCATCAATCCCGGGCCTGTCGCCACCGAACGGAACGAAGTGCTCCTCCGCGCCCGCGCGACGAAGGAGCTGGGCGACGCGGAGCGCTGGCGCGAGTTCCAGACCACCATGCCCTTCGGTCGCGCGGCCACGGTCGAGGAGATCGCGGCCGCCGCGACCTTCCTCGCCTCCTCCCGCTCCGGCTACACGAGCGGCAGTATCCTGACGATCAACGGGGCGCCGCCCTGAGGGCGCACACCGGTCGCAACGGTGCTCAGTCCTCCTCCAGCATTCGGCAGCTCGGCAGCTCCGCGACCCGCTCGAAGGCTGCGGCGACGTCGAGCAGCCGGGCCTCCTGGAAGTAGCCCGCGACGAACTGCACCGAGAGCGGAAGGCCGCCGTTCGAGAGACCTGCCATCATCGCCAGGGCCGGATGGCCCGTGACGTTGAAGGGCGTGCGCGCCTGCCGAGGATAAGTGCGAGCCACCTCCGCCGCGTCCTCGATCCGTGCCGGAGGATCCATGGAGCTGGCGGTCAGCAGCACGTCCACTTCGCCAAGCGCCCGCTCCACCCGCTCGATCATCCAGCCGCGTGCCCGCTGCGCCTGGATGTAGTCGTCGGCTGTCAGGAACGCGCCGGTGAGCAGGGAGGAGCGGGTGAGCTGCGCGTAGTCACCTGGGCGGTCACGCAGCCAGGGGGCGTGGATTGCATAGGCCTCGGCGTGAAGGATTGCCCGGTTCACCGCCGCGAAGTCGTTGAGCGAGGGCAGCGTAACGTCCCGCACGATTGCGCCTTCCGCGGACAGGAGGGCGGCCGCCTGCTCCAGCGCGCTGGCGACCTCGGAGTCGGCCGGCATGTCGGTCTCGTGGAAATGGCGTACGAAACCGACGCGGAGCCCCGCAATGCCGGCGCTGGTCGCACGCGGCGGCGGAGCCGGCACGCTGCCCGGGTCCAGCGCGTCGTGGCCCGCGATGGCCTGCAGGAGCAGCGCCGCGTCCTGCGCGCGGCGGGCCATTGGGCCGACATGGTCAAGCGTGAAGGCGAGGGGGAAGACGCCGCGGCGCGACACGAGGCCATAGGTCGGCTTGAGTCCGACGATGCCGCACTGGCTGGCCGGGTTCCGCACCGAGCCACCGGTGTCCGTTCCGAGCGCGAGCGGAAAAAGCCCCGCCGCGAGCCCCGCGCCCGAGCCAGAGGAGGAGCCGCCGGGATGGTGATCTGTGTTCCAGGGGTTACGCGCGGGCGGGAAGGGAAGGTCGAAAGCGGGGCCACCGAGCGCGAACTCGTGCGTGGAGAGCTTGCCGATGATGATCGCGCCGGCTGCCCGCAGCCGCGCGACAACAGCGGCATCCGCCGCCGCTACATTGCCGAGCAGGATGCGCGAATGGCAGGTCGTCGGTAGCCCCGCGACATCGATGATGTCCTTGATGCCCACGGGGATTCCATGCAGTGGGCCCCGCGCGCGACCGCGCGCGAACTCGGCCCCCGCCGCCTCGGCTGCCAGCATGGCGGCCTCGGCATCCACTTGGATGAAGGCGTGCACGCGCGGATTCAGGCGCTCGATCCGGTCCAGTAGATGACGCAGCAGGCGTGGCGGCGTGATCGTGCCATCTCGATAGGCGGCGCCGATCTCGGCGACCCCGAGGCTGTGAAGGGGCTTCAACGGCGCGGGCCCGGACACATCGGCGGGAAGGGTTCGGCCGCGGGGTCGCGAAGCTGCGGCAGGTTGGCGCGAATGGTTTCGGCACGGCTGGCGGCCGCAAGGACGTCGTCGCGATGGGCTGCGAGCGCCTTCTCCAGTCCGAGCGACCGCGCTAGAGCCTCGGTCAGGGATGTTTCCATGCGGGTGGCCTCGTGCAGGGTGGGCGATTGCATCGTGCCAGCCATCGCGGCGCGAGGGTAGCGCCCTGCAGCCTCGCTCGATTGAGCCGCAGGGCTCTACCTTGCCGTCGCTGCGTCGGCGATGCGCGGGGTGCCGCCAGCGCGGCACGCACGGTCCTATCGGCCCTGGAAAACTGCCTTCCGCTTCTCCGCAAAGGCGCGCTGCGCCTCGCGCGTGTCCTCGGTGCGGGCGAGCGCCACGGTCTGGCTCTGCTCGTAGCGGTAGCCATCGCGCAGCGGCATTTCCTCCGTCATGCTGAAGGAGCGCTTGGCGGCTTGGACGGCGAGCGGCGCCTTGGAGGCAATCTGCCGCGCGATGGCCATCGCCTCCTCCAGCAGCCGCTCGCGCGGGACGCAGAGGGAGGCCGCGTTCATGCGCAGGAGCTCGGGCCCCGTGATGCGCTTCGCGGTCAGGATCATCAGCCGCGCGTCCGACTGCCCGAAGAAGCGCATGACGTGCCGCACGCCGCCAGCCAGGCCGACATCCACCTCCGTCATGGAAAGAAAGCTCTCCTCTGCCACCACCAGGATGTCGCAGCACAGCGCGAGTACGCAGCCGGCGCCGATGGCCGCCCCGTTCACGGCAGCCACGACGGGTTTGCTGCATTCCATCACGGCATCGAAGGAGGCGCGGACGAGGCGGTTGTGGCGGGGATAGGCGCCGGGTTCCTCCGCGAGGTTCGGACGTTCCCTCAGGTCCGCGCCGGCGGAAAAGGCACGGCCTTCACCGGTGAGGACGACCGCGCGCACCTCTGCCGTGTCGTGCAGCACGTCGAAGACGCGGACGATCTCCTCCCTGAAGCGCCGGTCCTGCGCGTTTACCGGCGGCGCGGTGATGGTGACGGTGGCGACGTGCTCCTCCAGCTCGACGCGGAAGCGTTCCAACCCTTCTAGCCCGGGGATCATGGCGTCTCCTCCCTGTTCCTGCCGCCTAGCGTGCGGTGGCGGCAAGCTGGGCGGGCGGCAGCGGGGCAAGCCCTTCCGCCGGCGCCTGCAGCGGCGGCGCGATACCGTCCGGAAGCGGGATCTCATGGGCGTTCAGCGTCATCGAAACCATGGTGTAGTAGCCGATGACGGCGGTCAGCTCGACGACGCCGCGCGCGCCCCAGCGCTGCTGCGCCTCCTCATAGACGGGCAGCGGCACCTGGCCGGAGAGCTGGAGATGCCTTGCAAACTCGTAGACCAGCGCCTCCTCTGCGTCATCAAAGCTGGGCGGTTCACCCGCTCGGATGGCATCGATTGCCTCGGGCGCGATGCCGGCCTCCGCCGCCGCGCGCGCGTGCACCCACCACTCCACCTGGCTCGACCAGCGCCTGCCCGTCACGATGATGGCAAGCTCGTTCAGCCGCCGCGGCAGCGAGGTGCCGAAGCGCAGGATCTCGCCGAGCCGCGACCAGCGGTCAGCGAGGTCGGCGTTGTGGATCACCGCGCGCAGCGGGCCGATGACCTGCCCGCGCGGGCCGGCGACCACGGCATCAAAAACGCGCCGCTGTTCGGGCGACAGTTCCTCGCCGGAGGGGAGGGGAATGCGGGCCATGCGTCGGTTCCTCAGATCACGCCCTGCGCGGCAAGGCCCGCGACGGCTTCCTCGTCCATTCCCAGCTCCGCCAGCACCTCCGCCGTGTGCTGCCCGAGGGTGGGCGGCGCGCGGTCGAAGCGCAACGCGGCCTCGGCGAAGCGAAGCGGGCTGACCACCTGGGGCACGGTGCCCGCGACGGGGTGCGGCAGGTGCCGAAGCATCTCCCGGTGGCGCAGCTGCGGGTCCTCAAAGACCTCGGGGACCGAATTGATGGGCGCGCAGGGCACGCCCGCGGCATCCAGCGCAGCCATTAGCGGTGCGCGCTCGAACTCGCGGAAGCGCTCCGAGAGAAGCGGCGTGAGCACAGGGTTGTTGCGCACGCGTGCGGCATTGGTAGCGAAGCGCTCGTCCTCTGCCCAATCAGGCCGGCCGAGCGCGCCGCAAAGCTTCCGGAACTGCCCGTCATTGCCAACCGCGAGCACAAGTTGCCCGTCAGAACATGGAAACACGTCCTGCGGCTGAATATTGGGATGCCGATTGCCGCCCCGCTTCGGGGCACGGCCGGAGAGAAGCCAGTTCATCGACTGGTTCGCGAGGAACGCCGCGGACACGTCGAGCATCGCGAGGTCGATCGTATCGCCCGTCCCTGTCTGATCGCGGCGCGCGATCGCGGCGAGAACGGCCACGGCGGCGTACATGCCGGTCATCAGGTCCACAATCGGCACGCCTACCTTCTGCGGGCCGCCACCGGGCGCATCGTCGCGCTCGCCCGTGATGCTCATCAGGCCGCCCATGGCTTGGATGGCGAAGTCGTAGGCCGCCTGATCGGCGCGCGGCCCGTCCTGTCCGAAGCCAGTCACGGAGCAGTAGACGAGGCGCGGGTTGAGCGCCCGAAGCGAGGCCGCGTCGAGGCCGTAGCGGGCGAGGGCACCCGCTTTGAAATTCTCGATCACGATGTCCGCGCCCTCTGCAAGGCGTCGGATCACGGCCTGTCCCTCCGGCTTGGCCATGTCCACCGTCACCGAGCGCTTGCCACGGTTGACGGCGAGGAAATACCCGGCATCGCGCGTCGCCTGGCCGGCAGCATCGGCAAGGAAGGGCGGACCCCAGCTGCGCGTATCGTCGCCAGCGCCGGGACGCTCCACCTTGATCACGTCGGCCCCAAGATCTGCAAGGACCTGCGTCGCCCAGGGCGCCGCCATGATGCGGCTGAGGTCGAGCACGCGGATATGGGATAGGGGGCCCTGGCGGGCGGGCATGTCAGTCATCGACGGCCTCCGTCGCGCGCGCCGAGGGGCGTGCTGAGAAGCCCGCGTGCCATCCGGCAAGGACTGGATGCCTGTCGCGCCAGGGCAGGTCGGGGAAGCGGAAGTCGAGATAGGAGAGGGCGCAACCAATGGCGATCTGGCCAATGCAGAGGGGTGTTTCCGCGAGCGAAGGCGCGTCACGCTCCAGATGGTCGAGCGTCGCGGCCGTCTTCGCGGCGAAGCTGTCGAGCCATTCTTGTGTGCGTGTCCCGGGCGGCTTGTCGCGCTCGTTCCGCCAAAGGATCAGGAGGTCCAGCAGGCCGTTGCCCAGCGCATGGCGTGTCATCGCCGTCCAGCGCGCGTCTCCCGCGGGCACCAGGCGACCGCCGCCCGCGAGGTCGTCTAGGTACTCGATGATCGTCAGGCTATCGAAGAGCACGCGTCCGTCGTCGAGCACGAGCGTCGGGATCTTGCTAAGTGGATTCTCCGGCGCGAGATCTGCGTTCAGCGTACCCATGCGGACAACCGTACGAACAGTCCGGATGCGGTCCGCAAGGCCGAGCTCATGGGCGGCCACCATCACCTTGCGCACGAAGGGTGAGCGCGGGGACCAGTGAAGCCTCATGGATCGCTCCTCAATGACACGTTAGGCCAGTTCTATGGCCTTTATGAAGCGGCCCTCTCGCCGCGTCCACCCGCAAACGGCCTGTTACTTCAACTTGATGTCGATGCGGACCACGTCGCCACGATAGATGCCATCCGCCACAAGCACGAGCGTGCCGTGCTGGTCCATCGCAGCGCGATGGACATGCGCGACAGGGGCGTTCAGTGGAAGGTGAAGGGCTTTCGCGCTCTCCACATCGGCCACGCCGATCGTCAGGGTCTGCCGCGCATCGGCAATCTGCACGCCCTTCAGCCCGGCCACGAGCCGCAGCGCCGTTTTGCTGCCGAGGTCCTCCGCACTGACGAGCTCGGAGAGGCGGGCGTCGAGATAGACGTCCGCCAGGAGGAAGGGCTGTCCATCGCGCCAGTGCCGGCGACGGATGTGCCGGTAGAGCGGTGCGGCCTCGCCGATGCTGTCCGGGATCGCGCCGCCGGGAATGTCTGCGGTGTCGGAGAGAATTTCGATCTCCGCGCCCTCCCTTGAACGCAGCAGCCCGTTCCAGTCAGCCTCCACATCGCACCAGAGGCGTTCCACCGGTGCCTTGCGCACGAAGGTGCCCTTGGCCCGGAACCGCTCGATCAGGCCGTCCCGCTCCAGTTCGTCCAGGGCCTGCCGGATGGTGGCGCGGGCAACGCTGCACTCCGCCGCCAACTCGTCCACCGTTGGAATTTGTTGACCCAGCTTCCACGATCCCTGCTCGACGCGGCGGCGGAACAGTGTCGCGAGCTGGATGTAGCGCGGCACGGCACTCCGGCTGAAGTCCACCTTACCCTGCGGTGCACTCACGGCGCTTCCTCCCGGATGCGGGTGGTGACCACGGATTCAGGCAGCAGCATCGAAGAAGGCCTCGCCCCGCCGGAAAGCATCAATGTCGCGCAGCATGCGCGCAATGATCGCCGCCCGTGTTTCGTCGGTCAGGGAGGCGTAGTGCGGCGCGAGCACCGCGTTTTCGAGCGCGACGAACCGCGGGTCCAGCGCGGGTTCGCTCGCGAAGACGTCCAGACCGGCGCCCGCGATCGTGCGGTCCTCCAGCGCGGCCAGCAGCGCGGCTTCGTCCACCACGGAACCGCGCGCGATGTTAACGAGGATGCCGCGCGGGCCGAGCGCCGCCAGGACCGCGGCGTCAACCATGTGCCGCGTCTCCTCGCCGCCCGGGCTCGCCAGGATCAGCACGTCCGAGCGCGCGGCCAGGGAGACAATATCGGCAACATAGGCCCAGGGCGCCTCCGGCTTCGGCCGCGGGCCGGTCCATGCCACGTCCATGCCGATACCGTCGGCGCGGCGCGCGATCGCGGTGCCAATCCGCCCGAGCGCGACGATCCCCGCAGCCTTGCCATGCAGTCCGATGCTCGGCGACATACGGCCACGAGACCAGCGACCGGCTCGCACGAAGCGATCGGCCTCGGCAATGCGACGCGACGCGGCGTACATGAGGCCGATAGCAAAATCGGCCACATCCTCCGTCAGCTCGTCCGGCGTGTGGCAGACAGCGATTCCCTTGCTGCGTGCAGCAGCGAGATCGATCTTGTCCAGGCCCACACCCATGGACGCGATAAGACGCAGCGAAGGAAAGGCCGACATCGTCGTGGCATCGGCACCGCTCATGCCGGAGGTGACCGCGATGCGAGCGCTGGCCGCCGCATCGCTGTCTCGCTCGACGAGAGAGTATTTCTCAGCCAGGGCGTCGCGTAGATCCTTAGGGATCGCCGTGAGCAGGAGCAGGGGTTCCAGGTTCATCGCGTATGCTCCGCTTCGCCGCGTGCCCGGCCGAGTTCCGCCATGATCGCGGGCATGCGATCGGCCGCGGCCTGGCTGAGATCGCCATAGAGGCTGTTGCCATGGGCGTCGATCCCCACGGTAACCGGACCCAGGGCCTCCACGCGCAGCGTAACGAGGCGGTAGTGGGAGACGAGGTCGTTCCAATGCACGGAGACGACCTCCCGGATAGCGTCCGAGAGCAGTGGCGCGCCGCCGCCGACGAAAGAGAAGTAGACACAGCCGACCTCCCGCATCGCTTCCACGCAGGCAGCGTCTAAGCCGCCCTTGCCGCCGACGGCAGTGAGGCCGAAGCCGCGTATGAGGCCGGGCATCAGCGCGTTGAAGCGCGTGCTCGTCGTAGGGTTCATGTAAAGCACCTCGAAGCCTTCCCCAGGTGCCTCGCGTGAGTAGCTACCGAGATGAAACAGGCCAACACCGTCCAGCGCGCGCGGCAGCTGGCGCCGCCCCTCCACGCATTCGGCCAGGCGCTGGCAAGTCGGCAGGCCCGCCGTGATGACGAGCTCGCCGTCCAACAGCACCATGTCACCCGCGCGCAGCGAGAGCGCGTCCTCGCGCGAGAGCGGCATCGGCAGCCGGCGGATGTCCTCCATGGCGGGCGCGCTCACTCGATGCGCTCCAGCCGCCCATCCTCGTAGAGCCTGGCGCGGGTGCGGCGGTTGATCCAGCAGTTGAAGGCAACCGCGACGGGCGTGAAGCCGTGGCCGGCACAGTACTCGATGTGCACGCCGAGCGCCGTCGTATCGCCGCCCGTGCCCATCGGCCCGAAGCCAGTGGCGTTCACGGCCTTCAGCAGGCGCTCCTCCATGGCGGCGAGGATCGGTTCCGGGTTGACAGTACCGTAGGGCCGCAGCGTCGCTTTCGCCGCCATCTTCGCGCAATGGTCGAAGGACCCGCCGATGCCGACGCCGATATTCACGGGCGGGCAGTGCTGCGATCCGGCCTTGAGAACGCACTCCATCACGTACCGCTCGATCTGCTCTAGCGAGGGGAAGGTGAAGATTTCGAGCGCCGCCCAGCGGCCGGAGCCGAGCGCCTTAGGCTGGCAGATGATGTCCACATGGTCCGCGCCGTCCACGATATCCCAGGTCACCAGCGGCATGTCCTTGCCCTGATAGCCGCGCTCGTTGGTTAGCGGGTTGGTCACGTGCTTCAGCAGCGGCGGATTGGTCGTGGCGACCAGATCCTCGAACCCGTCCACGATCGCACGGCGGATGTCGCCTTCGAGCCGTACCCCGGTGCCCACGGCAATGGTATAGGTGGGAACCCCCGAATCCGAGCAGACGAGCCGGTCCTGCGTCTCCGCCATCTCGGCGCTGCGCAGGAGGATGCCGAGCGTGCGCTGCGCCACGACGTTCGTCTCGGCCTCGCGCGCGCGGCGCAGCGCCTCGAGCGTGTCGTCCGGCACCTTGCGGAGCGACCACTCGTAGAGCTGCGCCGTGCTCCGTTTCATCATGTCATAGGTGATGGGCAAGTCGGTGCTTCCGGAAAGAGGCCAGCCCCTCTTCAATCGTCGAAGAAGGGCGTTTCCTCCGCTGGGTCGCCGCGGAGGCGGATATCGAAACGGAACACGCGCAACCCTCCCTCGTGGCCGGCCGGCTTCGCGACGAGATGCGCGCGGCGGCTTCGCGGTACGAGGTTCAGCACGGGGTCGGTCGAGTTCTCGCTGGGGAAGTCAGGAAAGAACAGCGTGGCCAGCACACGGCGCATCAGCCCGGCGCCCATGACAGTCAGGTTGACGTGCGGCGCGCGGCTACCGGCAGGATCGTCGTAGCCTCCCGGCAGCAGCGTGCGGAACTCGAAGGCACCCGCCTCATCCGTCCAGGCACGGCCCCAGCCGAGGAAGTCGGGATCAGCGAAGTGCCGCTCCGGGTCCAGCGGATGGTTGAAGCGGCCTCCTGCGTCCGCCTGCCAAGCCTCAAGGATGGCGTTCACGCAGGGCGCGCCGCCCTCCCGCGTCACCTGCCCGCGCAGGAGGATCGTCTCGCCGCGCGTGCTCGGCGGCGCCTCCGCGTTCACGCGGGTGAGGTCGTTGTCGCCCTCGTTGAAGAAGGTGCGGGGAAAGAAGGGCCCGATCGTGTGCTGCGAACTGGGCAGCAGGGTTTCGGTCATCACGGCGCCTCCGGCGTCGCATGGCGCCCGCGCAGGACAATATCGTGTGTGAAAGCGATCCAGCCGTCTCCGACCTCCGCCGGGTGCGTTTGGCGCGCGATCAGCCGGCCGCGCGCGGCGGGGTCGGGAAGGGAGTTGAGGATACGATCCCACTCGTTCATCGGATCGCCCGGGAAGTACATCTGGGTCACCAAGCGCGACAGCGAGGAGGGACCGAGCACGGAGAAGTGCACGTGCGGCGGCCGCCACCAGGTGTCCTTCACCGGCACCGGATAGGCCCCGGGCTTGATCGTGAAGAAGGCGTAGCGCCCCTCCTCGTCGGTCCGTACGCGGCCGTTGCCGATGAAGTTCGGGTCCAGCGGGGCGTCGCGCTGGTCGATGGGGTGGAAGTAGCGGCCCGCGGCGTTCGCCTGCCAGAGTTCCACCACCCCCCCACGCACGGGCCTTCCGTCCTCGTCGAGGATGCGGCCGGACATGTGCGTGAGCTGACCCATGGCGATCCGACCGGGCGCGAGAACGGCCAGGTTGCTCTCGTCGCAAGGCAGCTTGCGCCACAGATCCATTGGGCCGGTCGCTTCTGTCCGCGTCACCGGGCGGCGCAGCAAGGGCTGGGCCGGGGTATGCGTCCAGGTATTTGGATAGCCCGGCACCGGCACCTCTGGCTCGATCCCCGGCGGGAAGGGATCGAAGCGGTTCGGCGGCAGGTCCACCGGAAGGTTGGTGTCCATGCCGTGCCTCAATCGTCCGGGCGGAAACCGGAGGCGGCCACGATCGGACCCCAGACCTCGATCTCGCGCGCGATGCGTTCCCGGAAGGCGGCCGGCTCCATCACCTGCGGCATGATGTCGATGCGCGTCAGCGCATCCTTGATCTCGGACGTGGCGGCGGCGGTGACGATCGCCTCGTGCAGCGCCGAGATGGTGGCGGGCGAGGCGCCCGCGGGAAGCACGGCTCCGTACCACTCCTCATGCGTCAGGTCAGGAAAGCCGGACTCCGCGAAGGTGGGAACGTCGTCCAGTCGCGGCAGGCGCTGGGGCGAGGAGATGGCGAGGAGCCGCGCCTCGCCGGCGCGATGGAACGCGGTCAACTCACCGAGCGGCAGGATCACCGCCTGCACCGTTCCCGCTAGCAGGTCCGCCGCGGCCGGGGCGGAGCCACGATAAGGAATGTGGTTCATCGAAAGCCCGGCCATCCGGCCAAGCTCCGTGCCGATGAAATGCGGCATGGAACCGGGTACGGGCGAAGCCCAGTCCACGGTGGGCCGCGTCTTGCCCCAGGCCACGAACTCGGCGACGCTCTTGGCCGGGTGCCGCGCCGCGACCGCGAGGCCGAAGGGAAAGATGCAGAGCGGCGAAACCGGGCTGAAATCCTTTAGCGGATCGTAGCGCAGCCGCCGCGCATAGAGGTGCGGGTAGATGGTCAGCATGGAGGCGGGTGTCACGACGAAGGCCGAGCCATCAGCCGGTAGCGGCTTCAGCACGTCGAGTGCGAGGCGGCCGCCGGCACCGGGGCGGTTGTCCACCACCATCTGCCCGCCACCGGTGGCGCGCAGCCGCTCCACGTAGAGGCGCGTGACGCTGTCGGCGGTGCCGCCCGGCGGGAAGCCGACGATGGCGCGACCTGTCCGGGCGTTCTGGGCCAGCACCGGGCGCGTGGCCAGTGCCACCCCGCCGAGGGCGGCGAGCGCCGCGCGCCGTCCGATCTCTCCGTGCATCGCCTTGTTCTTCCCCCCGTTCGACGCTGTTAAGCCCGTTGGTGACCTGGGCCTGCCTCTGCGGCTTCTGACCCTATCATTCCCACGATAGGCTGGCAGTTGGAGGAGCTAAGTGTCAATAGGATGACCTTTTGACAGTAGGTATTCCGTCTGGCACGGTTTGCCGCGATCAGGTGGGGGAGCGATCTATGCGGCGCCGCGCCGCCTTGCAGCTTGCCGCCGGGCTCCCGGCGTTGTTTTCCCTGGGAGAGGCGGAAGCGATGACAGCTCACACTAGGCTGGACCTCCCCGCGGGCGTGCTGGAGGTGCTGGACGAAGGGCAGGGAGCCGCAATCGTTCTGTTGCCATCCCTCGGCCGAGGCGCTGAGGATTTTGATGTCCTTGCGCCAATGCTTACCGAGGCCGGGTTCCGCGTGCTTCGGCCGGAGCCGCGAGGGATTGGCGGTTCGGCGCCGCTTCGCACGGGCGCGACGCTGCACGACATGGCGGCCGACATTGCCGAGGCCATCGAGGCACTCGGCGCGGCGCCCGCGCTCGTCGTCGGCCACGCGGCCGGCAACTGGGTTGCGCGCGTGCTGGCGCATGATCGGCCGGAACTCGTGCGTGGCGTGGGGATGCTGGCGGCCGTTACCGGCACGGAGATCGATCCGGAGATCCGCCGCTCCATCACTGCGAGCTTCACGCTTTCGCTCTCCGACGAGGAGCGGCTCGGCCACCTTCAACGTGCGTACTTCGCACGAAGCAACGACGCCCGCGTCTGGCTGCCGGGCTGGCATCCCGAGGTGTCCATGGCACAGCGCGCTGCCAGCGCCGCTACCACGGACAAGGCCTGGCTCCGCGCGGCCGAGCGCCACCGGCTACTCTACGTCGCGGCGGCGGATGACGCCATCGCCGCCCCGCCTTCCGAGGCCGAGCTGCGGGACGTACTGGGCCCACGTGTCACGCGCGTGGTGGTGGAGCGCGCGGGGCACGCCCTGGTGCCCGAGCAGCCGCGCGCCGTCGCCGATGCTCTCATCGCCTTCGCCCGGAGCCTGCCATGAACCGCCGCACCCTTCTCGGCGCCACATTCGCCGCCGCGCCGCTGCTCCGCGCCGCGTCCGCCTGGGCCGAGTTCCCGGGGCGCGCGCCGCGGCTCATCGTGCCCTATCCGCCCGGCGGCATCACCGACCTTGTCGCCCGCAAGATCGCGGACGGGCTCGGCGCTCTTTGGGAACGCGGCGTGGTCGTGGACAATCGCCCCGGCGCCGGCGGCAACATGGCAGCGGCCATGGTGGCGCGCGCGGCACCCGACGGGAACACGCTGTATATCGGCTTTGCCGGCACTCACGCGATGAATGTCAGCCTCTACCGGAAGCTGGACTACGATCCGGTGGCGGATTTTGCGCCGATCTCGCTGCTGATTGAATCTCCACTGGCGCTGACGCTGCATCCCTCCGTGCCCGCGACGAACCTTGCAGAGCTGACCGCCTATGCCCGCGCCAATCCGGGTAAGCTTGCCTTCGGCTCCTCGGGTAACGGCGGCGCCTCGCACCGGGCTCTGGAGATCTACAAGTCACTCGCGGGGGTGGACATCCTCCACGTGCCCTATCGCGGCGCGGCGCAGTCGAACACGGATCTTCTCGGCGGTAAGATCCAGGGGATGTTTGATACGCTGATTACGGCCACCCCGAACATTCGTGCGGGCGGGGTACGGGCCCTTGCTGTCACCGGTCGCAATCGCGCCGCGCTGCTGCCCGAACTGCCAACGATGGAGGAGGCAGGGCTGCCGGGCTGCGTCTTCCTCACCTGGCTTGGCCTACTGTCCCCTGCCGGGCTGACGCCCGACCTGCGAAACCGCTTGAACCGAGACACCCGCGCGGTGCTGGCGGGGGAGGGAATGCGCCGGTGGTGCGCGGAGAACGGGCTGGAGCCAGCTCCGTCCTCGCCGGAAGAGTTCGCGGTCTACATGGCCGAGGAGACCCGCCGCTTCGCCGCCTTCGTGCGCGAGACCGGCATGAGTGTGGAATAAGGACGCCGCATGGATCAGATCTCGCTCACCGCCAACGGCCTCCGTTTCCGCTGTCAGCTGGATGGACCAGAGGGCGCGCCCTGGCTCGTCTTCAGCAACTCGCTCCTTACCGACCTCTCTCTCTGGGACGCGCAGGTCGAGGCCCTCTCCGGACGGTTCCGCATACTTCGATACGACCAGCGCGGTCATGGCAGTACCGAAGTGCCGGAGGGGCCCGCGAACTTCGACCAGCTGGCTTCCGACGCGGAGGCCCTGATGGCGCAGGTCGGCGCCGAGCGCGCGACCTTCATCGGCGTGTCGATGGGGGCCGCGACCGGCCTGCTGCTCGCCTCCCGCGCGCCCGGCCGGGTGGCGGCGCTGATCGCCTCCGACGGGCAGGTCGGCACCGCGCCGGGCGGCGCCGAGGCTTGGCAGGAACGGATCGACACGGTGGAGAAGGAGGGAATGGAGGCAATCGTGGAGCCGACGTTGCGGCGCTGGTTCTCGCCATCTTCCCTCGACGCCGGAAACCGCGCGATCCCGCGGGTGAGAGGAATGATCAGCGGAACGCCGCAGGGCGGTTTCGTCGCCTGCGCGCGCGCACTCCAATCCTACGACCTGAGGGCCGTGCTGCCGCAACTCGCACAGCCGGTCCTCCTGGTGGCGGGCGCCACGGACGGCGTCATGCCCCAGACCATGCGGCGCATGGCGGAGGAGATCCCAAAAGCCCGCTTTGTAGAAATTCCCGATGCTGGGCACCTGCCTTGTATCGAGCAGCCCGTGGCCTTCAACGAGGCAATCTTCGGCTTCCTCGTCGAGCAGGCCGGCGGCTGAGAGCAGGGGCGGAGGTCAAGCCCGCACGTCCTCTCCCCAGCGCTCGGGGCCGCCAACGGCGATATCGACCGCGGGCGGTGCTTACTGATCGGTAGCGGGCAGGAGTACGGTCGCGCCGTTGATCAGCAGGGTGTGGTATACTCCGGGCAGAGAGGAGGTGGCTGCATGCCGCTTAAGAGCACCTAACAAGATGGGCTGCTGAGCGTTCTGAGGTGCATGGCGAAGCCGCTGGTTCCGGATGATCTCTGGGCGTCGATCGAGCCGCTGCTGCCGCCCGAGCGGCCCAAGCCGCAGGGGGGGCGGCCGCGGCCTGCGGACCGGGCAGCCCTGGCAGGCAGCCTTCGGCGTCCGAGGCAGTGCCTCGAACCCTGTTCGTGCTGAGGTCCGGCCTGCCGTGGGAGATGCTGCCTGCGGAGATGGGCTGCGGCTTAGGGATGAGTTGCTGGCGACGGCTGCGGGACAGCATCGCGGCCAAAAGGGGGGCGAGGCGGTCGGGCCCAGCCCGACGGATCGCGGCAGACCGGGCACGAAGCGCCACCTCGTCACCGATGCCCGCGGCACGCCGCTCGGCCTGACGCTCGGTGGGGCTAGCCGCCACGACAGCCGCATGCTGGCTCCTACCCTGGACGCCGTGTCGCCGACCAGGACTGGCCATCGCGGCCGCCCACGACAAAGGCCGGGCAAGCTCCACGCTGATAAGGCCTATGACCATCGCCGCTGCCGCCGGGAGTGCCGCGCCCGCGCCATCACCCCGCGCATCGCCCGGCGTGGGATCGAGAGCAGCACCCACCTCGGTCGTCACAGGTGGGTTGTTGTTTGATCGCGACTGGGTTGGTCAATCCTTTTCTGCTGCCGCTGCATCGCCGCCGGATCGTGGTTGTTTCCGCGGTCGGCCCTGCTGGCCGCCGCACCATGCGCCTCGAGACGAGACCCCTCCATGTGGAACGCGCGGTCCGGTTGCCCGGCCGCAAGACCCACCGCGGGATGGCCTGCGTCGCGTCCCGGCGGGGACGCCTGCGTCCGCCTGGCCGGCGGAACTGGAGAACCGGCTTTCCGAGGTGATCAGGACCTGGCAGGGGCAGCCGGAAGGCCGGGCCAAGCCTGGAAAGGCGCGTTGGCCTTCCACATGGCGTGCAGCACGACGCTGATCTTGCGCGCAGCCGCGACGGCCGCTCGCTTGAACCCGAGGCGTTGAACCAGGGCCAGTCCCCATGCCTTCAACGCCGATGCGCGCTGGGCCCGGACCAATAGGCAGGCCGCG
>NZ_RCVR01000025.1 GCF_016107305.1 Roseomonas sp. KE2513
TGACATAGACATCGAAACTTTCCTAGGCGTTCTAGTTCTTGCGCCGAACCACGTGCGACGCGAGGGCGCGCAACAGGTCTGCACGGTCGTCGAAATTGTCGAGATGCGTCACGGCCTGGTCCACCAACCGCTCCGCCTGTGCGCGGGCGCGCTCCGGCCCGAGCAGTGAGAGGAGCGTGGCCTTACCCGCCCCCGCGTCCTTGCCCGTGGCCTTGCCGGCCTCCTCAGGCGTCGCGGTGAGGTCCAGCAGGTCGTCGGCGATCTGGAAGGCGGCCCCGACCTCGCGCCCATAGGCCGCGAGGCACTGGCGCTGATGAGCCCCGGCCTTCCCGAGAATGGCTCCCGCCTCGGCCGAGAACTCGATCAGCCGCCCGGTCTTGAGAAGCTGCAACCGGCCCACCGCCGCCTCGTCCAACGGGGTGGTCGCCTTCTCCGCCATCATGTCCAGCATCTGCCCGCCGACCATGCCGCGCGGCCCGGCCGCGAGGGCTAGGTGAAGGCACAGCTCGGCCCGTACGGCCGGGTCGGAATGCGTCTCGGGGGCGGCCAGCACCACGAAGGCCTGGGACTGCAGCGCGTCGCCCACCAGGATCGCCGTCGCCTCGTCCCAGGCGCGGTGGACGGTCGGCTTGCCGCGGCGGAGGTCGTCGTTGTCCATCGCCGGCAGGTCGTCGTGGACGAGGGAATAGGCGTGCAGCATCTCCACCGCCGCCGCGACCCGCAGCGCGGATTGCGGTGCCACCCCGAACTGGCGCGCGGATTCCAGCACCAGGAAAGCCCGCATCTTCTTGCCGCCGCCCATGCAGGCGTAGCGCATAGCCGCGAACAGGGCGCGCTCGTCCCCTTCCTCGGCCGGAAGGAGGGCGTCCAGCGCCTCGTCCACCTCGGAAGCGGCGGCGGTGAGCGCCGCCTTGAGCCCGGCGTCCTCTGTCGTATCGGTGCCCGCCATCGCGCTCATTCCACGTCCCTCAGGGTCGGGCCAGCCGCACCGGGCACCAGGGCCTGCACGCGGGCCTCGGCCTCGGCCAGCTTGCGGTCGCAATGGGCGCGAAGGGCGGTGCCGCGCGCATAGGAGTCCATCGCCTCCTCCAGCTTCGCCTGCCCGCCTTCCAGGCGTCGGACGATCGCTTCAAGCTCGTTCATCGCCTCCTCGAAGGAGAGGCTCTCGACCTCGGGGGGGGTGGATTGGGTCATCGGGAATTCCGGTGGTCAGGCATGCATGAGGGCGCGGACATGGGCCGCCGTGGACCGTCCGAGCGCGGGGAGGTCGTAGCCCCCTTCCAGCATGGAGACCACCCGCCCGCCGCAGACGCGCCCCGCGAGATCGCAGATCGCCCCGGTCAGCCAGGCGAAATCTCCCTCCACCAAGCGGAGATTGGCGAGCGGGTCGGCACGGTGGGCGTCGAAGCCGGCGGAGATGATGATCAGGCCAGGCGCGAAAGCCTCCACCGCCGGCAGGATCTCGCGCTCCCAGATCCGCCGGAACCCGACGCCGTCCGTTCCGGGGTCGAGCGGGGCGTTGAGGATGTTCCCCACCCCCGTCTCCGAAGCCGCGCCGGTGCCGGGATAGAGTGGCATCTGGTGCGAGGAGGCGAGCATCAGCGAGGGCTCGTTCCAGAAGGCCGCCTGGGTGCCGTTGCCGTGGTGGACGTCGAAGTCGAGCACCGCAACCCGCGCCACCCCGTGCACTGCCTGCGCGTGCCGCGCCGCGATGGCGGCGTTGGCGAAGAGGCAGAAGCCCATGGGCGTATTGGGCTCCGCGTGGTGCCCTGGGGGGCGGACCGCGCAGAAGGCACGCGGGAACTCGCCGCGAATTACGCTGTCGACTGCCTCGACCCCGGCACCGGCGGCGCGCAGCGCGGCCTCGGCCGAATAGGCGTTCACGGAGGTGTCGGCGTCGAGATGGATCCGCTGCCCTTGGGCCGGGCGGGTGAGGAGGATGCGGTCCACATGTTCCGCCGGATGCACGCGCAGGAGCTGTTCCCGCGTCGCCTCGGGCGCCGAGGCACGGACGAGCGTGGAGAACTCCTGCGCCTCCAACGCCTGTAGCACGGCCCGCAGCCGGTCGGGGCATTCGGGATGGCCCGGTCCATTGTCGTGCTTGAGGCAGGCCGGATGCGTGAGAAGCAGCATCAGCCTTCCCCCTTCCCAGCCGGTTCCGCATCCCGCTTGCGGAGCGTGTAGCTATAGACCCCGTCGCTCTCGCTGAAGGAAACCAGGGCGTGGCCGGTCTCGCGGCAGAAGGCCTGGAAGTCGGCGACACTCGCGGCATCCGTCGCCAGCACCGTCAGCCTGGCGCCGGCCGGCAAGGCCCGCAGCGCCTTGTTCGCCTTGAGCACCGGCAGCGGACAGGTCAGCCCCTGCACGTCCAGCAGGTTCTCCCCCCCGCCCGCCTTTGCGGCCGGGCTGGAGAGGCGCTTCGGGCCCGGTGCCGGGCTGTTGGGAGGCATTGCCATGGGGCCGGCCAATCCACCACCGCGGACCTCACAAGTCCAGGGTCGCGCGCGACGCGGCCGTGAACGCGCCCCCGCTGGACGGCGCGGCGCGGCCCCGGCATTCATCGGGCATGGCGATAAAGCTCGGCGTGGACCTTGGCGGAACCAAGACGGAGATCGTCGCGCTCGATCCCGGGGGCGAGGTGCTGTTGCGGCGCCGCGTGCCCACTGGGCAGGGATATGAGGCAATCATCGAGACCATCGCCCGCCTGGTCAGGGAAGCCGAGGCCGAGCTGGGAAAGACCGGCACGGTCGGCGTCGGCATTCCCGGCAGCATTAACCCGCGCACCGGCCTCGTCCGCAACGGCAACACCCAGGCGCTCAACGGCCACCCACTCGACAAGGACCTCGGCGCCCTCCTTGGCCGCGAGGTGCGCGTGATGAATGACGCCAACTGCCTCGCCATGAGCGAGGCCGCCGACGGCGCCGGCGCGGGCTACCCCGTAGTCTTCGCAGCCATCCTCGGCACCGGATGCGGCGGCGGCTGGGTGGTGGACGGCCGCCCGCTCGACGGCCTGAACCGCGTGGCCGGCGAGTGGGGCCACACTCCCCTCCCCTGGATGCGCCCGGACGAGTTTCCCGGCCGCGCCTGCTGGTGTGGTCGCAGTGGCTGCCTGGAAACCTTCCTCTGTGGCCCTGCCATCGCCGAGGACACGGACGGACCTGGCCACCGCGACGCGGGCAAGGTCGAAGCCCGCGCCCTGGCGGGTGAGCCCGCGGCCCAGGCCGGCCTCGCTCGCCACGCGGATCGCCTCGCGCGCGCCCTGGCTCTCGTCGTGAACATCATGGATCCCGACGTCATCGTGCTCGGCGGCGGGGTGTCGAACTACGGCCACCTTTACCGCGACGTGCCGGACCTCATGGCGCCCTGGATCTTCGGGGACTCAAAGGCAGTGAACCTCGTTCGGGCGAAACACGGCGACAGCTCCGGCGTGTTCGGCGCCGCTCGTCTCTGGGACAAGGGCTAGCGCCGGCGAAGCTCTGGTCAGCGCTGGTTACTCCGGGAGAGAAAAGGAGAATTCTTCCTCCGCCGCCCCCCTCCAAGGTCGCCCGCACCGGTCGCATGAAGCGACTCGGCACCCGTGCTATGATCCCGCCATGCCCTCCCTCTGCCGGGACTGCTTCGCGCGCCCTGAGGACCACCAGCGCCGCTGTGCGGCCTGCGGCTCGGCGCGGATCGCGCGCCACCCGGAGCTCTTCGGCCTTTCCGTTGCCCATATCGACTGCGACGCGTTCTTCGCGAGCGTAGAGAAGCGCGACCGGCCGGAACTCGCCAGCCGGCCGGTGATCGTCGGCGGCGGGCAGAGGGGCGTGGTCTCGGCCGCCTGCTACGTCGCCCGCACGCGCGGGGTGAAGTCCGCCATGCCGATGTTTCAGGCACTGCAAGCCTGCCCGGACGCGGTGGTGATAACGCCGGACTTCGCGAAATACGTCGCCGCCTCCCGCCAGGTGCGGGCGCTGATGGAGGAGCTGACGCCGCTCGTGCAGCCGATGTCGATCGACGAGGCTGTGCTCGACCTCTCCGGCACCGAGGCCCTGCACGGGGCCCCGCCGGCAGTGGCGCTGGCCCGCTTCGCCCGGCGGGTGGAGCGGGAGGTGGGTGTAACGGTCTCGATCGGCCTCGCCCCCAACCGGCTGCTGGCGAAGATCGCGGTGGAGCGGGATAAGCCCCGGGGCCTCGCCTGCATCGGAGCGGCCGAGGCCGCCTCGCTGCTGGCGCCCGAGCCGGTGACGATCCTGCCCGGCGTCGGCCCCGCCTTCGCGGCGAAGCTGGCGGCGCTCGGCTACGCGACCCTCGGGCAGCTCCAGACGCTGGACCCGCGCGAGGCCATGCACCGCTTTGGCGAGGACGGCGCCAGCCTTGTCGCCCGCGCGCGGGGGGCGGACAGCCGCCCCGTGAACCCGGAGCGGGAGACGAAATCCATCTCCGCGGAGACGACCTTCGAGCGCGACCTCTCGGCGCTCGCGGAACTGGAGCCGTTTCTCTGGCGCCTCTGCGAGAAGCTCGCCCGGCGGCTGGCCGAGAAGGGCTTTGCGGCCGGGGGCGTTGTGCTGAAGCTCAAGACGGCCCGCTTCGCCCAGCGCACGCGCAACCTGCGCCTGCCGGGGCCAAGTGCGGTGCCGGAGACGCTCTACGCCACCGCCCGCTCCCTACTGGCGCGCGAGGTGGACGGCACGTCCTTCCGCCTGATCGGCATCGGCGCCGCCCCGCTGGTGGAAGCTGCCTCCGCGGACCGGGGCGACCTGGCCGACCCCGAGGCGCCGCGCCGCGCCGCCCGCTGGGCCGCGATGGAGGCGCTGCGGGCCCGGTTCGGGGAGGGCGCGGTGCTCGCCGGCCGGGGCCTGGCCGCCCGGCGCTGACCCCTCAGCCGCCGATACGGCCGACGATGGTGGCGATGAGCAGCCCGATGCCGATGTCGAGCAGCACGAAGAGCGCCGCGCGAGCGCCGCTGATCCGGAGCGCCCGCTGGGCCACGAACCACTCCATCCAGAGCGCGTAGGCGAAGGAAGCGAGGGTCAGCAGGCCGGCCAAGGCCGGCGGCAGCACCGAGCCGAGCAGCGTGCTCAGCACCAGCACCGCGTATTGCGCGAGGTTCGCCCAGTTCCAGGCCGCGACGAAGAGCGGCCAGAGCGGCCCGCGGCCGGAGGCGTCCACCAGTAGGAGGGAGGCGAGCGGAAAGGCCACCCAGCCCAGCACGTAGCCGATCAGCTCCACCGGCAGGCCAGCGCCGAGAAGGGCATCGTTGCCCAGCGATCGGATGAGCAGGAAGGGCAGCAGGCAGATGGCGCCCGCCCAGAAGGAGCGCGCAGTACCCTCCATCGAGAGTAGGGCGTAGCGCAGCCCCTCCTCCCGCCCCATGGCGAGCAGCCCGGCCGCCCGGATGCCGGCGGCGACCTGCTCCTCCGTGCTGACCCCGGGGGCGCTCAGCCCAGGCACTCCCGGATGACGGCACCGTAAAGGGAGGAGAGGCGGCGCAGCTCCTCCACCGGGGTGCACTCGTCCAGCTTGTGCATGGTGGTGCCGACGGCGCCCAACTCCGCCACGGGGCAGAGGCGCGTGATGAAGCGGGCGTCGGAAGTGCCGCCGCCCGTATCCAGCACGCCCTCCTCCCCGGTTTCTTCCCGCACTGCGCGCTGCAGTGCCTCGACGAAGGGGCCGGGCTTCGTCAGGAAGGCGTCGCCGGAGGAGGAGAAGGATGCCTCGTGCCGCGGCGCCTCCTCGGCCAGGATGCCGCGGATCAAGGCCTCCAGGCTCGCGGCCGTGTGGGTGTCGTTGAAGCGGATGTTCATCCGGGCCACCGCGCGCGCCGGCACGATGTTCCCGGTGGGATTGCCGACATCGACGGTCGTCACCTGCAGCGTGCTCGGCTGGAACCACTCCGTGCCGGCGTCGAGCGGCGCCTCCGTCAGGCGGTGCAGCACACGGACGAGGCGGTGGATCGGGTTGTCCGCCCGGTCGGGGTAGGCGACGTGGCCCTGGATACCATGCACCGTGATCTCGGCGGAGACGCTGCCGCGCCGCCCGACCTTGATCGTATCCCCCAGCCGCGCGCGGCTCGTCGGCTCGCCGACCAGGCACATGTCGGGAATGATCCGCTTCTCCTCCATCCAGTCGAGGACGCGGGTGGTGCCGTCCGTCGCGACCCCCTCCTCGTCCCCGGTGATGAGGAAGGAGAGGGTGCCGCGGTTCGCCGTGCCGTCGGCGACGGCGTCGGCCGCGGCGGCGAGGAAGGCGGCGACGCCCCCCTTCATGTCCACCGCGCCCCGTCCGTAGAGAACGCCGTCCTCCACTGCGCCCTCGAAGGGCCCGTGGCGCCATCCCTCACCCGGCGGCACCACGTCGGTATGCCCGGCGAAACACAGATGCGGCCCGTTCCCGCCGGAGCGCCGGATGGCAAAGAGGTTCTCCACCTCTCCGAAGCGCAGCCGCGTGAGCTCGAAGCCGAGCGGCGCGAGCGTCCCCTCCAACACCGCCAAGGCCCCGTCATCCGCGGGGGTAACGGAAGCGCAGCGGATGAGGGCCTGCGCGAGGGGAAGCGGGTCCGTCGCCATCAGTCGCGCAGCAGCTCGTTGATCGAGGTCTTCTCCCGCGTGCGGGCGTCCACGCGCTTGACGATGACCGCGCAGTAGAGCGAGGGGCCTGGCGTGCCGTCCGGCAGCGGGCGGCCGGGCAGGCTACCCGGTACCACCACGGAGTAGGCGGGCACGCGGCCGGTGAAGACCTCGCCCGTCGCGCGGTCGATGATCTTTGTGGAAGCGCCCAGGAACACGCCCATGGAGAGCACCGCACCGCGCTCAACGATCACGCCCTCGGCCACCTCGGAGCGGGCGCCGATGAAGCAGTCGTCCTCGATCACCACGGGATTTGCCTGTAGCGGCTCCAGCACGCCGCCGATGCCGACGCCACCCGAGAGGTGGCAGTTCTTGCCGATCTGCGCGCAGGAGCCGACCGTCGCCCAGGTATCGACCATGGTGTTGCGGTCCACATAGGCGCCGAGGTTCACGAAGCTAGGCATCAGCACGACGCCGGGCGCGATGAAGGCCGAGCGGCGGACGACTGCGCCAGGCACCGCGCGGAAGCCCGCCTGGCGGAAGTGGTTGTCGCCCCAGTCCGCGAACTTCAGCGGCACCTTGTCGTAGGCGCCCGCCGCGGTGTCGGTGACCACGCTGTCCTCCAGGCGGAAGGAGAGCAGCACCGCCTGCTTGAGCCACTGGTTGACCCGCCAGCCGCCCTGCCCGTCCGGCTCCGCCACCCGCGCCTTGCCGGAGTCGAGCGCCTCGAGCGCGGCCTCCACAGCGTCGCGGTCCTCGCCAGCGGTCGCGGGAGAGAGGTCCGCGCGGCGCTCCCAGAGCGCCTCGATGCGGGGCTGGAGGGTGGAAAGTTCCATGGGTTCGTCCTGCATGCGGGGCGCGGCCCCCTTCGCCCGGCGAGGCGGCGCTGTCAACGCGGCCCGATTCACCCCTTCTTCATTCAAGGGGCACCATCTTCCGTGTGGGCAGGTTACCTTCTTCGGGCGGGACGCGCCCGAAAACTGGAGGCGTTGATGGATGCCATAATGGCGTTCGCGCCCCGTCGCCTCGATGACATGGGCCGGGCGCGATTGGCGGAGCGGGTCGATACCCCGCCCGAGATCCTGTTCTTTCTCGCAAACGACCCTGCGACCAACGTACGCGCGGCCATTGCGGCGAACGCCGCCACGCCTGCCCTGGCCGACCAGGTGCTGGCGCGCGACATCGAGCCGGGCGTGCGCCGGGTGCTGGCTCGCAAGCTCGCCGCCCTCTCCCCCATGCTCGACCCCGAAGCGAGCGACCGGAACCGGCGGGTGCACTGGGAAACTCTCCTCCTCCTCGTGCGCGACGACGCCGTGCCGGTCCGCGCCGCGGTCGCCGAGTTGGTAGCGGAGCAGCCGGACGTGCCGCGCGCGCTGGTGCTGCGCCTCGCCCACGACATCGCCATGACGGTGGCCGAGCCGGTAATCCGCGGCTCCCCGCTGCTCGAGGAAACGGACCTTCTCGCCCTCATCGCCGATCCGCCGGCGCCGGAGACGCTGGCCGCCGTCGCCCGCCGCCCTAACCTTTCCGAAGCCCCGTCGGACGCGATCGCGGCGCGCGCCGACGGGCCGGCCGTCGCCGCCCTGCTGGCGAACGCCACGGCCCGCCTGCGGGAGGCGACGCTGCTCGCAATCGCCGAACGCTGCGCGGACCAGAAAGCCTGGCAGGCCGCCCTGGTCCGCCGCCCGGCGCTCAGCCCGGCCGTCCTGATGAGTCTCCAGGGTCTCCTCGCGGAGGAGGCGCTGCGCGTGCTGCTCGCAAGGCCTTATTTCAGAGCGCGCGCGCCCAGCCCGATCGATGAGGAAGATCATGCCGCCCCCTCGGGGCCGGGCGGGCTGGACGAGGGAAGCTTCGTCGCCGCGGCTCGGAGCGGCGCGCTGAACGAGTGCGGGCGCATCCTCGGGGCCCTATGCGGCCTGCCCGCGGGCGCCGTGATCCGGGCACTAGAACGGCGGGAGGCGCCGGTGCTCGTCGCGCTCTGCTGGAAGGCCGGACTCTCGCCCAGCACCGCCGTCTTCGCCCAGATGCGACTGACGCGCAGCCAGCCGAACGAACTCCTCATCCTGCCTGGCGGCATCTGGGCGATGCAGCCCGCGGCCATGCAGGCGCTGGTCGGCAATCTCCTGAGCGCTGGCTGACCCGCCGGCCAGGGATCAGGGCTTGATGAGGGTTCCCGGCCCCTCGGCGGTGAAGAGCTCCGCCAGCACCGCGTGCGGCACCCGGCCGTCGAGGATGACCGCGCCCTGCACGCCTTGCTCGATCGCGTAGATGCAGGTCTCCACCTTCGGGATCATGCCGGCCGAGATCCAGCCGGCGCGGATGCCCTCTCGAACCTCGGCGACCGTCATCTCCGGGATATGCACCCCGTCCGGGCCGCGCACGCCCGGCACGTCCGTCAGCATCAGCAGCCGAGCGGCGCGCAGCGCCCCCGCGATGGCGCCGGCCGCCGTGTCAGCGTTGATGTTGTAGGTCTGCCCGTCCTCGCCCACACCCACGGGAGCCACCACCGGCACGATGTCCGCGCCCATCAGCAAGGAGAGGACCTTCGTGTCCACGTGCTCGGGCTCGCCGACGAAGCCGAGGTCGAGCACGCGCTCCACGTTGCTGCCGGGGTCGCGCACGGTCCGCTGCGCCTTGCGGGCGCGGATCAGGTTGCCGTCCTTGCCCGAAATGCCTACCGCGATCACGCCCGCCCGCGTGATCGCCTCGGCCACCTGCTTGTTGACGCTGCCGGCGAGGACCATCTCGACCACGTCCACCATCTGGGCATCGGTCACGCGCAGCCCGTTGATGAAGGTGGACTGCACGTTCAGCCGCTTGAGCATGGCGTTGATCTGCGGCCCGCCGCCATGCACCACCACGGGGCTGACGCCAACCTGCTCCAGCAGCGCGATGTCGCGGCCGAAGCGCAGCGCGCTCTCCTCCTCGCCCATGGCGTGGCCGCCGTACTTCACCACCACGACCTGGTCGTCATAGCGCTTCAGATAGGGCAGCGCGCCGGCGAGGATGGCCATCTGGTCTTGCGCGTCGGTGTTCATGGCTGTTCCAGAAAGGCGTGTCGGCGCGGCGCGAACCGCGGCGGGGGTGGTAAGCGGCAGGCCACGGCCCGGTCAACCCGTGCCGGGCCGCGCGGTCAGCCGGCCATCGCGATCTCGGCCAAAGCGGCACGCAGTTCGGGGATGCCCGCGCCCTTGGCGGAGGAGGTGGTCAGCACCACCGGATGCGCCGCGACGCGCTTCCTCACGATCTCGGCCATCTCGGCCTGTCGCTTGGCGAGGCGAGAGGCAGGCTTCGCGTCGTCCGCCTTCGTCAGTACGATCTGGAAGGGAACCGCGGCCTCGCCCAGCAGATCCATGGCGGCGCGGTCGCCGTCCTTCGTCTCGATCCGCGCATCCATCAGCAGGAACACCCGACGCAGGGTCGGCCGCCCACGAAGGTAGTTGAACATCAGTCCCTGCCAGTCCGCCTTCACCTGCTTGCTGGCGGCCGCGAAGCCGTAGCCGGGCATGTCCACGAGCGTGAGGCGGGAGGGTCCCTTCCCCGGCGCGTCGCCCGGCGCGGGCTCGCCGGCCATGAAGAAGTTGAGTTGCCGGGTGCGGCCGGGCGTGTGCGAGACGCGGGCGAGGCCGTGATGCCCCGCCAGCGCATTGATCAGCGAGGACTTGCCGACGTTCGAGCGCCCGCAGAAGGCCACCTCCGGCGCGTCCGTCGGGGGCAGGCCTTCCAGCTGCTGGGCCGCGAAGAAGAAGCGGACGGGGCGGGCGAAGAGCAGCCGCCCGGCCTCCATCAGCGCCTCCTCCTCCGGGCTCCGATCCCGGGTCGGTGCATCGCTCACGTCGGGGCTCACGTCCGGGCCAGGGCCTTCTCGTTGGCCCGCGCGATCCGGTCCTCGCGGCCGATGTAGTACTGCTGCGCCACGGAGAGGAGGTTGTTCCAGGACCAGTAGATCACGAGGCCGGCCGGGAAGCTCGCCAGCATGAAGGTGAAGATGATTGGCATGAAGCCGAAGAGCTTCGCCTGGATGGGGTCGGGCGGCGTCGGGTTCAGCTTGAACTGAATCCACATCGTAATGCCCATGATGATCGCCCAGGCCGGCATGTGCAGGAACAGCGGCGGGTCCCAGGGGATCAACCCGAACAGGTTGAACAGGTTGGTCGGGTCAGGCGCCGAGAGGTCGTGGATCCAGCCGAAGAAGGGCGCGTGCCGCATTTCGATGGTCACGAAGAGCACCTTATAGAGCGAGAAGAAGACCGGGATCTGCAGCAGGATCGGCAGGCAGCCCGCAGCCGGGTTGATCTTCTCGGCCTTGTATAGCGCCATCATCTCCTGCTGCATCTTCGCAGGGTCGTCCTTGTTGCGCTCCTTCAGCTCCTGCATCTTTGGCCCGAGCGTCTTCATCCGGGCCATGGACTTGTAGGACTTGTTGGCCAGCGGGAAGAACAGGATCTTCAGGGCGATCGTGAAGATGAGGATCGCCACGCCGAAGTTGCCGGTCAGTTTGAACAGCCAATCCAGCCCGTAGAAGAACGGCTTGGTGATGTAATAGAACCAGCCGAAGTCGATCGCCTTGTCGAAATCGGTGATGCCGAGGCCCGAAGTGTAGGAGTCCAGCAGGTGCACCTCCTTCGCCCCCGCGAAGAGGCGGGTGGCGAAGCCGGCCGTCGCCCCGGGCGCGGCCGAGACGGGCGCGACGGGGCTGAAATCGACCTGCCAGCGATCCTGCCCACCCTCGCTCGTGTGGCGGAAGGCGGCGCGGTCGCGACCGGCCTGGTCCACGGGCGCGAGGGCTGCGAGCCAGTACTTGTCCGTGAAGCCTGCCCAGCCGCCGGCTCCCTCCTGCTCCAGCGCGGGGGCGCCGTTGCGGCGCGCCGCCTCGGTCTTAGCGTCGGCATACTTCGTCTCGCGCAGGCGGCCGTCGAGCACGCCCACGAAGCCCTCGTGCAGGATGTAGTAGCCGGCGACGACGGGCGTGTGCTCGCGGCGCACCCGGGCCCAGGGCAGCACCTGCACGGGCTCGGCGCCCGTGTTCACCACGCGCTGCTCGGCTGTCACCATGAAGTTCTGGTCGAGGGAGAGCGCGATCTCGAAGCGCTGGCCCTGCCCGTTGTCCCAGCGCAGCGTGACCGGCGTGGTCGGGGTCAGCGTGCCCTCGGCGGTCCAATCGGTGTTCGGACCGGGCACGGCGGTGCGGCCGTCGGCGGCGGTCCAGCCCCACTGGGCGAAATAGGCCGCCGGGTCCTCGCGGGGGGCGAGGACGCGCACGTTCGGGCTGTTGGGCTGGATCGTCTCGCGGTAGTCGCGCAGCACGAGGTCGTCGAGGCGCGCGCCGCGGAGGTTCACGCTGCCCTCCACGCGGGCGCTCTCGATACGCAGGCGCGGGGCCGGCGTGGTGGGCGCGCCGTCATTGCCGCCGGTGCTGGCAACGCCGGCCGGATTCAGGGCGGTGTTGGCCTGGGGCAGCGGCGTGCTGCTCGTCTGGGACTGCTGGACGTTCTGCGCGGCCTGACGCTGGGCCTCCCGCGCGGGACGCTGCCAGAGGTCGAACATCAGCAGGATGCCGATCGAGATCGCGATCGCCGCGAGAAGTCGCTTGTTGTCCATCGGATCCGGCGTTCAGGTCTTCTTCGGAGGGGGCACGGGGTCGTAGCCGCCGGCGTTCCAGGGATTGCAGCGGAGGATCCGCCGGGCCGTGAGGGCGCTGCCGCGCAGCGCGCCGTGCTCGGACAGGGCCTCGATGCCGTAGGCGCTGCAATGGGGATGGAAGCGGCAGTTGGCGCCGATGAAGGGGCGCAGCGTGAACTGGTAGGCCCGTATGCCGAGCTTCAAGGCCTCGGCGACGGGATCGATTGATCGTGCGGTCATGAGGCGGTGCCGGCCGGCGCCGAGCCGGCGTTCCCGGGCATCACGCCCACCTGCCGGAGCGCCCCGCGCAGGTCGCCCTGCAACTGGGTGAAGGGGCGGCCACGGGTCTCATCGCGGCCGATCAGCACAACGTCCCAACCCGCCGGTGGCTCGGCGCCGAGGACGAGGCGCGCCGCCTCGCGCAGGCGGCGCTTGGTGCGGTTGCGCACCACGGCGTTGCCCACCTTCTTCGTCACGGTGAAGCCGAGGCGCAGGGGACCGCCCGTCCCGGGCAGGGCCTGGATCACCATTCCCGGCCGGGCGGCGCGCTTGCCGCGCTGGGCGGCGCGGAGGAAATCGCGCCGCTTCTTCATCCGGGGCAGCTTCATGGGTTTACCGCGCTGGGGCGCCATAGCCGGCACCCCATCCTTGGAGCCCTGGTTACCGGACCCTTGGGGCGCTCAGGCCGAGAGCTTCGCGCGGCCCTTGGAGCGGCGGTTGGCGATGACCTTGCGGCCGCCCACCGTCTCCATGCGGGAGCGGAAGCCGTGGCGCCGCTTCCGGACGAGCTTCGAGGGCTGATAGGTACGCTTCACGGCAGGTCGCTCCGTCTGGGTGCTGGCCGGCCTGGATCGGGGCGCGGCGGCTTGGTGGTGTCGCGTCGGGCCGGCGGGACCGGACCGCTTCCGCCTGGCATTCCGATCTTCCGGCCCCCCGGCCACCGGCCCCGCTGAGCGGGCACGGACGCGGGCGGCCGCGGCGGGGTGCCCGGCGCGGGTGGCGGTGTATAGGTAGAGGGCCGCTCCCGCGTCAACCAAAGCATGGGACCGGCCTTGCGCTCTGCCCCCTATCCTTCCAACAGAACCGCGTTATCCCTGCGGCCGCACCGGATGGGAACAGCATGGCAGAGACGGACATCGCCGTGATCGGCGCGGGGCCGACCGGGAGAGGCATCGCGGGCCTCGCCAGCGCCCTCGGCCTTCGCGTGACCCTTTTCGAACGCGGCCCGATGGGCGGCGAGGCGGCGGAGCCCGCGGTGGCCCAGGCGGCGCTGCGCGCGGTGGCGGCTCGCACCGCGGCCGGCGCGCTGGTGCCGGAATGGGCCACCGTCCGCGCAAGCATGGCCGAGGCAGCCGCCGACGCCGCCCCGGAATCCACCCAGGCGCGCTTCGAGGCCATGGGGGTGGAGGTCGTCCGCGCCGCTGCCCGCTTCGATTCGCCCGACACGGTGGCGGCCGCCGGCCGCGCCTGGCGTTTCCGCCGCGCCCTCATCGCCACCGGTTCCTCCCCCGTCGTCCCGGCGCTGGAGGGGCTGGAGACGGTGCCCTACCTCACCGCCGACACGGCCCATGAGCTGAAGGCGCTTCCCTCCGACCTGATCGTGCTTGGCGGCGAGGGCCCCGGGCTGGAACTGGCCCAGGCCTTCGGCCGCCTCGGCGCGCGCGCCTTCGTCGTCGCGTCCCGTATCGCCCCAGCGGCCGATCCCGACCTTGCCCGGGGCCTCACCAGGGCACTGGAACGGGACGGCGTGGTGGTGATCGACGGGGCGGAACCCGCCTCCGTGGAGCGAACCGCGGAAGGCGTGCTGCTGCGGCTCTCGGATGGATCGGCGCTCGAGGGCTCGCACCTCCTCGTCGCCCTCGGGCGCAGCCCGCATCTCGTGGGGCTCGACCTGGCAGCGGCCGGGATCGACGGCGCCGTGCCGGCGGTGGATGGCGGCTTGCGAGTGGCCGGCAACCGTCGGGTCTGGGCCGCCGGGGGCGCCATCGGCCGTCCGGGCGCGGGTGACTTGGGCATCCTCGCCCGCAGCATGCTCTTCCGCGTGCCGGGAGCCAGCCACCCGCCGGCGCCGGTCCGGGCCATCCGCACCGATCCCGCCCTGGTGGAGATCGGCGCTCCGTCAGAGGGCGACGAGACCCTCCGCTGGCCTCTCGCGGACACGGCCCGCGCCTCTGCCGAAGGCGCGGAGGGGCTTGTGACCCTTCGCGTGAACCGGCGCGGCCATCTCTCCGGTGCCGGGCTGCTCGCGCCGGGCGGGCTGGAGATGGCGGGGATGCTCGCCCTCGCCCTCGGCCGGCCGGTCTCGGACCTGGCGGCGGCCGCCCTGCCCCACCCCACCCTCTCCGCCGCCATCGCCCGCGCCGCGCTGGAACACCGGGCACCCGACCTCGCCCGCCCCGCGGTGCGCTGGCTGGCAGGGATTGCGAAGCGGCTGCCTTAGGCCTTTACCTTCGCGCCGCAACGAACCGGAATTCCTGGGTTATGACCAAGCTCCTGGAGGGCCGCACGGCTCTCGTCACCGGCTCCACCAGCGGGATCGGCCTCTCCATCGCCCTCGCCTTCGCGCGGGAAGGGGCCCGGGTGATGCTGCACGGCTTCGGCACGCCCGAGGCAATCAAGGCCGCGCGCGATGAGGTCGCGGCCATTCAGGGAGGCGAGACGCCCTATTCGGCCGCCGACATCTCGGACGCGGCCGCCGTCCGCGGGATGTGCGCGGATGCCACCGCCGCCCTCGGGAGGGTCGATATCCTCGTGAACAACGCGGGGATCCAGTTCACCAGCCCGGTGGAGGAGTTCCCGGAGGCGAAATGGGATGCGATCCTCGCGATCAATCTCTCCTCCAACTTCCACGCGATCAAGGCGCTGCTGCCCGGCATGAAGGCGCGGAACTGGGGGCGGATCATCAACATCGCCTCTGCCCACGGGCTCGTCGCCTCGCCCTTCAAGGCAGCCTATGTCACGGCGAAGCACGGGGTGGTCGGGCTGACCAAGACGGTCGGGATCGAGATCGCGCGCACGGGCGTGACCTGCAACGCCATCTGCCCCGGCTTCGTCCGCACGCCCCTGGCCGAGGCCCAGATCCCGCCGCTCGCCAAGCAGCACAACGTCTCGGAGGAGGTCGCCCTGACCGATTTCCTGCTGGAGAAGCAGCCGAGCAAGCGCTGGGTCGAGGTGGAAGAGGTCGCCGGCATGGCGGTCTATCTCTGTGGCCCGAACAGCGGCGCGGTGAATGGCGCCGCCCTCTCCATCGACGGCGCCTGGACCGCCTCTTGACCACGGCGGGGGCCGGCGAGGAGGGACTGCCGCCGATCGAGGGCACGCCGGCCTCCCCGGCCGTCGCGCGCCCCCAGGCGCCTCGGCGGATCAACCTCGCCCTGCAGGGCGGCGGTACCCACGGCGCCTTCACCTGGGGCGTGCTGCTGCGCCTGCTGGAGGAGGAGAGCATCGAGGTTGCCGCCATCTCCGGCACCTCGGCCGGCGCGATCAACGGCGCCGCCTTCGTGCAGGGGATGGCTGATGGCGGCCGCGCCGGGGCCCGGGCCCTGCTGGACAAGCTCTGGGGCGAGATCGGCGCGCGGGCGGCCTTCAGCCCGCTCCGGAACAACCCTTTCGAGCGGATCCTCTGGGGGCCGGATCTGAGCAACGGCTTCGCCTGGCAGGCCTTCGACGCCGTCACCCGCGCCTTCTCGCCCTATCAGCTCGATCCTTTTTCGTTGAGCATGAACCCCTTGAGGAAGGTTCTCGAGGCGGTGCTGGACATGAGCGTCCTCTGCGCCCACCCCGAAGCACCTCGCCTTTTCGTCACGGCCACGAATGTGCGCACCGGCAAGCCCCGCGTCTTCGCCCGGCACGAGGTCACCCAGGACGCCCTGCTGGCCTCCGCCTGCCTTCCCGCCCTGTTCCGCGCCGTCGAGATCGACGGCGAGGCCTTCTGGGATGGCGGGTTCCTGGGGAATCCGGCCCTCTGGCCGCTCTACGACAGCGGCGGGCCGCCGGACATCGTGCTCGTCGGCATTAACCCGCTGAACCGCCCGGACATCCCCCAGACGGTTCAGGACATCAACACGCGGGTGAACGAGATCAGCTTCAACGCCTCGCTGATGTACGAGATGAGGGCGATCGAGTTCGTGCAGCGCCTCGTCGAACAGGGCGTGCTCAAGCCGCCTCGGTATCAGCGCCTCTTCGTCCACCTTATTGAAGATGAGGAACGGATGAGGAAGCTCGGAATGAGCAGCAAGTACAACGGTGACTGGGACTTCCTGACCAGCCTGCGCGAGAACGGCCGTGCCGCTGCCGAGAGTTGGCTGGAGGAGAACCGCGACGCCCTCGGTCAGCGGGACAGCGTCGATCTTCGGGCCCGCTTCCTTTAATCCTTCGGCGCTGGTGACGCTGGGGGAGGAAGAAAGAATTCTTCCTCCTCTTAGACCCCTCACCATCATCCTTGTTCTTCAGGTTGAAGAGCTTGACGGGTGATGCGCCGCTAAATGCAGGAAGTAGGTCAGAAGAAGAACCGGCCCTCGATCACCGTAGCCGCGCCAACCAAGCAGGCATCCAAGGGCCGCAGGCACTTGGCAGCGAAGGTTCGGCGAGGGCAGAGCCCTCTCCAGGAACAGTCAGAGCCGGCCTCACGCTCAATCCTGAGCCATGGCCGGCCCAGCGGGAGCCGGGGCGCTCGCCGTATCGATGCGCACCACCACGGACATGCCCGGTGCCAAGCGGTCCGCCAGGGGCTGGCCGGCGTCGATGGCGATCCGCACGGGCAGGCGCTGGGCGACCTTGGTGAAGTTGCCCGTGGCGTTGTCGGCTCGGATGACACTGAATTCGGAGCCCGTGGCCGGGGAAAACCGCTCCACCCGTCCGGTGAGCTGCGCGCCCTGGAGAGCGTCCACCCGAAAGGTGACGGGCTGGCCCACCTGCATGCCCGCGAGCTGGGTTTCCTTGTAGTTGGCCACTACCCAGCGCAGCTCGGGCACAAGGGAGGTGATCTGCGTGCCGGCGGTCACGTACTGCCCGACGCGGGCGCCCACCTCGCCCAGGCGCCCATTGCCCGGCGCGAGGATGCGGGTGTTCTGCAGGTCGATCTCCGCGAGATGAACGGCGGCCTCGGCATTCTGCACGGCCGCCTCAAGGCTGGGGCGCGTCGCAAGGGTTTCGGCGAGGGACTGCTGGGCGACGGTTTCGGAGGCCTGAGACTGGGCAAGTCCGGCCTCGGCCTGCCGGAGGGCCGCTCGCACTTGGTCGCCCTGGGCGCGGGACTGGATGTTCGCCTCGATCAGCGGGGCGAGCCGGCGCTCATCGGCCTGCGCCTTGGTGAGCACGGCCTGGGCGTTCTCGATCCCGGCGCGGGAGACCTCGATGCTGGCCTCCTTCGTCCGCCGCTGCACGTCGAGATTGGCGAGCGCCGCCTGGGCCGTGGAGAGCTGCGCGCGGGCCTGGGCGAGGCGCTGCTGAAAGATGCGGTCGTCGATCCGGGCGAGGAGCGTGCCCTCGCGCACCTCCGCGTAGTCGCGCACCGGGATATCGACGATGTAGCCTGCGACCTGTGGGCTCACCACCGTGACGAGGCCGCGCACATAGGCGTCGTCCGTCGTCTGGACCGAGGAGGTGAAGGGCGGCAACCGCCAGGTGTAGAGGATGAGCAGCACCGCAAGCAGGCCCACCACCAAGGCAGGGATCGTCGCGCGGGCAGGGCTGAATTTCGGGAACATCAGGGGATTACCGATTGATCTTCATGCCGTCTGCTCACGGCTGTGCCGGGCGACGAGCTGATTGATGATAAGGCCGACGAGCAGGAGCGCCGAGACGATGGCCACCACGAGGAAGAGGTCGTTGTAGGCGAGGACATAGGATTCCCGCGTGGCGACCTGGGCGAGCAGGGCCGATCCCTCCGCGCTGCGGAGCGCGGGGTCGCCGAGCACACGGGAATAGGTCCCGCCATATTGCTGGATGCGCTGAGCCACGAGCGGGTCGGCCAACGTCAGCGATTCCACGAGCTGGTTGGAGTGGAACTTCTCCCGCACCGTGACGAGCGTCCCGAGCGCCGCCGAGCCGAGCAGCCCGCCGAGGGTCTGCGAGGCAAGGAAGACCGCGAAGAAGCTGGTCAGGTGCTGGATGCCCCAGCGGAGCGTGTGGGCGAAGCTCCAGCCGACCGCGGGCGGCAGGAAGATCGCGCCGCCGAAGGCGACCAGCGCCTGGGCGAGGAGGACGTCCTGCGGGCGCGTCAGGTTTGTGGCCCGGCTCTCCATGAAGGCGCCGATGGCGATCAGTGAGAGGGCGACCATGTGGATCGCGGCGCGGTTCTCGGGCTTGTTGATCGGTGCGACCAGGATGAAGCCGGCGAGGGTGGCGGCGAAGACCACCCAGAGCATCCCCGCCATGTGCTCGTTCAGCAGGCCGAGGTTCTGGAAGAAGCCGATGGTGCCCGTCGTCTGCTCCGAAAGGACGAAGCGGGCGAAGAACATCGATCCGCCGAAGAGGATCATGTCCCTGGAGGACAGCCAGCGGAGGTTCACCAGCGGCCGCTCCCGGTTCAGCTCCACCAGAACCAGGGCGGTCAGCAGGCCGATCCCGAGGGCGAGGCAGACGCCGAGCCAGGGAGCCTCGGTCCACCAGTAGTAACGGCCGAGGCTGAGCACGACCGCGATCAGCCCCATGCCGACGATCAGGAGCGGCAGGCTGATTGCGTCCACCCGGTCGAAGACCTTTGCGCGCGGCGGCGGCGTGATCGGCAGCATGTAGACCCAGGCCAGCGACAGGAGGGAGAGCGCCAGTTCCAGTAGGTTCAGCTGCGGCCAGAGACCGATGTCCAGAAGGCTCGGCGAGACCAGCCGCGCCAGCGGCACTGCGATCTGTGAGCCCGCCAGCCCGAGCGCGATTCCCGTGGTCAGCTTGTGCTTCGCCGGCATCGCCTCCAGCACATAGAGGAAGGCAAGCGTGTTCAGCATCGCCCCCGCGAAGCCGGCGACCGCGCGCAGGATGACCGCGGCCCCGAGCTCCGTGACCACCACATGGGCGAGGGAGAGCACCACCATGAAGATGAGGCTTACCTTCGCCACCAGCCGCAGGCCAAACTGCGTCCGCAGCTTCCAGAGCAGGATGGAGGCCGTGATGCTGGTGGAGCTGTAGGCCGCCGTGAGCCAGACTGCTTCGTTCGTGGTGGCGCCGAAGGTCGCCTGGACCGCCTGGAGGTTCGCCGCCACGAGGTTGTTTCCCAAACCCTGCGTCAGCCCGAAGGTGAGCGAGGCGAGGGCGTAGACCAGCAGGTGCCCGGGGACGATCCTGTCCGGTCCGGGGGGCGGCGCGGGAGGTGCGGCGGGCGCCTCCGGACGGGGCTGCTCGGTATCGCTCACGATCCTGCCTCCTCGGACGCGGCGTCCTGCAACGGCTCAACGGGGCCGAGGCCCTCCAGGTTCGCGGAAATCTGGCTGAGCACGCGCAGAGCGGTCTCGAGGTCGCCCTCGGGGATGCCGGCCAGCACGCGCTCGCGCAGGGCCTCCGAGACGCGGTTCACCGCCTCGACCACGGGGCAGGCTTCTTCGGTCAGGCGGATGCGGTTCGCCCGCCCCTGCGCGGGCTCGCGGCGAATGAGGCCCTGCCGCTCCAGCCCATCGAGCAGGCGAACGAGGGTCGGGTGCTCGACGGAGAGCCCGGCCGCAAGGTCGCGCTGCATGGCACCGCCGCCGGCTTCCGAAAGCAGCATCAGTGCGCGAGCCCGGCCGAGCGTCTGCCCGCTGTCGCGCAACGCCGCGTCCCACCGCGTGCGCCACTTCTGGGTGACGCGGCGGAGCGCGAGGACGAACTCGGCCTTCAGCGCCACGGCAGGCTATCGTAGTAAGCTAACATACCGCGCATTTGGGCAGCTGCCCTGACTATTCAAGCCCCGGCACGAGCAGCCCAGAAGCCGTCAGTCTTCCGCTAGGAAAGCTGCAAAGTCAGTGCCTTAAGATAGGCACTTTCAGGCAGCATCGGATGCAGGGGGTGGTCCGGCCCCGCCCCCGTCAGCGCCAGGATACGTGAGTCCCGCCGCGCACGGTGCAGCCCCGCGAGGACGGTGTCGGCAAACTCCCCGCTGGGCACGTGGTGGCTGCAGGAAGCGATGAAGAGGAAGCCGCCCGGTGCCACCAGCGCGGCGGCGAGGCGCGCCAGCCGGTTATAAGCGCGGATGGCCGCCGGGATGTCCTTGCGGCTTTTCGCGAAGGCCGGGGGATCGACCACCACCACGCCGAATCGGGCGCCTTCGCGACCCATCCGCTCCAGCGTGTCCATCGCCTCCCCGCGCACGGCCTCCACGCGCTCGGCGAGGCCGTTGCGGCGGGCGGTCTCCATGGCGGTGGCCAGGGCGTGCTCGGAGCGGTCGAGCAGGGTCACGCGCGCGGCGCCGGCGGCCGCGGCCTGCAAGCCGAAGCCGCCCGTGTGGCAGAAGGCGTCGAGCACGGCCTCCCCGCGCGCGAGGCGCGCGACGCGGGCGCGGTTCTCCCGTTGGTCGAAGAACCATCCGGTCTTCTGCCCGCCGAGCGGATCGACCGAGAAGGTGACGCTGCCTTCCTCCACCGTGCCCGTCGCATCGGTGCCGCGAAGCAGCTGCGTGACCTCGGGTAGGCCTTCAAGGGCGCGGACCCCGGCTTCGTTCCGCGCCACCACGGCGCGGGGGGCGATCAGCGCGTCCAGGGCGCGCAGGATGGCGGGCGTGGCCTCCTCCATCCCTGCGGTATTCGCCTGGAGCGCCACAAGGTCGCCGTAGCGGTCGAGGATGAGGCCGGGCATGCCGTCCGCTTCGGCATGGACGAGCCGATAGTGCGGCGTGGTGAAAAGGCGCTCGCGCAGGGCGAGGGCCCCGGCGAGGCGCTCGGTCCAGAAGGCATCGTCCACCATTGCCGCCGGGTCGGGCGAGAGGCGGCGGGCGGCGATCAGGGAATGCGGGTTGAAATGGTGCACGCCGAGACGGGCGCCGTCGTCGGCCTCCACCCGGACAGTGCTGCCGGGCGGGATGGCGCGGGTGGCGGGCGTCATCGCCACCTCGTTCGAGAAGATCCAGGGGTGGCCGCCCTTGGCGCGGCGGTCGCGGCCGGGAAGGAGGCGGATCAGGGGCAGGTCGGACATGGCGGGGGCATAGGCCGGATCGGCGCCGCGCGCACGGCCCCCGTGCCGCCACGTCAGTCCAGGTAGTCGGGTTCCTCGCGGCGGAGGATGCGCTTGATGCTCTCCAGGTGGAGCCGCGCGCTCTCGTCGCCACCCTCGCGCATCTGGGCATAGGTCCGCTCGGCCACCTCGCGCGGCACGGGTTTGAGGGCGCGGCCGGTGGAGAGGGCCAGGCGCTGCGCCTCCGCGGCGCGCTCGAGGTAGTAGAGGTCGTCCCAGGCCTCGGCGATGGAGGGGCCGACGACCATGACGCCGTGGTTCTTGAGGAAGGCGATGTCCGCGCCCTCCATGACGGCCGCGATGCGGTCCCCCTCGGCATTGTCGAGCGCGAGGCCGTTATAGTCCTCGTCCACCGCCGTGCGGCCGTAGAACTTAAGCGCCGTCTGCCCGGCCCAGACGAGGGGCGGCCCCTCCAGCATGGAGAGCGCGGTCGCGTTGGGCATGTGGGTGTGGAAGGCGGCGACGGCGCGCGGGTGGCGCAGGTGCAGGCGGGCGTGGATGTGGAAGGCCGTCGATTCCGGCACGCCCTGCCCGGCCAGGACATTGCCCTCGAAGTCGCAGACCAGCAGGCGGGAAGCGGTGATCTCCGCGAAGGACCAGCCATAGGGGTTCACCAGCATAAGGTCGGAGCGGCCGGGCACCAGTACCGAGAGGTGGTTGCAGATCCCCTCCTGCAGGCCGAGCCGGGCGGCCATGCGGAAGCAGGCCGCGAGGTCCACCCGCGCGGCGCGCACCTCCGGCCCGTCGAGGTCGCTGTTGCGGAGGATCGGGGGAGCGTAGGGGTGCGCTTGCGCCATGGCTGGGTTCCGGAAGGGGCGGCGCGCCGCCGCCAGGGCGCCCAGGGTCGCGCCCGCCGGGCGGGACCGCAAGGCATCGCCCCGCGGCCCCTCCGCGATTCAGGCCGCGGCGGGCTTCACCGCCGGCCTGGGCCGCGCGCCGAGCACCAGCAGGGCCGCGACGAGGCAGGCGGCGCCCGCGATGTAAAAGGCCGGCAGATAGGTGGCGAAGGCGTCCCGGCTGAGACCGGCGCCGAGCGCCGCGGCGGCGGCGCCGAGCTGGTGGCCGGTGAAGATCCAGCCGAAGACCATCGGCGCCCGCTCCCGCCCGAAGGCCTGACCGGCCAGCTTCACGGTCGGCGGCACCGTCGCGATCCAGTCGAGGCCGTAGAAGACCGCGAAGATCGAGAGCCCGTAGAGCGAGAAGGTGCTCATCGGCAGGAAGAGCAGCGAGAGGCCGCGCAGCCCGTAGTACCAGAAGAGGAGCTTTCGGTTGTCGTAGCGGTCCGAGAGCCAGCCGGAGGCGATCGTGCCCACGAAGTCGAAGGCGCCCATCATCGCGAGCACCGAGGCGGCCTCCACCTCCGCCATGCCGAAATCCGCGCAGAGCGGGATGAAGTGGGTCTGGATGATCCCGGCCGTCGAAATGCCGCAGATCGCGAAGCTGGCGAAGAGGATCCAGAAAATCGGCTCGCGCGAGGCGCCGCCGAGGGCGCCGAGAGCGTTGCGGATCGGGTTTCCGGCCGCGGCTGGGGCAGGCGCGGTGCCCGGCGCCTCGCCATAGGCCGTGAGGCCGAGGTCGGAGGGCCGGTCGCGCATGAGCAGCAGCGCGAGGACGGCCGCGACCGCGCAGACGGTCAGCCCCGGGGCCATGGCGACGCGCCAGCCCTGGTTCGTCGCCAGCCAGGCCGCGAGCGGGAGGAAGGCGAGCTGGCCGGTGGCGTTGGCCGCCGTCAGCATCCCCAGCACCAGACCCCGCCGCTGCACGAACCAGCGGTTGGCGACGGTGGCGCCGAGGACGAGGGCCGTCATACCCGTGCCCAGCCCGGTCATCACGCCCCAGAAGAGCCAGAGCTGCCAGGCCTGCGTCATGCCCATCGAGAGAAGGCACCCGAGGACGACGAGCGCCAGGGCCGCGGCGATGGTGCGCGCCAGTCCGTAGCGGGCAAGGATGGCCGCGGCGAAGGGCGCCATCAGGCCGAAGAGGAGAAGGCGCAGCGCGAGCGCGCCGGAGATGGTGGCCGTCTCCCACCCCGTCTCGCGTTGGAGAGGCAGCAGCAGCGCGCCGAGGATGCCCATCGCCCCCGCGGAGGAGAGGGAGACAAGGAAGGTGAGCGCGACCATCACCCAGCCGTAGTGGATGCCGCGCCGGGCGAGCCGGGCATTGAGGGCCTGGGCGAGCATCACGCGGCCTGGCTTGTGAAAAGGGCGGGCATGGTCACGCTTTCCATGATGATTGTCATCTATGACCATGACGCCCGTCATGATAAACAGCAAGAGAGATTTTGCGGACCGGAAGGAGACGAGCCATGGCGCGATCCACGCGGGCGGAGGTGGCCGAGAGGCGGCAGGCCGTGCTCGAGGTCGCCGCGCGGCTCTTCCGCGAGCGGGGCGTGGAGGCCGTGAGCGTGGCGGAAGTGATGGCGGCGGCCGGCCTCACCCATGGCGGCTTCTACGGCCATTTCGAATCGAAGGAGGCACTGGCGGCCGAGGCCTGCGGGCAGGCCTTTGGCCGCGCCTGCGCCCGGTGGGAATCCTTCGCGGCCGATCCGGCGGGCGAGGGCTTTGTCCGGCTGCTCGGCAGCTACCTTGCCGCCGCCCATCGCGACTCGCCGGGAAACGGCTGCGCCGGGCCGACCTTCCTGGCCGAGGCGGCGCGCGACGTGCCGGGCGGCAGTGTCCGGCATGCCTATGCCACGGGAATTCGCGGCCTGGCCGGGGTGCTGGAGCGGCTGCTGCCGGCCGCGGTGCGGCGCCGGCGGCGTGAGCGCGCGCTGCTGGCGCTCGCGGCCATGGTCGGCGCCGTCTCGATCGCCCGGGCAGTGGGCGAGGACCCGCTCTCGGAAGAGATCCTGGCGGCGGTCCGGGCCGAGCTGACGGGCTGAGGTCCCTCCCCTTGCCCCATCGGCGCGAGCGCCGCATCACGGCGGCCCGAACCGCGAAAGGTCCCACCCTATGCCCGCCACCGGCACCAGCCCTGGAAGCAATTGGCGCATCGACCCGGCGCGGCTCTGGAACAGCCTTATGGCGATGGCGGAGGTCGGCGCGACGCCCAAGGGTGGCGTGAAGCGCCTCACGCTCACGGAGGTGGACCGGGAGGGACGGAAGCGCTTCGCCGGCTGGTGCGAGGAGGCGGGGCTGACGGTGCGGGTGGACAGCATGGGCAACATGTTCGCCCGCCGCCCCGGCCGCGACCCATCGCGCCCGCCCGTGCTCTTCGGCAGCCATCTCGACAGCCAGCCCACGGGCGGGAAGTTCGACGGCGTCCTCGGCGTCATCGCGGGGCTCGAGGTCATGCGGACGCTGCAGGACCTCAACATCGAGACCGAGGCGCCGCTGGAGCTCGTGAACTGGACGGACGAGGAGGGCAGCCGCTTCGGCCACTCCCTCATGGGCAGCGGCGTCTGGGCCGGTGTCTATGACCAAGCCGCGACCTACGCGCTGCGCGACACCGAGGGGGTCTCGGTGATCGAGGCGCTGGAGGGGATCGGCTACCGGGGCGAGGAGCCCGCGGCCCCCTTCCCCGCCGACTCCTACTTCGAGCTGCATATCGAGCAGGGCCCGATCCTGGAGCGGGAGGGCATGCGGATCGGCATCGTCACCGGCGGGCAGGCGCAGGTCTGGTACGAGGCGGTGATCACCGGCCAGGACTCCCATGCCGGCACCACCCCGCCCTCCGCGCGCCGGGACGCGCTGCTGGGCGCGGCCCGCATCATCTCGCTCGTGGACAGCCTCATGCGGACGCGGGGCGAGGAAGGGCGCGGCACGGTCGGGCGGATGCAGGTCTTCCCAAATTCCTGCAACGTCATCCCCGGCGAGGTCCGCTTCTCCGTTGAGTTCCGCCATCCCTTGGGCGAGGAGATCGAGGCTCTAGCGACCGACTTCCCCGCGCGCGCGGCGGCCATCGCGGAGGAGCTAGGTCTCGCCCTCGAGCTGCGCGAGCTGTTCCGCATTCCCGCCCAACCCTTCGACCCCGATTGCGTCGGCCTCGTGCGGGCGGCGGCGGCGCGGCTAGGGCTTCCCGCGCGCGAGATCATCTCGGGCGCTGGGCACGACGCGATCTATGTCGCGCGCCGCATCCCCGCTGCGATGATCTTCACCCCTTGCAAGGACGGCCTCTCCCACAACGAGGCGGAGAGCATTCTCCCAGAGGAGGCGGCGGACGGCTGCCAGGTGCTGCTGGAGGCGGTGATCGCCCGCGCGAACCGACCGCTCTAAGGCGCGGCCGGATAGGCCGGCAGTTCGCCGGCTAGCACCGCGCGGCCGAAGAGCCAGCCCTGCATGACGAAGCAGCCCTCCGAGAGAAGGGCTTCCCGCTGCGCCTCCGTTTCCACTCCCTCGGCGAGAAGGGGGATCTCCATGCCCTTCGCGAGCGCCGCGACCGCGCGCAGCGTCGCCCGCTCCCGCGCGCCCGCGGGCAGGCCGGCCACGATCGAGCGGTCGAGCTTCACCTGGTCCACCGGCAGGCGGAGGAGATGGGCCAGCGCCGAGCTGCCGCCGCCGAAATCATCGAGCGAGAGGCGCACGCCATAGGCGATGAGTTGGTGGAGAACGGGAGCGATGCTGTCGATGTCGCTCGCGGCGACCACCTCCGGGATCTCCACCTCCAGCCAGCGGGCGTCGACGCCGTATCGCGCGAGGCTAGCGGATACGCGGGCCGGGAAGCCGGGGTCGCGCAGGGTGGAGGGGGAGATGTTGACGCCCACCACCGCAGGTCCTGAGCCGGCGGCCATCCAGGCCGCTTTCTGGCGCAGCGCCTCCTCTAACACCCAGGCATCGATCGCGGGCATCAGGCCCATTGCCTCGGCCACGGGGAGGAACTCCCCGGGACCGACGGGGCCGCTAGGACTTCCCGGCCAGCGGAGCAGCGCCTCGGCGCCGCGGAGGGCGCCGGTCCGCCCATCCACCTGGGGCTGCCAGGCAAGCTGGAAGGCGCCCTTGGCGGTCGCGGCCCGCAGGCCCTCCCGCAGCGCGCGCCGCCGCGCGAAGCTCTCGCCGAGTGCGGCGTCGTAGGTGCAGATCGCCGGCCCGCCCGCGCGCCGCGACCCGGCGAGCGCAAGGGCCGCCGCGCGGTGCAGCGAGCCTGCGTCCGCCGCGTCCTCCGGCATCCGCGCCAAGCCGATACTCGTCCGCAGCGGCGCCGCCCCGCCGCCGAGATCGAGCGGGCGGGCGAAGGCGCTGCCGATCCGCTCCGCGATGGCATGGGCGGCAACGCCGTCGCGCAGGCAGCGCGCGATGACCGCGAACTCGCCTCCGCCAAGGCGAAAGGCGATGTCCGAGGGACGGATCACCGACCGCAGCCGCTCCCCGGCCTCGCGCAGCATCGCGTCGCCGGCGAGGAGTCCGAGCGACTCGTTCACCGCGCCGAACTCGCAGAGTTCGGCGAGGATCAGCGCGCCGTCGGAGCTCTCGCCGGCCATTTCGGTCAGCGCCTGGCGGAAGCGCGTGCGGTTGGGCAGCCCGGTGAGCGGGTCGTGGAGCGAGAGGTGCACCGCTCGCGCCTCGGCGAGGTGGCGCCGGGTGATGTCCTGCAGCATGAGGACCGCCCCCCGCGCGCCGCCCTCGTCATCCATCCAGGGGGAGGAGACGACGATGATGCGGCGCTCGGGCAGGGTTCCCGTGGGCGGCAGCAGCGCCTCCACTTCCTGGCCGGCGGCGAAGCCGAAGGGCCCGCCACCGGCAGCGCCGCAGGGGTGGAGCCCGGCATCGCCGAGGGTGCCGGGCGCCGTTCCCCCGAAAAGCTCCAGCAGCCGCGCATTGGCCGAGAGCGTGCGGCCCTCCGCATCGAGGCGCCAGATGGCAGCGGGCACGTTCTCCTCGATGACGCGGGCGCGGCGCTCGGCGGCGCGGGCGGTGGTGACATCGAAGGCCAGGCGCGCGACCTCGCCGCCGGCAAGGCGCCGCTCGCTCACCCGCAGGGTGCGACCATCGGACAGGGAAAGATCGTAGTCGCGATCCGCGCCTTCGCCCGGGGCTACCCCGGCGTCCGGCAGGTCATGGGCCGCGCCGCGGTCCAGCAGGGCGCCGTCCGGGCGGAGGAGGGCGTAGCGGACCGGCGCGCGCTCGATCGCCTCGCGCAGCAGGACCGCGCGGCGTAGTGCGGGCCAGGCCAGGAGGCCCAGCGCGAGAAGGAAGGCCGCGAGGGCCGACGGCAGGGCCGCGAGGGCCGGTAAGGCCGATTCCGCGGGCAACAGCAGCGCGGCCGCCAGTGCCGCCGCGGCGGCCGAGAGGACGATGGCGGCAGCCAGCAGAGCAAGGCGCCGGTAAACGCGCAGTGTGGCCTCGTCGGAGCGCGTCAAGGCTCGGCTTCCATCCCCTCCGGTGACGCCCCTTGCGGCCCCGTCGCCCGCCCGGAGGCGGCCGGCGTAACGTTGGCGGTATCCGGCGGAAAGCGCAACGACGACCCAGCAATTCCAGCAGTATGTCTCGTTGCGTGGGACGACCGGCAGGGTTGGCATCCGGCCGGCGGGCCTCTATAGCGGCCGCGGCGCACCGGGGATGTGCGGAACCGGCTCAGGGCCGCGCCGCCTGTGCTGCGGGAGACACCCTTCTTGGCCACCTCCGAACCAGATCGTCAGCCCGCAACCCCAGAGCGAAGCCCGGCGCTTGTCGCGCAGGACGCGATCCTCGCCCGGCCGGTGACGCCGGCCCGGCGCATGGCGGACGCGATCCGTGCGCTCGCGATCGACGGCGTCGAGGCCGCGAAGTCCGGCCATCCCGGCATGCCCATGGGCATGGCGGACGCGGCGACGGTCCTGTTCAGCCGGTTCCTGAAATACGACGCCGCCGATCCCCGCTGGCCCGACCGCGACCGCTTTGTGCTCAGCGCCGGCCACGGATCGATGCTCCTCTATGCCTGGCTGCACCTGACCGGCCACGCCGGGATGGGCACGGAGGAGCTGCGGCGCTTCCGCCAGCTCCACTCCCCCGCCGCCGGGCACCCGGAATTCGGTGAGCACCCGGCGATCGAGACGACCACCGGGCCGCTTGGCCAGGGCATCGCCACCGCCGTCGGCATGGCAATGGCCGAGCGCCACCTCGCGGCGCGCTTCGGCAAGAGCCTCGTGGACCACCGCACCTGGGTGATCGCGGGCGACGGCGACCTGCAGGAGGGCATCTCCCACGAGGCGGCCTCGCTGGCCGGGCATTTCCAGCTCGGCAAGCTGACGGTGCTGTGGGACGACAACCACATCTCCATCGACGGCGACACGTCGATCTCTGTGTCGGAGGACACGCTGGCGCGGTTCCGCGCCTATGGCTGGGCGGTGCGCCGCGTCGACGGGCACGACCACGATGCCCTGGCCTCGGCGATGGCCGCGGCGACGAAGTCCCGCAAGCCGACGCTGATCGCCTGCCGCACGATCATCGGCTTCTCCGCGCCGAAGAAGGCGGGCACGGCGGGCAGCCACGGCGCGCCGCTGGGGCCCGAGGAAGGGGCGGCCGCCAAGGCGGCACTCGGCTGGGAGAGCGCGCCCTTCGAGGTGCCGGCGGAGATTCGTGAATCCTGGGAGGCTGCCGGCCGCCGGAGCGGGGGAACCCGCCGCTCCTGGCTCAAGCGGCTGGCGAAGCACCCCAGCCGCGCCGAGTTCGAGCGCGCCATGGCCGGGCGCCTGCCGGAGCGCTGGGACGCGCCGCTGGGCGAGTGGAAAGCGAAGGCGGCGGCGGAGAAGCCGAAGATCGCGACGCGCATCTCCTCCCAGCGCGCGCTCGAGGCGTTGGTGCCGGCCCTGCCCGAGATGATCGGCGGCTCGGCCGACCTGACGGGCTCGAACAATACTAACGTGAAGGGCATTCCCGCCCTGAGCCCCGAGAACTTTGGCGGGCGCTACGTCCACTGGGGCATCCGCGAGCACGGCATGGCCGCCGCGATGAACGGGATGGCGCTGCACGGGGGGGTTATCCCCTATTCCGGCACCTTCCTCGTCTTCAGCGACTACATGCGTCCCTCCATCCGTCTCGCGGCGCTGATGCGCCAGCGGGTGGTGCATGTGCTGACGCATGACAGCATCGGCCTCGGCGAGGATGGGCCGACGCACCAGCCGGTGGAGCACCTGGCAGCGCTGCGGGCGATCCCGAACCTCTACGTGTTCCGCCCGGCGGACGTGATCGAGACGGCGGAGGCCTGGGAGTTGGCGCTGAAGCGCGCCGACGGGCCGAGCGTGCTCGCCCTTTCCCGCCAGAACCTGCCGACGCTGCGCACCGATGTCGGCGAGAACCGCAGTGCGCGCGGCGGCTACGTCCTGGCGGAGGCAAGCGGCGAACGGATGGCAACGCTGATCGCCACCGGCTCCGAGGTGATGCTGGCCATGGCGGCACGCGAGACGCTGGAGGCGGAGGGCATCCCTACCGCGGTGGTGTCCCTCCCTTGCTGGAAGCTGTTCGAGCTGCAGGACCCCTCCTGGCAGGAGGCGGTGCTCGGCTCGGGGCTGCGCGTCGGCATCGAGGCGGCGCTGGAGTTTGGCTGGTCCCGCTGGCTCGGTTCGGACGGCATCTTCGTGGGCATGGCGGGCTTCGGCGCCAGCGCGCCGGCGGATGACCTCTTCAAGCATTTCGGCATTACGGCCGAGGCCGTGGTGGCCGCGGTCAGGCGGCGCCTGCCGGGCGCATGAGGCGGCGCTTTCCGGAAGGGACTGGCGGCCACGCCACCCGTCCGGGAAGACCGCGCTTCGGTTGGCCCCCCGTTGCGGCGACGCGCGGGACGGCTGGCTCAATTGGGTAAGAGAGAAGGAAGAGAAAGCATGGCGGTCAAGGTTGCGATCAACGGCTTCGGGCGCATCGGCCGCCTGGTTCTGCGCGCGGCGATGGAGAGCGGGCGGGACGACGTCGAGTTCACGCACATCAACGACCTCGGCTCCATCGAGGCGAACGCGCACCTCTTCCGCTACGACAGCGTGCACGGCCGCTTCCCCGGCGAGGTTCGGGTCGAGGGCGACAGCCTGGTGATCACCGCCGCCGGCCGCACCCACAAGCCGATCAAGGTGACGGCCGAGCGCGACCCGACGAAGCTGCCCTGGCAGGGCGTGGATGTCGGCGCCGAGTGCACGGGCATCTTCACCAAGTCCCCCGACGCCGCGAAGCTGCTCCAGGCCGGTGTTCGCAAGGTGCTCGTCTCCGCCCCCGTGACCTGGGGCGAGGAGCTGGCCGACGAGAGCGCGCAGGCGACCATCGTCTATGGCGTGAACCACCAGGTTCTGAAGCCGCACCACAAGATCGTCTCCAACGCCTCCTGCACCACCAACTGCCTGGCGCCGATTGCCAAGGTGCTGCACGACAACTTCGGCATCCTGCGCGGCTATATGGTCACCATTCACGCCTATACGGGTGACCAGAACACGGTGGACACGCTGCACAAGGACCTGCACCGCGCCCGCGCCGCCGCCGTCTCGGCCATCCCGACCTCGACCGGTGCGGCCAAGGCCGTCGGCCTCGTGATGCCGGAGCTGAAGGGCAAGCTGGACGGCACCGCCATCCGCATCCCGACGCCGAACGTTTCCCTCGTCAGCCTGGACTTCGTGCCGGCCAAGACCGAGGGGCTGACGAAGGACGCGATCAACGCGGTGATGAAGGCGGCCTCCGAGAGCGGTCCGCTGAAGGGGATTCTGGGCTACAACACCGCGCCGCTCGTCTCCATCGACTTCAACCACGACGCCCATTCCTCCACCTTCGACGCGACGCAGACGCAGGTGGTCGATGGCGGGCTCGTGCGCGTGATGTCCTGGTACGACAACGAGTGGGGCTTCTCGAACCGCATGAGCGACACCGCCGCCCTTCTCGGCTCGCTCTGAGACCCGGAAGGGGGCGGCGACGCCCCCTTCCCTTTTTGTGCACCCCTGAAGGAAACGCTGATGGCCTCGTTCCGCACGCTCGACCAGTTGGACGCCAAGGGAAAGCGCGTGCTGCTGCGCGCCGACCTGAACGTGCCGGTGCGGGACGGCGCCATCACCGACCGCACGCGGATCGAGCGGCTTTCGCCCACGATCAAGGAGCTGTCGGAGAAGGGCGCGAAGGTGATCGTGCTCTCCCACTTCGACCGCCCTAAGGGCAAGCGGGTGCCGGAGATGTCGCTCCGTCCGCTGGTGGAGGCGCTCTCCTCCGTGCTCGGCCGGCCCGTCGCCTTCGCCGATGACTGCGTCGGCCCGGAGGCCCAGGCCGCCGTGGCGAAGATGGCGGACGGCGACGTGCTGCTGCTGGAGAACACGCGCTACCACGCCGGCGAGGAGAAGAACGACCCGGCGCTCTCGGCCGAGTTCGCGGAGCTCGGCGATGTCTATGTGAACGACGCCTTCTCCGCCGCCCATCGCGCCCATTCCACGACCGAAGGCGTGGCGCGCTTGTTGCCCGCCTATGCCGGGCGGCTGATGGAAGCGGAGCTGAAGGCCCTCGAGGCCGCGCTCGGCAATCCCTCCCGGCCCGTGGTCGCCATCGTCGGCGGCGCGAAGGTCTCCACGAAGCTCGACCTGCTGGGGAACCTCTCGCGCAAGGTGGACGTGCTGGTGATCGGCGGCGCCATGGCCAATACCTTCCTCGCGGCCCAGGGCCATTCCATGGGCAAGTCCCTGCAGGAAGCCGAGATGCACGGGACGGCGCTGCGCATCCTCGACGAGGCGAAGGCCGCCAATTGCGAAATCCTGCTCCCGCGCGACCTCGTGGTGGCCGCGGAGTTCAAGGCGAACCCCACCACCCGTACGGTGCCCGTCGACTCCGTGCCGGCGGACATGATGGCGCTCGATGTAGGGCCGGAGACGGTGGACGCGATCGAGGACCGGCTGCGGAAGGCCTCCACCCTCGTGTGGAACGGCCCTCTCGGCGCCTTCGAGACCTCGCCCTTCGACGCCGCGACGGTCGCCGTGGCGGAGAGCGTGGCGGGCCTCACCCAGTCCGCCGGTCTGAAGTCCATTGGCGGCGGCGGCGACACCGTCTCCGCGCTGCGCCACGCGGGCGTGGCCGAACGGATGACCTATGTTTCCTCCGCCGGCGGCGCCTTCCTCGAGTGGCTGGAAGGCAAGACCCTTCCGGGCGTCGCCGCCCTCCAGGGGGACTGATCTAGCCGATCACCCGCCTGCCGGCCTGTTCCGGCAGGTGGGGATCATGGGTGCAGATGATCGTCACCTCCTCCGCGTGGTCGCGGGCGAGGGCCATCAGCCGGCGTCGGCTCTCCAGCCGGGCGGTGCGGTCCACCTGCATGAAGTTCGCGTAGGCCGAGGCGAGGGGCGGCATCCTCGGGGGCTGCTCCAACTCGGAGTGCATGAAGATCGTGTCTCCGGCGTGCAGCACCCAGCCATTGCCGGTGTCGATCGCCACGCCGCAATGGCCGGCTGTGTGGCCCGGCAGTTCCACGAGGAAGATGGACGGCGGCAGGCCCTCCAGCCCGCGCAGCGCGGGCAGGCCGAACCAGGGGTCGCCCGTCCTGTCATACCCCCGCATCGGATGGGCCAACTGCATCGGGCGGTAGCGTCCGCGCTCCCGCGGGGTGTCGCGGCGGCGCGCGGCCTCGATCTCGCGGGCCGAGACATGAACGGTGGCATCCGGAAAATCAGTCAGGCCGCCGGCGTGGTCGAAGTCGAGGTGGGTCATGACGATGTGGCGGACCTCGCGCGGGTCCAACCCCATGCGGCGTAGGCGGCTCACCGCCGTTTCGTCCGCCTCCAGGTGCGGCCGGTCGGCCAGGTAGAACCCGCGGCTGAGGCGCGGCACCGGTTGCGCGGCGTCATCCAGGCCGAAGCCGGTGTCCACCAGCACGAGCCCCGCCTCGCTCTCGAGCAGGAGGCAGCGGCAGGCCAGATGGGCTGGGCCGAGCCCTGGCGTGGTCGCGTCCCAGAGGCCGCCCCCGTAGGGGCGCATGGATCCACATTCTATTGAATGAACCTGCATGGGACGGGAACGCGGGGGTCGGGGCGCAGTTTGGCGGATCCGTCTCGGCTCGAACGGGCCGCTGGGCGGGCCCTGGCGTCCCCGAAGCAGTCCTCAGTATCCCCGGGCCGGGTCCACGCGGTTCGGGAGGGGTCGGCCTTCCCGTAGAGCCCGAAGGTTCTCCATCAGGATATCGAGGGTGCGGTCGTTGTAGCGGACGAGGTCGTCCGCGGAGATATGCGGCGTCACGACCATTCCCGGCGTCTTCCAGATGCGGTGCCCCGGCGGCGGCGGCTCGGGCACCGTCACGTCGGTTACGCAGCCTTCAAGGTGTCCAGCATCAAGGGCGTCCAGCACCGCCTCCTGATCCCAGATGGGGCCGCGGGCCATGTTTACCAGCCGCGCGCCGGGCGGCAGGAGCGCGATGCGCTCGCGGGAGAGGATGTTGCGCGTCCGCTCGGTCAGCGGGCAGGCGAGGACGAGGAAGTCCGCGCCGGGCAGCAGGCTGTCCAGCGCCTCCGCCGGGTGGGTCTCGTCGCAGTCCGGGTGCGGGTTGGCGCCGTTGCGGACGCCGATGACGCGCATGCCGAAGGCCCGCGCCCGCCGCGCGATCCCGCCGCCGAGCGCACCAAGCCCGATGATCAGCACGCGCCGCCCCTCCAACGTCGAGGTGAAGATCGGCTTCCACTCCTCCCGGCGCTGCTGCTCGAAAAAGGCGGGCATGCGGGTGTGGAGCATGAGGATCGCCATGATCCCGAACTCCCCGGCCTTGTCGCCGTGGGCGCCGCGATTGTTCAGCAGCGCGACCTCGTCCGGCAGCCAGTCGAAGGGCGCGGCGGGGTCGAGGCCGGCGGAGGTGGTGGCGATCACCTTCAGCCGCGGCGCAAGGCCGGGGAGTGCGCCCTTCGGGAAGCGGGCGCGGAGCTGGCGGGTCCAGGTGAGCAGCACCTCCGCCTCCCCGATCGCGCGGGCGAAGCCCTCGTCGTCGCGCGCGAAGGAGACGGCCATCGGACCCATGTCCGGGTGGCGGGCGAGGGCGGCGTTCCACTGCGCCTCGGTAATCTCGAAATGCGGGTCGTTCGGCGGGTTCTGGACATGGATGCGCATGGCCGGGCTTTCGCACGCACCCCTTTCGCCGGGAAGTGGCGGCCGGGAACAAGGAGGCGCGAGGGCCACTGGCGCGGGCCCGGTGGATGGCGGCATGGTGCGCGTCGAACGGGGCAGGAGCGGCAGCAATGGGCATCAGCAGGAGGGCCGTGGTCGCGGCGGCGCTGGCTATGCCGGGCCTCGCCCGTGCCCAGGCCGCCTGGCCCTCGCGGCCGGTGCGCGTCATCGTCCCCTTCCCGCCCGGCGGCAGCAATGACGCGGTGGCGCGGCCCTTGGCGGAGCATCTTCAGGCGCGCTTCGGACAGCCCTTCGTGGTCGAGAACCGGCCTGGCGCCGGCAGCACCATCGGCTCGGCGGAGCTGGTACGCGTGCCGGCGGACGGGCTGACGCTGATGGTCACCTCCTCCACCTTCTCGACCAGCTCGGCGGTGCAGCGCACGCCCTATGACGCGGCGGTGGATTTCGAAGCGGTGGCGATGCTCGCCGTGGCGCCGCTGGTCGTGCTTGCCGCGCCGGGCTTCCCGCCGAATACGCTCGCCGAACTGGTCACCTATCTCCGCGCCCATCCAGGTCGGGTGGATTACGGCTCGGCCGGTCCGGGCAGCATCAACCAGCTCTCGGCAGAGCTCTTCGCGCAGAAGGCGGGCGGGCTGTCGCTGCAGCATGTTCCTTATCGCGGCATGGGGCCGGCGACGACCGACCTCGCCGCGGGGACGATCCAGCTTCTCTTCACCACACTCCCCTCGGCGCGCGGGATCATCGATTCGGGGCGCGTGAAGGCGATCGGCTGGACCGCCGAGAACCGCCCGCCCGGCGGCCCGCAGGCGCCGACGCCGCGGGAGAGCGGGTTGCCGGACTACGAGGCTGGAATTTGGTGGGGCCTTCTCGCCCGCCGAGGGACGCCACCGGAGATCCGGGACCGGCTGAACGCGGCGGCGAACGAGGCACTCTCGGGCGGGCGGCTCGCCGGCTATCTCGAAAGCGAGGGGGCGACGCCGACTCCGCGCAGCGCAGCCGAGGGCGACGCCTTCCTGCGCGCGGACCTTGCCCGCTGGCGCGAGGTCGCGGCCGCCGCAAACATCCGGGTGGAGTGACGCGGTGAAGTGACGGGGCCAACGTAGCGTCGCACTGGACGTTCTGTCTCTCGACCCGATCTGGATCGCCATGGTCCCGCCGCCGGCCGGAGAGGGGCTGGAACCATGTGATGCTGACCGAGCGATCACGACGACTCGCGACGCCGGGGCGCGGCGCGGCCCGAACGGAGAAGCTGATGACACGGCGTAACCTGCTGCTGACCGCCACCGCCCTTGCCCTGGCCGGCGCCCTGCCGGGGCTGCCCGCCCGCGCACAGGCGGCGCCGCGGCGCCTTCGCGGAACGATCGACAGCGTCTCCGGCCGCGACATGGCGATCACCACCCGCGAGGGAACGAAGGTGACGGTGAAGCTCGCGGAGAATGTCGGAGTCTCCGCGCTGCGGAAGATGTCCCTCTCCGACATCACGCCCGGCAGCTTCATCGGCACGGCGGCGGAACCCGGGCCGGACGGTGTCTGGCGCGCGCTGGAGGTGCTTGTCTTCCCCGAGGCCATGCGCGGCACGGGCGAGGGACACTTTGCCTGGGACCTGACGCCCACCTCCTCGATGACCAACGCCACCGTCGATTCGGCCGTGCAGGGCAATGACGGGCGCAGCCTGACGCTGAACGCCCGCGGCCAGCAGATCCGGGTGATGGTGCCACCCGAGGTGCCCGTGGTGACGCTCATCCCCGCCACCTTCGACGACCTCAAGCCCGGCGCGCAGGTCTTCCTCTCGGCGACGCCGGCCGCCGACGGCACCCTCAACGCCGCCCGCGTCACGGTCGCGAAGGACGGCGTGGTCCCGCCGATGTGAGCGACGCGGCCCTCTCCTCCCCCGCCCGGCCGCGGCGCGCGCGGCGAGAGGGGCCGCCGGCGCAGAAGCCCGGCCCCTGGCCCTGGCTCGACCGCGGCGGTCGCTTCTCCTGGTTCAAGGCGGCCGTGCTGCTCGGCTGCTTCATGCCGCTGCTGGTGCTCGCCTGGGATTGGGGGACGCGCAATCTCGGGCCGGAGCCGCTGACGCGGGCGACGCACGATACCGGCGACTGGTGCGTGCGCTTCCTGCTGATCGGGTTGGCGGTGACGCCGCTGCGCTGGATCCTCGACGAGACGAAGATCCTGCAGGTGCGCCGGATGCTCGGGATCGCGGCCCTCGGCTACGCCGTGCTCCATCTCCTACTCTATGTGGGGAACGAGCACCTGCGGCTCTGGCACGTGCTGCTGGAGATCGTGAAGCGGCCCTACCTCTCGACCGGCTTCACGGCGCTGATCGGCTTCGTGGTGCTCGGCTGGACTTCGACGGATGGCTGGCTGCGGCGCCTCGGGCGGGAGTGGAAGCCGCTCCACAAGCTCGTCTATCCGCTGACGGCGCTCGGCCTGCTGCACTTCTACATGCAGTCCAAGATCAACGTGTCGGAGCCGGTGCTGATGACCGGCTTCTTCCTTTACGTGATGTTCTGGCGGGCGGTGCCGGCGCGCTGGCGGATGAGTCTCTGGCCGCTCTTGCCGGTGTCGTTTCTCGCCGCCGCGGGGGCGGCCGGGCTTGAATACCTCTGGTACGCGCTGGCGACGAAGCTGCCGGCGGACATGATCTTCCTGGCCAATTTCGACACCGAGTTCGAGATCCGGCCGGCTGTCTGGGTGCTGGCGGCGGGCCTTGCGACTTTCGTGGCAGCCTGGGCCTGGTGGGCCGCGCGCGAGCTTCTTCGGCGCCGCGCGGTGGCCTGACTGCGTGCCCGGCTCAGCCGGGAATGCAGCGAACCGTGCCGGGGTTGAGGCGCGCCTCTGCGGCAACGGTCCCGGCCGGGCAGGCCACCTGGCGGCGCGAGGGCGGCGGAAGGTCGGCGTACCAGCCGGCCACGTCCGGATCGGTGCCGCCCGGCGCCGCTCCTCCAACCCGCGCGACGCCGCGGCCGTCGCAGCGACCGGGCCGGCCCCGCATGGGCGTGCCGCCATTGGGGCAGAGCCAGCGGCGAATGGCCGCGGCATCGGTCAGGGAGGGCATCTCCTGGGTGACGATTCGAGGGCCGGGCATTACCTGGAAAACCCGCCGCTCCTGGGCCGCCGCCCCTGGGGGTTGCGCGGTGAGCCCCAGCAGGAAGGCTGCGGCCCCGAGGCCGCCGATGAGCAAGGGACGGGTCATGCCGGCGGGACATGGTGCGCCGCAGCGCCCAGGAGAAGGCCGGCAGACGCCCTGCAACCTTTCGCCACGCGCTTGACGCGCCCGCCGGGGCGCGCGAAGCCGGCCGACTGCGGCCCGCTTCCGGAGAAGACCCCTTGGACCTCGATCCCCAGATCAAGAAGGCGCTCGAAGGCGTCTCCACAGCGACCCTGACGACGGTCCTGCTTAAGAAGGGGCTGCGCAATGTCTGGATGCGCGGGACCCGGCCCATCCGCGAGGGCCAGCCGCGGCTGGTCGGGCGCGCCTTCACGCTCCGCTTCGTCCCTGCGCGCGAGGATCTGGCGACGCCCGAGAGCTGGGCTTCGCCCATCTCCACCCGCGCCGCCATCGAGGCGATGACCGAGGGCTGCATCACCGTCGTGGACGCCATGGGGGTGCAGGACGCAGGCATCTTCGGTGACATCCTCTGCGCCCGCATGGCGAAGAAGGGGGTGGCCGCCCTGATCACGGACGGCGTGGTGCGGGACGTGGCAGGGGTGCTCGGCACCGGCCTTCCCGTCTGGTGCAGCGGCGCTGCGGCCCCGCCCTCGGTCGCCGGCCTCACCTTCGTCGCCTGGCAGCAGCCGATCGGCTGCGGTGGCGTGGCCGTGTTCCCCGATGACGTGGTGGTGGTGGACCAGGACGGCGCCGTGCTGATCCCTCAGGCGCTGCTAGAGGCCGTGACCGAGGCCGCGGTGGAGCAGGAGCGCCAGGAAACCTGGATTATGGGCGAGGTGGAGAAAGGCGCGGCGCTCCCCGGCCTCTACCCGCCGAATGCCGAGAACAAGGCCCGCTACGAGGCCTGGAAGAAGGGGTGAACTCCATGACTGACCTGACCACCGCCAAGGGCGTCTACGTTATCGCCCCCACCGCCTTCCACGATGACGGGCGGGTGGACGAAGCCTCCAACGACCGCCTTACCGACTTCTTCGTCGAGAGCGGGGCGACCGGGATCACCGTGCTCGGCCAGATGGGCGAGGCGCCGAAGCTGGATATGGCGGAGAGCGTCTCCATCGCCTCCCGCATGATCAAGCGGGCGGGTATCCCGATCATCGTCGGCGTCTCCGCCCCCGGTTTCGCGGCCATGAAGTCACTGGCGGCCGCCGTCATGGACGCGGGCGCGGCCGGCGTGATGATCGCGCCGCCGAACACGCTGCGGACCGACGATCAGATCGTCAGCTACTATGCCCAGGCGGCGGAGGCGGTCGGGACGGACGTGCCCTTCGTCATCCAGGACTACCCCCTCTCCTTCAGCGTCATCATGACGCCGGGCGTGATCCGCCGGATCGTGCAGGGCAATCCCTCCTGCGTGATGCTCAAGCACGAGGACTGGCCCGGTCTCGAGAAGATCAGCGCGCTGCGCGGCTTCCAGAAGGACGGCTCGATGAAGCCGATCTCCATCCTCTGCGGCAATGGCGGCCTCTTCCTCGACTTCGAGTGCGAGCGCGGGGCGGACGGCGCCATGACCGGCTACGCCTTCCCGGACATGCTGGTGGACGTGGTGCGGATGCAGGCCGCCGGCGAGCGCGACGCCGCGCACGACCTGTTTGACGCTCACCTGCCGCTGATCCGCTACGAGCAGCAGCAGGGCGTGGGCCTGGCCGTACGGAAATACGTGCTGAAGCAGCGCGGCATCCTCGCGAGCGAGGCGCAGCGGCGGCCTGGGCCGGGCCTGACGCAGACGGCGCGGGCGGAGGTGGACTACCTCCTCTCCCGCGTTGCGCGCTTCGACCGCCGGGCGGATCTCGGCGGCGCCAAAGCCGCCTGAGTCGTCCCTAGCGGCGCGCCGGCAGGACGGCGGCGGGGTCAATCGCGGACCCCATCGCCAGGTAGCCGGCGCGGTTCGGGTGCAGCTTGTCGCCCGGCCCGCCGGTCGTGGATTCCGGGACCATCTCCGGCTTCAGCCCGCCGCTAGCGGAGTCGAGCGTCGGCCGGTCGAAATCCACCACGGCGTCGAACAGATTGCCGTCGCGCATGAAGGCATTCAGGGCGCGGCGGTTGTCGTCCTGCTCCTTGTGCCCGTGCGCCGCGCTCGTGCTGCCGAGGGCGGAAGTGACGGTGGCGCCAATCACCCGCACGCCGGGGATGCCCGCGCGGAGGCGCCGCACGCCCTCCTGCATGCCGCCCCGCACCGCCTCAAGGCTCGCGTTGCCGTTGCGGCTGAAGTCGTTCGTTCCCTCCAGCCAGATGACCGTTGTCACGCCCGAGAGCGAGATCACGTCGCGGTCCAGGCGCGAGAGGGCGGAGGGTCCGCCAGGGAAAGGCTTGTCCGGCCCGTACTCCGCCGGTCCCACCACCTGGTTGCCACCGATGCCCGCATTCACCACAGCTACCCTGTTGGGCTGCTGGGCATCCAGCCGTCGCGCGAGCACGTCGGGCCAGCGGTCGTCGCCGTTCATGGTGGAGGCCGTGCCGTCCGTGATCGAATCGCCGAGGCAGACAATGACCGGCGTGCCGGCGGGCGCAGCCATGTCGAGCGCGTCCAGGAAGAACCAGGACGCGGTGGAGAAAGGGAAGGACCCCTCCCCTTCCTCCGCGCCCTTGGCGCCCGCGCCGGGTGCGGTACCGAAGGAGTTCTGCAGGGCCTTGGCGTGCCAGGTCATCGGCCCGCTGGCACCCGCCACGTGGAAGGAGACGGCCAGCTTGCGCCCCATCAGCAGGGGCGAGGCGGGCTCGGCAGCGAAGGGGAGATCAACCGGGTCCGACCAGGCCTGTCCGCCCGGCGGGATGGTGACGGAAGGGCTGCCGCCGAAGATGACCGGCCGGTTGGTGCCGGGCACAACCGCCGCGCCGCCGAGATGCAGCCCGGCATAGACCCCGTCCAGCACCAGGGGTCGCGTGCCGAAGGCGTTGGAGAAGCGCAGTCGCGCGCGCTGGCCCCAGATAGAGGGACGCAGGACGAGCCGCAGCGTTTGGTCGCGCGCGCCCTCCGCAGGCTCCGGGAAGAGGAAGCGCTGGTCCGGCTGGGCGGAGGGGTTGCCGACCGGATAGGGGCCCTGGACGGAGGCCGCCCAGGCCGTCGCCCAGCCACCCGCGGAAGGACCGCCCTGCGCGAGGGCGTCGGGCCCGATGGCCTGGATGAGGGCAGCGGCAAGCGCCCCTTCGCCGAGGCTGCGACGTTTCATGGAGATCCTCCCCTGCGGCTCTGAGGCCGTCCCGGGAGGCTTCCACGGCGTTGGTCTACGCGCAATCGGTCAGGACGGGAGCACCGGCGGCGGAGGAGACGGAGGCGGCGGGAAGTCTTCCGGACGCCGGCGGTGGAACCGGCGAAGGCGACGGGGCACGAAGTGGCGCAGCAGCGGCGCGACCAGCAACAGCGGTGCCGTCAGGATCGGGAGAATCCCCAACCAGGCCGCGAGCAGGCGGGAACCCAGCATTGCCGCCCCAGCCGCGACGCCCATGGCGGCGGCATTGGCGAGAATCGCGCCGACCCACCAGCGACGGGCCCGCGTCTCCAGCGCCACGGCGGCGCCCGGCGCCTCGGGCTCGACGGTATAGGGAAGCCCGTCGCGGCCTACCTCGTAGAGCCGCGCAGGGTCCGGGACGAAGCCCCCGGCCACGCGGAGGCGGGGATCAACGGCGGGAGACGACGAAGACGGCGCCGCCGCTGCGCCGGGCCCGCCGCACGCGCCACCAGAGCGAGCCGAAGCCCACCGCCCCGGCCACGAGCAGCACCGGGATCAGCAGGCCGAGGATCACGACCGCGGAGGCCGCGAGCACCAGCCCGCCCGCGACGAGGGCCGCCAGCACGGCCACGCCGCCGACCTTCATCAGCGCGCGGTCGAGCCAGGTGGCGCCAACGGGCGGCCGCGGCGGTTCGCGGAAGCCGCCATCGGGCGTCATGTCGAGAACCGGCGGGCGGCGTTGATCCTGGATCATGGGACGCATGTCGCCCCTGCCCGCCCGTGCTTCAAGAGGCCCCTCGGAAGGGTTAAGGAGGGGAGATGGCGCCCCCCCGTCTCCGCTCCCTCGACGACCTTCACGTGGGTGACCGCTACGAGATCGGCCGGTTGACGCTCTCGCTGGAGGAGATCCGGGACTTCGCCTCCCGCTACGATCCCCAGCCTTTCCACCTCGACGAGGTAGCAGCGCGGTCCTCGATCTTCGGCACGGTGGTGGCGGCCGGGCTGCACACGCTCTCGGCCAGCTTCGGGCTGCTGATGGCCAGCCCCTTGCTCCGCGACATCAGCCTGGCGGGCTCTGCAATGGATGTCCGCTGGCCCGCCGCCCTCCGCCCGGGAGAGGAGGTGCTGGTGACCGTGGAGGTGATGGAGGTGAAGACCTCCCGCGCCCGGCGGGACCGGGGCTCGGCCCGCCTGCGCTACGTGGCAACCCGTACGGCCGACGGGGTGGTGGTGCTGGACGCAACGGGGCTGCACCACCTGCGGCGCTGAAGGGAGCGCCAGAAATGCCGAAGGGGGCGGCACCGGGTCCGGTGCCGCCCCCTTCGCTGTTCCGGTCCGGTCGCGCTGGGCGCGGCCGGAGGGTGATCAGGCCGAAGCCTTCATGATCTCCTCCGCCACGTTCCGGGGGACCGGATCGTAGTGGTGGAACTGCATGGAGAAGGAGGCGCGCCCCTTCGTCATGCCGCGGAGGTTCGAAATGTAGCCGAACATCTCCTTCAGCGGCACGTGAGCCCGGATGATCACGGAGGTCGAGGCCATGTCCTGCGACTGGATCACGCCGCGGCGGCGGTTCAGGTCGCCGACCACGTCGCCGACATGGTCGGCGGGGGTGGTGACCTCCACGTCCATGATCGGCTCCAGGATCACCGGGCTGGCCTTCTTCATGCCCTCGCGGAAGCACGCCTTGGCGGCGATCTCGAAGGCCAGGGCCGACGAGTCGACGTCGTGGTACTTGCCGTCCACGAGGGAGAACTTGAAGTCCACCGTCGGGAAGCCGGCGAGCACGCCGGTGTCGGCCTGGACCTTGATGCCCTTGTCGACCGCCGGGATGTACTCCTTCGGCACCGCGCCGCCGACCACCGCGTTCACGAACTCGACACCCGTGTTCCGCTCCAGAGGCTCGAAGGTGATCTTCACCTCGGCGTACTGGCCCGAACCGCCCGACTGCTTCTTGTGGGTATAGGTCTCGGTGTGCGGCTTGGTGATCGTCTCGCGGTAGGCGACCTGCGGGGCGCCGATGTTGGCATCTACGCCGTACTCGCGCTTCAGGCGGTCGATGATGATCTCGAGGTGCAGCTCGCCCATGCCGGACAGGATGGTCTGACCGGTCTCCTGGTCGGTGCGCAGGCGCAGCGAGGGGTCCTCGCCGGCCAGCTTCTGCAGGCCGAGCGTCATCTTCTCGACGCCCTCCTTCGTCTTCGGCTCGACGGAGATGTCGATCACGGGGACGGGGAAGGCCATGCGCTCGAGCACGACGGGGTCGGTGGAGTCGGCCAGGGTGTCGCCCGTGCCGGTGTCCTTCAGGCCCACGAAGGCGGCGATGTCGCCGGCCGTGACCTCCTTGATCTCCTCGCGCTTGTCGGCGTGCATCTGGAACATGCGGCCGATGCGCTCCTTGTTCCCCTTCGTCGTGTTCATCACGGTATCACCGGACTTCAGCACGCCGCGGTAAACGCGCACGAAGGTCAAGTTGCCGTACTTGTCGTTGACGATCTTGAAGGCGAGCCCCGCGAAGGGCGCGTCCACGTCGGCGGGGATGATGCGGCGCTCGGCCGTCTCGTCCTCGCCCTCCTCGGGGGCCACCTTGATGCCCTCGATGTCCACCGGGCTCGGCAGGTAGTCGATCACGGCGTCGAGCAGGGGCTGCACGCCCTTGTTCTTGAAGGCGGAGCCGCAGAAGACCGGGCGGAACTCGCCGGAGATCGTGCCCTTCTTGATGGCGCGCTTCAGCGTCTCAATGGAGACGTCGCCCTTCTCGAAATACTCCTCCATGGCGGCGTCATCGGCGCCGAGCACGGTGTCGAGCAGGGTCTGGCGGAACTCAGTGGCCTTGTCCTTGAGGTCGTCCGGGATCGGGGCCTCATGGTACTTGGCGCCAAGCTCGTCGCCCTCCCAGATGAGGGCCTTCATCTCGACGAGGTCGACGACGCCCTTGAGGGTATCCTCGATCCCGATCGGCAGCTGGAGGGTGACCCAGTTGATGCCGAGCTTCTCGGTCAGAGTCGCGGCCGCGCGGTAGAAGTCGGCGCCGGTGCGGTCGAGCTTGTTGATGAAGATGATGCGGGGAACGTTGTAACGGTCCGCCAAGCGCCAGTTCGTCTCGGACTGCGGCTGCACGCCGGCCACGCCCTCGATGATGAACACCGCGCCGTCGAGCACGCGCAGCGAGCGGTTCACCTCGATGTTGAAGTCGATGTGGCCCGGGGTGTCGATGACGTTGATCCGGTGGTCCTTCCACTCGGCGGTCACGGCGGCGGAGGTGATCGTGATGCCGCGCTCACGCTCCTGCTCCATGTAGTCCGTCGTGGTGTTGCCCTCGTGGACCTCACCGATGCGGTGGTTCTTGCCGGTGTAGTAGAGGATCCGCTCGGTCGTGGTCGTCTTGCCGGCGTCGATATGCGCGGTGATGCCGATGTTGCGGATTCGGTCGAGGGGGGTGCGCGCCACTTGGGCCTCCGTCAGTCGCGGCCGGGCCGCGCCGTCATGTCGCGGGCTTGCCGCGGCGTTGGTACGCGGCCGGGCCGCGCGGTTGAACCGCGGCGGGGGGCCGCGAGGGTTGTGCGCGGCGATGCCGTGCGGTCGTCTCGTGCGGCGCGGCGGGATTCCGCTTGCACCGCCTGGGGCTGCAGCTGGGTGGCCCGAGGGCCAGGCCTCCCGGATGCGGCTGCACGGGCCTTCGCGACATTGTCGCTCCGCCCGTTGCCCACCCGGTCTGCCTGATGCCGCCAGGGCTCCGCTGCCGCGCCCTTGCCGCGGGCGGACACATGCTCTCGCGGGCGGCATTTTGCAAGCTTTCTCGGGTCGTCCGGGACGGTTTCAGCCAGTCGTGTCACGTTTCGTTGCCAGATCGCCCTTGAGCCACACCGCCCGCCAGGTGCTAGCTGCGGGCGCCATGACGCCCGAAGGCCACATCGCCGCCCTCCGGTTCGGCCTGGGACCGCGGCCCGACTCCCCGCCCCCCGGAGCCCCCCGGGCTTGGCTACTCGCCCAGATCGAGGCGCCGGCGGAGGTCGTGGACCCGCCCCTAGACTGGGAGCAGGACCCGACGGCGGCAGACGCGCTAGCCATCAACCTCCTCGACCGGCGCAACCAAGTGCCGCCGGGCCAGCGCCCGCGGGGGGCAGTCCTCTACGACGCCGAAATCAGGTCCTATCTCGGGCGGCTCCTCACGACGACCATGCCCTTCCGCGAACGGCTGGTCGGCTTCTGGGCGAACCACCTCTCGGTCAGCGCACGGGACTCCGGCGTGCTGCCGCTCGTCGGGGATTATCTCCGCACGGCCATCCGGCCCCATGTCTTCGGCCCGTTCGGCACGCTGCTGAAGGCAGCCATCCGCCATCCGGCGATGCTCACCTATCTGAATCAGGACTCCTCCGTCGGGCCGGACAGCACCCTCGGGCGGCGGAGCCGGCGGGGCCTGAACGAGAATCTTGGACGGGAGCTGCTAGAGCTGCACACCCTCTCGCCCGCCGCCGGCTACACCCAGGCTGACGTGACCGAGTTCGCGCGCCTCCTCACGGGTCTGACCGTCGAGCGGATCCGTGACCCACGCGGAACCATCTTCCGGCCCGACAGCCACCAGCCCGGCGAGAAGACGATCATGGGCAAGGTCTTCCCGCCGGGGGAGGCGTCGATCGACGCCTCCCTCGACTGGCTGGCCATCCATCCGGCGACCCACCGCCACCTCGCGCTCAAGCTCGCGCGGCACTTTGTTGCTGACGCCCCCCCGCCCGCCGTGGTGGACCGCCTGGCCGGGGTGCTGCACGACACCGGAGGCGATCTCGGCGCCGTCGCCCGGGAGCTGGTGGCCCTGCCCGAGGCCTGGTCGACCCCGCTCTCGAAGCTTCGCTCGCCGCACGACCTCGTCGTCGCCGCGCTACGGGCCATGGGGGCGGGGCCCGAGATGGCGCAGCTCGCCGGAAGCGCCGAGTTCGCGCTTGGCCAGCAGATCTGGTTCCCCGTCGCCCCGAACGGCTGGCCCGACGTGGCTGCCGCCTGGATCCATCCCGAGGGCATGCTGCTCCGCTTAGACCGGATGCACGCCGTCAGCGGCCGCTTCATGCGGCGCGACGCGAAGGAGGCGCTGGAGCTGACGCTCGGCCCCCTGGCCTCAGACGCGACGCGGGAGGCGGTGCTGCGCGCCGGCTCCAACCGCGAGGCGCTCACCCTTCTGCTCGGCAGCCCGGAGTTCCAGCGGCGATGAAACGCCATCTCCCCGCCGTCGGCCGGCGCGGGTTCCTCCTCGGGCTGAGCGCGGGCGCGATGCTCGGCAGCTCGCGGGTGGCTTTCGGGGCGGGACCCGAGGGCGATTCGCGCTTCGTGGTCGTCCTGCTGCGCGGGGCGTTGGACGGGCTATCCGCCGTGCAGCCTTATGGCGACCCGGCCATGGCCGAACTCCGCGGCCCCCTCGCCCTGCCTCAGCCAGGCGAAGAGGGAGGGCTGCTCGACCTCGGCGGCTTCTTCGGGCTGCACCCGCGGCTGGCGAAGCTTCACGCCATGTTCACGGCCAACCAAGCGATCGCGCTGCACGCCGTCTGCGGGCCGACCCGCTCGCGCAGCCATTTCATCGCCCAGGACATGCTCGAGATCGGCGCCGAGGAGCGACTCGCCTCGGGCTGGCTCAACCGCGCGCTCGCGGGGCTGCCAGGGCATGAGGAGGGCGCGAACCGCGCCGCCTTCGCCATCGGCACCGACCTGCCACTGATCATGCGGGGGGCGGAGCCGGTGGGCATGTACGCCCCCTCCCGCCCCGACCGGCCGGCGCCAGACCTCTACGCGAAGCTGATGGAGATCAACCACGCCGACCCGCTGACCGGCCCCGCGATCGAGGAAGGGCTGCGGGCGCGCGGCTTCACCGCCGGAGTCGTTCCGCCCGCCGAGCAGCGCGGCGGCTTCGTCGAGCTGGCCGCTGCGGCGGGGCGTCTGATGACGGCCCCGGGCGGACCGCGCGTGGCTGCACTGGAGATCTCGGGCTGGGACACGCATTCCGGGCAGAACGGGCGCCTCCGCGGCGTGTTGGGACAGCTCGACGACGGGTTGGACGCGCTGCGCGAGCACCTGGGCGCGGCCTGGGCGCGGACGGCGGTGCTGGTGCTGACAGAATTCGGCCGAACCGCGCGGGTGAACGGCAATGCCGGCACCGACCATGGCACCGGCAGCGCCGCCTTCCTGCTGGGCGGCGCGGTCGCGGGTGGACAGGTGGTGGCGGATTGGCCAGGTCTTGGCGCGGGACGCCTCTACGAGAACCGGGACCTCATGCCGACGCTGGACCTGCGGTCGGTGACCAAAGCCCTGCTGCGGGGGCATCTCGGCCTCTCGCCCTCCGCCGTCGATGCGGCCTTCCCAGGCAGCGGTGCCATCGGGGAGAAGACCGGGCTTCTCAGGGCCTGACCGGGGAAGGCCGGAAGGGGCGCTCAGTCGTCCCGGTGCACCCGCTCCATGCGCTCGTGGCGCTCCTGGGCTTCGATCGATAGGGTGGCGATCGGTCGGGCCTCGAGGCGACGGAGCCCGATCGGCTCGCCCGTCTCCTCGCAGTAGCCGTAGGTGCCATTGTCCACGCGCTCGAGCGCCTGGTCGATCTTGCTGACCAGCTTGCGGGCGCGGTCGCGGGTGCGAAGTTCGAGGGCGCGGTCGGTCTCGACGCTCGCGCGATCGGTCAGGTCTGCCTCGACGATCCCGCCCTGGCCCATGGAGGAGAGGGTCTCGCCCGCCTCCCTCAACAGCTCCTGCCGCCAGAGAAGCAGCTTCTGGCGGAAATAGGCGAGCTGCCGCGGGTTCATGAAGTCCTCGTCGTCCGAGGGCCTGTAATCCGGCGGCAGGGTGATGAGCATGGCTTGCATCCTGATGGCCTGGCTCCGAGCCAGCCGGTCACCCGGCCAGTCAGGCAGCCGCGTATAGCGACGAGGATGTGCGCAGAACAAGAGGGGTGACCAGCCAAAGGCCTGAAACCGATTGGCTTTCACAACATTGACATCAGTTTACCCGCTTTGCGCAGCACCCTCCGACCGTAGGGAGGAGGAGCTTCCGTCCTGGCGGGCGAGGCGTAGCCCGTGGCGCGCAGCCTCGATTCGTGCGCGGAGCGCGATGCCGGCGAGTGCCTCCGCCAGCACCGGATCGGGCGGCACCTCCTCCTCGGCCTGGCTGGCCAGCCGCTCGAGCGCGGCCGGGTTTGCCTCCCCCGAGAGCATGGCCGCCTGAAGGGCTGAAAGGTCGCGCAGCATCTCCTGTGCCCGGGCGGCGCCACGGCGGTTGCGGGCGGTGGCGTCGTCCACCTCCTGTAAGGCCATCAGGCCAAGGGGTGCGAGCTCCTCCGCCGCCGCACTGCCGACGGCCTCCCGGGCCGACTCGGGCAGGCGGAAGCCGCCCACCCGGGTGCCGCGCGCCGCGCCGGCCCGCCCCGCCGCCAGGGCGCCGCCAAGTCCCGGGACCATCCCTGTCACTGTGCCCACCATCCCATCCTCCTGCCCACGCCGCCCCGGCTCGCGCCCGGTGTCCGATCCTGCCGGGCGCGGTGGTGAAAAGCACCCTCCTCCCGGCACTTCCTGCCGCCATCCCCCGCCATCTCCCCGGCACAGCGGTTGCGCTGCTGTTCCGTCAAAGAGACCGCGCCAAGACGGCGCCTGGCTGGAGGTCACCTTGCACACAACCGGTTTCCGAACCGCGAAGGAGGAGTCCAAGATGGGGCGTGTGGCGGGGGCTGTTCTCCTCCTCGCCGCCCTCCTTTTCGGTGGAGTGCTTCTCGCCAGCGGGCCGGCGGCGGCGCAGGTGCGGATCAAGGACATCGCGGACATCGAGGGTGTCCGTGACAATCAAATTGTCGGCTACGGCCTCGTGGTGGGCCTGCCCGGCACCGGGGACCGGCTGCGGACCGCCATCTTTACCCGCCAGTCCCTGGTCGGGATGCTCGAGCGGCTCGGCGTCAACACGCGGGACCAGGAGGCGCGGCTCGATACGCGCAACGTGGCGGCCGTGATGGTGACGGCGAACCTGCCGCCATTCGCGCGGCCGGGCAGCCGGCTCGACATCGCCGTATCCTCCCTCGGCGACGCCTCCAACCTCACGGGCGGCACGCTGCTGGTCACGCCGCTGCTCGGCGCGGACGGCGAGGTCTATGCTGTCGCACAGGGCGCGGTCGCCACGGGCGCCATTGCGGCGCGGGGCAGCGCGGCCTCCGTTCAGCGAGGCGTACCGACCTCCGCCCGGATCAGCAGCGGCGCGGTGGTGGAGCGCGAGGTGCCCTTCGAGCTCGCCGGGCGCGACCGCATCCGCCTCTCGCTGCGCAACCCCGACCTCACCACGGCTCAGCGCGTAGCGGCCGCCATCAACCGCGCGATCGGCAACGGTAACGCGACGGCGACCGACCCGCGCACGATCGTGCTGCTCACCGGCGGCCGCGACGTCACGCGCCTGCTGACCGACATCGAGCAGCTGCGGGTGGAGCCCGACATGGCCGCCCGCGTGATCATCGAGGAGGCCTCGGGCACGATCGTCATGGGCGCGAATGTGCGCGTCTCCACCGTCGCGATCGCCCAAGGCAACCTGACCATCCGCGTGACCGAGACGCCGCAGGTGAGCCAGCCGGGCCCGCTCTCGAACGGCGAGACGGTGGTGGTGCCGCGCACCAACATCCAGGTGGACGACCAGCGCGACCGGCGCCTCGGCATCCTGCCCCGCTCGGTCACGCTCGAGGACCTCGTGCGCGGACTCAACTCCCTCGGCGTCGGCCCGCGCGACATGATCACGATCCTGCAATCTATCAAGGCGGCCGGCGCATTGCAGGCCGAGCTGGAGGTGCGCTGATGAACGCCCTTTCCCCCACCGACGGCTCCGCCATCGCCCGCACCGCGCGGCGCTTCGAAGCCCAGGCGCTCGGCGCCCTTCTGAAGCCCGTCTACGGCGAGGCGCCGAAGGGCCTGCTCTCCGGCCGCGCGGCGGAGGAGCAGTGGCGGCCCATGCTCATCGAGCAGCACGCCAAGGCCTGGGCCGAGCGCGGCGGGGTCGGCATCGCGAGCGCGGTGCATGCCGAGATGCTGCGGATGCAGGCCGCCGCCCAGTCAGGCCAGGCCTCGGCCGAGGCACCCGCAGGCGGCGAGCGCAGCGCCCTCACCTCCATCTCCGCCGCACCCGCGCTACCGACGACACCTCAGGAAGGAGCCCGCCCGTGAACCAGAGCCCCACGAACCACGCGCCGATGATCCAGGCGCTGCTCAACGCCGGCGTGCGCCTGACGGAGGCGCTGCGCGAGGAGAACGAGGCGCTTGCGCGGCTTGACCTCTCGCGCGCGGCGACGCTCGCCACCACGAAGCTGCAGGCCTCCGACGCCTTCGCGGCCGCCTTTGGCGCGGCGATGAAGACGGGCGGCAAGGCGCAGGGCGAGCTGCGCTACGCCGCCGAGCGCCTGGCCGCGCGACTGCGCGACCTCTCGGACGAGAACCGCCGGCTGCTCGAGCGCGCGATCGGGCTGCAGTCCCGCGTGATCGAGACGATCGCCGGCGCGGCGATTCCCGCCAGCCGGCCGACGACCTACGGCGGGATGGGCCAGCGCGCGATGGCGCGCCAGACGCCCGCGCTGGCGCTCGCCGCGCGCGCCTGAACAGCCTGCACGGCGGCGCGGCGCGTGATGCGCCCTGGCGCGGCGAGGCCTGCTGGGGCATAGCTCGTGGTGGATGGACGCCATGGCCGAGGACTGCACGACCGAGGAAAGCTGGCCCTCGCTCCTCGCCAGGAAGGCGGGAGCTTCGGACGGCACGCGGCCGTCGCGCCTCTTCGATCCCGTGCTCGGCGGTGGGGCGGGTGGCGATGGGTGCCTCGTCATCGGCCGGCTGGCGCAGACGCTGGACGGCCGTATCGCGACCGCCTGCGGTTCCAGCCAGTGGATCGGCGGACGCGGCGACATCCTGCATACGCACCGCCTCCGCGCGCTCTGCGACGCCGTCATCGTCGGCGCCGGCACTGTCGAGCAGGACGATCCGCGGCTGACGACGCGGGAGGTGGAGGGAGCGAATCCCGTGCGCGTGGTGCTGGACCCTGCCCGCCGCCTGCCGGATGACAGGCGCGTGTTCCAGGACGGGGCCGCACCGACGCTGCTCGCTTGCCGAGAGGACGCTCCCGGCGCGGACCGTCATGGCCAAGCAGAGGTGCTGCGCCTGCCGCGCGGCGGAGCGGGACTCGACCTTGAGGCGCTGCTGCGGGCACTCCGTGCGCGCGGCCTATCGCGCGTCTTCGTGGAGGGCGGTGGCGTCACGGTCTCGCACTTCCTCTCGGCGGGCCTGCTCGACCGGCTCCACGTGACCGTGGCGCCGGTCATTCTCGGCTCCGGCCGCGCGGCCTTCACCCTGCCGGAAGCGACGCGGATCGCGGACGGGCTGCGCTTCACCTGGACCCCCTTTCCGCTGGAGGGCGGCGACATCCTTCTCGACATTCCCCTCGCCCGGGTCCGCCCGCGCGTCTGCGGCGGCGCATGAACGGCGCACTGACCGCCACCGCCTTCTGGACGACAGGTCCCGGGCAAGGCGCAATCCACGGTGAGACGCTGCGCGTGCCCGGCCCCGGCGAGGTGCTGGTGCGGACCATGGCCAGCGGCATCAGCCGCGGGACGGAGCGACTCGTCTTCCATGGCGGCGTTCCCGAGAGCGAGTGGGCGAGGATGCGTGCGCCCCTGCAGTCCGGCGACTTCCCCTTTCCTGTGAAGTACGGCTACGCCGCCGTCGGTGTCGTGGAGGACGGGCCAGAGGATTGGTTGGGCGCGCGCGTCTTCTGCCTGCACCCGCACCAGGACCGCTTCGTCGCCCCGCTCTCCCTCTGCGCGCGCGTGCCGGACAACGTGCCGGAGTGGCGCGCCGTGCTGGCCGCGAACATGGAGACGGCGCTGAACGTGGCCTGGGATGCGCAGCCCATGGCCGGGGAGCGCGCGCTGGTGGTCGGCGCGGGCGTGGTCGGGCTGCTTTGCGCCTGGCTCATCTCGCGCTTCCCGGCGGTGGAGTTGGTGGTGGCCGATCCGGACCCCTCGCGCGCCGCCGTGGCGAAGGCGCTCGGCCTACGCCTCGTCGCGCCCGCGGAGGCGCCGGGCGGGCGGGACCTGATCGTGCACGCGAGCGGCAACCCTGAGGGGCTTCGCACCGCCATCCGCTGCGCCGGCTTCGAGGCGCGGATTATCGAGGCCTCCTGGTTCGGCGACAAGGAATGCGCGCTGCCGCTCGGCGGAACCTTCCATGCCGGGCGGGTGAGCATCCGCTCCAGCCAGGTCGGACAGGTGGCGGGGCCGATGCGCGGTCGGCGCACCCACGCCGAGCGGCTGGCCCTCGCTCTCCGCCTGCTCTCCGATCCCGCGCTGGATGCGCTCTGCGGCCCGATGGTCGCCTTCCGCGAGCTACCGCGCGCGATGGCGGGGCTGCTGGGCGACGCGGCCGAAGGAGGGGCTGCGCCGCTGCTGCCCGTCGTCACCTATGAATGAGAAGAGCATGTACAGCCTGACCGTCGCCGACCATGTCATGGTCGCCCATTCCTTCCGCGGCGAGGGCTTCGGCCCCGCCCAGCGCGTGCACGGCGCGACCTTCGTGGTGGAAGCCGAGTTCCGAGCCCCGCGGCTGGATGATGCCAACCTCCTGGTGGACATCGTCGCCGCGCGGGTGGAACTGCGCCGGATCCTGGACAGCTTCGACTACAACAATCTTGACACCCTGCCTGCCTTCGCGGGCCAGAACACCACCACCGAATTCCTCTGCTTCCACATCCACGCCCTGCTCTGCGCAGCGCTGGCGGAGGGCAAGCTCGGCGAGGGCGGGCGCGCGGTGCGGGCGGTGAAGGTGCTGCTGCGCGAGAGCCCGCTCGCCTGGGCGGCCTACGAGGCCGAGGTGCCGGGAGCCTCGAAGGCATGAGGCTCGTCCTCGCGGTTCCGGCACCGCTCTCCACGGTCAGCGGCGGCTATGGGTACGACCGGCGTATCATCGCGGGGCTGCGCGAGCTCGGCCACGATGTGCGAGTGGAGGAGATGCCGGGCCGCCATCCGCTGCCCGACGAGGAGGCGGAGGCCGCGGCGCGCGCAGTGATCGCCCGATTGTCATCGGACGAGGCCCTCGTGCTCGACGGGCTCGGGCTTCCGGCCTTCGCGCCACTCGCCGGAGGCGACTGGATGCGGCGCTGCCTCGGCCTGATCCACCACCCCACGGCACTGGAGGCCGGCTTTCCCGAAGCGAAGCGCGACGCTCTGCGCGAGCGGGAGCGGGCGCTTTTCCCGCAGCTCGCGCGACTCGTCACCACCTCCCGGCTCACCGCTTCCCGACTGCCTGCGGATTTCGGCGCCGAGCCCGCGCGCATCGGGATTGTCGAGCCGGGCACGGAGCCGGCCGCCCGCGCGCGCGGGTCGGGGGGAACTGGATGCGCCATCCTCTCGGTCGCGACCATCACGCGCCGCAAGGGGCACGACGTGCTGCTGCGCGCGCTCGGCCGGCTGACGGACATCGAGTGGACGCTCACCATCGCAGGGGCACCGCGCGACCCCGGACTTCTCGACGAGCTTCGCGCCCTCGCCGATGATCTCGGCATCGGGCCGCGCGTTGCCTTCGTGGGGCAGGTGGAGGGCGAGGCGCTGGAAGCGCTCTACGACCGCGCCGACCTCTTCGCCTCCGCGAGCTGGTGGGAGGGATATGGCATGGCGGTGGCGGAGGCTCTGTCGCACGGCCTGCCGCTCGCGATCACCGAAGGTGGCGCGCTGGCCGACCTTGCCCCGCGTGACGCCGCGGTGGTCTGCGCACCCGGCGACCACAACAGCCTTTCCCGCGCCATGCGTCGGCCCATCTACGACAAGGGCCTGCGCGAAGCGATGGCAGATGCCGCCTGGCGCGCCGGCAAGGAGCTTCCCCGCTGGGAGGACCGCGCGGCCGCCTTCGCCGCCGAGATAAAGGCAGCCGTCGCTTGAGCATCCCCGCATGACCGAGAGCTTCGACGCAGACTGGCTGGAGCTGCGCGAGCCGCACGATGCGCGGGCGCGCAGCATCGCGCTCGCCCTCGCGCTCTCGGAGGCGCTGCCCGCTCGCCCGCGCCTGCTGGACCTCGGCGCCGGGACGGGCAGCCTTTTCCGCTGGCTCGCGCCCATCCTGAATCGCCCCCAGGCCTGGACGCTGGTGGACGCGGACGTGACGCTGATCGAGTTTGCCTTTGACACCATCGCGGACCGGGCTGTGTCGGTCGGTTTCGAGGTCTCGGCGCCGAACAAGCGGACGCTGCTCGTGCACACCCCCTCCGGTGCCTGGCGCGTGGACGGGCTGGTGCGGGACCTCGCGGACGCGCCCGACGGGCTGCCGCTGGAGCGGGCGGATGCCGTGGTCTGCACCGCGCTCTGCGACCTCGTCTCGCGTTCCTGGGTGACGCGCATGGCGGAGGAGCTGCAGCTTCCCTTCTACAGCGCGCTGAACGTTGTCGGAGACGCGCGCTTCCTGCCGCCGCATCCGGCGGACGGCCTCGTCGGCCGCGCCTTTCGGCGGGACCAGGGGCGGGACAAGGGCTTTGGCGGCCGGGCGCTCGGGCCCGATGCGGTGGGTGCGATGGCAGCGGCCTTCAGGGAGAAGGAATACGCGGTGACAACTGCTCCCTCTCCCTGGCGCATCGGGCCGGCGGAAACACGCATGCTGATGGAACTCGCGGGCGGCCATGCTGCGGCCGCGCTGGAGCATCTTCCGCGCGGGCGAGCCGCGGTGCAGGTCTGGTCGGCCGCGCGCAGGGCACAGGCGCGACGCGGCGGGCTGCGCGCCGTGCTCGGCCACGCGGACCTGCTCGCCCTGCCCAGGATCCGCTGAGATGGCGCGTCTCGGAGCCATCGCGGAGAGCCTTGCGGCCGCGCTCGAGTTCGGCGCGGCGCTTTCGGCCGAGGGGATCGACACGGCACTGGTTCCGGGCACTTTCGAGGGTGCGCTGCCCGGGACTGAAGCGGTGGTGCTGGTTGCGCCGCTGGATGGCCTGACGGCCTGCGACGCGCTGCTCATGGCCGGCGCGGAGCGGATCGTGCAGGCCATTCCCGCTGATTTCGAACCCATGGCGACGGGACGCCTCGCCGATGCGCTGCTGCGCCGCTTGAGGACGAGCTTCGCGCCGATCGTGCCGGCCGACCCCGCGCGGGGACGCACCGTCTATCTCGGGCACCTCTTCCTCGGCGCCGCGCCTGCAGCTGGCGAGGCGAACCTCGCGCGTCGCCTCGCCGCGGGGACGGAGGAGCCGGTGGGAGTGATCCCCTTCCGCGTGGTCGAGGCGGGCGCGGGCGCCATCCGCACGGAGATCTCACGCTTGGCGGAGTGGGGCCGGCGCTACGCCGTGGTCGATGGGCTGACGCAGCTGCACCTGCACGCGCTGGGGGAGGCCGCCGGCACTCAGGGATTGCTCATCGGTGGGGCTGGCCTCGCTTCAGGCATCGCGCAGCACCTCTCCCGCGCCGAGCGCCCGACAGAGGCCCCGCACGGCCCAGGTGCGGTGCTCGTGTGCTCCGGCGCGCGCGAGACGCTCTCCCAAGCCGGGCTCGCGCGGATCTATGCGCCGACGCACGACCTGCGCGACGCGGAGGGGCTGGCGGCGGCGCTTGATTGGGCGGCGCCGCTTCTGCCCGAGGAGGCGCCGGTGGTGATTGCCGCGCCGCAGCGTGCGGACCTGGCGGGGGAGCTTGCGAAGGGACTGGTGGCGCGCGGCGTCACGCGGCTGCTCGTCGCGGGCGAGGAGGCCTGCGAGAGCGTGGTCGCGGCGCTCGCTCCGCGCTCGCTCCGCCTGGGCGCGGAGGCCGGTGCAGGGCTGCCCTGGTGCGAGGTGGAGGGAGCGCCGCTCCACCTCCTGCTCAAGCCCGGAGCCGCAGGCGCGCGGGACATCATGCTGAGCGCCTTCGCCGCGCAGGCATGAAAAAGGGGGCGCCGGAGCGCCCCCCTCACGGTGATCGCGAGGCGATCAGGTCGCGTCGCTGCTGGACTGAGCCTCCGTCTCCGGCGCCGTCGTCTCGGGCGCGGCGGCGGCGGTGGCCTCGGCCTTCCGGCGGGCGCGGGTGGCGGCACCCTTCTTCGCGGCCTCGCTGCGAGCCGAGGTCGTGGCGCTCTTGCGAGTAGCCGTGCTGCGCGTCGCGGCGGCGCGCTTGGCCGGCGCCTTCGCGGTGGTCGAGCGGGTGCTCGTCGAGCGTGTGGCGGTCGCGCGCGTGCTCGTTGCGGCCTTGCGCGCCGGCGCCTTGCGCGCCGTCGTCGCGGTGGTGCGCTTGGCCGCGGTGCTGGTGCGGGACGCCGCCGGACGGCGGGCGGTCGCGGACTTCGCGGCGGTCTTCGCGCCGGTCGCGCGCTTCGCGGGGGCCGCCTTCTTCGCGGTGGCCGTCTTGCGGGCGGGCGCCGCCTTGCGCGCGGTGGTGCTGCGCGCAGTGGTGCTGCGCGTGGAAGCGGTCTTGCGGGCGGGCGCGGCCTTCTTCGCGGCCGTCGTGCGGCGCGTGGTGCCGGACTTCGTCGCGGCCTTCGTCGCGGCGGTCTTGCGGGCGGGCGCCGTCTTCTTCGCGTTGCGCGCGGTGGCGGTCGCCTTCTTCGCCGTCGCGCTGCCCTTGGCGGGGCCGGGCTTCTTCGCGGCGGTCTTCGTGGTCTTTGCGGCAGGCTTCGCGCGGCCGGCGGTGCTCGCCTTGCGCGTGCCGGCGCTGCGGCGCGTGGTGCTCATGGCCATCGCGGCCGCTCGGGGGGTCTTCTCTTCGCTCACGTGCTGGATCTCCTGGGGGTTTCGTGCCGGATGGGTCACGTCATGGGCCAATACTGTCCCGAGGACGCGCCCACCTGTCGGGAGGGAGGCGTCACAGGGTCTTCGCAGCGCGGAAGCGGGGCGGCCAAGGGCCTGACGCGCGCCGGGACCACTCCCTTTGGCGGCAGCGCCACGCCGTACCGGGCTTCGCGCGGTATCCGGCATCCTCCTTCGAGGATCACGTCCCGCTCTCGCCCCTGGTTCAAGGTGTCATCCGAGGATGCCAGGAACCGTCCTTCCGTGTTGCGTCGCGCCGATCACCGTCACCAGCTTCGCCACGGGCCGAGCAGTCCGGTGCATGGAGTGAGCACAAGCTGCTCGACAGCATCGCGTGCGAATCGCGTGTGACCGTTCATGCGCTCGCCACGCTATCTTCACGCACAAGCATGTTGTCAACGGAAAGACGCAGCACGCGCATTTATTTTGACGTGCATCCAAATCACGCTGCAGTGCGTTGCGCTGTGCCACGATCATTAACGGACGCGCAAGCAGCGCGTCCGTTCGTTGCGGCGCCTGTCAGCTGAGTGCGTCAGCCGCGCGCGGACATCGGCGGAACCGTGCGCTGCGACACGCCCGTGTACTCGGAGAGCGGACGGATGAGGCGGTTGTCGGAGGACTGCTCGATGACGTGCGCGGCCCAGCCGGTGATGCGGGACGCGACGAAGATCGGGGTGAAGAGCGGGATGTCGAAGCCCATCAGGTGGTAGGCGGGGCCCGCCGGGAAATCGAGGTTCGGGTAGATGTTCTTCTTCGCCAGCATCTCGGCCGCCAGCAGGCGCGACATCTCCATCCAGCGGCGGTCGCCCACCACCTCGGCCATGCGCTCGGCGTACTTCGTCATCGTCGGAACCCGGCTGTCGCCGTTCTTGTAGACCCGGTGGCCGAAGCCCATCACCAGCGCGCGGTGGTCGAAGCGGGACTGCAGCCACTCCACCGCGCGGGAGGGGTCGCCGATCTCGCTGAGCATGTGCATCACCGCCTCGTTGGCGCCGCCGTGCAGCGGGCCCTTCAGCGCCGCGATGCCGCCGACCACCGCCCCGTGCAGGTCGGCGCCCGTGGAGGTGATGGTGCGGGCGGTGAAGGTGGAGGCGTTGAAGCCGTGCTCCGCGTAGAGGATGAGGGAGACGTCGAAGGACTTCACCACCTCGGGCTGGGGCACCCGGCCGAAGACGAGCTGAAAGAAGTTCTCGGCGAAGGTGAGTGAGGGATCGGGCGTCTCGGGCAGCAGGCCCTTGGAGGCGCGGTGGGCGGCAGCGATCGCCGTCGGGATCTTCGCCAGCAGGCGCATCGCCTTGCGGCGCGTGGCGGGCTCGGACACGTCGCCTGCCTCCGGGTCCTCCATCCCCATGAAGGAGACGGCGGTGCGGATGGCGTCCATCGGGTGGGCGCCGTGCGGCATGGCGCGGATAACCTCGTGCAGCGCGGGGCTCAGCGCGCGCTCGGCGGCTTCCTCGGCGCGGAAGTCGGCGAGTTGGGAGGCGTTGGGCAGTTCCCCGTTCCAGAGGAGGTAGGCAACCTCCTCGAAGGAGCAGTTCTCGGCCAGGTCCTGCACGGGGTAGCCGCGATAGGTAAGGCTGTTCGTCTCGGCCATGACCTTCGAGACGGCGGACACGTCGGCGATGACGCCGACGAGGCCCTTGCGGATGTCGGGCTTGGTTTCGCTCATTGGTTGCTTCCTCTTTCCGTGTGGGGCGGGCGCGCCGCCGGGAGGGCCGGCGGCGCGGGTTCGATCAGAAGATGCCGGAGCGGCCGACGGCGAGCTGGCCCTCCGGCAGGCGCACGTTGAGCTGGTCGAGTTCCCCGGCCTTGAGGTTCGGCAGGTTCTCCGCCGCCGCGATGAAGCGGTCCTGCTCGGCCTTGTCGATGATGCCGTCGGTCAGGATCCGGAACTTGCGGATGTAGTCCGCGCGGCCGAAGGGCTTCGCGCCCAGTGGGTGGGCGTTGGCCACCGCCAGCTCGTCCACCAGCACGGTGCCGTCCTTGAGGGTGATTTCCACCCGTCCGCCGAAGGCAAGCTCGTTCGGGTCGCGCGAGTGGTAGCGGCGCGTCCACTCCGGATCCTCCCGCGTCTCCATGCTGTGCCAGAGACGGACGGTCTCGGGGCGGGCGGCGCGCTCGGGGGCGTAGCTGTCCACGTGGTGCCAGCGGCCGTCCTCGAGGGCGACGGTGAAGATGTACATGATCGAATGATCAAGCGTCTCACGGCTGGCCTTCGGGTCCATCTTCTGCGGGTCGTTGGCGCCGGTGCCGATCACGTAGTGAGTGTGATGAGAGGTGTGGAGGAGGATCTTCTCGACCTGGGAGAGGTCCTTGATCCGCTCCCTCATGCGGAAGGCGAGGTCGATCAGAGCCTGGGACTGGTACTCCGCCGAGTGCTCCTTCGTGTAGCTGTCGAGAATGGCGCGCTTCGCTTCGCCGGGCCCGGGCAGCGGCACCTGATAGTAGACGGGCTCATACACGTCGCCCTGGTAGCGATGGGTACGGCCGGAGAGCACCCAGGCGATGACAGAGTCCTCACCCTCGTAGATCGGGCTCGGCGCGCCCTCCCCTCGCATGGCGCGGTCCACCGCTTCGACGGCCAGCTTGCCGGCATGAGCAGGGGCAAAGGCCTTCCAGGAGGAGATCTCGCCCTTGCGGCTCTGCCGGAAGGTCACGGAGACATGGAGCGCCTGCTGCACCGCCTGGAAGATCGTCGCCTGGTCCAGCCCGAGCAGCGTGCCGAGGCCGGCGGCCTGGGCGGGGCAGAGGTGGGCAATATGATCCACCTTATGCTCGTGCAGGCAGATGGCGCGCACGAGGTCGATATGGATCTCGTAGCCGGTGGCGAGGCCGCGCAGCAGCTCGGCGCCCGACTTGCCCATGGTCTGCGCGACGGCGAGGATCGGCGGAATGTTGTCGCCGGGGTGGGAGTAGTCGGCGGCAAGGAAGGTGTCGTGCATGTCGAGCTCGCGCACCGCCGTGCCGTTCGCCCAGGCCGCCCATTCCGGCGAGACGCGCTGGGAGGGATCCAGCCCGAACACGGTCGCGCCGCCCGTCCGCGGATGGCCGAGCGCCATCTGGCGGGCGGAGGTGGGCGCGGAGCGGTTGATGGCGGCGATGGCGACGGAGGCGTTGTCGATCACCCGGTTGATGATCATCGCGGCCGTGTCCTCGGGCACGGCCACGGGGTCGGCGGCAACGGTCGCGATCTTCCACGCGAGCTGGTCCTCGCGCTTCAACAGCGCCTTGGACGGATAGACCTTCACGGCATGGGACTGCATTGGCGTCTCCCTTGGAATCCTACGTCCGCGGTTCTGCACCCGGCGCGCTTGATCGTCCAATCCGATTGACGGGGCTGCGCGATAGGCTTCTCGTATGAGCGATGGATTTCCGCCTCGTCCGCCGGCTTGGCCATTTCCTCGCGGTCGCGGAGGAGGGGCATTTCGGCCGCGCCGCCGCGCGCCTCGGCCTCTCGCAGCCGCCGCTCACCGCACAGATCCAGGCCCTGGAGAAGGAACTTGGCGTGCGGCTGCTGGAGCGCGGCGGCCGCGGTACGCGCCCGACGCGGGCGGGCGAGGCGCTGCTGCCGCTCGCGCGGCGCCTGGCCGAGGATGCGGGCGCGCTGGAGGCGCTGGCGCGCGAGCTGCGCGCGGGGCGCCACGCGCCGGCCGCCATCGCCTGCGTCACCTCCGCGCTGCTGGAGGAATTGCCGCCTCTCGTGCGCGCCCTCTCCGCCGCGCGGCCGGAGGCGGCGGTCTCCGTGCGAGAGATGGACACGGCGGACGCAATGGAGGCGCTGCGGCGTGGCGAGGTGGACATCGCCCTGCTACGCGACGACCGCGCGCGGCCACCGATCCGCATCCGCCCGCTTGGCGATGACCACCTTCTCGTCGCGCTGCCCGAGGGACACGCGCTGCTCGCAGCGCCCAATCCCCTCCCCCTCGCGCTGCTCGCGGACGAGGCGATGCTGATGCTGCCGCGCTCGATCTCACCGGCCTATGCGGATGCCATGGTCGCTGCTTGCCACGGCGCCGGATTCGCGCCGCGGACGGTGCGGGAGGTTGGGTCGGCCATGGCGCAGCTCGGCTTTGTCTCGGCGGGGCTGGGCGTCGCCCTCGTCTCCTCGGGCATGGCGCGGCTGCGGCCGCCCGGCGTGGCGTTCCGTGCGCTCGCCGGCCCTATCCGCGCGGTGGGCGTGGCACTCGCCTGGAATGCCGAGCGGGAAGGCGAGGTGACCTCCCTCGCGCTGTCGCTGGTGGAGGAGCTTTTCCCCGCGGCGCCCGGGATACACGGGGCGGGCGATCTGCCCTAACCTCCGGCCCACCGCAGCAGAGCCGGGACCAGAGCATGAGCCAGACCTTCGACCGCGTGATCCTTGGCGACCTCGTCCTGCCGGACAGGATCCTTCGGGACGGCTACGTGGCCGTACGGGGCGAGACGGTTGCGGCGATCGGCGAGGGCGAGCCGCCGGCGGCGACGGCGACCGAGGACCACCGCGGCCGGCTGGTCTTCCCCGGTCTGGTGGACGGGCACATGCACACCGCAAGCTCCATCGGCTGGCCGGGCATCGAGGGTGCGACGATGTCGGCCGCGGCCGGCGGGGTCACCACCTGCGTCGACATGCCCTACGACATTCCCCTGCCCGTAACGGACGCCGCGATCCTGCGCGACAAGGTGGAGTGGCTGCACCGTCTCGCCCATGTGGACGTTGCCCTCTACGGCACCATCAGGAAGTCGGGCGGTGTCGAAGCCATCGCGGGGCTCGCCGAGGCTGGGGCCTGCTCCTTCAAGTTCTCCACCTATGAGTATGACGCGGTGCGCTTCCCGCGGATCGATCCTGGCCTGATGCGCGAGGCCTTCGCCGAGATCGCAAAGACGAACCTCATGGTCGCCGTGCACAACGAGGACCAGGAATTGGTGATGAAGCTGACCGCCGAGGCGAAGGCCGCCGGGCGGACAGATCCTATCATGCACTGCCGCACCCGCCCGCCGCTGGCCGAGAACCTCGCGAACCTTGCCATCTTCGAGATCGGGCTGGAGACGGGCGCGCATGTCCATATCGCGCACTCCTCCCTCGCACGCGGCTTCACGATCGCCGAGGATTTCCGCGGCGCCGGCGCCCGCTCCTCTGGCGAGGCCTGCCTGCACTATCTCTGCATGACGGAGGAGGACATCGTCCGGCTTGAGGGGTTCGGGAAGTGCAACCCGCCCTTCCGCACCGCCGAGGAGGTGGAGCGCATGTGGGCCGCGCTGCTGGCCGGGAAGGTGGCCTATGTCTCCACCGACCACGCGCCCTGGCAGCGCGAACGCAAGGTCTACCAGGGCGACATCTTCGCCCTCGGCGCCGGGCTGACAGGCATGCAGAGCTTTGCGCCCATCATGTTCACCCTTCTGGAGGAGCGTGGGCTGCCGCTCACCCTCATGGCCCGCTACTGCGCCGCGGAGCCCGCCCGCTACCACGGCCTCGCGCCGAAGAAGGGAAGCATCGCAGTGGGCGGCGATGCCGATCTCTGCGTCATTGAGCGGGGCGACTTCGTCTTCGACCAGGCGGCGATCCTCGACCGGCCAGAGTTCCAGCACTCCGCCTATCATGGCCGCGCCCTTCGCGGGCGCGTCGCGGCCACCTACCTGCGCGGGCGCTGCGTGTGGGACGGGGCGCAGGTGCTGGCCAAGCCCGGCGACGGGCGCTTCGTGCCGCGCCAGAACGCGCTTCCCGTGGCCTTGCCCGCGGCCGTGTGACGGAGGCGAGGGAGAGGACGCGATGAAGCAGCCGCTGCTTTACGCAGTGCTCGCCGCGCTGCTCGGCTTCGGCGGCTGGGTGTGGCTGACGGGGCCTGGCACTTCCGTGCCGAACGCCTTCATCGCCCTTCTCTGTGCGGTGCTCTGCGGCCGCGCGGGCTGGTGGCTCGCGGTCCGCCTCATACCCGAGGAGCGCGCGGAGGAGCCGAAGCGGGTGGAAGCCGCGCTCCCTCCTCCCGCCCGGCGCGCGCCGCCGCCGCCGGACCGCGCGCCCTGGCGCCGCCCCGACGGGACGACGTGAACGGAGGTAGAGGCCACGCCCCTGCGCCGCTTCCACGAGCTGCCTGACCTCGGCGCCTTCCGGGCTGTTCCTTCACGCACACATATATAGTGTGCGCGCACCACCACGGAGAGCGCCTCGCATGTCCCGCCGCCTGACCGTCGCCGCCGCCCAGCTCGGCCCCATCCAGAAGGCCGAGGGCCGCGAGGTCGCGGTCGGCCGCATGGTGCGCCTGATGGAGGCCGCGCATCGCCGGGGCGTGGAGGTGGTGGTCTTCCCCGAGTTGGCGCTGACCACCTTCTTTCCACGCTGGTACGAGGAGGACCGCGCGGCGGCGGACCACTGGTTCGAGACCTCGCTGCCCTCCAACGCTACCGCGCCGCTCTTCGAGGCCGCGCGGAAATACGGTATCGGCTTCCATCTCGGCTATGCGGAGAAGACGCCCGACGGCCGGCACTTCAACACCGCTGCCTATGTGCATCCGAGCGGCGAGATCGTCCTCAAGTACCGCAAGGTCCACCTGCCCGGTCACGCGGAGCACGACCCGATCCGCACGGTGCAGCACCTGGAGAAGCGCTACTTTGAGGTGGGCGACCTCGGCTTCCCGGTGGTGCGCGCGCCCGTCGGCGGCGCGGGGCCGGTGAATATCGGCATGCTCATCTGCAATGACCGCCGCTGGCCGGAGGCCTGGCGCGTGCTCGGGCTGCAGTCGGTCGAGCTCGTCATGCTCGGCTACAACACGCCGAGCCTGAACATGGATAACCGCGGCTTCGAGGCGCACCACCTGCGCGTCCTCCATTCCCATCTCTCGATCCAGGCGGGGTGCTACCAGAACGCCACCTTCGGCATCGCCACCGCGAAGGCCGGAGTGGAGGACGGGCACGAGCTGTTCGGCCACTCTATCATCGTCAACCCGCAGGGCGAGATCATGGCCCAGGCGACCTCCTGGGATGACGAGCTGATCACGGCGGACCTCGATCTCGACATGTGCCGCCTGGGGAGGGAGACGATCTTCAACTTCGCCGCCCACCGCCGCGTGGAGGCTTATGACCGCATCACCGCGCAAACGGGCGCGGAAGCGCCGCCAGCGTGGCAGCCAACGCGCGGCTGACAACCGGGAGTGACAACCACGATGCCCCGGGGCGCGTTGAGGCCCCGGAGGTATCCCGCCATGCGCCGTCTCGTCCTTTCCCTGGTTCTCGCCGCGGCGCCTCTCGCGCTTGCCCATACACAGAGCCCCGCGCAGCTGGAGGCGCAGCGTCAGGTAGCGCGTGACCAAGCGGAGGACCGCGTGGACGACGCCGCTCGCGAGCTGGCGACGGGCGGGCGGATCGGCGGGCCGCCACTCGTCGAGGATCTGAACCGGGACCGGCCGACCCTCACGCCCGAGCGTCTCTCTACACCCGGCGTGACCTCTCGGACGGTGCCGGAATCCAACATTCCCCTGCTGAGCGACAACCCTCAGCGCTGAGCCCAACACGGCAACGACGGCCGACGGGCGGCGTTCTCTCCATGAAGAATAGTTCACGGGGAGCACGAGATGCGCCGCCAGTTCCTTCTTTCCGCCACACTCGGCCTGCTTGCCCCCTTGGCGGCGACCGGCGCCCGAGCCCAGGACATCAACCAGCTGCTCGAGGGCGCGGTGCGCCAATTCGGCGGCGGCAACTCAGAGGACGCCCGCCGCCGCGCCGAGGAAGATGAGCGCCGGCGTCGCGACGAGATCCGGCGCGACGAGATCCGCCGTGAGCGCGACTACGATCGCCGCAGCGACCGCGGCTACGACGACGAGCGCCGCAACGACCGCGATCGTCGCGACAGCCGCGGCTATTCCGACGACCGCGGGCGATCAGACCGCGACCGCCAGCTGGCCGAGCAGCAGCGCCGGCTCGATGAGGAGCAGCGCCGACTGACCGATGAACGGCGGCGCCTGGACGACGAGCGCCGCCGGCGCTGAGGCGGATCCGCAAGCAACCGCTGCGGGGTGGGGACGTTGGGGCTGCAGGAGAAACCTGCCATGCGCCCTCGTGACGTCGCCCTGATCGCCACCCTGGGCGTGTCGCTGCTCTCCGCCGCGCCCGCGAGTGCCGGGGATGCGCTGTTCGGTGACATTCTCGCCCTGCCTGACTTGCCGGCGCTTACCGTCGGCTCCGAGGCTCAGTATCGGGAGCGCGAAGCACGGAAGCTTCGCCGCAGCTACTGGGAGCGCGAACGACGCCTTGTGGCGGCTGAGACGGCAGCTCAGGGGCGCGACGCCGGGACTGCGGTCACAACGATCCGCTGAGGCGGGGACCGGCAGCCTTCAGGCAATCGCGAGAAGTGCCTGGGCTGCTGCTGCTGCGCAGGGCTCGATCACCGGCACGCCGAGCGCCGACTGGAGGAACGCGTGATGGCCTGCCATCCCCGTGCAGCCCAGGACCACAGCCCCGGCGCCGGCGGCCACGAGTTGGCGACCGGCCGCCAGAAGCGCCGCGCGCGGCCCTTCCTCATCCATCAGGTCGGTCAGGGTGAGGTTCAGCGCTACGCTACCGACGAGTTGCTTATCGACCCCAAGCGAGAGCAGCACCCGGCGCTGCCGCTCCTTGCTCGCCTCCACGAAGGCGATAACGCCGAAGCGGTCGGCGCGCGCGAGGGCGCCCAGCGTGGCGGCGCGGAAGCAGCCGATGACCGGGCGATCCGTCACCTCCTTCACCGCCTCGATACCGGGATCGGAGACGCAGGCGACCACGTAGGCATCCGCCGCCTCCCGCTGCACCGCGGAAACCAGCGGCAGGGTGGCCGAGTACCAATCCCGCCAGCTTGCGATCATCGGGGGGCCATCCGGCAGGCCTATCGTGTCGAAGCGGGCGTGGCTTGGCCGCGCATAAGGCGCGACGGCGGCCGCGATCCCGGCCGTGCAGGCCGCGTCCTGATTCGGGTTCACAACGAGGATGCGCCGTTCCATGCCAGGGATGGTGACGGCGGCGGCGCAGGGGGGCAAGCCCGCGCCAGCCTTGCCGCGCGCCCCTTGGGCGCCCATATTGCAATGCAACAAGACAGGGCGGGATTGCGTTCACCCCACCTGTGCGGAGGATCCATGCCATGCCCGTCCAGCCCGGCGTACCGCAGAACGTGGCCGCCTGGCGGCCCGAGTCGGCCCTGCGCGCCGAGGGTGTCTCCCCGCCCTCCTTCTGGACCGGGCTTCGCCGCGGCCTCGTCGGGCGCTGCCCCGTCTGCGGCCAGGGCCGGATCTTCCAGGGCTATCTGACCGTCGTTCCGGAATGCGCGGTCTGCCATGCGCCGCTCGGCGTGCTGCGGGCCGACGATGCACCGCCCTATATCGTCATCTTCCTGGCCGGCCACATCCTGCTGCCGCCGATCTTCTGGATTGAGCGGGCCTATGAACCGCCGATGTGGCTGCACATGGTGGTCTGGCTGCCCCTCTTTGCGATCATCTGTACCCTGCTCCTGCGCCCGGTGAAGGGGGCGGTGGTCGCCTGGATGCTGCGACTGGGCTTCGCCGATGGTGAGCCGCCGCGCGACGGGCCGAACCCTCCCGGAGCCCTGCGCGATGGCTGAACTGGCTCTGGCGGAGCGGGAGGTCGTGTCGCGGGACATCATCCGGATCGAGCTCCCGGATCACGCGCCGCTCCCCTCCCCCTTCGCGGAGGCGGACCGGCAGCAGGCCGTGGCTGACCTGCTGGAGGGCAACCGCTTCTCGCCGGAGGGCCTTCCGCCCGGTCCTTATGTGCTGCACCTCGCTTTGCGTGACGGGCGGCTTCTGCTCGACATTCGCGACGAGGGTGACGCACCGCTGCACGCCTACATGCTCGCCCTCGGCCCCTTCCGTCGCCTGATCAAGGACTACCAGATGGTCATCGAGGGCCACGAGCAGGCGGTGACCGAGGGCGCGGCCGAGGCCCGCATCCAGGCGATCGACATGGGGCGCCGTGGCCTGCACAACGAGGCGGCGGAGCTGCTGCGGGAGCGGCTGGATGGCCGGGTCGTGCTCGACTTCGAGACGGCGCGGCGCCTCTTCACCCTTGTCTGTGCCATGCACCAGCGGATCTGAGCCCTTGAACATCGACGGCACGCCCCATCGCAGCGTCTGGCTGGAGGAGGACGGCCATTCCATCGGCATCCTCGACCAGACACGGCTTCCCTGGACCGTGGAGAAGCTCCGCCTCTCGGATGAGGAGGCGGTGGCGACGGCCATCCGCACCATGCAGGTGCGCGGCGCGCCGCTTATCGGGGCGGTCGGTGCCTATGGGCTGGCCATGGCACTGCGGCGGGATCCCTCCATTGAGAATCTTGAGCGCATGGCGGCTATGCTGAACGAAACGCGACCCACGGCGGTTAACCTGAAGTGGGCGCTCGATGGCATCTGCGCGGCCGTCCGCAATCACCCGCCCGAGCGCCGGGCGGACGCCGCCTATGCCGAGGCTGCCGCCATCTGCGACGATGACGTGGAGACAAACCGCCGCATCGGTGTGCACGGCTTGCCGCTGTTGCAGGAGATCGCCGCCCGCAAGCCCGTGGGCGAGCCGGTGCGGGTACTAACGCACTGCAATGCCGGCTGGATCGCGACAGTGGATTTCGGCACCGCGCTATCGCCCATCTACCAGGCGCACGACCTCGGCATGGACGTGCACGTCTGGGTAGACGAGACGCGGCCGCGCAACCAGGGCGCCGCGCTGACCGCCTGGGAGCTGGGCGCGCACGGGGTTCCGCACACGTTGGTGGCCGACAATGCGGGCGGCCACCTCATGCAACGCGGACTAGTCGATATCGTGCTGGTCGGCACCGATCGCGTGACCCGTCAGGGGGACGTGGCGAACAAGATCGGCACCTATCTCAAGGCCCTGGCCGCACGGGACAACAGCGTGCCCTTCTGGGTCGCCCTGCCGCATTCCACGCTGGACATGAAGGTACGCGACGGGCTGGCCGAGATCCCGATTGAGGAGCGTTCGGGCAGCGAGGTGACGGACGCGACGGGCCGCCTGCCCGACGGCACGGTCGCGACCGTAAGGGTGGCCGCCGAGGGAACCCCGGCCGCGAACCCGGCTTTCGACGTGACGCCCGCCCGCCTGGTGACCGGGCTGATCACCGAGCGCGGGCGCTGCGAGGCGAGCGAGGCGGGCCTTTCGGCCCTCTACCCCGAGAAGGCCGCTTAGGCGGAAAGGGCGCGGCCCGGCGTGTGGCGGGCCGCGACGAAGGCGCGGCGCTCCAGCATGGCGAGGCCGCCGACGATCGTGAGCCCACCCAGGGCGGCGCCGGGCGCCGTCAGGTCGGCCATCGCGCCGGCCGTGCCGCCGAGCACGGAGATAACAGTGGAAAGGATCACGACGAGGCCAGTGGCCACGAGGGAGAGGGCGATGCGGTCCATGGCAACCTCCATCCCGGCGATGCGCCGGATGACCAGCAGATAGAACGGCCGTCACGCGGCGATCGCGCGACCGGATGATGGCAGGAATGGGGCACGTGCAGGGCGAAGCCTTCCCCCCTCTCCACGGCCCGGAGCTTGCGTGCGAGGCTTCCGACGCCTCATTTCCGGAGACACCGATGCGACGCCTCCTGCTCGCTGCCGTTCTGGCCGCCCTGCCTGTCCTTCCGTCCCTCGCCCAGACAGGAGCCCAGGGGGGGCCGCCGCTGCGGACTGCCGTGGACGGCACCTTCGCGCCCCACGCCTTCCCTCGGCTGGAAGGCGGCGTTCAGGGCTTCAACGTGGACCTGTTCCGCGAGGTCGCGCGGCGCATGGGGCGGGAGATCACGGTCGATAGCGCCTCTTTCTCCGGCCTTGTCCCCGCGCTGAACGCCGGGCGTTACGACTTCCTTGCGGCACCGGTGACGGTGACGAAGGAGCGGGCGGAGGGGATGCTCTTTACCGAAGGCTATCTTTTCACCGAGTTCCAGCTTGGCATCCGGCGCGGCAGCACGCCGATCCGCAGCCTGGAAGACCTGCGCGGCAAGGCACTCGCCGTGAACAAGGGCAGCGCTTATGACGCCTGGGCCCAGGCGAATGCGGAGCGGCTCGGCTTCACCATCCAGGCCTATGACACCAACCCCGACGCGGTGCAGGCCGTGGTCTCCGGCCGCGCCTATGCCGTGTTAGCGGGCAATACGGTGGTGAAGTATGCGGCGAGCCAGCAGCGCAACCTGGTGCCCGATTTCGTGCTGAGGGAGACGCGCGCGCATTGGGCAGCGCCCTTTCGCCGTGACAACACGGCGCTGCGCGACGCCGTCGAGAACGTGCTCGAGTGCATGAAGCGCGACGGCTCACTCGCCGCCCTTTCCGAGAAGTGGTTCGGAGCCAAGCCCGCAGCCGACGACGCGGAGAACACCGTCTTCCCAGGCTACGGCGTGCCCGACCTGCCCGGCTACGACCCGACGCCGCACGAACCGCGCTGTAACTGAGCCGTGGGAGGGTTGGACGGCTTCGCCTTCACCTTTCTCAACGCGAGGGTGATGGCGGAGTGGCTGCCGAAGATCGCGGCCGGCTTCGTGCTGACGGTGGCGCTCGCTGCGCTCATCGTCGCGTCGGGGCTCGCCCTCGGCCTCGCGCTGGCGGTGCTGCGAGCCTTCGGGGTGAAGCTGGTGAACCTGGGCATCATCTTCCTAGTGGACCTGTTCCGCGCTCTGCCGCCGCTGGTGATCATCGTGCTGCTCTATTTCGGGCTGCCGGGGATGGGGCTCTCGCTCTCGGGCTTCTGGTCCACCTGGTTGTCGCTCACCCTCGTGCTCGCGGCCTTCTCGGAAGAGATCTTCTGGGCGGGCATCACGGCCACGGGGCGCGGGCAGTGGGATGCAGGGCGCGCGCTGGGACTTCGCTTCCTGACCATCCTCTTCCGCATCATCCTGCCCCAGGCCGTGCGGATGGTGGTGCCGCCGCTCACCAACCGCACCATTGCGATCACGAAGGGCACGGCGCTGGCCTCCGTAGTAGGCGTCGCGGAGATCCTGGGCTCGGCACAATCGGCCATGGCCTTCTCGGGCAACCCCTCGCCACTCACGCTCGGCGCCATCGCCTATGCGCTGCTCTTCATGCCCGTGGTCGGCATCGGGCGGTGGATCGAGCGGCGCGCCGCCATTCCGGGTCGATAGGCACGTGCTGGAAGATTTCGTCGACAACTTCCTGAACCTCGAGATCGTGCTGCGCGCCTGGCCGATCCTTGCGCGCGGTCTGGGGCAGACGCTGCTGCTCTCGGCTGTGGTGGTGCCGCTCGGGCTGCTCGGCGGCATGGCCATCGCGCTGCTTTCGCGCTCTCGCAGCCCCTGGGTGCGGCTGCCGCTTGCGGTCTGGACGGATACCTTCCGCTCCCTCCCGCCGCTCGTGCTGCTCATCTTTCTCTATGCAGGGCTGCCCTTCATGGGGATCGACCTCGGGCCTTGGGGAGCGGTGGCGCTCGCCTTCTTCCTCAACACCGGCGCCTATTACGGGGAGGTGCTGCGCGCGGGGCTGGACAGCGTGCCACCGGGGCAAATGGAGGCGGCGCGCGCGCTCGGGCTTCGGCCCTGGCAGGCGCTCTGGCTCGTCGTGATCCCGCAGGCGGTGCGGAACGTGCTCCCGGACCTCGTCTCGAACACGCTGGAGGTGGTGAAGCTGACCTCTCTCGCCTCCGTCGTCGCAATGCCGGAGTTGCTGTTCCAGGCACGGCAGGCGCAGAGCGTGACCTACAACGCCTCACCAATCGTGGCGGCGGCTCTGGCCTATTTCGTCATTCTCTGGCCGGTGGTGCGGCTGCTCTCACGGCTGGAGAACAAGGCCATCGCCGGGCGGTAGCGCGCCGAGCAGGCGCGGCACCAGCTCCTCCATCCGCTCGAAGGTGACGGTGGGGCGGCGGGTGGCCAGCAGGGCGGCGGTCGCGTAGCCCCAGGTCACCGCGCCCGTGTCTATGCCGGCCGCGCGCGCTGCCTCGATGTCGCGGCCCTCGTCACCGATCGCGATGGCCTCCCCCGGTGGGACGCCCAGGCGGCGCAGCACGCGCCGGAAGCGGCGCGCCTTGCCGAAGAGCGAGGCGCCGCACTCGAAGGCCGCGATATCAGTCGAAAGCTCGGGACCGAGAATGCGGCGCACCGTGGGCTCGGCGTTCGAGCTGACGATGGCGAGCGTGGCACCGGCCGCCAGCAGGCCGCGAAGCGTCTCCTCCGTACCTGGGAAGAGGGAGATGCGATCCGCCTCCGCCGCCATGCGCTCGCGCATGTGGCGCGCGATGGACGGCAGCTTCCAGAAAGGCACGCCGAGATAGCGGATGATCGCGCGGTTGTCCCAGCCGCGCAGCATCGAGGCCTCGTCCGCGGTGATGCGGCGGAAGTTGTAGAGACCGGCCGCTTCGGTCAAGGCATGGAGGACCCATCCTGCGCTGTCGGCCAGGGTGCCGTCGAAGTCAAAAATGACGAGGCGGTAGGGCCGCGGGCGGCTTGGCGGGGCGGGCACGCCTCCTACTTGGCCGCGCCGCACGTGTCGTCAATCGGGCGCTCCGCAAGGCGACGCGGACAGCGGCGGAGCCCGCCCCGGAACCGCGGCGTCCACGCAGCGTTCCACTGCATCAGCTGGGATCCCCGCATGGCCGAGTTCGCCCCGATCACCGCGCCGCGCGAGCGCCTGCTGGAAGCCCATCGCCGGCTCTGCGAGCATTTCAACTGCCCAATCGGGTATTTTCACGCCCACGGGCCGATGGAGGAGCTGGTCTCCTCCCTTCTCTCCCACCGCACGCGCAACGCCGACAGTGCCCGCGCCTTCCGCAACCTTAAGGAGCGCTTTCCGGACTGGGAGGCGGTGCGGGACGCACCGGTGGCCGAGGTGCAGGAGGCGCTGCGCCCCTGCACTTGGCCGGAGGCGAAGGCCCCTGCCCTGCAACGCATCCTTGCCCTTATTACCGGCCGGCGCGGCTCGCTTAACCTCGACCACCTGGCGGATATGCCGGTGACGGAGGCGCGGGCCTGGCTGGAATCCCTCCCCGGCGTCGGACCAAAGACAAGCGCGGCGGTGCTCTCCTTCTCCGCGCTGCGCGCGCGTGCGCTGCCCGTGGACAGCCACCATCACCGAGTGGCGCAACGCCTAGGGATTATCCCGGAGACGCTGTCGGTCGGGCCCTCCCACCGTGTGCTGGAAGCGATGTTGCCGGAGGAGTGGGATTCGCAGGCGGTCTACGATCACCATGAGGTGCTGATGCTGCACGGGCAGCGCACCTGCCACTTTCGTGCGCCGGCCTGCACCCGCTGCGTGCTGCTCGACCTCTGCCCCACTGGACAGGCGCGGACGCGTCCGGCGCGCACCGGCGCGGCGGAGCACGCGGCCCTGGCGGAGGGCGGCGGCCGGGTGGCGTGACCGGCCGAGCAGTCCCCCCTTTCGCGCACACCCAGCATCGTGAAGTGACAGGCGCCGCCGCGCCCGATACCTCCGCGCGCTTCCCTGCGGCCGTCAGCCCCGGCCCGCCCCATGTCCATGCCCCACCCCGCGCCGCTTCCGCGGCCCGAGGGAGGCCCGGAGAGTGATGAAGCCAGCGACAGACCCCTTCGCCGACCTGCAGCCCGAGGCCGCGACCGACCTGTCCGCCGAGGAAGCCCTGGGTGACCTCGGCTGGCAGGTGCTGCGCCACAGGCCCGGCCCGACGAAGGGAGCCGTTGAAAGGGAGGAGCCGCGCTTCACGGCCCTGCACCCGGATTTTGGCGTCGCCCTGCTCGACCTCGCGCCCGAGACCACGCCCGGGGCGGTTGCCTCCTTTCTCAAGCGGCTGGAGGAGGCCGGTGGGCCGACCGACCTGCCGGTGATCTACCACTCCCTTACTGGCGAGGACCTCTGGCGGCTGACCAGCGTCCTTGATCCTCAGTTCGCGGCCCTGCCGCCCATCCCGACGCAGATCAGGGAATGGCCCGCGGGCCTGCGACGCGTGATCGAGGCCAGCGAGGCCCCGGCGGCTGCCCCGGCCGAACCTGCCGCGTCCTTGCCGTCACCGGCGCCGGTGCTGCCAGCAGCGTCGTCCCTTGAGCCGCCATTGGCGGATGTCCCGGTCGTGGAGGCGCCGGCAGAGCCGCCGGTTACGGCGAGGGAGTTGCCGCCCTTACCGCGGTCTGCGCCACCGCCCCAGGTGGCGCCGGCGCTCTGGCGGGAGAGGCCGCCGCTTCCGGCGGCGGTGCCGCCCGACCTTGATGGCCCGGCGCGCCGCCCGCCCGCCGAGACTCCCGCGGCGGCCCCCGCCGCGGAGGCGGGTGCGATCCGCCATGCCCGGGTGACGGCGATGCCGCAGGAGGCGCCTCGCGCCGGTCAGCAGTCGCCGACGACGATGGCCGAGCTTGCCCTGCCCCGCCGCGCGCCGGTCGTGCCCCCTCGCCCGCCGCTACCCACCTCGCGGGCCGGGCGACGGTCCCGTAGGCGCCTCCTTCTCTACACAGCCCTGGCTGCCCTGCTGGTTGCCGGAGGGGTCGCCACCGCGCTGCTCGGCGGCCGCCCTGCGGAAACGGGGGCGGGCGCAACGGCGGAGGCGGTGCAGGAGGCTACCATCCTGCCCGTGCCGCCGCAGGCGAGCCCCGCGCCGGTTCCGCCCTCTCCTGCCGCGCCCGCCGCCAGGCCGGAGGCCGAGGCCGGGTTGCCGCCACCACCACCCGCGCCGCCGCCCGCATCGCCCCCTTCGTCGCCGCGGCAGGCCACGTCGCGCTTCCCCGGCTATCGCGGCGAGCCGCTTGTGCCGACGCCCGGGCCGCAGGCCGAGGTGCCCCGCGCGCCCGCGCCTCTCGGCCGGCGGATCGTGGTGCACTACCCGCCCGGGCTCTGGGACGGGGTGGAGATCCTGGTGGACCAGCTCAGCAGCTTCGGCGTGCCGGTGGAGCGGCGCGTCGTCGGCGCCACGCCATCCCGCCGGGTGATCCGCTACTTCAACCCCGTGGATCAGGACGATGCCGAGGCGCTTGCCCGCAGCCTCGGGCGGGACTGGATGGTGCAGGACTTCACGACCTTCACGCCCCGCCCGCGCCAGGGCACGCTGGAGGTCTGGGTGCCGGCCGGCGCGGGCTGAGCGCCCGGCTTGACCGAAGGCCCGCCGCGCCGCAAAGCCTGAACAAGCGCGGCCACAGCCTGACGATGGCCGGGCGGAAGAAGGAAACAGCCATGCGCCGAAACCGTCCCTTCCGGAGCGGCCTCGCGAGGCGTGCCCTGCTGGGGGCCGCCGGTGCCCTCGCCATGGCGCTCGCGCCCCTGCCATCGCTCGCCCAGGAGGGCTATCCGAACAAGCCGATCCGCGTGATTGTGCCCTTCGCGGCCGGCGGCACCACCGACCTCATCGCCCGCCTCGTGGGCGGCGAGATGTCGCGCCGCCTCGGCCAGCCGCTGGTGGTGGACAACCGGGCGGGCGCCGGGGGCAACATCGGCGCGGAGGCCTGCGCGCGGGCGCCGGCGGATGGCTACACGCTGTGCATGGGCACGATCAGCAGCCACGCGATCAATGCCTCGATCTATCCGCGCATTCCCTTCGACAACCTTCGGGATTTCGCACCGCTCGCGCTTCTGGGCAGCCAGCCAAACCTTCTCGTGGTTGCCAACAACATCCAGGCCCGGACGGTGCCGGAGCTGATTGCGCTGATGAAGGCGCGGCCGGGGGTGATCAACTACGGCTCCTCCGGGGTCGGCACCTCGATCCATCTGGCGGGGGAGCTGTTCACGCAGCTGACCGGCACGACGGCGGTGCACGTGCCCTATCGCAGCAGCGGGCAGATCATGACGGACATGCTCTCCGGCCAGCTGCCCATGGCCTTCGATAATTTCTCCTCCGCGTGGCCGCATGCGAAGGAGGGGCGTATCCGTGCCCTCGGCGTGGGCAGCCTGAACCGGGTGCCGCAGGCGCCCGACGTTCCGACCATTGCCGAGACCTTGCCGGGCTTTGAGAGCGTGTCCTGGCACGGCCTCTTCGCCCCTGCCGCGACGCCGCGCCCGATTGTTGATCGGCTGAACCGCGAGGCGCTGGCGGCGATCGGGACGCCCGAGATCCGCGCCCGCTACGAGGAATTGGGCATCACGGCCAACACCATGTCGCCCGACGCCTTCCGCGACTTCGTGGCGGAGCAGACCCGGCGCTGGGGCGAAGTCGCCCGACGCGCCAATATACAGGTTGAATAAGGCGGGATAGCGAGGGGGCCTGTGCCCCCTCCCCGCTTCAGGTCAGCGCTGGCGCCAGGGCAGGCCGTCGGCCTTCCAGCCGGCCGTGGTGCCGCGGTGGCCGTCGGCATTCACGGGTCCCTCGAAGCCATCGGCCACGTTATAGGCATTGGGGAAGCCGGCCGCCTGCACCGCCTGAGCGGCAGCGAGGGAGCGCGCCCCGGAACGGCAGAGGAAGTAGAGCTTGCTGAGCGGCGTCGCACCCGCGCGCCGGAGTTGCTCCACAAAGGCGCCGTTCACGCCCATGGAGGGGTAGACCTGCCAGGGGATGAGCACCGGCTGCTTGCCCGTGGCGGAAAGGTCGGGGATTCCGACGAAGTTCCACTCCGCATCGGTCCGCACATCCACCAGCAACGCGTCGGGATCGGTGCGAAGGGCCTCGTAGCTGTCGCTGGGGGTGATGTCCTCGACCGGCATGGCGCGCTCCTTCGGTGCGGATTTATGGCTCCCGCGCAAGATTGGTCGAGCGCCCCGCCGCCACCAGGGGGTGTAGCGCCCGCACATGCACCCATCCTGGGCGGAGAGCTTTCCACTACCCTGTCTGGCGCGCCCCTTGCTAGGAGGGTCGGGCTATTTCGGCGCCCCGCGCGCCGGGACGCGGCGGTCCAGCGGGGCCCGTGGACCGGAAGGGATTGCCAAGCAGGCTGGCCGTGGTTGGTCGGGCCGGGGAAAGTGATCGGGAGGCCAGTTCGGGTATGACCGGGTTCGAGAGGCCCTTCGTGGAGATCGACGACGTCTCCATGCGGTATGGCGGCACGGAGGGGACGCTCGCGCTGCGCAACACCTCCATGCGGATCGCCAAGGGGGAGTTCGTTGCGGTGGTCGGGCCTTCGGGCTGCGGCAAGTCCACCCTCATGCGGCTGGTGACGGGCCTCTGGCCCTGCTCGGCCGGCAGCGTGATCGTGGCGGGCAAGGAGGTGGACGGGCCCCTCTCCATCGCCGGCATGGCCTTCCAGGCCCCAACCATGCTGCCCTGGCGCACGATCCTTCAGAACGTGATGCTGCCGCTGGAAGTGGTGGAGCCGCACCGCCGGCGCCTGCGCGGCGAGCGCGCGATGTACGAGGACAAGGCGCGCAAGCTGCTCGAGCTGGTCGGACTCAAGGGCTTCGAGGAGAAGACACCGCACCAGCTCTCGGGCGGCATGCAGCAGCGGGCGAGCCTCTGCCGGGCGCTCATACACGATCCGCAGCTGCTGATGCTCGACGAGCCCTTCGGCGCGCTCGACGTCTTCACGCGCGAGGATCTCTGGGTGGAACTGGAGGGGGTCTGCGGGATCCTTAAGCCCACGGTCGTGCTGGTGACGCATGACCTAAAGGAGGCGGTGTTCCTCGCGGACCGCGTGATGATCATGTCCGCCCGGCCAGGCCGGATCATCGCGGAGCGGACGGTGCCCTTCCCGCGCCCCCGTTCACTTGAAATGACCTACACGCAGCCCTTCCAGGCACTCGTCCACGAGTTGCGCGAGCATATCAGCGCCGCCCGTCGCGGTGACGATGCTCCCGTCGCCACGGTGGCCCCGCAGGAGGCTCCCCATGCCGCTTGACGTCTCGCCCGCCACTGCCCCGGCCGCACCTACCGCGGCGCAGCGTCGCATCGAAGCCCTCTCGGCCGCCGCGCGCCGCCGCCGGCGGCTTCAGTCGGCGCTGCCCTGGATCATCATCGTCGGCACCTTCCTGCTGTGGGAGGTGATCTGCCGCGCCTTCGAGATCCCGCAGTTCATCCTTCCCGCGCCCTCCGCGATCATCGCGAGCATGGTGAAGTGGTGGCTGCCGCTGCTCGACAACTCCTGGCAGACGCTGATGACGACACTCATCGGCTTCGCGCTAGCCATCGTCTTCGGGTTGCTGCTGGGGGTGGCCATCGGCTCCTCCACGCTGCTCTACCACGGTCTCTACCCGCTGCTGATCGCCTTCAACTCGGTGCCGAAGGTGGCGGTGGTGCCGATCCTCGTGATCTGGTTCGGCATCGGCACGGTTCCGGCGGTGATCACGGCCTTCCTTATCTCCTTCTTCCCGATCGTCGTGAACGTGGCGACTGGCATCGCGACGGTGGAACCCGAGCTCCGCGACGTGCTGCGGGCCCTCGGCGCGCGGCCGTCGGACATCATCCGCAAGGTCGGTCTGCCGCGGGCGATGCCTTATTTTTTTGCCTCGCTGAAGATCGCGATCACCGTCGCCTTCGTCGGCTCGATCATCGCGGAGACGGTGGCTGCGAATAAGGGCATCGGGCACCTGATGATGCTCGCTTCTTCCCGCTTCGACGTGCCGCTGGTCTTCGCCGGCCTCATCATCACGGGCGTCATGGGCGTTATCATGTATGTCGTGGCCGTCGCCATCGAGAACCGCACCACCGGCTGGGCCATGCGCGGGCAGGACCAGGGCCAGGTGATGGTCGCCGGCGTCTGAGAAGGGAATAACCCCCGGGTTTTCGCTCGGGGGTGCCCGTGTTACGCCTAGCCCAATGGCGCGGCTCGGGCCGGCCGGGGGAGTGAACGGGCGGATGTTCATCGCGCTGGGCGGCATGTCGGTGCATGTGCAGGTGGCGGGGCCGCCCGGAGCGCCGCCGGTTCTCCTGCTGCACAGCCTCGGTACCTCGCTGCACGTATGGGACCCGCAGGCGGAGGTCTTGGCCCGCACGCACCGCGTGATCCGCTTCGACCTCCGCGGCCACGGGCTCACCTCGGCGGTGCCGGGCGAGGCGACCATGGCGGTGCTGGCTGAGGACGCCTTCGCGCTGCTCGACCATCTCGGCATCCGCGCCGCCCATCTCGGCGGCATCTCGATCGGCGGGCGCATCGCGATGGAAATGGCGGCGAGCCGGCCGGATCGGGTGCTCACCCTGTTTCTGCTCGACACCGCCATGGAGTTCCCGCCGCCGGAGGGCTGGCAGCAACGGATCGAGGCGATCGCCTCGGGCGGCATGGCGGCGGTGGCGGACGGCGTGATGGCGCGCTGGGTCGCGGACCAGGCGCTTCCCTCCTCCCGCGCCTTGCGGGCGATGCTGCTCGCGACCCCGGCGGAGGGTTATTCTGCCTGCGCGGCCGCGCTGCGCGACGCGCGGGCCGCGACGCTGGCGGGACGGATGCACGGCCCCGCGACCGTCGTGGTGGGGGAGCTGGACCAGGCCTCCCCGGTTTCCGCGGCCGAGGCGATCCGCGACGCGATCCCGGGCAGCCAGCTAATGGTTCTGCCGGGCGTGGCGCATATCCCGACCTTCGAGGCCGCTGAGGCGGTGACCAAGGCGCTGCTCGCGCATCTGTCCCCGGCGCCGGAAGAGGATGCTTTCGCGGCCGGCATGGCCGTTCGAAAGGCTGTTCTCGGAGAGGAGCACGTCGCCCGCGCCAGCGCCGGCATCACGGAGCTTGATAGGGCCTTCCAGGACTACATCACGCGCAATGTCTGGGGCGGGATCTGGACCCGGCCGGGCCTGCCGCGGCACACCCGCTCCCTTCTCACCCTCGCCATCACCGCTGCCCTCGCGCGGGAGGGGGAGTTCGCGCTGCACGTGCGCGCGACACGTAACACCGGCGTGCTGCCCGAGGAGATCGCGGAGGTGCTGCTGCAGGTCGGCGCCTATGCGGGCGTGCCCGTGGCCAACCACGCGCTGAAGGTTG
>NZ_RCVR01000026.1 GCF_016107305.1 Roseomonas sp. KE2513
CTCTCGCCGCGCCAGGCTGGTCATTGCTAAGGACGGTCTGCGCCTTCTTGGGCACTGGTCTGGTGCAGAACCTTGCAGTGTCCACCATGGCGGCCTTGGTCGGCACTACCATGATGGCTGCCGATGCGGAGGCCAGCGGCGCCATGCCGAAGGGCGGCCATTGAGCCGTGAAGATCTCCGCCATGTCATTATGGAGGCCGCCGTCGAGCGGGTGAGGTCCAAAATGATGACGGTGACCGCCATCATGGCGGGTTTGATGCCAATCCTACGGAGCACCGGGACAGGGTCGGAACTCATGGAGCGATTGCCGTCCCCATGGTGGGGCGGCATGGTGTCATCGACGATGCTGACCCTTCTGGTGATCCCGGCGATCTATGCCTTGCTCAACGGTTGGAATCTACTCGCAGCATGGAACAGGCCACCGCACGCGATGGGTTGGTGGTCTGCTCCCAGACGACGGACCAGTCAGGCCTCGCTCAGCTCGTGAACGGTTGTTGTCGCAGGACGTCCCTGCACGCGCCGAACAGTAGTCTCGACGTCCCGGCCGAGAGCGTCGAGAAAGCTGATAGGGCGATGCTTGGAAAATCCGATAGGATTGAGGTTGGCTAGGCGCGAGAGGCGGACAGGGAATGATCGCGCATCGTGGAACCACCTGTTGTTTGACAACGTTCTCGACATGATCGGCCGCTTCCGTAGTATCGCACCGATCACTGGGCACCCCGCCCTTCACGGCTCACGCCGAGGTCACCCTGCCACGTCACCGTTCCGGCAAGCCACAGGATGTCCTCCTGCTCCCTCAACCGCACCAGGAGACGGAGGCCTTCCTCCACGGCCGCCTCCTTGGTCGCGAGCCCGAACGCCTTTTGAGCTCGCTCCAGCAAATCATCGTCGATCTCGATGTTCATGCGCAGGGCCCGCCTCGCGGCATTTGCATCGACGCATCATACAGAATTGGCGTGCAGTTTAACGCATCGAAGGAGGCGGTACCGGGGTACCCCTCAGATGAGCTGCCGGACGACGGCCGAGCGAGCGTCCCTGCTGGAGTGGTCTTCGCCCTGGAAGGACAAGACCGAGCCAGCGTTCGGACAAATCGGCCACGCTGAGCCCAGGTTTGCGTCAGCGCATCCTGAAGGATTGATGCCTCGGCCCGAAGGAAGAAAGCTGATGGGCCTCCCCCGGGTTTGCCGGGAGAGGCCCATCCACGAGACCGCTTGATGTGGGCCAGGCTCAGCCGCCAGAACCGCCCAGCTGAGACGGATCCTGAGTGCCAGGCGTCCCAGCCTGGGGGTCGACCGGGCCATGCGGATGCGGCGTGCTCGGGTGCGGAGCGAGCGGAGACGCCGCCGCACCAGGAACTCCGGCGCCCTGGTCGATCGTCACGCCGGTCGGAGCGCGCGACGTCGGTGCAGTGCTGATACCTCCGGACTGCGGCCCGGAGGTGCCCCCAGCCTGCTGCGCAAATGCGGCACCGGACGCCAGAACCATCGAGAGAGCCAGAGTGGCGAGTATCTTCATGTGCTGTGCTCCTGGTCTTGTTTGAGTGGGGAGTTTGCACGCGTCTCTTCGGCGCGAGCTGGCGTCCCTTGGCTCTAGATTTCGGATCCGAGCAGCCCGAGAGCAGTGGTGCAGGGGAGCATCGGATCACTATCCACTTGCCGTCAGCCTTGCTTGCCGACCTGACCAAGATAGAGTTCGCACGTTGCGTAGGCTTTGCGATCGAGCGACAAGATATTTCAGGTGCTTTGGCCCCCTTGTGGAGGCTTTCTCCTGCGAGTCCCCAGTTTGCCGCCGCGAACCTGCAGAGCCGGAACCGGAGGCCTCTTAGGCGACCTTTTCGATCAGCTTGTGGGACTATGAGTAGGCGATGACGAAAACCGGCTGCGTCTCCAGCCAGGCTGGCGCGAGATGGGAAACGTCGACGGCGGTCTTGGCATCCGCTTTCTCGAAACCGCGTCGGACTGCATAGAGAACCTCGCGCTCCTGGCCTGCGCTGCCTCCCCTTCCCTGCCTCGAGCGACCAACTCGCAGACGACTAAGTTGGCGTCCGCCAGCGATCCATTCAGCTCCAAGCGTGGGACATCGTGCTCCCTTAACATCTCTCAGATACACGGCGCGTTTACGCTATCTCCGCATGGTCGCTTCTGAGCGACGGAAGAAAGTATCGTTGTCGGCCGCGCGGCCGCTGAAACATCCTGATTGGCGCGTCCAGCCGCTCGAAGTCCGACTCTGCTGAAAGTGCCGCCACAAAGCTGCGCCAACCTGCTGGCCTCAATCCTTCGTGCGTTTCGGTCGGCGGCTCGCGCCTGTTCTCAGACACGCCGTCCCGCATCCGCAGCTTCGAGCGTGCCAGCCCTCGATGCTGTGAACCGATACGCTGGCGCTGCTGCGGGCCGGCTTCCGGCGACCCTGCCACACTTGTTGTCGGTGGGGGATCTGACTCATTACGGCGTAGGCGCCGATCATCGTCGTTGGTCATTCTCCAAGCTCCTTCCATGGCGTCCGTGGGCTCAACGGCGGAAGTCCTCGCCGGCGGTGTTCGAGGTAGTCTGCGCCGTACGTCGAAAACCATTCATCTACCCGAGCAGAAATCCTCGGCGGAGGCAGAGTACCGAGCCATCGGGCAGCTTTCTGGGTTTGAAGCCAGCGCACGTCCGATGCTCGATCAGTGGAGCGCCAGGGCAACTCATTGAGATCGGCAAGGTCACCCGAAAGGAGAACCGCGGCTGCAAGCCAGGCCTCATCCCCGAACTGCGGCAGTATACGGAGCTCGGTACGACGTCCTAGATGGTAAAGCGTGCCCGTCCTGGAAATCGCCTGCTTGTGGCGCACGTCAAGCAGCGCAATAGAGCCCGACCTCGTCCACGAGAGGCCACCGTGCCGATGGTGGTCCAGTGCGTAGCCGAATACCAGTTGGTCGCCGTCATGCAGGCAAATGGGGCACCACGGGTCCAGCACTGCCTCCGCCAGGGCGATCATGGTTATGATCCAAGGCTTTGAAGAACGCGCTCGAAAGGGGCGTCGACGACGGCAAGCCGCCCCCCGGGCAACAGCACGCACGTCGATGACTGAGAGTCGTCTCCGTCCATCACCGCAAGGACAGCGCCTGGTCGAACACCATAACGGCGGCCCTCATTATCCCGGAAGACGAAGAACCCAGCGACGCGGTCAATTTCGCCATGTAAAATCTCCATCGCCGCTGCCTCCGCCGGGTGCCGTCGACGTCAAGGATGGCCTTCCTGTAACCGAATGAGGTCCGCCAAGCCGTCACGGACTACGTCAATGGCAACGGGATCCACCCACAACCGCCTGCAGGTGCGAAATTAGCGCAGGAGCGAGGGTGTTAGTTCGTGCAATGTTCGAGTTCACCCATCACACGTGAGGGAGTCCGAATGCAAGATATCTCCTAAAGATCAATGGGCTATTGCTTTCTCAGACATTTCCGATGGTTGTGCGATATCGCCAGACCGGCGTTCTTTGCAGCTGACGGAGCCCGTCGCCTCACCAAGCAGTCCCGTGAACCCTGTCGTTCGTTGAGCAAGTCGGGCGACAGCCTCGGCTGCGAGTTCGCGGGGTCCGACCAACACGGCTTGGTGCCGCGCCCGCGTGACCGCGGTGTAGAGCCATTGCCGGGTCAACATGGCCTTCGAGTCCAGACCGATGACTACTCTCGCCGCCTCTGATCCTTGGCTCTTGTGGCCGGTGATGCTCCAGGCAGACGCAATATCGACGGCATACTCCCCCAACACCTCCTGATCCCAATCCTCACCCTCCCAGGCGATCTTCAGCGGTTCCAGGGAGGTGACCCGCCCCAGCTGCCCATTTGCCAGGCCGAACCTATAATGGTTCGTGGTCATGATTACTGGATCGCCTACCGCAGCCCATGCACAGAGCGGGCCGATCCGCACACCCGCAGCCCCCTCCTCTTGGCGCCGACTCATTTCGCCGAAGCAAACCGCGCGCACCGTGTTCTGGAGTGCCGCAAGGGTTAGGACTTCGCTTCCGTCCGCGGAAAGCTCTCTTCGGACCGCTCCGAGCCGTGCCGGAACCTCCTCGACGCGGCACTCCGCGATTTGGACGCCGGCCTCGGCGCCTTTGTAGCACGGGAGGTCTGGCGAACGCCCTGCCCGGATCTCCGCCGCGACTTCGAGCAAGGGGTTGCCGCCAGCTTGCCGGAGAACGCGTGTGAGTTCGACGAGGCCAACACCTGAATGGACGAGGTCATGGAAGACTTGCCCAAGGCCTACCGGCGGAAGCTGAGCAACATCTCCGACCAGAAGCAGACTGGCTCCGGTAGGCATCTTCAGGAGGAGCCGCCGCAAGTTAGGGAGGTCCACCATGGAGGCCTCGTCCAGCAGCAGGAGTGTGTCCCCTGTGAACTCTGGCAGGCGGCTGTTTTGGTTGTCATCACCGCGCGTCACGCCACCGCCGTGAGGGCGATGGACTCCGAAATCTTCGCTCGTCTCCAGCCGCTTCAGAAGCCGGGCGATCGTCATGACATTCAGGCCGGTCGACAGACGCAATTTCAGGGCCGCTTTTCCGGCCAAGGCAGCGGCCTCCACACGACCGCCCAGGCGCTCCCAGGCGGCAACGAGCACCCTCATGGAGGTTGTCTTTCCCGTCCCCGCCCCGCCTTGCAGCAGCGCTACCGGCTGCTGCAGCAGGACGCAGATCGCGAGCCTTTGTTCATCGGTGAGATCTAGTCCGGTTTCGCACTCGGCATTGTTAACGGCCGCGCGGAGCCGGTCCTCGCGCGCCATGCTCCAGCCAGGCGATGCCGACCGCAGGCGTTGAAGGTGAGCGTGTAGATCCCGTTCCAGATATGCGGCGCCAGGTGCGTGGAGGATACCCCGTCCCTGGACAACCCGACGCCGCTCCAGCCCGATCTGCAAGGCCTCTCCGGCAGGAACGCGCTTTCGCCCCAAGCGCGCCAGTAAATCATCACGTGTGGCTGCCGTGCTGCCTGTTCGCAGAATATCTCGGACGACGCTGTCGACCGCGCCAGCAAGCCGGTCAGGATGGCGCAGCACATCCTTCCTTCCCTCAGCTGCAGAAAGGAGCCGCTGGCCGAGATGATCGGCATGCGCCCACGGCAGCACCGAGGCGGCACAGTAGGGCCGTTGGCTCAGGCGCTCCCACGCGCGGTTTCCGAGCAACCGCCAGAGCGACCGCGCCGCGCTGCGTTCCTCGACGCCTAGTCCTTCGAGTTGTTGGTAAAAGGCTGCCTCCGAGATCCCATCCCGCTCGCGTGCGGCGTACTCGCGGAACGCTGCCTGGACGGATGCACTAAGGCGGGTGGCCAGTGCGGACCTTTCCGGCTCGAGAGCCCTGGCGACATCCGGTAGCCGAGCTGGGTCGTCGAGTACGTCAAGGAGGTCCTGGCCAAAGGCGCGCATGAGGCGATGTGCCCTGGTCTCTCCGACGCCCGGCAGTTGACGTAGCCACGGACCTAGCAAGCGCCCAGACGTCCGTACCCGGACCAGGCGTGCCTGGTCGATCTGCAGATGGTTCTTGCCCCAGCGGTCGCGATAGGTCGTGGACGTGCCCTCGACGTCGTAGACTTCGCCCGGGCTGGGCCAAACCGGCTCGTAGCTCCGTACCCGTACCCGATCCCCTGTCTCGCCCACTCCAGCGAAGATGGAGCCGAAGTCACGCGACGCGATGACGGAAGTCACTGCCAAGCGCCTCATGCGGAGCCGCCCGCGTCCCAGAGAATGCCCTGCTCCTCAATCAACTGAAGGCGCTCCAACAGGGCGCGGTTTTCGACCCGCAGAACCGTGATTTCCGCCTGAGCGGAACGCAGTTCATCCACCAGCACCTGCATGGCAGCTGAGGCCTCGCTTGCTGCCATCGCGTCATCGCGTGCTTGCCCTCGCGCCAGTTTGAGGCGCTGCTCCAGAACCGCCTCTTGCGGGTCTAGTCCCGTCCGGGAGCCAATCGCAGCCAAGCCTTGCTCTGCGCCAATGACGGAGACGGCGGTCTTGATGCTCTCCTTCCGGTGGAAATGCTGTGCATCCGCGGCGGGAAGGCCCAGAGCTCGGCAGAGGGCCAGAACGTTCACCTTCCCATCCGGGGTTCCCGGAATGGCGCAGCCCTCTTCGATAAACCGGTTGAAGCGGCTGAGAATGTCGGCTTCCACGTCCCGCTTGCCCATCATTCTCCTCCGGACTTCTGGCCTTTCTGGCGACGGAGCAGGCCTAGGTCGGTCACTTTCGCTCCGCCGCGCGCTTCGACGAGAGCAAGTGTTAGTGCCTGAACCCGCTGAACGAGCACCGCCTGGATTTGAACGAGCCTCTGTCGCTCCTCAGAACGTTCCTCACCGACCTTGCGGAGCTGCGCTTTAAGCGAGCGGATCTGCTCCCGCAGTGCCGCCGGACTATCTGGCGCGACGGCATTTTGCGCCGCTTTCCAATCATCCATGACCGACCGGATCCGGTACATTGTGGCCCGGGCGACTCTCGCCTCCGCGTAAAGGTTCTCCCCCGTCAGGGCCCCGTCCGTGTGAAGAGGAACGCCATTGACCAGCCGGATCAACGCCCTCCGCAACGCCAGCTCATGACGCTCTTCCGAGCGCAGCTGGGGCTTCGCCTCAAGCTCGCTGATCCGGGCGCATACCCGATCGAGCAGTGCCTGCCTTTCGGCGCTCGCCATGGTTAGGACGCGGCCGTGCCGACGATGGCTTCATATTCCGCGATCTGCACGTCCAGACTGGCGCGCTGAAGCGGCGTCCTCGCCCCTCTCCTCAACTCGACAGCGTCGTCCCGTAGCTGCTTCCACCGGTCTAAATGGCACTGCCCGATGATCGAGTTAGGGCACTTACCCGGAGAGCAGAGATTCATCTGCGGTCCCCTGGCGTTCTCACGCTCCTTCTCGCTCAAGCAGAGCGCTTTTCCTGGGTTTGACGGATCAAACGCGCACAAATTAAGAACCCCCACGTGGAGGTTCACCGCGACGGAGCGGAGCGCCTGCATCTCAGCAACCTGCCTATCGCTGCGGTCAACCAGCGCCTTGCTTCGAGCCACTTCTTTGGTCGCGGCGACCTTCTCCAAAAGGTTCTTGGCGCCTCGCCCGAAGATCATGCCCGCCGCGGCGTCCTCCTCGAGCTCCTCCAACATGTCAATGCCCGCCATGACCGCTTCCTCCGCAACAACGGTGCGGAAGCCCGCATCTTCAGAGCCGGCATAGCCCTCGAACACGATCGTGCTGACATGCTTGTACTGCAGTTTGCCCGCGATAATGCCGAAGGGCTGACGCGCAATGTGGCGCGCCAGTGTCCGACGGAACTGCATCGGGTAGACGCGCCCTTCTGCAGGGAGGTCGCCCCACGGGGCTCCCTTGAAGCGGTCCCGAACCATCTCCTGGAACGTGTCCAGTAGCGTCCGGATCGTGCGCTCAGAGGCGGCGAACCCGTTCTGATCAGTTCGGCCAGGTTGTAGAGCATCCAGGTTCATCAGCAGACGCGGTGAGCCATGGTGCTCGCGAAATGGCTCCAGAAGCCGCCGCAGCAGCTGCACGGCGCGTGCGACAATTTCCGGCACAACCCACTCGACCGCGCGTGGCTTAACTTGCTTAACGCGCCCCTTGCTGCGCTTCTTTTCCGGAGTGCCGATAATCGTCCATCGAATCGCCTGCCCTTCGGTATCCCGCTCTTCCTGCAGGCAATCCCGGCTCAGCATCGACAGCTCACCAGGACGCATCCCGCTCAGATAGAGGATAATGGTTGTACAGGCGGCCATGACATGGCCCGTTTCAGTCCGGTACTCGTCCCCGGCATCCACAAGTGTCCCGAAAGGAGGGCGCCAAGCACGGCCGAGGAATGGGCAAACAGTCACAGGGGCCTGCCATTTGAAGCCGGAGAGGGAGGCGGCCTGCGCCGGCTGGCCGGCTTCCGGCCAGCATAGGATCTCGCGATCGCCCGACTGCCACGCCCTCAGCAGACGCCTACCCGTCGCCTTGTAGGCCTGTGCGGTCGAGGCGGAGAGGTCCATCCCATCCACATAGCTGAGGTAGGCGGCAAGGACGGCCTCATCAAACGGGCGCGTACCACCCACCGTTGACTCAGGATCAGCTACCGCTAGCCACCTCAAGAACGGCCCAGCATTCCGGTCGACCTTCCTACTCTTCCTGTCCGAATCAAGAGGTCGGAAGGTGAGAAATTCCCCGAGCATTTGCTCGACGTCCGCGGCGTAGCTTTCCACGTAGCGAACGGCAGCGGTAAGAACTGGCGTCAGCACCTCATCTTCGATGACCGGAGTCGAGTTCTCCCCGCGTGTAGGGTTCCAACCGACCAGCCGCGCCTCTAGCGCGCCTCCGTAGGGCTTGAAGTCCATGGGGACGCTGAGGAACGAGCTGTAAAGCTCTAAGAATTTGATCGGCTCGAGGTACTTCCAAACGTTTGGCGGCTCGCTCTCCGCTTCAAGATGGACTCGATAAGCGTGGATCATGGCCTGGGAGAGATCGGCCAGAGAATCCACGGCAGGGTAGTGTTCCGCGAGCCAACGGCAAAAGCGTGCCGCTCTGACCTGTTCACGAGCGCAGGTATAAACCCCGACCTCGCGCACCAGGGAGGACAGCCTTGTGTTTAGCCGATGAAAGGCAAGCTCCTTCAGCGCCGTCTTCAGGCCTGCCTGGACGATGCCATTAAAGCTGATGGACGTATACTGGCCCTGCCGTGCGCCGTGATAGTCAGCCGCGCTAAGATCCCATCCGTCATCCCCGAAGAACGCCGAAGTGCCAGGCAGAACCTCCGATCTGTGGTCGATTGGATGAGGCTTGCGCCTGGGAATCTTGACGACTAGGCGACTTGCGCCTTGAGCCGAAAGCACAGTGGCGCTCATGCCGAGAGCAACTCCGGCGGAAGGTGAAGCGCCCCATCCATTCCCTCGGCGATGTGCTTGGCCTCCTCCACCGCGTTACGAGGGAATTTCGGCAGGACGTCCCTGATGATCTGAACGTATGCCACTCCGAACTTAGCCTGCCAGTCAGCGCTCCCGAGCAATCGTCTCTGCTCGGTGATGTGTGAAAGGAACTGCAGAACGCGTGGGAGAGTGCGTCGTGTAACAAGCCCGTTGACACACCCGAGGCATCCCCAGAATGCCTTGGAGCACGGCTGCCCTGCCGGCGAGAACGGGCTGCTGTAGAAGCCGCGGCAGCTCGCAAGCCAAACATCTGTCTCGCCAGAGAGCGCTTGCCTTACTTCTTGTGGAGGAAGCCCCGTCTCCGCTGCGGCGGCCGCCACCTCCGCCTCAGACGCCTCAACTGAAAGCGCGATGACTGCAGGCTTGGGGCGGTTCAGCGCATATTCCAGAGCCTCGGTCTGTGCCGTGATGATCGCATGCTCGTAAAACGGCTGCAGATGCGGAGAGCCCTCCAGGTAGTGACTGGACGCGACGTCCTTCGTGTGGTCGTCCGCTACCAGCGAGAGATTGCCGCCCGACTTGATCATCCGGCTCTGCTTGTACGTGACGCGAAAACGAGTGCGGAGAATTTGAAGCAGATCACCTTTGTCGTCGCGCAGCCCACGTTCGTACAACAGGTCCGAAAAGGCATCGAAGTCGTTCGCAACGAACCTGCGAGACCAAATAGAGCCATCCAGACTAGCGCCACGTTCCTTCGCTCGCTTCTGTGCGTAAAGCAGCAACCCTCCACCTGTCGTAAAGGGGCCCACATCCTCAATCTGGTCCACCGTCTCCGAGTCGTCGACGCCCTCAGCCAGGCCGGCATCCGCGAGCTTCCGCCGATTGGGAACTGACGATGTCCGGCGCTTGATGTAGGTGACCTTTACCTTCCTCCTGTCCCCCAGGAGCTGGACGTCGCCCACACGAAGTCGGTCGATGCACTCCGTTTCGATGCCCAGCCTCAGTCCGATCCCAGTGTAGGCGGCCAACTCTGAGATCTTGCTCCAAGGCGCGCTGACCCGCTCCAGGAGCAGATCAGAGCACGCCCGAACAACGCGGTTAGCCTCGTCCATGCTGTACGGGGGGCGCTGCTTGTTGTCGTCCTCAAACCCATCGGCGACGAAGTGACGCTCTTCCCAGTCTGACCCAAGCACATGGCCAGCCATCTCACTGTACCAGGCTTGTTTCAGGAGGCGGCAAATAGCTCCCTTGTACTGGTAAGCTGTCTTCGACCTAACCTGCTCCGTCGCAACCCGGTCGTCTTGATATTCCTTGAATGCCTGGAATACTTCTGGCGAGAGTTCCCTGGTATTTCCGATCTCACCAGCAGGGTCGAACGCTCGTAGCCAGACAAAGAATGGCTTGGCGTGCTGCTGCAGGCCCAGAGCGCTTTTGTAGAAGCGGAGCTCGCGCTTTGACGTACAGAGCTGATGCAGGGCGGTTAGGACAACCCTACCCAACTTCGGCCAGTTCCTGGCCCAGGTCCAGTTAATCGGCTCGTCGCCAGTCTCCTGTCCGTGTTCGTCCACGTAGTAGTGTAGGAAATCCGCGAGGATCTTCTCCAACACCGCGTCGTCCTGCACCTCGGCGCCTTCAGATGCTGTCGTGCCGACTCGAAGCGGTCTGTTCTGCGGCCTACGGGCACCAGCGAGCAGTCCGCGCACTTCTCCGTCATCACTCATCGTCATCGTCATCGTCATCCGTCAGGGTGACTTCACCGGGCGTGGAGTAGTCAGCTTCCGTGTCGAGAATCTGGGAGAACACCCCCCAGGTGTCGTCCTCCTCGAGCGTATCGCCGGCTAGAAGGTCGAGGTAGATGAAGGTTGTCCGATAACTCGCATGCCCCAGGTATTTCTGAACCTTGCGGAGCGGGTCGCCGAAGAGGCTGTCGTAAATCTGCTCGGGGCGTGTGTTGAAGACGCGCTTGAGGCGTGTCGCTTCCGATCGTCGCTCCTTGGCGGACGTGATGGTCTTCGAAATCAGTCGACTTAGCAGAAATACGGCGAAGGTGTGTCTGAGAGCATGAGGGGTTACCTCGACACCGCTGAGGACGCTGGCCCTTTCAAAGACGTATTGCCAACTGCTGGAAGTCATGGGCGATCCCGTCTGGCTCAGCCAGAACTCAGGCACATCATCCGACTCGGAATCCGGGCTGCTCCGCCGAGCCAGTAAGTCCGACCGCTCATACAGCTTGTATTGCCACATCGTCTCGAGAGCTTGCTTCGAGATCCGCGTCCAACGGGCCTTCCGCCCCTTGGCGGTATCCTTCCGGACAAAATGGCGAATCGATCCCCCGTCTGTCGCGGCAATCGCCTCCTGGCTCGGGAGCGATTTCTGCCGGTAGCCCCCACCTTCCGAGCGGCGCATCCCGGACGACACGAGCAGTCCCGCGAAAGCGGTGTTCCGCAAGGGGTAAGCCATGGCCTGAAGGCCGTTGTCTCGGAACGTGCGGAACTGCTTCCCGGTGATGAACTTGGGGACCTCGCCACCGGAGATGCCCGCGCCTTTCTCCGTCCACTGCAGCAGTGGGTGTGCTGCCGGATTCGCGCCGTTCAGATTCCCGGAGTTGATCTGGGCAGCATCAAGGAGCCTGCGAATCGCCGCAGCCTCAACGTTCCAAGAGGCTCCCGTGATCTTGGAAGCCGATCGGCGCTGGCGCTTATAGTCAGCCAACGCCTTGGCTGGGATGTTCTCTAACGAAAGCGCTTGCGACGCCGCCCAGTCGGCGAAGCGGCCCGCATGCCGCGCGTAGCTCTCTCGGCTGGTCTTGGCGGTAATGAGGCCGCTCATCGTACGTAGCGCGTTCGACACCGATTCGGCGTAGGCGGCGGATCCGTCGATCATGAACGCCACGTCATCAGTGACGCCGTTCCGCGCGAGAACCTGCTTGGCTACCCCCCGGAGACTGCCGCGCCATAGCTGCTCATAGGCGCTGCTGAGAACCTCCTCAGGCAGATCCACATCAAGCAGGGCGGTGCGTGTGAAGACTAACTCCATGCCCGGTCCCCCGAATCAGGCAGCCCGAGTGGCCGTCGCCCGACTGGGACAAGACGTAGAGCCAGCAGAGGGGGTTCAGCAAGAACATCGCAGGAACATTCTTGCGAACCAAGGGTGTCCTCCGTGAGACACCTCACTCTGTTCAGTAAGGGCAGAGCCAGCGGCCGGAAAATTATCCGGCAGAGTGACGGTGTCTCACCGCCGGCCCAGAAGCTGAGGCCTGAGGTGAGACACCAGAGACTCCGTCAAGAACAGGCGAGGCATTCCTCGTAGTTCGTGCTCTCGGCCGGCGCGGCGGCGACGGGCAGCGGGGCAACGTCGTTGGCGATCGCACCGAGCGAGGGCTGCACCGCGACCTTGTCGCTCACCACGTCCGCGCGCTGGATCGACAGGCTGCGGCAATAGTAGAGCGTCTTCACGCCCTTCTTCCAGGCCTGGTAATGGATCTGGTGAAGGTCGCGCTTGTGGATGTTCGCGGGCAGGAAGACGTTCAGCGACTGCGCCTGGCAGATGTAAGGCGTCCGATCGGCGGCGTGCTCGATTACCCAACGCTGATCCAGCTCGAAGGCGGTCTTGAAGACGTCCTTCTCCTGCTGCGTCAGGAAGTCGAGGTTTTGGACCGAACCCTTGTTCGTGGTGATTGAGGTCCAAGTATCTTCGTCGTCGCGGCCATACTTCGCCAGTACCTTCCGCAGATAAGGGTTGCGGACGATGTAGGAGCCGGACAGCGTCTTGTGGTTGTAGACATTGGCCGCGATCGGCTCGATGCCCGGGCTGGCGCCGCCGCAGATGATGCTGATGCTGGCGGTCGGCGCGATCGCCATCTTGTTCGAGAAGCGCTCCATGATGCCGTACTCGGCGGCATCGGGGCACGGGCCGCGCTCGGCGGCCAGCTCACGGCTCGCGGCATCGGCCTGGGCGCGGATGTGCTTGAACATCTTCATGTTCCACACCTTCGCGACCACGCTCTCGAAAGGCACATTCTGCGCCTGGAGGAAGGAGTGGAAGCCCATTACGCCGAGCCCGACCGAGCGCTCGCGCATGGCGGAGTACTTCGCACGCGCCATGGTGTCGGGCGCGGTGTCGATGAAGGACTGCAGCACGTTATCGAGGAAGCGCATCACGTCCGGGATGAAGCGCGGTTCGTCCTTCCACTCGAACCAGGTCTCGCAGTTGAGCGAGGAGAGACAGCAGACGGCGGTGCGCTGCTTGCCGTGGTGATCACGCCCGGTGGGCAGCGTGATCTCGGAGCAGAGGTTGGAGGTCTTCACCTCCAGCCCCGCCAGCTTGTGGTGCTCGGGGCGCGCGCGGTTCACATGGTCGGAGAAGATGAGGTAGGGCTCGCCGGTCTCGATCCGCGCAGTGAGGATGCGGATCCAGAGGGCGCGGGCAGAGACCTTGCGGACGAGCGCGCCATCCTTGGGGCTGGTGAAGGCCCATTCCTCGTCGGCCTCGACCGCGCGCATGAAGGCGTCGGAGACGAGGATGCCGTGGTGGAGGTTCAGCGCCTTGCGGTTGGGGTCACCGCCGGTGGGGCGCCGGATCTCGATGAACTCCTCAACCTCGGGGTGGGAGATCGGCAGGTAGACGGCGGCGGAACCACGGCGCAGGGAGCCCTGGGAGATCGCGAGAGTGAGGCTGTCCATGACGCGGATGAAGGGCACGACGCCGGAGGTCTTGCCGTTCATCCCCACCTTCTCGCCGATCGAGCGGAGATTGCCCCAGTAGGAGCCGATGCCGCCGCCCTTGGAGGCGAGGGCCACGTTCTCGTTCCACAAGCCCACGATCGCGTCAAGGCTGTCATCGGCCTCGTTGAGAAAGCATGAGATGGGCAGGCCACGCTTGGTGCCGCCGTTCGACAGCACGGGGGTAGCCGGCATGAACCAAAGCTTCGAGATGTAGTCGTAGATGCGCTGCGCATGCGCGGCGTCGTCGCCGTACGCGCTGGCCACCCGCGCGAAGAGGTCCTGGTAGGACTCGCCGGGCAGCAGGTAACGGTCGCTCAGCGTGGCCTTGCCGAACGCAGTCAGCAGGTCGTCACGAGAGCGGTCGACCTGTACCTGGCCGTGGCCTTCGAGCTGGATGGCGTCAAACATCGTTAAAGAAACCCCTGTATTCCCCCGCGACGGAGGATGCCTTCTGAAGGGTGGCTCGCACAAGATATCGGGCGTCGCGGAGAAAACGAACCCTACATATGGGGGTTTCCCGTTGCGCGCGGAACACGGTTGCGGCGCACCGGGTGGACGACTCGCGCGATTTCAGCGAGTCGCCGGACGACCTTCATTGTTCTGCTTGACGGAAACATTCTTGTGAAAGCGAGGCGTCCCCGTGTTCCCCGTAATCCACAGGGGAAGGCGAGAAGGAAGGGGCCGCTCGCCCCCTCCTTTCATGCTTCAGCGCATGGGTGGTGCGTAGTGCAGACCACCCTGCGACCAGAGATTGTTGATGCCGCGCTGAATGCCAAGCGGCCGGATGTTGCGCTCCCAAACCTCGGCGTAATTGCCGACCTGGCGGACCACCTGCACCGCGAAGTCGTTGTTCACGCCGAGTTGCCGGCCTAGATCGCCGCTCCGCCCCATGAAACGCTGCACGTCCGGGTTCGCGCTGTCGTTGAAAGTCGCCAGGTTGGTGCTGTTGATACCCATCTCCTCCGCGGTCAGCATCGCGAAGTGGCTCCAGCGGACCACGTCGAAGAACCTCCAGTCACCCTTGCGCACGGCGGGGCCGAGCGGCTCCTTCGAGATGATCTCGGGCAGGAGGAGATAGGCCTCCGCGTTCGCGCCCTGGCTCGCGCGGAAGGAGGCGAGTGAGGAGGCGTCCGTTGTGTAGGCGTCGCAGCGGCCCGCTATGAAGGCGGCGCGCAGCTCTTCGACGTTATCAATGAGGACGGGTGTGAAGCGGATATTGTTAGCGCGGAAGTAGTCCGACATGTTCAGTTCGGTGGTGGTGCCTGGCAGCACGCAGATGGTCGCGCCGTCAAGCGCGCGGGCGGTGGTCACGCCGGAAGCGCGCTTCACCATGAATCCTTGCCCGTCGTAGAAGTTCACCCCGGTGAATGCGATGCCGAGCGAGGCCTCGCGGCTGAGCGACCAAGTGGTCGAGCGAACGAGGAGATCGATCTCGCCGGACTGCAGCATGGTGAAGCGTTGCTGCGTGCTCGCGGGTATGAAGCGCACCTTGGTTGCATCACCCAAGATGGCGGCCGCTACGGCGCGGCAGGAATCTACATCGATTCCCCGCCACTCCCCGCGGCTGTCCGGCATGGAGAAACCAGCGGTAGCGGGGGAAACGCCGCAGACGAGCGTGCCGCGGGCGCGGACCGCGCCAAGGGTGTCCGCGGCCGGCTGCTGGGCGAGGGCTGGCTGGACGGCCGCGGCAGCCACCGCGAGCAGGGTGGCAGCCAGGGTGGCGAGGCGCATCGTGGAGCTCTCCCGAGGAGCCGCCCGGGCTTGCTTGCCGGGTGCGGGCTAGAGCTGAAGTTTCAGCCGCGCAGCGCGGGACCCGCAAGGGCCGGGTGAACAGGTTCTTGCAGCCTCACTCCGCGCTTACGTCCGCCGCCTGGGCAAGGTGGCACGGCCCCGAGCGCCTATTCCCACTCGATCGTGCCGGGCGGCTTGCTCGTCACGTCGTAGGTCACGCGGTTGATGCCGCGCACCTCGTTGACGATGCGGTTCGCGACCCGGCCGAGAAAGGCGATGTCGAAGGGATAGACATCGGCCGTCATGCCGTCCGTGCCGGTCACGGCGCGCAGCGCGCAGGCCTGCTCGTAGGTGCGGCCGTCGCCCATGACGCCGACGGTGCGGACGGGCAGCAGCACGGCGAAGGCCTGCCAGATGGCGTCGTAGAGGCCAGCGGCGCGGATCTCCTCGAGGAAGATGGCGTCGGCCTTCTGCAGCAGCGCCACGCGCTCGCGCGTCACCTCGCCGGGGATGCGGATGGCCAGGCCCGGCCCGGGGAAGGGGTGGCGGCCGACGATCGATTCCGGCACGCCCAACTCCCGGCCTAGCGCCCGCACCTCGTCCTTGAACAGTTCGCGCAGCGGCTCGACCAAGCGCATCCGCATGCCTTCGGGCAGGCCGCCGACATTGTGGTGGGACTTGATGGTCACGGAGGGGCCGCCAGTGGCCGAGACGCTCTCGATCACGTCAGGGTAGAGGGTGCCCTGGGCGAGGAAGTCAGCGCCGCCGATCTTCGCCTGCTCCTCCTCGAAGACCTCGATGAAGAGGCGGCCGATGGTCTTGCGCTTCACCTCGGGGTCGGTGACGCCGGCGAGCGCGCCGAGGAAGAGGTCTGAGGCATCGCGGTGGACGAGCTTGATGTTGAAGCGGTCGCGGAAGGTGGAGACGACCTGCTCGGCCTCACCGCCGCGGAGCAGGCCGTGGTCCACGAAGATGCAGGTGAGCTGGTCGCCGATGGCCTCGTGCAGCAGCACGGCCGCAACCGAGGAATCGACACCGCCGGAGAGGCCGCAGACCACCCTGCCCGTCCCGACCTTGGCGCGGATCCGCTCGATCTCCTCCGCCCGGAAGGCGCCCATGGTCCAGTCGCCGGCGGCGCCGCAGACGAGGCGGGAGAAGTTGCGGAGGAGCTGCGCGCCGTGAGGGGTGTGGACGACCTCCGGGTGGAACATCGTGCCGTAGAAGCGACGGGCGTCGTCCGCGATCACGGCGAAGGGTGCGCCCTCGCTGCTCGCGACCACGCGGAAGCCGGGGGGCAGTTCGGTGATGCGGTCGCCGTGGCTCATCCAGACCTGCTCGCGCGCGCCGGGCGCCCAGATCCCCTGGGTAATCGCGCACTCGCCGGTCACGTCCACGAAGGCGCGGCCGAATTCCCGATGGTCGCTCGTCTCGACCTTGCCGCCGAGCTGGGCGGCGAGGGTTTGCTGGCCGTAGCAGATGCCCATGATCGGCAGGCCCATCTCGAAAACGGCCGGGCTCGGGCGGGGGCTCTCACCATGGGTGACGCTGGCCGGGCCGCCCGAGAGAATGATCCCCTGAGGATTGAAGGCGCGGATCCGCGCCTCGTCGGCCGTGTAGGGCCACACCTCGCAGTAGACCCCGTCCTCGCGCAGGCGGCGCGCGATGAGCTGCGTCACCTGGCTGCCGAAGTCGAGGATGAGCAGGCGCTGGTGGCGCTCGCTTCCAGGAAGGATGGCGGAGGGCTCTGATGTCGCGTCGGGCATGGCGGCCATCACCACAGAATGGCGGCGGCTTCAACCCTCTCGATCAGCCGCCCCCTTGCCCTCCTTCCGGAAAGGGTCCGCCGCGGTCGGCCGCGGTGGCCTCCATGAGGAGGGTGATGGGGTTCCAGAGGACCGCCGTCTGCTCCACCTGCCGACCGCCGACGGCGATGCTTTCCCGCCCTACGGGGCGGCCGCCGAGGCGGCGGTAGAACCAGCCGGCGCCATTGGCCGAGAGCACCCAGAGCATGGCCGAGTTGCAGCCGATGACCGAGAGGTGGGCGGCCGCGGCCCGCATCAGGCGGCGGCCGATTCCCTGGTCCTGCCAGTCGGGGAGGATGTAGAGGGTATCGATTTCGCCATCCGCGATGCCCACCCGCCTGGCGCGGCCGGCGGAGGCGAATCCGACGGCCGTTCCGTCTGGCGTGCAGGCGACGAAGATCGCATCCCCGCCGCCGCGGCGGAGCATCGAGCGGAGATAGCCCGCGCCGATCCGGCGCTGGTCGAGCCCGGCGAGATAGGCATCCGGCAGGATGCCGGGGTAGCTGTCCTGCCAGCTGATCCGGTGGATGGCGCCGATCGAGGCGGCATCGTCCGGGCGGGCGCGCCTGATCTGGATCATCCTGCCCATCGCGCCATGCCGGAAGCCGCGCGCCTAGGGGCGGCGCTGCAGCACGGCGGCGAAGAAGCCGTCCGTGCCGTGGCTGTGCGGGGCAAGGGCCATGAAGGGACCATCGCCGGGTGGGGCGCCGGTCACGCCGGAAGCCGCGCCGGCCTGGGCCCAGGCATCGGCCAGGCTGATCGCCTGGAAATCGGCGTGGCGGTCCAGAAAGCCCCTCACCTGCTCGTCGTCCTCCCCGGGAAGCACCGAGCAAGTAGCGTAGATCAGCTTTCCGCCAGGGCGCACCAAGGAGGCAGCCCTATCGAGGATCGCGCGCTGCTTCGTGATGAGCTCCGCCATGTCGGACTCGGTCGTGCGGAGGCGCGCGTCGGGGTTGCGGCGCCAGGTGCCGGTGCCGGTGCAGGGGGCATCGACCAGGACGCGGTCGAAGGTGCCGGCGCGGCGCTTCACCCAGCGGTCACCGGACTCGAGTAGGTGCGTCTCGGCATTGTCCACCCCGGCGCGGCGGAGGCGCTTGGTGGCGCCCGAGAGGCGGGGGACCGAGACGTCGAGCGCCGCGATCCGGCCGCGGTTGCCCATAGTGGCGGCCATGGCGAGGGTCTTGCCCGCGGCCCCCGCGCAGTAGTCGGCCACCTTCATGCCCGGGCGCGCGTCGGCGAGCAGGGCGATGAGCTGGCTGCCCTCGTCCTGGATCTCGATCATCCCCTCGGCGAAGGCCCGTGTCGCCAGCACGGGCCGGCGGTCGGCAACGCGAAGGCCCCATGGGGAGAAGGGGGTGGGGGTGGTGGCGATCCCCTCGGCCGCCAGGGCGGCGGCGGCTGCCTCTCGCGTGGTGCGGAGGAGATTCACCCGGAGATCGAGCGGGGCCACACCCTCCAGCCCGGCGGCTGCCTCGGGCAGGGCCTCGCCGAAGCGGGCGCGGAGCCCAGGCAACGCCCATTCCGGAACGTTCAGGCGCGTGGCCTCGTCCATTCGCGGGTGCAGGAAGGGACGGCCTTCCAGCTTTCCGAGGAAGCGCCGCTCCTCGGGGGTCAGCGGGCGCTCGGCATACTGGCCACCGTTGAAGGCGGCTTCCACCCCCGAGAGGCTGCCGCCCTCTGCGAGGATCATGTGCGCGGCCATGAGAAGGCGCCCGGTGGGCGCGGCGCCCACATGGTCGAGATGCCAATCCAGCCGGGCACGCTCCCTCACCACGGACCAGGCACGATCGGCCACGGCGCGGCGGTCGCCGCCGCCGATGAAGCGGCGGGCACGGAAGAAGTCGTTGGCGACGGCGTCCGCCGGGCGGCGGGGAGCGGATTCCAGCGCGTCGAGAAGGGCGATGGCGGCGGAGATGCGCGCGAGCGGGGTCAAGGGAGACGGTAATCCGAAAGGAGGCGAGGTTGGGAGAAGATGGTGGCGGTCACGCCCCCGGTCAGGCCCCCTCCCCCGCATCGGGGCCGGAGGCCGGGGACTTACCCCTCCTGCCGGTAGTTCGGTGCCTCCCGCGTAATGGCGACGTCGTGGACGTGGCTCTCGCGCAGACCGGCGCCGGTGATGCGGCGAAAGCGGCAGTTGGACTGCATCTCGGTGATCGTCGCGTTGCCCGTGTAGCCCATGGCCGAGCGCAGGCCGCCGACGAGCTGGTGAATGACGTTGCCGACCGGCCCCTTGTAGCCGATGCGGCCCTCGATACCCTCGGGCACGAGCTTCAGCTGGTCCTGCACATCTGCCTGGAAGTAGCGGTCGGCCGAGCCGCGGGCCATGGCGCCGAGGCTGCCCATGCCGCGGTACGACTTGTAGGAGCGGCCCTGGTAGAGGAACACCTCCCCCGGCGCCTCATCCGTTCCGGCGAAGAGGCTGCCCATCATCACGCAGTCGGCGCCCGCAGCGATCGCCTTCGCGACATCACCGGAGGTGCGGATGCCACCATCGGCGATGGCGGGCACGTCCTTCTCCCGCGCGGCGGCCGCGCACTCCATGACGGCGGTAAGCTGCGGCACGCCGACGCCAGCGACGATGCGCGTGGTGCAGATGGAGCCGGGGCCGATGCCGATCTTCACCGCATCCGCCCCGGCCTCGATCAGCGCCTCCACGGCCTCGGGAGTCGCGACGTTGCCGGCAATGATCTGGACGGAGTTCGACATCCGCTTGATCGCCTCGACCGACTTCAGCACGCCCGCCGAGTGGCCATGGGCGGTATCGACCACCACCACGTCCACCTCGGCCTGCACCAGCGCCTCGGCGCGAAGGATGCCGTCCTCCCCGGTGCCGGTGGCGGCGGCGACGCGCAGGCGGCCGAGCCCGTCCTTCACGGCGTTGGGGTTGGCCTGGGCCTTGTCCATGTCCTTGACGGTGATGAGGCCGACGCAGCGGCCCCGCTCATCGACCACCAGCAGCTTCTCGATGCGGTGCTTGTGCAGGAGGGCGCGGGCGCGTTCAGGCGTCACGTCCGCCGGAACGGTGACAAGGTTCTCCCGCGTCATCAACTCGTAGACGCGCTGGTTGGGGTCGGTCGCGAAGCGTACGTCGCGGGAGGTGACGATGCCGACGAGGCGCCCCGTCTCGGGCTCCACCACGGGGATGCCGCTGATGCGATGCTGCTCCTGTAGGCCGCGGACATCAGCCAGCGTTTGGTCGGGCTGGATGGTGACGGGGTTCACCACCATGCCGCTCTCGAACTTCTTCACGCGGCGGACCTGGGCGGCCTGCTCGGCAATGGGGAGATTCTTGTGAATCACCCCAATGCCGCCGTGCTGGGCCATGGCGATGGCCATCGGCCCCTCGGTCACGGTATCCATCGCCGCGGCGATGAGAGGAATGTTCAACGCAATTTCCCGCGTGATCCGGGTGCGGGTATCGGTGCCCCCCGGCAACACCTTCGAGTAGGCGGGCACGAGCAGCACGTCGTCGAAGGCGTAGGCCTCCTCGAGACGGGCAAGGAAACGGGGCGAGGTGCTATCGGGTGCCATTGGCGGGGGCCTCTCGGGACGGGGCGGCGCTGCCTTGGCGATCCCTCCTACGCGCTCCGGGGGTCGCGCCGCAAGGCCGGGCGCATGACCGGTGCGAGACGCTGATCCCCGGTGCGGGCAGGGGTTCGCGAAGGCAGGGCCCCTGCCCTACCCGGCTCCGCCGCGGAAGCCCTGGGCGACGACATACATCTCGGCGCTGTCCTTGCGGCTGGCCGGGGGCTTGGCGTGGCGGACGCTGGCATAGTCACGCTTGAGCCCGGTGAGCAGGTCGCGCTCCGTGCCTCCCTGGAAGACCTTGGCCACGAAGGCGCCGCCGGGGGCGAGGACCTGACGCGCGAAGTCCGCCGCCAGTTCCACCAGAGCGAGGATGCGCAGGTGGTCGGTCGCGTTGTGGCCGGTGGTGTTGGGGGCGATGTCGGACATGACGAGGTCCGCCTGACCATCCAAGGCCTCGAGCACGGCGCGCTCCGTCGCCTCCTCCTGAAAGTCGCCCTGAAGGGTGATGGCGCCGCTGATCGGCTCCATCGGCAGGATGTCGAGGGCGACCACCTTGCCGCGGTCGCCGATTCGGCGGAGCGCCACCTGGGTCCAGCCGCCGGGGGCCGCGCCGAGGTCCACCACGCGCTGGGCGGGGTGGAAAAGCTTGAAGCGCTCGTCCAACTCGATGATCTTGAAGGCGGCGCGGGAGCGCCAGCCCGCAGCCTTGGCTGCCTTTACATAGGGGTCGTTGAGCTGCCGCTCGAGCCATCGCTGGCTGGCGGTGGTGCGGCCCTTGGCGGTGCGCAGCCGGGTGGTCGTGCTGCGCTGGCCGCCCGGCCCTCGGGAGTCGGTCACGGGTGGTTCCTCGGGGTTTGTTGGCCGGCGGTCAGCCGCCGCGTCGGTTCTTGCGGCGGGCGCGCATGGCGCGGAGGAGAAGGCCCTCCCGCAGGCCACGGTCGCAGACGGTGATGCTGGCCGCCGGCCATACCTGGCGGATGGCGGCGTAGATAGCACAGCCAGGCAGGACGAAATCGACCCGCTCCGGCCCGATGCAGGGATGGGCGGCGAGGCCGCCGCGCCCCATGGCCCGCAGCGCCTCCAGCGCCCTGTCGGCGCGGTCCATCTCCAGTTCGTGCCCGTCCACGGCCGCCCGGTTATAGCGGGGCAGTTCGAGAGCGATGCCGGCGAGCGTGGTGACGGTGCCCGAGGTTCCCATCAGGCGCACGCCGCCTGCGCGCATCTCTTGGCGAATGCGGTGGACGCCGTCGAAAGCCTCGAACTTGGCCGCGACTTCCTGCACCACCCGGTCGAACCCTTCCGCGGAGAAGCACGCGGCACCGTCCCGCTCCACAAGCGTCACCACGCCGAGCGGGACCGAGATGGTGCCGATGAGGCAGGGAAGGTCTGGGCCGTCGGTGCGGACCCAAGCAACCTCGGTGGAACCGCCCCCGATGTCGAAGAGGAGGGCGCGGCGGTCCCTCTCCCTCAGGAGGGGGGTGCAGGACTCCATGGCCAGTTCCGCCTCCTCCCGCGCGGGGATGACGCGGATGGGGGCCCCGAGGGCGCGCTCGGCACGGCGGATGAAGTTGGGGCCGTTGGTGGCGCGCCGGCAGGCCTCGGTCGCGACCGCGTTGACGACCTGGATCGGGCGTCGGGCGAGTTTCTGGCCGCAGGCTTCCAGCGCCGCCTCAGCCCGGTTCATCGCGGCGTCCGAAAGGGCGCCGGTGGAACTGAGACCCTCACCGAGGCGGATGATGCGGCTGAAGCTGTCGAGCACGCGGAAGCCGCTCGCGCCGGATGGGCTGGCGACAAGAAGGCGGCAATTATTCGTGCCGAGATCCAGGGCAGCGAAGAGCGGCGCGCCCGGCGGGGCGTGGGGTCCGGCGCGGTGGGTGGCTGCCGGGGGGGCCTCCCGACGAAAGCCGCCCGGGAGTTGAGTAGCGTTCCGGGTCTGCATGATACTGGATTCACAATCTTCTACGGTTAGATAGGGGCGGGCAAGGGCGGATTCCACGGCCTGCAACCATGAGCCCGGTCGGTCCCGCTCCCAGGAGGGCTGGGCGCTTAGTGGAGCCTTAATGGAATCGGCCGATAAGGGGCGGTGAGGCGCTTCAAGAGGCAGCACCGGTATGTTTACCCGAACGACAGCTCCCCTCCGGCAAGACGCGGATAGGGCGCTCCCAGCGGCGGTCTTCTGCATGGTGGGCTTCGAAGAGTGGAGCGTGCCCGTCGCGCCCGGGGCCGACCGCTGGGGAGCGGTTGCGCAGCTCGTCGGTCAGGCGATGGGATGCGGTGCCCGGGTTGACGAAGCGCCGGTCTACGACAGTGGGACACGCAGCTGGACACTGGCGGTCACCTTGGTCGGCCGCCGGCGTGGGCGCGTGCTTTCAGTCCCGGTCCGCTGGTAGGCTAAGCCGGAACAACGCGCGGATGGGGTTGCGGGACGGATCGGGCGGCGGTATAGGGCGCGGCGCCTGCCGTTGGGGAATAGTTTAACGGTAGAACTCCCGACTCTGACTCGGGCAGTCTTGGTTCGAATCCAGGTTCCCCAGCCATTTGGCCGTAAGTGTCTGACCTGTTGGTGTAAGTTGGCGATCGCGACCGTCCGCTGCCGCGAGGTCGCGAACTGTGACACAAGTCTGGGTCACAAGCGCCCCGTGCGTACCGGCTCGAAGCACATCTCGGCGCACCGCCCCGGCTTGGGGACCACCTAGCCCTGGATAAGGTGCCCGACCTGCCCGACCATTCGGGGGCGCCGCTCGCCGCCGCGATACACCCAACCCTCATGTCCCAGGATCGGACCGCGCTCCGCCTGTTCATCGAGATCATGGGTGACCGGCCGGCACGAGACGATGGGCACCGCGAAATCGACACCTTTCTGCAGACCCTCCGCCAACTGCCCTCGGTCTCCGCCAGGTCACCGAGGGAGCGGAGAATTCGCGTCGCTGATTTCATCAGCGCGCAGGCTAGGCTCGGGACGTATCAATCAGGACTGTCGCCAGCTTTGGATGGCTAACTCCATGGTGGCCGGAGGTGCTGCCATGGCTGACCTGCTTCTGGCCGACGAGGGCGCAGACCGGGCAAATCGCGTCTTCTGACCGCTCTCGGACGGGCTGCCCCGAACCGACGATCACCGGGTGACCAGCGGCAACATCCACGTGATCTACAATGGCCTGCGCTGGCGTGACGCGCCCGCCGAGTAAGGGCCCCTGTACAATCGCTTTGTGCGATGGAGCAGCTTGGGCGTCTTCAACCGCATCTTGGCCCGGCTCGCGCGCCAAGCGGGCGAGCCGGAGCGCCTAATGGTCGATGCCACCCACCTCAAGGCGAACCGCTTCGCGGCCAGCCCTCTCCAGAAGGTGCCCCTTCCCGCCACACGGGACGAACTAAGGGTGGCCTAAAACTCCAAGCTGCACGCCGTCTGCCACGGAGCGGGGCGCTCCGTGGTCGTGCTTCTCTCTGAAAATCAGATGAGCAACCACGGGGCGCAGCCCTGATGCTACCGAGCCTACCTCGTCCGGAAGAGCTACTGGGCGACAAAGGGTATAACAGCAACTGCTTCCGCCGAGCGTGGCATCGACGCCCTGCATACCCTCAAGCCGAAGCCGCGAGGTATCGCTCCGCAACGACAAACCGGTCCACCGGCAACGGCACCGCATCGAAAACACCTCCAGACACCTAAACGACTGGCGATGCATCGCCATGCGCTACGACCGATGCGCCCACACCTTTATATCCGCCATCTTCCTCGCCGCACGCGTGCTCTTCCGGATGAATGAGCCCTGACCCTGCGGCTTTTTCTTGGAGCAAGAGGGAATAAGCGGCCGCGGCCGGTGTCTTCCTCATCAGAGTAGGCAGCAAAGGGTTAGTGCCGCGATGGAGAACTGGGCATTCAGGCGCCGCTTCGGTGCCGGGTTGGTGGTGCTGACCGGGCTCGCCGGCGCGCCCGTCATGGCGCATGAGGGGCATCATCACCCTGGGTTGGTATCAACCGTGCCGACCCCTGCGGGCGAGCCAGCCTTACTTGGCGAGAACGAGGCGGCCATGACGAGGATGATGGAGGCGATGGCCGTCCCTCCCTCTGGCGACATCGACCGTGACTTCGTCGCGATGATGACCCCGCACCACCAGGGAGCCATGGACATGGCCGTCATCTATCTCCGCCACGGCAGGAATGAGCAATTGCGGCGCTTGGCGCAGGAGATCGTCGTCACCCAGCAGCAGGAGATCGCGGCCATGCAACTCGCCCTTGGCGAGGCACCGCCGCCTTCAGCCCCCGCGCCCACCCAGGGCACAATCCTCTCGACCCGGTAGGATGCTCTTCATGAAGTATCGTCTTCTGGCCACGGCCTGCCTCGGTGGCAGTCTTTTCTCGGCTGCTGCCTGGGCCGGCCAGGCCCCCGATGCCGCATCGGCGCCCGATCGCCCGGTTTCCCACCAGGACCGCGTCTACGCCGCCGAGCAGTTCTCCAACACCGTCTCCGTCACCGATCCCGAAAGCAACACGCTGCTTGGCGTGATCCGGCTCGGCGACCCGCAGCCGGGCAATTTCAGCCCGCTATACCGCGGCCAGGTGCTCGTGCATGGCATGGGCTTCTCGCCCGACCATCGCACCCTGGCCGTGGTCTCCATCGGCAGCAACTCCGTCAGCTTCATTGACACCGCCACCAACGCGGTGAAGCACACGACCTATGTCGGGCGTTCCCCGCACGAAGCCTTCTTCACACCTGACGGATCCGAGGTCTGGGTCACCGTGCGCGGGGAGGACTACGTCTCCGTGCTCGACGCGACGACCTATGAGGAGAAGATGCGGATCCGCGTGCCGGCCGGGCCAGGCATGACGATCTTCTCACCCGATGGGGTCTACGGCTATGTCTGCTCCTCGTTCAATCCAGAGACGGTAGTGATCGCGACCGCCAGCCACGAGATCGTCGGTCATGTGAAGCAGGAGAGCCCCTTCTGCCCGAACATCGCGGCCACGCCGGACGGCACCCAGGTCTGGATGACGCTCAAGGATGTCGGCCGGACCATGGTGTTCAACGCCCGCCCGCCGTTCAATGTCATCCACACGATGGACACCGGCCCGATCACCAATCACGTCAACTTTGCCCGAACGCCACGGGGCACCTTCGCCTATGTAACGGTGGGTGGGTTGAACGAGGTAAAGGTTGTGCGGACGGACGATTTCTCCGTGGTCGCCACCATTCCGGTCGGCAAGCTGCCGCACGGGCTCTGGCCGTCCGGCGATGGAAGCCGGATCTACGTCGGCCTGGAGAACGCGGACGCGCTCGCGGTGATCGACACAGCAACGAACACGGTTCTCGGCAACGTGCCGGTCGGTCAGGCGCCGCAGGCGCTGGCCTATGTGCCGGTTGCGGTGCCCGAAGGCGACGGAAGGGCGAACCTTCAGCCGCTGGGCCTGGCCGGCCAGACCACCCACATCACCCTTGGTGAGCCACACAAGACCGGCATGCCGACGAGTGTCTCCCTCTTCGACCAGGGGCTGACGCAGGTGCTGCAGGCTGCCGTGACGGGACTCGAGCCTCGCAAGTCCTATACGCTGGCCCTGGCGGACCATCCGGACGGGCGCGGCACGCTGCAACCGTTGGCGAACTTCATGACCAACCCAGCGGGCTCGGCCATCGTGAACACGGTGGGCCCGATACGGCAGGTGCTTGGGAGCAGGGAGGCGCAAGGCGCACAACCAGCGCGCCGCTACCTCGTCATCGCCCTGGGCAGCGCGGATGGGATGGGCGCTCCCGTGCAGGTGCAGCAGCACTGATGCGGCGGGCCCGTCCGAGCACCACCGGGCGGGCCCTCGCCCCGGTCGGAGTCACTTCGTCATGAACGACATGGCGCAGCTGATCGAGCCGCTGATCCCCGCCCTGCGTCGCTACGCTCGTGCCCTGCTGCGCGACCGCGTTGCCGCCGACGACCTCGTGCAGGACGGGCTGGAGCGCGCCATCGGCCGCTGGCAACAGCGCCGGAACGACGGCAACGCGCGCAGCTGGCTCTTTGCCATCGTGCACAACCTCGCCCTCAACCAGATGCGCCAATCCAGCCGACGCGGCCCACACCTGCCGCTGGAGGCTGCCGACGGCGTCAGCTCCGGCACTCTCGGTCAGGAGCAGGGATTGCAACATCAGGATCTGGTGCGCGCGCTACAGACGCTGCCAGAGGAGCAGCGCAGCGTCGTTCTCCTTGTCTCGGTCGAGGATCTTTCCTACGCCGAGGTGGCCGAGGTGTTGAAGATCCCGATTGGCACGGTGATGTCACGGCTGTCCCGGGGGCGGGAGAAGCTGCGACTAGCCATGGAGGGCGTAACCGCGGCCGAAGCACTCGGCGCCCCGCATCTCCGGAGGGTCAAATGAGCACGCGCCCGGTCACCGAAGACGATCTGCACGGGCTGGTGGACCTGCGGCTCGACGCATTGCGGCAGGCCGAGGTCGAGGTCTATCTCGCCGCGCATCCAGACGTGGCGGCGCGCGTCGCCAGCTACCGCAGACAGCGCGAGGCCCTGCGCGAAGCCCTGGCGCCCGTCGCCGAGGAGCCGCTGCCGCCTGGAATGCAGATCGGGCATATGGTCGCGGTACGCCGCCGCCCTGTCTTGGTCGGCTGGCGCGCGGCCGCGGCAGCCCTGCTGATGCTCGGCCTCGGGGGAGCCGGTGGCTGGGGCCTGCACGATTTGATGGCGCCGACAGTCCAGGAGCGGGCCCAGGGCATCGCGGCGCTGTCTCAGCAGGCGGCGGACAGCTACGCCACCTACGCTGCCGATCGCGAGCGCCCCGTTGAGCTGCGCGCGAGCAGCCGCGCAGAGCTTGTCACCTGGGCCTCGGACCGGCTCGGCCGGCCGGTCACCCCGCCCGACCTCTCCGCCTCTGGCTATCGGCTGATGGGCGGGCGGGTGATTCCGACGCCGCAGGGCCCAGCCGCAATGTTCATGTTCGACGACGATCGTGGCACGCGGCTGGTGCTGCTCACGCGCGGCATGGCAGTGGATCGGGACACCTCCATGACCCACCACGCCCGCGGCGCGGTCGATGCCTTCACCTGGTCATCCGAGGGGAACGGTTACAGTCTGGTGGGCGCGCTGCCAGCGACGGCACTGCACCCGCTGGCCGACGAGGTCCGTCGGCAGATGAGGCGTGCCTGAGCGGCTTCCACCTGCCCGCGCCGCCGGATGACAGCTTACGACACAGCCGCCCGCGAACCCACGTTCCCGAGCGGCTGTCGTCCAATCCTTCCTGTTCGAGTATGGAGTCTTGCTTCCCTGGAGTAAGGCAGCAGGGATGATGGTCCACCGGCTCCGATCGGGCTCAGGTGGCCAATGTCGTGGCTAACTGGTGAAGTAGTACTTCTCGGCCCAGGTCCATGGTGGATCCATCCGGGCGATCGTAGCGTCCCGCCCTTGAGGTGCGAGAGGGTCCATGTGCTCGGCCATTGAAGGATGGGAAATGGCGCAGGCCGACATGATGAGTGGCAGTGCGATTAAGACCAACCTGCCCATCGCTGGGCGCCGGCCTTTGCTGCGGCTGCGCAGATTATCGCTGAACGATTCTTTCGTCATCGCCGAACTCCCCTGCGTCGCTGTCATCAGGGGTTAGACACTTGGGCGAAGCGCCTATTCCATCTCCCATTGAAAATACATGCGCGACGTACTGGCGGCATTGTCAGAGTTCTCGCCAAGGTATGCCAGTTAGACTCAGGACTCATTCATCCAGAAGAGTACGGTGGCAGCCGTGCGGTTCGCCTTGAGGTAGGTGGCATCGACCATCAGGCGCTCCGGCTCGCCCGCTTGGCGCGCGAGCCGGGCGAGGCAGCACCTCCGGCCGCCATAGAGTTAGCCATTCAAAGCTGGCGGTAGTCCTCAACAACGAGTCCTGGATCTAGCACTCAGCGAGCATCCGCACATACGACCGCGCGAGATTTGAAGGAGCTCTGCGGCGCGACTGCAGCAGCCGAGCCTGCATTGTCACGGCGGGATGGAAGGGGCGGGTTTGCATCCCTTGCTCCCGCGCGCTCATCAGCGCAAAGCCGTCAAGTACGGCAATGCCCACCCCCACCTGTGCCATGGCGCAGGCGATGGAGGATTGCGACGCCTCGACGGCCACCGTCAGCGGCACGCCCGCTTCTTCGAAAGCCCTTTGCAGAAGCACTCGCACAGGCTGGTGCGCTGCCACAGAGATGAGCGCTTCCCCGGTGAGGTCTGCCGCCGTCAGCACCTCCATCGCAGCCAGCGGATGCCCGGGCGGCAACACGCATCCTAGCTCCGCCCGGTGCAAATCCTGCACTAGCACCCGGGAATCCCCCACTGGCCCCATGATGAACCCGAGGTCTACCCGATGGTCCACCACGAGGCGGATCACCTCGGCCGCCGTGCCGGCGCGGAGGGAGACCGAGACCTGCTGATGCGCCTTCCGAAACCGTTGGATCGTCGCGGGCACCATGCCATGCGCGAGGGTCGGCGTGGTCGCCAGCGTCAGCAAGCCAGAGCGGCCTTCCCGCAGATCCCGCCCCAGCCTCTGCACCAAGTCGATCGCGGCCAGCGCGCCAACCACCTCCGGATAGAGCGCCTGTGCTTCAGTCGTCGGCACCAGGCGCTTCCGCTGCCGCACGAAGAGCCGAAAGCCGAGCCGCGCTTCCGCTTGCTGCAACGTCTTGCTTACGCCGGGCTGGCTGACATGCGCCGCCTCTGCGGCCGCAGTAACCGTCCCCAGTTCCATGACGTGGCGGAACAGGTCCATTTCGCGCGGGGTAAGGATCATAACCAGAAACCATGATCTCAGTCGAAGAGAGTATTTGAGGATATGGATGGATGTCGGTGAAGATGGTGGCAGCGATATTCCGGGAGGAAGACATGGCTCCGCTGTCCCGCCGACGCACGCTTTTCCTGCCCGCCGCGGCACTTGCGGCCGGCCGCTCAGGGGCGGCCCTCGCCCAAGGCGCCTACCCCGCCAAACCTGTGACCGTGATCGTGCCCTTCGCGCCCAGCGGCGGCGCGGACGTCGTCAGCCGCCTCGTCTTCGCTCAGGCCGGCCCTGCGGACGGCCCGGGCTTCGTCATCGAGAACCGCCCTGGTGCCGGCGGCAACATCGGCGTTGAGGCGCTCAGCCGCGCAACGCCGGATGGTTACACCATCGGCACGGTCGCGATCAGCACCCACGGGGTAAACCCTACGCTCTACCGTCACCTGCCGTTCGACCCGCTCGCGGACTTCACTCCAATTGCCCTCCTCTCGCTGCAGCCCGTGGTAGTGGCGGTGAAAGCGGACAGCCCCATCCGCAGCATGGCCGACCTCATGGCCCGCAAGGGCGAAGACCTTACCTACGCCTCCGCCGGCAACGGCACTTCGGGCCACATGGCCGGCGAGTTGCTGCGCATGAAGACCGGCATGAAGATGCTGCACGTCCCCTATCGCGGCAGCGGCCCGGCCTGGACGGACCTGCTCGGTGGACGGGTGGACGTGGTGATCGACAACGTCCAGGCTGGATTGCCGCATCACGAGGGCAAGCGCGTCCGGATCCTTGGCGTCTCATCCGAGCAGCCAGTGGAGGTACTGCCGGACGTCGCGCCCATCGCGGGCACGGTGCCCGGCTACGTCGTGAACTCCTGGAACGGCCTGGCGGGCCCCGCGAAGCTGCCGCAGCCCGTCACGGACCGGCTCTCCTCCATGGCGCGCGCTTGGCTGGCCAAGCCGGAGTTGAAGGCGCGCTACCGCGAGCTGGGCATCCTTGTGCCGCCGGATACGAGCCCGGCCTATCTCACTTCCTTCATCCGCCAGGAGATCGCCATGTGGGCGCCGGTCGTGAAGGAATCAGGCATGCAGGTGGACTGATGGACGGCGTGCTCCAGGCGCAAGCGGGCGCTTTCGGTGAACTCATGGCCTTGCGCGGCACGGCGCCGCCCGCCGCGGGCGAGGTGACCATCACGGGCGCGGACCCCTTCTTTCGCACCCCCTTCCGCATCGGCGAGGTCGTCTCCAGCGCGCTCGCCGCGACGGGAGTGGCCGCAAACGACATCTGGCAGCTTCGCGGCCATCTCCGGCAGAGGGTGGCAATAGACCTGCCCGAGGCCGCGGCCACCCTCCGCACCGTGGATTACACCCGCGCCCGTGGGGAGGATGGGGTGTACCGCCACATTCCCATCCCGCAGACCATGGCGCACATGCTGAAGGTAACGCAGCCCTGGCGCGCCCGAAACGGCCGCTGGTTCCTGCCCCACCTCAACCTGCCTGCCCTTAGCGCCCGCGTGCTGGGCGTGCTGGGCTGTGAGAGCACGCCGGAGGCGGTCAGCGCCGCCGTGGCGCGATGGGATCCTGTCGAACTGGAGGAAGCGATCGCGGCCGCGGGCGCCTGTGGTGGAGCTGTCCGAACGCGGGAGGAATGGCTAGCTCATCCCCAGGGCACCTACCTCGCAGGCCGACCCGTCGTGGAATTGGAGCGCGCCGGTCCTGCCGCGCCGGAAGCCTTCCACCCCGGCGATTGCCCCCTTTCCGGCATCCGCGTCCTCGACCTCACCCGCATCCTTGCCGGTCCGGTCGGCAGCCGCGGACTGGCCGAGCACGGCGCCGACGTGCTGATGGTCACGACCCGCGACCTGCCGCAGACGCCCGAGCACGTGCGCGATACAAGCCACGGCAAGCGCAGCTGCTTCCTCGACCTCAAGACCACCGAAGGGTCGGCGCGCTTCGCTGAGTTGGTACGGGAGGCGGACGTGGTCGTGAACGGGTATCGCCCGGGGGCCCTCGCCAGGCTCGGTTTTGGAATGGATACACTGCAGCAACTGCGTCCCGGCATCATCCAGGTCTCTGTGAGCTGTTACGGCTCGGCTGGCCCCTTCGCTGACCGTGCTGGTTGGGAGCAGGTCGCCCAGGCTGTAACCGGCATCTGCGAGACCCAGGGCGCTGCGGTCGGCGCTGGCCAGCCCAAGCTCGTCTTCGCACCGGCCTGCGACTACACGACCGGGTATCTCGCCACTTACGGCGCCTTACTCGCCCTCGCTCGCCGCGCGCGGGATGGTGGGAGTTGGCAGGTCCATGTCTCGCTCTGCCAATCCGCCATGCTCCTCCAGCGCCAGGGGCTGCTGAAGGATTTCATCGCCGCGCCCGAGGTTCTCACCGAGGAGCAGCTCGTGCGGCTACATGTGCGAGAGGATGGAGTTTACGGTGACCTCAGGACACTTGGCCCGGTACTCCGCATGTCGGAGACGCCGCCCCGCTGGGACAAGCCAACACCGAGTCTTGGAGGCGGCATGCCAGTCTGGCTTCCGCGGCACTCACAGCCCGCGCTGGCCTGAGGCCCCGCCTCTCAAGTATAAGATCCTTGATCCTCGAACTCGGGTGTCGTGTTGCGATATCTCTTTGGCGGCTTCAACGATGAGGCATGCCGAGGCGACGTCGTCCGGTCCGGCGCGTCCTTCACGTAGATCAGAACTGGCGCGAGCGGGTCTGCGTCCGACCGCGAACCCCTAACGGGTGATCTTGAGACGCTCGCCATGTACCCCGACCGCGGCCATGCCATCGTCACCCTCCGCCTCCAGCTTGCGGTTATCCAAGCGGCCACTACCTTGCCGGCGTGGCCCTCGACCTCCGCCAATCGCTCCCCGATCTGACCACCGCTGGCGCGATTTCTGATAGAACCTGCGACAGAACTGGGCTGGCTCGCTGGGCTGTCCCCATGGGCAGCGTTAGGCAGCTTCGCCGATCAGATGCAGCACGACTTCCCGCCGATGTGGTGAGGTACGGTGCTCGTACAGATAAATGCCCTGCCAGGTGCCTAGCACTGGACGTGCATTCTCGATCGGGATGGACAGCTGGGTTTGAGTTAGCGCTGCACGGATATGGGCCGGCATGTCATCTGGCCCCTCCTCTTCGTGGCGGTACCTCCCCGCACCCCCATCTGGCACCAGCCGATGAAAGAAGTCATCCAGATCGGTTCGGACATCCCGGGAGGCGTTCTCCTGTACTAGGAGCGAGGCCGAGGTGTGCCGACACCAGATGGTCAGAAGCCCCGTAGCGATCCCCTGGGTGGATACCCAGTCGAGGACGTGCTGCGTGATCTCGTGGAGGCCACGCGAAGGGGTTTTGATGACGAGATGGTGGATAGACTGCCTCATAGAGGAATAGTCGGTAGATTAGATCAGGTGTCGAGCCTCATCATGCGTCGTGTGCCCCACTGACCCTACGAGGGCAGCGGGAATTCAGTACTTGCCTGCGAACCCGCTACGCTCCCCACTGACAGTTCCACTCCCCTGCCCCGCTGCGGTCGGCTTGGCGGCCACTGCCGGGTGGCATTTCGGCGCGCGCGTCGCGCTAAAATGCGTCCTCTCGTGTCAGCCCCCCTACCCTACCCTCACGCACAATAGTGAGGGGTCATCCAGCCGGAGGGTGAGATGCACCATAGTCTGGTCGAGGACGCTGCTCGACTGCACAATCCCTCGTCACAACTGCCGTACGCCACCCGGCGGCGATGCTATTTATCCTAGCGCGGTCTGGCTCAAGAAGACTACCCCACCGGTGCGCAGGCGGAGCGCCGGGCATCAGCCAACCTTACTTTCTGCGACCTTGCGCTTGGCCCTTTGTGGCACCCGCGAAGGCCGCTCCCCTGAGCGATGGGCTAGGGCCAGGACCTGTAATCGGGTAGCGCTTGATCTGGATAGCTGATCCCATACCGGCTGGAGGTGCTGCCATGGCCTCCCGTGCTGCTCGATCAGCCACTCGCCAGGGCCACGTAACGGCAACCCTGTGTTGTCCACCCGCAGGTGCACGGGGCGGCTGCCCGGCTGAGGCCATGGCATCTCCAGTGTTTCGAACCGGCGAATGAGGATGCTGCCAGTGCGGAATAGCGCGGCTGCGCGCCGCGTGTGGCCCAAGCCTCGGCCATCCATGCGGGAATGGCCGCGTTCGTGAACCAATTTGTCAGACTGCCACGCCCACGCTGGGCGGCGTCGTACTCACCCCAGTTGGTCGCCCTTAAATGCTGCTTCGGAAAGCCATGACAGCGGTTGGCATTGGCTTTGATTGGCAAGCTCTGCTCCCCTCAAGGACGGCAGGGCATCGTCCCCTCACCATCCTGCTCCGAGCGGACCGCGAAGCCAACCGATGCAACACATTGCCCTGTGGAGGAAACCGTCAACCTGCCCTTTTTGTTTAAGCGCCTAAGCATCCGCACTCTGCGAGCCCCGACAGCTTCCTTTTTCCTCTGAACAGGTCCAGCCGCCCCCCATGCCCGACAGCACGCCGACCATCGGCCGCGCCAACATCGTCACTGCCCAGAACGGGCGTCAGCAGCGCATCAGCGAGGGGCGGCCTTTCCCCCTCGGCGCCACCTGGGACGGGCTAGGCGTGAACTTTGCCCTCTTCTCCGCCAACGCGACGAAGGTGGAGCTGTGCATCTTTAACGCGACCGGCGAGAACGAGCTCGAGCGCATCACCATGCCCGAGTACACTGACGAGGTCTTCCATGTTTACCTGCCGGATGCGCGCCCCGGCACAGTCTACGGTTACCGCGTGCACGGTCCCTACGACCCCGCGAACGGCCACCGCTTCAACCCTAACAAGCTGCTGCTCGACCCCTATGCGAAGGGCACCGTTGGCGAGCTCAAATGGGATCCCTCCCATTTCGGCTACGTGATGGAGAGCGGCGACGACCTCACCTTCGATGAGCGCGACAGCGCGCCCTTCACGCCGAAGTGCCGGGTGGTGGACCCTGCCTTCACTTGGGGCAACGATCGCCCGCCCAACATCCCTTGGGGGGAGACTATCTTCTACGAAACTCATGTGAAGGGCTTCACCCGGTTGCACCCGGCCGTGCCGGAGCCGCTGCGCGGCACCTATGCCGGGCTGGGGCAGAAGGAGGTGGTGGATTACATCAAGGCGCTCGGCGTCACCTCGGTCGAGTTGCTGCCGGTGCACGGCTTCGTGCAGGACCAGCACCTCACCGACAAGGGCCTCACCAACTACTGGGGCTACAACACCATCTCCTTCTTCGCGCCCGAACTACGCTACTCCGCGACGGGCTCCCTAAGCGAGTTCAAGGAGATGGTGGCCCGTCTGCACGCCAATGACCTCGAAGTCATTCTCGATGTTGTCTACAACCACACCGCCGAGGGCAATGAGCGCGGCCCGACCCTTTCCTTCAAGGGCATCGACAACGCGAGCTATTACCGCCTTATCCCCGACCAGAAGCGCTATTACATCAACGAGACCGGCACCGGTAACACGGTGAACCTGTCACACCCGCGCGTGCTGCAGATGGTTACGGACAGCCTGCGCTACTGGGTGCAGGAAATGCACGTGGACGGCTTCCGCTTCGACCTCGCCACTATCCTCGGACGCGAGCCGTACGGCTTCGACGAAGGCGGCGGCTTCCTCGATTCCTGCCGGCAGGATCCCATCCTCTCCTCGGTCAAGCTCATCGCCGAGCCTTGGGACATCGGGCCGGGCGGCTACCAGGTGGGCGGCTTCCCGCCGGGGTGGGCGGAGTGGAACGACAAGTTCCGCGACACCGTGCGCGAGTACTGGAAGGGCAACGAGGGCAAGCTGCCCGACCTCGCCACCCGGCTCACCGCCTCCGGCGACGCCTTCAACAAGCGCGGCCGCCGCCCGTGGTCGTCGGTGAACTTCGTTACCGCCCATGACGGTTTCTGCCTGCACGACCTCGTCAGCTACAACGAGAAGCACAACGAGGCGAACGGCGAGGACAACCGCGACGGCCATTCCGACAATCAGTCATGGAACTGCGGCGCCGAGGGCCCGACCGAGGACCCCGAGATCAACGCCCTACGCGAGCGCCAGAAACGTAACTTTATCGCGACCCTGATGCTCTCCCAGGGCACGCCGCTGCTGCTTGCGGGAGATGAGCTCTCCCGCTCCCAGTCAGGCAACAACAACACCTATTGTCAGGACAACGAGCTGAACTGGATCGACTGGGCGAACATCCCCGAGGACGGCCAGTCGCTGATCGAGTTCACGCGCAAGGTCATCGCTCTACGCAAGGCTCTTCCCATCCTGCGCCGCGGCCGCTTCCTAACGGGGCGACACAACGAGGAGCTTGATGTGCTCGACGTGGACTGGATTTCGCCTAACGGTCAGCCGATGCACCCGGAGCAGTGGAACGACCCTAGCGCAAAATGCCTCGGCATGCTGCTCGACGGCCGCGCGCGGGCGACCGGCATCCATCGCCCTGCGATGGACACGAGCGCCCTGCTGGTGCTGAACGCGCACCACGACGTCGTCTCCTTTACTCTGCCGGAGGTTGCGGGCGGTGCGGCGTGGCACTGCCTGCTAGATACGAATCACCCGACGGGGGTGGAAGTCGAGACTTTCCGGATGGGAGACACTTACCTCGTGACCGGCCGCTCTACTCTGCTCTTTACCCTGGAGCTCGACCAGGGTGAGTCCATTGCTCTCAGGCAAGCGACCCAGGCCCTGCAGGAACTGCAGGAGACCCCCTTCGAGCCGCCATCGCAGGAGTAGTGCAGGCAAAGAGCAGAAGGACATCGGCGCACGGCTACGGGGAATAATGTACCCGGCCGATGGCTTTCTCGCATCAGGCAAATGGCAGGGAGCGGGGGGGGAGGGCACCGCGCTGATCACCATGGCATCAGCCTTCCTCCTCCTCAAAGAGCTAGAGCTGTACACCCGGCCTACCCGCGCGCCGCGGCCGAGATGAAGAAGGCTGGCGAGTTCTGGTACTTCTCACGGCTCCGGCAGCGTCAGCGGCAGCGGCAGCGGCAGCGCAAGTACCTGAACCATATCGTGCAGCAGGAGCATCGGCGCGTGAAGCGGCTGGTCAGGCCAGGGCTAGGCTTCGGCAGCTTCCGCACGGCACGACGATCGCTGGCAGGCGACGAGGCAATGGCGACGATTAGGAAAGGACAGATACAGCAAATTGGCGGGCACGATATGCGAGCCCAGGCCGCCTTCGTCGCAGACCTATTCCAAATCGCTGCCTGATCTGCCCCGTTGGCGCCTTTTCAGGGCGGCGTGCCTCGCCCTCCATCTTTGCAACACAACGGATCAGGGGACGGCCAGCCGGCGACCGAAGGCGCGCCAATGATCAGCGCCGAAGCGTCCTTCACCTTTAGCATCGATCAGGGGCCACGTCGCACTGCCGCCCGGAAGGAAGGCTCGCCAGCCAGCCGCCTTCACCGCCGCCCGAATTTGCCGAAAGGTCAGTCTATTGACTTATCTGTCAACGGTGGACAGCCTGTCCCAAGCGGGCCGACCAGTAGCCGGCCGACTGCTGAGGGGAAATGCCGGAGGCACATGACCATGTCGACCAACATCGCGCCCGATGCCCGGCACGCCCTTCCCCAACTACACCTGCCCTCCGTCGTGGCGCACTGAACATGGGCGCCGACCTGTCGCTGGATGAGCTCTCCGCGCTCGGCGAAGAGGCGTTCCGGCTGCATGTGCGGGAATGGATCGAGGGGAACTATCCCTTGCCCGTCCGCCACCCCACGCGCCGGCTGCACTGGCACGAGAACAAGCCCTGGTACATGGCGCTCTCCCGCAAGGGCTGGCTGGCCCCCGGCTGGCCACGGGAACATGGCGGTATGGGGTTGGACGCCACGCGCCAGCTCATCATGCTCGAGGAGATGGAGCGCTTCGGCGCCGCACGCGTGAACGACATGGGGCTGGTCATGCTCGGCCCCATGCTGATCCGCTTCGCGAGCGAGGAACAGAAGCGCCGCTTCCTGCCGCGGATCCTCTCGGGCGAGGACATCTGGTGCCAGGGCTACTCCGAGCCGAACGCCGGTTCGGATCTCGCGGCCCTGCGCCTAGACGCGGCGGATCATGGTGACCACTGGATCCTCAACGGGCAGAAGACCTGGATCACCCTCGCCAACGATGCGAACTGGATCTTCGTGCTCGCCCGCACGAACAAGATCGGTAAGAAGCAGGAGGGTATCTCCTTCCTGCTGCTGCCGATGGACAGCCCAGGCGTATCTGTGCGGCCCATCGTGAACCTGGATCTGCACGATGAGTTCTGTGAGGTCTTCTTCGACAATGTCCGCGTGCCCAAGGAGATGGTGGTGGGCGATGTGGACAAGGGCTGGAGCTACGCCAAGGCGCTTCTCGGCTTCGAGCGCATCGCGATCGGCTCGCCGAAGCTCTCCTCCAACGGACTCGCCCGGCTGAAGCAACTGGCGGTGTCCGTCGGCAAGGACCAGGACCCCGCCTTCCTCGACAGCTATGCCCGTTTCAGTATGGAGCTCGCGGACCTCAAGGCGCTCTATGAGTCTTATGTCGAACGCCTGAAGCGCGGCGAAGCAATTGGCCCGGACGTCTCCATCCTCAAGATCGTGCAGACAGAGCTCTTCCAGCGCATCACGGACGCCATGCTGGAGATTGCGGGCGGCCATGGCGGGCTGCTCGAGCCGATGGAGGACGGGCTGCACCCCGCCGGCTCCTTCCTGCTGGCGCGCCCCTCCACGATCTTCGGCGGCTCTTCGGAGATCCTCCGCAACATCCTCGCGCGCAGCGTGCTGGATCTGCCTGCGTGAGCGGCGCCCTGCCCCGCATCCGCGTGCTCGACATGACGCGCGTCTTCGCGGGCCCCTGGGCCGCGCAGATCCTTGCGGATTTCGGGGCGGAGGTGGTGAAGGTCGAGCATCCCCGCGGCGGGGACGACGTCCGCCGCATGGGCTTCCCGCAGAAAGATGTGGAGGGGAAGGAGACGGGCGAAACATCCTCCTTCCTGGCCATGAACCGCGGCAAGCGCTCGATCGCGCTCGATATCGCCACGCCCGAGGGGCAGGAGACCCTCCGCGCCCTCGCCACCAAGGCCGATGTCTTCATCGAGAACTTCAAGGCCGGCGGTCTCGCGCGCTACGGGCTGGACCATGCCTCGCTCGCCGCGGTGAACCCACGCCTCGTCTACTGCTCCATCACCGGCTACGGCCAGGACGGGCCCTACGCGGCTCTTCCCGGCTACGATCCCATCTTCCAAGCGATGAGCGGGCTGATGAGCGTCACGGGCGTGCCCGACGGGCAGCCCGGCGCCGGGCCCAATCTCGTCGGCTACAGCGTCTCCGACATCAACGCGGGCTTCTATGCCTGCATCGCTATCCTTGCGGCCCTGCACCACCGCGACACGGTATCTGGGCGCGGGCAGCACATCGATCTGGCGCTGCTCGACTCGCAGCTCGCCGCGCATTCCCACATCGCGATGAACTACCTTGTTTCGGGGAAGATGCCGGTGCGCGCGGGCACGGCCTCGCAGATCAACACGCCCTGGCAGAGCTTCGATACGGCCGACCGGCCGCTCATGGTCGCCGTCGGTAACGACCGCCAGTTCGCGCAGTTCTGCGAGGCGCTCGGCCTGCCCGAGCTGCCAGCCGATCCGCGCTTCACCACCAACCGCCAACGCATGGCGCACAAGCCAGAGCTGCTGCCGCTGCTGGGGGCGGCACTGATGAAACGGCGCGCAGAGGAATGGGTGGAAATCTTGAATGCCGCCGGCATCTCCTCCGGCCCGCTGAATGATTTTGGTGCGGCGAAGGATGATCCACAGCTGAACCACCGCGGCATGTGGCAGGAGATGGCGCATCCCCGTGCCGGCACCATGCCCTTCGTCGCCAATCCTGTGCGCTTTTCGGAGACGCCTGTCGCCTACTCCCGCGTGCCACCGCAGCTGGGCGAGCACACGCGCGAGGTGTTGGCGGAATGGCTGGGCGCGGCAGCCCCCGCGACCCCATGACGCGGCCTCTGCTGCCCTATCCAGCCCTGCGGCGCTTCTTTCATCCGATGAGCGTCGCGGTGGTGGGTGCCAGCGAGAGGCCTGGGGCTTTCGGCGCGCGCGTGCTGGAGAACCTCGCGGATCATGCGGGCACGGTCTGGCCGGTGAACCCACGGTACGCGAGCCTTGCCGGGCGCCCCTGCTTCGCCTCGCTCGACGCGCTGCCGAAGGTGCCGGACTGCGTCGCCATCGCTACCCCGCGCGAGGCAGCCGCGGCGGTGCTGCAGCAGGCCGCCAATCTTGGTGCGGGCGGTGCGGTGGTCTTCGCGGCGGGCTTCGCCGAAACGGGCCTGCACGAGCGTGCGGCAGAGCAAGCTGCGCTGGTTCGGACGGCAGGCACCATGCCGCTGCTCGGCCCCAACTGCCTTGGCTTCACGAACTTCGCTCTGCGCGCGGGCGTTACGTTCTCCGCGGGACCGGAAGCGCTTTCCCCGGAAGGGCCCGCCCTCGGCATCGTCAGCCAGTCCGGCGCCCTCGGCTATGCCCTGGCGCAGGCGGTGGAGCGGGGCGTCGCGGTCAGCCACGTGCTCACCGCCGGCAATGCGGCAGGGTTGGACGTGGCGGACCTTGTGGCGTTCCTCTCGGAGGAGAGGGGCTGCGCGGCCATTGCCTGCGTCGTGGAGGGTCTGGCCGAGCCGCGACGCCTCCTCGCCGCCGCCGCCCTCGCGGAGAGGGCGGGCAAGCCGCTGCTGCTGCACAAGATGGCCACAGGGGCGCAGGGCACCGCCGCCGCCCTCTCGCACACAGGCGCCGTGGCGGGCGGGCATGCGGTCTGGCAAGCCGCGCTGCGGGAAGCGGGTGCGATACTCGTGGAGGATTTCGCCGCCCTCATCGAGATGGCTGGCTTCTTCGCAAAGGCCCCGCCGGCGCCGCGCGCGCCGGGGGTGGCGGTGGTCTCCACCTCTGGCGGTGCAGGGATCCTGGCAGCGGATGCTGCCGAGCGGCACGGCGTCGCCCTGCCTCAACCCGGCGAAAGCGCCGCCGCGGTGCTTGCCGCGCGGATCCCGGAGTTTGGTTCGGCGAGCAACCCCTGCGACCTGACGGCCCAGGTGCTGAACGACGCCGAGGCGCTGGTGGCCTGCACCGGCGCGCTGGCCGCCGATCCCGCGTTTGGGGCGCTGCTCTATCCCAACACGCACTCCTACGCCTTCTCGGCCGACCGCATACCCGTGATGGCAGGGATCGCGGCGCGCCATGGCGGCTTTCTCTGCGTGCCCTGGCTGGCCGAGTGGCGAGAGAATGCGGTGGCCCGAAAGGCGCAGTCCGTGCCGGGTGCCGCCCTCTTCTCCTCGATGGACCGCTGCTTCGCAGCGCTCGCGGCTTGGTGGGAGCGCGCCGCACGCGCCGCCTTGCCGTCCGATCCGCCGGCCGTTTTGGACGATGCCGCCCGCCCGGGCGTTGCCTCCCTGCTGAACGCGGCAACAGGTCCGGTGCTGAGCGAATCGCGCGCGAAGGCGCTGCTCGCCGCCATCGGCGTACCGGTGGTGCCGGAACATCTCGTGCCCGACCGCGAGGGCGCGCTCCGGGCGGCTGCGGATCTGGGCTATCCCGTGGTGCTGAAGGCCGAGAGCGCGGACCTGCCGCACAAGACCGAAGCCGGCGCCGTCCGCCTGGACCTGCGCGACGCCGAGGCGCTTGGCGCCGCCTGCGACGCGATGGTCGCCCATCTTGCACGCCGCTCTCCCCCGCCGCGCCTGGACGGGCTTCTCGTCCAGCCCATGCTGCCGCGCGGGGTGGAGGTGATCATCGGCGGCCAACGGGATCCTCTTTTCGGCCCGGTAATCGCTGTTGGGATGGGCGGCGCCATGGTGGAGCTACTGGGCAACATGGTGGTGGCCCCCGCGCCGATCGGGCCGGCCCAGGCCCTGCGCATGCTGCGCAGGCTGCGCGGCTTCCCCCTGCTGGACGGGTTCCGTGGCGGGCTGCGGGTCGATTTGTCGGCGCTTGCAGCCATCCTCTGCCGGGTCTCGGCCCTAGTGGCCGCGGAGCCGAGGATCGCGGAGCTCGACATCAACCCGCTCATCTGCGGTGCGGAGGGGATTGTCGCGGTGGATGGGCTGATCACCATGGCCATGGACGGCCCAGGCACCCGCGCCTAAAAGGTCATTCAACTGGCTTATTGGCTGTAATGCCCGCGCTGTTCGACGGGCCAAAGGAGGGAACCCGGTGCTCACCCGTCGCCAAGGCCTTGCCCTGCTCGCCGCCGCGCCCGCTGTTGCGGCGGGCCCTGCCCTCGCCCAACCGGGCTTCCCCGACCAGCCTGTGCGAATGATCGTGCCCTTCGCGGCAGGTGGTCCCGCCGACATCATCGCGCGCATCATGGGTCAGGTGATGGGACGCGAGCTGCGCCAGCCCATCGTCGTGGACAGCCGCTCTGGTGCGGGTGGCATGGTCGGGGTGGAAGCCGCGGCGCGCAGCCGTCCAGACGGACTCACCACTGTGCTCGCTTCCACCGGCGCCCTGGTTGTGCTGCCGCAGCTCATGCCGCGCATGGCTTATGACGTAGGCAAGGATCTCGCACCGATCACCCACGTCCTCTCCGTGCCGCAGATCCTCGTCGTCAGCCCGAAGCTCGGCGTGAGGTCGGTGGCGGAACTCGTGGCGCTGGCCAAGCGCCAGCCGGGCAAGCTCACCTATGGCTCGGCCGGCAATGGCAGCTCCCTTCACTTGGCGGGGGAGCTCTTCCGGCTGCGCACGGGCATCGACATCATCCATGTGCCCTATCGCGGCGCCGCGCCGGCCGTGACGGACCTGCTAGGTGGCACAATCGACATGATCCTTGCCGATGTGCCCGTGATAATCTCCCATATCCGCGGCGGCGCGCTGCCAGCGCTGGCCGTCACAGCCGACCAGCGCCTCTCCTCCCTGCCCGACATACCCACCATGGCGGAGGCGGGTGCGCGGGATGTGATCTCCGAGACTTGGTACGCCCTTTTCGCCCCCGCCGGCACGCCGCCCGAGCGCATCGCGGTGCTGCACCGCGCCGCCGTCACCGCGCTGGCGGATCCCGACACGCGCCGCAGCCTGGCGGACCAGGGCGGCATCATCGCCGGCGGAACGCCCGAGCAGCTCGCCGCCTTCGTGCGCTCCGAAACCTCGAAGTGGGGCGAGATCATCCGCCTCGCCGACATCAAGATCGACTGAGCCCGGCATGTCAGAAACCGCCTTCGAGGACCGCGTCGAGTCCCTTCGCATGATCCGTGACAGCGCGGCCGCGGTGGTGCCCGCGGATGGCGGGCTGGGGCGGGTCCGCGCACTGCGCTTTACCCTGCCGGGCATTGATCCGGCCGTCTGGGGGTCCATGGGTTCCATGGGCTGGATCGGGCTGCGCCTCCCGGAGGAGGCGGGCGGCATTGGGCTGGGCATGGCCGAGGCCTGCGCACTCCAGGAGGAGCTCGGCCGTGCCTTGGTTCCGGAGCCCCTGGTGGCCGGTGCACTCTCCGCCCGGCTTCTTGCCGCCGCCGGGGACACGGCGCTGCTGCCCGCCCTGCTCGTCGGGGAAAGCCTTGTGTTGACCGCCTGGCAGCAATCGGCGGACAGCCTGGAGGCACCGGGCGATCGCGGGGCCGCGCGGCTGTTCATTCCTATGGCGGACGCTGCGAGAGCCTTCCTCCTCCCCGTGCGGGAAGGTGGCGGTCTCGCCCTCTATGCCCTGGAAGGCACGCGGACGACGATCCTGAGGACGCAGGATGGCGGCCATGTCGGCAGCCTTGCCCCGAGCCTCGCCGGTGCGCGTCGCGTCGCGGCTGACGTGACGGAGGTGATGGACCTTGCGCTGGACGAGGCGGCGCTCGGCACGGCCGCCTACCTGCTGGGCCTGATGGAGCGCTGCTTCGAGATGACGCTCGACTACCTCCGGGCGCGCCAGCAGTTCGGCAAGGCGCTCGGCAGCTTCCAGGCCTTGCAGCACCGCGCGGCCGACCTGAAGATCCAGATCGTGCTCACCCGCGCGAGCGTGGAGCGCGCGGCGGTCGACCTGGATGCGGGCGCGGCAGGCGACGCGCGCCGGGCCCTCGTCTCACGCGCCAAGGCCCGTGCGGCCGAGGCGGCGCTGCGCGTCACGCGCGAGGCCGTGCAGTTGCACGGCGCCATCGGCTATACGGACGAGTACGACATCGGCCTCTTCCTGCGAAAGGCGATGGTGACGGCCAATGCTTTCGGCTCCGCCGCGCTGCACCGCGCGCGTTACATGCGCTACGCGCCGGGCGGGTAGTCCGCATAGGCAGCCTCCTTTGCGCGAGGGAGGGTAGCGACGACACCTTCTGCGTGGCCTTCTCAGTTCATGCATCGGCGCAGTGAGGATCTCGGCCGCATGGGCAGGACTGAAACAGGGCACGGAACGACGACGGAGGAGGATGGCTCCGCCCATTGGCAGCGCAACCTCCTCGTCTGCGTTTTCGGGTCCTTCACGACCATCGTGGCCATGACCCTGCTGCTCCCCTTCCTGCCGCTCTATGTCGAGCAACTCGGGGTCGCCGGGTCGGCGGCCATCGCCACCTGGTCGGGCGCGGCCTTCGGCGCCACCTTCCTCTCCGCCGCGCTCGTTGCGCCGCTCTGGGGGCAGCTAGCCGACCGGTACGGGCGCAAGCTGATGCTCATCCGGGCGAGCCTCGGGATGGCCGTCGCGATGTCGCTGACCGGCATGGCGCAGGATGTCTACCAGCTGGTGGGTTTGCGCCTGCTCGCCGGCTTTCTCGGCGGCTACGCCTCGGGATCCTTCGTGCTCGTTGCGACGCAGTCGCCGAAGGCGCGCTCGGCCTGGGCGCTGGGCATGCTCAGCTCGGGCATCATGGCAGGCAACCTGGCAGGCCCCCTGCTCGGCGGCGTCCTGCCCCAGCACATCGGCATCCGCGCCACCTTCCTGGCGGCCGGGGCGGTGATCTTCATCGCCTTCCTCGCGACCACGCTACTGATCCACGAGGAGAAGCGGCCGCGCGGCACCACAGTGGCAAGGGAACGGGGCGGCTTTGCGGCGGTGCCGGACAAGGGGCCCCTGCTGGCCATGCTGGCCACGGGCATGCTGCTGATGTTCGCGAACATGTCGGTCGAGCCGATCATCACCCTTTACGTCGCGGAGCTGGTGGCGGATCAGGCGCAAGTGACGATGGTAGCGGGCCTCGCGATGTCGGCAGCGGCGCTCGGCAGCATCCTGTCGGCCGCGCGGCTGGGCAAGCTGGCGGACCGGATCGGGCACTGGAACGTCATTGTCGGTTGCCTGCTCGTATCCGCGCTGCTGCTGGTGCCGCAGGCCTTCGTCTCCGCCAGCTGGCAGCTCGTGGCCCTGCGCTTTCTGATGGGGCTATCGCTGGGCGGACTGCTGCCCTGCGTCGCCAGCGTCATCCGGCACAACGTGCCGGACCGCGTCGCCGGCACGATGCTGGGATACTCGACCTCCTCGCAATATGCCGGGCAGGTGGCGGGGCCGTTGCTCGGTGGCTTCGTCGGTGGGCATCTCGGGATGGGCGCGGTGTTCCTCGGGACGGCGGTGCTGATGGCGGCCGGTGCGGCGTTCAACTGGATGGTCAAGCCGCGCGGCTAGCCTCGGCGGACAGGCGTCGGCGAGCAGGGTGGCAGGCGCCGTTGACCCCTCCCGCAGGGCATGGCAGGCCGGGCCCATGCCCCAGCTCCAGGCCGCCCAGATCCCGGTCACGCCCTTCCAGCAGAACTGCGCCCTCATTTGGGACGCGGAGAGCGGACATGGCACGGTGATCGACCCCGGCGGGGACGTGCCGCGGATCCTGGCCGCCCTGGACAAGGCTGGGTTCAAGGTGGATCGCATCCTCCTGACGCACGGCCACCTGGATCATGCCGGCGGGGCCGCCGCGTTGAAGCGGGAGTTGGAGGCGCGGCAGGGCGGGACGGTGCCGATCGAGGGACCGGACCGCCGCGACGGCTTCCTCCTTGAAGGTCTTGCGGACCAGGGCGCGCGCTTCGGCATCGAAGGGCTAGAGAACGTGACCCCCGACCGCTGGCTGGAGGAGGGCGAGACGGTCAGCATTGCCGGGCAGGACTTTGCCGTGCTGCACTGTCCCGGCCATACGCCGGGCCACGTCGTCTTCATCTCCACGGCGTTGGAGGTGGCGGTCGCGGGCGACGTGATCTTCCGCGGTTCGGTCGGGCGGACCGACTTCCCCTATGGCGACCACGCCGCGCTGATCGCCTCGATCAAGGGCAAGCTGCTGCCGCTGGGCGACGGCATCCGCTTTCTCTGCGGCCACGGCCCGGGCTCGACCTTCGGGGAGGAACGCCGGTCCAACCCCTTCATCAACGGCCAGGACTGAGGCGCGGCGTCCAGGGACCGTGGGCCGGGCATGGGCCTCCTCACCATGAGGCCTCGACCGCACCGAGTTCCGAGGCGGGCCGGTCCCAATGTGGAATCAGGCTGCCAATCAGCACGGGAGACCTCAGCCGCCGCGCGGGGCCCCAAGGCGTGCGCTCGATGCCCGGCGCGTAGTCCGCGTCGCGCGGTCCACCAGGCGCGATGGCTGGCGCAGCATCGCTGCTGCCCCCCAGAAGCGCCGCGGTCCGTGCGAGCGAGAGCCTTGCGCTGACGGCGCCTCCTTTGTCCATCCTTTGGGCCAGGCCGCGGATGGCAGCGGCGGCCATGAGGTAGCCCGTGGCGTGGTCGAGCGCCTGCACGGGCAGCGGCACCGGGCGGTCGGCCGCTTTCCACTGCATCCCTGCCTCCGCGATGCCGGATGACATCTGCACGAGGCTGTCGAAGCCGCGCCGTCCGGCCCAGGGTCCGCTCCAGCCATAGGCGCAGAGCGACACGTCGATCAGGCTGGCGTTGAGAGCCCGCCGCCGCGCCGTGTCGTAGCCGAGCCGTTCCAGCGCACCTGGCCGGTAGCCATGCACCATCATGTCGGCCTCGGCGAGCAGCGCCTCGAAGGTGCGGCGGTCGCCGGGCTCGCGGAGGTCCAGTCGCGCGCAGCGCTTTCCGAGGGTTACGTCCGGCACCACCGCCGGCTCGTTCCAGTCGGGCGGATCGATGCGCAGCACGTCCGCACCCAAGCCGGCTAGAAAGCGCGTCGCGACGGGGCCGGCCAGGACGCGCGTCAGGTCGAGCACCTTGATGCCCGCGAGCGGCCGCGACGGCTCAGGCCGCCATCGCCGCCCTGGTCCCTGCCCGCCCCTCTGCCAGGTGATAAGGGGCTCGGCGATGACTGCGCGGCCCTGCGCGTGGTGCTGCCAGTCCGCGATCGACCGCATGGCGGCCGCGCAGCCGCCGGCTTGCAGGATCGCCGCCTCCAGCTCGTCCTTGGCCCGGCGCGTGACGGCACCCGCGACTGCGTCCCGATCGCCCCCGCACCCGAGGACGGAGAGCGCCGCGGCGCGGTGGTGCGGCGCGTTGGTATGGAGGCGGATCCAGCCATTGGCCGCTCGGTAGTCACCGGCGATCGGATCCCAGGGCTCGGGCAACGTCCAGCCCTGGGGCGCCAGCGAGCGGAGGAACCAAGCGGAGGCGAGGCGCCGGTCCACCGCCACGGGCGGCGGCGAGTTGCCGCTGAGGCGGAGCAGTTCCGCCGTCGCCAGACCCGCTGCCCCGATCGCCGCCACGGCCAGGTCGGTCACCGCAAAGCAGGATGGCAGGATCTCCTCCCCGTTGACCCGCAACCGCCCCGCGGTAGCCGGCGCGAGTTCCAAGGATTGGAGGATCTCCTCGAGCATCCTGCCGAGCGCTGAGGCGGCTTCGAGCGCTGTCGTCATGTTCTTCGCTCCCACGATGCCGGGGAGGCTGCTTCCGCTCGACCGCTGCATCAATCTTGATAAGGTTGATCAACATGAAGGATTGGATCGACCGTGCGGAGGCGCTCGGCCTGCTGGGGGTGAAGCCGCAGACGCTCTACGCTTATGTCAGTCGCGGGCTGATCGAGGTCCGCCGCGAGGCGAACTCCCGAAGCAGCCAGTACCGAACGGCCGACGTGACCGCCCTGGCGGGCCGGCGCGGACGCAGCCGCAGCCGCTCGGCCGTCGCGGCGGGCTCCATGGCCTGGGGCGAGCCCTCGGTGGTCACGGCCATCTCGACTGTCCATCGCGGCCGCCTCATCTATCGCGGGCTCGATGCGGTGGACTTCTCGCAGCACGCGACGCTCGAGGTGGCGGCTCGCCTACTGTGGAACAGCGCCGGCGAGGCCGGCTTCGCCATTCCCGTGACCGACACAGGCAACCCCTTCCAGGCACTGGCCGCGCTGGTCCCGGAGAGCCATGCCTCGATCGGACGCAGCAGCGAGCGGCTGGCTCGCGATGCGCAGGCGGCGATCGCCCGGATCGCTGCTTCCTGTGGCCTCGGTCCGGGCCAGGGGCCGCTCCATGCGACGCTCGGCACGCTGTGGTCGCTCACGGCAGAGGAGACCGATCTGGTTCGCCAGGCGCTGGTCCTGCTCGCCGACCACGAACTGAATGCCTCCGCCTTCGCGGCGCGCGTTGCAGCCTCCACCGGTGCGCCGCTCACGGCCTGCCTCCTCGCGGGCCTGAGCACGCTGTCCGGACCGAAGCACGGCGGTGCCAGCGCCGCGCTGCTCCGTCTTCTCGACGAAGCGGCGGCGGTCGGGCCGCAGCCGGCGGTGCAGGGCTGGCTGGACCGCCACGGCTTCCTTCCGGGCTTCGGACATCCCCTCTACCCGCAGGGTGATGTTCGCGCGGCCGTGCTGGCAACGCGGATCGCCATCGAGCCCATGATGCAGGAGCTGCAGGATCTCGTTCTGGATCTGACGGGCACCCTGCCGAATATCGACTTCGCGCTGACGGCGCTTGCCCGGGCGATGCGCCTGCCGTCAAGCGCGCCCTTCACGATCTTCCTGCTGGGGCGAAGCGTGGGCTGGGCAGCCCACGCCATGGAGCAGGCGCGCGACGCGGCCCTGATCCGCCCGCGCGCCCGGTACCAGGGACCGGTTCCGGCCCCCAGCTCCGGAACCTAGAGCCCCGGCGTACCTCTCACCAAACAGGCATACCCTTCGCTCATCCCGGCAAGCCTGCACGTCCTTTGGCAGAACGGGTGTGATCGACCGTCCTGCGTCGCCGGACGGAGCCAGAGGAGGTCGAGCGATGCGCCTTCCTTGCCGTGACCGAAAAGGTCATCGCTATTCGGCAGCGGGAAGCAGTTTGAAAAGGCCCCTTTCCTCTTCGGAACGTTGGCTTGCATCCCGTCGCTCAAACCTCTCAGCGCGCCGAGTTCCGGGCCTCGAGCACACGGTCCACCATCTCTGGCGCGAGCCCGAGATAATTGGCGGGGTCGCACCGCTGCTGGACCGCCTCCGCACCGCCGAGTGCTTCCACCACCTCCGGCACGTCCATCAGCGCCGCGGCCAGCGTGCGGCCCGACGTGATGGCGGCGCGGCAGGCGTCGTAGACCACGTCATGGGCGTGCTGCCGCCCTAGTTTGGGGGCGGCGGCCATCATCACGGCTTCCGCCACGATCAGGCCGCCTGACAGGTCGAGGTTCGCCCGCATCCGACCGGCATCCACCGTCAGGCCTGATAGGGCGAAACAGGCCTGGTGCAGGCAGGATGCGGCAAGCAGGAAGCTTTCCGGCAGCGCCATCCACTCGAGGTGCCAGGGCCCCGTGGCGCGCTCGAAGTCCTGCACCATCGCGTCCAGCACCAGCGCAACCTGCTGCCGCACAGCCTTGGCCGTGGCCAGCATGATCTCCGAGGAGATGGGGTTGCGCTTCTGCGGCATGGTGGAGGAAGCGCCGCGCCCCTTCACGAAAGGCTCCATCACCTCGCCGCCGAATTCGGTTGACATCATCAGCATGATGTCCGTGGCAATCTTCGCCAAGCTACCGGTGACGAGACCGAGGAAGGCCACGGCCTCCGCCAACCCGTCCCGCGCCACGTGCCAGGTGATGACCGGCTGGCCCAGTCCGAGTTCGCGGCAGAACTCCTCCTGCACGCGGAAGCCGTCCGCCCCGAGGGAAGCGAGCGTACCGGTGGCGCCCGCGAACTGGCCGAGGAGCACGCGTGGCCTCAGCTGCGCCAGCCGCTCCGCATGCCGGTCCATGGCCGCGAGCCAGATCGCCACCTTGTAGCCGAAGGTGACCGGCAGGGCTTGCTGGAGGTGGGTGCGGCCTGCCATCGGCGTATCGCGGTGGCGCGCCGCGAGCTCGGCGAGGATGCCGCGCAAGGCGTCGATATCCGCGCCAACAAGCTCCAGTGCGGCGCGGACCTGCAGCACACTGGCCGTGTCCATGATGTCCTGGGTGGTGGCGCCCCAGTGGACGTAGCGCCCCGCCTCTCCAGCCGCCTCGGCAAGCTGGTGAACGAGGGGCAGGATCGGGTAGCCGACATTCTCGGTCTCCCGCTTCAGCCGCTCCCAATCGGGGCGGAAATCGGCGCCCGCGGCCGCGATGCGCTCCGCGGCTTCGCCGGGGATGACCCCGCAACGCGCCTCCGCACGGGCGAGGGCGACCTCGACCTCTAGGTAGCGGCCGACGAGCGCCTCGTCGGAGAAGACCGCGCGCATGTCGTGCGTGCCGAACATGTCGCGGAAGAGGACGGAGTCGAGGGGTGTGCTGGGCATAAGGGGGATCCGGCTATTCGGGGCGAACGCCCGCCTGGTTCATCACGTCGCGCCAGCGCTCCATCTCGGAGACGAGGAAGGCGCGGGTTCCCGCAAGGTCCGCTTCCGGCATCGGTACGTTGCCGAGTTCCGCCAGCTTGGCGACGAAGGCGTCGTCGCGCATCGTGGCCCGCACCTCGCGGTGCAGGCGATCCACGATCGGCTGCGGCGTTCCCGCCGGAGCGAGAAGCATGTTCCAGGTGGACATTTGGAAGTCCGCCAGTTCCGGGACACCGCTTTCGCGCACCGTGGGAAGGTCCGGCAGGAAGGGCACGCGCGCGGGCGAGGTGACGGCGAGCGGGCGCACCATGCCGCCGCGGATGCTGCCGAGCGCCGTGGTCGAGGTGTCGTTCACCGAGACGATGGCACCCGAGAGAAGGTCCGTCATCGCGTTGGCCACGCCACGGTAGACAATGTGGTTCATCCGGGCACCGGTCTTGGCCACGATCTGCACCATGGAGACGTGCGCGGCCGAGCCGTTGCCGGCGGAGCCGTAGTCGTAGCCATCGGGCTTCGCGCGGGCGGCGTCGATCAGCTCCTTCAGCGTGCGGAAGGGAGAGTTGGCGCCAACCAGCACGACGACGGGCCCCTCCATCAGCACGCTGACCGGCACGAAATCGGCCACCGTGTCATAGGGCATCCGCCGGTAGAGGCTCGGGTTGATCGAGTGGGAAAGGTTGTTGAAGAGCAGCGTGTAGCCGTCCGGCGCGGCCTTCGCGACGACGTCGGCGCCGATGGTGGAACCCGCGCCGGTGCGGTTCTCCACCAGCACGCGCGCGTTCATCCCCTTCGACAGCTGTTCAGCGAAGACGCGCCCAAGCGTGTCCGTGGGCCCGCCCGCGGAGAAGGGGAGGATCAGGCGGATCGGCCGGTCGGGATAGCTGCCGGGCGCCTGCGCCTCGGCCACCGCCGGGGCGAACGGGCCTGCCGCCGCGGCAAGCGGGGCCGTCAGGATTGTGCGACGCCTCATTGGACTATCCTCCCGATTAAGTACGAACTATTTCATTGGTACGGTCCTATTTGGCGGGAGGTGGCTTGTCAACGACGTTTCATGTTCTAGGAGTGGGCCATGCCGTCCCTCTCAGCCGAACCGCGCTACGCCGCCCTCGCGCGCGAGCTCGCCAAGGAGATTGCGGGCGGGCTTCACCCGCTCGGTTCGCAGATGCCGCCCGAAGTCGAGATGGCGGCCGAACGCGGTGTCAGCCGGGCCACGATGCGGGCGGCGCTGGACCGGCTTGAGGAACTCGGGCTCGTCTCGCGTCGGCGACGCGCGGGCACGAGGGTCACGGCCCTCGGCCCGAGCGGCCGCGGCACCTACCTCCAATCACTCGCCGGGATGGGGGACCTGTTGCAATACGCGGCCGAGACGCGGCGCGAGATCCTCGGCGTGCATCCCGTGGTGGCGGACCATGCCATGGAGCGGGAGCAGGGGCTCCAGGCGGGCCGCCGCTGGCTGCGGGTCCTGAGCCGGCGCGTGCCGTCGGACGGCGGTCCCGCGCTCTGCTGGACTGAGACCCATGCGGATGCTGAAGCGGCCCCTCCTGACTTCGAGGATCGCCTGCGCGGCCGGGATGCCGCGGAGCTGATCGCCGCGGTGCTGGCCGCCTGGTCGGGACGGCCGATTTCGGAAGTGGTGCAGGAGATCACCGCCTCGGGCATTCCGCCGGGCGAGGCAGCGCGCGCGCTGGAGACGCCGCCGGGCGGCCATGGGCTGCGCATCACCCGCCGCTATCTCGACCCCGCGGGCAAGCCGCTGGCCGTCAGCGTCAGCCTGCACCCGGGGGAACGCTTTTCCTACGTCACGCGCCTCCGGCGCCAGGCGGGGTAGGCCGGGCAAACCCTGCCCTACCCCACCGCGGCCGCGAGCTTAGCGGCTCTCAGCAGTAACACGCTCTTCGAGAGGCGAACGCAGCGGCAAATTCACAAGATCAAGGAGGCTCGCTCCGTTTCTAATCCGCACGGATGTTGTGCTCGCGGATGATCCCGCCCCAGCGCTGCCGATCCGCCGCGATTTGCCGTATGAAGTCCTCGCGCGTGCCGCCCAGGCGCTGCAGCCCGTTCTCGGTAAAGCGGCGCTGAACGTCGGGCGCCTCCATGGCGCGGTTCAGCTCGGCATTCCAGCGGGCCACCATGGCCTCCGGCGTGCGACCGGGCGCCACCACCCCGAACCAGCTTGGGATTTTAAAGGCGGGAAGGCCGTCGCGTGAGATGACCGGAAGCTCAGGAATCAGCGGCGAGGCCTCGCTCGCACCATAGGCCACGGCGCGCAGCCCACCGTCGCGGATCTGGCCGAGGAACTCCGGCATATTGCCGAACATAACGTCCACGCGGCCGGTCGAAATGTCGAGGATGGCCGGCGCCCCGCCTCGGTAAGGAACCTGCGTGATCTGCCCACCCGTCATGGAAGCGAAGAGGATGCAGGAGAGTTGCTGGCTGGACCCGGCACCGACCGTGGCGCAGGTGACCGTGCGCGAACGGTCCTTCGCCATCTCTGCCAGGTCCTGCCAGCGGCGGATGGGCGAGCGCGGTCCCGTGACCAGGATGTTGTAGACCGAGGCGATGTTCGCGACGGGCAGCAGGTCCTTCTCCACATCGTAGGGCACGGATTGCATCTGCGGGGTGATGGTCAGCACGCCCATTGACGCAAGAAGGATCGTGTGCCCGTCGGGGTTGGAGCGCGCCAGCTCCTGCGCCGCCACCACGCCACCGCCGCCTGTCCTGTTCTCGACGACGACGTTCTGGCCGATCTGCTTGCTCAGCTGGTCGGCAAGAATCCGTCCGATCAGGTCGGAGGTGCCACCCGGGGCGAACGGGTTTAGGAACCGCACTTCCCGCGTGAAGGGAGGATCGGCAGCAGGTGCTGCGGCAGGTGCCAGCCCGATGCCCACCGAAAGCAGGGCGGCTGCAATGCGGCCGGACAGGCCGCGCCTCGTGTGAACCATGGAACGTCTCCTCCTCCGGTTCGCGCCGCCTCTCTGCCGGGGCGGTCGCGGGGATCATGCGCTACACGTAGCCGGGGCCCTCAATGGCAGGGTGGGCCCGCAGCCATTCCTCGTCCACCTCCACGCCGATGCCGGGCGCCTCGTTGGGGCGCACGCAGCCATCGTCGCCAATCCGCCAGGGCTCGCTGACGAGAGCATCGCGAAACAGGTTCCCGCGCGACACGTCGGCCTCGAAGTAGCCGGCATTGTCGATGGCGCAGAGGAAGTGGATCGAGGCCGCCTGGTTCAGCCCGGTCATGGAACTGTGCGGATGCACCGCGATCTTGTGCGCGGAGGCCATGGCGGCGATGCGCAAAGCCTCGGTGATACCCCCGCACTTGGACAGATCCGGCTGCCAGATGCCGATGCTGTCGGCTTCCAGCAGCGGCGAGAACTCGTAGCGCGTGAAATGGTTCTCCCCGACCGCCAACGGAGTGCGCCCGTAGCTGCGCGCCTCACGGTAGGCGCGGTGGTCATGGGGCGGAAAAGGCTCTTCCAGCCAGCCCATCCCCAGTTCGTCCATAACTGGCATCACCCGGCGCACATCCGCGAGCGAATAGGCGGTGTTGGCGTCGGCGAGGATGTCCACCTCGTCGCCGAAGGCACGGCGCACCGCCTCCATGCGCGCGGCATCGTTGGCCACCGTGTCGCCGATCCGGAGCTTCAGGGCGCGGTAGCCCGCCTCCAGGTGCGGCCGGGCCTCCTCCACCAGCTCCTCGGGCGGCTGGTAGCCGAGGGCGACGCCGCCCGCATAGGCCGGCACCGCACGCGCCGCGCCGCCGAGCAGCCGGTAGAGCGGCCAGCCCACCGCCTTTCCGCGGATGTCCCAGAGTGCCATGTCGAGCCCGGACATGGCGAGCGCGCAGCCCGCGCCCATGCCGTGGCTCGCTAGCTGCCCGCGATAGATCCGGTTCCACACACCGACGACGTCCGTCGCGTCCATGCCCTTCACCAGCCGCGTCAGCGTGGTTTGCAGCAGGGCGGCGACGGCGGTATGGGCGCGGCCGTGATGGCTCTCGCCCCAGCCGACGATGCCGTCCTCCGTCGTCACCTTTACGACCACGGCGTCCCGCTTCACCGCACGCCCAACGCCGAGCGACACGCCCGCTCCCTCCGGAACCGGAAAGGAGGTGGGGAAAGCCTCGATGGCGGCAATCTTCATGCGCGGCCCTCCTGACCGTACTTCTGCAGGAAGGCCTCGCGCACGGTGATACCAAGCCCCGGCCTGTCCGGGATGGCGACGTGGCCGTCCTCCACAGGGAAGCTCTCCTCGATGAGGTCGTGCAGCATCGGGTTATGGCCGAGCGAGTACTCGAGGATGAAGCCGGCGCTCTGCGTTGCGGCGAGGTGCATCCCGGCCGCGAAAGCCGGCGCACCGGACCAGAGATGCGGCGCGAGGCGCAGGTTGTAGGCCGAAGCGAGGGCCGAGATACGAAGCCCCTCCGTCAACCCGCCGGCAATGGCGAGGTCCGGCTGCAGAACGTCCGCCGCGCGCAGCTCGCAGATCTCGCGGAAGTCGTGCCGAGTGAACTCGCTCTCCCCCGCGCTGATCGGCACGGAGGAGGAGCGGCGTACCTCGGCCATGCCGGCCTTGTCGTCCGCACTCACGGGCTCCTCGAACCAGAAAAGGCTGCAATCCTCGACCATGCGGGCAAAGGCGCGGGCCTCGGCCACTGTCCAGGTGCCGTGGGCGTCGGCCATGAGCCGGATGTCGGGGCCGAGCCTTTCCCGCGCCGCCCGCACCCGCGCCGCCGAGCGTGCGGGCGAGCCGTCCATGACGCCGACGCGCATCTTCACGGCCCGGAAGCCCGCCTGGTCGCAGTACCCCTGCAACTGCTCGCCGATCTTCGTGGCATCGGCCCAGCCACCGGAGGCATAGGCGGGCATCCGGTCCACGCGCTTTCCGCCCAGCAGGCGCCAGACCGGCACGTCGAGCGACTTGCCGAGAATATCCCAGAGCGCGACGTCCACGCCCGCGATGGCGGAGATGGAGAGGCCGCGCCGCCCCACCTGCGGCAGCGCGTAGCCGCCAGCGATCGCGTAGCCCTCGCGCGGCGTGTTGTACATCACGTCCCAAAGGCGGGAGATGTCGCGCGGGTCCTGCCCGAGCAGGAGTGGCGCGTAGTCATCGTTGATAATGGCTGCGAGTCCGGCGCAGGCAGCGGCGCTGCCCACGCCCGCCTTGGCCTCGCCCCAGCCGGTCAGGCCGCACGCCGTCTCCACCCGCACGATAACTGAGTCGAAGGTGGGGACGCGGCCAAAGTCACTCGTGTGCTGGCGCTCATAGGGGATGGGCACGCGGCACCAAGTGGCATGCACGCGGGAGATCCTCATGCCGCAGCCTCCTCGACCGAGTAGCCCAGAACGGCACGTCGTCTGCGGGACGCCTCCCAAGCTTCAGGGTTAATGAAGGAGCGTGGGCGGCCGCCCGCAAGGATGCGAACCACCTCCTCGGCCGCGCCGGTGCTCATCCGCTCCACCGCCTCGGTGCTCAGCCCGGCCACATGAGGCGTGAGGATGACGTTCGGCAGAGCGCGCAGCGGGTGGTCCGGCGCGAGCGGCTGTTCGTCATACACGTCGAGCGCAGCGCCGCCGATCCTTCCGGCACGCAGCGCCTCCAGCAGCGCAGCACCTTCCACCACCGGCCCCCGGGCGAGGTTCAGCAACCAAGCCGTCCCCTTCATGCGCCCGATCCGCGCGGCGGAGGCGAGGCCGCGCGTCTCCGGCGTCAGCGGGCAGGCGAGGACGACAAAGTCGCTCTCGGCGAAGAGCCGGTCGGGTTCAGCACGCTCCACGCCCTCGGGCATGGGCGCGTCGCCGCGGCGATGGGCGAGCACGCGCATGCGGAAGCCATCCCGCGCGATCTCCGCGAGCCTGGTGCCGATTGCCCCCATGCCGATGATACCGAGCACGCGGCCGCGGAGCTCGAAAGCCTGTGCGGAGCGCGCGCGGGCGGTGTTCCAGTCCTTCGCAATCAGTTCGGCATGCATTGTTTCGGCCCGCCGCGCGACGGCGAGCATCTGCGCAATGGCGAACTCGGCAACGGAGTCCGCGTTAGCCCCCGGCACATTGGCCACGAGCACCCCGTGGGCGGTGCAGTCCTCCACCGGAATCATGTCCACCCCCACGCCCTGCCGCACGGCGGCGAGGAGGCGCGGCGCGCGGGCGGAGAGGTCGTCCGGCAGCTTGCGGCGGACGACCACCGCCTCCGCCCGGGCCAGCAGGGCGTCCAGCCCCCCCTCGCCCGGCAGCGCCACCTCGTGGCCAGCCCTGCGCAGGATCGCGTCGCCGGAGGGGTCAATGGGATCGGTGAGCGCGACGAGCACGGTCACGCCACCCTGTACTGGTCGAGGACGGTGGGATCTACCTCGATCCCCAGCCCAGGCCCATCCGGCACGCGGACGATGCCGCCGCGCTGCACGATCGGGTCCTTCGCCAGCCGGTCCCGCAACGGGTTCGGCGTCTGCTCGAATTCCAGCATGGGCGGCATGGGCCGGAAGGCCGGCGGTGTGTCGGGCAGCGCCGCGAGGAACTGAACCGTCGCCGCCAGGCCGATGGCCGATCCCCAGGCATGCGGCACGCATTCCACCCCATGCGCCGAGGCCATGGCGGCAATCTTGCGGCACTCGCTGATGCCGCCGGCCGCGCAGACATCGGGCTGGACGATGTCCATTGCCTTGCGCACGATCACGTCGCGAAAGCCCCAGCGCGTGAAGTCGTTCTCCCCGCCCGCCACCGCCATGTCGAGCGCCCGCGTGACCTCCACGTAACCGTCGTGGTCCTCGGGGCTGATCGGCTCCTCGAACCAGAGGATGTCGTGCTCCTCCATTGCGCGACCGAGGCGGATGGCCTGGGGGACGGTGAAGCAGTGGTTGGCGTCAACGGCGAGGCGGATGTCCGGGCCGATCGCCTGCCGCACGGCCGCGACGCGCTTCAGGTCCAGCTTCGGGTCGCCGAGGCCGATCTTCATCTTGATCGCGCGAAAGCCCTGCTTCGCGTAATCCTCGGCCTCTTCCACCGCCTCCTCGACCAACCTGTCCATGTCGATGAAGTAGAGGCCAGTGGCATAGGCCTGCACCTCCGTGCGGTGGGCCCCGCCGATCAGCTTGTGGATGGGCTTGCCGAGCGCGCGGCCGATCACGTCCCAGAGCGCGATATCAATGCCGGACAGCGCGGCTATGGTCATGCCGGTAAGGCCGTAATCCTTGATGCGGTTGTAGAGGTCCTCCCACACGACCTCCACGTCGAAGGGATCGCGGCCGATGACGCGTGCGCGGTACTGCGTCTCAATGATCGTGCGGTTCACCGCCGCGGGGCCGTAGCACTCGCCCCAACCGGTGATCCCCTCGTCCGTCCGGATCTCGACGATGCATGAGGCGCGCGTGGTGTAGAGCCAGCCCCGCGCCGAGGTGAAGGGCTGCTCCACCTTGGACTGCAGCACGTGGCAGATGACATCTGTAACCTTCATGTTCTTGTTGTTTCCTCCGGGTGGGCCGCCGATTCAGTCGCCGCGTGCCCGTCGTTCGAGCAGTTCCATCCAGTAGCTCTCGACGCCTCGCAGATGACCGGCCATGGCCCGTTCTGCCGCGTCCGCGTCGCCGGCGGCCACGGCGTCCCGCAGCGCACGGTGCTGCCTCTGGGAGAGCGGCGCCCGGCTACCGTCGGCGAAGTAGGCTTGCCGCCGGCTGCGGGACATGAGGTAGAAGGCGTTCACCACCCGCAGGAACACATGGTTCCCCGTCGCTTCCACTATTGCCAAGTGGAAGGCGGCGTCCTCGTCCGCGGGGTTGCCAGAGGCGGCAATCACGCCGTCCGTGCGACCCAGTATTTCGTCCAGCCGCTGGATATCGCCGGCCTGGCGGCGCTCGGCCGCGAGGCGCACGGCCTGCATCTCCAGGATGCGGCGCAACTCGACGACCTCGCGCACCTCCGCCTCGGTCAGCGGGATGCCCAACTCAGCCTGCAGCACGATGGCCTCGATGGAGCCCTGCCGATCCACGCGGCGGAGGTAGATGCCGGAGTTCGGCCGCCGCTCGACGATCCGCAGCGTCTCCAGCACGGCCAGCGCCTCGCGCACCGCCCCACGGCCGACGCCGAAGCGCTCCGCCAACTCGCGTTCAGAAGGCAGGCGATCCCCGGGCTCCAGCCGCCGATGCGCGATGAAGGGCAGAAGGCGGCCGATCAGGTTGGCGCGTTCTTCGCCGATCGCAGGGAGGCCAATCACTCTTTGACGCACCTCCGAATTGGTCTTACCGAATTGGTATTACCAATTCGAGGGCCAGTGCAAGGCTCTCCTGGGGAGAAGACGCCCATGATCGTCGAAGAGCGGATCTATACCCTGCATGCGGGGCAGGCCGCGGCCTACCTGGCCGCCTACGAGGCGGAGGGGCTGGTGATCCAGAAGTCGATCCTCGGCCGCATGGTGGGCTACTACTCCACCGAGTTCGGGCCGCTTAACCAAGTGGTCCACCTCTGGGCCTACGAGGATCTCGCCGAGCGCACGGAGCGCCGCGCGCGGCTTCTTGCCGATCCGGCGTGGAAGACCTACGCCGCGAAGGTGCGGCCGATGGTGCTTCGGCAGGAGAACAAGCTTCTCCTCCCAGCACCCTTCATGAAGGTCCTCTGGCAGGCACAAGAAACGCCACCCTCCGCACCGTAGCGTCCGGACGGAACGCAGCGAGGGGCCTGCGCCCCGTGGGCGAGTGCCCGGTCAGCCTCTTCGGATATTGTGGAACAGCGGGAAGCCGTTGAGCATGCCCGTGATGTCGGCGCGGAATGCGGTCGGCTGGGTGAAGCCGCCGGTCGGCAGGTAAGGAATGTCCTCGAAGGCTTGGCGCTGCATGGCCTCGGCAAGCCGCTTCTGCTCCGCGGGGTCCTGCGCCTTCATGAACCTGTCGCGCAGGGCCTCGATTTGCGGCAGGTCCGGCCAGCCATAGGTGCCCGCGCGCCCCGGCCCGCGAAGATAGGATTGGGTGGCAGGACTGGTCGCAATGATGCCGGGAATGGTGTTGCACCAGACACTCCAGCCGCCCTGGTCCAGGGGCCCGCGGTTGTTCACCCGCGCGGCGATCGTGCCCCAGTCGCCGGGCTGGTAGTCGAGGTTCACGCCGCTCCGGCGGAACATGTCCGCCGCGATCTCGCTCATCGTGTTCAGCCGCGCGTTGTCGGTGGGCACGACGAAGACGACGCGCTCCCCGCGATAGCCCGCCGCCTCCAGGTTGCGCTTCACGCGGGCATGGTCCGGTGCGCCGTCCATCGTCTCAAGCCCCACCTCCGTCGCCAAGGGGCAGCCCGGAAGGAAGAAGCCGCAGCGGTCCGTCCAGAGGGAACGATCCTCACCGAGGATGGCCGTCATATAGTCCGCCTGCCGGATGCCTGGGAGGAAGGCGCGGCGGATCGCCGGGTTGTCAAAGGGCGGCTGGAGGTGGTTGAGGCGGATCATGGACATCGATCCGCTCCGATCTTTCACCTCCACCCGCAGGTTGCGGTTCCGGCGGAGCAACGGCAGCAGGTCGGGCGTCGGCTGCTCCCACCAGTCCACCTCGCCCTGCTGCATGGCCGAGGCGGCCGTGGAGGCATCGGGCAGCGTATGCCATTCCACACGGTCGAGCATCGCGCGCTTGCCGCCGGCGAGGAAGCTGGCGGGCTCGTCGCGCGGCACATAGCCTGCGAAGCGCTCGTAGACCGCCCGCACGCCAGCCAGCCGCTCATTCGCCACCCAGCGGAAGGGACCGCTGCCGACGATCTCCGTCACCTGGGTCGAGGTAGGGCTGCGGGCAAAGCGCTCCTGCATTACCGGGCAGAAGGAGGAGGGCTTGGCCAGTGCCGCGGCAAGCAGGGGGAATGGCTTGCGCAGCCGGATGTCGAATACCCGGTCGGAGACCACCGTCATCTCGTCCGTGATCGCACGGATGTTCTGCCCCAGCACGTCCGCCTGCGACCAGCGGGCGATGCTGGCGATCGCGTCGGCGGCGCGGATGGGCGTGCCGTCATGGAAGGTAATCCCCTCGCGCAGCGAGATGCGCCAGCGCCGGCCGTCATCCTCGATGACATGGCCCGCCACCAACTGCGGGCGCGGCTCGTAGGACTCGTCCAGTCCGTAGAGCTGGTCATAGACCATCATCGCGTGGTTGCGCGTGACGAGCGCGGTGTTGAACACCGGGTCCAGCAGGGCGAGGTCCGTCTGGGGCACGAACCGCAGGACGCTCCGTGCGCCGGGCGTTCCCTGCGCCCTGACGACGGAGGGTGCCGCCAGCGCGGCGGCGGAGAAGGCCAGCACATCACGACGCTTCATCGTTCTTCCCTCTGATCGGCCCGGGGTGGGTCGGCGAGCCTTACCGGCTCATGGCGAGATTCCTGGTCGTGTGCAGAGCGGCGTGGCACCGCCGTTCCCGCTCAGGGCCGCAGCACCTGGACAGAGCGTGCGTCGCTGCGCACGGCATCCCAAGTGTAAAGCATTGGCACCATGCGGGTCGCGGCCCAATCAGTGTGCTGGTCGGCATAATGCGGGCTGCCGGGCTGCCCCGAAACGCCGTGGAAGACGGCCCAGCGGCTCTTGTCCCAGTCGCCGACATCGAAGACGTAGCGGGCCAACGCCCCGTATCCAGCAGCGGGCCCGGCCGCGGCGAGCAGGCCATTCGCCAGCACTGTGTCGTTGTCACCGCCGATCGGCAGGGCGCGTGGCTCCAGTAGCGGCGCCGCCTCAGGGAAGAGCGCGGAGAGGGGATGGGCGAAGCGCGGCCGGTGCGCTTCGCCCCAGGCCTGCGCCGGCGTGGCCGCCGCCTCGTGCAGGGCCGCGCCAATGGCGTCCTCCCAGCTCCAGCCGCCGAGCAGCGAGGCGTCATCCCGCCGCAGCAGATTCGGCAGCGCCCACCAGAGCTGGTTCATCGGCGCGACGCCCGGCGCCACCGCCAGCCAGGGATGGGCGCCGGTTTCGGCGAGGCCGCTGCGCTCGGCGAGGATGCGCGTCAGCGCGCGGCGAAGGGCGACATAGCCGGTCGGTTCCATTGCGCCCGCCTCCATGTGCCCGTCCCAGGCTAGCAGCCGCGCCCGCAGCGCCTCCGCCTCGCCCTTCAAGGGTGTCATGGCCGTCATCCGGTCACGCAGCAGCAGCGCATTGGGGGAAAGTGTATCGCCATGGATCGCGCCCGCATCCTCCGCGCCGAAATCCGGCTTTGCTCGCAGCCGCTCCAAGATGCGCACAGCGCGGTAGGGCGGATGGCAGTCGGTGCAGAGATAGTCGGGGTGGTCATCCGCCACCACGCGGTTATTGGCGGTGACGATCAGTCCCTCCGCGGGGTCAATGACCCGCGGCATGTCGTCATGTGAAATCCAGCCGCGCCAGTTGTGCTCACCCGTCCAGCCGGGCATGGGCAGCCACCCGCTCTCCCGCGTGCGGCGTGGCACGCGCGCACGGACAAGGTGGCCAATGCTGCCGGCCGTGTCCGCGGCAACCAGGTTGTGGTCGATCAGGCCCCAACCACGCGTTGCCTCGAACAGGCCCTCGACGCTGCCAGCCCCCGTCATCCGAGGCAGGCAATCGAAGGAGAGGTCCGTCTCGGCGAACTGAACGGAGCGCAGCGAGAGGGCGGTGCCGCGGCCTGCGTCGCCCGCGATCACCGGCCCGTTGGGCGTCTCCACCACCTCGAAGCGGCGCGTCCCCTCCCCTCGCACCGCGATTGTTTCCTCACGGCGGCGGGCGGGTGTCCATTCGCCCGCGTGCATCACGCGCGCGCCGCCTTCTTCGAAGCGCTCGAGGAAGACGTCGTGGATGTCCATGAAAGCGTGCGTCACGCAATAGGCCACGCGGCCATTCTGCGCGAAATGCGGGAAGCCCGGCACGCCCGGCACGGTCAGCCCGATCATGTCGAAGCTGTCGCAGGCCACGTGGTGCTGCGCGTACATGTTCGGCATCTCGAACATGCGGTGCGGATCGCCGGCCAATACCGGCCGCCCGGTGCGGCTGCGCGCCGGGCCGACGGCCCAGTTGTTGCTGCCGCCACCCGTCTCGTCGCCGGGCAGGCCGAGCGATTCGAGCAGGGCGCGGATGGCAGGTGCGAGCGCCGAGAGGTCGGCCTTGTGGCGGCTCGCCTCCTGCCCCGGCGGGATGCAGAGAAAGTCGGCCCCGCCATCATCGTAGCGTAGCCGCGCGATGCCTTCCGCCCCCACCACCGGCAAGGCCGCCGCGCGCCAGAGCTTGAACCAGACCGATCCCATCAGCAGCCCAAGCCGCCGCATCACGGCGATACTGTGCCATCCTTCCCAGGGCTCAGGCCGCGCTTCCAGCAGCGCGTACTCGACCGGCAAAGGTGCACCGGAGGCGAGGAAGGCATTCACCCCGGCCGCGTAGGACTCCAGCATCGTGCGCGCTGCCTCACCCAGCGCGGCGTAGTCCCGCCGGCAAGCGACCTCCATCCCAAGCCGCCGAACAAGGATATCAGCCTCGGCTGCCGCGGGGCCAAGCCACTCCGCCGCGCGGCCCAGCGCCCGCCGGCGCGTGAGCTCCATCTGGAACAGGCGATCCTGCGCGTGCACCACGCCCAGCGCGAACCAGGCATCGCCGCTGCCGGCGGCGCGGAGGTGCGGGATCCCATAGGTGTCGCGAAGCACCTCCACCGGCGCTGAGAGCCCAGGCAGCCGCAGCTCCCCCTCGAGTGGCGGCAGCGCACCCCGGAGCATTGCTTCGTCCAATGCTGGCATCCCGTCCCTCCCCAGGTTCGGGAGGAGTGTGAAACGGGCTTGCGGCGCTGTCGATATATCAAATAGCCTGTCCCGTGAGGCGATTGTCCGAGGAGCCGGGATGGGAGTGCGGGACACGTCACAGGGGCAGGTGGCTTTAGAGGCGCTAGCGAAGCGCTTCGGGCCCGTAAAGGCGATCGACGACGTCTCGCTGCGGGTCGGCGCAGGGGAGTTCCTCGCCCTGCTCGGCCCTTCCGGCTCTGGCAAGACAACTATCCTCATGGCCATCGCGGGCTTCGAGTACCCGGATGAGGGCCGCATCCTGATCGGGGGAGAGGACGTAACCTGGGCGCCGCCAAACCGGCGGAACCTCGGCATGGTGTTTCAGCGCTACACGCTCTTCCCCCACATGTCGGTGCTGGAGAACATCGCCTTCCCACTCAAGATGCGCCGCATCGGCCGCGCGGAGCGCGAGGAGCGGGCGCGAGCGGCGCTCGAGACGGTGCGCCTCGGCGGCATGGGTGACCGCCGCCCCTCGCAGCTCTCCGGTGGGCAGCAGCAGCGCGTCGCCATCGCGCGGGCGATCGTCTATCAGCCCCGCGTGCTGCTGATGGACGAGCCGCTCTCCGCCCTCGACAAGAACCTGCGGGAGGAGATGCAACTCGAGATTAAGCATCTCCAGCAGCGGATCGGCATCACCGTCGTCTTCGTCACCCACGACCAGACGGAGGCACTGACCATGGCGGACCGCGTGGCGGTGCTCGACCACGGCCGCCTGCAACAGGTCGGGGCGCCGCGCGACCTCTACGAGGCACCCGAGACGGTCTTCGTCGCAGGCTTCATCGGCGAGACGAATTTCTGTGAAGGCCATCTCGATTATCCAGCGGCGGCGGGCGAGCCGGTCTCCGTCGCCCTGGACGGTGGCGGCCGGATGAGCGCCACGGCCGCCCAGGCCCTGCCGGCCGGCGGCCGCATCAAGGTGGCGCTGCGCCCAGAGCGCCTTCGCGTGCTGCCCGCGGGCAACGGCCCGGCGGCGCGGGTGAAGGAGGCGATCTATGCCGGCAACGCCACCACGCTGATGCTGGAGGACGAGGCCGGCCAACGGCTGCGCGCCCGCATTCCCGCCGGTGGCGGCCTGCACGAGCCCCGACCCGGCGACCATGTGCGCCTCTCCTGGCAGACCGCCGATGCGCGAGCCTTCGCCGCGTGAGCCGCCGCCCCGCCTCCTTCTTCCTAGGTGGGCGGCGCTACAGCCCGGCGGCCAGCCTGCTGCTGACGGCACCCTTCCTGCTGCTCGTCACGTTCGTCTTCATCCTGCCGCTAGCCGTGCTGCTGCGCGAAAGCCTCTTCGTTCCCGAGCCCACGACAGCGCACTATGCCCGTGCCTTCGCCGAGCCCGTCTATCTCCGCGTCATGCTCCGTACACTTGTGATCGCGGTGCTCGTCACGGCACTCGCCCTCGTCCTGGCGTGGCCGCTGGCGCTGGTCATGTCGCGCAGCCGCGGGCTCTTGCTCGGCCTCCTGGCGGCTGCGGTGCTCCTGCCGCTATGGACCTCCGTACTCGTGCGCACTTATGCCTGGATGGTGCTCCTCCAGCGCAACGGCGTGCTGAACCAGATGCTGCAAGGCGTGGGACTGACGAGCGCCCCGGTGGGCTTCCTTTACACGCAGGGTGCGGTGGTGCTGGCTATGGCGCATGTCCTGCTGCCCTTCATGGTCCTGCCCATCCTCTCAGCGCTGAGGGGCATTCCTGAAGACCTCACGCGCGCCGCGCAGATGCTGGGCGCCTCGTCTTGGTCCACGTTCCGGGAAGTGGTCTGGCCCCTCGCGCTACCCGGCGTCACCTCGGGCTGCCTGATGGTCTTCCTCCTCGCGCTGGGCTTCTTCGTCACCCCGGCGCTCATCGGCGGGCCGCAGCAGATGATGATCTCCACCCTCGTCTCGCAGCAGGTGCGGGAGATGTTGGACTGGCCCTTCGCCGGCGCCCTGGTGGGCATCCTGCTCCTCTTCGTCCTCGCGATCGCGGTCGTCTTCAAACGCGCCGTCCGGCTAGAGCGGTTCGTGGGGTCCGCATGAGCCGCCCGCCTGCCCCGAACCGCGCGGGCCGTGCGGCGCTCAACGCCGCGGCCTATGCCGTAACCGTCTTCCTGCTGCTCCCAACAATCATCATCATCCCCATGTCCGTGGGACCGGAACGGCTGCTGAGCTTTCCGCCGAAGGGATTCTCCCTTCGGTGGTATGCGGAATACTTCGGGGACGAGGACTGGATCCGCGCCACGCTCTTCAGCGCGGAGGCTGGCGTCATCGCCGCCATCTGTGCCACGACTATCGGCACCATGCTCGCCCTCGCCCTCGTTCGCGGCCGCTTGCCTGGGAAAGGCTTGGTCGAGCTGCTGGTCATCGGCCCCGTCATCGTCCCGCATATCGCACTGGCCGTCGCCATGTTCCTCGTCTTCGAGCAGCTGCGCCTCACTGGCTCGCTGCTCGGCCTGGCCATGGCGCACACAGTACTTGCCCTGCCGTTCGTGGTCTTCACCGTGCTGGCCGCCCTGTATCGCTTCGACGCTGAGCTGGAGCGCGCCTCTCTCTCCTGCGGCGCGGGGCCAGGCAGCACCTTCCTCCACGTCACACTGCCGCTGATTGCGCCGGGCCTGATCTCCGCCGCCCTTTTCGCCTTCATCATCTCGTTCGACGAGGCGGTCGTCTCCTTCTTCATCTCGGACCTCGACCGCAAGACGCTGCCGCGGAAGATGTTCGAGGACATCGACTTCAACATCTCTCCCACTCTTGCCGCGGTGGCCACCATGCTGACGGCGCTCACCATCGCAGCCCTCCTGATCGGCTACGCGCTTAAGCGCGGCATGGAGCGGCGGGCGCGCAGGACCGGAACGTGAATACAGTGAACCAGACCGCCAAGGTGCTCGACTTCGTCGCTCCCGTCGGCCGTGAGAACCTTGCGGGCCGCGTCTACGAGGAACTCCGCACCGCGCTTTTTGAGGGACGGATGCGCCCAGGGCAACGCCTTAAGATCCGGGACCTCGCTGCCGCGATGGGTGTCTCCGAAACCCCGGTGCGCGAGGCGGTGGTGCAGCTTGCCCGCGAACGTGCCCTCCGCCTGGAGGCGGCCCGTTCCATCACCGTCGCCGGCCTCAGCCTCGAGCAATATCTCGAGCTTCGCACAATCCGCCTTGAGCTGGAGGGCCTGGCCGCCGAGGGCGCCGCCCTGCGCGCCGCCCCGCACGAGGTGGAGGCGCTGGAGCGCGCCCACGCAACGCTGGTGGCGGCCGAGGACCGGGCCGAGCCACTGGCGGCCAACCGCGCCAACTGGGCCTTCCACCACACGCTTTACGCTGCCGCTGCCATGCCGGAGCTGCTATCCCTTATCGAGAGCATCTGGCTCCGCAACGGGCCCATGCACGCCTTCCTCTACCCGGATGCCCGGCCCGCCTATCCCGGCCGCCACCGACATCTCGACATCATCGAGGGGCTCCGCGCGCGCGACCCGCACGCAACGCGCGAGGCTTTGCGCGCCGACCTGACTGAGGGCGGCGCCAACCTCGTTGCGCTGCTCGGGCGCATGGAGCGAGACGTCGCTTGGGCCGCGCCGGCCTGACCATCGACCAACCCCGAAGAGGAGACAGGGCATGGGCGTGAACCGAAGGGCACTTCTCGCGGCCTCCGCAGGAGCCGTGTCGCTCGCGCGGCCGGCCCTGGCCCAGCGGGGCTCCGGCGAGGTGATCGTCTGCGCGACGGGCGGGCTGATGGAGCGCAGTCTGCAGGAACATTTCTACCGCCGCTTCGAGCGCGAACAGGGAATCCGCGTCCGCTCCATCCCCATCGAGCTCCCGGACCAGTGGGCCCGTGCCCGCGCCGGCCAGCGCAGCGGCAACATTCCCTTCGACGTCGTCACCGCGACGCCTCCGGACCTGATCCAGCACGCGGATATTCTTGCGCCGATAGACTGCACCACGCCCGCCATGACGCAGCACGCCCTGCCCGGCGGTTGCTTCCCGACCGGCATCATCCGCACGGCCGGCGGCATGGCCATCACCTGGAGCAAGAAGGCTTTTCCGAACGGCGGACCCGCTTCTTGGGCAGATTTCTTCGACACCGCGAAGTTCCCCGGTCCGCGCTCGCTACCCGACACGGGCGATCGCGAGTGGTGGCTTCCCCTCGCGGCCCTTATCGCCGACGGCGTGCCGCGCGACGCGCTGTTCCCGATGGACCTGGACCGCGCCTATCGCAAGCTGGACACGATCAAGCCCCATGTCGCGGCCTGGTGGAAGAGTGGCGACAACTCGATGCAGATCCTCCGCGGGGGCGATGCCGTCCTCAGTGTGCTCTACTCCTCCCGCGCCGTGCCGCTGGCGAAGAGCGGCGAGTTCGACTTCACCTGGAACGGCGCCATCCGCGACGTCGGCAACTGGGCGGTGCTGAAGGGCGGCCCGAACACGGCGAACGCCATGCGCTTCCTCGACTTCTTCGTGCAGAACCCGCAGGAACACCTGCCCTTCAGCGACAAGGTCTCCTTCGACTCGAACAACCGGGAAACCGCTTCCCTCGTGCCTGAATCGGAGCGCCGTTACCGCGCCTCCTGGCCCGAGAACTGGGAGAAGCTAGTGGTCGCGGATTACGACTGGATTGCCGCGAACCGCAACGCGATGCGCGAACGATGGGTCAACTGGCTCACGCGGTGATCGCTTCTCACGCCGGGTCAGCGCGGCCCGCCTCCTCCCCTGCCACTGGAAACTGCTTCCCATGCTGGTGAACGACCCCGAGGCGGCGCACTGGCCGGTAGACCCGGCCCGTCTCGACCTTGTCGAGGAGTTCCGCCGTAAGCCGCGCGGCCCGCATGGCGACGAATTGCAGAAGCTGCTGCACCGCATGCGCTGGTCGGGCGTCGGCAACCGCCACGTGCTCATCGTAATCGAACCGAACCGCCGCTGGATGCTCGGCCGCCTGCCGGGCCGCCGTGGGGCACCGGTGGAAACCTTCCCCAACCGCATCTTCACTAGCCTCGCCGAGGCCGAGTGGGCCGTCTTCGTCATGCGCTGGGAAGCGCTGACCGGCCAGCGCATCCAGGACGCCGAGAGAGGGCCCGCGTGACCGACACCAACTCCGTCCTCGGCTATGCATGGCCGCTCGTCGTCTCCCCAGGCGAGGAGGTGACCTTCCATCTCTCCAGCGCCGCGCTGGCGAGTGCGGAGGCAACCCTGCTCCGTGTGCGCTGCGCCGATCCTGACCCGGACGGGCCCGGCCTGCGCTTCCACCAGCCCGGTACGTCCATCGACGGCCCCGTTGCGCTGCGTAACCAGCCTCTCCGCCCCGGCTCTTGCGCCATCGTGCCGGATGGCCCAGCGCTGAGTCGCACAGGATCGCTTTCCCTCGGCCTTTTCCTCTTCCCGACTGCACCAGGCGCGGGCGAGCAGACGATCCTTTCCCGCTGGCGCGCCGACACGCAGGCGGGGTGGCGTCTGGCACTCACGGCCGACGCGAAGCTCCAATTCACAGTGGGAGCCGGCGGCCGCGTCTGGCGCGCGACCGCTTCGCGCCCGGTGATCGAACGGGAATGGATCTTCGTGGCTGCCGGGCTGGATGCGGCGGCAGGCAGCATGAGCGTGTCGCAGACAAGCCTCGACCCTCAGGCTGGTCGCGACACCGGCTGCTCCTCAACGACTGACGGCCCACGCGACCCCACCTGGCCGGGAGACACTGCTCTCGTCATCGCCGCCCATGCGCTTGAGGCGGGCCCGTCACCCCGAACCGCCGGGCACCTGGATGGCAAGATCGATCGTCCGCGCCTGCTTGCCGCCGCGCCCGATCCCGCCGCGCTGCGGGCCCTATCGGAGAACCTTTCCCCCCATCCTGCGGATCCCGCGCTCATCGCGGCCTGGGACTTCTCGTGCGATATCCCGACCGGGACGGTCCGTGACCTCTCCGCTAACCGGCTGGACGGCACGCTGCGCCAGATGCCGATGCGCGCCGCCACAGGAGCGAACTGGGATGGCCGTACCGTTCATTGGACCGAGGCACCGGAACTCTACGGCGCCATTCACTTCCACAGCGACGACATGCACGATGCCGGCTGGACGCCGGACCTGCGCTTCACCGTCCCGGAAACCTGGCGCAGCGGCTTCTACGCGCTCCGCCTCCGCGCCCGGCAGGAGAGCGAGGATCCCGTCGAGAGTTTCGTCTCCTTCTTCGTCCGCGCGCCGCTCGGTAAGCCTCGTGCGGAGCTCGCCTTCGTCGCCAGCACCGCCACCTTCCTCGCCTACGCCAACTCCGCGCTTCGGCTGGATCAGGTGCATGCGGAGGCGATGCTGGAGGGCCTGATCGCCCTTTCGCGCGACGACGTGTACCTGCAGGAGCATCGTGAACTCGGGCTCTCCACCTACGACACGCATAGTGACGGCAGCGGATGGTGCTATTCCACGGCGAAGCGTCCGATCCTGAACATGCGGCCGCGCGGCGCCACCTTAAACTACGGCAACGACACGCACATCATCGACTGGCTGGAGAATGCCGGGCAGGCTTACGACATCATCGTGGATGACGACATTCACCGCCACGGCGCGCAGGCCCTCGCCCCCTATCGCTGCGTCATCACTGGCTCTCACCCCGAGTATTTTAGCCGCACGATGATCGAGGCCTTTGACTCCTACCAGCGCGGCGGCGGCCGGCACATGTATCTCGGCGGGAACGGCTTCTACTGGCGCATCGGCTGGCACCCAACGGAGCCGCACGCCATGGAGATCCGCCGCGGCATGAACGGCCTCCGCACCTGGGAGGGTGAGCCCGGGGAGAACGCGCTCTCCTTCACTGGCGAGCCCTCCGGGCTCTGGCGCGCCAATGGACGGCCGCCGCAGCGCCTCGTCGGCGTTGGGTTCGACGCGCAGGTGTTCACCCGCTCCTATCCCTATGCCTGGCGCGAGCCGGCGCGCGACCCTCGCGTGGCCTGGGCGGTGGAGGGGATCGACCTCGACACCCCGCTTGGTAATTTCGGCCTGCGGGGCGGCGGGGCGGCGGGCCTGGAGGTGGATCGCGTGGAGCCGACCCTCGGCTCGCCACCGCACCTCCTCTGGCTCGCCACGGCGGACCGGTTGGACTATGGCGGCGTGCCGACGCTGGAGGAACTGCGAACCCTTCACCGCGGCACAATGGGCGACCAGAACGCCCGCGTGCGCGCCGACATCGCCTTCTTTCCCACCGCGCAAGGCGGCGCCGTCTTCTCCACCGGCTCCATCGCCTGGGCCTGCGCGCTCTCACACAACGGCTACGACAATACTGTTAGCCGTCTTACCGGCAACGTGCTGCGCCGTTTCCTCGACCCCGCGCCTTTCGAGGGCTTCGACGCCTAAGCGCCGGAACACGGCGCATTACAGGAAACGCCCAATGCAACGAAAGCCCATCCTCACCGACACGCCATGGTTCCGGCTGGAGGTAGACGAGTCCGATTGGGCGGCGGAGGACCCTGCGGCCCTCGCCCGATGGATGGAGCAGCTCCTCCTCATCCGGCGCTTCGAGGAGAAGATTCTCGAACTGCATAGCCAGGGGCTCGTCCACGGGCCGGCGCACGCCTCGATCGGGCAGGAGGCCGGCGCGGTCGGCGCCATGTCGGTCCTCGGCACGAAGGACAAGCTGAACGGCACCCACCGCGCGCACCACCAGATCCTCGCCAAACTGCTGAACAGCGCTCTTCCCGAGGGCTACGACCCGCGGCGTGACGATCCGCTGAAGGAAGCCGCAACCCTTGTCCGGCGCGCCGTGGCGGAGATCATGGGATTATCCGAGGGTTTCTGCGGCGGGCGGGGCGGCTCCATGCACATGCGCTGGGCGCCCGCTGGCATCATCGGCACCAGTGCCATTATCGGCGGCAACCTGCCCCACGCCGTCGGCTACGGCTTGGCGGACAAAGTGCTCGGCCGCGACCACGTCTCGGTGGCCTTCTTCGGCGACGGCACGCTGATGGCCGGCCAGTCGATGGAGGCGATCAACCTCGCGGCGCTCTACAACCTGCCCGTCATCTTCTTCCTTGAGAACAATCTTTACGCCGTCTCCACCCATGTACGGGAACAGACGCGGGAGACGCGGCTGACCACGCGCGGAGCCATGTTTGGCGTTCCCTCAGTGGAATGCGACGGCATGGACCTCCTCGCCGTCCGCCGCGCCATGCAATGGGCGGTGGAGACCATCCGCACGACCGGTGGCCCGGTTTTCGTGGAAGCGATTCTTTATCGCTTCCTGCACCAGAGCGGCCCGCTGCTCGGCAGCCAGTTGGGCTACCGCAGCAAGGAGGAGGAGGCCGAGTGGCGCGCGCGCGATCCGCTGGTGACGATGCCAGCGCGGCTGATGGCTATGGGCGTGCTTGACGAAGCAGGCCTCGCCACCCTTGAGGCACGCGCGCGCCGCGTGGTCGAGGACGCTGCCGCCGCCCTGACCGAGATGCCGCGAGATTCTAATGCCTTACAGATCCGCGCCGGCGCCCTTCCGGACGTGGCGGAGGTGGAGCACGGCATCCGCGGCGATCTTTCCGAGTTGAAGGGCGAGCGCTTCCTCGAAGCCCTCTCCGTCCCTGCCGAGGCGAGAACGGAGATGAAGTACATCGACGCTATCGCCGCGACGCTTCTGCGGAACATGGAGCGCGACTCCCGCATCATCCTCATTGGCGAGGACGTGCACCGCCTGCGCGGCGGTGTCTCCGGCTCGACCAGGGGCGTGGTCGAGCGCTTTCCCGACCGGGTCTTTCCCACGCCCATCTGCGAGAATGGCTTCACCGGCATGGCGCTCGGCGCCGCCGCCTGCGGGCTGCGGCCGGTAGTGGACATCATGTTCGGTGACTTCTGCATCGTCGCCGCCGATCAGATGTTCAACGGCATCGGCAAGTTCTCGCACATGTTCGGAGGCACGGAGGTGCCGGTCGTGGTGCGCGCGCGCGTCTCGCCGGCAACGGGCTACGGATCCCAGCATTCCATGGATCCCTCCGGCCTCTTCGCCCTCTACCCGGCCTGGCGGATCGTCTCCCCCTCCACGCCGCACGACTATATCGGCTTGATGAACGCGGCGCTCCGCTGCAGCGACCCCGTTCTCGTCATCGAGCACCAGGACCTCTTCCAGACCACCGGCCCCGTCCCGCGCGGCGACCTGGACTACCTCGTGCCGCTCGGGGCCGCCCGCACGGCGCGGGCCGGCTCCGCCTGCACGGTCCTCACCTACTCCACCATGGTTCCCGCCAGCATTCAGGCGGCCGAGGCCACCGGCATCGACGCCGAAGTCATCGACCTGCGTAGTCTGGACCCCTCCGGCCTGGATTGGGCGCTGATCGAGGCGAGCGTGAGGCGCACCCACCGCGTGCTCGTCACCGAGCAGACGGCGCGCGGCACGAGCCACGGCGCCCGCATCGTTCAGGAGGTTCAGGAACGCCTCTTCGATTGGCTGGACGCCGAGATCCTCCGCGTCACCGGCACCGAGGCCGCGCCGGTTGTCTCGCCCCCACTCAACATGGCGGCCCTCGGTAACGCGAGGAAAGTGGAGGTCGCCCTGCGAAGGCTGGTCGGCTGACGCTGCAAAGCACTTCCGACAGAGCGCCGGCATATGATATATCAGCGGCTGAAAGACGAGGATCCGTTCATGTCGCAGGTCGTTCTCCCCAATCCATCCACCGTTGCCACTTCCGACACGGCCCTGCGCGCCCGCGCGCGCGCCGTCATCCCGGGTGGCCTTTGGGGGCACCTCAACGTGACGAAGCTGCCGGAGGGCTACCCCCAGTACTTCACCTCGGCGGAAGGCTGCCGTCTTCGGGACGCTGATGGCCGCGAGTACATCGATTTTATGTGCTCCTGGGGTCCTGTGGTGCTCGGTCATCGCCACCCCGTCGTCGAGGCCGCCGCTCGGGATCAGGCGGAGAGGGGCGACTGCATGAACGGCCCCGCCCCCGTCCTGGTCGAGTTGGCCGAACTCCTCGTGGACACCATCCCGCACGCAGATTGGGCGCTTCTCGCAAAGAACGGCACGGACGCGACCACCGCCTGCGTGACCATTGCCCGCGCCGCCACGGGGCGCCGCAAGGTGCTGGTCGCCCGCGGTTCCTATCACGGTGCGGTTCCCTGGTGCTCCCCGTCGCTCGCGGGCGTCACGGCGGAGGACCGAGCTCACATCCTCACCTTCGACTACAACGACATCACTAGCCTGGAGGCCGCGGCCGAGGCGGCGAAGGGCGACCTTGCCGCCGTCATCGTCACCGCCGTGCGGCACGACTACGCCGCGCACCAGGATCTGGCGCGCCCCGGCTTCGCTCGCCACCTGCGCGCGCTCTGCGACGCGACGGGGGCCGCCCTCATTCTCGACGATGTGCGCGCCGGCTTTCGCATCGATCTCGGCGGCTCCTGGGAACCGCTAGGTGTTCGACCCGATCTTTCCGCCTTCAGCAAGGCTATTGCCAACGGCTATCCGCTCGCTGCCGTGACCGGGCGCGAGCGTTTCCGTGAGGCCGCGACGCAGGTCTACACCACTGGTTCCTTCTGGTGCGGCGCCGTGCCCATGGCTGCCGCCCTGGCCACGATCGCCGAGTTGCGCCGCATCGATGGTCCAGCGAGGATGAAGGCGATGGGCGAGCGCCTGCGTGCCGGCCTCGACGCGCTCTCCCGCCAATACCACCTGCCGGTGCGGCAGACCGGCCCGGCGCAGATGCCGCTGATGATCTTCGACAATGACGCGAACTGGGAGAAGGGCGACGCGTTCTGCGTCGCTGCCCTGCGGCATGGGACCTACTTTCACCCGCGCCATAACATGTTCCTGTCCTGCGCACATGCCGAGGCCGATATCGACCGGGCGCTGGAGGCGGCCGAGGCCGGGTTCCGGGCGGTGGCGCGCCGCTAGCCCCCCTGGCCGGGCGGCCATTAAACCTGTGTGGAAGCGGCCCCGCCGTAAGTTTTATAGCGCTCGCGCGTGGCGTCCATCTGTCCCGCGTCGAGCAGGCGCGGCGTGCCGGCGGAGCGTGCGAGCAGGTACTGCCGCGCGAGCGTCTCAAGCCGCACTGCCGCCGCAAGGGCCGTCTTCACGTCGCGCCCCGTGACGATCATGCCGTGATTGCCAAGCAGGCAGGCAGTGCGCTCGCGCATCGCTTCCACCGCTACTTCCGCCAACTCGGGCGTGCCGAAGGTGACGTAAGGTGCGCATCGCACGTCATCGCCCCCGAAGCCCGCAACCATGTAGTGAAAGGCCGGCAGTCGCTCGCCGAGGCAGGCCAGGGCGGTGCAGGCATCCGCGTGGGTGTGCACCACGCTTCCCGCTTCCGGGAAAGAGCGTAGGATTGCCGCGTGCATCGGCCACTCGCTCGACGGCACGGCGGCATCCGTCGCGTTGCCATCCAACGTCATCCACACTGTATCGCCCTCTGCCGTGGCGTCCACCGTGGTGCCGGAGCGGGTGATGACCATCCCCTCCGTCACTCGGCAGGAGACGTTGCCCGCGCTGCCGAAGTTGAGCCCTAGCCGCCCCAGCTCCCGGTATGCCCGCGCTACCTCGTCCCGCGCCTGCGCAACCTCGCTCATGCGCGCATCGTCTCCAGCACCGTCGAGAACATGTCCACCGGACCCAGCTTCCCCGATTTCAGGCAGAGCGCCAGCGGCGAGGGCTCCTCCGCCGCGCAGAGGCCGATCCCCGGCGAGACATAGGGCGCCACTGAAAGGCGGGAGATGCCGAGCGAGCGGATCACCGCGCCCGAGCTCTCCCCGCCCGCGACGAGGATGCGGCGTACGCCCGCTCCCACCAGCGCGACCGCGAGCGCGCCGAGCAGCCCTTCCGCCGCGCGCGCCGCACCGTCGCGCCCCAGCCGGGCCTGCGCGGCGGCTACCGCTTCCGCATCGCCCGCCGTGGTCACGCAGACTGGTCCGAGCGACAGCAGCGGGACTGCCCATGCCGCGGCGTCCCGCAGCGCCGCCTCGGGTGATTCCATCCGCGCTAAATCGATCCGCAGCACCGGATGTCGCGCGGCGAAATGCTCCACCTGCTCGCGCGTGCGGTCCGAGCAGCTCCCGGCCAGCACCGCACCGCCCCCACCTGCGCGCAGCGGCGCCGCCGCGAGGGCCGGCGACAGCAATCCCCTCTCCTGCCAGATCGCCGGATAGTGCGCCGCCAAGTTGGAGCCGCCCGTCGTGAGCCGCCAATCCCAGCTTGCGCGCGCGAGCGTGGCCAGGTCCTCCTCCGTGCCCGCATCCGCGATGGCGTAGGATGCCCCCTCCGCCTGCAGGGCATTCACTCGCTGCACAACCGCCTCCGCGCCCTGCGCAACCGAAGGCAGCGGAATCAATCCGACCGCTCGTGCGGTCTGTGCCGACAAAACCTTCACAAGGTTTGGCTCTGTCATCGGAGTTAGCGGATCGAAGCGCTTGGGCGAGTCCGACACAAGCTGCGCGCCGACAAAGAGGTGTCCCATGAACACCCGCCGCTCAACCTCCGGGAAAGTCGGGGCGAAAAGGGTGAACTCCGCGCCCGCCCGCTCCATCAGCACGTCGGCGCAGGGGCCAATATTGCCCGCCGGTGTTGAGTCGAACGTCGCGCAGTACTTGAAGAAAATCCGCTCGGCCCCGGCGCCAAGCAAGGCATCCGCCGCCCGGGCGAAGGCAGCGCGCGCTTCCCCCACGGCTGCCACGCGGGAGGCCAGGGCGACGACGACCGCGTCCTGCCCGGTCGGCACGGGCGCATCGTCCAACACCAGTGCCACCCGCATCCCACCGGCCGCCAGCATTCCCGCCAGCTCCACCGCGCCGGTCAGATCGTCCGCGATCGCGCCGAGCAGCATCGCGCCGGTCAGACTTCCACCTGCCAGAACATCGGGAAGCTGGATGGGATAAGGTTTCGCAGGCGCGCGCGATATCCGGCGGGGCGCGAGAACTGTCCCCACATCACGCTCGGCACCAGCTCGTATGCCGCGCGCTGGATCCGGTCTGCCACGCCCTTCCGCGCCTCCGCGTCCGGGGCGCGCACGAACTCCTCCAACAGCGTGGTAATCCGCGCGTCGCAGCTGCGGCCGGGATAGTCCGAGCAATTATTCGCCACGTAGAAGTGGTTCAGCGGCGACATCATGTCCACGCCGTTGGCATAAACGGGAAACAGGCTCCACCCGTCCGGCCGCGCGCGGCGGGCGAGTACGGTGCCCCAGTCCATCACCTGCTCGTCCACGGTGAAACCGGCTTTCTTCATGTTCTCAGCCAGCACGTGCGCCGCCGTCTGGGAGATGGAGGCGGAGACCTGCAGCATGATCACCGGCTCGCCTTTGTAGGCCGTCCGCGCCAGCGCGGCCTTTGCTCCATCGAGGTCGAAGCGCGCGGCCTCGGCTCCCGCCGCCGTCTCCAGTGGCGTGTCGCACATCCAGAAGGAGGAGCAGTTCTCCACACGGAACTCCGCGGGGATGCCGATGGCGTCCATAACGCCCTTTTGGTCTACGAGCTTCCACATCACCTGCCGCACGGCCGGATCGGCGAAGGGGCCGCTCGCGTGGTTCAGGCGAAAATTGCCCTGGAACATGTCGATGCCCTTCAGGCCCATCAGCCGTACGTTGCGGTTGCGCCCTAGCGGCCCGAGGAAGTCGAAGGGAAGATACTGCATGTAGTCGATCTCGCCGGCGATCAGCGCATTCACGCCGGTCGGGTCGTCCGGCATGGTTCGCAACACCAGCTCGTCAATCCTCACCACCTTGCCGCCGGCCAGGAAATCGGGCGGCTCAGCGCGAGGGACGTAGCGCGCGTTCCGGCGCAGCACCATGCGGTCGCCGGTGCGCCACTGGTCGCGCTCGAAGGTGAAGGGCCCCGATCCGATGATCTCCGTAATCCGCCCCTCACCGGGCGGCAGTATCCGCTCGGGCATAATGAAGGGGACAGGCGCGTTCGGCTTGCCCAGCACCTCCAGCATCAGCGGGAAGGGCTCCCTCAGCAGGAAGGTGAAGCGGCGCGCATCCTCGGCCCGCATCTCGCGCAGCGCCGCCAGCAGCATGCGGCCCAGGCTGTCGCGTGATGCCCAGCGGCGCAGTGACGCCACGCAGTCCGCCGCGGTGACCGGCGCACCGTCATGGAAGGCGAGGCCCTCACGCAGGATGAAGGTCCAGGTCAGCCCGTCAGCCGAGACGGTATGCCCCTCTACCATCTGCGGACGGATCGCGCCTTTTGAATCCTGCGCGAAGAGCGTGTCGAAGACCTGGTAGCCGAAGCTGCGCGTGATGGCCGCGGTGGTGGCGTGGGGATCCACGATCACGACCTCGGATTCCAGCACCGCCGTCACCGACCCGGCCGCGTGCACCGGGCGAGTTGAGAGGAGGAGTGCCGGCAGGGCCAGACTGCCGCCTGCCAGAAGTCCGCGACGGGTGGGGCTCGCACCGAACAAGGACACCTCCTCTCTTCTGACGCAGGTCGTCGGCTCTTCTGGCCTTCTTGTGCCTCATCCTATGCCATGCTCGTGCCGAAGCAAGATATGATATATCACTTGCCTCCGAGCCGTAGGCGACCTTCGCTACCTTGGGCATGCAAGCGGCCGAACCGATCTTTCCGGCATTGCGCCACCCGCCGCGGCGCGTACCGTGTGGCGACACCACCAGTTCTATCTCTGGTACGTTCTGCTTCCGCTACTCATTCGCCCCGGGACCTTGAGCGCACGCTCAGGCCTGCGAGGAAAGCGTAACCCAAACCCGCGCAGGCAAAGTCGGGCGGGGCCACTGCAGTTTGTATTTCTTCACTGCGTTAGCCCCTCTGCCCCTCGCCGGCCTGCCAGTGACTTGCCACGGGAACTCCGAATTGCGGCCATCCGCCGCGCTGTAGAGCGGAGATGGCTTCGCCGTTGTCAAAGGCCCGGGGCAGCCGCCAGCGCGTTACCGC
>NZ_RCVR01000027.1 GCF_016107305.1 Roseomonas sp. KE2513
AGGCAGCCGATCGCGCGGATGCTGTTCATCAGTAGCCGCGCGGCGAGGGAGGGGCTGCCGCCGGCCCGCTGGAGCAGGCCGATGTCGCGGCGCGTCTCCGGTAGGTCGAGGGGGAGGATGGCGAGCCGCCCGGCGTCGATCTCCGGCTGAAACAGGTGCGGCGAGACGGCCGTGAGAAGATCGCTTTCCAGCAAAAGGCCGCGCGTGATCGCGAGGTCCGTCGTCTCGACCGCAACCTGCGGGGTAGGAAGGGCACGACCTTGCAGGGCGGTTTCCAGCAGCTCGCGCGTCGGCGTGCCGCGTTGCGGCAGCACCCAGCGCGCGCTGGCCAGGGCGGTGAAGCCCGGATCGGGGCGCTGGGCCAGGCAATGACCAGCGCGCGTGACGATCGCGAGCTCGTCCTGCGCAATCGTCTCCCGCGTGAGGCCGATCGTGTGCTCGGGCGAGCGCAGGGCGCCGAGGATGAAGTCGATGTCGCCCGCGCGGAGTCGCATGGCGAGGTGCTCGAAGCTTCCCTCCACCGTGCTGACCGTCAGGTTCGGATGGCTCTCCTGCATGCGGATGACTGCCTGCGGCAGGAGGCGTGTGCGGCCAAGGGAGAGCGTGCCGACGGTGACGCGCCCGGCCATGGCGCTCTGTAGAAGGCCGATCTCCACCTCCGCTGCGCGGATCTCGGCGAGGGCACGGCGCACGTGCAAGGCCAGCAGCGCGCCGAGGGGTGTTGGCTGCAGCCCGGCAGGCGAGCGGATGAAGACCTCGATGCCCAGGCCCAGCTCCACCTCCCGCAGGGCCTGGCTGACGGCGGGCTGCGAGATGAGCAGGCTGTCCGCGACGGCCCCCATGTGCCGCTGCTCCACCAGTTCCGCGAAGGCGAGCAGCCGCTGCCGGCCGAGGGAGAGGGAGAGGATCGGCGCATGATCGTTCCAGCCCGAGGGCGGACCCGCGGCGGCAATCCCCTGCCGCGCGTTCTCCATCTCCGCGAAGGCGCGTTCCACCCGGTGCAGCAGCGTGCGGCCGAGACCGGTGAGCAGCATTCCCTGCGGCCGGCGCTCGAACAGAAGCGCGCCGAGTTCCCGCTCCAACTCCTGGATGGAGCGGGTGACGGCGGACTGCACCCGGCGCACCATCCGGCTGGAGCGGACGACGCTGCCCGTCTGCGCCACGGCGAGGAAGGCGCGGAGATGCTTCGGATTGATGGCGTGCGGCGCCGCCGTGATCTCGGCCTCTCCCGCGGATAAGGGTTTTCGATGGGGGAGCGTTCAGTTTCGGCTGGGCGCCGCCCCCTGGCAAATGTTTTCTGCGCACCGCACCGCCCAGCCCTGAGCGAGACGAGACCATGACCGAACCCGCCCCGTTCGAGATGCCCGCCTACGTTATCGAACGCGTGATGAACAAGCGCGGCCGGCTCCGCGTCTTCGAGCGGTTCGAGCCGGCAAGGACCGCCCTCGTGGTCATCGACATGCAGGCCTTCTACGTGACAGACGTGCCGCCGGCGGTTGCCATCATTCCCAACATCAACCGCCTGGCTCGCGCCTTCCGCGCCAAGGGCGCGAGCGTCGCCTGGGTGAAGATGACGGCGGGCCGCAATGGGCAGAGCCTCTGGCCGCTCTACCACGAGCGCTTCTTCAACCCGGCCAATGCCGCGCGGCACCGCGACAACCTCACACCCGGCGCTCCTGGCCACGAGCTGCACCCGGACCTCGAGCCCATGCCCGAGGATATCCAGGCGGAGAAGTCCCGCTTCAGCGCCTTCATCCCCGGCAAGTCCGACCTGCCGGAGAAGCTGGCCGAGCGCGGGATCACCAACGTGGCGATCGTGGGCATGCTGACCAACTTCTGCTGCGAGACCTCGGCGCGCGACGCGATGATGCTGGACTATCACGTGGCCATGGTTTCCGACGCCAACGCAGCACGCTACGACGAGGACCACAATATCGGCTTCACCACCGTGTTCCAGAGCTTCGGCGACGTGGTGACCGTGGACGAGATGATCGGAATGCTCGGCTAGGCAGAGGCCTGTCGGCCCTCTGGCCGATAAGTGTTTTCGATGCCAATCTCGCTCTTTGTGGCTACCGGTCCGGCCGGTATGCCCGAAGAATAGCAGTCCCGGCTGGGATGTCGGGGGCGGTGCCGCCCCTGGCGACGCACCGCCTGGGGGCGCAGGGCAGGGATGGCGTGGCATGGCCAGGATCATTGGCGGGATCGGGACGTCGCACGTACCGACGATCGGGGTGGCCTATGACAAGGGCAAGCAGGAGGCCCCGGCCTGGGCGCCCCTGTTCCAGGGCTACGAGCCGGCGCGGCGCTGGCTTGAGGAGAAGAAGCCTGACGTTCTCGTCTTCTTCTACAACGACCATCTGAACGCCTTCTTCTACGACCTCTATCCCACCTTCGCCGTGGGGGTCGCGCCGAGCTACGACGTGGCGGATGAAGGGGCGGGTCGGCGTCCGCTGCCGCTGCTGCCCGGGCATCCCGGCCTGTCCAAGCACATCGCCGAGTGCCTGGTGAACGAGGAGTTCGACCCGGCGGTGTTCCAGGACCGCCCGCTCGACCACGGCGTCTTCTCTCCCCTGCCGCTGCTCTGGCCACATGAGGGGAACTGGCCGGGGGCGGTGGTGCCGATCGAGGTCAACGTGGTTCAGTACCCGCTGCCGACAGCCATGCGTTGCTACAAGCTCGGACAGGCGTTGCGGCGGGCAGTGGAGTCCTATCCCGAGGACCTGAAGGTGGCCGTGGTGGGCACGGGCGGCCTGTCGCACCAGATCCATGGCGAGCGCACGGGCTACAACGATACCAGCTGGGACATGCGCTTCATCGACCTGATCGAGCACGACCCGATGACGCTCGCGCGCATGCGGCACGTGGACTACATCCGCCTTGGCGGGGCCGAGAGCGTCGAGGTCATCATGTGGCTGGCGATGCGCGGCGCGCTGAGCGACAGCATTGAGAAGGTGCACCAGAACTACTACCTGGCCACGACTACCGCGATGACCGTTCTCGTCTTCGAGGAGAAGGGCGAGGCTCCCGCCGCGCCGAAGGTGGCGTCCAACCCGCAGCTCGAGGGTGTGGAGGGCATCGAGGGAACCTATGCTTTCGATATCTCGACCGCGCGCGAGCGCCTGCGCCTGAACCGCTTCTTCTGGAACATGAAGGAGACCGCCTTCCGCGAGGCCTTCCTTGCGGACGAGCGGGCCGCCTGCGAGCGGGAGGGGCTGACGCCCGAGGAAACCCGCCTCGTGCTCGAGCGGGACTGGCTCGGCCTCATCCGCTACGGCGCCAATTTTTTCGTGCTCGAGAAGTTCGCCCGAACCGCGCAGCGCTCGAACCTTGAGGTCTATGCCGAGATGCGTGGCGAGACCTTCGAGGAGTTCCTCGCCACGCGCCAGGTGCCCGACGCCCGCTGAGTGCGGGCTGACCGTCCAGGATATCTTCGACAAGGAGCAAGTGGCATGGCCCGCAGCAAGCAGCCCTCCGTTCAGGCCGGGCGGCGTTCGGTTCTCCTCGCCGCCTCGGCCGCGGCGGCCCTTCCGCTCGCGCGCCCGGCCATCGCGCAGGAGCGCAAGCTGGTTGTCGGCGTCGTCCTGCCGCTCTCGGGCACCTTCGCTGACCAGGGCCGGAACAACGAGGAGGGCATCAAGACCTTCCAGAAGATCCACGGCACGAAGGTCGGCAACGTCACCGTCGAGACGGTGATGCGCGACGACCAGGGGCCGGGCTCGGGCGACCTCTCCCGCCGTCTGACGCAGGAGCTGATCCAGCGCAGCCGGGCGGAGATCATCCTCGGCTACAGCTTCACGCCCAATGCGCTCTCGGCTGCATCGCTCCTGACGGAGGCGAAGAAGCCGGGCATCATCATCAACGCCGCGACCTCCATCATCACGGAGCGCTCCCCCTATTTCGCGCGCGTGTCGATGACGCTGCCGCAACTCGCCTCCTCACTCGGCCAGTGGGCGGCGCGCAACGGCATCAAGACGGTCTTCACCATCGTCTCCGACTACGGCCCGGGGCTGGATGCCGAAACCTGGTTCACCAAGGCCTTCGAGGCCGGCGGCGGCAAGGTGGTGGGCGGCGCCCGCACGCCGGTGGCGGCGATGGACTACTCGCCCTTCCTCCAGCGCGCCATCGAGGCGAAGCCGGAAGCGGTCTTCGGCTTCAACCCGGGCGGCGACGTCTCCGTCGCCTTCATGAAGCAGACAAAGGAGCGCGGTCTCAGCCAGGCCGGCATCAAGCTGCTGGTGACCGGCGACGTGGTAGACGACAACCTCATCCCTGCCATGGGCGACGCGCTGGACGGCGTGATCTCCGCGCTGCACTACCAGGTGGAGCTGGACAACCCGGCCAACAGGCGCTTCCTGGCGGGCTTCCGCGAGGTCGCCGGCGCGAACGCGACGCCGAGCTACCGCACCGTGCAGGCCTATGACGGGATGGCGCTAATCTACCACGCCTTGCAGGCGACGGGCGGCAAGACCGACGCCGATTCTATCATGAACGCGATCAAGGGGGCGCGGATTGACAGCCCGCGCGGTCCCTTCACCATCGATCCCGCCACCCGCGACATCGTGCAGAACATCTACATCCGCCGCGGGCAGCAGAAGGACGGCCGCTGGGCCAACATCGCCTTCGAGACGATCGAGGGCGTGAAGGATCCCGCCAAGTAGGCGGCTGGGAAGGGCATGTCCGGCCTCATCAGCATCCTCGCGGACGGCATCGCCTACGGGATGCTGCTGTTCCTCTTCTCCATAGGCCTGTCGGTCACGCTCGGGCTGATGCGCTTCATCAACCTCGCCCATGGCGCCTTCGCCATGTGCGGGGGTTATGTGGCGGTGGTGCTGCTGAACGGCTTCGGCGTGCCCTTCCTGCTCACCCTGCCGGCGGCGGCGGTCGTCACGGGGCTGATCGGCGTGGTGCTGGAGCGCTCCGTCATCCGCCACGTCTATCCCATGCCGGAACTGCAGCAGGTCCTCTTCTCCATCGGCCTCGCCTTCGCGGCGGGGGCGGTGGCGAACATCCTGTTCGGGCCGCAGCAGCAGCCAATGCTGCTGCCGGACTGGCTGACGGCGCGGGTCAGCCTCCTCGGCGTCGGAATCACCGGCTACAGGCTGTTCCTGGTGCTGTTCGGGCTGGTCGCGGCGGGGCTGCTGGTGGCGCTGTTCAACTTTACCCTTTTCGGCGCGCGCGTGCGGGCGGCGGTGGACGACCGGCGCGCGGCGGAGGGGATCGGGATCAACGTGGACCGGCTCTTCGCCCTCACCTTCGGGCTGGGGGCCGCCTTCGCGGGGCTGGGCGGTGCGCTGGCCGTGGGCTTCCTCGGCCTCGATCCGACCTTTCCCTTCAAGTACCTCGTGCTCGTGCTGATGGTGGTCGCCATCGGCGGGCCGGGCTCGATCGGCGGATCCTTTGCCGCGGCCATCGCGATCGGCGCGATCGACGCCCTGTTCAAGTACCTGGTGCCGGAGGTCGGCAACTACGTCATCTACGCGCTGCTCGTGCTGATGATGATCTTCTTTCCACGCGGCCTGGCCGGGAGGGCGGCGTGAGGCTGATCCGCATCGGCGCCGGGCTGCCGCTCCTGCTGGCGGCGGTGGCCAGCTTCTTCCTCTTTCCTGAATACCTCAGCCTGCTGAACACGCTGTTCATCCTCGCCATCTTCGCACTCGCCTATGATCTGCTTCAGGGGCACGCGGGCGTGGTGTCGCTGGGGCACGCGGTGTTCTTCGGGATGGGGGCCTATACCGCCGCCGTCCTCGCCGCCCATGGGGTGACGGAGCCGGTGGTCGGGCTACTGGCGGCGCTGCTGCTCAGCGGGCTGCTGGCGCTGCTGCTCACGCGCATCGTCGTGGTGGGGAACGACCTGACGCGGCTCCTGGTCACCCTGGGCATCGGCTTCCTGATGCTCGAAGCCGCGAACCAGGCGCGCTGGTTGACCGGCGGCGCGGACGGCATGTCGGACTTCACCATGGGGCCGGTGCTGGGCCTGTTCCGCTTCGACTTCGCGGGGGAGACAGCCTTCTGGTACAGCCTGGCCGCGCTGGTGCTCGTCTATGCCTTTCTCTGGCGGCTGACGACCTCGCCCTTCGGCCTCGCGCTGCGCGGCATCCGCGAGAACGTGCGGCGAATGCCGGCCATCGGCGCCCCGGTACGCCGTCACCTCGCCACGGCCTACACGATCTCCGGCGGAATCGCGGGGCTCGCCGGCGCACTATTGGCACAGACGAGCAACTTCGCCTCGCTCGACATGCTTGGCTTCGAGCGCTCGGCGGAGGTGATGATGATGGCGACCCTCGGCGGCACGGGCAGCATTCCCGGCGTCGTGCTGGGCGCCGTGGGCTTCAGCTACCTCAAGGACGCGCTCTCCGCGATGAGCCCGAAATACTGGCATCTCGGGATCGGCCTCGTGCTCATGCTCTCGGTCTTCGTCCTGCGTGGGGGCATCGCGGGTGGCGTCTCAGCCCTGCTGCGCCGGCTGCGGGGGCGGGGATGACGCCCGCCATCGAGACAGAGGGCCTCACCCTCCGCTACGGCCACTTCACGGCGGTGGGCGATGTCTCGCTGCGCGTCGAGGCGGGCGCGAGGCACGCGCTGATCGGGCCGAACGGGGCGGGCAAGACCTCGCTCGTCCACGCGCTGACCGGCAACGTGCCGGCCACGGCGGGGCGGATCCGCGTCGCCGGGCAGGACGTCACGGCGCTTTCGCAGGCCGAGCGCGTGCGGCGCGGCCTCGCGCGCACCTTCCAGATCAATCAGCTCTTCCGCGGGCTGACGGTGATGGAGAACGTCTCCCTCGCCATCCTCGAGCGGGAGCGGAAGACGCGCCAGTTCTGGCGCTCCTTCGCCGCCGACCGCGCGGTGGCCGAGGAGGCGCGCGAGCACCTCGCCTTCGCGCATCTGGAGGAACTGGCCGACCGCCCCGTGCGCTCGCTGCCCTACGGCTCCCAGCGCCTGGTCGAGATCGCCATCGCCCTCGCCACCCGGCCGCGGGTGCTGGTGCTGGACGAGCCGGCAGCGGGCGTGCCGGCGGCGCAGAGCGAGTCCATCTTCGAGCGGATCAACGCCCTGCCGCGGGACCTGACGCTGCTCTTCGTGGAGCACGACATGGGCCTCGTCTTCCGCTTCGCCGAGCGGATCACCGTGCTGGTCGGCGGGCGGATCATGACGGAGGGCACGCCGGCCGAGATCCAGGCGGACGAGCGCGTGCGCGAGGTCTATCTCGGCCGCAGGGGGCACCATGGCGCTGCTTGAGGTCGAGGGCCTGACCGCCGGCTATGGCGAGGCCGTGGTCCTCGAGGGGATGAGCCTCGCGGTCGAGGACGGCGAGGGGCTCGCGGTGCTCGGCCGCAACGGCGTCGGCAAGACGACGCTGATGCTCGCCATCATGGGCCATGCGCGGCGCTTCGCGGGAGCGCTGCGCTGGCAGGGGAAGGATCTCGCAGCCGTGCCCGCCTATGCGCGGGTGCGCCTGGGTCTCGGCTGGGTGCCACAGGAGCGCGACATCTTCCCCTCCCTCACCGTGGAGGAGAACCTGCTCGTCGCGCGCCGTCCGGGTCCCTTCGCGCTACGCGATGCCTACGAGATGTTCCCCCGCCTGCAGGAGCGCCGCCGCAACATGGGCGACAAGCTTTCGGGTGGGGAGCAGCAGATGCTCGCCGTGTGCCGCACCCTGATGACCAACCCGCGCCTGCTGCTGCTGGACGAGCCCTTCGAGGGGTTGGCGCCGGTGATCGTGGAGGAGCTGGAGGCGACGCTGCGCCGCCTGCGGGCGGAGAAGGGCTTCGCGACGGTCATCGTGGAGCAGCACGCCGAGGACGCGCTGGGCCTGAGCGACCGCGCCATCGTGCTCGACCGGGGGCGGGTCGTGCTGGAAGGGCGCTCGGCGGAGCTGCTGGCGGATTTCGATCAGGTCCGGCGCTGGATCGCGGTGTAGAGGAGGCGGCCATGCCGACGGATTCGCTGATGGCGGACACGATGGCGGAGATGACGGCCACCGCCATCCAGGAGGCGGCCGGACGCGGCGCGGCCGCGCTGCTGCCCGTCGGCGTCATCGAGTGCCATGGACCGCACCTGCCTGTCGGCACCGACGCCTTCATCGCGCTGGAATTGTGCCGCGCCACGCGTCGCTACATGGCTGCGCTAGGGCGGGAGGCGGTGATCGCGCCGCCCTATTACTGGGGCATCAACGGCATCCTCGGCGAGTTCCCGGGCAGCTTCCGCATCCGTCCCGAGACGGCGGCCGCCCTGCTGCGCGACGTGATCACCTCGCTCTCGGAGAACGGCTTCACTGAGATCCTGCTCGTCAGCCACCACGGCGACCGGCTGCACAACGAGATGATCCGCGACGTGCTGACCGCCCTGCACGCGGAGGGTTTCGGCGGCGCCCGCTGGCTCTACGCGCCCTTCCGCTGGCGCATGTACGAGAGGATCGGGCAGACGGGGTGCGAGCCTATCTGGGTTCCCTGGGAGCCTGTGGCGGCGATGGAGGGCTTCCGCCTCACGGGCGTCCTCGGCGTCCATGCGGACGAGTACGAGACGGCCGCGATCATGCGCTACCGGCCGGAAACGGTGGATCACGACGCCTTGAGGGGCTTGCAGCCGACGAGGCTGACGCTCGCGGACCTGCAGGAATGGCGCAAGGGTGGGGAGGCCGCGCGGCGCCTGACGCCCGATGGCTATTTCGGTGCCCCGAACCCCATCGATCCGGAGTTGTGGCGGCACTACGACGAGACGGCGCGGGTGATGGCCGTGGCCGTGGTGGGGCCTGCCCCGGCGCCCTGAGGCGCCTCTTCTCTCCGCGGCTCACCCGCCAGGCAGGGGCCCCGGTTTCGTGGTGCGGGCCGGCTTGAGACTTTGTCTGGCAGCCAGCCGAGCGTCACGGCGTTGAAATGGACATGAAGGTGCCTCGGAGACCATTGGGACATCGCTCCCCCTCCGAGAGGGGGCGCCCGTGACGGAACCGCCGATGCCCCATCCCGAGACCATGATGAAGCGGCAGCGGGTGCTCGGTGATTTTGGCGAGGCCGCCCTGCGCTCTCAGGATCTCGACGAGGTTCTCGACGAGGCCTGCCGCCTCGTGGGGGAGGCGCTCGGGACCGGGCGGGCCAAGATCCTGGAAATCCTGGAGACCGAACGGCAGCTTCTCGTTCGCGCGGGCGTGGGTTGGGAAACCGGCGTCGTCGGCCGGTTGCGCCTGCCGATGGCGGAGCACTCCTCGGAGACCTTCGCGATCGACGAGGGGCGGCCGGTCATCTCGCAGGATGTTGCCACGGAGGACCGCTTCGACATTCCCTCCTTCATGAAGGAGGCGGGGGTGGTCTCCTTCGTGAACGTGCCGATCTTCCTGCCGGGGGAGCGCCCTTTCGGCCTTCTGCAGGTGGACGCCACCGAGCCCCGCCACTTCGGCGCGGACGACATCGAGTTCCTGCGCACCTACACCGCCATCCTGGGCCCGGTGATAGACCGCCTGCTCATCGCCCGCACCCTCCGCTCCACGGAGGAGCGGTTCCGCCTCACGGTCGAGCAGGCGCTCGACTACGGCATTTTCCTCACCGACCCGCAGGACCGGATCACCGATTGGCTGCCCGGGGCCCGGGCCGTCTATGGCTGGGCGGCGGAGGAGGTGATCGGGCAGCCCTCCGCCATCGTCTTCACGCCTGAGGACCGGCAGGAGAACCGGGACAGGTGGGAGACGGAAACGGCCTGCCGGGAGGGGGTGGCGCCAAATATCCGCTGGCACCTCCGCAAGGACGGGGGCGGGTCTTCATCGAGGGGTCCACGCGGGCGCTGCGCGATCCCGACGGCACCCTCCTCGGCTTCCTCAAGATCGGTCAGGACATGACCGAGCGGCTGATGGCCGAGCAGCGCCTGGAGGAGGAGAAGGAGCGCTTCCGGGTCCTCGTCGAGGGCATGCCCCAACTCGTGTGGCGCTCCGCCGACGAGGGGCACTCGACCTGGGCCAGCCCGCAATGGCTGGCCTATACCGGCCAGCGTCAGGAGGAGACCCATGGCCGGGGCTGGCTGCGGGCCGTGCATCCCGAGGACCGTGCCGCCGTGGTGGAGGCTTGGCACGAGGCGCGCGCGCGTGGCAGGCTGGACGTGGAGTTCCGGCTGCGCCGCGCCGCTGACGGCAGCTACCGCTGGCACCGGACCCGTGCCGTGCCGCTGCGCGACGAAGCGTCTGCCTCCAGGCGGGAGGGCCGTATTCTCGAGTGGCTGGGCACCTCGACCGATATCGACGACCTCAAACGCCTGCAGGGCCAGCAGTCGGTCCTCGTCGCGGAGTTGCAGCACCGCACCCGCAACCTTCTGGGCGTGGTGCGCTCCATCGCCAGGCGCAGCTTCGACCCATCTCCCGGGCGGGAGGAGTACGAGGCGCGCCTGAGCGCGCTCGGGCGGGTGCAGGGCTTCCTCTCGCGTTCCCCGACCTGGGAGGTCGCGCTGGCGGACCTGCTGGATGCCGAGCTGATGGCGGTCGGGGACGGGACCTCGGAGCGGATCGTCGTGAGCGGGCCGCCGCTGCAGCTGCCGGGCGACAAGGTGCAGCCCCTCGCGCTCGCGCTGCACGAGCTGGCCACCAACGCGGTGAAGCACGGCGCGATCGGCCAGCCCGACGGCCGCCTCAAGGTCACTTGGCGCCTGGAGGACGGGCGGGGTCCGCCTCTCCTCCTGCTGGACTGGGAGGAGAGCGGGGTGGCCATGCCGGCCCTCTCGGTCGAGCGGCGGGGTTACGGGCGGGAATTAATCGAGCACGCGCTGCCCTACCAGTTGCAGGCAAGGACACGGCTCGAGTTCATGCCGGACGGCGTGCGCTGCCGGATCACCCTGCCCCTGCGCGACCAGGACGATGAAGAACCCGCGACATGGCCACGAGGATGTGAGCATGCTCCGTAACCGCCGGATCCTCGTGGTCGAGGACGAGTACCACATCGCCGAGGAAGTCGCCGAGGCGCTGGCGGAGGAGGGAGCCGAGGTGCTCGGCCCCGTGGCCACGGTCCCGGCCGCGCTGGCCATGGCCGAAGGCGAGGAGCGGATCGACGCCGCGCTGCTGGACGTGAACCTGGGCGGAGGCATGATCTGGCCGGTCGTGGACCTGCTGGTCGGCCGGCATGTCCCGGTGGTGCTCACGACCGGCTACGACGCCGGCTCCCTCCCCGAACGCTATGCTCACCTGCCCCGCTGCGAGAAGCCGGTGGCGCTGCGCGAGATCACCCGCGCGCTTCGGCGCGCCCTTCCGGCCTAGCCCTCCTCCTGGCTGGGCCGCACGGCCCCTCGACGAGCACGCGAGCGGTGCCAGTAGGGGGGCGCATCGCGATCACGCTTCCATGAAGTCCTGCCGCCGCTCTCTTGCCGTTCTCACAGGTTAAGTCCGGCGCGCACCGCCGCCGATAAGTCCCGCCGCAGCGCCGGACCCCGGCCTGATGCGGGGCGGTGCCCGGCGAAGCCTCCCGGCCGCGGCGAGCTCCTCCCTGGCGGGGGAAGGGGTGGAGGTGGTGCCGGGTGCGGCATGACCGGCGAGGATGCAGCGCCCGCGCGCAGCGGGTATCGGCGGCCCTGGGGGCGGAGAGAGGCCCGGGCCGCGTGGCGCCGGGTTCCCTCCGCGTGGCCGGAATCCCCGTGGCGCCGCCCCCGGCGTGCCGCGGCCATGTCGGACGAGGTCGCCCGCGATGACGCGGTTCAGTTACCACATCTCCCACGAGCAATTCCCGCCCGGCGAGTTGCTGCAACTGGTGCAGGAGGCCGAGGCGGCGGGGTTCGATGGGGCCTTCTCCTCCGACCACCTCCAGCCCTGGGCGCCGGCGCAGGGCCATTCCGGCTTTGCCTGGGCCTGGCTGGGGGCCGCGATGCAGGCGACGAAAAGGCTGCAGTTCGGCGTCATCAGCGTGCCCGGCGGCTGGCGCTACAGCCCCGCCGTCCTCGCCCAGGCCGTCGCCACGCTAGGGGTGATGTTCCCGGGCCGCCTGCCCTGGGTGGCGCTGGGCAGCGGGCAGGCGATGAACGAGGCGGTGAGCGGCCAGCCCTGGCCGGAAAAGGCGGAGCGCAACGCCCGGCTGAAGGAGGGGGCGGAGATCATGCGCGCCCTGCTGGCCGGCGAGACCGTGACGCATCGCGGCCGGGTGAGCGTGGTGGAGGCTCGCCTCTGGTCGCGCCCAGAGCAGGCCACGCGCCTCGTCGGGGCGGCCACGAGCGAGAAGACGGCGGAATGGCTCGGCGGCTGGGCGGACGGGCTGCTGACCGTCGGAACCGAGCCTGAGACGCTGAAGCGGACGATCGAGGCCTTCCGCCGCGGCGGCGGCGAGGGCAAGCCGGTCTACCTGAAGGTGGATCTCTGCCTCGCCGCCACCGAGGAGGAAGCGCTGCGCCAGGCCCATGAGCAATGGCGCTTCAACCTGCTCGGCAGCGATGTGAACTGGGAGTTGCGCTCGCCCGCCCAGTTCGAGACCGCCGCCCGCTTCGTGCAGCCCGAGGACATGCGCCAGGCCGTGCGCATCTCGGCCGATCCCGCCGCTTTCGTGGACTGGCTGGGGGAGTGCGCCGCGCTGGGGTTCGAGAGCATCGACCTGCACAATGTCGGCACCGGCCAGCGCGCCTTCATCGAGGCCTTCGGTGCCAGGGTGCTGCCGGCGCTGCGGGGCTGAGGCCCGGCGCCCGGGTGAGGAGCATCATAGGTTGTGGAGCCGGCGCCCCTGCCGCGCATGCTCGATCGGGTCACGGGACAGTGGAGCCCGGGCGGGCGCAGGAATGTCGGTTCATCCCGGCCATGGAGCGGGCGTGATGAGCAGCGATTCCCCCCCGCCCGGCGCCGCCGTGCGCCCCGGCCGCGAGGGGCCGGCCAGGGCCGGACCTTTCCGGTGAGGGACGCCATCGGCGCCGAGGCGGCGCAGGGGCGGCTGCTGTCGCGCCCCGAGGCGGCAAGGGATCTGGGCGGGCCGGGGCGTCGGGCGCTGGGCCTCGCCACGGGGCGCGACGGCATCCTGCAGGTGCCGGAGGGTGCTTCCGGCCCTCTGCCGCTGGTCGTCATGCTGCACGGGGCAGGGGGCAACGCGGCGGGAACCCTCGGGCTGATCGAGGCCGCCGCGCCGGGCTCGATCCTGCTGCTGCCGGAGAGCCGCGGCCCGACCTGGGACGTCATTATGGGCGGCTACGGCCCGGACGTCGCCTTCCTGGACCGTGCCCTGGAAGGGGTCTTCCGGCAGCACCGCGTCGATCCAGGGCGCATCGCGCTGGCCGGCTTCTCGGACGGCGCCTCCTACGCACTCTCGCTCGCCATCGGGAACGGCGACCTCTTCACCCACGCCATCGCTTTCTCGCCTGGCTTCGCGGCGCCGCCGGAGCCGGTGGGGCGGCCGCTGATCTTTGCCTCGCACGGCATATCGGACGCGGTGCTGCCGATCGACCGCTGCAGCCGCCGGCTCGTGCCCCGCCTGCGGCGCGCGGGTTACGAGGTTCGCTATCGCGAGTTCGCTGGCGGCCACCACGTGCCGCCCGCGATCGCGGAGGAGGCCTTGGGGATGCTTGCGGGATGAGGAGCGCGGCGCCCTGCCGTCGCAAGGCAATCTTCACCGAAAGTCATTAATTCGACCGTCTGCTGCCGCCCGGCGCAATCTTTTTCCTTTCTGAAACGTTCGCTGCGCGGATGCCGGGCGTGGCAACCTCGGCGGGCAGGTTAGAGGTGCCGCGCATCGTGCAGGCCAGGGGGCCTCGCGGGAGATTGCAACGGTGGCGCGAGGGGGAACGAGATGAGCTATCCGCGACCGGCCTGGGCCGACGGGACATGGGACATGGTGCCCGCGGCATCACCCGGGGGCCGAGGCCCCGCCCGGAGCCGGCCGACGGACGCCCTCTGGCGCCTTGCCTACAGGGTTGCCTTCCCGATGGCCCGGGCGTGGTGGCACCTGTCGCGGCCCCATCACGAGGGCGCCCTGGTAGCCATCTGGGTCGGGTCCTCGCTGCTGCTGGTGCGCTCGTCCTACCGTGCCGAGTGGAACTTCCCGGGCGGCGGCCTCCGGCGCGGCGAGCCGCCCGAGGAGGCCGCCCGGCGCGAGCTGGTTGAGGAGGTGGGCCTGGTCGGAGGAACCCTTGCCCCTGCGGGTGAGCTGTCGGGCCTTTGGGACGGGCGGCACGACCGAGTGCACTTCTTTGAGCTGCGGCTGGAGCAACTGCCCGAGCTGAAATTCGATGGCCGGGAGATCGTGGGGGCCAGGCTCGTCTCTGCCGACGACTTGCGGCGCATTCCCCTCACTGGGCCGGTCGCCGCCTATCTCGCCGCCCGGGCGGAGGGGCGGAAGGACGGGGCCGCTTAGGACCGCTTCTCCAGGCTGCCCTTCGGCGGCACGGCGTCCAAGCAGCGCCCCAGCGGGCCACAGGGCGGACCCACGGTCCCCGCCTGGACGGCATCGGCTCGGAGGCAGGATGCTTTTCGCCGTGGCGGGCCCAGGTGGATACGGCGCGCTTCACACGACCATCGTCCCATCTGGACCGATGGGGCGCGGGTCGCCAGCCAGCACGGAGCACTGATGAACGACAGCCTGCCCCCCGCCAAGGCGAACGCGGCCCAACTGGCCTCGCCCTCCTACCGGCTTGCCGCGCTCGATCCGGACTTTCTCTTGAACCCGTCCATGCGCGGGGTCCGCTTCCTCCTCGAATTCGCCAAGGCGGACGAGGCGCTGCGGAGCTGGCAGGTGCGCTCGACCATCGTCGTGTTCGGCAGCGCGCGGGTGCGGGAGGACGGGCCGGGCCGGCACCCTTTCTGGTACAGCGAGGCAAGAGCCTTCGGGCGCATCGCCTCCGAGCGCGGCGGAGCCTTCCTGGGACGCTCGGGCATCCGGGACAACGTGATCGCGACGGGCGGCGGGCCGGGCATCATGGAGGCCGCCAACCGCGGGGCAGGGGATGCGGGCGCGCCCTCGATCGGCTTCAACATCATGCTGCCACACGAGCAGGAGCCGAACGCCTACTCGACGCCGGAGCTGACCTTTCGCTTCCACTACTTCGCGATACGCAAGATGCACCTCGCGATGCGCGCCAATGCCCTGGTGGTCTTTCCCGGTGGCTTCGGCACCTTGGACGAGCTGTTCGAGCTGCTGACCCTGCGGCAGACCGACAAGGTACAGAAGGTGCCCATCGTGCTCGTGGACGAGGGTTACTGGCGATCGGTCGTCAACCTCGATGCCCTGCTGGAGGCCGGGATGATCGCGCCGGCCGATCTCGAGCTGTTCCGCGTTGCCGCGGATGCCGAGTCCGCCTGGACCTGCCTTGTGAAGCAGGGGCTGGAGGAGGTGGCCGCCCCGGGTGGCAAGGCGGTGTGACGAGCGTGCTGGCCCCTGAGCGCGTGAATCAGACCCTGCCGCGCGCCCTCTGCGTCGGCCGCACGAGATGCTCGATGAAGTTGCGAAGCTCCATCCTGCGCCGGTCCGCATCGGTGACCTGCGGATCGAGGCCGAGCTGCCAGGCGAGGTCGCGGCGTTCCGGCTCGTGGTGCAGCGCCTCGATGAGGGAGGCGTAGGCCTCCACGGCAGCCTCGTCTCGCGCCAGCCCCTGCTCGATTAGGTCGGCAGCTTGGCGGCGCAGCGCCGCCGCCGCTTCGCTCAGCGGCAACTCGGGGTGGTACTGCACGCCCCAGAAGATCCCGCCCGCATGCCGGATCTCGGCGGCCTGCACCGCGCTCACGCCATTTCCCGCAAGCAGCGTCGCGCCTTCGGGCAGGCGCTCCACCTCGTCAGAATGAATGGCGAGCGCGTCCCAGGCGGCGGGCCTGCCTGCCAGCAGCGGGTGGTCGCGCCCTTCCGCCGTTGCGGTGATGCGGCGGGCGAAGGCTGCCTCGTGCCCGCGCCGGTTCCGTCGCACCGCGCCGCCGGTTGCGGCCGTGGCCACCTGTAGCCCGGCGCAGGAGCCGAAGGAGGGCGTCCCGGAGCGGAACACGTCGCGCATGAAGGCGAGCTGACGGCGCACCTCCGGCGTGTTGTCGTAGACGTGCAGCGGCGAGCCCGTGAGGAAGACGGCGTCATAGCCGCTCAGAGCCGCGGCATCCGGCGCGGCTGCGCCCTCCTCCGCCGGCCTTGCCAGCTCGCAATCCGCGTCCGGCACGATCGCGCGGAGCGTGCCGAGATAGGTCTCGCCGCTGCTTCGCCCGACACTCGCCCGACGCCGCTCACGGTCCTCCGCAGTCTCGCTTTCGGCAACAAGGAAGCGAAGCGTCGTCATCGCGCGCGAGGGACCTTTGGTGCGGGTGTGGCCGATCGCTGTGCGACGATCAGAAGGGCAGGTCTTCTCATCTCGGGTCGCGGCGCGCGCTCACAAGGGCGGCCGCCATTCCTTGCGCGCAGGCCGAGTGCGATTCGATGCCTGCCGGCCTTGCCGGCGCGTGCCGCGGGTGTCGGCGCTTCACGGCGGCGGGATGCCGGGCCGCGGCGGTCAGGCCTCCTTGGCCACCGGCAGGAGGTGGGCCGAAGCGGGGTTCCAGGAGAGGCTGATCTCCGTTCCTTCGGCGATGCCCTGCGCCGCAAGACCCGGCAGTCGGGCTCTTATTTCCGCCTCACCGGCACGGCCGATCAGGAGGGCGCTGTCACCGAAATGCACGACTGCCCCGACCCGCATGCGGAAGGCATTGGTGGCTTCCCCATCTGGCAGGCCGAAAGCCTCGGGGCGGAGGAGGAGCGTCGCCCGGTCCTCGGTCTGCCGGCCGGGCTGGGCTGGTACGCGAACGGACCCCATCCCCGCGATCTCGCCAAGGCCGGCCGCCGGATCGGTCAGGCGGATAGGCAGCAGGTTGCTGTCCCCCACGAAGCGCGCCACGAATTCGTTGGCCGGCCGGTTATAGACCTCGAGCGGGGCGCCGGCCTGCTGGATGCGGCCGCCCTCGAACACCACGATGCGATCCGACATGGCCATCGCCTCGGACTGGTCATGGGTGACGAAGATGGTCGTGACGCCGAGGCTGCGCTGGATGCGCTTGATCTCGATCTGCAGCCCCTCGCGCAGGTTCTTGTCCAGCGCGCCGAGCGGCTCGTCGAGCAGCAGGAGCGCGGGGTCGAAGACGAGGGCGCGGGCGAGCGCCACGCGCTGCTGCTGGCCGCCCGACATCTCGCGAGGATGGCGGTCTGCGAAGCGCGCGAGACCGACGAGGTCGAGCATGGCGCGTGCCTTCTCGGCCGCCTCCGCCTTCGGCACCTTCCGCATTTGCAACGGGAACATGACGTTGCCCAGCGCCGTACGGTGGGGGAACAGGGCATAGTTTTGGAAGACGATCCCGATATCGCGCCGGTGCGGCGGCACGCGGGTGATGGAGGCGCCGTTCACCCGGATCTCGCCCTCGCTCGCCGCCTCGAAACCCGCGATGAGCATGAGCGTGGTGGTCTTGCCGGAGCCGCTGGGGCCCAGGAAGGTGATGAACTCGCCCTTTGCGACCGAAAGATTCACGCTGCGCAGCGCATGCGTCCGGCCGTCATAGCTTTTGGCGAGGTTCTCGAGCTCCAGATAGGGCTTGGTCACGGGCGGGCTTCCGATCGGCGGCGCGACACCGCGCGCCAGAGGACGGGCGCGATGACCAGCACGGCGACCGCGGCGAAGAGCAGGGTGGAAACGACGGCGATCACCGGGTCGGCGGTGGTGCGGATGCTGTCGAACATCTTGCGCGGCAAGGTCTCGGTGTCGCGGCCGGAGATGAAGAGGGCGACCACCGTCTCGTCGAAGCTCTGCACGAAGGCGAAGAGAGCGGCGGCCGCGAAGCCCGGCCAGAGCACGGGCATGGTAACATGGAGGAAGGTCCTCGCCGGTGTCGCGCCGAGCGAGAGCGCCGCACGCTCCAGCCCGCGGTCGAAGCCCTTGAGATTGGCCGAGAGAACGAGGAAGGCGAGCGGAACCGAAAGCGCGGTATGCGCGAGGACGATGCCCGGGAAGGTCTGGAGCAGGCGGATATCGGCCAGGAAGGCGTAGTAGCCGATGGCCATGACGATGTGCGGCACCGCCAGGGGCAGCATGAGCGCCAAGTTTACCAGACCTTTCCCCACGAAGCGGTGGCGAACCACGGCGAAGGTGGCGGGGGTGACCAGCAGGACCGTCAGCACCGAGACGGCGGCCGCGATGCCCAGGCTGTTGAGGGTGGGCGTCGTCCAGCGCGCATCGCTGAAATAGGCAGCGTAGTAGCCCGTCCACCAGCCCGGCGGCGGGAATTCAAGGGAGACGGCGGTGCTGAATGACATCGGCACGACGATGAGCAGCGGCATGGCGACGAAGGCGAGCACGACCGCGCCGAGCAGGATAAGGGCAAGGTGCATCGAGTCAGCCCCAGAGCCGGTCGAGGCCGAAGCGGCGGTGATAGAGGCCGAGCACCACCAGCGTGCTGGCGAGCAGGACCACCGCCATGGCCGACGCCTCGCCGAAGGCGAGGAATTCCTCCACCTGCTGGCCGATGACGCCCGCCACCATCTGTTCCCGCGGGGAGCCGAGCAGGATGGGGGTGACATAGAAACCGAGGCAGAGGACGAAGACGAGTGTGAGGCCATTGACGATGCCGGGTGCCGCCAGCGGCAGCACGACATGGCGGATGACGGAGGACGGGGGCGCGCCCAGGCTGGCCGCCGAGCGCGGCAGCGAGGGCTCGATCCGCTTCAGCACGCCGTAGAGGCTCAGGACCATATAGGGCAGCAGGATATGCGTCATCGCCACCGTCGAGCTGAAGCGGGTGAAGAGCAGCTCCGGCGCCGTGAGCCCGAACCACGAGAAGAGATGCGCGACGGGCCCGCGTGAGCCGAGCAGCACCATCCAGGCATAGGTGCGGACGAGAAAGCTCGTCCAGAAGCTCATCGTGACCACCACCATCATGGCGGCGGCCAGCGCTGGCGGCGCTGCCGCCATGGCATAGGCAAGCGGGAAGCCGAGAAGGAGGCAGCAGAGGGAGACGATGAGGGCCGTGAGGAAGGTATCGGCCAGGACGCGCAGGTGAAATCCGTCTGTCGCGATCTCCACGTAGTGGCCGAGGCCCCATTCCGGGTCGCTCACGCTCATGATCGCCACCTGCGCGAGCGGCACGAGGAAGAAGGCGATCAGGAAAACGATCAACGGCGCGACGAGCAGCCAGGAGCGAAGGCTGCTCCGTGCTGGGGCGAGCGACGCGCTCAAGTGCCGATCCAGCGCTCGAAGCGCTGCGTCGCGGCGTTCACGTCGCCGCCGAAGTTGAGGATGTCCTGCTCGAAGACCTTGCCGCGATAGGCAGGGGCAGTCGGCATGCGCGCCGCCTCGGCCTCGCTGAGAAAGTTGAAGGCTGCCGGGTTCAATGGGCCGTTCGCGGAGTCACGGCAGAAGCCGGCCACGCGCTCCGGCTTCACCGAGGCTTCTAGGTAGCGCAGCGCGTTATCCCGGTTCGGCGTGCCGCGTGCCACCACCCAATAGGCCCGCTCAATCTCCGCCTGATTCCAGACGATCTCAACCGGCTGGTTCTGGTCAATCAGTTCCAGCGTACGGGCGTGCCAGAGGGCGATGCAATCGATCTCGCCGTCTCGCAACAGCTGCTGGGATTGCTGTCCCTGTGTCCACCAGGTACGGACGGCCGGCTTGATCTTATCCAGGCTGGCGAAGGCGCGGTTGATGTCGAGCGGGTAGAGTTTGTCCATCGGCACGCCGTCGGCCACCAGGGCGATCGGCAGGATGCGGGCGGCGTAGCGCTGCATACAGCGGCTGCCCGGAAACTTCTGCAGGTTCCAGAAATCCGCCCAGTTCTGCGGGCCGCCATTCGGGTATTTCGCCTTCTGATAGGCGATCACCGTAGCGAAGGCGTGGCTGCTCGCCCCGTTCTGGAAGGCCGCACCGAGGAAGGGCGGGTTCTTCACCAGGTCAGTATTGTCCAGCTTCTCCAGCAGGTTCGCCTGGTTGGCACGGATGATCTCGCCGGCGCCAAGCGTGGTCACGTCGAACTCGTAGGCGCCGCTGCGGACCTGCTGGGCCAGCTTGGCGAAGGAGACGGGAGAGACCGGGCGGATCTCGACTCCCGTGTCGCGCGTGAAGGGCTCGAACAGGTTCTTGATCGCGGCCCGTTCCCAGATGCCGCCCCAGGTGTTGACGTGCAGCACCTCGGCCGCGCGCACCCGCCGGAAAGGGGGCGCGGCCAGCCCCGCCGCGACGCCGCCGCCCAGGGTCAGGGCCGCGCGGCGGGAGAACCCATTCGGTGCCATGCCAAGCTCCTCAGTTCGGGCGGAAGGTCGCGGCATAGAGCCGCAGCCAGTTGCCGTGAGTGATTTTATCAATCTCATGCGGCTGGAAGCCGACCTGTCGCAGCCCCTCGGGGATCTGCCCCAGCCCGGAGACGCCCTCGGCCAGCCACTCCGCCTTGGGCGTCCGCACCGGCTTGCCGACGGAGGAGGCGCCATAGTCGATCCCGCGCGTCCAGCGGCCCATCCGCATCCAGGCGTAATCGGCCGGGGTGTTGTCGTGCCCGTAATCCGTACCGATGGCCACCGTGTCGAGGTCGGCGATCTCCACCGTTCGCGCCACCATCTCGCACCAGTTCCGGACGGAGGCGCAGTAGTAGTCGCCGGTGATGTTGCGATAGACGGCGCATCCCATCACGCCGCCGGTGTCGCGCAGGGCGTGCAGGATGGCGTCGCCCTTGTTGCGGCTGTGCGGCACAAGGCTGGTGGCGTTGGCGTGGGTCACCGCGATCGGCCGCTCGGAATGCGCGATGGTCTCGAGTGTCGTTCGCTCCCCGACATGGGAGCAGTCGATGAGCATCCCCGCCCGGTTCATCTCGCGCACCACCTCGCGCCCGTAGCGGGCAAGCCCGCTGTCATTCGGCTCGTAGCAGCTTCCACCCACGGCGTTCTGGTTATTGTAGGTGAGCTGGACGACGCGCACGCCGAGCTCGGCGAACATCTCCACCAGCCGGATGCGCCCGCCGAACAGGTCGGTGTTCTGGAAGCCGAGGACGATGGCAGTGCGGCCGGAGGCGGCCACCGCCTCGATCTCCGCGGGCGTGCGCGCGACGGCGCAGGTCGCCTCGTTCTCCGCCATCAGGTCGCGCCAGCGGCCGAGCGCGTCGAAGGACTCCATCGGGTCTTCCCAGAAGCCGCAGGTGACGGTGACGGCGCCAATACTTCCCCGGCGGAGCGCGGCGAAGACCTCCGGCGTGAAGTGGCCGCATTGCAGACCGTCAATGAGCATCTTGGGTATCCGGCCTGGGGGCGGTGAGAAGGGAGATGTCCGTGTCGTCGTCGTGGTCGCTGCGGCCGATGATGCGGCCGTCCGCCTCCACGATCACCGGGCCAGCGTGGCGTCGGGACTCCGGCGTGTCGGTGGCCAAGGCGCTGTTGGACAGGTGGTGCAGCGCCCACCAGAGAGCCGGCTCCACGGGCGTGCCCCCGCGCAGCGCGCGTTCCAACACCATGTCTGGCCGGCCGGGCGCCGGCACGGCGAGGAGTGCAGCGGGGCCTTCCGTCCTTAGCAGGGCGGCGTCCGAGCCCGTCGCAGGACCGGTGCATCCGCCATCGGTGACGAAGACTGCCAGGCCGGTGCGAGGGCCGAGCGCGCAGGCCACGCGAAGCTCTTCCGGATCGGTCAAGCCCGTCACGGTGGCCATCGCGGCTCCCTCGCGCGCGGCGGCCTCGGCCAGCGCGTCGAGGATCATCGGCAGCACCATCCAGGCATGCTGGCCGCGCGCATCGATCAGCAGGTGGCCTGGCGCGGTCTCGATGATCCGTGGCGGCGCGGGTTCCCTGGCGCGCAGGCTCTCGAAGCGGAAGTGCAGGAGGGCGAGGCCGCCCAGCCCGGCCGCGGCCGAGTAGAGCACCACGTCCCGCACGGCGGGGATGGCGCCGGGCGGCAGCCTGGTGAGGAGGAGGATGCGTTCCACCACCAGCCGCACCTCGCGCGGCAACAGCGTCACGGCCTCTTTGTCGCAGGCAGCGCTCATGGCTGCGGCTCCGGCGGGTAGAACCAGTCAGGGGAGGCGCCCGCGGCGAGGTCCGTGGCGGTCGGGGCGCCGTGGAACAGCACGCCGCGCAGGTTGCGGGCGAGATAGTCGCGCGTCTTGTCCACGCCGTGCAGGGCGACGTTCATCAGCCGGACGAGATGCGCGGGCACGAAGTCACCGGCCATGATGTTAACCCGTGGCTGGTGGTATCGCAGTCCAGCGAGGCTCTGCACGCGCGCCGTGATCTGACGCAGGTCGGGGCGAGCCAGCAGCAGCCGCGCCACCGGCTCGGTGGGGTCGCGGCCCTCCAGCGCCGCGTTCAACGCCTGCACCAGGCCGGGCACGTCGAGTCCAAGATTGAAGGTGCCGGGCGGCGCCTCCGCGATCGGCCCGCGGCGGGGCTCCTCGGCAGTGGCGGACTTGTACCAGACCTGCTCGTAGGCACCGGGGGCCGTCATGTCCCAGGCCAGGGCCCATGCGTATTCGCGGTGCAGGATGGCGCGCAGCGCGCCGATGGTCATGCTCGGCGTGACCTCCATCTCCTCGCTGACGATCATCGAGCGGGCGAGGTGGTCTGCCAGTTCCGGCACCAGTTCGATCAGGAGGGAGAGAAGTGTCTCCTCCGTTTCCGGATGGAAGCGTGCGGCAACCTGCCGTCCCAGCTCGTCCAGCGGATAGGCAGCGTCGCTGCCGCGCTCGCGCAGGGACGCGACAAGGCCGGCCACGGCGTCCAGCTCCTCGGCGATGAGGGCGCTGGGGGCGAAGGCGTCGTAGACCATGCGGTCCTCGCGCCGGAAGACGGCGGCGCGGCGGACCAATGCCTCCAGATGCACGAGCCGCGTGTCACCCGGCACCACCGGCAGGGCGCGCGCGGCGGCGATCGCTTCCTCCCGCGCGCCGATCCAGGCATCGATCAGGCGCGGGTGGTTGTTGATGAAGAGGATGAGGCCGAGCGCGGAGCCGTTGCCGATGCCGAGGAAGCGGCGGATTTCCGGCGAGAGCGCGACCGCATCGGGCGAGCGCAGCGCGGCGAGGTGGTTCGCCAGGTCGGCCGCGAACTCCCGCATCATGTAGGCCGCGAGCATCTGCGCGGCGAGCGGGTGGCGCAGCGCGTGACCCCTCTCCAGCGCGAGGAAGGAGCGCGTGCCGAAGGTGCCGTTGCCGTCGAGGCCCGTGTTGCGCATGAGGTAGCAGGATTGCGCGACCAGCGCCGCTTCCGGCTGCCGCCCCGAGGCGAGGGCCTCCACCGTCGCGTCGAAAACGCGCATGCTCCGGTTGGAGCGGCACCAGATGAGCGTGCCGGGCGTGGCGCGGCCGGCATAGAGCTTCGGCAGCTCGCGGCGCGTCGTCTCGATCACCTGCTCGTCCGCCACACCCTCGATCAGCGCGCCCGTCATGTCCCAGGTGCGGGCGATGATGCGCCCGGTGCGGCCGGCCCGCTGCGGCGTGTTGGAGAAGGCGAGGAAGCTGAAGGTACCGCCGGGGGTCTCAATCTCATAAACTGCGGTGCCGGCGGAGTCCGCGCCGATCTCGAAGCGGCGCGTGGCGATCCGCCAGCGCTCGGCGATCGCCTGCGCCATCAGCGCGCGGGAGCAGCTGATCCGGCTGGGCTGGAAGGCCGCGAGGCGCGCCGGCCGCATGAGGAAGTCCGGATCGCGCGGTGCTGGCGGCGATGCGGCGAGGGGAAGCGCGGCGCTCACCTGGGGCGGCCCTCCATAATGGCGCGCAGGCTTTCGGCGGCGGCGCGCAAGGGTTGGATCCAGCCGTCGGCCGCGAAGCGCTGCACCGGGGCGACGAGGGAGAGGGCCGCCGCGCAGCTGCCGTCATGGCCGAAGACCGGCACGGCCGCGGCCCGGATGCCCTCCATCGTCTGGCCGGAGGAGATGGAGTGGCCCGCCTCGCGCACGGCATCCAGGATCGCCGGGTCGAGGTCGGGTGCCAAGCGTTGGGCGTGCCCGCGATCGAGATAGGCGAGGAGGACGCGGCCGGAGGCGCTGCCATCGAGCGACATGGTGGCGCCTACGCGCATCTCGACGCGCAGCACGCCGCGTGGCTCCACCCGCTGCACAATGCATGGCGCATCGTCCTCCAGAACCGTCAGTGACGCGGCCTCTCCAGTCTCCGCCGAGAGGGCCTCCAAGACCGGCAGGGTGCGGGCGCCGAGCCCCGCCTGCTCGGTTGCGGCATGGGCAAGGCGTGCGGCGCGGAGCGTGAGGCGGAAGTCCCCTGCGGCCGTCTGCTCGACCCAGCCGGCCGCGATCAGTGTCACCAGTCTTTGGTAGATCGTGGCGCGCCCGACGCCGAGTTCCCGCGAGAGGGTGGCGAGGCGGACCGCCTGCCGCTTTCGGCCAAGGTGGTCGAGCAGGGCGAAGGCCTTGAGGGCGGAGGCGAGCGGGCGGACGCCGGTTTCGGGCGCGTCCTCCTCTCTCGCGATGATCGCGTCAGCCATCATGTATTCGCCAAGAAGACAATGTCTTTCACGCGGAGAAGTCTCTGCTCTGTCATTGATCTCCGTCAAATGTTTTTTGCCGGATGGTCCAGCCTGCCGAACGCTCATCCAGTTCCCGCCCGCCGCGTGGCTCCTAAGGAGGGATGGCTCATTTTTGCCGATGGATTGGCGGGCGCTTCCGGCTGCGCCAGCCGGAAGCTGTTGCCGCTGTCGCCTTGACGCGTGTTGGGCTCGTCGCCTCGCGATCAGGAGAAGCGACGGGGGTGCGAGCCGGACGGCGCCTCGCGGTCAGGAAGCCGGACCGGTATGTCGCCTATCGCCAGGACCGAGGTGGCGGCCCTGGGCAGCCCGACAATGCTGTTGCGACCGCTTGTGGGCGGACCGGCCGTGTCCGGCCTAGACGGCGATCTCGTCCACTCGGTAGCTGAAGAGCCAGTCGTAGCGCTCGCGCACGCGCTCCTCCGCCCATTCGCGGTCCACATAGGCCTGGGCGCCGGCGGCCTCGGCCAGGGCAGGGTTATGGAAGCGGGCGGCGTTCTCGGCGGAGGCGACGACCATGCGGTTGGTCCTTTCGCGCCGGGCCTCCTCGTAGCGCAGCAACGCGGCAGGGATGTCCGCTGGACTCATCTGCAGCGCGCGGCCGAGCACGAAGCCGTCCTCGATGGCCTGTACAGCACCCTGGGCCATCATGGGCAGGGTGGGATGGCATGCATCGCCCAGCAGAGTGACGCGCCCATCGGTCCAGCGCTCCAGCGGTGGGCGCAGCATCAGCGCCCATTTGTAGGGCACCTCGATCGTGCGGATCATGGCCTGCACGTCTTCGTGCCAGCCGGCGAAGTCGGCGGCCAGCTCCTCCGTTGTGCCGCGCTCCGTCCAGGATTCCACCTGCCAGTCGCTCCGTTCGACGATGCCGACGAAATTCATGAGCTCGCCGTGGTGCAGGGGATAATGCACGACGTGCCGCCCGGGCCCGATCCAGTTTGTCGCGACCATGCGGCGCATATGCGAGGGCAGCGCGGCCATGGGGATCACGCCGCGCCAGGCCAGCATGCCGGAGAAGCGGGCGCGGTCCTCGCCGAACAGGCCGAAGCGGATGCGGGAGTGGATGCCGTCCGCCCCGATCAGCGCATCGCCTTTCGCCTCGCTGCCATCGGCCAGATGCAGCGTCACGCATGTCGCGTCCTGGGAGAAGCTGGTGACGCGGGCGTCGAGGCGGATGGCGTCAGGGCTCGCCCGCCGCACGGCCTCCGCCAATGCGCCGTGCAGGTCCGGCCGGTAGACGGTGTAGTAGGGGTGCCCGTACCGCGCGACGGACTCCGCCCCGAGATCGAAGAGCTTCCAGGTCTGGCCGGAGCTCCAGAGACGAATCTCCTTGCCGCTGGCCTCGCATGCCTCCCGCTCCACCGCCTCGCCGACGCCGAGCGCGTGCAGCACGCGGGAGCCATTGGCGCTGATCTGAACCCCTGCCCCGACTTCCCGCAGCTCGGTGGCCTGTTCGAGGACCTGCACGTCGAAGCCGCGCTGGAGGAGCGCCAGGGCCGCGGTCAGGCCACCAAGGCCGCCACCTGCAATGAGGATACGCAGCCGCCGCTCATTTCCTGCCATCGAAGCCTCCCGAATGTCCGCTTCGTTACTCGACCACGTTCATAAAATACGAATCTTATTCGTCAAGCGTGAACGAAGCCATCGGCAGATCCGTGTGACGGGGCAGGCCGATGAACGCCAGGTTGGCGAGGGGTGGGCGTGCGAGGCCCTAATCCGACGTGGCCGGGCCAGCCGGGATGTCGAGCCGGTCGGCACGCTTCTCGTCGAAGGCACGAAGGCGCTCGGCCGCCTCGCGGTTGGCGGAGGTGGTCTGCGCGAGCAGGGATTCGAAGAAGAGCCCGTCGTCGTGCGACAGGTCGCGCATGCGCGGCAACCCGTTCGTGATCGCATAGTTGGAGAGCGGCGCGTTCTGGCAAATGCGCTCCGCCAGGGCGCGCGCTTTCGGCAGCGCCTCGCCGGCCGGAACGATGTACTGGGCGAGGTTCAGCCGCTCCCCTTCCACTGCCGTCAGCACGCGCCCCGTCAGCATCAGGTCGGCCATGCGGGCGTAGCCGAGCAGGCGCTCGATGCGGACGGAGCCGCCGCCACCGACGAAGATGCCGCGCTGTCCCTCCGGCAGGGCGAAGTAGGCGGTCTCGTCGGCCACGCGGATATGCGCCGCCGCCGCCAGCTCCAGCCCCCCGCCGATCACGGCGCCGGCGAGGGCGGCGACGAAGGGAATCGGTCCTCGGGCGATAAGATCGAAACCGGCATGCCAGTTGCGGGAGCGCGGGCGGCGCGGGTCGCCCGTGCCGCGGGTCCGCAAGGCCTCGGAGAGGTCCAGGCCGGCGGAGAAGTTATCGCCGTGGCCGAAGAGGACGCCCGCGTTCGCCTCGTCGCCCGCGCGGCGCACCGCCTCGACCAGCGCGGCCAGCGTTGCATCGTTGATGGCGTTGCGCTTGGCCGCCCGGTCGATGCCGATCAGCGCGACCTCGCCGGCCAGTTCGTAGGTAACGGTGGGCGCGTCGGCCGCGGCGTCGCTCATGGGGAGGTCCGTTCAGCAGGCTCCCCCGCGCGTTCCTTCTCGCGATCCTGCAACTCGCGCCACAGGATCTTGCCCACGGGCGACTTGGGCAGGCTTTCCACGAACTCCACCACTCGCGGAACCTTGTAGGCGGCCATCTTGTCGCGGGCCCAGCCCGTGATGTCCTCCGCGCTCACCTGCCCCGCGCGGCCGGCCTTGAGGCTGATCACGGCCTTGACCGTCTCGCCCCGGTACGGGTGCGGCTGGGACACCACGCAGGCCTCAAGCACGTCCGGGTGTTCGTAGAGCTTCGTCTCAACCTCTGCCGGCCAGACCTTGAAGCCCGAGGCGTTGATCATGCGCTTCAGGCGGTCTGTCATGAAGTAGTAGCCCTCCTCGTCGGCGTATCCCATGTCGCCGCTGCGGTACCAGCGCACCCCGTCGCGCTCGACGAAAGCTTTCGCCGTTTCCTCCGGCTTGCCCCAGTAGCCGCGGAACATCTGCGGGCCGCGCACGAGGATCTCGCCGGGCTCGCCGGGCGGTAGGTCCTCAAGCGTTTCGGGGTGGACGACGGCGACCTCGGTGTCGAAGAAGGCGATGCCGAGGCATTGCGGCTTCGGCCGCTCGATCGGGTTGATGTGGGTCGTCGCGGCCGCCTCGGTCATACCGTAGGCCTCGATAAAGGGAAGGCCGGTCGCCTCCCTCAGGCGGCGCCACACCTCCTGCGGCATCGGCGCGCCGCCCGCGGTCACGCGCCGCAGCGAGGAAAGGTCCCGCCGTTCCAGGTCCGGGCTTGCCAGCATGTCGATGCAGGCGGTGGGCGCGATCGCGAGGTGGGAGACGCGGTAGCGCTCGATGAGCCCGAGCGCGAGCCCGCGTTCCCAGCGGGGCAAAGGGATCATCATGCCCCCGCTGGTCACTGGGCAGTGCAGCCCGTTCGCGATGCCGGAGACCTGGTACATCGGCGGCAGGCCAAGAAAGACGGTGGCCGCGGTCTGGCCGTGCCACAGCGTCAGGCCGACCGCCGTGTGCATGAAGGTGGCGTGCGGGTGCTCGCAGCCCTTGGAGATGCCGGTGGAGCCGGAGGTGTAGGGCAGCAGCGCCAAGTCCTCGGGCGTTGCCTCCGGCGCGGGGGCCGTGAAGCCCGCGCCGATCGCCTCGGACCAGGGCACGCAGCCATCGTGCCGCCGCGCGGGCGTCAGAAGCCACTCCTGCAGCGCGAAATCCGGTGCATTCGGCAGATAGTCGGCATAGGTGATGGCGACGATGTGCCGAAGGTCGTCCAGCTTCCCTGCCGCGTCGCGAAGGGTCGGCAGCAGATCTTGCGCCACCACCGCGGCACGCGCTCCGCTATCCCCGATAATCTGCGCCAGCTCCCCCGTCCGCACCATGGGATTGACCGGCACGGCGACGCAGTCCGCCCGCAGGACGCCGTAATAGGCGATGAGCCATTGCGGGGAGTTCTGCATGTACAGCGCCACGCGGTCGCCGCGCACCAGCCCGGCCCGGCGCCGCAGCCAGCCGGCAAAGGCCTCCACCTCGCGCTCCACGTCGCGCCAGGTCATGTCGCGGCCGAAGAAGCCGATTGCCAAGCGGCTGCCGTAACGCGCGGCCGTTACGCGCAGGGAGAAGGGAAGGGTGGTCTCGACCCGCGGAAGGCTGCGCGGGAGGTGGGCCGGCCAGTAGCCTGTCTTGCTTTCCATGATCCCTGCCGATGTGGATGCCGGGCGCTCATCGTGTCCGCGCCCTCCATGATGAACAACAAAACGGATTCGTCAAATGCGAAGCGATCGGGCCGGCGTGGGCACGGCTGAAGATTTGATATTGACGAAAGAGGTTTGTTGCGGTGCTACTGCGCCCGAAGCAGCGTCCCGACAGAGGGCGTGGAGAGAACCAGGGGGAGGACAGGCGTTGTTCAGCCGGACACCATCATGCCGCCCGCAGCCCGCGGATCTCCGCCCGGCTTCCTGGGGGCGGCGGCGCGTTCTGGCGGGCTGCGCGGCCGCGGCGCTGATCGCCGGACCAGCGGCCGCGCAGGACTACCCCTCGCAACCCATCCGCGTGATCGTGACCTTCCCGCCGGGCGGCAGCACCGACATCATCGCGCGCGTGCTGAGCGGGGGCATCGAGCGCCGGCTGGGAAGGCCGCTCGTCATCGAGAACCGCTCCGGTGCCGGCGGCAATATCGGGATGGACGTCGTCGCGAAGGCGCCGCCGGACGGCTACACGCTCGGCATCGGTGCCGCCGGCGCGCTCGCCGTGAATCCCAGCCTCTATCCTGCCATGCCCTATGATCCCGTGCGGGATCTGAGCGCCGTCGCGATGATCGCGGAGATCCCCTTCGTGCTCGTGGCCAATCCTGGCCAGCCCGCCCGGACGCTTCCCGAGCTTCTTGCCGCCGCCCGCGCGCGGCCGGACGGCCTCACCGTCGCGCATGGCGGCAACGGCACGGCGATGCACCTCTCGGCCGAGCTGCTGAACCAGATGGCGGAGCTGCGGATCGTCAACGTGCCCTTCCGCGGCACGGGGCCGTCCGTGACCGCGGTCCTCTCCGGCTCGACCGACCTCGGCATGCTCGACCTTCCCTCCTCCCTGACCCTGATCCGTGAGGGAAAGGTACGGGCCCTCGGCGTGACATCGGCCCGCCGGCTGGCTGCGCTGCCCGATGTCCCTACCTTCGGCGAGGCCGGCGTGGCCGGCTACGAGTCCGTCGGCTGGTTCGGCCTCGTGGCGCCGGCCCGAACGCCGGACACGATCATCGCGCGGCTGAACGGGGCCTTCAACGAGGCGCTGCGCGAGCCGCAGGTGGTGGAGCGGCTCGGCACCCTCGGTGTCGAGCCGCGCACCGGTTCGCCGGCCGAGTTCGCGGCCTTTGTCCGCAGCGAGGGGGCGAAATGGGCCGAAGTGGTCCGCGTCTCCGGCGCGAAGCCCGAATAGACCGCGCGGGGCAGGAGGAGATCGCCATGCTTCCGAGAAGAACGCTGCTGGGGGCGACAGCCGGCATCGCCGCCTGGGCCGGCGCGACGCGCGCGCAGGGCGCGGAGTGGCCGAACCGCCCCGTGCGGATCGTGGTGCCCTACGCGCCCGGTGGCGCGAACGACATCCTCGCGCGGCTCTACGGCCAGAAGCTGAGCGAGCGGCTGGGCCAGCCCTTCGTCATCGAGAACCGCGCCGGTGGGCAGGCGATCATCGGCAGCGAGTACGTCGCCCGTGCCCCGGCGGATGGCTACACGCTGCTGCTGGGCGCGACGGGAACGATGATCTTCAATCCCGTCACCTACGAGCGCCTTCCCTACGACCCCGTGCAGGACTTCGTGCCGGTGTCGATCGCGGCCTCCTTTCCCCTCGTCCTCGCCGTCTCGGGCGAGGCGCCCTTCCGCACCGTGCAGGAGCTGGTCGCGCACGCGAAGGCCAATCCGGACCGGATGACTTACGGCACCAGCAGCGCCGGCTTCCAGATGGCGACCGAGCTGTTCAACCTGCGCGCGGGAACGAAGTTCATCTATGTCGCCTACCGCGGCAGCGCCGAGAGCGTGAACGCGGCCGCCACGGGCGAGGTCACGATGACGCTCGTCGATGTCGGCCCGGCGGCCGGCGCGCTGCAGGCCGGTCGGCTGCGCGGCCTCGCCACCACGGCGTCCGAACGGCTCCCGGCCTTCCCCGATATCCCGACGATGAAGGAGCTGGGCTATCCCGACCTCACCCTCGTGCTCTGGAGCGGGCTGATGGCGCCATCCGGCACCCCGGAACCGATCCTGCGCCGCCTGAACGCGGAGATCCTGCGCGCCAACCAGGCGCCCGACTTGCGGGAGAGGCTGCGGGCGCTCTCGATGGATCCGGTCGGCAGCTCGACGGAGGAGGCGCGCCGCGCGGTGAGAGAGGGCATCACCTTCTGGCGCGGCATCGCGCAGGAGGCGCAGCTCCGCTTCGAGCGGTAGCGCGGCCAGGGTGAACGACCGGGATCGGCGCTCCGGAACGGACGGCGCCCCAGTGAGGTGACAGAGCATCCATGCCACAGCCGAAGGCCTGCATCGCCGGGATTTTCGAGCATCCGACCCGCCGGGCGGACGACAAGCCGCTCGCGCAGCTCCACGCGGAGGTCGCGGCGGGCGCGCTGCGCGACGCGGGGCTGAGCAAGTCGGACGTGGACGGCTACTTCTGCGCGGGCGATGCGCCAGGCCTCGGGCCGCTCTCGATGGTGGACTATCTCGGTTTGCGGGTGCGGCACGTCGACACCACCGATACCGGGGGCTCCGCCTATCTCGTCCACGTCGCCCACGCGGCGGAGGCGATCGCGGCGGGCAAGTGTAACGTCGCCCTCATCACGCTTGCCGGCCGACCGCTGGCCGAAGGAATGGGTTCCGGCCTCGGGCTGCGCCTCGACAACATGCCCGACGTGGCCTTCGAGGCGCCCTATGGCACGGCCGTGCTGAACCTCTACGCCATGGTGGCGCAGCGGCACATGTACGAATTCGGCACCACCGCGGAGCAGCTCGCCTGGATCAAGGTGGCGGCGAGCCATCATGCGCAGCACAACCCGCAGGCCGTGCTCCGCAAGGTGCTGACGGTCGAGGATGTGCTGGCCTCGCCCATGGTCGCCGATCCCCTCCGCAAGCACGACTGCTGCGTGATCAACGACGGGGGCGGCGCGCTGGTCGTCACGCGGCCGGAGATCGCGCGAGGCCTCGGGCGGCCGGTGGTCTCGCTCCGGGGCAGCGGCACGGCGGTGAAGGCCCAGATGGGCGGCAAGGTTGACCTCACCTATTCCGCCGGCCGCTTCTCGGGCGCCGCCGCCTTCGAGGAGGCCGGCGTGACCCCCGCCGACATCCGCTACGCCTCCATCTACGACAGCTTCACCATCACGGTGCTCTGCACCCTGGAGGACCTGGGCTTCTGCGAGAAGGGCAGGGGGGGCGCCTTCGTGGCGGACGGCAACCTTATCTCCGGCGTCGGGCGGCTTGCCTTCAACACGGATGGCGGCGGCCTGTGCAGCAACCATCCCGGCAACCGCGGCGGCATCACCAAGGTGATCGAGGCGGTCAGGCAGCTTCGCGGGGAGGCCCATCCGGCAGTGCAGGTGCCCGACCTGCACCTGGCCCTCGCGCACGGGACCGGCGGCTCGCTTGGCACGCGGCACGGCAGCGCCACGCTGATCCTCGAGAGGAACTGAGGCGATGAGCACGCCGCGCGACATCACCCCGCCCCAGCCGACCCCGGAGACCGCCCCCTACTGGGCGGCGGCGCGGGAGGGGCGCCTGCTCGTGAAGCGCTGCAACGCCTGCGGCGAGCACCACGCCTATCCCCGCGCCCTGTGCCCTTTCTGCTTCAGCGAGGACACGGTGTGGGAGGAGGCCTCGGGCCAGGGCACGATCTACTCGTTCAGCATCATGCGTCGCGCGAAGGTTCCCTACGCCGTCGCCTATGTCACCCTCGCCGAGGGGCCGACGATCATCAGCAACATCGTGGACGCGGAGTTCGACGCGCTGCGGGTCGGCCAGCCCGTCCGGCTCGCCTTCCGCGCGGCGACGGACGGTCAGCCCGTGCCGATGTTCGCGCCGGCCAGCGAGCCATGAGCGGGGAAGCGGCGCGCGCCTATCTCGCCGCCGCGGAGGCCGCGGCGCGGCGCAGTGCCGGCGATGCCCCGCCCGCACCAGTCGGGCACGTCGCGGTGATCGGCGCGGGCACGATGGGCGGCGGGCTGGCGATGGCGCTCGCCAATGCGGGCCTGCGCGTCACCCTGGTGGATAGCGCCCGGGCCGGGCTGGAGCGCGGCCTGGGCACGATCCGCCGGACCTACGAGGGGCAGGCGTCGCGCGGGCGCATCACGGTCGAGGAGGCGGGCGAGCGGAGTGCCCTGATTCGGAGCACGACTGCCCTGGAGGATGCGGCGGAGGCCGATGCCGTCATCGAGGCCGTGTTCGAGAACCTGGCACTCAAGCGCGACCTCTTCGCCGCGCTGGACCGGGTGATGCGCGCCGGTGCGCTCCTCGCTACCAACACCTCGGGCCTGGACATCGACGCCATTGCCGCCGCGACCGCACGTCCTGAGGACGTAATCGGCATGCACTTCTTTTCCCCGGCGCACATCATGCGGCTCGTCGAGGTCGTTCGCGGGCGGGAGACCTCGGCTGGAACCATTGCCACGACCTTCGCCCTAGCGGGCCGGCTGGGGAAGGTGCCCGTGCTCGTCGGCAACGCGCCGGGCTTCGTCGGTAACCGCATGATGCGCCGCCGGGGCGAGCAGGCGGAGCGGCTGCTGCTGGAAGGCGCCTCGCCGGAAAGGGTGGATGCGGTCATGCGCCGCTTCGGCTTCGCCATGGGCCCCTTCGCGGTGCTGGACATGGCTGGGCTCGACGTCGGGTTGCGGGCGCGCCGCGAAAGGGGCGCCACCGCGGTGGTGGACGACGCGCTGAACGCGCTCGGCCGCCTCGGGCAGAAGACAGGCGCCGGCTACTACCGCTACGAGGACGGCGACCGCACGCCGCTGCCCGATCTCGCCGTGCTCGAGATCGTGCGCGACGCGGCGGCCCGGCTCGGCATCCCGCAGCGGGATCCGGACGACGAGGAGATCCTCGATCGCCTGCTGCTGCCGCTGGTGAACGAGGGTGCGCGCATCCTGGATGAGGGAATGGCGGAGCGGGCGGGCGACATCGACGTGGTCTGGGCCAACGGCTACGGCTTTCCGCTCGATCGCGGCGGCCCGATGTACCACGCCGACGCGATCGGGCTTCCGGAGGTGGTGCGCCGGCTGCAGGGTCACGCGGCGCGGACCGGCCATGTCGCGCTGCGCCCCGCGCCGCTGCTGGCGCGAATGGCGGCTGAGGGGCGCCGCTTCACAGGGGGCCACGATGAATGAGGCCGGCTCCCAGCGGCGGCGCATGCTCCGCCCGTCCAAGAGCGGGGCGCGGGAATTGACCCGGCCTGCCCTCTCGCCCCTTGATGCGCGCATGTCAGCACGAGATGCCACGCAAATCACGACAGATGCAGGAACGGGTCCGGAGCAGCGATCGATCCAATCGGTCGTGATTGGCTTCCGGTTGATCGAGGCGTTGGAGGCGGCGGGCGGGCCCGTGACGCTGAAGGACTTGGCCGCGGCGGCAGGCATGCCGCCGAGCCGGGCGCATGCCTACCTCGCCAGCCTGCGCGCGGTCGGCCTGGTGACGCAGGAGGAGGAGGGCGGGCGCTACGATCTCGGCCCCCGCGCACTCTCCCTCGGCCTCGCGGCCCTCGGCCGGCTCGAGGTGCGGGAGGCGGCGCTGGGCGCCATGCGCGCCTTCCGCGACGATACGGGCGAGGCAGTGCATCTCTCGGTTTGGTCCGGCCAGTCCCCAGTAATCGTGTCGCGGCTCGACGGGCGGCGCGGCGGGTCGCTCTCCATCCGCCTCGGCTTCGCGCTGCCGCTCGACCGCTCCGCCTCCGGGCACATCTTTCTTGCCTTCCTTCCGGAAGCCGTGGCGACCGGGCGGGCCCTCGCGCGCGAGGTCGAGCTGGTACGCCGCCGCGGGATCGCGGTCACGGGCGGGCTGCTGAACACGGGCTTTGCCGCGCTCTCCGTGCCGGTCTTCAACCACGCGGGCGACCTGGCAGCGGCCATGACCACGCTCGGTGCGGCGGGCCACATCGACATCTCGCCGGACGGCCCGACGGCCCGGCGCCTGCGTGCCGCCGGGGAGGCCGCCTCGGCCGCGCTGGGCTACGGGGTCCGCGAACCATCCAAGCCGAAGCCGAAGGCAAAGCCGGAGCGGGAGAAAAAGCCGCCGCGCCGGTAGCAACGTGCCTGCCGCGGGGCGGCTCCCGGGCAGAGGAAACATCACGAGCGTCCCGGCCGGCCAGGCTGGCACGGGATGCCGATGGGAGGAGCGCGATGGAGGCCCGGACAACCCGGCGTGCCGTACTGGCCGCTGCCTGCCTGCTGGGCACCGGCAGGATATCCCATGCCGCCTGGCCGGACCGTCCGGTGCGGCTGATCGCGCCCTACGCGCCCGGCGGCGTGACGGATATCCTGGCCCGTTCGCTGGCCCAGGTTCTTTCGCCGCAACTGGGCCAGCCGGTGGTAATCGAGAACCGTCCGGGCGCCAACACCATCGTCGGCACCCAGGCCGCTGCCCAGGCCCTGCCGGACGGGAACTCGCTGCTTCTGACGAGCGGTGCCGGCTTCGTCGTGAATCCGCTGCTCTACCGGCAGCTTCCCTATGATCCCGCACGCGACTTCAGCCTGCTCTCCGTGATCGCGGAGTCCCCGCTGATCATGGTGGTCGATGCCCGCTCCCCCATTCGGACCGTGCAGGACTTCATCGCCTTCGCGCGCTCGCGCCCGGGCGGTGCGAACTACGCCTCGGTGGGCCAGGGAAGCCCCGTCCAGCTCGCCTCCGAGATGTTCGCGATGATGGCGGGGCTGTCACTCGTCCATATTCCCTATTCCGGAAGCGCGCCCGCCCAGCTCGCCCTCAACGCCGGAGACGTGCACGTCATGTTCGACGCGCTCGGCAGCGCCTCGGGACTGATCAGGGACGGCCGGCTGCGGGCGCTGGCGGTGACGGGCGCCGAGCGCTCGGACGCCTTTCCCGATGTGCCGACGATGATGCAGGCCGGGCTCGCGGAGTACCGCGTGGCGGCTTGGTTCGGCATCGCCGCGCCGCGCCAGACGCCAGCTTCCGTCCAGGAAAGGCTGCGCGAAGCGCTCGCGGCCGCGCAAGGGGACGAGACGCTGCGCCGGCGGCTGCGCGACTTCGGGATGGTGCCGCAGGCGCCGCGCGACGCCGCGGCCCTGGCGTCCTACGTGGCCGAGGACCACGCGCGCTGGGCGAAGGTCATCAGCGAACGCGGCCTCTCGCTTTCGCCGGGCTGACGGCCCGTGGGGCCAAGGCCCTCGGGAAATGACTGATGGCCTGCCCGAACAGTGTGAAATGCTTCGTCTCTATCGAACTGATTCTGTGGCTGATGCCCCGCCACGCCTCCGCCGACGCCAGAAGGAAGATTGAGGGATGTTCTACGAGCCGCGCCTGGACGATCACGGGCTTCCCTACAACCCGTTCAAGTCGATCTGCGTGCCGCGGCCGATCGGCTGGATCACCACGGTCGACACCGAGGGCCGCATAAACCTCGCGCCCTACAGCCAGTTCCAGAACATCGGCTACGATCCGCCCTTCGTCATGTTCTCGGCCAGCGGCGGAGACCAGCATTCGCCCCGCAATGCTCGCCACACCGGCGAGTTCGTCTGCAACATGGCTACCTACGACCTGCGCGAAGCCGTGAACATCACGGCGCAGGCCGTCCCCGCCGAGGAGAGCGAGCCGGAACTCGCCGGGCTGGAGATGCTGCCCTCCAGGCTCGTGAAGCCACCGCGCGTGGCGCGCTCGCCGGTCCACATGGAGTGCCGCTACCACAGCTCTGTCATGCTGCCGACGCGAACGCCGGGTGTGTCCGTGGAGGTCGTCATCGGCGAGGTGGTCGGGGTGCATATCCGGGACGACGTGCTGACGCCCGAGGGGCGGCTGGATGTCACGCGCATCCGTCCGCTCGCCCGCATGGGGTACCTCGACTACACGGCCGTGGACACGGTCTTCACCATGCCGCCGCTCGGCGGGGCCAGGCGGCGCCTGAGCCGCGGCCTGGAGGGGCGCCCCCTCCGCTCCGCCACCTTACCCGACGAAGCGGCCGGCTGACGCGCGACGGCGCCAGGAAGAGGACGAGAACCGTGCTGGAACACGATGGAAGCAAACCTCCCGTGCTCGGGCGACGCGGGCTGGCCCCGCTGGCGCTCTCCCTGGCAGGCGCCCTGTCGAGGCCTGCCCTTGCGGCATCCTTTCCGGACCGCCCCATCCGCCTGATCGTTCCCTATCCGCCCGGCGATGGGCCGGACCTTCTGGGGCGCGTCGTCGGGAACCTGCTGCGCCAGCGGCTCGGCCAGCCCGTGGTGATCGAGAACCAGCCCGGGGCGGGCACGACGGTGGCCGCGCTGAACCTCCGGCGCCAGCCAGCGGATGGCTACACCCTGATGGTCGGCGGCAACACGACGGTCTGCGTCATGCCAGCGCTCCAGCCGGAGCTCGGCATCGACGGGGAGCGCGACTTTACGCTTGTCTGCCGCATGGTCGACATCCCCTTCCTGCTGGTCGCCCACCCCTCCGGCCCGGACAGCACCGCCGCCCTTCTCGAGCGAGCCCGCCGCAGTCCCGGCAGCTGGACCTACGGCTCGGCGGGGATCGGCACGCCGCACCACCTCCTCTCCTCGCTGCTGGCGGGCGACGCGGGCGTGCAGGCGACCCATGTGCCCTATCGCGGCGCCGGTCCCGCCCTGACGGACCTGCTGGCGAACCGCATCGACTCGCTCTTCTGCTCCGTGCCTCCCGCGATCGGCTTCGTTCGCAGCGGGGCGCTGCGATGCCTCGGTGTCACGGGCACCGCACGGCTCGCATCCTTGCCTGATGCTCCCACTATGGCCGAGCAGGGCCATGTGGGATTCGAGGAAGCCTCCTGGATCGGTCTGCTGGCGCCCGCAAACCTCGACCCCGGCATCGCCGCCATCCTCTCCGACGCGACCGTCGCGTCGTTGGAGAGCGCGGAGGGACAGCAGAGGATCGCGGAGCTCTCCTTCCGCCCGGCGCCCGCGCCGTATGGCGCACTGCGCGGCTACGTCGCCGCCGAGTCAGTGCGTTGGCGGGCGATCGTCCGCCGCTCGGGGGTCGTTCCGAACTGACCCGCCGCGGCGGCGCTGGCGCGCGTCAGCGCTCCAGGCGAATGTTCGCCGCGCGCGCCACCGCGCTCCAGCTCTCGATCTCCCGCGCGATAGTGGTGCGGAAGGTGTCGGGATCGGCGCCGATCGGGTCCATGACCAGGGCGCCCAGGCGTTCCCGGATGTCCGGCATCGCTGTGATGGCGGCACATTCCGCAAAGAGCGCGTCCAGCACCGCGCGAGGCGTGGCGGCGGGGGCGAGAAGGCCGCTCCACAGCGTCGCCTGCACCGCGGGGAAGCCCAGCTCCGCCATGGTGGGCACGTCCGGATAGGCGGGAACGCGCGCGGCGGATGTAACGGCCAGCGCTCGCGCCCGCCCCGCGGAAACGGCAACGGTGGCGGGGCCGGTGTCCACGAGGGCCATCGTCACCTCCTCATTCGCGGCGGCGTTCACGGATTCAGCGCTGCCGCGATAGGCGACGTACTGGAAGTGCGTGCCGGCCCGCTGGTTGAACAACTCGGTCGGCAGCTGGAAGCCGGCGCCGGAAGCGCCGTAATTCGCCTTGTCGGGATTGGCCTTCGCCCATGCCACCAGTTCCGCCACCGAGCGATGGGGGGAGGCGGCCGAGACGAGCAGGACGAGCGGGAAGGATGCCAGGAGGCAGACGGGCGCGAGATCCCTCAGAGAGTCGTAGGGGAGCTGCACGTAGGTGGCCGGGTTGAACACGATCGGGCCGCTGGCGCCGAGCAGCAGCGTGTAGCCATCTGGCCGGGCACGGGCCACCGCCTCGGTGCCGAGGATGGCCTGGGCACCCGCCCGGTTCTCCACCACGAAGGGTTGGCCGAGCCGTTCGGACAGCTTCTGGCCGTAGAGCCTGGCGAGGATATCGTTCGCGCCGCCCGGTGCGTAGGGCACGACGATCCGCACCGGCCGGTCCGGATAGCCGCGCGCCGCCTCCTGCGCGAAGGCGCCCTTTGCAAGGGCCGGCGCCGCCAGCGCCAAGCCCAGCAATTCTCTCCTGCCCGTCATGACGCGCCTCCTGCCGCTTCGGTGGCGCGGACCCGCGCCGCCAGTTCCAGACCCTTCACAAGCCGGTAGACAGTGCGGCAGGCCGGCACGGGCACGCCCAGCCGCTCGCCCTCCCGCACGACGTAGCCGGTCAGTTCCTCGATCTCGGTAGGGGCGCCGCGCGCGATGTCGAGCGCCATGGAGCCCGCATGGCGCGACAGCGGCACCTCGCCCGCGCGAACCTTGCGGACAAAGCCCATCGGGTCGAAGGCGAAGGTCCCGCCGAGGGCGTGCACGACGGCGGTGCATTCCGCCGCCATCTCGTCGATGAGGTCGCGCACGGCCGCGACCTCGTAGCGGGCGGCGTTCACGCCCAGCACGAGGGCGCCCACAGGGTTCATCACCGCGTTGAAGACGAACTTCGCCCAGACCGCGCCCATGGGATCATCGATCACCTCCGTGGGCAGGCCCGCGGCGCGGAAGCTGTCGCCGAGCGGGCGCAGCGCCTCTGCCGGCCCGCGCACGGGGCCGATCCATGTCGGCTGGCCATGGATCAGCCGCTCCACCCGTCCCGGGCCGAGATAGCGGCCGGCATCCATCGTCACGCCGCGGGCGATCACTGCGTTAGGCAGCCGCTCGAGCGCCTCGGCGTTGCCCATGCCGTTCTGCAGGGTCAGCAGGGCCGCGCCTTCCAGCGCAGGACCGAGCGCTGCGGCGGCCGCGCCCGTCGCACCGGACTTCACGAGGAAGATGGCCGCTTCGAAGCGCGCCTTGGCGAGGGAGGCGGGATCGTCCGCAACGGCGAAGCGTGCGGTCACCGGTGCGCCCGCGCCGGTGACGGAGAGGCCGTTCTCGCGGATCGCCGCGACATGGGCCGAGTTCGTGTCGAAGCCCGTTACCTCGGCGACGGAGGACAGGGCGGCGACGACGACGCCGCCGATCGCGCCGCAGCCGATGACCAGGATACGCATCGGCCGGGCCTAGAGCGGGGAGACGCGAATGGTGAGGACGGCGGCCTGTCCGCCCTCCACCGCCTCCAGGCAGCGGCGGATGGCGGGCTCCAGCTCCTCCGGCGTCACGGCGCGCTCGCCATGCGCGCCGAAGGCGCGGGCCACGTCCTCGAAGCGGCGCTGCGCGCCGTTGCGGCGGCCGTCCAGGCGGGACTGGAAGTTGTCGTCCCGCCGCGCGGCGCCCTCCGGGTAGACGCGCAGGGTGGATTCCTTGACGGCCTGCCAGCCGCGGTTGTCGAGCACCACCGTGAAGATCGGCAGCCCGTACTGCTGGGCCGTGGCGTAGACGCTGTCCGGCGTGGAGAAGTGGAAGGTGCCGTCGCCGACCACCTGCACCACGCGCCGGTCCGGGCAGGCCAGCCGCACGCCGAGCGCCATCCCGCCGGAGAAGCCGAGGCCGCCGCCCGCGAGGCCGATATAGGAGCCCGGAACGGTGCGCGGCATCTGGTTCTGCACCACGGGCCCGTTCCGGATCGCCTCGTTCAGCAGTATGTCCCCGGGGGAGATCAGGCGGTTCAGCGTAGCCAGGGCCCAGGCCGGGTTCAGCGCATCCGGCTCGCCGGGCTTCGCGGCGGCGGCGGCCACCGCCGCCTCCCTTGCGTGTCGGGCTGGGCCCCAGGACTCGATCCGGGCGGCGGCGCGGGCGTGGAAGGCCTCGTCGGCGCGCTCCTGCACGATCTCCAGCACCTGGGCGAGCACGGCCGCGCAGTCCCCGGCCACGCGCAGTTCGGCGGGGAAGCTCCACATCGGCAGGTCGCGCTTGAGGGGGTCGACGTCCACCTGCATCCAGGATGCGTCCGGGTTCGGCCGCACGGTGAGTGGGATCCAGGGCACGTCCACGTCCAGCAGCAGGCCGCAATCTGTCTCTGCCGCCAGCGCCTTCGGATCGAAGCCGGCGAAGCAAGGGCTGTCATGCGGGATGCAGAGATGGATCGGCGCGTGCTCCACCACGCGCATTCCGACCGCCCTGGCCAGCGCGTCCAGCACGGGCACCGCGGCGGGGTTGCGGCCGAGATAGGCGGTGAAGGCCACCGGGTTCTCCGCGGCCATCAGCGCTTCCGCGATGCGCTGGGCGGTGGCGGGATCGGTGCCGCGGGCGGGCAGGCCGGCGAAGCGGTCGGCCGGATAGGCGTGGACCTTGCCGTCCTCGATCTCCTCCGCCAGCACCTCGCGCGGCAGCGTCATGTAGACCGGCGCGCGCGGCTCGGCCTGCATCATGGCCTGGCCGCGCGCGAAGGCCTCCTTCGCCACGACACCGGATGGCAGGGTGTATTCCCAGTGCACGTAGGGGCGCACGAGGCTGCCGATGTCGTAGGGGTCCTGCACGAAGTGGACATAGCTGTCCCGCCCGCCCGGAAGTTCCCCGCGCGAGGAGAAGGGTGCGCGCCCCGCCATGAGGAAGACCGGCAGCCGCGCGCGGAAGAGGTTGTGCAGCGCCATGGCCGCGTTCGCCGTGCCGGCGTCCACGTGCACGAGCACGGGCTGGCCGCGCCCCGTCATCGCCGCGTAGCCGCCGGCCATGTGGACCGCGACGTTCTCATGCGGGCACAGCACCGTGTTCGGCCGGGCGCGCCCCTCCGCGTCCCAGCGTGCCAGCTCCTCGATGACCGAAACATGGTCTGTGCCGAGATTGCAGAAGACGTGGTCAATCCCCGCCTCGCACATGGCCTCAATCAGGTGATGCGCCGCGGTGTGTCGTGCCATTCGTTCCTCGTCCCTCTCATGTCGGCCCCTATTCGCGGGGTTCCGGTTGCTGTCCTCGTTCCGCGCGGCCAGCCAGCGTCAGGATTGTTTCGGCACTGCGGTGCCGGCGTCACAGGTGCAGGCCCAGGCGCCGGATGAAGGCGCGCTCCTCCTCCACCTCGCGGAGATGCGCGGCCTCGTAATCGGCGGTGTTCATGTAGAGGATCGGCATGTCGAGGCGAGCCATGGTCCGGACATGCAGGGGGTCGCGCATCGCCGCCTGGAAGCCGTCGTGCAGCGCTCGCACCAGTGCCGGATCCATGCCCGGCGGGCCGATGATCCCGTAGGGCGAGGTGGCGGTGAAGTCCGTGCCGGTCTCCCGCAGGGTCGGCACCTCGGGGAAGGAGGGCGAGCGCTCCGGGCCCCAGGTGACGAGGAGGCGCAGCCTGTCCTGCCGCACCATCTCCGCCCAGCTGCTGGAATCCGCCGCCGCGTCGATCTGCCCGGCAAGCAGCGCCTGGGTGCTCTCCGCCCCGCCGCGGAAGGGCACGTGCGTCCACTCGATGCCCAGCAGGTCCGCGATGCGCGTCATCGCCGCGTTGCCGGTGCTCGTCACGCCGCTGGTGCCGTAGGTGATCCTGCCGGGATTGGCGCGGGCATGGCCGATAAACTCCTGCCAGCTCCGCCACGGGCTGTCCGGCCGCACCACGACGCCGAGCAGGTAACCGCCGACATGGATGATCCGCGTGCTGTCGGTGATAGGGTCGAAGCTCGGGCGCGCCATCATCAGCACCTGCCGGATCGCGGGTACGGCGAGCATCGTCAGCGTGCTGCCGTCCGGCCGCGCATCCTTCATCATCGCGGGGCCGAGCGAGCCGCTCGCGCCAGGCCGGTTGTCCACCACCACGGGCTGGCCGAAGCTGCGGGAGGCGCCCTCGCAGAGCGCGCGCATCGCGAGGTCGCTGGTGCCGCCGGGGGCGAAGGGCACGACCATTCGGATCGGGCGGCTCGGGAAGCCGGTCTGCGCGACTGTCGATGTCGGCAGCAGGGCGGCTGCACCGAGCAGGTCGCGGCGGCCGATGATGACCCTGCTCATCGGCATCCCCTTCAGCGATCGGCCAGGACGCCGGCGATCAGGTTCGCCGCGAGCGCCGGGGCGCCCGCGGGCACCGGCCGGGTCGCGGCGAGATAGGCTTTCACGGCGCGGAGCGCCGGCACGGGCGAGGCGAGCACCGTGCGGGTCAGCCGCTCCGCCGCCGCGTCCAGCTCCGCCTCCGGCACCACCTCCCCGAGTAGCCCGATCGCCAGCGCCTCCCTGGCGCCGATCTCGGAGCGCCCGAGCGCGAGATGTGCGGCGGCCTTCTCTCCCACTCGGCCTGTGAAGGCCGTCAGGACGAGGAGCGGCGGGATGCCGCGTTCCATCTCCGGCACGGCGAAGCGGGCGGTCTCCGCGGCGACGGCAAGGTCGCTCGCCGCCACCAGGGCGGCGCCGTAGCCGTGGGCGGCGCCGCGCACGACCGCGAGGACCGGAACGGGCGCGGCGCGCAGCGCGCCATAAACGCGCAGCGGCGCCTCCGCCACCACGCGCCGCAGCACCTCCAAGGGTGGCTTCGGCGCTCCCGGGGGCGGCGTGGGGGAGACCCGGCCCCGGCAGAAGTCGCGACCCTCGGCGCGCAACCGGACGAGGCGGATTCCGTCGTCGATCCCCTCCACCGCCGCTGCGATGGCGGCACCGGCCGCGTTGGAGACGAAGTTGCCGCCGTCGCCCGCCGTCAGGACAACGTCGAGCAGGCCATCGGCGGCCTCGATGCGGACTCCGTCCGTCGTGGAAGCGGTCAAGGAAGGGCCTCCAGGGCCGCGCGGACGCGGGCGGGGGTGGCTGGCATGGAGATCGAATCGCAGCCTGTGGCATCGGCCAGGGCATTCAGGATTGCGGCGGCGGCGGGGGTGATGCCGCCCTCTCCCCCGCCCTTGACCCGCAGCGGATTGCCGGCGGTGGGGTCCTCCGCGAGGCTGACGGCGAAAGCGGGCAGGTCGGCGGCGCGGGGGAGCGCGTAGTCCATGAAGCTGCCGCCGACCGCCTGGCCGCTCCCGGCGTCGAAAAGGCCGCCTTCCAGCAGCGCCTGGCCGGCGCCCTGGGCGATGCCGCCATGCACCTGGCCGTCCACGATCATCGGGTTGATCGGCTGGCCCACATCGTCCACCGAGGTATAGCGCACGATGGCGACCGCCCCGGTCTCGGGCTCCACCTCCAGCTCGCAGACGGCGCAGCCCGTCGGATAGGCCGGCATGCGGCCGTTGAACTCCGCCGCGCGCTCGATCACGCCGCCGGGCAGGCCGGCCGCGATCTCGAAAAGGTCGAGCCCGCGGTTGCTGGCGGGCGTGCGGGCGATGCCGTCCTCCAGCGTCACTGCCGCCGCCTCGCCGCCGAGGCGGGCGGCGGCGGCGATGCGTGCCTCCTCCAGAACCCTCGCGCTCGCCTCCACCAGAAGCGTGCCGGCAAGACGCATGGAGCGGTCGGAATGCGTTCCGCCGCCGACCGCGATGCGCCGCGTGTCGCCGGTGACGAGGGAGACCGCTTCCATCGGCACGCCGAGCCGCCCCGCGACGACCTGGGCGAAGGTGGTCTCATGTCCCTGGCCGGTAGATTGCGTGCCGGCGAGCACCTCCACACGTCCCTCGGCGAGGACGCGGACGACCACGCGCTCGCGCGGTGCGCCGACGGGTGATTCCACGTAGTTGGCGACGCCGATGCCGCGCCGCCGGCCGCGCGCCGCGCTGCCCTCGCGCCGCGCGGCGAAGCCCCCCCAATCGGCCGCCCGCAGCGCGGCCTCCATGTTCCCGGCGAAGTCGCCGCTGTCGTAGGTGAGGCCGAACGGGTTACGCCAGGGAAGGGCGGCCCGCGGCACGAGGTTGCGCCGGCGGATCTCCACCCGGTCGAGGCCGAGCCGGCGCGCCGCCATGTCCAGCAGCCGCTCCATGGCGAACATCGCTTCCGGCCGCCCGGCGCCGCGGAACGGGGCGGTGGGCACGGTGTTGGTCAGCGCCCCGCGCGTGCGGGCATGGGCCACCGGCACCCGGTAGACGGTGGTGGAAACCCTGAAGCCGTTGGAGAGGGGCACGTAGGAGACGGTGAAGGCGCCTACCGCCATGACCATGTCCGTCCGGAAGCCGAGGATGCGTCCCTCCGCGTCCAGCGCCAGCTCCGCCAGGGCGGCGAGGTCGCGCGCGCCGTAGTCGGTCACGAAGCCCTCGCTGCGCGTCGCCGTCCAGCGCACGGCACGGCCGAGCCGCCGCGCCGCCCAGGCGACGAGGAGGGTTTCCGGATGAAGGTTCGTGCGCGAGCCGAAGCCGCCGCCCGTGTCGGGCGAGACGAAGTCGATCGCTTCGATTGGGACGCCGAGCGCCCGAGCCAAGTCCGCGCGCTGCCGCACCGCGCCCTGGCTGCCCGCCGTCACCACCGTCACGCCGCGCGCCGCATCATGCGCGGCGAAAGCCGAGCGGGGCTCCATATGGCAGGAGGCGATGCGCTGGTTCACGAAGCGGTCGCCGACCACGAGCGCGGCGCGGGCGAAGGCCGCCTCGGTCGCGTCGCGGTCGCCGAACTCGGCCTCGAGGCAGAGATTGCTCGGAATACCCGGCCAGATCTCGGGCGCGCCGGGCGCCAGCGCGTCCGCCGCCTCGGCGACGGCGGGCAACGGCTCGTAGGCGACCTCGATCGCTTCCGCCGCGTCGCGGGCTCCTTGCAGCGTCTCCGCCACCACGAAGGCCACGGCCTCCCCCACGTGGCGCACGCGCTCCCCGGCGAGGACGGGATGGCCGGTGTCGTGGATGGTCGCGCCCTCAGCGGCGTTGAAGGCTGGCATTTTCGCGTCCAGCGCATCGGCCGGCACGGGGGTGTGGCGCATCGGCCGCAGCGCGTCCGCGGCCGCTTCCGCCGCCGTCAGCACGGCGATCACGCCTGGCATGGCACGGGCCGCCGCGGCGTCGATCCCCAGGATGCGGGCATGCGCGTGGGGGGAACGCAGCACGACGCCGTGCAGCGCGTCCTTCGGGGCGAGGTCGTCGGTGAAGCGCCCGCGGCCGGTGAGCAGGCGGAGATCCTCGACGCGGCGGATCGGGTGGCCGATGGGCATCAGGCACCGAGTACCCAGCGGCCCTCGGCGTCGCGCGAGAGGCCACCGCCCGTGCGCATCGCCTCCAGCGCGCGCACGATCTCGCGCCCGTCGCGGCTTCCGGTCGCGGCCATCAACTCCTCGAAGAACTTTGGCCCGTCCGCCAGGGCTCCGGCGATGTCGCCGAAGCGGGGGCCGGGATAGGTCGGGGGCGCCGGCACGCCCCGCTCGAAGGCCTGGCCGGTACCGAAGCTCCAGGTGAGGTCGAAACCGGCCTTCGAGCCGATCCTCGCACCCTCGAGCGAGGGATCGAGCGGCAGGCAGCGCAGGCCGTCCACCGTGATCAGGTCGCGCCCGGCCTGAAAGCGGGTGGCCATCGCCCAGTCCATCTGCCCGTCGTCGAAGATGTCGATGTCAGGATCGACGACGAAGACGTTCTTCACGTTCGCCAGGCTGCCGAAGGCCGCCATGATCGCGTTGCGCGCCTCGCCAGGCACGCGCTGGCGGATGGCGATGCGCAGGTTGAACATGCCGCCGGATGAGCCGGTCGCGTGGACCCCGACGGGCTCGCGCACCGCGCCCTCCAGCGCGCGCCAGACCATCACCTCCGTCCGAAGCGCGCAGAGCTGCGCCGTGTCCGTACGGCCCATGCTGCGGCCGCCGATCGTGCAGGTCTGGAACACCGCGTCGCGCCGGTGCGTGATCGCGGTGAGGTGGAATACCGGGTTCCGCTTCACGCCGCCGTAGTAACCGAGGAACTCGCCATAGGGGCCCTCGGCCTCCACATGGCCGCGCTCGTCGAGATAGCCTTCCAGCACGTACTCGGCGTCGGCGGGAACGAGGAGGTCGTTGGTGACGCATTTCACCACCGGCAGCGGCGCGTCGCGCAACGAGGCCACGATGCCCAGCTCGTCCACCGGCAGGCGCATCGTGGCGCCCACATGGTCGATCGGGTGGCAGCCGACCACGAAGGCAATCGGCAGCGGGCATCCTTTTCCGGCCTCCGTCTCGTAGATGCTCCGCAGGTCCGACGGCGAGACGAGGTCAATCCCCGCTTCCCGACGGCCACGCAGCATCAGGCGGCGGATGCCGACATTCATCCAGCCGCGGCTCTCATCCGCCGCGTAGTCAATCGAGGCCGAGATGTAGGGCGCGCCGTCGCGTCCGTGCTGCAGGTGGACGGGCAGGGTGGTGAGGTCCGCCTCCTCGCCGGTCAGAACCACCTGCTGCACCGGCGCGCTCTCCCGCGAAAGGCGCAGCGTGCCGGGGGAGGTACGCAGGCGGCGCATCACCTCCTTCAGCAGATCCCTCGGTGCCACCTCAAAGGCGTGCGCGAGGCGAGTGCGGGAGGCGCAGACATTGCCCGCCAGCACCGCGCTTTCAGGCCCCACGCGGCGGGCCAGCAGCGCGCGCGGATTGCCTTCCAGCAGCTCCGGCAGATCGGCGAGGTCGAGCGGCCTCTCCTCCACCTGCAGCTCGCCCGCCGCCTCCAGCCGTTCCAGGAAGCGGCGGAGACGGTAGCGGTCGAGATCGAGGGAGGCCGCAGCCGGCTCGCCGATGACCTGCTGGTTTCCGTCCATTTGTTCGTTATTCCTGAACGTCGTTCGCTGAATACTGCCGGTCGCCGCCCGATGTCAAAACCCTCGCGGTGTCAATCCGCCACGATCCCGGCCGTGCGGATGAGCGCGGCGATCCGTGCCAGATCGCCGGCAATCTCCTCGCCGAAAGCGTCCGGCCCGGCGGGGCTGGGGAAGAGGCCCATGCCCAGCAGCGCCTCGCGCGTGGCCGGTGCCGCGAGCCATTCGGCGACGGCCTCGTGCATCGCCGAGACGAGCGGTGCTGGCATCCCCGCCGGGCCGAGCAGCCCGTACCAGAGGTTACTCCGCAGCCCGGCCAGCCCCGCCTCGGCCATGGTGGGCACGTCCGGTGCCGTGGCGGCGCGCTCCTCGCTGAACACCGCGAGCAGGCGCAGGGTACCCTGGCGCGCCATCGGCACAGCGAGATGCACCGGCAGCACCATGGCCGGCACGCGCCCTCCAAGCAGGTCCTGTATGGCGGGCGGGGAGGTGCGGTAGGGCACGTGCGCCAGCCGGATGCCGGCGGCGTGCGCGAAGAGTTCCATGGCCAGGTGCTGCGGCGTGCCGATTCCGGGGGACGCATAGTCGATCCCTCCCGGCCGGGCCTTCGCGCGATTCACGAAGGTCGCGACATCGGGCGTTCCGAAGTCCTCCCGCACCACCAGTGCCAGCACGCCGGTCGCAACCTTCGCCACGGGTTGGAAGTTCCGCACGGGATCGTAAGGCACCTCGCGCAGCAGGGCGGGGTTGATGACGAAGGGCGTGGTCTGCATCAGCAGGGTGCGTCCATCGGGCAGGGCGCGCGCCACGGCCTGGGAGCCGATGTTGCCGCTGGCTCCGGTGCGGTTGTCCACCGCGACGGTGGCGCCGAGCCGCCGCCCGAGCACGGGAGCGACGAGGCGTGCGAGAAGGTCCGGGCCGGTGCCTGCGCCGTAGGGCACAATGAGCGTGACTGGGCCGCCGACGAGCGGCTCCTGCGCGGCCGTGCGGCCGGCGACGCCTAACACGGCAGCCGTTGCGAGCGCGCGTCGGCCGATGGACCAGCCCTCACGCATGGGCGCTTTCTCCCTCGTTTCCCGAATTTGACGAATGATGTTCGCGGATGTCAAATTCAGGCTAGGGATCGAGTGCTGGGATTGCCCGATTTCGCTGCCGACCTCCGGCAGGATTGGCACCACTTTCACCATGCTCTGCGAACAGCGGGAGGATCCCTGGAGGGGGGCATCCGCATGATCGCGGGCGAGCACCGCGCGAGATCCGGTCGACGACACAATCATGCAGATCGAAACGAAGGCGGATTTTCTTATCTTTTGCTTGCCTCACGGATGCGTGATCTGTAAAGGTTGGGCACCGGGATCGCAGCCCGGGGGCGGCAAAGAGGGGATGCTTCGCCGACACTAGAGGAACTTAGTGGAAGTTCTCAGCGGAGTGGGGGGCTACTCCGGTGAGTTTCTGAACGAGCGTGCTGATTAAGACCGGAGAGGGGGTTTCTCCGGAACTCGCGTGCACTCCGACTTCCTGACGTAATTACCCATAAAGCCACTGCTCGCCGCCCGGTGAGCGGTGGCTTTTTATGTTCTGCGATTAACGCGCTTCTTCGTGTCCGCAAGCGCCTGGCGTCGCTGGCCGCGTCTCCAGGAACTCGTGCCGGATCAGAGCAGGGCCTCCACGCGGGTAAAGGTCCGGTCGAGGTGAAGACCGAGCGCCGCCGCCAACCGGTCCCCGTCGCGTGCCTGGAGGGCGCGGATCATCTCCTCATGCTCTTCCACGGCGCCCGCCCACTTCTCCGGTCCCGCATTGCCGATGAAGCGGATGTGCTTCATCCGGGCCTGGATGACCTCATGTGTCCAGGCAAGCGTCGCGTTATCGGACAGCGCGACGATCGCCGAATGGATCGCTTGGTTGAGCTTGAAATAGGCCAGCCGTTCGCGCCGGACATAATGCTCAAGCATCGCGCGATGCAGGCCGGCTACCTCCTCGATGCCCTGTGCGGAGGCTTTGGCGCAGGCGAGGCGGCCGGCCAGCTCCTCCATCGACTTCAGTACGACGAGACTGTCGAACATATCCTTGGCGCTCAGCTTCCGGACCACCGCCCCGCGCGCCGGGACGAGCTCCACGAGGCCCTCGCCCGCCAGCATGCGCACGGCTTCCCGCAGCGGGGTGCGCGAGACGCCAAGCTGCGCGCCCAGCACCACCTCGTTGATGCGCGCGCCCGCGGGAATGCTTCCCTGTGTGATCAGGTCGCGCAGCCTGGCCGCGACCTCCTCCTGCAGGGGGCGACGGACGATGCGCCCGCCGTTCTCCGCGATTCCTGTCTCGGCCAGATCTGACTGAAATGCCCCAAGCTCCACTTCAATGCCCCTCGATGGCCGCTTGACGAGCCGAGTGACGCCCGATAACGCTTGCATACTGCATACAGTGTCACGAATAAAGTGGAGGAAACGGGCGTGGTCGATGGATTGCCTGCGGCGGATCGCCCCCGGATCGCTCTTGCCATGGGTGACGCAGCCGGGATCTCGCCCGAGCTCGCGGCCAAGGTCCTGGCCGATGAGACGGTGCGGGCGGCGGCGGAGATCACAGTGATCGGCGATGCGCGCGTGCTCGCGGAGGGCGCCCGCGTGGCCGGCGTTTCGCTCGACATCGACGTGGTGGCGGATGGCGAGCCCTTTCGGCGGCAGCCCGGCCAGCCCGTGCTGATCGACCTTGGGCACCTCGATCCCGCCGCGATACCGTTCGGCCGGATCTCCGAGGAGAGCGGGCGCTTCGCGACGGCGAATTTCCGCCGCGCCCTCGCCATGGCGGCCGAGGGGCAGGCCGATGCGGTCTGCTTTACGCCCTTCAACAAGGCGGCGATGCGCCTCGTCACCCCCGGCTACGACGACGAGATCGGTTTCACCGCGGAGGCGATCGGGTTCAACGGCGTGGCCAAGGAGTTCAACGTCCTCGACGGCCTCTGGAACGCCCGCGTGACGTCCCACGTGCCCCTGAAGGACGTGGCGGCCCTGCTGAGCCGCGAGAGCATCCTCGACAACCTGCGCCTGACGGACGACGCCCTGCGCGCGGCGGGAATCGCGCGGCCGCGCATCGCTGTCGCGGCCCTCAACCCGCATGCCGGCGACAACGGCAATTTCGGGCGGGAGGAGATCGACGTGATCGGCCCGGCCGTGGAGGAGGGAAAGCGCGCCCAGATCGGCTGCGACGGTCCCTTCCCGGCGGACACCGTCTTCCTGCGCGCCAAGCGAGGGGACTTCGATGCGGTGCTGACCATGTATCATGATCAGGGCCAGATCGCGATGAAGCTGATCGGCTTCGACGCGGGCGTCACGCTGATGGGGGGCTTTCCCTTCCCGATCTGCACGGCGGCGCACGGCACCGCCTATGACATTGCCGGGAAAGGCATCGCCCATCCCGGCGCGATGAGGAATGCCGTGCTGCTGGCCGCCCGCATGGCAGGCAGGGAGGCCGCCGCGGCCGCGTAAATCACTGCACAGCCCGCGCAGACCCGGAACGGGCGCGCGGCTTCCCGTCCAAGGAGAGATCAACATGACCATGTTTCCCAAGGCGGCCGCGCTGCTGGGCGCCGCGCTGAGCTTCACGCTTCCCGCGGCGGCGCAGCCCGCCTGGCAGCCCACGCGACCCGTCGAATTTGTCGTCACCTCGGGCGCGGGCGGGGGCACGGACCTCTTCGCCCGCACGGTGCAGGCGGCCATCACGCGCCACAACCTCGTGCCCACCTCCATCGTCGTCACCAACAAGGGCGCGGGCTCGGGCGCAGAAGGCTTTGTCTATGGCCGCGGCGCGCAGGGCGACCCGCACAAGGTGATTTTCGGCACGAACAACGAGTGGCTGCTGCCGCTCGTCGCCCGCGTGGCCTGGAAGCCGCTGGACCTGACGCCTGTGACGGCCATGGCCTTCGATGAGTTCATGCTCTGGGTGAAGGGGGATTCCCCCTACCGCACGGGCGCGGATCTGATCGCCGCCGCGAAGGAACGGCCGGGTGCCATCCGCATGGGCGGCAGCCAGACCCGCGACACCGACCAGACGCTGACGCTGCTGATCCAGCGCGCGACGGGCGTTCGCTTCAACTACATCCCCTTCCGCGGCGGCGGAGAGGTGGGCGTGCAGCTCGCTGGCGGGCATATCGACGCCGACGTCAACAATCCCTCCGAGAGCGTCGGCGGATGGCGCGGTGGGCAGGTGCGCCCCGTCTGCGTCTTCCGGCGGGAAGCGCTGCCGGCCGGCCCGCGCGTGACCGAGGCCCAGTCCTGGTCCGACATCCCGACCTGCGCCAGCCAGGGCATCCCGATCGAGGAGTTCCGGATGCCGCGCACGATCTTCCTGCCGCCCGCCGTGCCCCCTGGCGCCCAGGCCTTCTGGGCGGAGGTGATGCGCAAGGTGAGCGAGACGCCGGAATGGGCGGACTACATCCAGCGTACGAGCCAGAGCCCCGCCCTGCTCTCGCCCGACGAGATGCGCGCCCTGATGGTGACGGAGGAGCGCTCGGCCCGCGAGCTCTACGGCCCCGAAGGCTGGTTGGTGAACTGACGACGCGCACGGGAGGGGCGGACCGATGCTGCGCCGATTGCATCTCGAGCTGGGCTTCGCCGGCCTCGTCTTCCTCGTCGGGCTTGTCGGGCTTCGCGGCACGGCCGAGCTGGACACGGGTTGGGCCTCGGACGGGCCGCAGGCGGGGTTCTTCCCCTTCCGCGTGTCGCTCATCCTGATGGCCGCGGCCGCCCTCGTGGCCATCAACGCCTGGCGGGCGCGCGAGACGCTGTCGCGCACCGTCGTGATCGAGCGCGAGGGCGGGGCGCGGGTGCTGCGCTTCGGCCTGCCCATCCTGGCGATGGTGGCGGTGGCGCAGTGGCTCGGCCTTTATCTCGCGATGGCGCTCTACCTGCTGTTCACGATCCGCTTCGCGGGGCGGCGCCGCTGGGCCACGGCGCTCGGCGTCGCGGTCGGCGTTACCGTGGTCACCTTCGTCGTCTTCGAGAAGTGGTTCACCGTCCCGCTCCTGAAGGGGCCGCTCGAAGTCATGCTGGGCCTGGGCTGAGGGGCGCGCCGATGCTGTCCAACCTCGACGCGCTGATGCACGGCTTCTCCGTCGCGCTCACCCTCCACCACATCGTGCTGATGATCGCGGGCGTCCTGCTCGGCATCCTCGTGGGCGTGCTGCCCGGCCTGGGCGCACCCAACGGCGTGACGCTGCTGCTGCCGCTCACCTTCTCGATGGATCCTGTCTCGGCCATCATCCTGCTCACCAGCCTCTACTGGGGCGCGCTCTTCGGGGGCTCCACCACCTCCATCCTCTTCAACATCCCCGGCGAACCCTCCTCGGTGGCGACCACCTTCGACGGCTACCCGATGGCGCGGCAGGGCAGGGCGAGCGAGGCCCTGACCTACGCCTTCATCTCCGCCGGCATCGGCGCGCTGGTGGGCATCGTCGTCATCACGCTTCTCTCCAGCGCCGTCGCCTCCTTCGCGCTGCGCTTCGGGCCGCCGGAATACTTTGCGGTCTATTTCCTCGCCTTCGCCTCCTTCATCGCCTTCGGGGGCGGCGCGCCGCTCAAGACAATCGTCTCGCTCTGTCTTGGCTTCGGCTTCGGCATGATGGGAATGGACACGGTTTCCGGCTCCATGCGCCTGACCTTCGACATCCCCGAGCTGATCCGCGGCATCTCCTTTCTTGTCGTCGTCATCGGCCTCTTCGGCCTCGGCGAGTTGCTGCTCACCATCGAGGAAGGGCCCGAGTTCAAAGGTGCCAGCGGACGGCTGGACCCGCGCGGCATGCTGCGGGCCCTGGCCAGCCTACCGCGTTACTGGGTGGCGGTGCTGCGCGGCAGCGCGGTAGGAGTCTGGATGGGCATCACCCCCGGCGGGCCCACGGCGGCCTCCTTCATGTCCTATGGCCTGGCCCGCAGGATGTCGCGCAACGGCGCCCGCTTCGGCCGCGGCGAGCCCGAGGGCGTGATCGCGCCGGAGACGGCGGACCACTCCGCCGGCACCTCGGCCATGCTGCCCATGCTCTCCCTCGGCATCCCCGGCTCGGCCACCTCGGCGGTGATGCTGGGCGGGCTGATGATCTGGGGCCTCAATCCCGGCCCGATGCTTTTCATCGAGCAGCGCGACTTCGTCTGGGGCATGATCGCCTCGATGTATCTCGGCAACGTCATCGGCGTGATCCTGGCACTGGCAACCGTGCCGCTCTTCGCCGCGATGCTCTCCGTCTCCTTCTCCATCATCGGGCCGGTCATCGTCACGGTCTGCCTCGTCGGCGCCTATACCGTGGCGGGCGCGCCTTTCGATCTCTGGCTCGCGGTGGTGTTCGGCGCGGCGGGGTACCTGATGAAGAAGCTCGACTACCCGCTCGCGCCGCTCGTCCTCGCCATGGTGATCGGCGACAAGGCGGAGGACGCCTTCCGCCAGTCCATGCTCATGTCGAACGGCTCGCTCGGGGTGCTCTGGTCGAACCCGCTGGTCGGCGCCCTCTCCACCCTGGCCGCGCTCTTCCTGCTCTGGCCCGTGGCCTCGGCGGTGCTGGGCTGGCACCGGACGAGCAAGGCCATGAGGATGGCGCGCGCGGAGCCCGGCTCGTGAGGATTGCCTTTCTCGGCCTCGGGCTGATGGGCGCGCCGATGGTGGGCAACCTCCTCGCCGCCGGCCATGCGCTGACGGTCTGGAACCGCAGCCCCGATAAGGCCGCCGCGCTGGTCCAGGCCGGCGCGGCCGCTGCTGCCAGCCCCGCCGAGGCGGTGACGGGTGCGGAGCTGGTGATCACCATGCTGGAGAACGGCCAAGTCGTGGAGGCCGTGCTCTTCGGCAGTGGCGCGGATGCCACCATCCCGCCCGGCGCCGTCGTTGCGGACATGTCCTCCATCCGCCCGGCCGAGGCGCAGGACCACGCCCTCCGCCTGACAGCGCGTGGCGTGCATCACCTGGACGCGCCGGTCTCCGGCGGTACCACAGGCGCGGCGGCCGGCACGCTGGCCATCATGGTGGGCGGAGAGGCCGAGGCCTTCGCGCGTGCCGAGCCCGCGCTGCGCGCCCTCGGTCGCCCCGTGCTGGTCGGGCCCAGCGGGGCCGGCCAACTCGCCAAGCTGGCAAACCAGGTGATCGTCGGCGCCACCATCGGCGCGGTGGCGGAAGCCTTCCTGATCGCTCAGCGCGGCGGCGCCGATCCTGCCCGGCTGCGCGAGGCCCTGCGCGGTGGCTTCGCCGAGAGCCGCATCCTCGAGCTGCACGCCAGCCGCATGATCGAGCGCGATTTCACCACGCGCGGCCGCTGCGTGACGCATCTGAAGGATCTGGACAATACCCTCGACGCCGCGGAACGCCTGGGGCTGGGGGCCACGCCCTACACCGCCGTCACGGCCGAGCTATACCGGAACCTGATCGCCACCGCCGGCGATCCCGACCATTCCGCCCTGTTGCTGGAGCTGGAGCGGCGCAACCCCGCCCCGCAGAGAGGACCGACGACTTGACCGACGACGCGAACGACTACCGCAAGCCCGGGGAGCTACGGTCCCGCGCCTGGTTCGCGCGGCAGGACAAGATGGGCTTCTACTATCGCTCCTGGCTCCGCAACCGGGGCCTGCCGAACGACCAGTTCGACGGGCGGCCCGTCATCGGCATCTGCAACACCTGGTCCGAGCTGACGCCCTGCAACGGGCATTTCCGCACCATTGCCGAGCACGTCCGCTACGGCATCCTGGAGGCCGGCGGCTACCCGCTGGAATTCCCGGTGCTGAGCCTCGGCGAGACGCAGATGCGCCCGACGGCCATGCTTTACCGCAACCTCGCCTCGATGGACGTGGAGGAGGCGCTGCGCGCCAATCCACTCGACGGCGTGGTGCTGCTGATGGGCTGCGACAAGACCACGCCCGCCCTGCTGATGGGCGCCGCCAGCGTGGACCTGCCAACCATAGGCGTCTCTGGCGGGCCGATGCTCAGCGGCCATTACCGGGGCCAGAAGATCGGCTCCGGTACGAACACCATCTCCATGAGCGAGCAGCTCCGCGCCGGCGAGATCACGCTGCGCGAGTTCCACGAGGCCGAGGGCGCGATGTCGCGCTCCGCCGGCTCCTGCATGACCATGGGTACAGCCTCCACCATGGCCTCGATGGTGGAGGCGCTGGGTGTGGGCCTGCCTGGCAACGCCGCCATTCCCGCGCCCGATGCGCGCCGCAACGAACTGGCGCGGCTCGCGGGGCGGCGGATCGTGGAGATGGTGCGCGAGGATCTGCGCCTGTCGAAGCTGCTGACCCGCCAAGCCCTGGAGAACGCGATCCGGACGCTGGCCGCGATCGGCGGCTCCACCAACGCGGTCGTGCACCTGCTCGCCATCGCCGGCCGCCTGGGCGTGCCGCTGGAACTGGAGGATTTCGACCGGCTGGCGAGCGAGGTGAACTGCCTCGTCAACCTCCGTCCCTCCGGCGAGCACCTGATGGAGGATTTCTACTACGCCGGCGGCCTGCCCGTGGTGCTGCGTGACCTCGTGGAGCGCAACCTCCTCCACGGCGACGTCATCACGGCCAATGGCCGCACTCTTGCCGAAAACGTGGCGGACGCGCAGTGCTGGAACCGCGACGTCATCCACAGCTACGACGCGCCCTTCAAGCCGCAGGCGGGCATTGCCATCCTGCGCGGCAATCTCTGCCCGGACGGCGCCGTCATCAAGCCCTCCGCCGCCTCGCCGCACCTTCTCCGGCACACCGGCCGCGCCGTGGTCTTCGAGAGCATCGAGGATCTGCACGCCCGCATCAACGACGAGAACCTCGACATCGACGAGACCTGCGTCATGGTCCTGAAGTATTGCGGCCCGAAGGGCTATCCCGGCATGGCGGAGGTGGGGAACATGCCCCTGCCGCCCAAGCTGCTGCGCCAGGGCGTGCGCGACATGATCCGCATCTCCGACGCCCGCATGTCCGGCACCGCCTATGGCACCGTGGTGCTGCACGTGGCGCCGGAAGCCATGGCGGGCGGCAACCTGGCCCTGGTCAGGAACGGCGACACCATCACGCTGGACGTGGCGGCCCGCAGCCTGCACCTGCACGTCGAGGAAGCGGAACTGGAAGCCCGCCGCGCCGCCTGGGTGCCGCCGCCCACCCCGCTTTCGGAGCGCGGCTATACCCGGATGTATGTCCAGCACGTACTGCAGGCCGACAAGGGCGTGGATCTCGACTTCCTCGTCGGCAACAGCGGCTCGCCCGTCGCGCGCGACAACCACTGAGCACCGCGCCGTGAACCACGAGATCCTCTTCCGCGACCTTGGCGACCGCCGCATCCGTTTCGCGCTCACCGGGGCCGGTGGAGGCTTCTCCCGCACCCTGCTGGGGCAGGTGCCGTCGATCCCCTGGCTGGATGCCGCCATCCTCTGCGACCTGGAGCCCGAGCGCGTCGTCGCCCTGCTGCGGGAGCTGCGCTATCCCGAAGGGGCCGCCGTCGTCTGCGAGGACTCCGCGGCGGCGCGGGCGGCGGCGGGGGAGGGGCGCGTCGTCGTGGTGCGCGACCACGCCCTGCTGGGGGAAGTGTCGCATGACATCGTGGTGGAGGCCACCGGCCATCCCGAGATCGGGGCCCGCATCGCGCTGAACGCCATCGAGCGGGGCGCGCATGTCGCCATGGTCAGCAAGGAGGTGGATTCGGTCGTCGGCCCGCATCTGAACCGTCGCGCGGCGGAGCGGGGCCTGGTCTACACCACGGCGGACGGCGACCAGCCAGCCAACCTCATCGGCCTCGTCACCTGGGCACGGCTTTTGGGGCTGGAGGTGGTCGCGGCGGGCAAGTCCAGCGAGTACGACTTTGTCTTCGACCCCGCGACGGGCCGCGTCGCCTGGACCGACCGGGAATGCGACGCCCCCGCCCTCGCCGGCCTCTGGCACCTTGGCGAGGATGTGGCCGCCACCCTCGCCCGGCGTTCGGAAGTTCTGGCGGCTCTTCCCCAGAGAGCGACGCCCGATTATTGCGAGATGAACGTCGTCGCGAACTCCACCGGGCTGCTTCCCTCGCGCGACGCGCTGAACTACCCGCTCTGCCGCATCACGGAATTGGCGGACATCTTCGTCCCGCGCGCGAACGGCGGCGTGCTGGACCGCACGGGCGTGGTGGACGTGTTCAACCTCATCCGCCGGCCCGATGAGGTGAGCTTCGGCGGCGGCGTCTTCGTCGTCGTGCGCTGCGCCGATCCGGCCACCTGGGAACTGCTGCGCGGCAAGGGCCACGTCGTCTCGCGTGACGGAAGCCACGCCTGCATCTTCCTTCCCTACCACATCATGGGGGTGGAGACGCCGCTCTCCCTTCTCTCGGCCGTTCTCCACGGCCGTGCGTCGGGGGGAGACCGCCAGCGGGTGCACGCGGTGATGGTGGCCCGCGCTGACCGTGACTTCCGCGCGGGCGAGATGCTGCACATGGGCGGGCACCACCACGTCATGCAGGATTGCACCGCGCTCCTCCTGCCCGCCGTGAAAGCCGCAGACCTCGCGCCCTTTTACCTCGCGGCTAACAAGCGGCTGCGTGCCGATGTTCCGCGAGGCGGCCTGATCGCGGAGGATGCAGTGGATCTGGATGGGTCGCTTCTGCAGGCGATCCGCCGCGACACCCCTCTTCCTGCCGCCTGATCCCTCGGAGAATGCCGATGAGCCAGACCCGCCCGCGCTATCGGGGCGTCTTCCCCGTGGTGCCCACGATCTTCGACGAGCGCGGGGAGCTGGACTTGGAAGGGCAGAAGCGCTGCCTGGACTTCATGATCGAGGCGGGCTCTGACGGCCTCTGCATCCTCGCGAACTTCTCCGAGCAGTTCGTCCTTACGGACCGGGAGAGGGAGGTTCTGACGGCGGCGATCCTCGATCACGTGGCCGGGCGCGTGCCGGTGATCGTGACGACCACGCATTTCTCCACCCGCATCTGCGCCGAGCGGTCTCGTCAGGCCCAGGCCGCCGGCGCCGCCATGGTGATGGTGATGCCGCCCTATCACGGCGCGACCATTCGCGTGCCGGAGGCCGGAATTTTCAACTTCTTCCGCAGCGTGTCGGAAGCGATCGACATTCCCATCATGATCCAGGACGCCCCGGTCAGCGGCACCACTCTTTCCGCCTCTTTCCTGGCCCGCATGGCGCGGGAGATCGAGCAGGTCTCCTACTTCAAGGTGGAAGTTCCCTTCGCCGCGGCGAAGCTGCGGGAGCTGATCGCCCTCGGCGGCGATGCCATCGAAGGTCCCTGGGACGGGGAGGAGGCCATCACCCTCATGGCCGACCTCGATGCGGGGGCTACCGGTGCCATGACCGGCGGTGGCTTTCCCGACGGCATCCGCCAGATCGTGGACGCCTATCGCGAGGGGCGGCGGGAGGAGGCGGCAGAGGCCTATCAGCACTGGCTGCCGCTCATCAATTACGAGAACCGCCAGTGCGGGCTGCTCGCGGCCAAGGCGCTGATGAAGGCCGGCGGGATCATCGGCTGCGACGCACCGCGCGCGCCGTTGCAGCCGCTGCACCCGGCCACCCGCGCCGGGCTGGTGGAGATCGCGCAGCGCGCCGGTGCCCTGGTGCTGCGCTGGGGGCGCTGATCGGGGATCGCCGGGTCAGGCTGCGGCCGGGCTGACGAAGCGCCCGGCGGACTTCTACCGGCTGCCCCTCTTCCGGTTGCTCTGCGTGGCGGTGCTGGCCTCGCCCTGCTTTCCCCTGCTGTGACGGTCTCTATCGGCGCGCGCGTCTTTCGCGTTCGGCTTGCCGCCGGTCGCGTTCTTGCGTTCCTGGGGAGCGCGCCCGGTGGGCGGCAGGGAGGGAGGTCCGCCATGGTGGTGCCTCGTCGATCAGGCGGGAGCGGAAGACGTAGCGATCGAGGCGATATCGTAAGCGTCAGGCTGGTAGCCGGCACCGTGGCGGCCTGGGATCAAGCGCGCAACGTTCCGCGAATGTCCGTCGCCTCACCAACAGCCCTACCCCCCACTTTGTCCACTGTGACGAATGGGGAAGGCACCGAGTCGCAGGAAAAAACTTCCTTATAAACATACTGTTGCGCGAGTTGAAGGGGGTGAACACCCGTATCGGTTGATCAAGCAAGAATAATTGTCTAATGATCACGTGTTGGAGATTGCGGTTGAGATACGAAGAGTAACCGCTTGCTCCTGAACATGCAAAAAGCAGGAGGCTGCAAATGGCTTATGTCGGACACGTCGCCCCCGTTGTGGGCCGTCTTTCTTCCGAGAACGCCGAGGGGGGCAGCCCGCAGTCCACCCTTCCTGACCTTCTGCGTTACAAGAACCTCCATGCGGAGCTCGACGCGCCCGCTGGCATTTGGTGGGCCCGCATGGCCCCGCTCGGCCGGCCGAGCTTTACCGATGGCCTGCTGCACGACATCCGCGAGATGCATCGCGAACTGGCCCGCGTGGTGGAGGCGGCGCCGGGCACCGTTCGGCACGTGGTGCTCGGCTCCTCGGTGCCGGGCATCTACAACCTCGGCGGCGACCTCGCCCTCTTCGCGCGGCTCATCCGCGCCGGCGATCTCGAAGGGCTGCGACGCTACGGCCGCATCGCCGTCGAGGCGATCCACCGCAACCACACGGCCTTCGGCCTTCCCGTGACGACCATTGCCCTCGTCCAGGGCGACGCGCTCGGCGGCGGCTTCGAGTGCGCGCTGGCCCACGACGTGATCGTGGCGGAGCGCGGCGCGAAGTTCGGTCTGCCGGAGGTGCTGTTCAACCTCTTCCCCGGCATGGGCGCCTACTCCTTCCTCTCGCGCCGCATCGGGCGCGTGGCAGCCGAGCGCATGATCCTCTCGGGCCGGATCTACGGCGCGGCCGAGTTGCACGAGATGGGTCTCGTCGATGTGCTGGCCGAGGACGGGGAGGGCGAGCAGGCGGTGCGGGACTACACCGAGCGTACGGGCCGCCGCTTCAATGCGCACCGCGCCCTTTATGAGACCCGCCGCCGCGTGGAGCCCGTGACCCTTCACGAGCTGCGCCACGTGGTGGATGGATGGGCCGAGGCGGCGCTCAACCTCGGCGAGGCCGACCTGCGGAAGATGCTGCGCCTCGCCGGTGCCCAGGACCGGCGCATGGCAGGCCTCGCCACGGCCTGAGGCCTTCCCGACCTTAGCCGAAGCGCAGGTTTTCCAGCGCCGCGCGGACGCGCCCGAACTCCGCCGCGATCGCCCCCGCGTCCTCCCGCCCGCGCGCGCGCAGCTCGGCCCCTGCCAGCCCCTCGGCCTGGCGGCAGAGCCGGTGCAGGCGCGCCGCGCCGATATTGGCGGAGATGCTGGAGAGCGCATGCGCCTGCCGGCGGAAGGCGATGCTGTCGCCCAACGCGGCCGCGCTGGACAAGCCGGTCAGCAACTCCGCGCCCTCCGCCATGAAGTCGCTCGCAACCTCCGCGACGAAGACCTCGCCGCCCAGGCCGCCAAGCCGATCCAGCACGTCGGGATCGAGGACAGGAAGGGTCGGCGCCGCCGCTCGGCACGGGGCGGGCTCATCCGGCAGGGCGCCGCGGATCGCCGCCAGCAGCGCCTCCGGCTCGATCGGCTTGGTGATGAGCCCATCCATTCCCGCCTCCAGGCAGCGGGCGCGCGTCTCGGGCGTCGCATCGGCGGTAAGGCCCAGGATGACCAGCCGCCGCCCCTCGCCGACCTCGGCGAAGCGGTGCAACTTGGTCGCCTCGATGCCGTCCATGCCCGGCATGTTCACGTCCATCAGGACGAGGTCGTAGTTGGGCCCATCGGCTGCCAGGGCGTCCAGCGCGGCCTCTCCGTCATTCACCAGCACGGCCTCGTGGCCCGCACGATCCAGGATGCGCGCGACTACCTTGCGGTTCACCCCGTTGTCGTCGGCGACGAGAAGACGCAGCCGCGCCTCGGGCGCCGGCCCGGGCTCTGCTTCGGCCATGGCGGGTTCCGGCGCGGCACCGGCCAGGCGCAGCGCCAGGGCGAGATCCTGCGGCGTGCAGTCCGGCGGGACGACCCCGCCGGCCCAGCGGCTGGCGTCCCGCGGCAGGCGGCCGCGCTCGGGCGTGCCGACCAGCACGACCGGTTGCGCCGGCCAGATGGGCAAGGCGAGGGTGCGCCCTTCCGGAAGAGGCGGCAGCGGGAGGAGCGCGGCCTCGGCCAGCAGGGGGCGCCCCCTCGCCTCGGTGGCCCCTGTCACGCGCCGTACGGCGATGCCGGCCTGCGCCAGGATGGGCGCGAGGCGTGCCGCGATATCGTCGGAGGCGAGCAGCGCGACGCTGCCGGCCGGTGCCGCGAGCGGGGCAGGCTCATCGAGCGCTTCGACCCTAACCGTGAACCAGAAGGTCGCGCCCTGTCCGGGCGCGCTCTCCACGCCCAGTTCCCCGCCGAGCAGCGTGACCAGCCGTCGGCAGATGGCCAAACCCAGCCCCGTTCCGCCGAAGCGGTGGATGATGTCCGGGTCGGCCTGGGTGAAGCTCTCGAAAATCCGGCCCTGCGCCTCCGCGGCGATGCCGATGCCGGTATCCGAAACCTCGAAGTTCAGCCGCACGATGCCGCGGCCGGCCGGCTCGCCTCGCACGGCGACGGAGATGCCGCCCGTCTCGGTGAACTTCAGCGCGTTGCTGGCGAGGTTCAGCAGGATCTCGCGCAGGTGCCGGCGGTCCGCGCGGAGCCCCGCCGGTGTGCCCGCCGCGACGTGGAGGCCGAAGGCGAGGCCGCGCTCCCGCGCCTGGGGGGCGAGAAGGCTGCGGAGGTCGAGTAGCAGGTCGAGCAGGCTGAACTCTTCCAACTCCACCCTAATCCGCCCGGCCTCAATTCGCGAGAGGTCGAGCAGGTCGTCCACGAGGTCGAGCTGCGCTCGTGCCGCGACGAGGATGATGCGCGCCATGTCGCGCTGCTCCGCATCGAGGCGGGTGTCGCGCAGGAGGGCGCCCATGCCGACGATCGCGTTCAGCGGCGTGCGCAGCTCGTGGCTGACCGAGGCGAGGAAAAGGCTCTTCGCCTGGTTCGCCTCCTCCGCCGCACGGCGCGCGTCCGAGAGCTTGCGGATCAGCACGCCCGCGTAGAGCGGCAGAACCACGAAGCCGACGAGGAGACCGGCCGAGAGGTGCGGCTGGCCCAACCAGAAGGGCGTGGTGGCAACGACCGTCGCGAAGCCGGCCACGCCCACCGCCGTCGCGGCGCGGAGCCAGGCCAGGCCGAAGCGGAAGCCATTGCCGAAGATGATCCAGAGATAGATGGGAACGAAGCCCGAATGCGCCTCCTCTCCGATCTGTAGATACCAGGACAGGCAGCCGACATCGAGCAGCAGCGCCACGGCGCGCCGCGGCGTGGAGGTGCCGGGAAAGGCGAGGATATGGGCGAAGACCAGGGCCGCCGCCGCGCACCAGCCGCCCAGCGCGAACAGCGCGGCGCCCGGGACGGGCCCCGGGAACAGGGCCTGGCAAACCAGCAGCAGCGCCGCGAAGCCGAGCCGGTTGAGGCTCATCTCATGTTCGGAATCCGGCCGGCCGCGCAGGCGGGCCAGGCCCTCCCGCAGGCCGCGCATCGGCGTTAGCCCCCAATCCCGCGGAAGGCAGGCGTCCCGGAAGCCGGGTCGAGCTCGAGCGAGGTGCTGAGCACGCCGACGACCGTGCCGTCGGCCGCGCGCAGCGGCGCCTTCGTGGTCAGCAGGACGGAGTGGTCCTCCGCGACCTCCCAGAATGCAGCGACGCGCCGGCCGGTTTCCAGCACCGCGCGGTCCTTGGCTCGGCTGAGCGCGGCGCGCTCCCCACTCAGCAGCCTGGCCATGTCCTGCCCGACCAGCTCCGCAGCGGACCGTCCGAGATGCCCGGCCATGCGCGCGTTCACGAAGAGGCAGCGTCCGTCGCGGTCGGTCGCGGCGACGAGCGCGGGCAGGTCGTCGATGACCGGCGCCACCACCGGCCGCGGCGCGGCGGCGGCTGGTGCAAGGGCCAGCAGGTTGCGCGCCCGCGCGACGAACTCGAAGTGGTCCACCGGGCTCTGCAGGAAGTCCGTGGCGCCGGCCTCCATTGCCGCCTGCCGAAAGCCGCGATCGTCATAGGCGGTGACCACCAGCACGGGGGCGGCTGTGCCGGTGCGCAGCCCGCGGAAGCGGCGCGTGAACTCCGCGCCGTCCATCTCCGGCATCGAATAGTCGGTGATGACGAGGTCCACCGCGTTGCTCTCGAGCCACTCGAGCGCGTCGAGGGGGTTGGCGAAGCTCTCGACGATGACGTCGTCCGCGATCAGCCCGGCCAGGCGGGTGAAGATCGAGCGGTTGGTGGCGCGGTCGTCCAGGATGAGGATCAGGGGCATGGCGCGGACTCCTGTGCCGCTGTCAGGGCTGCGCCGGGCCGGGCAGCGGGAAGTCGATGCGGCACTCCAGCCCCGCCGCCGACCAGTGCTGGGTCAGGTGCCCGCCGAGCTGGTTCTGCACCGTCGTTTGCAGGACGCGCGATCCGAAGCCGCAGCGCGTCGGCTGGGGCAGGGGGGGAGGGCCGCCCGATTCCTGCCAGAGCAGGTGCAGCCGGCGTGCGGCGTTCCCCTCGGCCTCCTGTGTCACCGACCACTCGATCTGCACCACGCCGCCCGACACGGAAAGGGCGCCGTGCTTCACGGCATTGGTCGCCAGCTCGTGCACGGCCATCGAGAGGGGCTGGGCGATGATCGGCGGGACCATCAGGGTCGGGCTCGGGATGACCACGGTCGGCCCGGCACCGCCGCTCGTCAGGAAGGGCGCCAGCTCGCCCTCGAGCAGCGTCCGCAGGTCGGCGCCGGACCAGCCGCTCTGCGTCAGCAGCGTCTGCGCGCGTGCCAGTGCGGCGACGCGGCCCTCCACCGCCCGCACATAGGTCGCCTGGTCGGGCGCGCGCGTCAGGCGCAGGATGGCCTGGACCACGGTCAGCGCGTTCTTCGCGCGGTGGTCCACCTCCCGGATGAGGAGCGTCTGGCGCATCTCGGCTTCCTTGCGCGCGGTCGTGTCCAGATGCATCCCGACGATGGAGCCGCGGCTGCCCGCCGGGCCAGGCATCCGCCGGCCGCGGCCGTAGAGCCAGCGCGTCTCCTCCCCCCCGTCGCGTGTGCGGCGGCGGATGCGGAACTCGGCCTCGTACTCGCCGGTCTCGTCGGCATGGGCAAGGGCGGCGCGAAGCGGCGCCTGGTCCTCCGGCACCACCAGCGCGACCAGTCGCTCCACCGTCGGGCGCGCCTCGGCCTCTGGGTTCGTGCCGAAAAGCGCGTGCTGCTCGGGCGACCAGTCCTGCTCCTCGGTGCCCGGGTGCCATTCGAAGGTGCCGATCTCGGCCACCTCTTGGGCGAGGCGAAGGCGCCCCTCCGAGGCGCGCAACTCCTCCTCCGCCGCCTTCAGCGCGAGGGCCTCGGTGCTCGCTTCCACGACGAGGGGCTCGGCCCCGTCGCCGCGCATGTCCCAGGTGGTGGCGACGGTCGTCTGCGCCCCATCCCGCCGGCGGTGGCGCAACTCGCCCTGCCAGCGCCCGGCCTGCGCCAGTTCGGCCATCGCGCTGCGGCGGCCGCCATCCATGAAACGCGTGCGGAGCAGTTCGTGCGCGACGCGGCCGACCGCCTCCGCTGCCGTGTAGCCGAACAGGCGCTCCGCCCCGGGCGACCAGTAGCGGATGACCCCCTCGGGCGTGCGGACGAAGACGGCGGCCACGTCGAGCGCCATGCGCTCTGGCGGGCTGGGCGGGGCCGGGCGGCGGAAAGCGCGGGCCGCGGCAAGGATGCCCATGCCTAGTGCCAGTCCGAGTGCCGCCCCAACCGGCACCACGGCGACGAGTGAGACCGACGCGAGAGAGCCGAGCAGGGCCAGTGCCACCCCGGCGGGAGCAAGCGCGCGGACACGGCCCTGCGGCATCGCCAAAGGCATCTGGCTTCCGTCAGCGCGTGCCGTGGAAGGGGTGAATGGCATGCACTCAGCCACCCTGTGCATAAGGCACGCAGGGTTCGGCGGCGCCATGAACGGCTGCCGGGAGGCGAATGAGGAGCCGTGGGATGGCCGGGAGGACACGGTTTCTCATGCAGATGCGCTCCTTGCCCGAAAAAGCTGCGAGCACGGTTCACATCGCCCCAAAGCAGCTACCTCCCGGCGAGAAGTATCACAGCTATGTGTGAATTGTGCAAGTGAATGGCAAGAATATCGGCGACCACATTAGTGCCGGTCGTAGAAGTTTTGCTGCTCCAGACTTCTTGTTGTTTTTTGCGACAAGGAAATGATCGGGCGGGAAGGGGGCCGCTGCCGGGCGAACCGAAGGGCATCGCGGCCGGAGGCGTGGCAACGGAGCATCACAGCGCGACCAGCAACTGGAGCGCGTTGTGCGTGGCCTCACCGGCCGCGGTGTTGTCGAATATGCACCAAGCCTCCCCGGCTTCTCGTCCACCGCCCGACATGGCGCGCGCGAGGGCCGTGACCTGTGCTTTAGAATAGGGGGAGCGGTAGATTTCCGGGGAGCCGTGCAAGCGATGGTAGACGAGCCCTGGCCATGCGCCCGGCTCGGCGGCGCGCGGGACGACGGCGGGATCGGCCGCCACCCGGGCGATGCCATGCGCCGCGAGAGTGGCCTCGGCCGCATCCGTGAACCAGGTCTCGTGCCGCGGCTCGCAGGCGAGAAGCCCGCTGAACCTGTCGCGGAAACTCGAGAAGTAGCGCTCGACCACCGCCTGGTCATAGCGAAGGCTCGGCGGCAGTTGGATGAGCAGCGGCCCCAGCCTGTCACCGAGCGCCTGCACCTCCGCAAGGAAGCGATCGAGCGGCTCCTCCGCATCCACCAGCCGGCGCGTATGCGTGATCTCGCGCGGAACCTTCACGGAGAAGCGGAAACCTGGCGGCACGCTCGCGGCCCAGCGGGCGTAGGTCGCGGGGCGATGAGGCCGATAGAAGGACGAGTTGATCTCGACGGCCGGAAGGCGGGCCGCATAGCGCTCGAGATGACTGCCCGTGCCGGGGAAGCTCTCGGCGTGCTGCTTGGGAATGCTCCAACCCGCTGTTCCGATCAGGCGGCTCCCGTTTTTCATCGTGTCTCCTCCGCCTGATACGGCGAGGGA
>NZ_RCVR01000028.1 GCF_016107305.1 Roseomonas sp. KE2513
CCATCCAACCTGCCCAGATTCCCCGAGCCACCTCTGAGCTCCCTCCCCTGCCCAAGGGCGCACTGCGGCTCTCGACCACGCTCCTCGGTGACCTCGTGGTGCCGGACGGGGCGGCACGGGCCACCGAACTCCGCGAACTCTCCGCCCGCGCCGCCGTCTACGCCACCCGTGCCCGTGGCGAGGGCATCCGGCGCGCCTACCGCTCTGCCTGGGGCGGCTTCGAGGCGTGGTGCAGCCTCCTCGGCCGCGAGCTCCTCGCCGGCGACCCCGACACGCTGGCTGGAGTTGCCCCCATCAAACCGGACATGGAACTGATTGAGACTGGGCGCGGATGAACTCACGGGGTGAGCGCATCCGCAAGCCTTTGGGGGGGGGTGGGCCTCGTTGTAGATGCTATGGGGGTGCCCGCTCCGGGGCGCATCGTCCGACATGTAGCGCGACAATCAGGATGGTTTTCGTATTGCCTCGCCCAGGAATGCTCCCGACGCGGTTGACGTTGCCTCACCAAGTTGCCGCTGTTGCCTCATAGCCCGCTTCCCCTTGCCGCATCACCTTTCGCCTCTTCCTCGGTCGCGACAGTGCCGAATACCAGCCTGTGCGCCTCGTCCCGGCGCCACGCCTTCAATCGCCGCTGCAAGGTCTGCAGCTGCTTGGCCGGAAAACCTCCGGACTGTTCTGCCTGCAGCCGCTCCAGCAACTCACGGGACGTCCGCCAGGGCTCGGCCGCGAACCATCCCTGCAGCAGTGCTGTCACGGTGGCGAATGGATCAGGGCGACGCCGCAGCCGCTCGGCCTTCTCCTTGGGCCGAGCGGTCGGGCGCACCTCGCCCTCCTGCCACGCCGTCCGCAGCCCGGACAGGAACGCCTCCAGGTTCGGCGCCGTAGGCTTGGCCCTCTCGCCCGCGACCGGCCAGTCGGCGATCTCCACCAGGCGCTTCTGCATCGTCCGGATCGTCCGCAGCAGCCCCACCGGGTCGAGCATCGCATGCAGCGCCGCAACCCGCAGGCGCACCTCCTCGCCCGACCTTGGGTCCGCCACCAGCCGCTGATAGGGAGTGGCGGGCGGGTGGTAGCGCTTCCTCACCCTCGCCCCCTCGCGTGCCTTCTCCGCCAGCTTGAACGAGGGTTGGAAGAAGTTTACGAACAGCTGCACCGCGCCGTAGAACTGGGCCAGCGCTGCCGCGGCCTCCACCCCCTCGTAGCGCCGGTACCCCACGATCCGCCGCACCACCGCGCCGTTCTTCTGCTCCACCCAGGCCTGGTCGTTCTTGCGGTACGGCCGACACCGGGTGAACTCCACCCCCGCCGCCGCGCAGTAGTCCCGCACGGTCTCGTTCATGAACATGCCGTCATTGTCCGTGTCGAACCCCAGCAGCGCGAATGGCATCCTCTTGCGCAACTCGCCCAGCACCTCGACCAGCCGCCCCTGCTCGCGCACCAGTAGCGGCGCGCACTCCGTCCAGCCCGTGGCGATATCGGTCAGCACCAGCGTCTGCACGAAGCTGCCCTTGGCCGTCGGACCGCTATGCGCCACCAGATCCGCCTCGACATACCCGGGCGCCGGATCGTCCCAATCGGAGAAGGTCCGGACCGGCACACTCCGCCGCACCGCTGCCGAGGGTGCCATCCGGCGCCGACGCCGCCCAGCTGCCCCATCCCTCGCCTGCCGCAGAGCCCGGTCCATCGTCGCCGCGCTCATCGCCAGCAGGCTGCCTCGCACCTCCGGAGCGAGTTGTAGATGGCCGTGCCGCTCCATGGCCTCCACCAGCACCGGCACCAATGGTTGCAGCCGCTTGCCGCAGACCCGATCCGACGCCTCCCAGAGCACCACCAGCGCCTCGCGCACCGCATCGTCATAGACCCGCTGTCCCGGCCTCGGCCCACCTGCCCTCGGAGGTAGCCCCGACCGCAGCAGCCGGGTCGCATGCCGACGGTGGAACCCGGTCACCGCCGTGAACTCGTCGAGGATCCGCCTTCGCTCGCCACGGCCAGCCCGGGCGTAACGCTCCGCCGTCACCGCCGCCAACTCGTCACGCGTCGCCATGCTCACCCGCCTCATGCCCGCCCCTGGAGCTCCTCGCCCCAGGGGAACATTTCACGTGAGGCAACACCCCCGGCTTCGGGTTCAACCGGTTGAACCTGAAGGAACGTTGTTAGTTACACCTTGCCGCCCGCGAGGATCTTCCGGCAGTGTGCGCCTGTCGTAGGGAGGTTTGTACTATGTCCGTCACGGCTCCGGCCGCACGCGTGGCCAAAAAAGCTGCCGCGCATCGCTGCCGCATTATCGTCATGTCGTCGCCGAAAGGAGGCACCGGCAAGACGACGTTCACCCAAAATCTCCTGCCGCTCTTTGCCCAGGAAGGACTCAGCGTTGTGGGCGTCGACCTCGACCCACAGAGGACGCTTTCCAAGTGGTTCGCCCGCCGAGAGGCAGCCGCAGATCGCAAAGCCAACCTGCCGATGTTCGACGTCCTGCCTACGGAGATTGCTAACTGGCAGAAGGTTCTTGCGGCGGTCCAGCCCTACGATGTGGCGATCATCGACATGCTTCCGTCTGTGGACGACTGCATCGCCGAGGTGCATGGCTTGTGCGAGGCGGCAGATTTGGTGGTTGTCACTACCGGGGCGACAATGAGCGACCTTGATGCCACCGGCCCTTGGGTCGCCGAGCTCAACAGGCTGGGCTTCAAAGTCGCGACTTTCATGAACCGTGCAAATCGCAGGGAGGTCTTCTTTGAGGCTGCTCGGGGCCAGTTGAACAAGCTCGGCGCCCTCTGCCCGGTGGAGGTCCGCAATCTTTCTGACGCACATTCCCATTCAGTGGAGGGACTTGCTGCGGTGGACAAGCCGAAAGCAAAGTCTCGTGCCGACTTCACAAACGTGTGGCATTATGTGCGACGTCAGGTTGGGCTGTGACCGGCCGGGAGACCCAGAATATGAGCACGGCAGTTCGACAGAGCCGAGTGGTGAACCTTGAAGGTAAGCTGGGTGTTGCCTTGGCGGCGCCGGACCGCCAGGCGCACGGCATACGCGATCTTGAGGTCGCCGACGAAGCGTTCGCCAACGCCTTTCGAGCGCACTTCGCGGGTAGTTCGGTGCTTGCGGACCGCGACAAGGTGCGGGCTGCGACGATCCTCCGCAACTCTCTAAAGAGGGGCGCGGAGCGGCAGCTCGATGCTATTATCGAAATGGGGCGAGCCCTGATGCGAGCTGAGACGGTCTTCACTAAGCAGGAATGGAACCATCTGCTGGAGGGAGGACCTAAGCTGTTGGGATTACCTAAGAACACTGCGTCCATGTACCGCGCCATTGCGCGAGACATTGATGCTGGCCGGCTGCCCCGCGCGCTCTGCCCGGAATCGTTCTCCACGGCCTATGTACTCACCACGTATGAGGAGGACCGCCTTGAGGCTGCCAAGGACAGAGGGCTTCTGCGGCCGACTGTGACTCGACGAGAAGTGGAAGAGTTCAAGCGGCTCCCTATTGAGGAAGTTCGGGTAGGGGGGGTGCCTGCTGCGATGAAGTATGAGGAGGGTACACCCGATCCTGTAAGGCTGCGGGGCGAGGAGCAGCAGTTAGCCCGGCGTGAACGCAAGCTACTGGATGAACTTTCGCGGGTGCAGCAGCGGCTCTCCGCCGTCCGGGAGACCCTTGGGACCATTTCCGGAGTGCGCCAGACACGCCAGAAAGCGGCCGTCATCAGCGCGTAAGTTGCCGTAAGCCTGAACCGTTTAGGTGACGTGGACGGAGCTGAGGGTGCTGGTTCTTTGACCTGAGGGGCAGTCTGCAAAGTCGTCGACGATACCCTGCCGCTCTCCTTTAGCGCTTACCAGCTTCCGCTAGTGCCTAGGGTCTGTGACTGGACTGAGCGATGCGTAGGTTGATCATGGTAGCGGCAAGATGGGCGAAGCCCATCCAGCTGCGTCGGGTCTTGTCGCGCCGGAGGGCAATGCGAGCCCAGTCCTTGAGGCTGGCGAATAGGTTCTCAACATGGTGACGCCGGGCGTACAGCTCGGGGTTGTAGGCAGGTGGGTCGACCATGCCGCGCTTGGGCGGGGTGTGGACGGTACAGCCCTCTGCGGCAAAGGCGGCGCGCAGGGCTGCCGAGACGTAACCCCGGTCGAGCGCGGCGTCGCAGGCCGGGATGCCCGAGGCGAGTGCGCTGGCGTAGCGCAGGTCCGCGTGGTGCCCGGGGCTGGCGATCAGTCGGAGAACGTGGCCTGCACCATCGGTGCAGGCGTGCAGCTTCGAGCAGAGCCCGCCACGACTGCGGCCCAGCGCTTCGGTCTCCGCCGTGCTGCCCACGGCACCACTCGCGGCGCGGTGGGCCTTGCAGGTGGTGCTATCCAAAAGCAGCAGTCCGTCTGCGGGCAGGCTCGGGCGGAGCGCTTCGAAGACCAACTCCCACCAGCCGCGTAGGCACCAGCGCCGCCAGCGGTGGTAAACGCTGGACCAGAGGCCCAGCGCCTTCGGCAGGTCACGCCACGGTGCCCCAGTCCGGCAAATCCAGAGCGCGGCTTCAACAAAGCGGCGCAGCGCCGCTTCAGCACGCTTCCATGCCAGCGGGATCTGCTGCAGCACCAGCATCAGCGACACCCACTGGGCATCGTCCAGGCCTCTCCTGGTCATACATCCGCCGTCCTGAAGCCTCGAGGACCTTCAAGGTGGTGCGACCAAGCACCAGATCAGCGCCGAAAAAGCCTGTCAGGCAGTCCAGTCACAGACCCTAGGCGCTGTCTGCATTTAGAAGTTTTCGTGTGGGGGGCGGTTGTGGTTCAAGGCTGGCAAGGGAGCCAGGCCTTGAGCAGACGCACGCTGACGGACGAGCAATGGGGACGGATCGAGAGCCACCTTCCTGGCCGGGCCGGGACACGGGGGCGCAGCGGGGTCGACAACCGGTTGTTCGTGGACGCGATCCTGTGGATGGCGGGCAACGCGGCGCGCTGGCGTGACCTGCCGGAGGTGTTCGGCAGGTGGAGTGGGGTTCACGCGCGGTTCCGGCGCTGGTCGCATGCAGGAGTATGGGAGCGGCTGTTCCACGCGCTGGCCGACACGCCGGATTTCGAGTTCGTGCTGATCGACAGCACCATCGCCAAGGTCCACGCCGATGCGACCGGCGCAAAAGGGGGGCTCAGGCTGCCGCGATCGGCCGCTCGCGCGGCGGCCTGACCACCAAGCTGCACGCGGCCGTCGACGCGCTCGGCCTGCCGATCCGCATCCACCCGACGCCGGGCCAGCACGGCGACTGCCCGCAAGCCAAGGCACTCCTGGCCGGCCTGCAGGGCGTCGGTCACGTCATCGCCGATGCCGCCTACGACGCCGATCCGCTCCGTGCCTTCATCGCCAGCGATCTCAGGGCCTGCGCGCAGATCAAGGCGAACCCGAGCCGCACCAACAAACCACCGATCGACTGGCGGCTCTACAAGGAACGCCATCAGATCGAGGGCTTCTTCAACCGGCTGAAACGCTTCCGCCGCATCGCCTTGCGCTGCGAGAAGACCCTTCCCGCCTTCATGGGCTTCGTCCACCTCGCCTGCGCCATGATCTGGCTACGATAAATGCAGACAGCGCCTAGTGCTTTTCCACTTCACTCGAACCCGTGACATGAGTTTGTGAGGGAGTTACAGCCCTCGGATAGGCTGAGGATTTGGAGAACAGTCTTGTCGTTTTATGAGCGGTGGCGCATCAGCCCTCCGGGTCTAGGCAAGCCTGAAGTGCTCAAAAATGCGCACGGCAAACGCCGGTAGGCTTCGATCGAGAGGGTAGGGGGGCACTCGGGCCCACGGGAAGTCTCCGGGCCGGCTTCATGCAACCTTGTCAAAGAATTCCGGGATCGACAACGATTTAGAGTACCCTAGTTGGAGTCGGTGTGCGATTCTCCCCCTTGTAGAGGAGCCTTAACGAACTGTCGCATCGCTACCCGTGGGTACACGGGCGTTTAGCATTCCTGACCGTTTGCCTGACCAGCACAGTTTAGCTTCTATGAAGTCTGAACGTTGTGCGTCGCTCCCTTTGGCAAAAGGCGGTGGCTAGCAACTGTTGGTCGGCTCTGATGTCGTTCCCTACCGCTGGGTGGCACCAGCGGCCTCTGACGTCTTAAGAGCGGCCGCCAGGCATCAGGGCAACGCCGCGGACCATCGTGCGCGGAACTGCTGGAAGTGAAGGCTTTAGGAGGAGTCCATGACGAGTGACCTCGACTTTTGCGTCAGGGTAACCGGCCATGACGTCAGGAAGTGCCTCGCGAATGCGGTACGCAACCGTCTTGGTCTGCTTTTCGGATGTGCCGAGTTGGTCCAGAAGCTGCGACCAGCTTAGATGGAGGTCGCGGTTAAGGCGAGGCAGGCGGTAAGCAAAGAGCGTGTAGAGATCGAGCCCTAGGGAGTTGTTCGACAAGTGCGCAATCGCGCGCTTGTCCAGCGGCACCGAGTGTTCTTTAAGGTGTTCATAGAACTGCTGCCCGAGTTCAACCGTGGCTGACCACTGGGAGGCGTCCGAGGCGGCGTTCCAGAGGGATAAGCCCTCGACGATCCTTTGGTCCCGGACTGACATGGTGGTGTTGCCGGCGGCGTCCTTGTCTTCCCATTGCAGGGTGAAGCTGCACCGAGCGATCCGCATCACCTGCTCGCGGACGGCGTTGATGGTCCCCTTCTGCCCGCCTGTGACTGCTAGGCCAAGTGAGCGGATCCAGGCCGACATCGACGGGCCCATGTTCACGACCCGGCTCTTACGGCCTTCTGTCTGAAGGTAGATCAAAATTAGGCGTGCCTTGGGCCCAAAAGGGACGCCGATGTAGAGGTCGGTTGCCTCACGCGGGCCTGTCCTTCTGGTCGGATCGCGAGGGCGGTCGTCTAGGACACCCGGCGTCACGATGAGGGTGAACCGGCCCGCTTCTCGCCGCCAGACGGAGTGGTTTTCCTTCGGGCGGGTGTGGGGAAGGTATGTCTGGCAAAGTCCGGAATGAAGGAAGGCAACGTCTTCCAGGGCGGGAAGATCGCCCATCAGTTGGTGCGTGACTTCAAGCCGTTCACGCAGCCTCTTCCGTTCCGTAGGAGTGGCCCCTTCTGCCTCCGCGAGCCGAAGGCTCTCCTCTAACCCGGTCAGCTCGAGCTGCTGTCGCGGCCACGTTGCCATCCCGATTCTCCTTTCTGCATTTCGCTTAGCCGGTCTTGGGCAGCCTTGCTGCGCAGAATTGGCAACCTCTCGTTTTCGTCCCGAAGCCGCTTTCCCGGGTGCTGGTCCGTGAAATAGCCGGCAGGCGGTGCGCTCTTATAGGAAAGAATTTATCAGTCTTTATAGGTATGGGTTGCCAAGTCTGCGTGGAAAACCCGGGGGAAGGTTGCCAATTCTGCGTCAAACACCCGTTTGAAGGTTGCCACGTCTGCGCGCAGCGGAAGGGATGGTAGCGTGGACGTTTTGGCCCAAGGTTAGGGATGCTGCGTGGATAAGTAGCGCCTGAAAGGTTGCCTTTTCTGCGCAGCGCCGGATGCCGACCAGGACGTCCGGGGAGAGCGGCGGCCCTGAAGGTTGCCAAATCTGCGTGATTCCGAGTCGCTATGCGCCCCAAAAGCGTAGGAACCCCTCTGGTAGGGAGCCGACGCCGTGGTGCGAAGCAGGATCGGTCTGTGAAGGTTGCCAAGTCTGCGTGGCCCTGGATCGGCGAAAGCCCAAATGCGCAGGAACTCCAACCTTTCGGCCGCCAATGGGTCGGCCGTGCGCAGGATTGTCAGCGAAGGTTGCCTAGTCTGCGCTGCGTTGGCCCGGCTCAAGCTGGCCTACGCAGGAACACCAACCTTTCAGGCCCCGACGTGGCGCATGCTACGCAGAAACGGCAACCTTCGGTTGGGGGAGAGGCTCGGCGAGGGCAGGCAGCCGGCGTTGGGACCAAAATAAGCTGGGGACGCGGAAGCGGCTGGGCCCTTTCTTACCAGATTCCCTGCTTATGTCGTTCCGGGGCTTCGCTAAGGGTGCGACACGTCCCTGTTCAGACTGCCCGGCTGCCACCCGAACGCGCCGTGATGCCGCGCCGCCTTGCCATGGCACCGATCGACGTCCTTGCCGTCGTGGAGCGTCTGCCCGGCGACACCCTCCTCGTGGCGGCCCTCGGCGGTACGGGACCGGGCACGGTCCGCGCTCGACCTGCTACGGGGCGAGATGGCGTCCCCCGCGGGCGTGCTGCTCGCCTCGGCCACTGACAATGACGAGCCAGGCGAGCGCTTAGCCGCATTCATGGCTGAGCGGGCCACTGCGGCCGGCGCGGCCTGCCACCGTCTGCTGCCGCCGGGTAGCCTGTAGGACTGGAACGACGTCCTGAAGCAGGGGAGGGCGGCATGAGCGCCGCCGCCGGCACCAGCACCGCGACCCCGAGTTGCGAGGGCGAGGAGCTTGTGCGCTGCACGCCGTCTTTCTCAGGCTGCCCGCCGAGCTGAGTTGGCTACCAAAGGGGGAGAGGCTGCCGCCCCCAGGACACCACCGCCCGTCAGGCGGATGCCGCCCGGCTGCGCCTCCGGCTACCCGCTTCTACGTGCGCACGGCCTCGATCTCGCGCACGCGCCGGCGCATGCCCTTGTCGCTTTGCTCGACGACGCAGGCCAAAGGCGCCTCCAGCTACGCGGCGACCCCGAAGGTGGCTCCGAGCGGCGCGAACGGCGCATTTCCGAACGGGAAACACTCTCTTTTTCCCGTTCGCGCCACTTTCCCCAATTCTGGGCCGGACTGGTTCAGGAGACCACGAAGCATGGAAGACGTGAGGGGAGGGGAGAAGCCGCTACCGCTAGCGGCGTACCCGCGACAAGGGTGCGTCGCTGCGCTCCCGCGCCGGGGCCGGCCCCGGCAGCGCCCTTGTCCCGCGCCCGCCTCGCGGTCGGCGGGTGGAATCCAGCAGAAGGATTCCGAAAGATGAGTGGTCAGGATGAGGAGCTGCAGCGGCTGCGGGAAGGCGTGAACTGCGCCGCCTTGCTGGAGCGCATGCCACCGCCGTGGAGGCTGGACAAGGCAGAGAGCACCCGAGACTGCCTGAAGTACCGGCGCGGCCAGGGCGAGATCATCATCGTCAACCATGGCGGCCACGGCTGGTGGGACGCCGGCAGCACCGCCAAAGGCGACGTGTTCGGGCTGGTGCAGCACCTGCGCCCGGACCTGAACTTCGGGCACGCTCGCAAGCTGCTGCGTGAGATGGTCGGGCTGCAGCCCAGCTTCCCCGAGTACGAGCGGGTGCGCTCGCGCGGGGAGGGAAGCACCCCGGCCGCCGAGCGCTGGTCGGCGGCGAAGCCGCTGCGGCCGGGCTCGCGGGCCTGGCGTTACCTAGCCGAGGTCCGCCGTTTGCCCAACCCGGTGCTGCGCGCTGCCGTAGCGATCGACGCTATCCGGGAGGGTGCCTACGGCACAGCCTGGTTTGCTCACCGCGACGAGACAGGCGCGCTGACTGGCTTCGACATGCGGGGGCCGGAGTTCCGTGGCTTCGCCAAGGGGGGGGACAAGACCCTTTTCCGGCTGCCCGGCTGGATCGCCTTGCGCGAGGTACGGCCACGCCGGATGGCCGTGGCCGAGGCGCCGATTGACGCGCTCAGCCTTGCGGCCGTCGAGCGACTGCAGGGCGACACCCTGTACGTCGCCACTTCCGGCGGAATGGGGCCGGGGTCGGTGCATGCCCTGGACCTGCTGCTCGCCGGGATGGCCACCCTCCCGGGCGCCCTTCTTTCCACCGCGACCGACAACGACCCGCCGGGGGAGCGCTACGCCGCTTTCCTGGCCGAGCGCGCCGCTGCGGCGGGCGTGCCCTGCGAGCGCCTGCTGCCATCCGGCGGGCTGAACGACTGGAACGACGTCCTGACACGGGGGAGGGGGGCATGAGCCTCATCACGGAAGGCAGCGCCACGGCCCCCAGTCCGGAGGCGGACGATCTGGTGCGCGCGCTGCACGCCGCCTTCTTCCGGCTGCCCCCGAAACTGCAGGCCCGCTGCAAGGTGCCGCCAACCGGCGATGCCGCGATCGACCGCCCGGTTCTGGTCGCGGCCGACAACGGCTCCGACCACTACCGCGGCGTGGTGGTCGCGGGCGAGCGCGACCAGGACGGCCACTGGCTGCTGGACGACGCCTTCACTCTGCTCAGCCTCGACCACGACGACGGCCCCGAGGCCGCTCTGGTGATCTGCCACGGATGGAACTGCCATGCCGACCGCATCTGAAGCCATCTCCTCCGACCGTGCCCGGCTGGTAGCTGGGCTGACTCGATCCCAGGGCGAAGCCGCCGGGATGCACGGGCCGGTGCTGGTGCTGGCGGGAGCCGGAACCGGTAAGACCAAGACCCTGACCGCCGGCGTCGCTTTGCGCATTGCCGAACGCGGCATCCTGGCCCAGCGCATCCTGGCCGTGACCTTCACCAACAAGGCGGCGGGCGAAATGCGCGAGCGCATCGTCGCCCTGCTCGGCGGGCAGGCGGCGCCGTCCTGGATCGGCACCTTTCACGGCCTCGGAGCCCGCCAGTTGCGGCAGGAACCGGAGATGGCCGGGCTGCGCGAGAACTTCGACGTGCTCGATGCCGACGATGCCAAGCGCCTGCTCAAGCGTACCATGAAAGCCATGGGCGCCGAAGCCGGCGATGACGAGGGCATGGGCAAGGACCCGGTGAAGGCCGTGGCCGGCCACATTGGCCGCTTCAAGGATAACCTCATCACCCCGAGCGAGGCGGTCATCCGGGCTGAGGCGATGATTGCCGCCAGTCCAATGGCCGACGCCTCCGGTCTGCGCGCCGCGGCCCGTATCTACCCGGAATATCAGCGCCGCCTGCGCGAGGCCAACGCCGCCGACTTCGGCGACCTGCTGCTCTGGCCCACCGTCGCCATGGGCCAGGACGAGGAGCGCCGGCTGCGCTTCGCCGGCCGCTTCTCCTGCCTGCTGGCAGACGAGTACCAGGACGTGAACGCGTCCCAATACCGCTGGCTCCGGCTGATGGCCAAGGACCACGGCGAGATCTTCGCCGTGGGTGACGACGACCAAGCAGTGTTCGGCTGGCGCGGGGCTGATATTGAGTACATCCGCCGCTTCACGCGCGACTTCCGCGGCGCCGCCGTAGTCAAGCTGGAGGAGAACTTCCGGTCAACAGGCCATATCCTGGCCGCGGCCAATGCAGTGATCGCCCGCGACGAGACCCGGCTGGGCAAGACGCTGCGCACCACCCGCGAGCAGGGTCAGCCGATCGAGGTCGTGAAGTTCCGCAACGACGAGGCCGAGGCCATCGGCATCGCCGCCGAGATCCGCAAGCGCGGCGCCGAGGGCGTGCGCTGGCAGGACATCGCCATCCTGTACCGTGCCAACCACCTGTCGCGCGGCATCGAGGAGGAGCTGCTGCGGGCCAAGGTGCCCTACGTACTGGTCGGCGACGTCGGCTTCTACCAACGCGCCGAGGTCAAGGATGCCTTGGCGCTGCTGCGCCTCGCCTCCTGCCCGGACGACTGCCAGTCCGACGAGGCCTTCCGCCGCGCCTGCAACAGCCCGCCGCGCGGCATCGGCCCGAAGGCGCTCGACCTGCTGGAGCGCGACGCCGAGTGGCGGGGCTCCTCCTTGCTAGCCGCCTGCCATACCGCCGAACTGCCGCCCAAAGTGCGGGGGGCGGCCGGGGCCTTCGCCGATGCCGTGCGCTCGGTCGCGGCCGACACCGGGGCCACGGTCGCCGACCGCCTGTCCATGCTGCTCGATCGCACCGGCTACCGGCAGTGGCTGCGCGACAGCCGGGCCGAGACCGTGGAAGGCCGGCTGGAGAACCTGGCAGAGCTCGTGCTGCTGGCCGGCGGCTTCCACTCGGCGGCCGAGCTGCTGGAGCACGCCGCCCTGGCCAGCGCCGCCCCGGGCGAGACCACGGACGGGCGGGTGCAGCTGCTCACCCTGCACCGGGCCAAGGGGCTGGAGTTCGCCCACGTCTTTCTGCCAGCCTGGAACACCACCGTGTTCCCGAGCCAGTACGGCGAGGCCTCCGAGGAGCGGCGCCTCGCCTACGTGGCGCTGACCCGGGGCAAGGAGCGGGTGGCCGTCAGCTACGCCGAGTTCCGGCGTGGCTACGTCGACCCCTCGCCCTTCCTCGATGACATCCCGGCCGACAACCGCCACGAGGGCTGGCTGCGGCCGGAGGCACGCCGGCCAGCACGGACTTCGCCTCGGCAGGCCGGCATGGACGCCCTCAACGAGATGCTCGCCGGCCTGCGGTCCCGGCCGGCGACATGAGCGGGCGCGCCTCGTGGGCGCACCGCCCTTCCTGTCTACCAACCCACGGAGAAGCTACGTGAACGACAAGGACACACGCGTGAGCCGTCGCGCCCGCTACGCGTTGAACACCACCCGGCTCGGCCGGGTGTGGATCTCGACGTGGATGCCCGACCAGGGGTGCTGGGGCGCGTCGCTGCTGCAGCCTTCCACGACGTCCGGCGCTTCGCGCCAGATCGCGGACCTGGTGACCTGGCTGCCCAACGCGACGGACCGGAAGATGGCGGACGACTTCCTGGACGGCGGGGCCGACGACGTCGCCTGGTTCCACTGCGACCGCGAGGGTTCGCGCTGGACCGTGACCGTCAAGCTCCTCGTCGCTCTAGGCTCGCCGGTGCTGGCGAATTTCTGCCTTCAGTACGCCTCGCCGATGGACGAGATGACCGCCGCGCACCCGCTGCTCGCCCGGTTGAGGAAGCTGCAGAGCTACGACTGGACCACGCCGGAGTACCGCGACTTGTGCGCCGAACTCGGCTTCGACCCCGATCGAGGTCGGCCGCGCTTCGCCCGTCGTCACGAGGAGATGGGCAACGAGATCCTGCACTGGATCGGCACGAACGTGGTCGAAGCTGCTGGTCGGGCGAGGGGCTTGTCCGTGGAGGCGCACCGCCAAAGCCTGGTGCTCGCCGAGAGCATGATGAAGGCGCTGAGCGCGGACCCTGCCTGCCGTCCCGGGTCCCTGCTGTTCCTGGAGGCCAGGATCGCCAACTCCCCCAGGGGAGTTCTGCCTTGCCGTGACGAGCTCCTGGCACTGCTGGCGAACGGCGACTTGGATGAGCCCCTGCCCGTTACCGAAGCGGCCCCGCGTCCGGCAGATCTCAGCGTGCCCATCGTCTTCCTGCCGTCGCGCTACGGCAACGGTGTCAGCAAACAGCTCACGGTCGGCCGGCACTACGACCCCGACCGTTGGGAGGACCTGGGCTACGGCGACCTGCGCGGCGTGGCGCTGCGGCCGACCGACGCGGACCTGAATGCCTCGCCGGCCACCGCGATCGCCCATCGGGTTCTGCTCGACCAGGGTGTCGTGTTCCTCACGCGCGACGAGGCCCTGCACTACCTCGACACCGAGGCCATGTACTGGGCGCACGGACCCCGTAAGCACCTGCCGCTGCGCTTGCCGCGCGATCTACCGCTGCGGCGCCTGACCTGGCGCGACAAGCTCGCGTGGAAGCTGGGTGAGCCTGTCCTGCCCATCGACCGGCAACTGGTCCGACGCGAGAACCTCGACCTGCACTCCAGGCCAGTGGCGAAGGCGGCGTAACCCTCTGAGTAGGAGGAAGCAGAGGGGAAGAAGGATGGAATAGGGAAGGGAGGAGGGAGAGCCCTGCCACCCTCTCCCGGAGCGCGGCAAGGGTTCGTCGCTGCGCTCCCGCCGCTACGCGGCGCCCTGGCCTCGCCCCGGTCGGGGCGGCCGGCGGGCTGGGTCTTCGAGAAGAAGACTCAGAAGAAGGAATGGGATCCATGGATCTCGCAGAGCGCGTGGCCAGGCGTAAGGGCCGCCGGCAGGACATCGAAGCCGCCGTCGGCCTGATCCTCATCGTCGCCATCCTGCTCGGCGGCGCCGTGCTGCCGGGCTTCCTGGCGCAGCACGCCTCCACCGTCCGGGTGCCGGCCCATCAGGAGGCCCGCCGGTGAGCCCCGTCATCCTGCCCAAGATAGACGGCCATCTCACCGTCCGGGTGCTGGAGGACGTGATAGCGGACGGCTTCTGCCTGATCCGCACCGACTGCAGCCCGCCCGTCGAGGTCGCCATCGTCCATGACGGCTCCGATCGCGGCATCGGTGAGACCGAGGCCTACGTCGCGCTGCTCGCCCGCTCCCCCGGCATGAAGCGCCTGCTGGACGAGGCCCTGGCCTTCGAGGCCGAGGCATTCGACGAGGATGAGCCGGTGTCGGGCGCCGACCTCGTGCAGTGGTTCGCCGACTGGCGACTGCGGGTTCGTACCCTGCTGACAAAGTCCCTGCCGCCGCTTCTCCCAATACTTGACCCGGACACCTGACGGGCGCTCCGCGCCCTCCCGACTGCCCTCCTCATCCCGATCCGAAAGGAACTGCCATGCCCACTCCGGCACAGCTGCCGCACTTCCTCGTGCTGCGGCCCACCCTCGGTCACGCCTCGCGCGACGGCGCCTACGCGCACATCGAGGCCCTGGTCATGTATACGCGGAGCGAGGCGGTGCCCGCCCGGTACGGCGACCTGCACGCCCTGGTACGCTGGGACGACACGCCCCGCCCGATCCTTCACGAGGGCCTGCGCTGGACGTGTCAGATCGACGACCGCAGCACCGATGCCTACGGCATCCACTACGGCTACACCCCCGAGCACGCCGACGTCTTCACCGCGGCGGATCTCGGCCGCTACGGCAAGTCGATCCCCGCCCTGCGGCGGGCGATGGACCGCCTACAGGATCAGGAGGGCCGCACCGAGGACGTCGCCCTGCTGCTGACGCGGCTCGCCCGGGTCCTGAAGGTGGGCGGCGTGGTGCTGCTGGAGCCGCGTATCGGCGAGAGCTACTTCGGCGAACACCATCGCATCCGCTGCTCGGCCGAGGCACCGAACCTCGGCCCGATGGTCGCGGGCATCGGCGAGATGGTCCGGGAGCTGCACCGCCACTGCGCCGCGCGCTGTGGCCGGATGGCAGCCTGAGCCGTGGCACGGCAAGCCCCCACCACCTGCTGCCACTGCGGCGAGCCGGCGGTGCTGGAACTGGCGGAGGCGTGGTCCGACCACGCTTTCCTTTTGGAGACCTGCTGCCTCACGGCCCATGAGGAGGTGTGCGCCGGCATGGCCGAGGACCCGGCGTGGGCGCGCGACCTGCTGCGCCATCTCGGGGCTGAGGTTCTGCTCGGCCACGGCCTGCGCCGGGTGGCCGACACCGGCTGCGGCCAGCTGCTGCTGGACTGGAACCTCGAGATCCGGCCAGTGAGCTTCGCTCGCGCGGCCGACTTCGTGCGGCGCCACCACACCCACAACGCCGCCCCGACCGCCTGGCGCTACGGGGCCGCCATTAACAACGGGGCCACGCTGCTGGGTGTGGTGATGGTCGGCAACCCGGTCGCCCGCGGCCTTATGGGTCGGGGCACGGTCGAGGTGAACCGGCTGTGCATCCGCCGCGACATCCCGCGCCCCCTGGCCTGGAATGCCTGCTCGCAGCTGTACGGCTGGGCCGCCAGGGAGGCCGAAGTCCGCGGCTTCGAGCGCATCGTGACCTACACCCGGGCCGATGAGGAGGGCGGCAGTCTCCGCGCCTGCGGCTGGATCAGGGAGGCCCACGTTCGTGGCCGGTCATGGAACAGCCCGACGCGGGCGCGCACCGACCGTGCTCCGTTGATCGACAAGCACCGCTGGAGCCGGGCGTTGCGGCCCCGCCGCCCGGTTCCCCGACCACCAGTATTGCCGAACATCATGCCCCTGAGCCTGGATGCGGCGGCATGAACCGGCCGCCGATCCTGTGGAGCGCGGCCGATCTGCTCGACCTGGCCCGTGCCGCCGAGGCCCTGGGCGCCCTCAGCTTCCAGATGGCCGAGCGCTTCGGTCCCGAGGATGGCTTGGAGCTGTCCTGCCGCGCCACGGCCGCGCTGCTCGATCGCGTGCTGCGCGATGAGGCCGATGCAGGACTTCGCCACCTCATCATGCGCCGGCTGGAGGCCGAGGCCGACCACGCCCGGGAGATACAGGAGAGAAGCCCGATCGGCGAGGGCGAGGAAAGCGGTGAGGAAGCCGTGCCGCATGGCGACCCGGCGCCGCAAGGGAAGGCCTGACGGCCCGCGGCTGCGCCGCGCCCTTGCCCCGCCGTTCCGCGTCCGGCCGCGGCGGGAGGGTCGAGGCGGAAGGAACCGGCCTCGGCGAACGAGCTCACCCAGAAAGGGACCACCCCGTGACCACCACCAACATCATCCTCTCTGCCTATCCCGGCCGCCGCGTGCGCGAGGCCGGCTGTATCTCGACGTAGATCGGCCTCTGCGTAGGCGGCGGCGGCCCGCAGCGCCGTCTCGCGGTCGAGGGCCTGGGCGGCATCACCCGCGCCGTGGCCGAGTTCGGCCGCGACGTGCTGTCCGCCAACCCGGGCGCCAGCTTCGACATTTCCGTCAGCATGGCCAAGGGCCAGCGCAAGCCGCGCGGCTTCGACGCCGCCGAGAAGGCGGGGACCTTCGGCCACCAAGCCTTCCTGCGCGAGGACGCCACCTACCGCAAGCTGGTCAGTCCACCGGTTTCGGGTGCTGCCGCGCCCGCAGCGCTCGCGGCCTGAGAAGGCAGGAAACGAGAGAAGTTGGAGGGGGGGAGGGGTGCCGCACCCCGTCCCCCGCCGCAAGGGCGAGGGCCTGACGGCCCGCCGCTGCGCGGCGCCCTTGCCCCGGCGGCGCGGGGCGACGGCTGCCGGGGAGGTGTTCGGAAAGGAACACCGCCATGGAAATCCGCCGCCTCGCTGCCCCCCCTGGGCCGGACCTGTTCACCCGCATCCCCGCCGCCGACGCGGGCGAGCCGATCGCCTGCAGCCGCTGCAGCGCCACCTTCGACACCGATCCGACGATCGCCGTCGGCTGCCCGACCTGCGGCGCACCGGAGGGGGAGCGCTGCCGCCTGCCGGCGCAGGGCGGCTTCCATCGCTCGCACTATACGCGCTCGCACATCGCGCTGCGGACTGGCCGCATGGGGGCGTGCAAGGCGCTGACCTGGGACCGGCTACACGCGCTGCCCGTGCGGATTCCTCCGGCAGCCCGCCCCATCGTCATTCCCGTCCACGCGAGCCGGTGAGGAGCCGTCCGATGAGCGTCGTCCGCCGCTTTCTCGACCCGTCCAACGCCCACCTCACGAACAAGGACAGGGCCCTGCTCGAAGCCTGCGCCGGTCGCGATACCGGCGAGCTGCTCTGTGCCAGCACGCCCTACGGCTGGTTCGTTTTTGCCTGCGAGGAACGGCCGCAGATCTCCGACACGCTGTGGGCCCTGTTTCAGGAGGCCCGCCAGCACGGCTGCGAGTACCTCCTGTTCGACTGCGACGCCGCCGAGATCGACGGTTTCCCGGTGTTCGACTGGGAGGTCGAGGAGATCACGACGGAGACGGAGGAGGGGAAGGAGAAGGAGCTGACGGAGGCAGGATGAGGGGAGGGAGAAGAAGCCGTCCCGCACCGGGGATGGCCGCCGCAAGGGTTCGTCGCTGCGCTCCCGCGCTGCGCGCGCCCTTGCCCCGGCCACCCCGGACGTGGGGGCGGGGAGGTGTTCTGAGAAAATGAAAGGGAACACCAATGGCCCAGTCCCGCCGCCAGTCGTCCGAGCGCCCGGCTCCCCGCGACCACTACGCCGAGATCACCGACCAGGTGGTCGCGGCACTCGAGGTCGGGACGGTGCCGTGGCGCCGCCCCTGGGATCAGGACAAGGCCGGCGCCGGGCCGCTGTCGCCGCGCAACGCCGTCACCGGCCGGCGTTATCATGGAATAAATGTGCTGCTGCTCGGCATGACTGGCATGGGCTTCGCCGGCAGCGATCCCCGCTGGCTCACCTACAAGCAGGCCGAGGGCAAGGGCTGGCAGGTCCGCCGCGGCGAGCGCGGCTCGCGCGTGTTCTTCTTCCGCAAGCTGACCCTGCGCGACGGCGACGCCGCGCCCGATGCCGGCGGGGAAGGGGAGAGCGGCACCCGCACCGTGCCGGTGCTACGCGCCTACACCGTGTTCCACGCCAGCCAGGTGGAGGGCATCCCCGCCTTTGAGGCGCCGTCCGTCGAGGAAGCCTCCTGGCGCACGCCCGAGGCGGCCGAGACCATCATGCGCAACAGCGGCGTGGTGTTCCGCGATGGCGGTGACCGCGCCTACTACTGCCCGTCCACCGACCACATCCAGATGCCGCCGCGCGCGGCCTTCGCGACACCGGAGGGCTACTGCGCCACCGGCCTGCACGAGCTGGCGCACGCCTCTGGTGCCAAGCACCGCCTGGACCGCGACCTGACCGGCCGCTTTGGTAGCCACGCTTACGCCCAGGAGGAATTGAGGGCGGAATTAGCGTCGGTGTTCGTTGGTGCCGAGCTGGGCCTGCCCTGCGACATCCCCAACCACGCCAGCTACGTCGCGTCCTGGCTGCGCACCCTCAAGCAGGATAAACGCGAGATCTTCCGCGCGGCGGCCGAGGCGCAGCGCATGGCCGACTACCTGCTCGGCTTCCACCCCGAGCACGCCCGCGTCGCGGCCGAGGAGGCGCGGCGCGACGAGGCCGCCGAGGAGGCGTGAGCGCCGCCGTGCTGACGCGCCAGGTCGGGGACGTCCCCGACCTGCGCTCCTACGACCACGTCGTGCTGTTCACCTCCGGTGGCAAGGACGCCACGGCGTGCCTGCTCGACCTGCTGGAGCGCGGCGTGGATCCGGCGCGCATCGAGCTGCACCACCACGAGGTGGACGGCCGCGGCCCGGCCTTCATGGACTGGCCGGTGACCGGCGCCTACGTCGCCGCCCAGGCGCAGGCCTTCGGCCTGCCGCTGTTCCGCTCCTGGCGCGCGGGCGGCTTCGAGCGTGAGATGCTGCGCCAGGATGCACCGACGGCGCCGATCCTGTTCGAGACGCCGCACGGGGTGGTGCGGACCGGCGGCGCCGGCCCGCGCAACACCCGGCTGTTGTTTCCCCAGACCTCGGCCGACCTGTCCGTCCGCTGGTGCTCGGCGGCGCTCAAGATCGGCGTCGGCGCCGCTTCCATCTCTGGGCAGGACCGCTTCCTCGGCCGCCGTACCCTGGTGGTGACCGGCGAGCGGGCGGGGGAGAGCGCGGCGCGGGCGCGCTACGCCACCTTCGAGCCGCACCGCACCGACACGCGCGGCGGCTCGCGCCGGCCGCGCCACGTCGACCACTGGCGCCCGGTCCATGGCTGGGACGATGGCCGGGTCTGGGACGCCCTGCAGCGCTACGGCGTACGGCCGCACCCGGCCTACGAGCTGGGCTGGTCGCGCCTGTCCTGCATGGCCTGCATCTTCGGCTCGGCCGCGCAGTGGGCCACCATCCGGCTGATCGCGCCGACGCTGTTCGAGCGCATCGCGGTCTACGAGGAGCGCTTCGGCCGCACCATCCAGCGCGCCCGCTCGATCCGCACCCTGGCCGACCTCGGCCGACCCTATCCGGCTGCCCTGGCCCGCCCCGACCTCGTGGCCCTCGCCCTCGGCGAGACCTGGAACCTACCGATCCTCGGCCTACCCTCGGCGTGGACTCTACCGCCGGGTGCTTTCGGCGAGGCCGCCGGTCCGACCTGAGAGGGGAAGAGACGAGGAAGAACGACCTGCCGCACGCCGACCGGGCGCCGCAAGGGTGCGTCGGCTGCCGCCTCCCGCGCTGCGCGCGCCCTTGCCCCACCCGGCACGGGTGACGGCGCCGGGGAGGATAAGCTCCGGAATGAAGAAGCCGGAACCGAGGAGCCGGGCCGTGAGCGCCAGCATCGACATCCTTTCCCGATCTGCCCCTGCAATTTCCCAGGGCAGCGACGACGAACATCGCGTGGAGTGGCTTGGCGTCGGCCTGTAGGTCGCCTTCGCCGAGCGGCTGCGCCAGGACCTCGCCGGCTATTGCGATGCCGAGCCGGCCGGACGGCACCACCACGCAAGGGTAACGCTGCAGCTCACCGAGGGCGTGATGCACCTGGCCAACGAGGCCGGCTGCTTCTGGCTGCTGGATCAGGTCTGCGCGGCCCAGGCCGATCCTGCCGTCCGCCGCCTGACGGTGCAGATCTGGACGCTGGGCGTGTCCCGCGACCGTTCTGCCGCGCTCGCCTGCGGCGACGGCCGCGGCCGGGTGCTGCACGACCGGGCCATCGCCTGGACCGACTTCCCGCTCACCGCGGTCGCGCTCCGCGTCGAGGCCGGCTTGGTCGCCCTGCGCTCGGAGCGCTGAGCCGCCTTCCGGTTGCCCGATTCCTTCCCACCCCGCGCAAGAGGAGGCCCCGATGGGCTGGCTCGTTGCCGATCGTCCGCTCACCCACGAGACGCCGACCGACTACCTCACCCGGCTCTACACCAACGAGACCGACGCTGCCCTCAGCGAAGTGCTGGCCGCCTCGCAGATTGGCCGCGCCGTCTACATGGCGGTGCGCCACAGCCACCGCACCGGCGAGTACGCCGGCCGGACCTACACCTTCGCGGCCGTCATTCTGGTGTTCAACAACGCCCGGGACGGCTTCGGGCGTAAGTCGATGAGCGAGTGCAGCGGCCCGTGCGAGGTGGATTGCCCGGCCCGCATCATGGCGCTGCTCTCCCCCGTCGAGGAGATCCCGGACCCGGGCAGCGCGGCCGACTGGCGGGCGCGTGTCGTCGCCGCCGTCGCCGGGCGGCGAGAGGCCGCCGCCGCTGCCCGCCGCTTCCAGCCGGGGCAGCGGCTCCACCTCACCGAGCCGCTGGGCTTTCAGAAGGGGAAGGTGATCGCGACCGAGTTCGAGGTCGTGTCGACACCTGCCGGACGGCGCGGGCCGGTCTTCCGGCCAGTCGGGCACGGCTTCCTGTGCCGGCTGCCCCAGCGCCTTCTCGCCGTGGCGATGGCCGCTCCGTCCCCTGGCTTGGCCGCGCCGTCCGTGCAGCTGGCGCTGCTGCCGTGATGGCCTGGGAGGACGTGCCTGACGTCCTGCCGGAGTCGGGCCCGCATCCAATCGACGGCCAGAAGGACCGCTCGCGCCTGCGCCTGACGCTGCGCGACGGCCGCGTGATCGAGGGCCTCTACAATCTGATCGCCCGGCAGCACTTCCTGCACCGCACCGGCCCCGGCCTGCCGCTGGTCGGCGAGGTGGAGGGGCCGCTCCTCGCCGACGAGGTCATCGCCGTCGAGGTGGTGATGACGCGGGCGGAGCTCCGCGAGCGCGGCCGGGAGATCCTGCACGGCCCCCGCGTGCCCGGCCGGGAGCCGGTCACGCGCGACGACTTCGAGCACCGCCTGCAGACCCTGGCCCGCGCGGTCGCGGCGGTGCCGGAGGCGGAGTGGCAGATGCAGATCCGCCTCAAGCGGCAGTTCGAGGCCTGCGCCGAGCGGATCGCGCTCAGCCCGGGCAAGCAGGCCTGGATGCTGTCCGAGGCGAAGTGGGCGAGGCGCTCCAACGCGCCGCCCACCATGGCCGATCTCTGGGTGGATCCAGTGGCCAACCCCTCGTGCTTCGCGCGACCCCGACCGCAGGACTTCGACCCAGACCCGGCGATGCGGCGCCGCCGCGTGCCGCCGCCGCCAGCGGTACGGGCCGACCCGCACTCCATCCCGAACATGCTCGCCGCCCTGACCGGGAGGGGCCTCAAGGCTCGGATCACCCGACTGGGCGATCCCACGCACGCGCGCGGCCACATCCAGGTCGAGATGCCGGTGAAGGGCCGGGCCCGGTTCGTGCTGATCGGCGAAGCCAGCGAGGGCGTCACCGGCTGGCGCGCCGTCTGGGACGGCAACGACAGCAAGGCCGGGCTCAAGCGCCGCCGACAATCCGAGACGACCGAGGCCTACCGGCTGATGCTCACGGCGATGCACGAGGGACGCCGCAGCGTCCAATCGGACCTGTTCGTGTGACGTCGGATCAGGAGAGTTCAGGGGGAAAAGAGGAATCAGGAGCGGAGAGGAGAGAAGGAGAACCGCTGCCACCGCGGCCCGGCGTGCGGCAAGGGTGAAGTCGCTCCGCTCCCGCCGCTGCGCGGCGCCCTTGCCCCGCCCCGGACCGGGCGGCCGGCGTGGAGGGGTCACGAGGAAGAAGATGGATCGGAACAGGGGATGATCCCCGACCCGGCCTGAGCCTCGACCGGCGCCCCCCAAGGGCGTCGCCCCCACCAGAGTCCCCACTCACCACCAGCATCGCGTCACGCGCACCCGGCCGCCCCCCATGGGCCGCCGGGCGCTCGCGCGTGCGCGCACGGGAACCCCGCGCCATGGCCAAGACCGCCCCCGCTTCCGCCCAGCTGAGCCTGTTCGACACCACCGCGCTGACCTCGCCCTTCGGGCTGTTCGGGGGTGGTAACGGCGGCCTGCTGCCCGCCCTGGGCGGGGACGACGACGAGGACGACGCGCCCGAGGCGCCGATTGCCCCGGCAATCCCGCGCGTGGTGGCCCGCGACTTCCGCCTCGCCGGCGACCGCGGCCTCGCCGCCGGCTGGAAGGCCCGCGCCGCCGACAACCTGGGGGCCATCCGCCTGCTGCAGCGGATCGAGGGCGAGACCCGGCCGGCGACGGCCGAGGAGCAAGCGGTGCTGGCCCGCTTCGTTGGCTACGGCGCCGGCGACCTCGCCAACACCCTGTTCCGCCGCCCCGGCGAGGCGTGGCGCGAGGGCTGGGCCGAGCAGGGTGACGGGCTGGAGCAGGCCGTGTCGGCCGCGGAACTGGCGTCGTTGAGTCGCTGCACCCAGTACGCCTACTTCACGCCGGAGTACGTGGTGCGTGCCGTGTGGGCTGGACTGGCTCGCATGGGCTTCCAGCGCGGCTCGATCCTGGAGCCGGGCTGCGGCACCGGCCAGTTCCTGGCCCTGCGCCCCGAAGGGATCGAGGACTGCTCCGCCGTCACCGGCATTGAGATGGACCCGATCACCGCCCGCATCGCGGCGCTGCTGTATCCCAAGGCCTGGATCCGCAACGAGGACTTCACCCGCGCCAAGGTGGTCGAGAGCTTCGACCTCGCGGTCGGCAACCCGCCCTTCTCCGACCGCACGGTGCGGGCCAAGGACGCGGCCGGCAAGCTCGGCCTCAAGCTGCACGACTACTTCATCGCCCGCGCCGTGGAGCGCCTCCGGCCCGGCGGTCTCGCCGCTTTCGTCACCTCGCACGGCACCATGGACAAGGTGGATCCGAAGGCGCGCGAGCACATCGCGGGGATGGCCGACCTGGTGGGCGCAATCCGCCTGCCGGCCGGCGCCTTCGCCGCCGCCGCCGGCACCGACGTGGTGGTGGACGTGCTGTTCCTGCAGCGCCGCGAGCGCGGCGCCGCCGCCGATGGGGTGGAGTGGGCCCACCTGGAGGAGGTGGTGCCAGCCGAGGACGGCGAGGCGGCGATCCACGTCAACGCCTACTTCGCGGCGCACCCGGAGATGGTGCTCGGGCGGCACGGCTGGACCAGCAGCCAGTTCGGCCTGACCTACGACTGCGCCCGCGACGGCCGAGACCTGGAGGCGGCGCTCGCCGAGGCCACCGCCCGGCTGCCCGAGGGCATCCACCAGCCCCCGCACGCCGCCACGGCGCCGGTCCGGGTGGCCCAGCCGACCCTGCAGGTCGGCACCGCCGCCGAGGGGGCCACGGTCAAGGAGGGCAGCTACCTGCTGGGCGACGGCGGCACCCTGCTGCAGGTGGTGGACGGCCGCGCCGAGGAGGTGGCGGTGAAGTCGGGCAAGGGCACGGTCGGCCTGTTCGCCAAGCACGCGCGTATCATCCGCGGCCTTATCCCGGTCCGCGACGCCGTGCGCGAGGTGATCCGCGCCCAGGAGCGCGACGAGCCCTTCGGCGCCGCCCAGGTGCGGCTGCGCGCCGCTTACAGCGCCTTCGTGCGCAGCTTCGGCCCTATCAACCTGACCAGCGTCTCGACCTCGACCGACGAGGCCACGGGCGAGGTGGGCGAGAGCGTGCGCCGCCCGAACCTGCAGCCCTTCCTGGACGACCCGGATAGCTGGCTGGTGTCGTCGATCGAGGAGTACGACCTCGAGAGCGGCGAGGCGACCAAGGGGCCGATCTTCACCGACCGGGTGATCCACGCCCCTGCCGAGCCGGTGATCGTCTCGGCCGCCGACGCCCTGGCGGTGACCCTGGCCGAGCGGGCCGTGGTGGATCTCGACCGCATCGGCGAGCTGATCGGCCGCGACCGCGCCACGGTGCTGGCCGAGCTGGGCGCTACCGTGTTCCTCGACCCCGGCCTGACCACGGAGGGCTTCGAGGCCTGGCAGACGGCCGACGAGTACCTGTCCGGCCACGTCCGCCGCAAGCTGGCCGCCGCCCGCGCCGCCGCCGTGCTGGACGAGCGCTACGCCCGCAACGTGGCCGCCCTGGAGCGGGTGCAGCCGGAGGACCTGCGGCCCTCCGACATCACCGCCCGGCTCGGCGCGCCGTGGCTGCCGGCCACCGACATCGCCGACTTCATCCGCGAGGTGATGGGGGTGACGACGATGGTGCGGCACACCGTGGAGGTGGCGCACTGGAGCATCGAGATCAGCCGCTTCGCCGGTGAGGCCTCGGCCACCTCGGAGTGGGGCACGCACCGCCGCCACGCCGGCGAGCTGCTGGACGACGCCCTGAACGCCTCCATCCCGCAGATCTGGGACGTGTGGCGCGACGCCGACGGCGAGCACCGCCAGATCAACGCCCAGGAGACCGAGGCGGCCAAGGACAAGCTGGCCAAGATCAAGGGCGCCTTCGAGCGCTGGGTGTGGACCGACAGCGACCGCGCCGAGCGGCTGGTCCGCCACTATAATGATGCCTTCAACAGCCTGGTGCCGCGGCACTTCTCCGGCGAGCACCTGCAGCTGCCCGGCGCCTCCTCGGTGATCGGGCTGCGCCCGCACCAGAAGCGCGTCATCTGGCGCATCGTCGCCTCCGGCCAGACCTACATCGCCCACGCGGTCGGGGCGGGGAAGACCTTCACCATCGCCGCGGCGATCATGGAGCAGAAGCGCCTCGGCCTGATCGGCAAGGCCATGCTGACCGTGCCCGGCCACTGCCTGGCGCAGGCCTCGCGCGAGTTCCTGCAGCTCTACCCGGGCGCCCGCATCCTGGTGGCCGACGAGACCAACTTCAGCAAGGACAAGCGCGGCCGCTTCCTGGCCCGGGCGGCCACGGCCCACTGGGACTGCATCATCATCACCCACTCGGCGTTCAAGTTCATCGCCACCCCGGCCGAGTTCGAGCGCGGCCTCGTGCAGCAGCAACTCGACGCCTACTCCGCCCTGCTGGAACGGCTCGACGGCGACGACCGCATCGCGCGCAAGCGCATCGAGCGCATGAAGGAGGGCATGCAGGAGAAGCTGGACGGCCTGTCCACCAGCAAGGACGACATGCTGACCATCGCCGAGATGGGCGTGGATCAGGTGATCGCCGACGAAGCGCAGGAGTTCCGTAAGCTGTCCTTTGCCACCAACATGGGCGGCCTGAAGGGCATCGCCCCGGACGGCTCGCAGCGCGCCTGGGACCTGTTCGTGAAGTCGCGCTTCGTCGGCACGATCAACCCCGGCCGCGCGCTCATCCTCGCCTCCGGCACGCCGATCACCAACACCCTGGGCGAGATGTTCACGCTGCAGCGCTTCATGCAGCCGGAGATGCTGGAGGAGCGCGGCATCCAGGAGTTCGACGCCTGGGCCTCCAACTTCGGCGACACCCGCACCGAGCTGGAGCTGCAGCCCTCCGGTAACTACAAGCCGGTCACACGCTTCTCCGAGTTCGTCAACGTCGCCGACCTGATCGCCATGTTCCGCACCGTCGCGGACGTGGTGTCGAAGGATGACCTGCGGCAATACCTCAAGCTGCCGTCGATCATCAGTGGCAAGCGCCAGATCATCACCGCCCCGGCGAGCGCGGCTTTCCGGGACTACCAGCGCACCCTAGCGGCGCGGATCGCGGCGATCGAGGCGCGCAAGGGCAAGCCCGAGAAGGGCCAGGACATCCTGCTCTCCGTCATCACCGACGGCCGGCACGCCGCCATCGACCTGCGCTTCGTGGTGCCCGAGCAGGACGACGAGCCCGAGAACAAGCTCAACCTGCTCATCGACAACGCCTTCCGCATTTGGTCCGAGACCCGCGACCGCCGCTTCCGCAAGCCGGACGGCTCGCCGCACCTGGTGCCCGGCGCCACGCAGATGATCTTCTCGGACCTGGGAACCGAGGGAGCACTGGCGACGCGCGGCTTCTCGGCCTACCGCTGGATCCGCGAGGGGCTGATCGCCCGCGGCGTGCCGGCCGAGCGCATCGCCTTCATGCAGGATTACAAGAAGTCCGAGGCCAAGCAGTCGCTGTTCAACGCCATGAACAACGGCCAGATGGACTTCCTGCTCGGTTCGTCCGCCACCATGGGGACCGGCGTGAACGCTCAGCGCCGGCTGGCCGCCCTGCACCACCTCGACGTGCCCTGGCTGCCCTCGGAGATCGAGCAGCGCGAGGGGCGCATCGAGCGCCAGGGCAACCAGAACGAAGAGATCGGCCTCTACGCCTACGCCACGCTGGGCTCGATGGACGCCCAGATGTGGCAGAACAACGAGCGCAAGGCCCGCTTCATCGCGGCCGCCCTGGGCGGGGACCGCTCGATCCGCCGTCTGGAGGACGTGGGCAGCCAGGCCAACCAGTTCGCCATGGCCAAGGCCATCGCCTCCGGCGATCCCCGCCTGATGCAGAAGGCCGGGCTGGAAGCCGAGTTGGCCCGCCTCGACCGCCTGCGCGCGGCGCACTTCGACGACCAGCACGCCGTGCGGCGTAGGGTGGCCGAGGCCCGTTCGACCATCGGGCGGGCCACCCAGGCCATCGCCGACACCGAGGCCGACCTGGCGCGGCGCGTCTCCACCCGGGGCGACGACTTCCGCATGGAGGTGGAGGGCCGTGGTTTCACGGAGCGCAAGGTGGCCGGCGCTGCCCTGCTGAAGGTGATCCGCACCGTGCAGTTCGAGGGCCGCAAGGGCGACTGGGACCTCGGGCAGATCGGCGGCTTCCCGCTGAAGCTGGAAGCCCGCCGCTACCGCCAGGGTGCCGACCTGGAGATCCACCTGCTGCTCACCCGCGCCGGCGGCGAACACGAGGTGCGGGTCGAGGACGACCTCACCGCCCTGGGGCTGGTGTCGCGGCTGGAATACGACCTCGGGCGCTTCGAGGCGGAGTTGGCCGAGTACCGTCGCAAGCTGACGGAGGCCGAGCGGCAGTTGCCGGCCTACGAGGCGCGGCTCGGCGAGGGCTTCGAGTTCCAGGCCGACCTCGACGCCAAGCACGCCGAGATGGCCGAGCTGGAGGCATCCCTGGCCCAGACGGGGAAGGAGGAGACACTCTCCGCCGCGGCCTGACATCAGGCCAAAAAGAAGGGCGGCGCCCGAGGGTGCCGCCCGAGTTTAGGGAGGAAACGTCCAAGAGATTCAGCATCGGCAAGCCGGTTGCTGCACTGCACAAGATAGGCATCGGCGTCGGACGGGCAAGTGAATTTGTGCAACGCAGCAGGGAGGTTCGATGGAGGAGGGGAGGAGAGAGGAGAAGCGGTCGCACCCGGTCGTGCCCCGGCACCGCTTCGCTCCACGGCCGCCTACGCAGCCCGGCCCCGCTAGGCCGCACCCCGCTACGCGGGCCGCGTCCCGCGCCGGGGCAGGGCCGCTCGCCCGCCGTGGTGCCGTGGCCCGTCCGGTCGCTGCCGGGGAGGGGTCAACCCAGGAATGGGGAGACAGGAACCTCTGCGGAGCGGGAGCCCCGACTATGAAGCTCATCGAGATCGACCCGAAGAAGCTGCGCGACAACCCCGAGAACCCCCGCCGCACCACGGCCGGGCCGGAGGCCGACGCCGTGCTGCTGGCCAACGTGCAGGCCGTCGGCATCCTGCAGCCGCCCACCGCGCGCGAGCGCGACGGCGAGGTGGTGCTGATCGCCGGCCATCGTCGTCGCGACGTGGCCATCAAGGCCAAGCTGAAGAGCATCCACGTCCTGATCCGCGAGGACGGTGACGACGCCGTGGCCGGGGCCGACGGCGTGCGCGCCTTCGCCGAGAACATGGTTCGCGCCGGCATGAACCCGGTCGATCAGTGGCGCGCGGTCGAGGCCCTGGTCAGCGAGGACTGGACCCCGGAGGCCATCGCCACCGCGCTGAATATGTCGGTGCGCCGGGTGAACGTGCTGCGCCACATGACGCACACCCTGCCGGCCATGCTGACGCAGATGGCCCGTGGCGACATGCCCACCGAGCAGCAGCTCCGCACCATCGGCCTCGCCTCGGCCGAGGAGCAGGCCTCGGTGTGGAAGTCGCAGAAGCCGAAGAAGAACGAGCGTGCCAACTGGCACATGATCTCGCACGGGCTGGATAAGCGCCGCGTCTCCTTCTCCCTGGCGAAGTTCGGCGAGGCCGAGACGGAAGCCTTCGGCATCGTCTGGGAGGATGATCTTTTTGCCCCGGGCGACAGCGATCCGCGCTTCACCACCCAGGCCGACGCCTTCCTGCAGGCGCAGCGGTCCTGGTTGGAGGCCAACCTGCCCGAGGGCGGGGTCATGGTGGGGATGGACGAGTATCACCGCCCGCAACTCCCGCCCCGAGCGCAGCAGCTCTACTCTTCCAGGCCCGGCCCGAACGACACGGTGGGCTACTACGTCAACCATCGCACCTTCGAGGTGGACACCGTTCTTTTCCGGATGCCCGAGCCGGCGCAGCGCCGTGCCGCCACGGGCGGCGGAACCGGCGAGGACTACGTAGCGCCCAAGGCTGTCCGTCCCGACCTCACCCAGAAGGGCGAGGCCATGGTGGGCGACCTCCGCACCGAGGCCCTGCACACCGCTTTCGCCGAAGCCGAGATCGGTGACGACGCCTTGATCGGCCTGCTGGTGCTGGCCTTGGCCGGGAAGAACGTCAGCGTCCGCTCCGGGGCCCATGGCAACGACATCGGCAGCGGCGAGCGCGGCTCGCTGGCCGCCTCGATCACCGAGGGCGGCGTGCTGACGGCCGACCCGGCCACGCTGCGCACTGCGGCGCGCGGCATGCTGCGCCAGGCGCTGTCGTGCCGGGTCGGCTTCTCCTCCTCCGGCACGGTCGCGCGGGTCGCCGGCATCGCGGTCGACGCCGACGCCTACCTACCGACCACGGCCACCGAGGAGTTCCTCGGCAACCTCAGCAAGGCCGCGATCGAGCGCACCGCCACCGCCACCAGCGTGCTGCCACGTCCCACCGGCAAGGCCACCCGCGCAGCCATCGTGGAGCAGCTGAAGGGTCGGACCTTCCTGCACCCGCTGGTGCGGTTCGACCTCACCGACGAGGAGCGGCGTCAGGCGGAGGCGGACCGCGCCCGGGAGGCCGAGATGGCTGCACTGCGGCGTGGTGGCCACGCCGCTGACGACGACGGTGCCGAGGACGAGGAGGGGATCGAGAACCCCGAGCACCTGCTCGACGGCGACGAGGAGGAAAGCCCCGATGCCGGCGTCATGCCGCCGCCCGGCGAGGCTGGGGTGCCCGCGGCGCACGCAGCCTAATCGACGCGGCCCGGCCAGGAGGCCGGGCTCCCTCTCTCCAGTCCAGTGACCTGAACGGCGTGACGTCCGGCCGCTTGGCGGCCGACATCATCGCCGCGATCAAAGCCGAGATCATCGAGACCGGGCGCTTCTCGCTGCCCGACTTCGGCTCCTTCACGGTGCGCGAAACGCCGAAGCGCTCGGCGCTGAACCCGCGCACTGGCGAGAAGGTGGCGGTGAAGGCCGGGGCGACGGTGAAGTTCAAAGCCTCGCCCTCGCTCAAGCTGGCGGCCTTCGCCGGGGCCAAGAAGGCCAAGCGCAAGGCGACGAAGGCCGCCAAGGGCGACTGATCGCGCATCCATTGCGCGGTTTGCCGCCGGCCGAAGCCGGCGGCGCCCGCCGTCAGGCGGGTTTGCGATCGTCGGCGCGCTCGCTCTCGCGCTTCCAGCCGAGTTCCAGCTTCACGAAGCCCGGAATGGAGAGGGTCAGACTGGCGTTGATGGTGGTCTTGCCGGTGAGGTGCCGCAGCAGGCGGCGGATGGTGCGCCCGGCGCTGCGGGTCAGGGTCTTGAGGTAGGTCGCGGTCTTCATGGTGTCGCTCCGTCGTGTGGTCCTGCCGTGATCGGCGGAGACGACAGGCGGAGCGGCATGGGGCGCGTCACCCCGAAGGGGGCGAAACAACGTGGAGCACCGTCAGGTTGAAGCGCCCCGGGACGCTCCGCAGGCTCCGCTCACAGATCATGGTGGGACCACAGGAGGGGGCGGGTGCGCCCTGACGACCGTGCGCGATCAGGCCCTGGCGGGCAGCGCTTCCACGTCCCCCGCCGGATGCCCGCTCATGGTTAGGCGACCCCCATCTCCTCGGCGGCCTCGGTGATGGCCTCGTTCGCGGCGTCACCGGGATGGGCTCCGTCGTCGTAGGCGTCTCGCCAGAGGCGATCGGGCAGGTCCATCAGGCCGACCATGACGCGGCCCAAGATGCGGGCGTTGGCCACGCGCAGGAAGCCGTAGAAGCCAAGGTGGCCCCCGGCGTACTCGAACAGGCGGTCGTGGGTGTCCTGGGCACCCGGGGTGTGGTGGATCGGTTCCTTGCCGGCGAGCTGGAACGGCTCGGCGGCCGAGCCGCGCGCGGCGGCGGCGGTGAAGGCCATGGTGCTTCCTCGGGGCAGGTGATCTGGAGGATGACGTCGGTGAGGAAGCGCTTTGACATTGCTGGATTCTAGCGTGCAGCCTGCTCGCGCGAAACCTCAGTCCTCGAACACCTCGCACACATGAAGCCGCCAGCCCTGGGCCGGCGCTCCGGTGCGCTCCGAGCGCAGCAGAGTGAGCGCCGGCATCACCCCGCACTCCGGGCAGGCGTACTCGAAGGCGAAATCGGACAGCAGGTCGCGTGGCCGTTTCGCGGCGTGGAACCACATCGGCGACCGATGTCGGCAGCAGCAGCGCGCCTCCAGCCAGAAGGACCGGAGATCGACGATCGGGGTGGCAAGGGCTTCGGAAAGGGTCACGGCATCGAAGGCTGATGGAGAGGGCAGCATAGCCCAGGAAGGAGGGGAGAGGGGAGGATAGGATGGGCCTGCCGCGCCACCCCGGCCGCCGCAAGGGCAGGGGCTGACGCCCGCGCGAGCGCGCCCTTGCCCCGCCCGGGTCAGCGCGGCCCTCGGCTGAGGTCTCGGATAAGCGAGACGCAGCAGAAGGATCATCGCCGTGACCACCGTCCTCGCTTTCCCGAATGCCCGCCTTACCCCGGTCCCCGCGACCACCGCCCCGGTCATGATCGGCATCGGCACGCGTGTTTCGACCAGGCTCAACGACCGTGGCGAAGGCTTCGTGTTCGCGGTCCACGCCGATCCCCGGCCTGCTCCGCTGCGCCCAGTGCTGGGCGGCCTCGCCCAGACCGGCGGGCGGCAGACCTACGACATCGTCTTCCTGTCCGGCTCCTTCACCCTCCGGTTGCCCGAGGCCATCCTACGTGGCTCGGGCTGGCGCCTGCTCGGCAGTTGCGGCAACGCCGCCGAGATTGCTGCGGCGATCGTCCACGCCGAAGCCGAGGACGCCCGCCGGGCGGCCGAGAAGGCGGCCGCCGACGAGGCGCACGCCGCCGAGCTGCACCGGTTGCGCCATGCACCCGAGCATGCCCGCCTGCGACAGGGTGACGACCGGCACAGCGGCAAGCTGGCGGCTGCCAACATCCGCGTCCAGCTACGGCAGTCTTTCCCGGGTGTGCGCTTCTCCGTGCGCAACACCGACCACGGCTCGATCTACGTCCGCTGGCACGGCGGGCCGGAGCAGAAGGCCATCGAGACTGTGGCCATGCCGTTCCAGGGCGGCCATTTCGACGGCATGGACGACAGCTACAAGACCGCGCGCTCGGCCTGGTGCGAGGCGTTCGGGGGTGCCCAGTACGTCGTCTGCCGACGCGAACCCTGAGGGTACGGCCCTCCGGTTTTCCGTTCGCGCCGATCTTCCCGATGGAGAGCGGCACAACCCCATCAAGGAATCTTCCTCATGCGCGTGTCCCGCCACATGCTTCCGGTCCTCGCCGCTCTTTGCCTCCCCTCGGTCTCGCAGGCTCAGCCTGTGCTGGAGACCACCTCGGCAGCGGCCGCGCAGGTTCGTGCGAGCGCGTCCCTGCTTCGGGAGGCCTGCGCCAACCTGCCTCGGCAGGGCCTGCCCGCCGCCGGTGCGGCTGCCAGTCCGTGGCGCTCGGAGGAGGAGATCTGCGACCACCTGGCCGATCCAGGCGCCCTGATGACAACCACGGCGTGGTTCTTCGGGATCTTCGGCGCGGTGCTGATGGCCGTGGGGATGCTCGCCTTCGCCTATCTCGGCGGGACCATGCGCCGCCTTTGGCGGGCCACGTAAGGATCCACGGAGAGGGGCTGGAGCAGGAGAAACGGGGAGGAGAGAAGGACCCGGAAGCGCCTGCCGCGCCCGCCCCCCGGCCGCAAGGGTGCGTCGCTGCGCTCCCTCGCTCCGCTCGCCCTTGCCCCCGTGTGCCGGGCACGCCCGCGGGGGAGGGGTCGAGGACGAGAAGACCGGAAAAGACGGTTCGTCCCCGGCACACCGCAGCCCTACGGGAGTTGACCCCCATGAGCACCCTGGTTGAGCGCGCCCTGCGCTCGGCGGCCGAGGATCTCGGCCTTTCGACCGATAGGTGGAGCCCGATCCAGGGCTTCCCCGGCACTGGCCATGCCTTCCGCCACAGCGACCGCCCGGCCCTGGTGGTCGAGGTCAGCGCCGACGACCACGGCTGGGGCTGGTCGGTCGGGCAGTCCGGGAGCGGCCCGCGCCGTCAGGCAAACCCGGGCGTCGTTCAGCGCTGGGCCTGCGTCCACAAGCTGATCGTGCGGGAAAGCCCGAACAGCCGTGCCGCGCTGCTCGACGCATTGGCCATCGCCGGCGATGACCTCGCCGAGGCGCGCGCGTGCTCGACCGAGATGCTGCACACCCGGCTCGACGTGCTGGTCTGCCGCAAGGGACTGGATCTCTTCGTCGCCCCGGTGCAGCGCCTCGACGCCGCGCCGGCCGAGCTGGTTGAGCCGCTCCGACTGGAGTGGAGCTACCGGGGCACGGCATCGGCCGGCGATGCCGTCACCGGCACAGTGCAGGCCAGCAACGAGGTCGAGGCCGTCGAGGCGTTCGAGCAGCTGCACCCCGGCGCGGATCTCGCCGAGCTGACGCCCCGGATGGCCGGGCTCGCGCCGGTGTTGCCGATCGCACGACAGCTGGCCGAGGAGGGGATGCGCCGCGCGGCTGCGCTCCCGCGGGCGCCGGTTCTGCCCACGCTGCACTGAACCCGGGGCGCCGCGGCGCCTCACCCCACACCCCCCAGTCCATCACCGACGTCGCGTGCGGCAGGGCCCAGGCCCTGCCGTTCGCGTTTCTGGAGCCTCGCGCCATGATCTCCGAGCACGGCCACGCCACCATCCTGCACGCCCACCTGTTCGCCGGCCTCGGCGGGGGAGCCCGCGGCTTCAATCGCGCCACCTCGCGGGTGGGCAACCTGTCCGCCAGCTTTCGCTGCATTGGCGGCATCGACGTCGACGCCGCGGCGATCCGCGACTTCGGCCGCCTGGCCGGCGTTCCCGGCACCTGCATGGACCTGTTCGACCGCGAGCAGTACCGCGACTTCCACGGCCAGGAGCCGCCGGCCGGTTGGCGCGAGGCCACCGTGGACGACGTGCGCTCGGCCTTCGGCCACGAGCGCCCCAACGTCCTGTTCACCTCCCCGCCCTGCAAAGGCTTCTCCGGCCTGCTGAGCGAGACCAAGAGCAAGACCCGCAAGTACCAGGCGCTGAACCGCCTGACACTGCGGGGCATCTGGCTGGCGCTGGAAGCCTACCGCGACGATCCGGTGGAGCTGATTCTGCTGGAGAACGTGCCGCGCATCGCCTCGCGTGGCCGGCACCTGCTGGACCAGATCTCCGGCCTGCTGCGCGCCTACGGCTACGCCGTGGCCGAGACCACGCACGATTGCGGAGAGTTGGGCGGGTTGGCGCAGTCGCGCCGTAGGTTCCTACTCGTCGCCCGACACGCGGCCAAGGTGAAGCCGTTCCTGTACGAGCCGCCGAAGCGCTCGCTGCACGGGGTGGGAGACGTGCTGTCCCGTATGCCCCTGCCGGGCGATTCGAAGGCGGGGCCGATGCATCGGGTGCCGATGCTGCACTGGGCGACGTGGGTGCGCCTCGCCTTCGTCGAGGCCGGAAGCGACTGGCGCTCGCTGGGCAAACTGGCCGTGGAGGACGGGCTGCTGCGCGACTATGCGCTCGCCCCCTGCACGGAGTGGCGCGGCGGCGTGCTGGGCGTGAACCGCTGGGAGGAGCCGGCCGGCACCGTGGCGGGCCGTTCCGGCCCGTCCAACGGCGCCTACAGCGTCGCCGATCCCCGCCGCGCCGACGGCGTGGCCGCCTTCGGCCAGTACGGCGTGAAGCGCTTCGACCAGCCCTCCCAGGTGGTGATCGGCAAGGCCGCGGTCGAGGCCGGCGGCTTCGCCGTGGCCGACCCACGCCACACCGGCCCGGCCAAACACTCCAACGAGTTCCGCATCGTCCCCTGGGACGCCACCTCCGGCACCGTGGCCGGCGAGAGCCTGCCCTCCAACGGCACCTTCGCGGTGGCCGACCCCCGGCCGCGCATGGAGCGCGAGAAGGGTGACGACTACTACGGCGCCGGGCACTACGGCGTGGTCCCGTGGCAGCAGTCCACGGGCGCGGTCAGCGCGGCGGCCGGCTACGACAACGGCCGCTGGAGCGTCGCCGACCCCCGCCCGACGCTGCCGGGGGCGTCGGACCGGGTGGTGGCCCGCATCCGGGCACTGGACGGGACGTGGCATCGCCCCTTCACCACGGCCGAGCTGTGCGCCCTGCAGTCGCTGATCGACCCGGAGGAGCAGGCCGAGCTGGATGGGCTGAGCGACGCCGACTGGCGCGAGCGCATCGGCAACGCCGTGCCGCCCGACGCCGCCCAGGCCATCGCCGAGACCATGGGCCGGACGCTGCTGCTGGCCTGGTCGGGGGAGGGCTTCATGCTCTCGACCCTGCCGATCTGGGTGCGGCCGGTGGCCGTGGCGCTGTCCGTGCGCCAGCCGCAGGACGCCGCGTGATGCGGCCGCACCCCGCCCTGGCGGCCCGCACCCGCCGTTTCTGGCAGACCATCCTGCACCGCTTCGCGGGCAGGACCGCGCCGAGGATGCGCTTTCGGCAGCCAGCCCGCCGCGTCCGTGCGACAGTCCGGACCAGGCGATGGAGAAGGAAACAGGCATGGCAGGCTGGCAGATCAGCGTCACGACGCAGACGCCGGAGCAGTGGAACTGCAACCTCGACCGGGACACCATCCTGGCGACCTGGACCACCGGCGCCATGGGGATCGACCCATTCGAGGAGCTACTGAAAACCGGCGACGCGGTGCTGCTCCGGTCCGACGGCTATCCCAGGATCTACAGCGCCGACGCCCGCCATATTCTTCCCGCAGTGCGAGCGGTTCCAGACCTGGCCGCCGCCGCGATCGTGAAGGCCTGGTACGCCACCATGCGTCCCTCGGTGATCGACGCCTGTTCGCCGGACCAGCGACTGACCATTGTCGCCTGGGACCAGAGCTAGGCGCCTCGTGCAGGTGGCTGACTAGCTACCGGCCGAGCGGATCTTGCCGAGGTCGAGCACGCCCTTGGCGCCCCAGCCTTTGGCACCCGCCGGCACTTCCGGTCGGAAGTGCTCGTACAGCCGGAATCCGAGCCGGTTCAGTTCGTCAGGCTCCATCGAGCCCGCCAGATCCTCCATCGCCTGCCTGACAGCGCCGAGGTCCTCGCCGAGAGCCCGCTCGACGTAGCCAGCTGCCGCCTTCGGCGACGCCGCCTTGTCGTGGTCCAGCGCGCGTAGCGCGCCCTTCTCCTCGACCACCGGCACGTCGCGGCCAAGCAGATGCACGGCCTTGGGCCGCTGCTTGCTCTCACCCTGCTTGCGCGCCTCGTCGCGGAGATCACCGGCCTCGTGCGCGTCCGCGGCGATGCCGATGGCCTTCGCCTTCACGCGCGCACTGGAGCCGGCCACGGCCCGGCCCAGCGTGATCGCCGCCTCCCGGTCGTGCCCGAGCCGCTCCGCCACCACAGCGGCCCACAGCGTCAGCACCGGCGCCCGGTTCACCTTGATCGCCTTCCCGTCCTTCGCCTCGGCCATCCGCACTTCTCCCATCCGTGTAGTCCCCTCAACGGGTCACGCACGGGCGGAGATGCGCGGCGCCGGGTGATCCCACCCCGGCCATCGGCCGGGCCGGCGCCTCGCGGCCTCTGGGGCAGAGAAGCCACAATGAAGATCGAGCTTCGCAAGGTCTCCTACAGCCCCGCCCTGAGCGAGGAGACGAGTAACTTCCACGCTGACGTCTGGATCGACGGCAAGAAGGAAGGATATGCCCGAAATCACGGAACCGGCGGTGCGACGAACGTGCAGCCCAATACCTTGCGCGCACGCCTGGATACCTACGGAAAGACTCTGCCGGAGGTAGACATTGGCACGCCCACGGGCGGGCCACCGCGCATGATTGTCCAGGATGCCGAGTGGATCGTGGACAACCTCTTGACCAACTGGATCGTGCGGCGCGACCTGAAGCGTTCGCTCAAGAACCGTGCTCTCTACACCCTCACTCATCCCCTCATTGCGGATGAGCAAGTAGGCCACTGAAGCTGCTGGGCTGCGCGAGGGCTTTGGCGAAGGCTGCCATGAGCGGGACAAGCCTATGCTCGGGCATGTTGGGGATGAGTTCGTAGAGCATACAGCCTTGGCGGAACAACGAATGGCTGCGTGTCTTGCTTGTGTTGGATTTGAGCAGGCGATCCATGCCGAGGTTCTCGCCGATGGCACCCAGCATGCTCAGCAGCGCCATAGCGAATGCGCTGACCAGCAGCAGCCGGTCGCGCCGGGTTGGCTCGCTGATGCGGGTGGCAGACAACCCCATGCCAAAGCGCAGGTCCTTGGTATCTCGGAAGCTGGGCTCGATCGTCCAGCGCTTGGCATAGTGGTTGACCAGCACGGCAGCCTTGGCGTCCGGCTCGCTGGCGGCCAGGCACCAGGGCTCCTTCATGCCCTTGGCATGGACGCAGACCACCACACCCACCTGCTGCCCCTGTGCCGTCACCCGGGCGTTCCGCAGCGTGCGGGCGCGGCCGCTCTTGCCGACCCAGTCGGCCGCAGCACGTGTCTCTCCATCAGCGCTGGCCACGCGGATGTTGCCGCGGAAGCGGATGACGTAGCCGAAACCCAACTCACCCAGGAACGCGAACAGCTTCTGATCGCCGAAACCTCGGTCAGCCAGGATGGTGACGCGGCAATCCAGGGGCAGGGTTTCGGCCAAGCGGCGGAGGCAGGCATCCTCGTAATCGTTGCGCCGGGTCGCGATTTCCTCCTTCCAGACGCTCAGCCAGATCAGCGGCGCCGCCCGGCCGTGGCTCGTCACCCGGCTCAGCACGAGCGTCGACTGACCGTCACGGTCGAAGTCGGTCCAATCCATCGCCACCAGGATATCCGGACGGGCACCGATTTGCTGGGGCACCCAACGGGCGAAGCTGTCCCACACGTCGATGCCTGCGTTGCTCATCAGCCGATCGACCTGCTTGACCGCGTGCTTGGTCACCAACCCGCGCGCCTGCGCCAGCGCCTGGCCGATCATCGCCACCGCCAACGATGCACCCGTCATCACCCCGAGCGTGGCGCACGCCAGCGCGTCGACCCGCTTGGCATGCAGGTCAGGCCCATACAGCCCGCTGATAAAACCACGAACCTCGCCCAAACGCTCGATCGCACGCGTCGCCTCGACCACAGTCCACACCCATCCGTCCGTAACACCGACGTTCTACGAAACGCAGGCGAACCACGGCCAGAACTGAGCCAATGAAAATGAGGGGATTCATGAGCTCTACACCCACATGGAGAAGCCCGGGATCTTCCAGAGCAAGGTACTGACGGCCGAGCAGCTGAAGCAGGTTCTAGAATCGGAGGATGTGAAGACGAAGTGGAAGGTGAAGGCGTGGCTCAACACCATGCCGGAAGAGCAGGCCATCGCAGTCTACCGTGATGAGGCAGCCTGAACCGGAAAGAAGAGGGTAGGGGAAATCTGCCGCGCCTCGTCGGCCGCCGCAAGGGAAGGCGGCTGATGCCACCCGCGCGAAGCCGCGCGCCCTTGCCCCGGCCACCGACGCCGCGCCCGCCGTGAGGGGTTCAAAGAAACCCTCACGGAGGCCCGAACGCCATGGCCGTCGCCAGCTTTCAGAACCCGCCGCTGCGCGCGGAAGACTTCACCGTCACCAAGTTCGATGACGGCGCGGCCAAGGCCGCTTTCGGCAATCAGCTGCTTGCCTTCATCGCTGAGGACTTCCCGCGCAAGCGCTTCACGCTGAAGTTCTACCGCGTGCTGTGCCAGCACTTCGGCATGATCGCGCACTACGACGTCCACGGGTTCTGGGCGGAGTATTTCACCCCCACCGCCAACAAGCTGCGCTTCCTCGAGGAGCTGACCGCCCGCCCGTGCTGGGGCAGCCCGGCCTTCACCTTCTCCGACCTGGAGCGCGCGGTGATCGCGCGGCTCCGCTCGGCCGGGCTGGTCGCCCGCCTCCGCTCCACCCTCGCGCGCGAGACCGAGGCCGGTGAGCGGGCCCTGCTGAACCGCCTACAGGCCCGCCACCAGCCCGAGAAGGCGCCGGTCGCCGAGCTGTCCCGCCCGCGTGCCGCGGATTGGGCCTCCGACCAGCCGTCGCTGTTTTGACGGTGCCGGAGTTCCTGCTCGGCCTGCCGCACCTCGCGGACGGGCCTCTCCTCGCTGCTGCCCGGCGCCTGCGGACGCCGGTGCTGCTCAGCGCCAACGCCTTCTCGATCTGGCGCCCGGATCGTATCGGCGTCCGCGACTGGGTGGGCTTCGACCATCGGTCGCTGCGGCGTCTCGCCGGGCACGACGCCGCCCTGGACTCTGCCGGCTTCGTGGCGATGGCCCGCTACGGCTTCTATCCCTGGTCCGTGGCTGCCTACATCGAGCTGGCGGCCGCCGCGCCCTGGCGTTGGTTCTCCGCCATGGATCTCTGCGTCGAGCCAGAAATCGCTCGCAACGACGCCGAGGTTCTGGACCGCATCGCCGGCACGGTGCGGCTCTACATGCGCTGCCTCCGTGAGGCGGAGGACCGCGGCATTGCTGACCGGCTCGCCCCCCGTGGTGCAGGGCTGGCGCCCCGACCACTACCTGCGCTGCCTCGATCGCCTGCCGGGCGTCGAACGCGCCCCGGTGCTGGGCGTCGGCAGTGTCTGCCGGCCCCAAGTCGGCGGCGCCGACGGGGTGCTGCGCGTGGTCGACACGCTGGATCAGGCGCTCGGGGATGCCCCGGCGAGGCTGCATCTCTACGGGGTCAAATCCGAGGCCATGCACGCCCTGCGCGACCACCCGCGCGTGGCCTCGGTGGACAGCCAGGCCTACGGCCAGACCGCACGCCGGGCCGCCTTCCTCGCCGGGCAGAGCAAGACCGACGCCTTCCTGGCCCGGCGCATGGTGGCCTTCCAGCGCCGTCAGGTGGCCCTGTTGGCGGAGCCGGGGCAGGGGGCGCGCTCGCCCTTCTTCCCGGTCGCCCTGCCAGAGTCCCCGGCGGATCCAATCGAGGCGCGGGTCGCTGCGGCAGCCGACGAGCTCCGGGCCCTACATGAGGACGGCGAGGTCGAGTGGGGCGATCTCGGTCCGCTGGCCGCCTTCCATTGGGCCTTCATGGACGACCTGCCCGATCCGGAGGCGGCGGCCGAAGCCGCTTGATCGAGGGGGGAAGGGGAGGGGAAGGAGGGGAGAGGAGAAAACACGAAAGGAACAGGGGGAGATGTCCGAAGGACGAGAGTGGGGAGAGGTGTGTCGGTTGCCTGCCCGTACCGGCCGCATCTCCTCGTGGTGCTGCGGTCTGAGCCACGGTGTCGGCCGCTCCTACCCCCGCTTTCCCCGAAGCCGGGGAAAGCGCCTGCGGTTCGGCATTCTCGGTCAGGGGCCGGGGCCGCGCCGTGCGCGGGGCGATGCCCCGCTGCGTCGCAACTCCAACCCCCTCCCTCACATGCCTCAGGGGTAGGACCGCCCGCCACCGCGTCTCTGGTCGACCGCACCCGAGGAGAGGCGACCGGCACGGGCCGGAGGCCTCTTTGGGAGGAATGAATGAAGAGGATAAGACGATGGCTGGTTCGCTCAACAAGGCTTCGCTGATCGGGCGCCTGGGCAACGACCCCGAGGTGCGCAACTTCCAGAACGGCGGGCAGGTGGTGAGCTTCTCCCTCGCCACAAGCGAGAGCTGGAAGGACCGGGAGGGCAACCGCCAGGAGCGGACCGAGTGGCACCGGGTCTGCATCTACACCGATGGCCTGGGCACCGTCGCCGAGCGCTACCTGAAGAAGGGCAGCCTCATCTACGTCGAGGGCAAGCTGGAGACGCGCAAGTGGGAGCGCGACGGCCAGGACCACTACACCACCGAGATCGCGCTCCGCCCGTTCAACGGCACCCTGCAGATGCTGGGCGATCCCGCCGGCTCGGGCAGCCGGGAAGCGCGCGGCGAGGCCGGTACTGCGGCCGAGGGCGGCGAGCCGTCGGCGCAGGGCGGCACCCGTGGCCGCGGTCGCCAGCGCGCCCGGGTGGGTGCTGCGGCGGGCGCCGGCGGCAACTCCGGCTGGGACGCGCCGAAGGCGGATCTGGACGACGACGTGCCGTTCTGACGCTCGCGCTCCGGCGCCCTTCTGGGCGCCGGTCGCTCCCCGCTTCTGCCCTTTTCACCTCACCGGGCGGCCTGACGGCCTGCCCGGCACGCGAGGACTCTAGCGATGTCCACCAGCCTGCTCGCCTCCGTAGCCCTGCCGCGCCCGCCGGCACTGACCGCCATCGTCTTCGAGGACGTCTACGAGGAGGGCTTCGAGGGCTTCCACGGTCGCTGCTACATCAAGACTTCCTGCCATCCCTACCGCTTTGCCTCGCGTGCCGCTGCCAGCCGCTTCGCCAACGCCATGTGTGAACGCTACGGCTACGACGGCTACCGACTGGACACGCCGGGCTTCGTGCCCCCGCCGCGGCCCGTGTTCGACGACAGCGAGATCCCTTTCTGATGCTGCGCCAGTATCACGCCCAGCGCCGCCAGGGCGGCGACAACCCGCTCGGCGTCGGCACCGTCGCCCTCGGCTCGATCTTCTACCTGCAGGATGACGGCTACTGGCGTGCCCGCTTCGGTCGCACCGCCGTCTGCCGCACGCCCTGGATCGTGGAGGGCTTCCTCAACGGCCAGTACCACGCCGCCCGGCGAGATCCGGCCACCGGGCGCTGGCTCAGCGTATACGCCGCCAACCGAACCGACCTGGCGGTGCTGCGCTCCCTGCGCGACGCCCGACGCCTGAACGTCGTTATCCGCCTCCTGCAGCTGCACGAGGACGAGGGCTTCGGGCTGCCGGACAACCACTATCCGACCCTGCCCAGCCTCTCGCGGTTGGGGCAGCGGCGCGCCGCCTGACAGCGACGCACACCGGCCAGTCTCCGCTGTTAGCGCGCGACCGGCCGCTTCCATCCTCCACACCGAGGTTCGCCATGGTCCGCTCGCCCACTAGGGCAGGCACGCTTTTGCGCGCGTGCTGCCTTTCCCGCTCGTCCGGTCACCGGAGGGCATGACGTGTTTCATCATCCTCCCTCGGTCCCGCGCACCGCCGAGACCGGGTGCCTGGCCGAGATACGTCGCTGGCAACACGAGGCCGGGCGATTGCGCGAGGGGGCAGGCGCCGAGCCGCTGAACGCGGCCCAGAGCGCCCGCCTCCTGCGCGAGGCCGACGCCGCCGATCGTCGGGCGAGCGCCCGCCTCGAAGCCATTCAGGAGCACTGATGGCCCGGATCGCGTGATCCGGGCCATCCGTCGAGGCTGTTCAGCCTTCCACCACCGCGAGGCCGAACACTGCGATCTCGGCCTCACGCAGACTGGTCGGCTTCCACTCCTCGCCGCGCTGTGCCAGCGACACCACCCTGGCCGCCGCGGCACGCTCCACCGAGAGGCCGTAGGCGGTGATCGTCAGCTGCGCCGCCTGCTCCGTCAGGTCGTTTGCCCGCTGCGACAGGATCTCCAGCGCCGCGTCCGTCCCCTGCTCCTGCTGCCGCAGCACCACCCCTTCCTGCGCCGCCTCCGCCGTCGCCCAGGCGTCGCGCGCCACCTCGGTCGCCGTCTCCGCCCGCTCGGTGTACGTCGTCAGCAGGTCGCGCAGGGCGGCCTCGCGACGCGCCCCCTTCTCCGGCGGCACGTTGTGCAGCACGAACTCCGCCACGCTCGCCTCCACCCGGTCACGGAGGTCCTGAGAGGCCATCTCGAGCTGGAAGGCCTCGGCGATGTTGCCGATCTCCCGCACGTCGGGAACGCCCTCAAACGCCTTCGCCACCTGCTCCGGCAGCACCCGACGCAGCGGGAACTGCACCACGTTGTTCAATCCAGCCACGGTAGCCTCCATGTCGTCTGTCTTACAGGTGTGAATCTAATTGACCCCGCAGAGCTCCTCCAAGATAAATCATTGATGCTGAACGATTATTTCTCCGCGGGCGCGAGATCTCGCGCGGATCGAAGGACTGCCTGTCGTGGATGAGAACCGCCCTCCCTACCGACCCCTGACGGACACGCCCGCCGACCAGCCCGACGAGCGGCGGCACGGCGTCGTGCGCGTCAAGCCGGGCCAGCCCTTCAAGCACTACTGCCCCGAATGTGGCCGATGGGGCGCCTTCAAGTTCGGTGGTGATCTCATCAAGGGCACCCCGGGCGTCTGGTACTGCGACGAGCACAGAGGAGTGGGCGAACGGCGCTGGAAGGCTGCGGGCGGGCTCGTCACCTCTGCCGGCTGAACACCTTCGGGCTGCCGCGAGGTCTGGGCGCGTCCCCGCAAGAGCGGGGACCGGGCTCTACTCGGCCGCGAAGAGCGGCCTCCCCGAGCCCCCAAGCGGGGTCTCGGCCCTGCGGGTCACGATCCCTCGCGCGGTCTGGAAGGCACTCGGCGTGCCCAAGGTCCAAACGGCGTGCTGATGGCAACGGACTGGCGCTGAGATGGCTCGCGGGGTGCGGGTGGCCCGCTCCGGCGCGCCGTGTGTGGATCAGCCTTTCCCTCGCCCATCTCTCCGGGCGGTAGTAGGACCGGGCCCCGCCCAGGCACGCCGGCTTAGGGTGGCGACCCCGCGCCGCTGGCATGGCGAGTAGTCGCTGGGCATGAACGCGGGAGACAAAGTATTCCTAAGCACGAATACTTGCAGCAACAACAGCGCTTTGCCCCCGCCACGCCATCGTCGCGGGGCAGCCACCCACGCCCGCGCACCAAGACGGAACCCGCTCCTACTACCTGAGAGCTGCGCGAGGGAAAGGCTGATCCACACAAACCGGGTGGCGCGCCTGCACTACTGGGAGCCACGCGACCTCAACCCCCCTGAAGGGGGGCGTCGGACGCGTGGGCCGCCGGCGGGCAAAGGGCTCCGCCCTCTGCACTCTGGGCGCTCAGGAAAGTCTGATTATTTACCTAATACTTGGAGCCGGCAGTCTTGGCGGCAGATATTGCTATGGACACCGGCCACGAATACTTATAAGGTTCTCTTGTTCCCGAGAGAGGGAACGGCCGGAAGGCGGGGCTGCTACCCCACCCCCCGGCCTCACCAGAGACAGGAACCTCGATCATGTCCCAGGCTATCCAGAACATCGCCACCGCCGCCGCTTCCGACAAGGGCGCCGCCACCGATACCACCATGGGTCAGGCCATCAAGGCCGCCGCCCCCCGCAAGGCTGCCAAGGGCAAGGCAAAGCCCGACGCCAAGGCTGCCCCGGCCGCCCCGGCTTCCACCCCCGCCCAGCAGCCCGCCCGGCGTCCGGCTCCCGAGCAGCGCGGCCCCATCACCATGGCCGACGCCGTGGCCCTCTGCCCCCACCAGGGCCTTGCCAACAACCTCGCCCGCACCTTCGCCCTTGAGAGCGTGGACATGCTCCACGTCCGCACCACCACGGACCAGAGCATCCGCGACGGCGCCGCTGCCCTCACCGACACCCTCAACGAGCGCGCCCTGGCGATGCACCTTCAGCGGATCGTCGGCGCCTTCGTCGGCTCCGCCTACGGGGCCGGGAAGTTCTACAGCGACAAGGTGACGCAGGCCCGCGACCTTACCGCCAAGATCGCCAACGAGGACCGCGACGAGGACCGCGAGGGGGTTTCCGGCTTCGATAGCCGCGCCACTCGCGCCCGCCAGTTCGCCGGGGAAATGGGCATCCAGGCCGCAACCCTCCTGGCCGCCGCCGAGGGTGCGCTTGACGCCTACGAACACCTCACGGGCGAGACGTGGAAGCCCTACGACACCCGCCGCCCGGACAACACCCGCACCGTTTCCCGCCGCTCCGCCGTCGAGGAAATGGACGCCTTCAACAAGTAGGCACACCGGGCGGGGGCTTCGGTCCCCGCCTTTTTGCCAACGCCGGCCAGGGGGGCGCCGCCCTCCGGGCTCTGCCCCCCTGGACCCCCCGCACTTCACCCGGCCTCCACCAGGTCAGCACAGCGCCCAGCCGCGGATCTGCGGACGGCGCTTCGCGCCGGGGCTTTTTAGCGGCGGCCCCTTCGGGGCCACGGTGATGCACAGGCTGCACTCGCGCGCGGGCCATGCCCCCTCAGGCGGGGCCGGGCCGCCCCGGTCGCAACGCCGCTTCGCGACGCCGCGCCCGGCGCAACCCGGCCCCGCCAGGGCGCATGGCGACAACTGGCGCGCCGTCCTCCTCAAAGCGCATCCCGTTCGCGCCGACCCGGAGCACCCTTCACAGATGCCCGATGCTCTGTCAGACTCTCGATTCATCGTCGCGGAAGTCGGCGAGTGTGTTCAAAGCGAACACACTTCCCCGCTTCCTCACTCGCCCGTCTCGGGCAGCCGCCTATTGGCTTGGCTCATCACCCTCGGATGGACTGAGCGCGAGCTGGCCCGACGCACTGGCCGTCACCAAACCACCATCCGCCGTTGGATCAACGGTCGCAGCCCGATCGACCCGGATGTGGCCGCTTGGCTCGCCATGCTTGCGGCCTTTGTCGCGGCCCACCCGGGACCGCGCATCGTCAGCCCCGGTCGGGATGCTTCCGGTCGCTGAACGCCAGGATCAGCACCACGAAGCCAATTGCTGCACACCACCCGACCTGGGCAACCTCGTGAGCCTGTGGACCGGACGCGAGCAGAGCGCCGAGGACACAAAACACAGCCCCGGCCGCGAACCACAGTGACCCGGGCGGAGCTTTAGATACGAGCTTCGCAAGCACCAGGATCCTCCTCGTCAACGGTGTAGAGCACTGACGAGGAGACCTTAGCAGGGGAGCGGAAACAAGACCTTTCCAGGTGCTGCGTGCAACGCTGAATTTGTCATTCGGCCGTAGATGCCGCAGATTTCAGCTTCAGCCGTTTGGACGCTGGAACGTGAAGCCGGGCTTGTTGTCGGACATCATGGCTGGAATGCACCGCATTGTCGGCTGGCTCGCATTCACCCAGGGCTTCAGCATGCGTGCTTCGACCCAGCCTGGACGGCCATCGAGATGTAGGACCTGCAGATAGCCGTTCGCTTCTCGGCGAGGTGTAGCACCGATCATATTAGCCGATGCCACCCCGATCCGCTGAGCCGTCGGCGACGGCTGCTCCATGACAGGCGGGAGGTTGTCGAAATCTCTCATCTGCTCATTGGTCAGATTCAGCATCATGCAGGTGTAACCCTGAATGTGCCCGGTCACTGTCGGAGTTGGCCGGGAAGGCTGTGCGGCCGCCATGATGGTGAGTGTCACGAGGAAGGTGCCGGCCATTGCGCCGATTGCGGTTTTCATGTCTTCCGTTCCCTAAATGCCGGTCAAAACAGGTTGATAGGCTGCTTCGCCCATCTTGGCGGCGACGGCTGCTCGCCACTGGCCGACAGTGGTGGTTGCCGTGACGCCATTTCCAGCCAATTGCTGAGCCGTATATCCACTCAGCACCCCACTCATGAGCTCGGAGTTGTCGGCTCTCGCGAGCGAAACTGTATACGCGCTCCCGAAATTGTAGCCGCCTCGGACATCAAGAACTGTCGGATTGCTCACCCCGGCAGCCTGAAGCCTCGTGGCGTCGGTCCGGAGTGTTGCCGCAGCTGAAATGGCCTGATTCCCAGGGTCCATCGACCCAGCAACCCCTCGCTGAACTGTGCCGGCCAAGTTGGGGTTGTACCGGACTGCCTGTGTCAGGCCGCTCTCGAAGGTACTATCGAGCATCTGGAATGCACCTCGGATTTGGCTGCCCGAGCGCGCCGCGACATTCTGGCATCCGCTCTCCACCATGCAGGTCGCCGCCAGAGCTGATGGGTTCACACCCACCGAGGTGGCCGCCTCGCTCGCCGCAATACCCCAACTGCGCGACGTCATGGTGTCGAGCGCTACGCTAGCTCCGGCCTCTACTCCACCCCCTGTCTCGCCGGTGCCGCCGGTTCCACCCCCTACCGTCGTGTTCGGAACGCCTGTGCCGGGCACGATCGTGAACGACCCTAGCCCAACGTCGAACACCCTCGGGATCACCTGCTCTGGAACCCCGTTCATCGTGATCGGACCAGCTTGCGCCAGCGCCAGGGCAGGCAAGACCCCCAGGGATAGAGCCAAGCCCCACGCCGGTAATTCCCGCAGCACTCTATTGTTTCGGTTCTTCGTCATTGTGGTCGCCTCCTTCGCGACTTCCGCCACTCTCCCAGCGATCGACGCGAATGGAGCCGGACCCTGTCGGGACCGGCTCCATGCCTCAGCGTACCGGCTGCGAAGCAGCTGGAGATCGGCTCTGCGATGCCACCGCGCCCTGCTGCGGCTGTGCCCGATCAGCGAAGATGCGATCCACCGCGCAGTAGCCCTTGCCTGAGGCGTCCAGGACCACGTTTTCGAGGCAACGCTGAACCGCAGTAGTCGCGCCCCAGGTTTGCCAAGCGTGAACTGAGTAGCCCATTACGAGAAACGCTAGGACCAGTCCGGCCCCCTTCAGGTAGTGCCAACGAAGTGCCCGCTTGTTGTGGACGTGCTCCCGCACCACCACCGTATCTCGCAGAGCGACCGCGACCTCCGGCGCGATGAACTCCACGACCCTGGCCAACACCTTTTCAGCATCCGCTTCGCCTGCGGTGCCGGCCGCCTTGAGCTGCTGGATCGTGGCTTCGGCCAGCATGTTGGCACGGTGTAGCCGCTCCACCTCCGCATCCATGACGGCCCGCATGTCTTGGATCGTGGTCTCGACGGCTCGCTGCTGTTCTGTTGCCAACTTGGCGAACGCTGTCAGGACGGCGCGCTGGGCCCGGTAAAGGACGCCCAGCGGCTCCACCGGGCTTACTCCAGCATCCCAAGCCGCCGCCTCCATGTCGTCAAGCGCCTGCCGGAGGGCGATGTTGATCTCCGCTGGCTCGGCGGAGATCGGCGTTACCGCATTCACGGAAGCCACCTTTCCGCCTGTATCGTGCTCAGCCCATCCTCCAGCCGCTCCACCCACTTTCGGACTTGATGCCGTTCCATCGGCCCTAGCGGCTTGCCACTCCGCCCGGGCTTCCCCTCAATCGCTTCGTGAAAGGAGAGGCCGGCGTTCCGCATCGACGGCATAGGCACCAGCCGGGGGATGGTGAGACAGTTCATCCCCTCATCCGTCAGACGCTCGAACTCTGGCCTCTTCGTGACAAAGTCGAAGGCGCCGAGCGCTGAGCGGCCTGGGGGAGCAAGGAACTCGTTGAACACCAGGATGGACTGACGGGGCCGGAAGTGAGCGCTGTCCCAGATGCCGACGACATGATCGAAGTCGGCCGGGTCCGCGCCACACATGAAGAGCCCGACAGACTCAATCCCAACTTCGCCGCAGAACTCCACCAGTGACGTGTCCTCGTTGTAATCTCGAAGGATCGCTTCGCCGCCGCCGAGGTCGAGTACCAGCGAGGAGTGCTCGTCCACCGCGCGGCCGATCAGGTCGGTCACCCACTGCTTCAGATCCGCAGGCTGGGCGCTGACAGGTGGGACGGCACCTTCGCTGGTTCCGGGCGGAAAGACCTGGGACAGGGACGCGTGATCGACGTCGCCATCTCCCACGATAACGGGACGACCCTCGCGCCTCGCTCGGAGGACGAGGTACTCAAGCAGCGTGGACCCTCCGAGCCTACCCCGTCCTTGACGTACCACCAGCGACTGTATCGGGCTCACAGCAGCCGGAACTGCAGTGGCCAGCGGCTCGGTGCCTTCCTTCTTCGGATTGGCTGCCTTGTTCAAGATGTGCTCCTCGGCCCTACCGGCCTGCTTCGGTTCTCCAGTCCACGGCGGAAGGTGTCCCTCACCTCTTGAGGGGTCATCGGCCGCCGGTCTGGGCTCGAAGGTGTCGCTGGAAGCGGCGCGAACGGCGTGGGCGCTTTGACAGCTTCTTCCGGTGGCCCTGCCGACGCGCGGATAGCCTCGATCGTGCCCCTCCGCGGTGATCGGTTTGGCTTCTTACTTACGGCTGTCGGAGGTACGTGACCGCCGCTGTCGCTGAGGTCGCGGCACACTCGGACCCAGACTTTGCGGACCGCACTGCGCTCCGGAGCATTGCCTGTTGCGCCGCGTAGTCCGTCCACGCCCATCTCGGCAGCGATCTCTGTCCAGGAGCACTGCCGCTTCTCGACGAGAGGCAGAAGCCTAGCGTGGTGCTTCTTCAAATACTGGTAAATCTCCGACGAGCCGACCGGCCCGGCGCTCTTGGCCCTTCTCTGGAGGCGGTCGATAGCCCCTCCTGTCATGGCGTTAGCGCATGGCCAGCGGCCTCAGCTGCGGGGCGGCGATGGGGCACTTGGGACGTGAACGGGACCGCACCGGGACCTGAGTGGGATGCGACCGGGATCCTTGCGGGACCCGTGCGGGACGCTACCGGGACCCTGGCGGGCCGTCCACGGGACATGATCGGGACCCTGACGGGACGCGATGAGGACTGGGGTGGGACGTCAAAGGGTAGGGTCCATACACCATTGCACCCGATGTGCGCGGATCTGCGGCCCGGCCGTCTTTCTTGCATCTCTCGCTCTCCGTTCGCGCCGCCCGGTGAGAGGGTCCCTCCACAACCCGGAGGTCCCCCATGGACGGCTCAACTCACCCTCATTCGGCGCGAACGGAGAGCGACGATCCGTCGATCCGCGAAATTCTTCTCTCCCACTCCGCCATGCTGAGGGCGATCGGCGAGCAGCTGGCCGCCCTCACCAAGGCCGTCACCCCGCCCGAGAAGGAGGGGCCGACGCTGGACGAGATGCTCCTGGCCATCATCACCCTGCTTCGGGAGCACGGCATGGTCCTGTCCCGCGTGGACGGCCGTACCCTCGCCCTCGGCACCGACCTGCCGCCCGAGGTGGCCCGCGCCGTGCTTCGCGCCCAGCGGGACAAGGACCTCCACTCGTGATGACCTTCCGCAAGCTTGCCGCGGCCAGCGCCGGCAAGCTGCTCCGGGCCTACTTCACCGAGGGCACCCCGGAGACGCAGCACGATCCGGCCATTTCCCCCGGCCGACCCCTGGACCCGGGTGGGCGGCTCACGGCCTACTACACCGGCCGCGACGGGCGGGCGGTCTGGCGTCCCGACATGCCCGCCTCGATCGCCGCTACCCTCGGCATCGACACCACCCGCATGCCCAAGGACGAAGCCCTCGATCGCCTGTTCGAGGCCAAGCGGGCCGATAGCGGGGCAGCATGGTCGGACCAGAAGCGCGAGGTAAGCGCCTATGACCTGACCCTTGCGCCTCATAAGTCGATCACCTTGGCCGCCGAGTTCGCCGCCTCTCCGGCCGAGGGGGCTGCCATCTGGCACGCCATCGACCGCGCCAACGATGCCACGATGCGCTACGTCGCCCGCGAGCTCGGCTGGGCTCGCAAGGGTAGAGGAGGAGCTGAGGGTGCCGACCCAGGCGCAGTGGGCTGGGTCAGCTTCCGCCACCACACTGCCCGACCCACCGTGACGGTCCGCGATGGCACCCAGGGTGCCACCTATCTGGCGGAAGTCCCGGTGGCTGGTGACCCCCACGCCCACATCCACAACGCCCTGTTCAACGCCGTCGTCACCGAGGAGGGTCGCGTCGGCTCGCTCGACACCCAGCGCCTGCACGCCCGCGTCCACGAATTCGGGGCCTACTTCCAGGCCCGTCTGGCCGATTACCTGCGCGACCTCGGCGCCCGGACCTCCTACGACAGCCAGCAGCAGGCCGTGGTCCTCGACGCCATCCCTCAGGAGGCTTCCGACACGTTCTCCAAGGGTCGCCGGCAGGTCGAGCGCTCGGCCAGGGCCTATGCCGAGAGCCAGGGGCTGGAGTGGGATGCCATGTCGGCCGAGGGCAAGTTCAAGATCCTCGCCGTCACCGGGCTGGCGGCCCGGCTGGCGAAAACTGGCAAGGCCACGGATCAGGAGGTCTGGAAGGCCCAGGCCGAGGAGATCGGCTGGAAGCACACCACCGTCATGGAAGGGGTAGAACATCCTCCGCTGACCGATGCCGAGCGCTTCGACCGTGCCTACGCCTTTGCCGCCAAGCACTTGGCCACTGAGTTCCACACCGCTGCGGTTATCGACCATGACAAACTGCGCCTCTATGCCGCCCGTGGCCTCATCGGCACCGGCATCTCCGGTGGCACCGACGACATCGACGCTGTGGTGGGGCTGATCGAGAAGCGGGGCATCCAGCTCCGCGGTGAGCACGTCGCCCTGGTCACCGGCTTGTCCGGCGACAAGGTGCGAGTGACCAACTCGGCCCAGGTCCGGATCGAGGACACCCTGCAGACCGAGGCTCACCGCGCCGCTCGTGACCGCTCGGGTGTTCTGTCGGCCGAGGCTATCACCGCCGCCATTCGGACCTCCGGCCTGGACTTCGACCGTGATCCCGAGCACGGCGCCGCCCAGCGTGCCGCGATCTACGCTCTGGGGCAGGGGGGCGCCCTGTCCATGCTCACCGGCGTCGCGGGCTCGGGGAAGACCACCCTGCTGCAGCCCCTGGTCGCCGCATGGCACGCCGACACCCGCCTCGAGGCGGGCGGCCGGGAGGTGATTGGCGCGGCTACCGCTTGGCGGCAGGCGGAAGCCCTGAAGGACGCCGGCATCCGCCGCACCGTGGCGATGTCACCCCTGTTGGACTCCATCGCTTCGGGCGAGTTCGTGCCCACCCGCAACACCGTGCTGGTGGTGGACGAGATCAGCCAGGTCGCCCCCCGTGCCATGCTCACGCTGCTGGAGGTACAGGCCCGAACCGGGATGACCCTCAAGGTCCTGGGCGACCGGGAGCAGGCACAGTCGGTGGAAGCCGGCGACGCCGTGGAGCTGATGCGCCGGGCCCTGCCAGCGTCCGAGCAGACCGAGCTGCTGAGCACCGTGCGCCAGACCAGCGCCGAGGATCGGCGCATTGCCGGCCTGTTCCGCGAGGGGAAGGCCGAGGAGGCCCTGGTCCTGAAGCGCGAGCGGAGCGACGGCTCGGCACGGCTGCTCGGCGGTGATCAGGACCAGGTCGTGGAGCAGATCGCCGACTTCTACATGGCGCGTCGCGACGTGCTCACCGCCAGCGGCTCGAAGCTGGGCATCACCATCTCGGCCCCGACCAACGAGGACGTGGCTGACATCAGCCGTGCCGTCCGGGCGCGGATGAAGGCACGGGGCGAGATCGGCTCCGATGAGGAGGTGCTACCCGCGGTGGATCAGCGTGGGCAGACCTACGACCTACCCCTGGCGACCGGCGACAAGGTGCGCCTGTTCCGACGGACCTGGGCCACGATCGGCGAGAAGGGCGGCTTCATCGGTGCTAACGGCGATGTCGTAACGATCGTTGAGCGACGCGCCGATGGTCTGACGCTCCGCGACAAGGACGGCACCACGGGCTTTGTGGAGTGGCGCCGGCTGAGCGACAACGCGACTGGCCGACTGCTGCTGGGGCACGGGCATGCCCTGACCATCGACGCTGCCCAGGGCATCACCTCGCAGGAGCACATAAACGCTTTGCCCAGGGGGACGGGCGGCGTGACTGCCTTCAAGGGGTATGTGGCCGAGAGCCGGGCCCGAGGCACCAGCTGGACCATGGTGGCCGAGGCTGCTACCTTCGAGGCCATCAAGCGCACCAAGGCGTTGGGCGATGCCACGCCGATCACCAGCCAGGATCTGTGGCGCAAGGTGGGCGAGGACCTTTCACAGAAGCCCTACAAGCCGCTGGGAGTGGATCTTCTGGGAGAGGCTCGCAAGGCTCGGGAGGCGGCAATCGACACCTTCATCCGCTTCGAGCAGCGGGTACAGATGGACGAACTGCGGGGACGGGACCTTGGGCGAGAGTTCCGAATGAGGCGGCAGGCCGAAGCCGTTAGGTCGGAACTTCCGCGGCTTACGGAGGCGCTCGACGCAGTAATCCGGGAGTTCCGTGGCGGGCCGGCGACAGCGGCTGAGCAGCATCTGCGAGGGCTGCGGGTGGAAGCTGAAGCATCCCGTCGAGCCATCGAACAGGCCGCTACCCCGCCGAAGCCTCCTTCTTCAGGGCCAGGAATGTAGGGCAGGTTAGCTGACCTCGCTCCACTAGCTGCGGCGCCCACTGCCACAGCTACCGCCGAGAAGGGTGGAAGGCGGCTCTTGAAAGCGAGTCGCTCAAAGTCCGGCCAACCTCGCCAATCAGACATCGAACCAGCCTGTCTGACATGGGGCTCAGTAGCGTGGCTTGGCCGAAATTAGACTGACTTCCTGCTGAGCCTGCGGACTTATCTAATGGCCGATCGTTTTCCGTTCCTGATAAGATCAACCCGATGACGATTTTCGACGAGAAGCTGGCGACGCTCAGCATGACCGTACGCCTCGGCGCTGACGGCCCGTTCGACGAGGTGAACGCGGCGCTGCTGGCGGGCGCGGGTCGGCCTGCGATCGCCGTCGGATCGGGAGGATCGGCTATCGCGGCCGAGTTCTTCGCCCGGTGCCGCTCGACGCTCGGGTACGGAACGACGATCGTGCAGACGCCAATGGACCTCGTCGTATCACAAGACGACCTCTCCGGCTTCGACATCTGGCTGTTCAGCGCTGGCGCGAACAACCCGGACATCGCCGGCGCGTTCACGGCAGCGCTAGGGTCCGCTGCAGCGGCTGTGCGCCTGCTTACCGTCAACCCGCAAGGCGAAACCTCGCTGGCCGCCGGCGGCTCTGATCGAGTGCAGGTCATTGTCGCTCCGGTCGCAGACCGGAAGGACGGGTTCCTTGCGACCCACTCCTTGGTCGCGATGGTGACCTGCCTACTCGCCGCCTGCGAAGTCATAACCCGGCGCTCTGGTCGCGACGTTGTCGACCGTTACGCCGCTGAGGTCGCTGCGACCGTCGCTCCTGAGGGCTCCCCGCTCAGCAACTTCCGTTCGGGTGACACCGTAGTCGTCCTCCATGATCCGCAGTGCCGGACCTTGGCCACCCTCATCGAGACATCGCTTTGGGAGACGGGCATCGCGCCTGTCCAAAGAGCTGACTTCCGCAACTTCGCTCACGGCCGCCACGTCTGGGCGGCCCGCCACCCGGAGAGCACGTTCGTCATTGCCGTCACCGCTGCCATGTCACGCGACATCTGGCAGGCGATACGATTGGCGCTCCCTTCCTCCATCCGATCCACCGATATAGATCTCGGCCATGCCACGCGCTTCCGCACCGCAATTTCGGTGGTAGAGGGGCTGACGACGGTGCAGAGCCTCGGAAAGGCGACCGGCACTGACCCAGGCAAGCCAGGTAGGGGGAAGTTCGCCGAGGCCATCTACGGCGACCCGGGCCTCGCCCGCCTCGCCGATAGCCTCGACCCGGCGATACGCCACAAGCTTGAGGCAGTGCACCTCTACGATGATCCCAGCTGCCCCACGACGAGCGCCGGGCTGGCGCGAGATCAGTGGCTAAGCGCAATCTCGGGCGCGCGTATCGGCGGCGTTGTCCTCGATTACGACGGGACAGTGGTCACCACCGTGGCGCGCCTCGATCCACCCGACGACCAGATCATCGCAGAGCTAACGCGGCTAGCGGACTCTGGGATCGCCATCGGCTTTGCGACAGGCCGGGGCGGCTCTGCCGGCGAGGCGCTACGCAAGACGCTCCCGGAACGCCTGCACCCCTTGGTAACGGTCGGATACTACAATGGAGGGCACATCCGCCCGCTCAGCGTGGATATCGAGAACGATCAGCCGGATCCCAATCCCGATATAGCCTCGACGGCAATGTGGATCGAAGACCAGTGTTTGCTCAGGCCTGGCGTGAGGCTCAAGCGAAGCCGCGTTCAAATCACTATCAATCATTCAGACGTCTTGGCGCCAGCGACTTTCAACGCCTCGTTGACTACCCTCCCGGCCGTCGCGGACGGGAGGGTGAGGGCGGTTAGTTCGCACCACAGTTTCGACCTGCTGCCCACCGCGACCAGCAAGACTGCGGTCATAGCGCATATGCGCGTGACCATGTCGGACGACGCGCGAGTCCTATCCATTGGCGACAGCGGGGAGCCGGGTGGCAACGACACGGAACTTTTGGCAAGCCCGCCGAGTGTCAGCGTGGATAGCGTCTGCGGCCACTTGCAAGGCTCTTGGTCGCTTTTCGGTCGTACCCCCTCGGGTCCCGCAGCGCTGCTGCGGATTCTGCGCGCACTGCGGTTGGAAAACGGGCATGGTCGCCTCGACCTCAATTCTCTTGGCAAGAGACCCGCATGAGCAGCTACGCGCGCTCCCCATCCCGCCGCCACGGCCATGTGGTGGGCACCGGCTTAGTGGCGCTGGATCGCATCCACGTCGGCAGCCCGCAACCGCTATTCGAAGAGCTCGGCGGGTCCTGCGGGAACGTCCTTATCTCGCTTGCGATGCTGGGCCGCTCCGTCACGCCGCTCCTCCGCCTTGGCACCGATCCCGTTGGTGCGCGGCTCGAGCAGGACCTGCGACTGGCGGGTGCTGACACCCGCCTAGTTTGGCGGCGCGGCGAGGTACGCTCGCCGGTCATCGTTGAGCTACTTGATCCCGTTTCAAACGAGCATAGCTTCTCGTTCACGTGTCCTCAGTCGTCCGAACGCTTCGGCACCTACCAGCCGATCACGCGCTGCGAGCTTGAGCCTGCCAGGACTACGCTATCCGCCTGCACCATCTTCTATGCCGACCGGTTGTCGTCGACGATCTGCGATGCAATGGAGGAAGCTGCCGATGGCGGAGCGATCATCCACTTCGAGCCGTCGAGCATCGCCGACCAGATGTTGTTTCGGCGTGCACTATCAGTTGCACACATCTTCAAATACTCGGTGGAACGCCTACCCATGGACATCGCGACTTGGCTCCGACCGGAGGCGTTCAGCATTGTGACGGCCGGCAGTTTAGGTCTGGAGGTTCGCCACAAGGGCGATGTGCATCACTGCAAGGCCTGGTTCGCTGACCAAGTCCGTGACACCTGCGGCTCCGGCGACATGGTGACGCTGGGGCTCCTCGACGCAATCATACAATCTGATGCCTATGCGCCCGAAAAGCTGTCGGTCAAAACGATTCTTGAGGGGGTCAGCTCTGGACAGAGGCTCGCCGCAGCCAACTGCGCCTACGTCGGCGCCCGCGGCCTCTTCCGCGAGCGTGGGGCTTCTTACGCGCGCTCAATCCTCACGGATGCGGAGCCGCGCGTCACGCTGCGCGCCTGACGCCTTTCCCATCCTGACGTAACTCCGCGCGGAGCTCCATCAAGAGCTCCCCGAGCATATTGCGGCCCTGACCGTTCACCTCGCCCCACAGGCGGTTCACTTCGTTGTCCACGGTGGCACTCTCGACGAGACGCGCATTTCCAGTCGCCAGCAGCAGCTCCTTCAGGTCCTCGTTCTGCGTGAATTTGGCTTTGAGCACGCCGCGCATACGATCGAACTTCGTCCGTGACCAACCTGGTACGATGTCCCAATAGTAGAGGCCGTGCGCGGCCATCGCGACAAGCGCGGGTGACGGCGCTGCTAGCACCCACGCCTTCACCTCTGGCTTGCGCGCCTTGCCAGCCTGGTACGCGTGTTCGCTCGTCGCGAACGTCTCGCCTTCGAACACTACCGGCCGCCGGAAGAGGTTGCTGAACGCTCCGTAGGGCTTCTCGCTTGCCCGGTAGAAACGAATTTCATCCAAGGCCATATAAAGACTTTCTTGCAAGTTATCATCAACTATGCATGATAACTTGCATGAAGCCTAGTCAAGAGGAAAGGGAAAAGTTGGCGAGCGAGCTTAGGCGGCAGCTGGCAAGGACCGGCTTGTCGCAAGAGCGGTTGTCCGAGTTGGCCAAGGTAGATCCCAGCCAGACATCGCGGATACTCGATGGCCAGTTCGTCACGCTGGGCGGCGGGGTTTTGCGAATTTGTAAGGAGCTCGGGGTTGACTCGCAACGTGTGGGTGGACCGTCATCCGGCACCAGGGAGGCCAGGAAGCGCCTCGCGTGGGCGCGGCTAGAAGCATCGGTGCGGCGGGCGTGGGACCAGACACCGCAGGGCGCAGAGCGGCTCGTCGCGGTGATCGACGCTATCGCACAGGTGCAACTACGAGAACCCAATCAAGCCGATCCGGATGGCGCGGTTCGGAAGACGGGCACTAGATAGACCGATAAGCTGGTGCAATCGGCTTACCACGGTGTATTGCTGTATTGGGGGTGCCGGCTGGTCGATTGCCGTCGGAGATCAAGTCCGGAGGCTGTCGCTTGAAGAAGGAACTGGCTGAGGCCCTCCTCGCCAAGATCATGGACTGGACTGACGAGGAAAAGGCGCGCGAGCGCGCTCGTCTGGAGACGTTCGCCAGCTACAAGTACGACGAGTATCAGCAATTCTCGCCAGGTCGACGCTTTATAGAGAGTCTGGCGCTGTGGCTCTCTCAATTCGACCCTGGCGAGGAACGACGCACTGCCTACTACTTCGTCTGCAACCGGCTAATCTTTTTCAGCGCCAGTGAGATCAACCACCTAGTCGAACTAACCTTTCCAACAGTTATTCGCCCTCGGATGATGGAGCTGGCCAGCGAGCGAGGCGGCGTCCCCCCGACGCACCTAAAGGCGGCGGTCGCAACGGAGGCGTACCGTACGCTGCACAGGCGGACCCTCTACCTCGGCATGAGTGACGGCGCGCGCACTGACTGGTTCCGCCGGGCGAATCCGATGATCTCTAACGAGCAGGTGTTCCACGCCTACGACGTTTCCCAGGTCAAAGCCGCCAACATGCTCGGCAAGCTGAAGAAGGACCTGACGAAGATGACTGGCACGGCGCCGGAGGGCGACGCCGCGCTTTTCGAACAGGTGGTTCTACTCGACGACTTCACCGCAAGCGGCACCAGCGCGATCCGCTACGATGAGGAGGGGCGGGTTTGGGATGGCAAGATCCCGACCATCACGAAAGCGCTCTGCGATCTGGAACAACTAGGCAGCTGCGTGGTAGATAACGCGCGGGTCACGATCATCGCGTACATCGCGAGCGACCAGGCGATCGACCACATTAACGGTCTCCTGCCGCACCTGCCGTTCGCCAAAGGCAGAATCGACTTCCGGGTCGTCTGCCGGCTTGGTCCCGCGGTCCCCCTCGACAGGATGCGGGACGCCGCCTTTTTCGCCCTCATGGACGATGACAGATACTTCGACGAGGAGACGGACGACGAGCACGGGAAGGTCGGCGGCACCACCAAGCGCTACGGTTACGCCGACGGTCGGCTGCCGGTGGTTCTGAACCACAACACGCCCAATAACTCGGTCTACATGATTTGGGCAGAGGACGTGCACAAGGTACGCGGACTCTTTCCCCGGGTCAGTCGGCACCGGAAGCCGCAGCAGCCGTGAGAAACCCGTTCAGGATAAGGGTATCGCAGCGGGGAACCACCGACGAAGAGTTCGTTCGGCTGTTTGGCTCCGGCGCCCTCGACTTGCTTCAGAACGTCGACTCCCCTTGGGGCAGCGTCGTCTTCCTGCGTAGCGCGCCCGGCGGAGGCAAGACCTCTTTCCTGCGGCTATTCACGCCACGACCGCTCGCGCTTACAGACTCGCTAGCCAGCAACAGCGCGACCGTGAAGGCAACCCAGGAGGCGCTGCGGAGCGTTGAGGCGATTGGGCCGAGGGGCCCCGAAATTCTCGGGACGATGGTCGAGTTCACCTACGAGTACCGCGAGCTCGCCAACTTCGACCGCGGCAACTCACTGTTCCGCGAACTCGTCAACTCACGTATCGTCATCGCTACCTTGCGGGCGGTACTCGAGCGCCTTGAACGCCCCTTCCCGCGAGACCTCGACCAGATTTACTTCGCCTGGGAACCGGAATCTGGAAGCACGATCCCAGCCGACGCCACCGGCAAGGAACTGTTCGACTGGGCCTCGCAGATCGAGACGGACTTCTACGGAAGGATGGACGTCCTGGGTGATCCCGAGCCAATCAGCGGCGGCCACGCTCGTCTTGACGGCCTGAAGTGGTTCGCGAAGGTAAAGATTTCGACAAGACAGTCCACGGTCGTAGTGAAGCGTGTGCTGCTGTTCGACGAGCTCCAGACGCTCTCAGCCGGCCAGCGCCGATCGCTCATCGATTTCGTTACGAACGCACGAGAGGATTGTGGCGTCTGGATTGCCGAGCGGCTGGAGACTCTTACACACAAGGATCTCCTCTCGGAGGGTGCGCTGGCCGAGCGCGACTACAGCGGGGTCATCCAATTGGAGCGCCAGTGGAGCGACCGGAGAGGTGGAGGCTATTCGAAGTTCGTGGAGAACATCGCGAGTCTGCGTGCCGCCAAGGCAGATAATTTCGGGGACCGGGACCTGTTTTCGCTGATAGCTGACACCGACGATCTCGCCAGTTGGGGCCACTCATTCGACCAAGCGTGTGTGGACATTGAAGCCCGGCTGCTGGCAGGCCGTGGAAGGAGCCCGCGGTATGACATCTGGCTCGACACGGCGCGCAACAAGCGTGGCGACCCAATCGAGCGGGCAATCCAGTGGCGGATGACCGAGATTCTGATCGCCCGTGATCGCAAGAATGAGCAGCCGACCTTCGACTTTGTCACGCTGTCCAGCGAGGAACTCGACAAGCGGAATAGCAGCGGGCTTGAGCGCGCCGCCGAGCATTTCGTCAGGACTGAGATCGGCGCGCCGATCTACTTCGGCCGCCAGGCGCTCGCTGACGTCTCGTCGTTCAACGTCGACCAGTACCTCTCGGTTAGCGGAGAGCTTTTCGAGGAGGTGTCGGCAAAAATTCAGTACTTACGCGATAAGCCGATGCCGCTTTCCCCCGAACGGCAGGACGACATCATCCGACGGGTCGCCAAAGGCCGCTGGACTGAACTGACCCGACGGATGCCGCTCGGCCGAGAAGCGCGCACACTCCTCGAGGGCATCGGCGCATACTGTCGTGCGCAGACCTTTCGGGAGAGCGCATCCTACGTTCCCGGCGTCACTGGGGTGGCGATCACGATGGAGGATCGGGAGATCCTAATCGATTCACCCGAAGACAAGATCCGCCACCTCAGGGGGCTGCGCGATGTCCTCACCTCGCTAGTCGCGCACAACTTGCTCGTGCCGAAGCTTGACCATCAGAACAAGGGCAAGACGCACGTTGTGTTCTACCTCAACCGTCTGCTTTGCGTTCAGTTTAGGCTGCCGCTCGGCTACGGCGGTTGGCGGCGCAGGAAGCTGAAGGAGTTCGCGACTTGGCAGGAGCATGGCGCCCAGGAGGAGAATCCAACTTTTGTCTGATGATGCGGCAACGATGCGGTGGGATCCCTACTCGCTCACCAGCGACGCCGATTTCAATGCGTTCTGGCGACGGCATTTGGACGAGCGGCCGCGCCGCCTCCTCCTCGTTCTCGGCAAGGGGTTTGACGTACGCGCACTCGAGACGGCGCGGCGACTGCGGGACCTGGGTGCCGACGTCGATGCTTGGCTCCTCGCGTTCCACAACGGTCAAGAAGAAACGAAGCTCCGACGGGAACGCACGGACCGTAACGCGACGGGCCTAGGCAAACTCTTCGGGGCCTCACGCATCCAAGAGATCGATATCGACCTCGGCGACCCGTTCAGCGACCCGGTGGCGACGCAGAAGACATACACTAAGCTACGAGCCGCTGGTGACGCGTCCGCATACGACGACGTAATCGTGGACATCAGTGCGATGCCGAGGATGGTGGCGATGACCAGCGTCGCCGTCCTCCTTTACGGCCTTGACCAAGTCCGCGCCCGGGATGGTCGGTGCGTCAACCTACACGTGGCCACAGCTGAGAGTGTCACAGCCGACAATAACGCTGGGCAGGGTTCGCTGCGCGATCAGGTCTCGTTCGTGCAGGGTTTTTCGGGCCAACTGACTGCGCAGACGACCAAAGATCTTCCTCACGTCTGGTTCCCAGTGCTTGGCGAAAACCAAGCCGGTAGGCTCGACCGAATCCAGGAGAAAATTGATCCCGACGAGATCTGCCCCGTGGTGCCGTTCCCATCGCGGGAGCCAAGACGGGGCGATGAGATCATCTACGAGCACCGAGATATCCTGTTCGACACCTTTCAGGTGGAGCCTAGGAACATCTTGCTGGCGTGTGAGTACAACCCTTTTGAAGCGTACAAACAACTCTTCGAAGCCATGGACCGGTACCGACGTGCGCTCAACCAGCTCGGCGGCTGTAAGGCGTTCGTATCGCCGCTGTCGTCCAAGCTGCTCTCGATAGCAGTTCTTCTCGCCTGCTACGACCACGTCTACGGCCACGTCCCGGGCAAGCGCCTCACAGTGGGCATCCCTTATGTGGAAACCGCAGCCTACGCTGACCCAGCTCAGACGGAGGGTGAGCCTTTCGAACTCTACTCCATGTGGGTATGCGGCGAGTGGGAGGTCGTGGTGCCGCCACTCGGCACAACGTAGCCGGTTGTATTGTTGGCTGTGCAACGTCTGCTTCTACTTCCGCATCTGACTTTGCACAAACGCATACCAATGTCGTAGATAGGTCGAGGGCAGCGGTAGCTTTCCTGGCAGATAACGACGCGCCTATCCGGCTCCTTGCACCTTCCGAACCTCGTCCAGCACAGCCTCATGCGTCGCAAGGATCCGCCGCAGGGTGGGCTTCCCCTTGTCGCTCGCTTCGGCGATGCCCTCGTGCATCTCTTCGATCCCCGTCGTCATCTGCTCGGCCAAGCCGGACAGCCGCTCCTGCCATTCCTCGCCATCCTCTTTGAGTTCGGCTTTCCAGATCGCCAGAACGCGATTGAGTTCTGTGGCAGCGCGGGCCGGGGGAACACCGGCCTGCAGGAGCTTGATAAGTGGTGCCAGGTCGGCAGCAGGGGAGCGACACATAAACGAGAAGGTAGGTGGGCAGATCGTGGGTAGCTACCTCCCCAGCCCGAAGCCGAAGCCCTTCGACCGGGTCAACAGCGGCGCTTGCACCCCAGCCGAGCGCAAGTGCCGGCTGGGACTGTCATGAGACTTGCTCGGCAAACCCGTCAGTGTGGCCGGACGAGCCCTTTACACGGCCGACCAGTTCCGCTGCCCGGCTCAGCACAGATGCCGGCATCCCGGCGCGTGCGGCCACCTTCAGCCCATAGGACTGGCCCGCGCGACCTGCCTTGACCTTGTAGGCGAACATCTCGTCGTGCCGCCCGGCCGCGGCGTCCATCGCCATGCACACGGCCTGCGGCATGGCCTCGGCCGCATCGGCCAGTTCATGGAAGTGCGTCGCGAACAGCGTCCAGCATCCCACCTCGTCGTGCAGGTACTCCATGCTCGCCTGCGCGATGGCCAGGCCGTCGTGCGTCGACGTCCCCCGCCCGACCTCGTCCAGGATCACCAGCGACCGCGCCGTCGCCTGCTTCAGGATCGCCGCCGTTTCCAGCATCTCGACCATGAACGTCGACCGTCCCGCTACCAGGTCATCGGACGCCCCGATCCGACTGAACAGCTTGTCCACCACGCCTACCCTCGCCCGGGTCGCCGGTACGAAGGAGCCTACCTGCGCCATCAGCACCACCAGGGCCACCTGCCGCAGGAAGGTCGACTTGCCCGCCATGTTCGGGCCCGTCAGGAGCCAGAGCCGCGCGTCACCGCCGATGCGGCAGTCGTTGGGTACGAAGGTCCGTCCCTGGGCTTCCAACAGCGGCTCGGCCACCGGGTGCCGGCCGCCCTCGATCGCCAGCACCGTGTCGTCGGCCAGTTCGGGCTCGACCCACAGCCCCTCGGCCGCCGCCTGTCCCAGCCCGCACACCAGATCCAGCGCCGCGGCCGCGTGGGCGATCCGCGTCACGGCGGACCTCTGGGCGAGAGCTGCCGACACCAAGTCGCGGAACACCCGCTCCTCGATCGCGGCCACCCGCTCTGCCGCGCCCACCTGGTCGGAGGCCAAGCGGTCGAGTTCCGACGTGGTGTAGCGGGCCGAGGAGGCGAGACCCTGGCGCAGGGTGAAGCCGTCGCCCAGGCCTTTCGCGGCCGCGGCGGGCACCTCGACGTGGTAGCCGATCAGGGTGTTGGTCTTGATCCGGAGCGTCTTGATGCCGGTCTGCAGGATGTAGTGGTCCTGCAGCTTGCTGATCGCCTCCCGGGCCGCTGCGGCCTCCGTTCTCTTGGCGTCGAGCTCGGCGTGGTAGCCGTCGGCCACGAAGCCGCCCTCGCCGGTACTCGCCGGTGGGAAGGGTACCAGGGCCCGGCGCAGGGTGTTCGCAAGACTGTCCCGGCCGCCGTCACCGGCCGCCCGGAGTTCTCGGCCAGCCGTCGCCAAGCCCGGGGGCAGGTCATCGCCGGCCGCGAGGTGGGCGGCGGTGGCCTGCGCCCGCTCCAACCCGTCGCGGACCGCCGTCAGGTCACGCGGCCCTGCCTTGCCCAGGGATAGCCGCCCATAGGCACGCAGCACGTCGGGAAGCCCTGATAGTTCCTCCCGGCAGCCCGACCGAAGCTGCGGGTTGTTCACCATGAACCGCACCATCGCCAAGCGACGGCGGATGGTGTCCGGCTTGGTCAGCGGCGCCGCCAACTGCCGGGCCAGCAGGCGGGCGCCGGCCGGTTTAACCGTGCGGTCCAGCACCGACAGCAGCGTGCCCTCCGCGCCGGCACCGGAGGTGAGAACCTCGAGGCCTCGCAGCGTCGGGGCGTCGATCTCCATGGTGTCGCCGATCGCCGCCCGCCGCGGCGGCGGCAACGCGTCGGGGAGCCGTCCGGCAGTGGACCGAATGTAGTCAAGGAGAGCGACGAGGGCGTTCAGTTCGGGCGGCGAGAAGCCGCGCAGGGCGTCCGGGGCGCCGAGGCCGTAAGCTGCCGCGAGCATGTCCGCGGCGGCCGAGCCTTCCAGTTCGGGCCGCTCCAGCCTGCCGAAGCGCGTTCCACCGCTGCGAAGAGCCACCGCCAGGGCGTCCGAGGCTTCCGGCCATCGTGCCACCAGCACCTCGGTCGGGGCGATCTGCGCCAGCACCGGACCGCACCCCTCCAGCGAGGCCATCGCCGTGCCCCCTTCGCCGGTGGACACATCGAGCCACGCGAAGCCCACTGCTTCACCGGCCGCGAAGGCGACGGCGAGGTTGTTGGGCCTCCCGGGCGCCAGCACCGCCGCGTCGACGGACGTGCCCGGGGTAAGCCGCCGCAGCGGACGCTCCTCGCCCGCCGAGGCGGGCTGCTCCGAGAGGGCGACCTTGAGCCCGGCGGAGAGCAACCGGCCTACCGCGGCCTCAGCGGTCGAGGCCGGGATGCCGCACATCGGTATGTCGGGCCCGTCCTTCTGCCGACGCCGGGTGAGCTGGATGCCCAGGGCCCGCGACACCACCGCCGCGTCCTCGGCGAGAACCTCGTAGAACTCCCCCACCCGGTACAGCACGATGTGACCGGGGGCGGCGGCGCGGGCAGCGGCATAGGAGGCGATCAGGCCACCGGCCGGCAGCGGGCTCGAGGACGGCGCGGCAGTGTCTTCGGCCCGAATGGCCGGCGGGTGAACG
>NZ_RCVR01000029.1 GCF_016107305.1 Roseomonas sp. KE2513
CTAGAGGGCCTTCAGAAGCAAACCCCTCACAGGAGATCCGGGCCCGGAAGGCGCCGGGAAGACGTGCGGGCGGAAGACGCGGCGAACGGGGCTGCGCCGGAGGCCGGCCTCAACCCTGCGACCTGCCCGCCTCCGAAGCTCTCTCGGTCTCCATCACGACCGGCCAGTCGAGGACGTACTCGAAAAGGATGAGAGCAGCCGCGGCGGCGACAGTCACTACCGCCAGGGCCAGGCTCGATCCCGGGTGTGACACCCGCCACCAGGGAGAATAGAGGTCCATGACAGCCTCCAGGCTTGATCGGCGCGGAACCCCGATTGCACCCGTCCAGCCCCTCTTTTCGGCTCCGAGGGCATCGGGACAACAGGTTATCAAGCGTTCGCGCCGGATGCCACAAATGCCTGAACCGGTGCGGGGGAACGTTCAGGCCGCCTCGACTGCCTCCACGCCTGGGATCACCTTCATCGCCTGGGCCAGTCGCGGCGAGACGTTCCAGCGACCGGGAAGGGTCAGCTCCACCTCCTGCCCGGGCCCGGTGCGGGGGATGAGGATGACCTCTCCCCTGCCCTTTCCTTCCCGTTCGAGCAGGGCTCGGAGAGCGTCGATCGCCTCCATCGCCGCCACCTCGATCCGCAGGCCCTGGCCGATGGACTGGGCCGCGCGCTCAAGCGGCTCGCAGTCGAGCGCGGTGAGGCGCACGGCCTCGCCATCCACCCGCACCTCGGCGGAGAAAATCACGGCATTGCCCTCCACCAGCATCTCCCGGCACTTGCCGAGGATCTCGGAGAAGCAGGTGACCTCCGTGCTGCCGCTGGCGTCCGAGATGCGGATCCAGGCCATGCGGCTGCCGGTCTTCGTCGTGCGCTCCTTCGCGCCGATGATCGTGCCGGCGAGCTTCAGCCGCCCGGCCCCGGCCTGGGCGCGCTCCGTCATCTTCGCGATGGGGCAGACGTTCAGCTTGCGTAGCGTGTCGATATAGGTGTCGAGCGGATGGGCGGAGAGGTGGAAGCCGATCGCCTCCGCCTCCTTCTCCAGCCGGTCGAGCTGCGGCCAGTCCGGCATGTCCCGCAGCCGCAGCGGCGGCGTGTCCGGGGAGGCGCCCGGCGCGCCGAAAAGGCCGATCTGGGCGCTACCCCGGTCCTCGGCAGCCGCCTGGGCACGGCGGAGAATAAGCTCCGCCCCCTCCGTCACCCGCGCTCGGTTGGGGTCCAGGCACTCGAAGGCGCCGGCGCGGGCGAGGTTCTCCACCTGCATCTTGTTGAGCTGCTTCGGGTCCACACGGTCCGCAAAGTCCGAGAGGGACCGGAAGGGCCCGCCCTCCCCGCGCACGCGCACGAGGTCCTGCATGGCAGCGAGGCCCACGCGCTTCACCGCAGCCAGCGCGAAGCGGATGGACTCCACCTTCGTGCCGTCCTCCCCCTCCTGTACCTCCACTGTGAACTCGGCGGCGCTGCGGTTCACGTCGGGCGGCAGCACCTTGATGCCGAGGCGCGACGCCTCCTGCAGGTGTGAGGCGAGCTTGTCGGTGTTCGCCATGTCGAGCGTCATGGAGGCCGCGAGGAAGGCGACCGTGTGGTTCGCCTTCAACCAGGCCGTCTGGTACGAGACGAGCGCGTAGGCGGCGGCGTGCGACTTGTTGAAGCCGTATTCCGCGAAGCGCTCCATCAGGTCGAAGATCTCGCCAGCCTTGTCGTTCGGGATGCCGCGGGCCGTCGCGCCCTCCACGAAGATCGCGCGCTGGGCCTGCATCTCCGAGCGGATCTTCTTGCCCATGGCGCGGCGCAGCAGGTCCGCGCCGCCGAGCGAGTAGCCTGCCAGCTCCTGGCTGATCTGCATGACCTGCTCCTGGTAGACCAGGATGCCGTAGGTCTCCTCCACCAGCGGGCGCATCGCGGGGTGCACGGGCTCCCAGGGCTCGCCGTGCTTGCGCGCGCAGTAGGCCGGAATGTTGGCCATCGGGCCCGGGCGGTAGAGCGAGACGGCGGCGATCAGGTCCTCAAAGCGGTCCGGGCGCATCATGCGGAGGCAGTCCCGCATCCCCTGGCCTTCGAACTGGAACACGCCGGCCGCGTCGCCCTTGGCGAGCATGGCGTAGGTCTTCGCGTCATCCAGCGGGATGGTGGTCAGGTCCACCTCGATCCCCTGGCCCTTTAGGATGTTCACCGCGCGCTCAAGCACGGTGAGCGTCTTGAGGCCTAGGAAGTCGAACTTCACCAGCGAAGCGCTCTCGACGTATTTCATCGAGTACTGCGTCACCAGCATGTCGCTTCGCGGATCGCGGTAGAGCGGCACGATCTCGATCAGCGGCTTGCGCCCGATCACCACGCCCGCCGCGTGGGTGGAAGCGTTGCGGTAGAGGCCTTCGAGTTGCAGGCCCGTGTGCATGAGGCGATCGACGTTCTCGTCGGTCTCGCGCATCTCCTTCAGGCGCGGCTCGCCGTCCAGCGCCTCCTGGAGCGTCGGCGGCTTCGCGGCGTTAAAGGGGATGAGCTCCGCGATGCGGTTCACCTGGCCGTAGGGCATGCCCATGACGCGGCCGACGTCGCGCACCACCGCCTTCGCCTGCAACCGGCCGAAGGTGATGATCTGGCCGACGCGGTCCTCGCCATACTCGCGGCGCACGTACTGGATCACCTCTTCCCGCCGGTCCTGGCAGAAGTCGATGTCGAAGTCGGGCATCGAGACGCGCTCGGGGTTCAGGAAGCGCTCGAACAGCAGCCCGAAGCGGAGGGGGTCGAGGTCGGTGATCAGCAGCGCCCAGGCGGCGACCGAGCCCGCGCCCGATCCGCGGCCGGGGCCCACGGGAATGCCGTGCTCCTTCGCCCACTGGATGAAGTCGGCCACGATGAGGAAGTAGCCGGAGAAGCCCATCTTCTCGATGATGCCCAGCTCGAAGTCGAGGCGCTCCCGGTACTCCGGCCGCTTCTCCTCGGGCGTGCCCTGGGCGTCGAGCCGCCCCTCCAACCCGCGCGTGGCCATGTCGCGCACGGTCTCGGCCTCGGTCATGCCGGGCTGCACCTTTGGGCAGATCGGCAGCTCCGGCTTCTTCGTCTCCGCCATCACGGCGCAGCGGCGGGCGATCGCCAGCGTGTTGTCGCAGGCCTCCGGCAGGTCGGCGAACAGGGCGCGCATGGCGGCCGGCGGCTTGAACCAGTGCTCGGGCGTCAGGCGCCGCCGGTCGGGCTCGGCCAGGGTCCGGCCCTCGGCGATGCAGAGCAGCGCGTCATGCGCCTCGTGCCCGGCCTCGGTTGCGAAATACACGTCGTTGGCGGCGACGATCGGCGTGGCCGCGGCATCGGCCAGAGCCAGCAGGCCCGGCTCCACCGCGCGGTCGCGCTCCGTCCCGTGGCGCGTCAGCTCCACCGCCAGGTTGTCGCCATAGGCCTCGCGCAGCGCGGCCAGCAGCCCCTCCGCCATCGGCCGCCGACCTTCCGCCAGCAGGCGGCCCAGCGGGCCGAGCGTGCCGCCCGTCAGCAGGAAGACCCCCTCCGCGTGGGAGCGGAGCTGGTCGAGGTTGATCGCGGGCTTGCCCGAGGGGTCCTCCCCCAGCCAGCCGAGCGAGGAGAGGCGCTGGAGGTTCTGCAGCCCCGCCCCGTTCATCGCCAGCGCCACCACCGGGTCCGGCGGCAGCCGCGCCGCCTCGGGCCGCTCCGGCTCCTTCGCGCGCGCCAGCCAGAGCTGGCAGCCGATGATGGGCTGCACCCCCTCCTTCGTCGCGTACTGGCTGAACTCCAGCGCGCCGAACATCGTGGCGGTGTCGGTCAGCGCCAGCGCGGGCATCCCGGCCTTGCGGGCCAGGCCCGGCAGCTTGTCGGCCTTGATGGCGCCCTCCGCCAGCGAATAGGCGGAATGGACGTGGAGGTGCACGAAGCTGGAGGGCATGCCCTGAATATAGGCCCGCTCCGCCCGATTCGCGCGGTTTAAGGAGCGGAACGGTCAGGCGAGTGCCGCGATCTCCTCGTCGCTCGCGTTCAGGGCTGCCCAGAGGATGGCGCCGGCCGTAATCGCCGCCGATTTCAGCTCGCCCGGCGGCACCACGGCGCGAGTGTCGGCGCCGGTGAGGAGATGTCGCAGTGCCCCCTCCGGCGCATCAAAGCCGGCGATGAGGCGCAGCGCCGGAATGCCGACGGCGGCGAAATTGGCGTGGTCGGAATTGACCATGAGGGGAAGATGCACCGCGACCTCAGCCCCGATCGCCGCGGTGGCCCGCCGCAGGAACGGGGAGAGAGCTGGGAAGCCACTGGTCAGCGCCGTCAGCCGCGGATGGCCCGCGATGCTGTCGAGGTTGAGGTTGAACCGGATGGCCGCGCGCTGTGCCGGGTTCATCGCGGCGAGCCAGGCCTTCGAGCCCGAGAGCGCCCACTCCTCCGCCCCGAAGACGCAGAGGGTGAGGCCGCGCCGGCAGGAGGCCAGGTCGGGCGCCACCGCGCGCGCAAGAGCCAGCGCGGCGGCGAGGCCGGTGGCGTTGTCCATCGCGCTCTCGCCCAGTGGATGGCCATCGAGGTGGGCGGAGAGCACGACGCGGCCCTCACCTCCACCAGGAAGGTCCAGCACCAGGGTCGGCGCCGTCGCCGGGGCGGCCTCGCCTTCCAGAAAGAAGCGGGCGCGGCGGCCGGCGATCCGGGCCGCTACCTCGATCCCCACGCCAAAGCAGGGAATCGGCACGCCGTTCGCGCCACCCGAGACCGGCCCAATGCCCGGTTCCGGCTGCACCATCAGCGCCGCCGCCGCGCCTGCGGCGGCCGCGGCCGCCAGCTTGAAGCGGCGGTGGATGGTCCAGGGGGCGAAGGGATACTCGTGCCGCAGCAGCACGGCCCTGCCGCGCACCGCTTCCCCAGCCGCCGCGATGTCCTCCGGCGCGCCGCGGCCAAGATCAATCACCTCCAGCTCCAGCCCGTTGGGCCCGGTACTGCCGGAGCCGAAGAGCGGCACATGTGGAAGCGCCGTTCCGTCCGGCAGCGACAAGGCGGCACGGCGGAGCGTCCAACCGCCGTAGGGGACGGGTTCTTCCGTCGCAGGGCCGGTCTCGCGCAGGCGCGCCAGGGTCCAGGCGAAGGCTGCCTCGGCCGAGGCGCTGCCCTGCACGCGGCCACCAAAGTCGCAGAGAGCCTCGAAGTCGGCGCGAAGTCCAGAATCGGCGGCCAGCCGCCCGAGAAAGGCCTCCATCAGCGGACGCTCACACCCGCCGCGCGGGCTACCGACGCCCAGCGGCGGAACTCTGCGTCGAGCACGCGGGCGAAGGCTTCGGGCCCCGCCGGTCGGGGCTCCAGGCCAAGGGTAGTAAGGCGGGCACGCACGTCCTCGCTGGCAATCACCTCGGAGAGGGCCGCTGCCAGCCGCGCCCGCGCCTCCACCGGCACGGAGGCGGGCGCCAGCACGCCGAACCAGTTGTCGGCGATGAGGTCGATGCCGCCCTCCAGCAGTGTCGGCACCTCGGACATCGCCGGCAGGCGCTGAGGAGCCGCGACGGCGATAGGGGTGACCTGCCCCGCCCGCAGCGGCCCCTCAATCGAGGCCGGCGAGGAGAAGATCGCATTGATCTGCCCGGCCGCGACGTCCTGAAGCGCCGGCCCCGCGCCGCGATACGCGACGTTGGCGAAGCGCGCGCCCGTCAGCTGGCCGAACCATTCCGGCAGAAGATGCGAGAGGCTGCCGATGCCCGAGGAGCCGAAGGAAACCGTGTCCGGACGCGACTTCGCCGCTTCGGCCAGGGCGGAGGCGCTGCGGGCGGGAAAGCCGCTGTTCACGGCAAGGATCATCGTGACCGCGCCGATAAGCGTAACGGGTGCAAGGTCCGCCGCGGCATCGTAAGGCACGCGCTCCTGAACCGCAGGGATGATGGTGAAGGGTGAGTCGGCGAGCAGGACGGTATGGCCATCCGCCGCGCGCGCCGCCGCCTCGGTGCCGAGCATCGAGCCCGCGCCCGGGCGGTTGTCGACGACTACTGGCTGGCCGAGCGCCGCCGCCAGCCCGGGCGTGAGGAGGCGTGCGACGATGTCGGAGGGCCCACCCGCCGCATAGGGCACGATCACCCGGAGCGGACGCTGCGGCCAAGCGCCCTGCGCAAGCGCGGCAGGCGCCGCCAGTGCGGTGGGGGCGAAAAGGAGGCATCGGCGGCTGATAGGCATGGGCGCGGAGCCTAGGAGCGGGCGCCGCTCCCTGTCCATCGACGGTTCGTCAACCCGGGACGATCAGCCCGTCCCGCAGCGTGACGGTACGGTCCATCCGCGCCGCCAGTTCCGGGTTGTGGGTCGCGATCAGCGCGGCGACGCCGCGTCCGCGCACGGCTCCCAGCAGCTCCGCGAAGACACGGTCGGCGGTGGCCACGTCGAGGTTCCCGGTGGGCTCGTCCGCCAGCAGCACCTTCGGACTGTTCGCCAAGGCGCGCGCGATCGCCACCCGCTGCTGCTCGCCGCCCGAGAGGCGCGTCGGCCGGTGATGGCCCCGATCCGACAGGCCGAAGGCCGAGAGAAGCTCGCGCGCCCGTGCCTCCGCCTCGCGTCGCGGGCGGGCGGCGGCGAGCTGCGGGAGCACGATGTTCTCCTCCGCCGTGAACTCCGGCAGCAGGTGGTGGAACTGATAGACGAAGCCAATCGTGTCCCGCCGCAGCGCCGTGCGGACGTCGTCGGGCAGGTTGCCGGAGTCGCGGCCCCCGACGAGAACCTGGCCGCCATCAGGTTTCTCCAGCAGGCCCGCCACATGCAGCAGCGTCGACTTGCCGGTGCCGGAGGGCGCGACCAAGGCGACAATTTCGCCCGCCACCAGATCGAGGCTGGCGCCACGCAGCACCGGCAGCTCCCCCGCCTCCGTGCGGTAGCGGCGCTCGACGGCGCGCAGCGCCAGAGGCGTTCCATTCGGCGATGCGAGCGGCGCGTCAGGCATTGCGCAGCCCCTCCACCGGGTCCAGCCGCGCCGCGCGCCAGGAGGGATAGATCGTCGCCAGCAGCGAGAGCGCGAGCCCCATGCCGACCACCTGCGCCACCTCCATCGGCTCCACCACGGCGGGCAGCTTTGTCAGGAAGTAGATCTCGGCACTGAACAGGTCCGTGCCGGTCAGCGACTGCAGGAACTGCCGGATGTTCTCGATGTTCAAGCAGAAGACGAGGCCGATGAGGAAACCGATCAGCGTGCCCGCAACCCCGATCGAGGCCCCGGCAAGCAGAAAAATCCGCAGGATGGCGCCGCGCGTCGCGCCCACCGTCCGCAGCACCGCGATGTCCCGCCCCTTGTCCTTCACCAGCATGATCAGTGACGAGACGATGTTGAAGGCCGCCACGATGATGATGAGGGTGAGGATGAGGAACATCACGTTCCGTTCCACCTGCACCGCGTTGAAGAAGGAGGAGTTGGAATCCTGCCAGTCCAGCACCCGCACGGGCATGCCGCGCAGGGCCTGGAAGATTTCCCGCGTGGCCAGCCGCACGCGGGATGGGTCGTCCACGAAGACCTCCACCTGCGTCGCGCTGTCGCGGTGCTGGAAGTAGATCTGCGCGGCGCCGAAAGGCAGGAAGACGTAGCTCGCGTCGTATTCCTGCATCCCCGCCTCGAAGAGCGCGACCACCTCGTAGGCGCGCAGTCGCGGCACGGTGCCGACGACCGTCGCGCGCCCCTGCGGCGAGACGAGCGTGATCCTCTCCCCCACGCGGATGCCGAGCTTCCGCGCCAGGCGCGTGCCGATGACGATCGTGTCGTCCCCGCCGAAGCGCGAGAGATCGCCCGCGCGGATATTGCCCGCGATCAGCGGCCGCGCCCGAAGGTCCTCCGGCCGGATGCCACGAGCCAGGCCACCCGTCGCGCCGCCCTCCTCGCTGGTGAAGAGAACCTGCCCCTCCACGATGGGCGTGGCGGAGGCGATGCCGGGCAGGCTGCGGATGCGGGCCGCGATGTCGTCGAAGTTCCTGAGCCCCGCATTGTCAGCGGCATAGACGCCGAGATGCCCGTTCAGCCCGAGGATCCGCCCCAGCAGTTCCTGCCGGAACCCGTTCATCACGGACATGACGATGATGAGCGTCGCCACCCCCAGCGCGATCCCCACGAGCGAGAAGATCGCGATGACCGAGACGAACCGCTCCCCCTTGCGGGCGCGGAGATAACGGAAGGCGACGGCGCGCTCGAAAGGGGAGAACATCAGGGAAGCGTCGCGCGGATCTTCGCCAGCGCTTCCTCGAGCGGCAGCTCCAGCCGCTCGCCGGTCGCGCGGCGCTTCAGCTCCACGATGCCCTTCGCCGCGCCGCGCGGGCCGACGATCGCCTGCCAAGGGTAGCCGACAAGGTCCGCATCCGCGAACTTGGCGCCGGCACGCTCAGGCCGGTCGTCGAGCACGGCCTCGCTCCCCAGCGCACCGTAGAGCTGTTCGCAGAGCGCATCCGCCGCGGCATCGCCGGGCTTGAGGTTGAGGATGGCGCAGGCATAGGGTGCGACGGCGTCGGGCCAGATGATGCCCTCCTCATCGTGCCCCGCCTCGATGATCGCGGCCAGCAGGCGGGAGACGCCGATGCCGTAGGAACCCATCTCGGGGATTACCGGCGTGCCGTCCGGCCCCGCGACGGTCAGACCCATCGGCTTCGAGTACTTCGTCCCGAAGTAGAAGATATGCCCCACCTCGATGCCGCGCGCGGTGACCTGCGCTTCCGCGGGAATGGCGTCCCAGGCGGCCTCGTCGTGCTTCTCGTCCGTCGCGGCGTAGCGGCTGGTCCAGAAATCCACGACTGGAGAGGGATCGCCCGTGCCGGTCGGATCCTGCGCCAGCACGTCGAAATCGAGCAGGTCCTTGTGCAGGTAGACGAGGCTCTCGCCCGTATCCGCCAGGATGATGAACTCGTGCGAGAGGTCGCCGCCGATCGGCCCCGTATCGGCCTGCATCGGGATGGCCTTCAGCCCCATCCGCGCGAAAGTGCGGAGATAGGCGCGGAACATCAGGCGGTAGGACTTGCGCGCGCCCTCCGCATCCATGTCGAAGGAATAGGCGTCCTTCATCAGGAACTCGCGCCCGCGCATCACGCCGAAGCGGGGGCGGATCTCGTCCCGGAACTTCCACTGGATGTGGTAGAGGCTGCGCGGCAGGTCGCGGTAGGACTTTGCGTAACCCTTGAAGATGTCCGTGACCATTTCCTCGTTGGTTGGGCCGTAGAGCATCTCCCGGTCGTGCCGGTCGGTGATGCGGAGCATCTCCTTGCCGTAGTCCTCGTAGCGGCCGCTCTCCTTCCAGAGCTCGGCCGGCTGGACGGTCGGCATCAGGATTTCCTGCGCGCCCGCGAGGTCCTGCTCCTGGCGCACGATCTCCGACACCTTGCGCAACACGCGCAGGCCGAGCGGCAGCCAGGCATAGATGCCCGCGCTGGTCTGGCGGATGAGGCCCGCCCGCAGCATCAGGCGGTGCGAGACGATCTGCGCCTCGGCGGGCGTTTCCTTCAGCGTGGGCAGGAAGGCGCGGGACAGGCGCAAGTGGGCGGGCTCCGGTAAGGCCAGGGGGGTCGTTCGGCGCGCAACCTAGAGCAAGGCGCTGGGGGCGCAATGCGCCAGAGGCGCCCTGCGGCGCATGGGGCAAAAAAGAAGGGCCGCCCCGAAGGGACGGCCCGAGTTTAGGGAGGAAACGCCAGTCACACGGCGGAAGAGGAAAAGCCCTCTTCCATGTCCCGATGATGCGTCAGGCCAGCGGAGCACGGAAGAATTTTCAGGCCGCACAAGATGAAAAAAGTGGCGAAGCACGCATCCGAATGATCGATTTATTAGCTACAAAATCGTGAGCGCAGGCGAATGCCTAATCATTGGGCTTTGCAAGCCATCCTTCCCGGAAGGAGAGCCAATCCGCCCGTACCAGCCACTCGATGAGGAGCCAGACGAGAAGCGACAGCAAGGTCGTGATAAGCACGACCCTGAGCACCCGCACCTGGCGGGGCGCACCGCGCCAGCCGCCCGTCGCCTCCCCATCGGGATCGGGGTTCACCCCCAGCGGCAGCACGGCGAAAAGCACCGTCCACCACACGAGGAAGTACACGACGGTGCCCGTCACCCAGCCCATGTCCGCTTCCTTGCCATTCCGGTGCCGTAATCCCGCGGGCCGGTCGTGCGTTGGGGAGATAACCGACCCGGAAGGAGACCGCCATGCGACGCATCATCCTCCTCGCGGGCCTCGCCCTATCGGCGATGCCCCTGCTGCCCCAGGCGGCCGAGGCCCGTCCGCCCTGGGAGCGCGGCTGGGAGGACCGGCGCGATTGGGACCGCCGCGAAGCCTGGCGCGAGGAACGTTGGCGCCGCGAGGCCTGGCGCCGTGAGGCCGCGAGGCGCGAGGCCTGGCGGGAGGAGCGCTGGCGCCGCCACAACGCCTATGCCCCGCCCATGGCCTACGCGCCACCCGCCCCTGGCGTGACGCTCCAGTTCAACCTCCGCTGAACGGGCGCTAGACCCGGAGGAGGTGCAACTCCACCAGCGGGCGCTTGCGCACCCGTCGGCCGATCGCCTTGCGCAGCGCCGTGCGGGCAGCCTCTCGCAGGGCCGTATCCTCGCGGCGCAGCCCCGCCGGCATGTCGTTCACCAGCCGCGCGAGGTCGGTGGCGATCTGGTTGGTCGCTTCCTCCCCCTGGTCGAAGAGGCCAGGGGCGGAGATCTGCGGCTGCCCGCGAACCCGTCCCGCCTCATCCACGGCAAGCGAGCCGACAACCACGCCGTTGAACAGCATCCGCCGGCGTGCGCCGAGCACGTTGCCCTCCAACGGCAGCAGACGCGCCCCATCCACCGCCAGCTTGCCGCTCTGCACAGTCTCGCAGACTTCGACCGGGTTCGGACCGAGGCGGAGCATGTCACCGTCCTCGATCAGGTGCGGGATGGCGCCGAAGTCACGGGCCAGAGCCGCGTGCTGCTGCAGGTGGCGCCACTCCCCATGCACGGGCACGGCGTGGCGCGGCTTCACCAGTTCGTAGAGCCGGCGCAGCTCCTCCTTCGCGGGGTGGCCGGAGACGTGCACAGGGTGCTCCGAATCAGGCGTGATGACCCGGCAGCCCGCGCGGAACAGGGCGGACTCCACCGCCATGATCGCCTTCTCGTTCCCCGGGATCATGCGGGAGGAGAAGATCACCGTGTCCCCCTCGCCGAGCGAGATCTGGGGGTGCGTATCGGCCGCAATCTTGGCCAGCGCCGAGCGCGGCTCGCCCTGGCTGCCGGTGCAGATGATCAGCAGCTCGTCGTCCGGCAGGTATCCGGCCTCCTCCTCGTCGAGGAAGGGCGGGATGTCCTTGAAGTAGCCGGTCTCCCGCGCGGCGGCATCGGCGTTGCGGAGCGAGCGGCCGAAGAGCGCGACCCGCCGGCCGGCCGCCATGGCCGCGCGGGTGATGGATTCCACCCGCGCCACATTGGTCGCAAAGCAGGCGACGGCCACCCGGCCCTTCAGTTCGGCAATCAGCTCCGTCAGCGCCACGCGCACGCCGGCCTCGCTGCCGGAGAAGCCGTCCACCAGCGCGTTGGTGCTGTCGCAGACCATGGCGAGCACCCCTTCCCGGCCGAGGGCCGCGAAGCCGGCCTCGTCGGTGGGCGGCCCGATCAGCGGATCGGCGTCCAGCTTCCAGTCGCCTGTGTGGAGGACGGTGCCGTAGCGCGTCCGGATCGCTAGCGCCTGGGCTTCGGGCACCGAGTGCGCGACGCGAAGGAACTGGAGATCGAAGGGGCCGACCAGCAGGCGGGAGGCCAGCGGCACCGTGTGCAGCTTCACCTCACCGAGGATCCCGGCCTCACCAAGCTTGCGCCGCAGCACCGCCGCCGCGAAGGGGCTGGCATAGAGTGGGCAGCGCAGCAGCGGCCAGAGGGAAGCGACCGCCCCCAGATGGTCCTCATGCGCGTGGGTGATGACCAGCCCGACCAGCCGGTCCCGCCGCTCCGTCAACCAAGCAGGATCGGGGACCAGGATCTCCGCTTCCGGAAATTCGCTTCCCCCGAACCCAATTCCACAGTCCACCGCCAGGAGGGCCCCGTCCAGGCGATAGACATTAAGGTTCATTCCGATCTCGCCCGTCCCCCCCAGGGGGAGGAAGGCAAGGTCGTCCGTTGTCTCGAAGGTCATTCGTTCTCGTTCTTGAGAGATTCTGGAAGCGTTGTCTTGTGGAAGATGGGGGGCGGGTTGCGGGCAGCCAACAGGCGCAGCCCCTCCAGCGTGATATCAGGGTCAGTATGTTGAATGACCGTCGTGCCCTCAGCGAACAAGGGGGCGAGGCCGCCGGTCGCGATCACCTTAAGGGGACTGCCGTGCTCCGCCCGAATGCGCGCGACCAGCCCTTCGACGAGGCCGACATAGCCCCAGAAGATGCCGGATTGCATGGCTGGCACGGTGTCCCGACCGATTACCGCCTGCGGTCGGCCGATGCCGATGCGGGGCAGGCGGGCGGCGGCGCGGTGCAGCGCCTCGATGGAAAGATTGATACCGGGCGCGATGACGCCGCCGACATAGGCGCCCCCTTCCCCCACCACGTCGAAGGTCGTGGCGGTGCCGAAATCGATCACGATCAGCGGACCGCTGTAGTGGTGGTGGGCGGCCAGCGCATTGAGCAGCCGGTCGGCCCCCACCTCCTTCGGCCGGTCCATCAGGATCTCGAACCCCCAGTTCACGCTGTCCCCGCGGGCAACCAGGGGTTCGCAGCCGAACCAGTCCCGCACGAGGCGGCGAAGGCTGTAGAGGGCGGCCGGCACCACGGTGCCCAGGGCGCACTGGGTGATGTCGGAAGGCTTCAGTCCTGTATGCGACAGCAGGGCGAGCAGCCATACCGCGTACTCGTCGCTCGTCCGGTCTGCCCGGGTCGCGATCCGCCAGCGGCCGCGCCACTCCTCGCCGTCATGGACGGCAAAGACGACGTTCGTGTTGCCGGCATCGATCGCCAGGAGCATCGCTGGGGTCCCTCTCGGCTCCTCAGGGGTGAACGTCCCCGGCCGTTACCGTTTCCATGCCGCCTGCGGTGCTGATAAGCAATGCACCGGTCCCGTCCAGCCCCTCGAAGCTGCCGAGGAGCGGGCCGGCAGGAGCGGTGACGGAGATCGGCGTGCCGATGGGTGGGCCCCGCTCAAGCCAAGCCTCACGGATTGCCGCGAAACCCCTGGTTTCCATAACCTCCCGCCAATGGTCGAGCGATCCCATGAGCCGCGCCGCAGCCTCTTCAGGTGGCAGGACGGGGGCCGGCAGGGTGGCCGTTCGCCGCCCAGGCACCTCGGGCGCAAAGGCGAGGTTCACTCCGATGCCGAAGGCGAGCCAGTCCAGCCGGCCATCCGGACGCAGCGCGGCCTCCGAGAGAATGCCCGCGCATTTTGCCCCGCCGAGAAGTAGATCGTTCGGCCATTTCAACGACAGCCCGGCCGCGAACGGCGAAACGGCCGCGTGCAGCGCGACCGCCGCCAGCAGCCCCCATTGTGGGACCTCCCGCACCGGGGCGGTGGGCCGGAGAAGCACGGAAAGATAGAGATTGCCCGGCGGCGACTCCCAGGTCCGCCCGCGCGTGCCCCGCCCGGCCGTCTGCCGGCGGGCGAGGATAGCGAGGCGCTCCGGAGCCCCGCCCTCCGCCTTCTGGCGGAGAAGATCGGCGGTGCTGGGGAGCTGGTCGTGAACCAGCATCCGCCAGCCCGCCGGCAGGTTGCTCACCCCGCCAGCGCCGCCACTGCCGCCGCCGCCGCCGCAACCAGCGGCGCCGGGAAGAGGAAGAACAGCACGTTGAACAGCCCGGCCCCCGCGAGCACGAAGGAAACGGCGGAGGAGCGGCGGTCGAGCGCCGCCTCGGCGGTGTCGAAATACATGATCTTGATGATGCGAAGGTAGTAGTAGGCGCCCACCACGCTGGTCAGCACGCCCACCGTCGCGAGCACCCAGTAGCCCTCCTGCACGGCGGCCAGGAAGACGTAGAGCTTGGAGAAGAAGCCCGCGAGCGGCGGGATGCCCGCCATCGAGAACATGAAGATCGCCATGGCCAGCGCCATCGCGGGATCCGTCCGGCCGAGGCCGGCGAGGTCCTCGATCCGCTCCAGCGAGCGCCCCTGGCGCCGCATCGCCACGAGCACGGCGAAGACCCCCGCGTTCATGATGATGTAGATTGCCATGTAGAGCATGACGCCGCGCAGCCCGACATCGGTCGCCACCGCCAGGCCCATCAGCGCGTAGCCGACATGGCCGATGGAGGAGTAGGCCATCAGCCGCTTGATGTTGGACTGGCGGATCGCGGCGAGCGAGCCGAGCAGCATCGAGCCGAGCGAGGCGAGCCAGATCACCCCCTGCCACTGCTCCGCCAGCTCCGCGAAGGGATCGGCCAGCACCCGCACCAGCAGCGCCACCGCCGCCACCTTTGGCGCGGAGGCGAAGAAGGCTGTTACCGGCGTCGGCGCGCCCTCGTAGACGTCGGGCGTCCACATGTGAAAGGGCACGGCCGAGATCTTGAAGGCCAGCGCCGCGACGACGAAGGTCATGCCCACCAGCACGCCGAGGGAGACGCCCCCCTCCCCCGACACCGCCGTCGCGATGGCCGAGAAGTTGGTGGTGCCGGCGAAGCCGTAGGTAAGGCTCGCGCCGTAGAGATAAAGGCCGGAGGCCAGCGCGCCGAGCACGAAGTACTTTAGCCCGGCCTCAGCGGAGCGCGCGTTGTCACGGTCGAAGGCCGCGATGACGTAGAGCGAGAGCGAGAGCAGCTCTAGCCCCATATACAGCGTGATGAGGTCCGAGGCCGAGACCATGGCCATCATCCCCACCGTGCTGAACAGCACGAGGATCGGGAACTCGAAGCGCGCGATCCCCTGCTTCTCGTTCCAGTCGAGCGCCAGCAGCAGCCCCGTCGCCGCGCCGAGCAGGATGAGCAGCTTGGCGAAGCGCGCGAAGGCATCTGAGACGAACTGGCCATGGAAGGCCTGGCCGTCCGGCGCGCCCAGCACAAGCACTGCCGCCACGAGCAGCGCGCCGAGCGTGCCCATGGTGATCGGGAAGGTCGTATCCCGCTTCGGGATCACGCCGGCGAGCAGCAGCCCGAGACCGGCGACCGAGAGCACGGTCTCGGGAAGGGCGAGGGTCCAGTTCATCGTCTCACAGCCCCGCCAGCCGGGGGATCGCAAGGGCAGCCTCATGCCGCTCGACGAGCGCGGCGACCGAGGCCTCCCAGACATGGGTGAAGGAGGAGGGATAGAGCCCCATCCAGAGAGTGAGCAGGATCAGCGGCGCGAAGATCGCCAGTTCCCGCGGGGAAAGGTCGAGCAGCGCCTTCACCTCGGCCTTCGTCACCTTGGAGAAGATCACCCGGCGGTAGAGCCAGAGCATATACGCCGCGCCAAGGATCATCCCCATCGCCGCGCCAAGCGCCACCCAGCCATTGGACTTCCAGGCACCCGTGATCACGAGGAACTCGCCCGGGAAGCCCGCTGTGCCCGGAAGCGCCACGCTCGCCATGGTGAAGAGCATGAAGACGAGCGCGTAGGCCGGCATGATCTTCGCCACCCCGCCGTAGCGCGCGATTTCCCGCGAGTGAACGCGGTCGTACAGCACACCCACGCAGAGGAAGAGCGCGCCGGAGACCACGCCGTGCGACAGCATCTGGAAGATCGCGCCCGAGATGCCCTGCTGGTTGAAGGTGAAGAGCCCGATCGTCACGATCCCCATATGGGCGACCGAGGAATAGGCGATCAGCTTCTTCATGTCGTCCTGCGCGAAGGCCACGCAGCTCGTGTAGATCACCGCGATGACGCTGAGGGCGAACATCAGCGGCGCGAAATAGGCCGAGGCGTCCGGGAAGAGCGGGATGGAGAAGCGGAGGAAGCCGTAGCCCCCCATCTTCAGCAGCACGCCCGCCAGGATCACGGAGCCGGCCGTCGGCGCCTCGACGTGGGCGTCGGGCAGCCAAGTATGCACTGGCCACATCGGCACCTTCACCGCGAAGGAGGCGAAGAAGGCGAGGAACATCCAGTACTGCCAGCTCACCGGCACCGGATGCTGCATCAGCCCCGCGATGTCCGTCGTGCCCGCGTGATACCACAGGGCGAGGATCGCCAGCAGCATCAACACCGAGCCGAGCAGCGTATAGAGGAAGAATTTGAAGGCCGCGTAGACGCGCCGCTGCCCGCCCCAAACCCCGATGATGAGGAACATCGGGATCAGCACGCCCTCGAAGAAGACGTAGAAGATGATGAGGTCGAGCGCGCAGAACATGCCGACCATCATCGTCTCGAGGACGAGGAAGGCGATCATGTACTCCCGTACCCGGTTCTGCACCGCCTCCCACGAGGCAAGGATGCAGATCGGCGTCAGCAGCGTGGAGAGCAGGACGAAGAGCATCGAGATGCCGTCCACGCCCATGTGGTAGTTCACGCCGAACTCCGGCAGCCAGCTCACCTGCTCGACGAACTGCGCGTCGGGCGAGCGTGCGTCGAAGCGCGCCCAGAGGATGAGCGAGAGGCCGAAGACGATCAGGCTCGTCCACAGCGCCGTCCAGCGGGCATTCGAGGCGACGGTCGCCTCGTCCCCGCGGATGGCCAGGATCGCCACCACCCCCGCCAGCGGCAGGAAGGTGAGAAGGGAGAGCAGCGGGAAGCCGGCGGCGTTCATCGGGTGAAGCCCAGGAAGATGACGGAAACGAAGACGACGAGGCCGGCGATCATGGTGAAGGCGTAGTTGGCCACGCGCCCGGTCTGGAAACGAGCGACGCCGCGCGCGGCGTCGACCGTGACGGCCGCGACGCCGTTCGGCACGCCGTCGATGATCTTCGCGTCACCGGTCCGCCAGAGCACAGCGGCCAGGCGCCGGAAGGGCCGCACGAAGATCGCGTCGTACAGCTCGTCGAAGTACCACTTGTTCAGCAGGAAGCGGTGGACGGCCGGAAAGGTCTCGGCCAGCCGCACCGGCAGCCCGGGTGCGAACATGTAGAACAGGTAGGCGAGCGCGATGCCGGCGATAGCGATCACCGTCGGCGCCAGAGGCACCCAGCCGGGCACCTCGTGCATCGCGTGCATGATGTGGTTGTGCTCGCCGTTGAAGATGGCGCCGTTCCAGAACTCACGCTCGTGGTGGCCGATGAAGAGGTCCGAGAAGGCCGCACCGGTGAAGAGCGCGCCCAGGGCCAGCACCAGCAGCGGGATTAGCATCACCGCGGGGCTCTCATGCACGTGCTCCATGGTGTGGTGATCGGCGCGCGGGCGGCCGTGGAAGGTCAGGATCAGCAGGCGCCAGGAGTAGAAGGCGGTCAGAAAGGCCGCGATCAGCCCCATGGCGAAGGCGTAAATGCCGGCGCCGGTGTGGGCCGCGAAGGCGCTCTCCAGGATCGCGTCCTTCGAATAGTAACCCGCGAAGAAGGGGATGCCGGCCAGGGCGAGGCTGCCGATCCACATCACGGCATAGGTGACGGGGATCTTCGTCCAGATGCCGCCCATCTTACGGATGTCCTGCTCGTCCGACATCGCGTGAATCACGGAGCCGGCGGATAGGAACAGCAGCGCCTTGAAGAAGGCGTGGGTGAAGAGGTGGAACACCGCCACCTGGTAGGCGCCCACCCCGATCGCGAAGAACATGTAGCCGAGCTGCGAACAGGTCGAGTAGGCGATGATCCGCTTGATGTCGTTCTGCACGCAGCCGATCGTCGCCGCGAAGAAGGCGGTGGAGGCGCCGACGATCGTGACGAGCGTGAGCGCATTCGGCGCATACTCGAAGATCGGCGACATGCGCGCCAGCAGGAACACCCCCGCCGTCACCATCGTCGCCGCGTGGATGAGGGCGGAGACCGGGGTCGGGCCCTCCATCGCGTCCGGCAGCCAGGTGTGCAGGCCGAGCTGCGCGGACTTGCCGCAGGCTCCCAGGAACAGCAGCACCGAGATCACCTCGAGCGCCGGCATTCCCGCAAAGGTGGCCGAGCGCATCTCCTCCACCCGGCCGAAGATGTCGCCGAAGTTCAGGGCCCCGAAGGTCCAGAAGGTCAGCGCCATGCCGAGCATGAAGAAGAGGTCGCCAACGCGGTTCACGATGAAGGCCTTCATCGCCGCCCGGTTCGCGCTCTCGCGGTCGTACCAGTAGCCGATCAGCAGGTAGCTCGCGAGGCCGACGCCCTCCCAGCCGAAGAAGAGCTGCACGAGGTTGTCCGCCGTCACCAGCATCAGCATGGCGAAGGTGAAGAGGCCGAGATAGGCGAAGAAGCGCGGCGGCGTCGCGTCATGCGACATGTAGCCGACGCTGTAGAGGTGGATGAAGGTGGAGATGAAGGTCACCATCCCCACCATCATCGCGCTCAGCGTATCGTAGCGGAGCGCCCAGTCGACGCTCAGACCGCCCACGTCGATCCATTCGGAGATCGTGATGGTGCGGGGCGCGGAGTGCAGCCCCACCTCGACGAAGGCCGAGACGCCGCAGATGGCGGCCAGCACCATGCAGCCGACCGAGACCCACATAGACAGGCGGTCGCCCAGCCAGCGGCCGAAAAAGCCCGCGAGCGTCGCGCCCAGCAGGGGGAAGAAGACGGCACCGACGAACATGGCGCCCTAACCCTTCAGGGTGGACACGTCTTCCACCTCGATGCTGCCGGTGTTGCGGAAGTAGATGACGAGGACCGCCAGCCCGATCGCCGCCTCGGCGGCCGCGACGGTCAGGATGAACATGGCGAAGATCTGCCCCGTCAGGTCACCCAACTGGGAGGAGAAGGCCACCAGGTTGAGGTTCACCGAGAGAAGGATCAGCTCCACCGACATCAGGATGACGATGATGTTCTTCCGGTTCAGGAAGATGCCGAAGATGCCCAGCACGAAGAGGATCGCGCCGACCGTGAGATAGTGGCCGAGGCCGATATCGAGCATCAGTGGTGCCCCCCGTGACCATGGCCGTGATCGTCGTCATGCGCGATGACCTTCGGCTTCTCCTCCGGCACCGGCGGGCGAAGGATGCCCAGCGCCCCGATGGAGGCCCCGACCGGCACCTTCGCCATGTCGAGCTGCGTGCGCCGCGTCACCTGCGCCTCGATGTTCTGGCGCTTGCTCTGCACGCGGTCCCGATGCGTCAGCACGATGGCGCCGATCATCGAGACCAGCAGCACCAGCCCCGCGCCCTGGAAGAGGAAAACGTAGTCCGTATAGAGCACCCGGCCGATGGCCACCGTGTTCTGCACGTCCGCCGGCATGGCGTTCAGCCGAAGCTCCGGCGCCTGCCCGCTCGACTGCCAGGCGCCGAGCACGAAGACCAGCTCCAGGAACAGGATGCCGCCGATCACCGCCCCGATCGGCGCGTAGCGCTGGAAGCCCTGCCTGAGTCGCACGAAGTCGATGTCGAGCATCATGACGACGAACAGGAACAGCACCGCGACCGCGCCCACGTAGACGATGACCAGGATCATCGCCAGGAACTCGGCGCCCGCGATCAGGAACAGGGCGGCGGCGTTGAAGAAGGCCAGGATCAGGTACAGCACGCTGTGCACCGGGTTCCGGCTGGTGACCACCATCACGGCGCTGGCGATCAGCACCGCGGCGAAGGCGTAGAAGGCGAGTCCAGCGATCATCGGAAGGGGGCATCCGCCTTCAGGCGGGCCGCGAGCACCGGCTCCCAGCGATCGCCGTTATCGAGCAGCTTCTCCTTGTTATAGAGCAGCTCCTCGCGGGTCTCGGTCGCGAACTCAAGATTCGGGCCGAGGACGATCGCATCCACCGGGCAGGCCTCCTCGCAGAGCCCGCAGTAGATGCACTTGGTCATGTCGAGGTCGTAGCGGGTCGTGCGGCGGGAGGCGTCCTCGCGCGGCTCGGCCTCGATGGTGATGCAGACGGCCGGGCAGACCGCCTCGCAGAGCTTGCAGGCAATGCAGCGCTCCTCCCCGTTGGGGTAGCGGCGCAGCGCGTGCTCCCCCCGGAAGCGCGGGCTCAGCGGAGAGCGCTCGGAGGGGTAGTTGATGGTGGCCTTCGGCTTGAAGAAGGCACGCAGCGTCAGCCCCATGCCGGAGATGATCTCCGTCAGAAGGAGGCTGCGCGCGATACGGTCGAGCGTCGCCATTCAGCGGACCTTTCGCGGGCGCAGGTTGCGCCGAAGTGTCGAACTCATGTCGGAAGCCAGCCCGCGACCTTCAGCACGCCGGCCGTGATCACCAGCCAGATAAGGCTGATCGGAAGGAAGACCTTCCAGCCGAGCCGCATGAGCTGGTCGTAGCGGTAGCGCGGGAAGGTCGCGCGGACCCAGACGAAGACAAAGAGGCAGAAGCAGACCTTCAGGATGAACCAGACAGGCCCGGGCACGAGGTTCAACGGCGCCACATCGAAGGGCGGCAGCCACCCCCCGAGGAAGAGGATGGTGGTGAGCGAGGACATGAGGATCATGTTCGCGTACTCACCGAGGAAGAAGAGGGCGAAGGTCATCGCGGAGTATTCCACGAAGAACCCCGCCACCAGCTCGGATTCACCCTCGGGCAGGTCGAAGGGCGCCCGGTTTGTCTCCGCCAGCGTCGAGATGAAGAAGATGACGAACATCGGGAAGAGCGGGATGAAGAACCACACCGTCTTCTGCGCCAGCACGACGTCCGTCAGGTTCAGCGAACCCACGCAGAGCAGCACGGTGACGATCACGAAGCCCATCGAAACTTCGTAGGACACCATCTGCGCCGCCGAGCGGAGCGCGCCGAGGAAGGCGTATTTCGAGTTCGACGCCCATCCCGCAATGATGATGCCGTACACGCCGAGCGACGAGATCGCGAAGAGGTAGAGCACGCCGACATTGATGTCGGCCACCGCCCAGCCCTCGTTCACGGGGATCACCGCCCAGGCGATCATCGCGAGCGAGAAGGTGAGCATTGGCGCCATGATGAAGAGCACCCGGCTCGCGCCCGCCGGCACGATCGTCTCCTTCATCAGCATCTTGCCGGCATCGGCGAAGGGCTGCAGCAGCCCGAAGAAGCCGACCACGTTCGGCCCCTTCCGCAGCTGCATCGCGCCCAGGATCTTGCGCTCCGCCCAGGTGAGGTAGGCGACGAAGATCAGCAGCGGCACCAGCAGCGCCAGCGCCTGGGCCAGCGTCAGCGACAGCACCCCGATAGGAGAGTTGAGGAAATCGGTCATCACTCGGCCGCCATCGCGGGGGTTGGCGCATGGGTGCGCGCGCATTCCGCCATCACGTCGCTCGCCCGGCCCATGACATCGGCCTGGTAGTAGTTCGTGATGAAGGGCACGAAGGGCTCGCTCCCGACCGCCCCGGCATCGCCGGCGGGCGTGGCGGAAACGGCGGCCGGCGGCGCCAGCTCGTCGATGCGCTCGAAGACCGGGTTTGCCCCGACCAGCCGCGAGCGAACCGCGAAGAGATCGTCATAGGGCAGCGGATGCCCGAGCAGCTCGCTCGCCGCGCGGATGATCCGCCAGTCCTCACGCGCCTCGCCCGGCGGGAAGACGCCGCGGCGGCCACGCTGCACCCGGCCCTCCGTGCTCACATAGGTGCCGTCCTTCTCCAGGTAGGTCGCGCCCGGAAGAATGATGTCCGCGCGGCTCGCCATGCGGTCCCCGTGATGCCCCTGGTAGATCACGAAGGTGCCCGGCGCGATCAGCGCGGGATCGAAGGCATCAGCACCCAGCAGCCAGAGCGCATCCACCCCGCCGCCGAGCATCGCGCCCAGGTCCTTGCCCCCCTGCCCCGGCAGGAAGCCGAGATCGAGCGCCGCGACCTGCCCGCCCTGCGTGTGCAGCAGGTTGAAGCCGTTCCAGTCCTCGCGCACCGCGTTCAGCGACCCGGCCAGGCTCCAGGCGGCCGCCAGCACCGCCGCACCGTCCGGCCGCGCCAGCGCCCCGCGCCCGAGGATGATCATCGGCCGCTTGGCGTTGCGCAGAACCTCGCCGAAGGCGCCGCCGAGCACCTCGGTGATGGCCGCCGGCCCTTCGCCCAGATACTGCACAGGATAGGTGAGGTCCGCCCGCGGCCCGATCACCGCGACCGGCATGCGGTTGTTCATTACCTTGCGCCGAATGCGCGAGTTCAGCACCGGCGCCTCAAGCCGCGGGTTGCTGCCGATGATGATAACCGCATCCGCCACATCGATCCCGGTGATCCCGGAATTGAACAGGTAGAAGGCGCGGTTCGACCCATCCAGCGCCGCCCCGTCCTCGCGGCAGTCGAGGTTGGGGGAGCCGAGCGACCCCATCAGGTCCTTCAGCGCCACGATGCTTTCGGCATCGGCCAGCCCGCCGGCCACGGCACCGATGCGCTCGCCCGGCAGGCCCTTCAGCTTCGCGGCGATCGCCCCGAAAGCCTCCGGCCAGCTCGCCGCGCGCAGCTTGCCGCTCTCCCGGATCCAGGGACGGTCCAGCCGGCGCTTCTTGAGGGCGTCGAAGGAGAAGCGGCCGCGATCGGCCATCCACTCCTCGTTCACCTCCTCATGCACGCGCGGCAGGATGCGCAGCACGTCCGGCCCGCGCGCATCCACGCGGATATTCGTGCCCATGGCGTCCAGCACGTCGATGCTATCTGTCTTCGCCAGCTCCCAGGGCCGGGTCATGAAGGCGTAGGGGCGGCTGGTCAGCGCGCCGACCGGGCAGATGTCGATCAGGTTGCCCGACAGCTCGGAGGACAGCGCCTTCTCGACATAGGTCGTGATCTCCATCGCCTCGCCGCGGCCGACCGCGCCGAGCTCCGGCACGCCGGCCACCTCGGTCGCGAAGCGGACGCAGCGCGTGCACTGGATGCAGCGCGTCATAATGGTCTTGATCAGCGGGCCGAGATACTTGTCGGTCACCGAACGCTTGTTTTCGTGGTAGCGGCTGCTGTCGCCGCCATACGCCATCGCCTGGTCCTGCAGGTCGCACTCGCCGCCCTGGTCGCAGATCGGGCAGTCCAGCGGGTGGTTGATCAGCAGGAACTCCATCACGCCCCGCCGCGCGTTGCGCACGGTCGGGCTGTCCGTGATGATCTTCATGCCGTCCATCACCGGGAAGGCGCAGGAGGCGACGGGCTTCGGCGCCTTCTCCACTTCCACCAGGCACATCCGGCAATTGCCGGCGATCGACAGGCGCTCGTGGTAGCAGAAGCGCGGGATCTCCGCGCCGGCCAGCTCGGCGGCCTGGAGAGCCGTGGCGCCCAGCGGCACCTCGATCTCCTTGCCGTCCACTGTGACCTTGATGAGCTTCACCTCGCTCATGGCTCCTACTCCGCCGCCATCGGCATGACCGGTGCGGCAACTCGCGCCTTATAGGCCGCAATGCGTTCTTCCATCATCGGGCGGTAGTGGCGGATGAGGCCCTGCACCGGCCAGACGCCACCATCGGCAAGGGCGCAGATCGTGTGCCCCTCGATGCGCTTCGTCACATCCTCCAGCACCGAGATCTCATCGATCTCCGCCCGGCCCTCGACCATCCGGTCCATCACCCGGCTCACCCAGCCCATGCCCTCGCGGCAGGGCGTGCACTGGCCGCAGCTCTCGTGCTTGTAGAACTTTGAAAGGCGCGCGATCGCGCGGATCAGGTCTGTGGACTTGTCCATCACGATCACCCCCGCCGTGCCCAGGCCCGACTTGTGCTCGCGCAACGCGTCGAAATCCATCAGCACGTCGTCGCAGATGTGCTTCGGCAGCAGCGGCGTGGAGGACCCACCGGGAATGACGCAGAGCAGGTTGTCCCAGCCCCCGCGCACGCCACCCGCATGGCGCTCGATGAGCTCCCGCAGCGGGATGCTCATCTCCTCCTCCACGTTGCAGGGCTTGTTCACGTGGCCCTGAATGCAGAAAATCTTCGTACCCGAATTCTTCGGCCGCCCGAAGCCCGCGAACCAGCTCGCCCCGCGCCGCAGGATCTCCGGCACCACCGCGATCGTCTCGACGTTGTTCACCGTGGAGGGGCAGCCATACAGCCCCACCGCCGCCGGGAAAGGCGGCTTGAGCCGCGGCATGCCCTTCTTGCCCTCGAGAGACTCGATGAGCGCCGTCTCCTCGCCGCAGATATAGGCACCGGCGCCGCGGTGGACGTAGAGGTCGAAGTCGTACCCGGTGCCCGCCGCGTTCTTCCCGAGCAGCCCCGCCGAGTAGGCCTCGTCGATCGCGGCCTGCAGGATGAGGTGCTCGTTGTAGTACTCGCCGCGCACGTAGATGTAGCCGGCCGAGGCGTTCATCGCGACGGCTGCCATCAGGCAGCCCTCGACCAGCGTATGCGGGTCGTGGCGGATGATGTCACGGTCCTTGCAGGTGCCCGGCTCGGACTCGTCGCAGTTCACGACGAGGTAGGAGGGCCGCCCGTCCGGGTTGGACTTGGGCATGAAGGACCACTTCAACCCCGTCGGGAAGCCCGCGCCGCCACGGCCGCGAAGGCCGGACTGCTTCACCTCCTCGATGATCCAGTCCCGGCCCTTGGCGATGATCTCCGCCGTGCGGTCCCAATTCCCGCGCTTCTGCGCCGCCTGCAGCCCCCAGTGCTGGGTGCCGTAGAGGTTCGTGAAGATGCGGTCCTTATCCTGAAGAGCCATGGTCAGTCCCCTCCCGGGACGTCGAGCAGCGTCAGCGGGCCACCCTCCGGCGCGCTCGTCTGGCGCCCAATGGTGCTGCCCGGCGCCGGGCGCTCGCCGCGGCGCAGCGCCTCGATCAGCTGGACCGTGCGGTCGTAATCCAGGTCCTCGTAGTAGTCGTCGTCCACCTGCAGGATGGGCGCGTTCACGCAGGCGCCGAGGCATTCCACCTCGGTCATCGTGAACAGCCCGTCCTCGCTCGTGTGGCCGTAGCCCTGGACCTTCGCCGCGTCCTTGCAGGCCTGGAACACGTCGTCCGAGCCGCGCAGCATGCAGGGCGTCGTCCCGCAGACCTGGAGGTGAAACCGGCCGATCGGCTTCGTGTTGAACATGAAGTAGAAGGTCGCAACCTCGTAGACGCGGATCGGCGCCATGCCGAGCCGCTCACCCACGCGATCCATCGCGATGCGCGGCACCCAGGCGGAGCCCGTCTGGCGACCCATCTGCTTCTGCACGACATAGAGCAGCGGGATCACGCCGGAGGCCTTCTTGCTCTCCGGATAGCGCGCAAGGATCTTCGCGATCTGCGCCTCGCTCTCCGCGTCGAACTCGAAGCTGTCCGGCTCGGCGCGGCTGTTGCGCCAGTTCGGGTCGAGGTGATCGGTCGCAGCTTCGGTCATCGGTCGATCTCCCCGAAAACAATATCAAGGCTGCCGATCACCGCGACCGCGTCCGCCAGCATATGCCCCTTGGAGAGCACCTCCATGGCCTGGAGATGCGCGAAGCCCGGTGCCCGGATCTTGCAGCGGTAGGGCCGGTTGGTCCCGTTGGCGACGAGGTAGACGCCGAACTCCCCCTTCGGTGCCTCGACCGCCGTGTAGGTCGCGCCCTCCGGCACGTGGTAGCCCTCGGTGTAGAGCTTGAAGTGATGGATCAGCGCCTCCATCGAGCGCTTCATCTCGCCGCGCTTCGGCCCGACGATCTTCCGGTCCTCCACCTTCACCGGACCCTCCGGCATCTGGTCGAGGCACTGGTGAATGATCTTCAGGCTCTCCCGCATCTCCGCCATGCGGACGAGATAGCGGTCGTAGCAGTCGCCGTGGCGCCCGACCGGGATCTCGAAATCCATCCGGTCGTACATGTCATAGGGCTGCTGCCGGCGAAGGTCCCAGGCGAGGCCCGAAGCGCGCAGGCAGGGGCCGGAGAAGCCCCACTCCATCGCCTGCTCGGCCGTCATCACCCCGATATCGACGGTGCGCTGCTTGAAGATGCGGTTGTCCGTCAGCAGCCCGGCGAGCTCGTCGATGAACTTCGGGAACTGATCGCACCAAGCGCGGATACGGTCCGTCAGCCCCGGCGGCAGGTCCTTCGCCACGCCACCCGGGCGGAAGTAGTTCGCGTGGTAATGGCTGCCCGAAACCTGCTCGTAGAACTCAAGCAGCGTCTCGCGCTGCTCGAAGCCCCAGAGGGAGGGCGTAATGGCGCCGCAGTCGAGCGCGTAGGTCGTGATGTTCAGCAGGTGGTTCGCGATGCGCGTGATCTCGGCGAACATCGTGCGGATGTACTTGCCGCGCTCCGGCGCCTCGATGCCGAGCAGTCGCTCCTGCGCCAGCGCGAAGACGTGCTCCATGCACATCGGCGAGACGTAGTCGAGCCGGTCGAAATACGGCATCGCCTGGATGTAGGTCTTGTACTCGATCAGCTTCTCGGTGCCGCGATGCAGCAGGCCGATATGCGGATCGGCACGCTCCACCACCTCGCCCTTCATCTCCAGGATGAGGCGAAGCACGCCGTGCGCCGCCGGGTGCTGCGGGCCGAAGTTGATCGTGTGGCTGTCCACCTCGACGCGGCGCGTCTCGGCGGCCGTCTCGGGCGCCGCCGCGCCGAGCGGCATGGAATCGGCGGTCGTCAGGCTCATGGCTGCTTCTCCGCGGTCCCATCCTCAACCTGGGGCTTGTCGAGCAGCGAGGTCTCGGAGGGCGCGATGCGGTTCAGATGGACCTTCTCGTCACCCGGAAGCGTCGTCATCGCCTCCCAGGGAGAGAGGAAGTCGAAATTGCGGAAATCCTGCTGGAGCTTCACCGGCTCGTAGACCACCTCGCGCCGCTCCGCGTCGTAGCGGACCTCGACATGACCGGTCAGCGGGAAGTCCTTGCGGAGCGGATGACCCTTGAAGCCGTAATCCGTGAGGATCCGGCGCAGGTCCTCCTGCCCCTCGAAGGCGATGCCGTACATGTCCCAGGCCTCGCGCTCGAACCAGGTGGCCGTCGGCCAGATGGCGGAGACGCTCGGCACCGCGTGATCGGCATCCGTCGTGGCCAGCACGCGAATCCGGTGGTTATGTGTGAGCGAGAGGAGGTTCCACACCACCTCGAACCGCTCCTCGCGCTCCGGGTAGTCCACGCCGCAGATGTCCATGCACTGCTCGAAGGCGAAGCGCGGGTCGGTGCGCAGCACCGTCATCACGTTCCGCACCTGGTCGCGGTGAATGCGGATCGCGAGCTCGTTGCCCCGGGCAATGTTCGCCTCGAGCAGCACGCCCGCCGGCAGGGTTTCGGCAATGGCGGTGCCGAGCGCGGAGAGGTCAGCCACGAAGGATCGTCCCCGTCCTGCGGATCTTCTTCTGGAGCTGCATGATCCCGTAGACCAGCGCCTCCGCCGTCGGCGGGCAGCCCGGCACATAGACATCGACCGGCACGATCCGGTCGCAGCCGCGCACCACGCTGTAGCTCCAGTGGTAGTACCCGCCGCCATTGGCGCAGGACCCCATGGAGATCACCCAGCGCGGCTCGCTCATCTGGTCGTAGACCTTGCGCAGCGCGGGGGCCATCTTGTTGGTCAGCGTGCCGGCCACGATCATCACGTCGGACTGCCGCGGTGACCCCCGCGGAATCACGCCGAAGCGGTCGAGGTCGTAGCGCGCCATGTAGGCGTGGATCATTGGCACGGCACAGCAGGCCAGGCCGAAGGTCATCGGCCAGAGGCTGCCCGTGCGGGCCCAGTTCACCACCTTGTCCAGGTTGGCGACGACGAAGCCCTTCTCCTCGACCTCGTCAGTCACGCCGCGCAGGACGGCGTCCTGCTCGGGGCCGGGCGGCAGGGCTTTGCCGTTCCAGGCAATCGGGGTGGTGTTCGCCCCGCTGATGTTCGTCTGTTCGCCGACGCCGCTCATCGCATCGCCCTCCGCACGTCACCGCGCGTCATGTTCTTGCGCGCCAGGCCCCGGATGGGCCGGCGCGTCTCGCCGCACAGCCGCGCGCGGCTCGTCTCTCCGCGCGCTGCCGCGCGGCTCATTCCCAGTCCAGCGCGCCCTTGCGCCACTCGTATACGAAGCCGACCGTCAGCAGGCCGAGGAAGCCCATCATCGAGAGGAAGCCCACCCAACCGATCCCGCCCAGGGACACGGCCCAGGGAAACAGGAAGGCCACCTCCAGGTCGAAGATGATGAACAGGATCGCCACGAGATAGAATCGCACGTCAAATCGGCGCCGCGTGTCGTCGAAGGGCTCGAATCCGCACTCGTAGGTCGAGAGCTTCTCGGAGTCCGGCTTCTGCCGCGCCGCGAGGACAGAACCCCCGACCATGGCAATGCTGATCGCCGCGGCAATGGCGAGGAAGATCAGGATGGGGAAGTAGTTGGCCAGCAGCGGCTGGGTCATCGTGCCCTCAGTGCTTTCCGGGACCCGGCTCCCCTGGAGTCACCGGATACGCCCATGGGCGCTGAGGCGATGCCGCAGCGCAACGCACGCTACATATAGGCCCCCGTTCCCTTCCGCCATAGGGCTGCGGCCGGGCTGTTGCAGATTAAACGCAGCTTAATCAACGATTGCGAGCGGTTCGCAACATCATCCTCTGCCCGCACAGGGCCGGAAAAACGAAACGCCGCCCGGTGAGGGGCGGCGCTTCGATTTCGTCGCGTGGCGCGAGTGACGGGGCTCGAACCCGCGACCTCCGGCGTGACAGGCCGGCGCTCTAACCAACTGAGCTACACCCGCTCGCGTCGTGAGGGGCCGTTTATGGGGTCTGGCAGGGCCTGTCAACCCGACCCGGACGCCGTAAGGCAGAATGGGCGCTGAGGGATTCGAACCCCCGGCATCCTCGGTGTAAACGAGGCGCTCTACCGCTGAGCTAAGCGCCCACAAGCCCGCGAACACAGCCTAGCCGAGCCTTGCCCGCCACGCCACGGCCCTGGACAAAGGAAAGAGGCGCCAGCTCCCGCCGACGCCCCTCCCCGCCTCTTAGCGCCGCAGGATCAGTGCGGCAGCAACGCCGTCGCCGCCGGGTCGCCGGCCGCCGGCTTGGAGGGCGTGACCTCCTCCGGCTCGATCCAGTCGATCGGCTCCGGCCGGCGCACCAGGGCCTCAGCGATCACCTCGTCCACGTGGGAGACGGGGATGACCTTCAGCACCTTGGTCACGCTCTCCGGGATATCGGCCAGATCCTTCTCGTTCTCCTTCGGGATGAAGACGGTGCCGACGCCGGCCCGCAGGGCCGCCAGCAGCTTCTCCTTCAACCCGCCGATCGGCAGCACCCGCCCGCGCAGCGTGATCTCGCCGGTCATCGCCACATCCTTGCGGACCGGAATGCCCGTCAGGATCGAAACGATGCTCGTCGCCATCGCAATGCCCGCGGAAGGCCCGTCCTTCGGAGTCGCACCCTCGGGCACGTGGACGTGGATGTCCCGCTTCTCGAAGATGTTCGGCTTGATCCCGAAGCTGGTCGCCCGGCTGCGGACATAGGACACCGCCGCCGAGACGCTCTCCTGCATGACATCGCCGAGCTTGCCCGTGTGCTTCACGGCGCCCTTGCCGGGCAGCAGCACCGACTCGATCGTCAGGATCTCGCCGCCAACCTCGGTCCAGGCGAGGCCGGTGACGGCGCCCACCATGTCCTCGGCCTCGGCCTCGCCGTAACGGAACTTCCGCACGCCCGCGTACTTGCCAAGGTTCTCCGCGGTGATCTCGACCTGCGTCGCCTTGCCTGAGACGATCTCGCGCACGGCCTTGCGCGCAAGACCACCGATCTCCCGCTCAAGGTTACGAACGCCGGCCTCGCGCGTGTAGTAGCGCACCAGGTCGCGAACGGCCTCGTCCGTCACGCTCCACTCGCCCGCCTTCAGCCCGTTCGCCTCGGAAACCTTGGCGATCAGATGCCGCCGCGCGATGCCGATCTTCTCATCCTCGGTGTAGCCGGGGATGCGGATGATCTCCATGCGGTCCAGCAACGGCTGGGGCATCTTCAGCGAGTTGGCGGTCGTGATGAACATCACGTCCGACAGGTCGTAGTCCACCTCGAGGTAGTGGTCGTTGAAGGTGCCGTTCTGCTCAGGGTCCAGCACCTCCAACAGGGCCGAGGACGGGTCCCCGCGCCAGTCGGCGCCGAGCTTGTCGATCTCGTCCAGCAGGAAGAGCGGGTTGGAGCTCTTAGCCTTCTTCATGCCCTGGATGACCTTGCCGGGCATGGAGCCGATATAGGTCCGCCGGTGGCCGCGCACCTCCGCCTCGTCGCGCACGCCGCCGAGCGACATCCGGACGAAGTTGCGGTTCACCGCCTTGGCGATCGACTTGCCGAGCGAGGTCTTGCCCACGCCCGGAGGCCCGACGAGGCACAGGATGGGCCCGCGGATCTTCTGGCTGCGCGACTGCACCGCCAGGTACTCGATGATCCGCTCCTTCACCTTCTCCAGGCCGAAGTGGTCGGCGTCGAGCACCTTCTGCGCCGCCTCCAGGTCGATCCGCACCTTCGTGCGCTTCTTCCAGGGGATGGTCAGCATCCAATCGAGGTAGTTGCGAACGACCGTCGCCTCGGCCGACATCGGCGACATGCCGCGCAGCTTCTTCAGCTCGCCCATAGCCTTGTCGCGCGCCTCGGGGGAGAGCTTGGTGGCCTTGATCTTGGCCTCCAGCTCCGCGACCTCGTCCTTGCCCTCCTCGCCCTCGCCCAGCTCCTTCTGGATCGCCTTCATCTGCTCGTTCAGGTAGTACTCGCGCTGGGTCTTCTCCATCTGCCGCTTCACGCGGTTCCGGATGCGCTTCTCGACCTGAAGGACGCCGATCTCGCTCTCCATATGGGCGAAGACGCGCTCGAGCCGGGCGGGCACGCCCACCGTCTCCAGCAGCTCCTGCTTCTCGGCGATCTTGAGATTGAGGTGGGCCGCCACCGTGTCGGCGAGCTTCGCCGGCTCCTCGATCTGGTTGATCGAGACGAGGACCTCGGGCGCGATCTTCTTGTTGAGCTTGATGTAGCCCTCAAACTGGCTGACCACCGAGCGGCTGAGCGCCTCGACCTCGCGCGGCTCGGTGGCCGCCTCCTCAATGGTCTCGGCGAAAGCCTCGAAATGGGTGCCGGTCTCCTTCCAGCCCGCAACGCGGGCACGCCGCCCGCCTTCGACGAGCACCTTCACGGTGCCATCCGGCAACTTCAGGAGCTGAAGCACGGTGGAGACGGTGCCGACATCGAAGAGGTCACCGGCGCCAGGATCGTCCTGGGAGGCATTGCGCTGAGCCAGCAGCAGGATCTGCTTGTCCTCCCGCATCACTGTTTCCAGCGCGCGGACGGACTTCTCTCGACCCACGAAAAGCGGGACGATCATATGTGGAAAAACAACGATATCGCGGAGAGGAAGGACGGGCAGGGCCTCGCCCTTGATCAGCTCCACATCGGAATCCGCCATCGGGACCTCACTTGGACAGTCGGCGCGGGACCGCCCCAAACAGGCACGGCCCCTTGCCACGGGGGAATGCCCTATGTGGTACCGGGGCGCCTTCCGCACAACAGTGGGACGGCGCCCCGGTCAAAAGGGACCTTGCAAGAAGGATGCCCCTGAAAAGGAAGAGCCGCCCCGAAGGACGGCCAACCCGGCTCAGGCGCTAGTCTGCTCCGCCGCCCGTTCACCATAGATGAACAGCGGCTGCGCCCGGGTCTCGGCAACCTCCTTGTTGACCACGACCTCCTCGACTTCCTCCAGGCCCGGCAGCTCGAACATGGTGGAGAGCAGGATGCCCTCCATGATCGAGCGGAGCCCGCGGGCGCCGGTCTTGCGCTGGATGGCGCGGGTCGCAACCGACTTCAGCGCGTCCTCGGTGAAGGTGAGCTTCGTCCCCTCCATCTCGAACAGCCGCTGGTACTGCTTCAGCAGGGCGTTCTTCGGCTTTGTCAGGATCTCGATGAGAGCCTTCTCGTCGAGGTCCTCAAGGGTCGCGATCACCGGCAGGCGGCCAATGAACTCGGGGATCAGGCCGAACTTAAGCAGATCCTCGGGCTCCACCTCGCGGAGGATCGCCCCGGCCCGGCGCTCGTCGGGACCACGGACCTCGGCGCCGAAGCCGATTCCCGAGCCCTTGCCCTTAGCCGCGATGATCTTCTCGAGCCCGGCGAAGGCGCCGCCCACGATGAAGAGGATGTTGGAGGTATCCACCTGCAGGAACTCCTGCTGGGGATGCTTCCGGCCACCCTGGGGCGGCACGGAGGCGACCGTGCCCTCCATGATCTTCAGCAGCGCCTGCTGGACGCCCTCGCCCGAGACGTCCCGGGTGATCGAGGGATTGTCCGACTTGCGGGAGATCTTATCGACCTCGTCGATATAGACGATGCCGCGCTGCGCCCGCTCGACGTTGTAGTCCGCGGCCTGGAGCAGCTTGAGGATGATGTTCTCGACATCCTCACCCACGTATCCGGCCTCGGTCAGCGTGGTCGCGTCGGCCATGGTGAAGGGCACATCAAGGATACGGGCCAGAGTCTGGGCCAGCAGCGTCTTGCCCGAGCCGGTGGGGCCAACGAGCATGATGTTGCTCTTGGCGATCTCCACCTCACCGGTCTTGGCGCCATGCGCCAGCCGCTTGTAGTGGTTGTGCACGGCCACCGAGAGCACCTTCTTGGCGTGCTCCTGCCCGATGACATAGTCATCGAGGACCTTGCAGATCTCCTTGGGCGTCGGAACCCCGTCGCGGGACTTCACGAGGTGCGTCTTATGCTCCTCGCGGATGATGTCCATGCACAGCTCGACGCACTCATCGCAGATGAACACGGTCGGGCCCGCGATGAGCTTGCGCACCTCGTGCTGCGACTTGCCGCAGAACGAGCAATACAGGGTATTCTTGGAATCGGCGGACTTGCTCATGCGCGCTCCTCGCCCCCGGGCCGGCCATGCGGCGCAACAAAGGCGTCAAGAAAGCAAGATAACCCCGCCTCCCCCTTGGGGGAAGCGAGGGACGAAATCGTGAAGGACACGCCTCCCGACCGGCCGGTGCCTGCCCTAGGCCCGGGCCGAAGCCCGGAAATGCCTGAGCCGGGCGGCACGGGCGGAAGCCTGTCCATCAGGGGCGCGGCGGCTCCACCGCGGGGGTTGCCACGTTGGCGCCCGCCGGCAGCTTCACCACCACCTGATCGATCAGCCCAAACTGCTGGGCCTCCTCGGCGGACATATAGCTGTCGCGCTCGAGCTTCTTCTCGATCTCCTCGATCGGCTGCCCGGTGTGGTGAACGTAGATCTGGTTCAGCCGCTGGCGCAGGCTGAGGATCTCGCGCGCCTGGATCTCGATGTCCGTTGCCTGACCCTGGGCGCCGCCGGAGGGCTGGTGCACCATGATCCGGCTATTCGGCAGAGCGAAGCGCTTCCCCTTCTCGCCGGCGGTCAGCAGCAGCGAGCCCATGGAGGCCGCCATGCCGAGGCAGACCGTCGAGACGGGGCTGCGGATGTACTGCATCGTGTCGTACATCGCGAGGCCGGCCGAGACGACGCCGCCCGGGCTGTTGATGTAGAAGGCGATGTCCTTGTTCGGGTTCTCGCTCTCCAAGAAGAGGAGCTGCGCGCAGATCAGCGACGACATCTGGTCGTAAACCTGACCCGTCAGGAAGATGATCCGCTCCTTCAGCAGGCGCGAATAGATATCAAAGGCGCGCTCCCCGCGGGCGGTCTGCTCGACCACCATGGGAACGAGGGAGTTGTTGTACAGCTCCACCGGATCGCGATCGACGAATACTGAGCGAGTCATCGTTTGTCCTTCCCCACCGGCGAGGAGGCGCGTCCCCGATGGCACCGCCCGGAGAGACGCCCGGCCAGGCCGCGGCATCCGCCCGGCCCATCCTGCCGGCAATCTTCCACCCCAAGATGGGGCAAGCCGCCCCCCCGCGAAAGGGGGGCGGCCGGGATTCAGCAGGCCTCTATCAGGCCGCCGGAGAGCCTTCCTCAGGCCGCCTGGAGGTCGGAAGGCGAAACGGTCGTGTCGTTCACCTTGGCCAGCTCAAGCATGAAGTCCACCACCTTCTCCTCGAAGATGGGGGCACGCAGGTTCTCCAGCGCCTGCGGGTTCTTCTGGAAGAACTCGAAGACCTGCTTCTCCTGACCCGGATAGCGGCTGGCCTCGGTGCGCATGGCCTGGGCCAGCTCGTCCTGCCCGACCTGAATGTTGTTCGTCCGTCCGATCTCGGAGAGCAGCAGGCCCAGCCGGATGCGCCGCTCGGCGATCTTCCGGTACTCGGCGCGCAGCGTCTCCTCGTCCTTGCCGGCGTCCTCGGCGTCCAGGCGGCCCGCCTTGCGGTCCTCCTCCACGCGGCCCCAGATCTGGCCGAACTCGGCCTCCACCATGCCCTCCGGCACCGGGAAATCAGCCCGCTCCGCCAACTGGTCGAGCAGCGAGCGCTTCACCCGCAGCCGCGTGAGCTGGTCGTACTCGCGCTGGATGGAGGCGCGCAGCTCGTCCCGCAGCTTCTCGGCGCTCTCAAGCCCGAGGGACTTCGCGAACTCGTCGTCCGCCGGCGCGGCGGCGCGCTTCTTCAGGGCCTTGGCCGTGATCTCGAACTCGGCGGGCTTGCCGGCCAGCTCGGAGGAACCGTAGGCCTCGGGGAAGCTCACGCGAACCTTGCGGGTCTCGCCCACGCGGATGCCCTCAAGCCCCTCGGTGAAGCCGGGGATGAAGCCCTCGCCGCCCACGTCGATCGGCATGTCCTGGGCGGTGCCGCCCGGGAAGGGCTCGCCGACGGTCGCCTCTTCGCCCTCGCCCTCGACCAGCCGGCCCACGAAGTCGGACACGACCGTGTCGCCCTTCTCGGCGGGGCGGTCCTCGGTCACGTCCTCAAGCTTCGCGTTGCGGGAGGCGAGGCCGTCGAGCGCCTTCTGCACCTCCTCGTCCGAGGGCTCGGCGCGCGGGCGCTCCACCTCGATCCCCGAAAAATCGGGCATCGGGATCTCGGGCAGAAGCTCCATCTCGATGTTGAAGGTCAGGTCCTGGCCATCGGCGAACTCGCCGGCCAGCTCCACCTTCGGCTGCAGGGCGGGGCGCAGGCCGCGGCCGGTCAGCAGCTCGCGCGTCGCGTTCTGCACCTGCTCCTCCAGCACCTCGCCGGTCACGGCCGTGCCGTAGCGCTTCTTGACCACCGACATCGGCACCTTGCCCGGGCGGAAGCCGGGCATCCGCAGGTCGCGGCCCAGCGCCGCGAGCCGCTTGTCGCGCGTCGCCTCGAGTTCGGCCGCCGGCACAACCACCGAGAAGGACCGCTTCAGCCCCTCGGCCGAGAGCTCCGTCACCTGCATTCGCTCAGTTCCACATCCAGGACATTAAAAGGGGCAATTCTGGCGGCGCCGAAGCGTTTGGTGCGGGCGGAGGGATTTGAACCCCCACGGCTTGCGCCACTGGAACCTAAATCCAGCGTGTCTGCCAGTTCCACCACGCCCGCCCATCGGCGGCACCGAAGGGCGCGGCCATAGCGCACCCGCGCCCGCTTTCCAAGCGGCGCCGGATTCGCGCCGCAAGTAATGAGAGCCCCAGCCATCCCGCTCAAGCCCCGGCGGCGGCTCGAAGGGCGGCGGGAAGCCCCGCGACCACGTCCTCCGCCACCACCCCAGGTGCGTCCGGCGCCGCCGCACCTTGAAGCCAGACGGCGGCGCAGGCGGCCTCGAAGGGCGGCATGCTCTGGGCCAGCAGCCCGCCCAGCGTGCCCGCCAGCACGTCCCCCGTACCGGCGGTGGCCAGGCTCGGCGGCGCGTTGTGGTTGATCGCCGCCCGTCCATCCGGCGCCGCGATCACGGTGTCGGGCCCCTTGAGGACGACGACCACCCCGGTCCGCCAGGCGGCATCACGAGCGGCAGAGAGCCGATCCGGACCGGCCTCCCCGAAGATGCGCGCGAACTCCCCAGAGTGCGGCGTCAGCACCGCCGCCCCCCGCAGCGCGTCCGGCTGCCCCGCGCAGGCGCCGAGCGCCCCGGCATCGGCCACGATCGTCCGCCCGGCCCAGATGGCGGCATCCAGCAATTCCCGAGTGGCCTCGTCGGGCGGCAGGCCGGGGCCGATCACCCATATGCCGCGCCGCTCGTCCTCCAGCAGGGGCCGGACCGGCGGGTCCGCCACGATCGCGCCAGGCTCGCCCGCCCGGAAGGCCGCCGCCGCCTCCGCCGTCGCCGCCGCGAGGGTTACCAGCCCGGCCCCCGCTCGCCGCGCGGCCGAAGCCGCCAGCCGCGCGGCGCCGGGCATGGCGCCCCCGGCCACCACCACATGGCCGCGCCGGTACTTGTGCCCCTCTACATTAAGGGCGGGCGGCCGCCACAGGCCCGGCGCGTTGCGAAAGCTGCGCCCCTCCTGCCCCACCAGTGCCGCGGCCAGCGCCGCCTCCGGGAGGCCGATATCCGCCAGCACCAGCTCCCCGCAGAGCAGCCGGCCCGGCAGCAGAAGGTGTCCGGGCTTCAGCCGCGCGAAGGTGACCGTGACGGCGGCGGCCGCAACCTCGCCCAATGCCTGCCCCGTCGCGCCGTCCAGCCCGCTCGGCACGTCCACGGCCAAGATCGGCCCGCCGGCCGCCCGCAAGACCGCCACCGCTCCGTCTTCCAGAGGCCGGGAGGGGGCGGCGCCGAGCAGCGCGTCGATCACCAGCCCGGCCCGCGCCGCCTCGGCTGGCTCGAAGGGCACCACGGGCCCGCGCCAGCGGGCTGCCGCCCGCGCCGTTGGCCCGCCCGGCCGCGGGGGCGCCATGGTGGCGACCGAGATGCCCCAACCCGCTCTCTCCAGCCGCCGTGCCGCGACATAGCCGTCGCCGCCATTGTTCCCCGGTCCGGCCAGCACGAGCACGCGGCAGGGACGGAACCGCGCCATCGCCGCCCGCGCCACCGCCTCGCCCGCCGCCTCCATCAGCTGCTCCACGGGCACGGCGGAAGCGGCATCCGCCCGCGCCATCGCGGCGGGGGAGAGCAGATCGATGGGCCAGGGCAGCGCCGTGGGACGGCGGGTGAAGCGCATGGCGGCTCTTTCTCGCTGCTGGGAAGCGCGCGGCGCGCGGCCGGTCTGGAAGGCGATCATGGGGCCACAACGCCGGCGGGACCGGTTTTATATGCCGTCCAGCCCGCCGGGCCGTGCCATGCCCAGGGCTGGCCCTTTCCCCGCCGATCCGCGCTAGGGTGGTCCCGAATCGGCAGGAGGCGGGGCATGGCCTTCGTGGTGGCAGTGGCGCAGCGCAAGGGTGGGGCGGGCAAGTCCACCGTCGCCGCCAACCTGGCAGTCGCCCTGGCGGAGGCCGGCCTGAAGGCCGCGCTGCTCGACACCGATCCCCAGGGCACGCTCACCCGCTGGCACGGGCTGCGCGGTTCGGGCGCGCGCGACCTCGCTTTCGAGAACCCGGCCGGTTGGCGCGTGCCCCAGGCCGTGACCCGGCTTCGGAAGGAGATGGACTTCGTCATCCTCGACACGCCGCCCCACGCGGACACCGACAGCCGGCTGGCCATGCGCTCGGCCGACCTCGTCCTCATCCCGCTCCAGCCCTCGGTCGCCGACCTCTGGGCCATGGAGGGCACGCTGGAGGTGGCAGCGGCGGAGAAACGCGTCGTCGCCCTCATGCTCAATCGCGTCCCCGCCCAAGGCCGCGCTGCGCAGGAGGTGGCGGCGACGCTGAAGGAGCGGAACCTGCCCCTCCTCCCCTCCCCCTTCGGCAATCGCACCGCCTTTGCCGCCGCCTTCGCGGAGGGTATGGGCGTCACCGAGCACGCCTCCCGCAGCCAGGCCGCGGCCGAGGCCCGGGCTCTCGCCGAGGCCATCCGGCGGGAGAGTGCCTGAGCGGCGCTCACCGCGCCCTCGACAACTCGGTTCGCCACAGCGCCAGCCCCGCGCCCACCAGCACCAGGAAGCCGGCCAGGTCCCACTCGTCGGGCACCTCGCCCCAGAGAAGGGCGCCGAGCGCGGTGGTCCAGAGAATGGCCGAGTACTCGAAGGGGGCGACGAGGCTCGTGTCCTCCGCCCGGTAGGCCGCCGTCATCAGCAGCTGCGCCGCGATCGACACGAGGCCCACCACGAGCAGCAATCCCCACTGCCAGGCCGTCGGCGCCACCCAGCCGGGAATGGCCGCGATCCCCGAGGCGATGGCCGCCCCGATCGCGAACCAGAGGACGATGGTAATCCCCGCCTCCCCCGCCTCCCCCATGCGGCGGATCGAGACCATGGCGCAGGCCCAGCCGAAGGCGCCGAGCAGCACCGCACCCGCCGCGCCGAGATGCAGCGGCCCACCCCCACCGGGCTGGAGCATCAGCAGCACGCCGAGGAACCCGGTCACCACCACCACCACCCGCTGCCAGCCCACCCTCTCGCGCAACAGGATCACCGAGAGGGCGGTGAGGAAGAGCGGCATGGTGAAGTTCAGCGCCGTCACGGTCGCGAGCGGCAGCAGCGCGTAGCCGAAGAAGGAGCCGTACATCCCAAGCAAGCCGCCCACCAGCCGCTCCAGGTGCCGCCGGGCGTGCCGCGTCCGCAGCGCGCCGCGCAGCCCGCCCGGCGAGGCCCGTGCCATCAGCAGCAGCACGGGCAGCGGCAACAGGTTGCGGAAAAACACCAGCTCCGAGAGCGGCACCTCCCCCTGCAACCCCTTCACAGCCGCGGCGGCGAGGGCGAAGAGACCGGCCGAGCCGGTAACGCAGGCGATCGCCCGCAGGCGCGCGGCGCGGCCTCCCGGCGAGGGTTGCCCGCCGGGCGCCGTGGACACTGAGGGGGCGTTCATTACTCTCGCGCTTTTTGTGGCCGGCTTTCTCTCCCGGCCATTCTCCCGCCCCCGCCCGCCTCCGCAACCCCCGCACGCCCGATCCTTGTCTCCCACTCGTCACCCCAGGGGTGATTTCAAGCGGCCCGGTTCCGCTGTAGCTTCCCGCCCGCATGAGCGAGCAAGACGGCGCGGCCGACCCTTTCGCGCCCCCGACGGCCACCCCCCGAGCGATGCCGAGGCCGGCGAACGCCCCGCCCGTTCCCTCGCACCCCCTCCTCATCCCCGAGACGGACGAGGTGGTCTGGGCCGGCCGCTTCCCCGTGCAGCGCGTGCGCTTCCGCTTCAGGAAGCGCGACGGCACCCCCTCCGCCCCCCTCACCTGGGAGCTGATGCGGCGCGGCCAAGGCACCGTGATCCTGCCCTGGGATCCCGTGACGGACCGCATCGCCCTCATCGAGCAGTTCCGCCTCCCCGCCCTGGCCGCCGGGGAGGAACCGATGATGACCGAGCTTCCCGCCGGCCTCGTCGAGGCTGGCGAGGCCCCCGACGCCACCGCCCGGCGCGAGCTGGCCGAGGAAACTGGGCTCCATTCCGCCCGCATGGTCCCGATCGGCGCCTTCATGCTCATGCAGGGCGCCTGCGACGAGCGCGTCCACTTCTACCTCGCCCAGGTCTCCCTCCGGGACGAGGGCGGCACCCTCGCCGGCCTCGACGCCGAGGGGGAGGAGACCGCGGTCGTGGTGGTGACGGCCGCGGAAGCCTTCGCCATGGTGGCCGGGAACCGGATCCGCAACGCCCCCGCCGCCCTCGCCTTGCTCTGGCTGCAGGTGAACCACGCCCGCCTGAGGGCCGAATGGACAGAATGATGCCGACCCAGCCCCTCTTCCGAGACGACGCCTATGCCGCCACGAACCAGGCCACCGTGCTCGAGTCCTCCGATGCCGGCGTGATCCTCGACAGCAGCGTCTTCTATCCCCGCGCCGGCGGCCAGCCCGGCGACACTGGCGCCCTTGCCTGGGACGGCGGCGAGATGACCGTCGCCGACACGGTCAAGTCCCCCGACGGGTCCGCCCTGCACGTCCCCGCTCCCGGCAGCGCCATTCCCCCGGCCGGCGCGAAGGTGGAGGCGCGGCTCGACTGGACCCGGCGGCACCGGCACATGCGGATGCACACCACGCTGCACCTTCTCTGCGCCGCCATGCCCGGCATCTACGCCACCGGCAACCAGATCGGCGCCGAGAAGTCGCGCCTGGACTTCGACCTGCCGGATCCGCCTGCCAAGGAATGGGTGACCGAGAAGCTCAACGAGCTCATCGTCGGCGATCACCCGATCGGCGAGCGCTGGATCACCGAGGCGGAACTCGATGCCAATCCCGGCCTCGTCCGCACGCTTTCCGTCCAGCCCCCGCGCGGCGCCGGCCAGGTCCGCCTCGTCCGCATCGGAACGGAGGAGGCCCCCATCGACCTCCAGCCCTGCGGCGGCACCCATGTCCGCCGCACCGGCGAGATCGGCCGCGTGGAGGTCGTGAAGATGGAGAGCAAGGGCAAGCAGAACCGGCGCATCCACATCGTGCTGGCGGAGGACGCTCAATGAACGATCTCGTCTCGACCGAATGGCTCGCCGCCGAGCTCGGCAAGCCTGACCTCGTGGTGCTCGACTGCACCCTCTTCCTACCCAACGAGCCCGGCGACAAGTTCGAGGCCTTTCGCGCCGCCCATATCCCCGGCGCGCGGCTCTTCGACATCGATCTTTTCGCCGACCCCGACAGCGACCTGCCGCACATGGTCCCGACGCCCGCCCGCTTCGCAAAGCTGGCCGGGGCGCTCGGCATCTCGAACGCCAGCCGCGTCGTCTTCTACGACCAGCACGGCCTGCGCGCCTCCGCCCGCGGCTGGTGGCTCATGCGCCTGATGGGCCATGAGAACGCCTTCGTGCTCGACGGCGGCCTGCCGAAATGGAAACGCGAGGGCCACCCGGTCGAGAGCGGCGAATCCGCCCCCGCCACCGCCGCCACCTTCACCCCCGACTTTCGCGCCGACCGCCTGCGCGGCATCGGCGACATCAAGCGCATTGTCCGGCAAGGCAACCCAAACACGGGCGGCGGAGAGGCGCTGATCCTCGACGCCCGCGCCGCCGGCCGCTTCGACGGCACCGCGCCCGAGCCCCGCCCCGGCCTGCCTTCCGGCCACATGCCCGGCGCCGCCAACATCGCCTTCACCGAACTTCTCACCCCCGAGGGCACAATGCTGCCCCCCGAGGCGTTGCGCGCCCGCTTCGAGCGCGCGGGCGCGGACGGCGAGCGCCCGGTCATCCTCTCCTGCGGTTCCGGCGTCACCGCCTGCGTGCTGGCCCTCGGGCTCGTCCGCGCCGGCCTGCCCGAAGGCGCCGTCTACGACGGCTCCTGGACCGAATGGGCGCTGCGCCCCGAAACCCCCAAGAGCACTAAGGACGCCGCCTGATGGCCGATCCCACCGATAAGCAGCTCGGCTTTGCCACCCGCATGTCCCATCACGGGCGCGCGGGAGCGAAGGTGCACGGCTTCGTCAACCCGCCCGTCCACCGCGGCTCCACCGTGCTCTTCCCCGACTGCGAGAGCCGCAAGTCCGCGGCCAAGCAGCGCTACGAGCAGGTCCTGACCTACGGCACCGCCGGCGGCCCGACCCACCACATGCTCGAGGACATGATCGCGGAGATCGAGGGCGGCACCCGCGCCCTCATCGTCGGCACCGGCCTTGCCGCCGTCATGGTCCCGCTGCTCGCCTACCTGAAGGCGGGCGACCACTGCCTCATGCCCGACAGCGTCTACGGCCCTGCCCGCAACCTGTCGGACGGCCTCATGAAGGGCTGGGGCATCGAGACCACCTACTACGACCCCCTGGTGGACGAGGCGGGCATGCGCGCGCTCATCCGCCCGAACACGAAGGTCGTCTATACCGAGAGCCCCGGCAGCCACACCTTCGAGGTGCAGGACATCCCCGCCATCGCCCGCGCCGCCCATGCCGCCGGCGCCAAGGTGCTGATGGACAACACCTGGGGCTTCTACAACTTCCAGCCCTTCGAGCACGGCGTGGACGTCTCCATCCAGGCGCTGACGAAGTACGCCGGCGGCCACTCTGACATCCTCCTCGGCAGCGTCGCCGTGAACTCGCCCGAGGACTGGACGGTGGTGAAGGGCGCGGCCAGCCAGCTCGGCCAGTTCGCCAGCCCCGACGACTGCTGGCTCTGCCTGCGCGGCCTCCGCACCCTGCCCGTGCGCCTGCGCCAGCAGGCGGAGAACGGCCTCGCCGTCGCCCGCTGGCTGGAGAACCGGCCGGAGGTGCTGCGCCTGCTCCACCCCGCGCTCCCGTCCCACCCGCAGCACGAACTCTATGCCCGCGACTTCCTCGGGCCCTGCTCACTCTTCGGCGTGGTGCTCCAGCCCCGCTACTCGGAGGCAGAGGCGGAGGCGGTCTGCGACAACCTCGCCCTCTTCGGCATCGGCGCCTCCTGGGGCGGCTACGAGAGCCTCGCCCTGCCGACCGCGCCCTCCATCACCCGCACGGCGAAGGACCCGGGCCTCGGCGGCCCGGCGATCCGCCTGCATATCGGACTGGAGGAGACGGAGGACCTCATCGCCGACCTCGCACAGGCGCTGGACCGGCTGCCCCGATAGAGGCCGTGGCCGGTCCCGCCCACGGGGCCGGTCAGGCGCCCTTCGCGGCTGTCAGGCCAGGGGCTTTGTCCTCGTAGATGGCGGCGATCAGCTCGTCCTTGCCTCGCGCTCCCACCGGAACTCCGGTCGCGGGAACGGTCTGCCGGGACCTGGTCAGCCGCTTGCCCAGGCGCTGCGACGGCAACTCGATCCAGACATGGAGCATCCATGACAGGACCACGCATACCAAGGTTGCACCGAGCGCTGCTACGTGCAGGTTCCAGCCAATGGTGCCAAACCCAACCAGCACCGCCCAGCCAATGGGAGTGTGCACCAAGTAAAGCGGGTAGCTGATATCTGCCACGAAGCGGAGTGGCCGCAGCCATCGCCAGGAAAGCTTGGCCCAGAAGGCAGCAGCCATAATCACCAAGGCCGCTAGAGCATCCTGCGGCGCAGCCCCGATGTTAACCTCTCCGCGAAGATGTCGATATAGTTCGAAGGCCGCCACGTAGATCCCGAAGAGGAACACACTGACAATCGCGGCCATGCGAGGCCGTTTGTCAGAGAACCCGCGATAAAGCGCCGAACCGATAAGCATAAATGTTATGTGGATCAGGAGGGTGCTGGCGTAGATCAACTGCGACCACAGGCGCGGCGAAACAACCGCGCCCAGATCCGTCGAGTTTAGGATCCCCACTCCTCCAAGACAGGCGAGCGCCATGCTGATGAGCGCACGAAAGCCAAGTCGCCCGAAGCTTGCAACGGCGAGAGCGATCAACAGGTAAAAAGCCAACTCGACAGTCAGGGACCAGAGCACAGGTAGCGTGCCCTGGAGCTGAAAGAATCCGGATAATGCAAAGCTGGAGGTGATCGTGCTGAGCAGACTATGTGGCTGAGTAGTCCCTGTTAAGGTGCAATAAAGCCCGGTGAGCAACGCCACTGCAATGACCACTGTGGCGCAAGTTGGGAAAATGCGGAACGCTCGCTGAACAAGGAAGGAAATCGGCGAAATACGGTCAACGCTTCGAAGAATGACGAAGCCGCTAATGAGAAAGAACAGGGCAACGCCGACCGGCCCGCTCGACACTCCAAACTTCAGCACAAAGAAGAGGGCGAGTTGCCCGTGCGGGTTGGTGAAGACAGCCGTGGAGCCGAAGACATTCGTCGTCAGTGCCGGCAGCCAAGGGGCCATCGATTCGGGGTTGTTGACACCAACAATGAAGATGTGTGCCCAAACAACCAGCAACACTGCCAGGGCACGCAAGTAATCCAAGAAGAGGATCCGGCCCTCCTCGGCATTCGACTCCTTGCCCACCATCAGCCGATCTCACCCTAGCGCGAGCGCCGGCTTTCGCAGAAGGGTCGCCACGGATCAAGCTGTTCGGTAAGGATCAGCCACTTCCCAGAAGCGGTGTTGCAGGGGCTCCACCAATCCTTTCTCCCCAAATCCGGCTTACTTTCGTTCTCGCCGGAACCTAGCCAAGCGCCCCCGCCTTCCGCACCGCGACGTCCGCCTCCTCGGCCTCGACCCGCTCCTGCCGCCGTCCCAGCCAGAAGCTCAACCCCAGCCAGATAACCGAGAGCGGCACCGCCACGACCGAGATGCCGGTCAGCCCGAGTCCCAGCGCCGCGAGCCCCGCATAGGACCAGGACCCCACCTGATCCCCCCCGCGATAGACCACCGTGTCGATAAAGTTCTTCGCCTTATACCGGTCCTCCCGCGGCACGGAGGTGAACAGCACCTCCCGCGTCGGGCGGGCGAGGGCAAAGTTGCTCACCCGCCGCGCTACCTGCACCACAACGAAAACGGCGACCCCCGGCGAGGCCGCCAGCGCCGCGAACCCCGCCACGCTGAACAGCGGCAGGGCGCAGAGCGTAAGCGCCACCCCGAGCCAGCCCATCAAACGCCCCGTGAGGAAGAGCTGAAAGACGAGAGTGATTACGTTCACCCAGAAGTCGACATCCGCAAAGAAGGCTGTGCGCGCTGCGCGGCTCGCGAAGTTGGCCTCGGCGATCGTCGCCTGCTGGAAGTACAGGAAGGTGGAGGTGATGGAGTAGAAGAGCATGAAGAAGGCGATCCCCAGCAGATAGGGGGATCGGAAGGTATGCGTCATCCCCGCGAAGATCCCCCCGCCGACGGCCCGGTGCGGGTCATCCCCCGCGACGGGCCGTTGGAAGGCGTCGCTGATCGCCGAGAGCCGACGGGAGGCGAGCACCGCCACCTCCAGCAGCGCGATCGAGGCCAGCAGCAGCCAGTTCTGCCCGATATGCTCAACAAAGCCGGAGGTGAGGCTCGACCCGGCGATCCCGCCCACCGTGGCGCCCGCGGCCAGGAAGCCGAAGAGTCGCTTTCCCTGCTCCGCGTCGAAGACATCCACGACGAAGGACCAGAAGACCGAGACCACGAAGAGGTTGAAGACTGAGATCCAGATGAAGAAGGCCCGCCCGATCCAGACATGCGCCTCGGGCGAGGAGAAGCCGAGCAGCGCCATGAAGATCAGCAGGTTCAGCATGAAGAAGCGGTAGGCGATCGCGATGAAGCGCTCCCGCGGGAAGCGCCGCACCGCATAGGCAAACAGCGGATTCACCGCGAGCATCGCGACCAGCGTGCCCGTAAAAAGCCAGGGCAGGTTCCGCACCCCGCCCGCGACGCCTAACTCGTCCCGTATCGGCCGCAGCACGTAATAGGCCAGGAACAGCGCGAAGACGTAGAGCCAGGACCAGGCCAGCGCCCGCGCCTCTGCCGGGCGCACGTCGATGACCCGGCGCAGCGCCTGCAAGAGCCAGCCACCCTCCGCCGGGGCGGAGGTGTCAGAGGCTGTCAATATACCCCTCCATCCGCCGGCGCAGCGCGGCGTCGGGCATCCGACCCTGGGCGGCCTTCAAGTTGTCATCCACGTAGCGGGCCTGGGCCATACCGGGGATCGCGCAGGTCACCGCCTCGTGGGAGACGATGTACTTCAGCATCACCTGCGCCCAGCTCGTGCAGTCGATCTCCGCCGCCCAGTCCGGCAGCGGCTTGCCCTGGGTGGCCCGGAACACGCTGCCCCGCCCGAATGGAAGGTTGATGAAAACCGCCATCCCCCGGTCCCGCGCCAGCGGGATGATCCGCTCGGCCGCGTTGCGGTTGTCCAGCGCGTAGTCGATCTGGATGGAATCGAGCGCCTCCCGCCGTATCATCGCCTCGAAGGCCTCGTACTGCCGGTCGAAGGAGGTGGTGGCGCCGACATAGCGGATGCGCCCGGCCGCCTTCAGCTCCCGCAGCGTCGCCAGCTCGTTGGTGATGTCGCGCAGGTTATGCACGGCGATGAGGTCGATCCGGTCCGTTCGCAGGTTGCGGAAGGATTGCTCTATCTGCTCCCGCCCCTGCTCCTTGTTGTCCACCGCCACCTTCGTGCAGACGAACATGGAGGAGCGGATGCCGAGATCCGCCATCAGCCCGCCCATGACGGGTTCCGCCACCCCATAGGTCGGCGAGGTGTCGAGCACCGTTCCGCCGAGGGCCTGGAACCGCCGGAAGGTCTCCCGCAACGGCCCGATATCCTCTTCCGTCTTCGCGTCCTCGTAGCGGCGGGCGGAGCCGAGGCCGATCACCGGGATCATCTCCCCGGAGGAGGGGATCGGCTTTCGGATCAGCGCCGGTTGCGCGGCAGCCCCGCGCTCAAGCGCGGCGGCGACCAACCCGCCCCCCAGGGCGGCCAGCGCGGTGCGGCGGGTGGCATTCATGGCGTCGTCTCCCCCGGAGGAACCGGCCGAAGTAGGATGCGCGGCCGGACGGCGTCGTGGCTCGTGGAGGGGAAGCTTGGCCCGAATGGCGTGGCGCGTGAATGGCCCCGCTCGCCGGGTTGCGGGGCGCTCAGTCCGGCGCGGCGCAGTCCCCGCAGGTGCCCTCAACCTCCACGGTCGCCCGCAGCGGGCTGAACCCCGCCGCCCGCGCCGCTGCGGCTACTGCCTTGGCCACCGAATCGTCCGACAGCTCCGCCGTCCGCCCGCAATTGCGGCAGATGAGGAATTGGTGAGGATGGTCGTGCTCATGCCCCTGCGAGACCTCCATGCAGGGCAGGAAGGCGTTCAGCCGTTCGATCCGATGGATCAATCCTTGCGCCATCAAGAAATCCAGCGCGCGATAGACGGTGGGCGGCGCCGCCCCCGGCCGCTCGGCCCGCAGCCGGTCCAGTAGGGCATAGGCGCCGACCGGCTGCCCCGCCTCCATCACCATCTCCAGCACCCGGCGCCGCAGCGGCGTGAGCTGCACGCCTCGCCGAAGGCAGGAGTCCTCTGCCTCACGCAGGGCGCCGGCCGTGCCGTCGATCAGGGAATGATGGTGGTCGCCGTGGGGCATCCGGTCCTCGGCCGGCTGGAAGGGACGCGCGCGCCGGCACCTCCTATATAGAGCCGATGGCCACGCCCCCCAACCGCCCCGCAGACCTCCCTTCCTGGCAGCCCCCCTCCCCCGAGGCCCGCGCCGCCTTCGTCGCCGCCCTGAAGCCGGACAGCAACGGCCTCGTCGCCGCCATCGCCCAGGCCCACGGCACCGGGGAGGTGCTGATGCTCGCCTGGATGAACGCCGAATCGGTCACGGAAACTCTCGAGACCGGCCGTGTCACCTATTACAGCCGCTCCCGCCGCGCCCTCTGGCGCAAGGGCGAGACATCCGGCCAGGTGCAGCATCTGATCGACCTGCGCCTCGACTGCGACGGCGACGCCCTGCTGGCCACCGTCCACCAGGACGGCGTCGCCTGCCACACCGGCCGCCGCTCCTGCTTCTCCTGGGGCCTTTCCGCCGGGGAAGTCGCCCCGCTCGAGCCGGTCCTGGCCGATCCCGCGACGCTCTACGCCACGGACAGCTGACCCGGACGCGCGATTGACGGCCGCCCCCGCGGAGGGCTTCCCTGCGGCCGGGCCAAAGGGAATCGGGACACGCCATGCCGCTGACCATGCCGGAGGAACTCATCCTCCTGATGCTGGACGACCGCACGGGGCGGCTGAACGAGGCCGCCGGCCCTGCCTCCGGCTACGCCATCGCCGGCGCTATCCTCGCGGAACTCGCGCTCCGCAACCGCATCGACACCGACCCGCAGCGCCTCTTCGTCGCCGACGCCACGCCGACCGGGGACAGCCTGCTCGACCCCGTGCTCGCCCGCATCGCGGCCGATCCTGCCCCGGAAAGCGAGCCGCATGACAGCCGCTGGTGGATAGAAACCCTCGGCCAGGAGGCGGACCGCTTCCGTGACACAATCTTCGCCCGCCTCGTCGCCCACGGCATCCTCCGCGCCGAGGAGGGCCGCTTCCTCTGGATCTTCCCCGAGCGCCGCTACCCCATGATCTCCGACAAGGAGGAGCGCGAGGTGAAGGCCCGCCTCATGGGCGTGATCTTCGAGGATGACATCCCCGAGCCCCGCGACAGCCTCCTCATCGGCCTCGTCCGCGCCGCCGGCCTGCTGCCGCTGATCCTGGCGCCGGACACGCTGGAGGCTGCCGAGCCGCGCATCGCCCAGGTCGCGAACCTCGAGGAGCTGAGCCGCTCCCTCGGCAACGCGGTGCGCGACATCTTCGTGGAAATGGCCCGCTACACGCCCCTGATGTGAGGCGCCGTCAACCGAAGCGCAGCTTCATCCCGAGGATATAGGCCGAGAGGATCATCGTGGCCGCATTCGCCATGATGATCCCGTTGCTCCCGATCAGCAGCCCGTAGGCGAGCCAAAGCCCGACCCCGGTCGTGAAGAGCAGCAGCATCGGCATCGAGAGGTCGTTGGCCGAGCGCGTGCGGTGCGTTCGAAGCACCTGCGGCACGAAAGCGACGGTCGTGAGGATGCCCGCGACCACGCCCAGCCACTCGACACCGTTCATCGCCGCTCCCCGGGCACCGTTCCGCTTCCTATCGGCGCCGCCCCCGCCTATGCATCAGTGCATGATCGAAATCCACCTTCGGCAAGAGGCCACCGCCATCTTCCCTGCGGGTGTTGCATGACCCTCCTCTACGTCGTGGCCGGTGAATCCTCCGGCGACGTGCTCGGCGCCCGCCTCATCGCCCGGCTGCGCGAGGCGAGGCCGGACCTCCGCTTCGCCGGTATCGGCGGCGACCGCATGGCGGAGGCGGGCGTCAACAGCCTCTTCCCCATGCGCGAACTCGCCCTAATGGGCCTGCTGGAGGTGCTGCCCAACATCCGCAGCCTCGCCCGCCGCCTGGACGAAACGGTGGCCGATATTGCTGACCGCCGCCCCGCCGCCCTCGTGACCATCGACAGCCCGGGTTTCGCCCTTCGCGTGGCCGCGCGCGTGCGCCCGCTCGGTATCCCCGTCATCCACTATGTCGCGCCCCAGGTCTGGGCCTGGCGACAGGGGCGGGTAAAGAAGATGGGCCGGAAGCTGGACCGTATCCTCGCCCTCCTGCCCTTCGAGGCCCCCTTCTTCGAACGGGCGGGCATCCCCGTCACCTTCGTCGGCCATCCCGTGCTGGAGAGCGGGGCCGCCACCGGCAACGCCGCCCGCTTCCGCGCCCGCCACGCCATCGCACCCGGGGAAAAGGTGGTGCTGGTGATGCCCGGCAGCCGCCGCACGGAGGTCGGCCGCCTGCTGCCCATCTTCCGGGAGACGCTGCGCCTCCTCGCCGCCCGTCACCCGAACCTCCGCCCTGTCGTGCCGCTGGCCGGCCCGGTGGAGGAAGCCGTGCGCGCCGCCGCCACCGGCTGGAGCCCCGCGCCCATCCTCGTCCGCGGTATCGACGACAAGCACGACGCCTTCGCCGCCGCCGAGGTGGGGCTGATTAAATCCGGCACCTCCTCGCTCGAGGTCGCGATCGCCGGGGTGCCGATGGTGGTGGCCTACAAGATGAACCCGGTCACCGGCTGGATCATCCGCCGCCTGGCAAAGGTGAAATACGCGAGCATCGTCAACCTCCTCGCCGACGCGCCGGTCATCCCGGAACTGCTGATCGAGGATTGCCGCCCGCCGCTCCTCGCTCGGGAACTCGGCAAGCTCCTGGATGGAGAGGGCGTCGCCGCCCAGCGGGAGGGCTTCGCCCGCGTCATGTCGCTTCTCTCCCCGCCCGGCGGCGGCAGCCCGAGCGAGGCGGCGGCGCGCGCCGTGCTGAAGATGATCGGCCCCTGAAACGCGGAAGGGGCCGCAGCTTCCGCCGCGGCCCCCTCCAACCCTTGCGGGCGAGCGTCAGACGCGCGGCTTGCCCGTGGTGCCGCCGGTGGTGGTCCCCGTGGTCGTCCCGGCGGTGCGGTCGTCCTGCACCTCCACCTCGGTGTGGCGCACCGTGTCACTCACGGTCTGCGTGCGGTCGGACACATCCTTGCGGATGACCAGTTCCTCCTTAACGCGCGCCTCCTTGGAGACAACCGCTTCCTCGCTGTGCTCGACGGCGTCGATCACGCGCTCGCGGAAGGCGTCGTCGGCGGCCGAGAGCGGCTGGTCCACGGCGCGGCGCTCGATCGAGACGTGCTCCTCGTGCAGCGTCACGTTCTCGCTAACGGGCGTCTCGACAATGTAGGACCGCACGCGCACGCGGCCGCGATCGACCTCGCGCTTGCCGACGCGCAGCTGCTCTTCGACAACCGGGATCCGCTCCTCGCGATCCGTACCCGTCGCGGAGCTGGTCGTGCCCGTCCCCATGGCGGCCGCAGTGCTGCCCGTGCCGACGGCCGGCGTGGAGGTACCGCCCATCGTGGCCGCGCCGACCGCACCCGAGGTGTTCATCGGCGTGCCCGTGCCGGCGGCGTCGTCCACCGAGCCGTTCCAGCCGCTCGCGCGCCACTCGGCCTCGCGGGAGTCGAGATCCACCGCGCCATGCGCCTCGAAGATGTCGAGGGCGTGGTCGACGACGCTGTCGTCCACCTGAGCGGAGACGACGTAGCCGCCGCGGCGGATACCCTCCGCATAGGCCTGGCGGTCCTCGTCGGCGATGAAGAGGTCCTTCAGCGAGGCCCAGAAGCCGGTGTCGCCCGAGCTGGTGCCGGTCGTCTGCCCGGTATTGCCGTGGATGGCGACATGGTTCGAATCGATGCGGTCATGCGTGCGCAGGTGCTCAACGACGGCCTCCGCCTCGGCGCGACTGTCGAACAAGCCGGTGATCGTGCGGGTCATGCGTGAATTCCTTCCTGATGAGAACTGTATCGTGCGTATTCCGTGGACGGCGCGGGCAGGGCTCGGGTTCAGGATTCCGTCCGCTCGCCCGTGGGGGTGATCCGCTCGACGGCGGCATGCTGCACCCGGCGCGTCGCCGGCTGCTCCACCGCCTTCTCCTCGTTAATCATGCGGAGGTGGATCTCCTCCCGCAGGACAAGGCGCTTCTCGACGACGAGAACCTCCTCGACCACGGGGATGATAATCACGTCCCCCTCCTGCCGAACCTGGGGCGCCTCGGTGACCGTCGTGCCCACGGGCCGGCGCTCCACCTCGGCGCGGCGGCTGTGCAGCGTCTCGCGCAGCACCTCCTCCACCACTTCCGTGGTGAGAGCGACGCGAACACGACCCGTCTCCACCTGCCGCTTGCTCAGCAGAAGGGTTTCCTCGACGAGAGGAATCACGGCCTCGGCAGTTGTCTCAGCCGTCATCGCAACCTCACCTCGGACCGTTCTGAAAACGGCCGAGTCGTGAGCCGGTTGCCCCCGACTGCGGAACGGTCTGGCGTTTAGAACGCGTGCCGCTTCGGGCGGGCCTTGCGGCGCAGCTCCATCAGCTCCGCCTCCTCGCGCACGGCATTGCGCAGAAGCGCGTCCTGCCCCCAGCGGTACTGCGGCGGGCAGGCCGTGCGCACGCCGTAACGGGCGGCCGCGTGCAGCGTGAAGGCGGGATCGACGAGATGCGGGCGCGCCAGCGCCACCAGATCAGCGCGCCCGGCCGCGAGGATCGTGTTCACCTGGTCCGCCGAGGTGATGCTGCCCACGCACATCGTGGCGACCTTCGCCTCGTTGCGGATCATGTCCGACCACGGCACCTGGAACATGCGCCCGTAATGCGGCGCGCTGCCCGCCACCGTCTGCCCCGTGGAGACATCGAGCAGGTCGCAGCCCTCCTCCGCGAAGGCGCGGGCAATAGTCAGCGTCTCCTCATCCGTCACGCCGCCCTCCGCCCAGTCGGTCGCGGAGACACGCACGCTCATCGGCCGGTCCGAGGGCCAGGCCGCCCGCAGCGCGCGATAGACCTCCAGCGGGTAGCGCAGCCGGTTCTCGAGGCTTCCACCATAGGCGTCGGTGCGGCGGTTCGTCAGCGGCGAGAGGAAGCTCGCCATGAGGTAGCCGTGCGCGCAGTGGAACTCGACCATGTCGAAGCCCGCGCGCGCGCCGCGCACCGCCGCCGCCACGAAGTCGTCGCGCACGCGGTCCATCTCCGCCCGCGTGATCTCGCGCGGCACCTGGCTGTTCGGGAAATATGGGATGGCGCTCGCCGAGACGATCGGCCAGCCGCCCTCCGGCAAGGGCTGGTCCATCCCCTCCCACATGAGCTTCGTCGCGCCCTTCTGCCCGGCATGGCCGAGCTGCAGCGCGATCCGGCTGCCGCCATGGGCGTGCACGAAATCGACGATGCGCTTCCACCCGGCCTCCTGCGCGTCGTTCCAGATCCCCGTGCAGCCCGGCGTGATCCGCGCCTCCGGCGAGACGCAGGTCATCTCCGTGAAGATCAGCCCCGCGCCGCCCGTCGCGCGCGCGCCATAATGCATGAGGTGCCAGTCGTCCGGCATCCCGTCCGTGGCCGAATACTGGCACATCGGCGAGACGACCACGCGGTTCGCCAGATCCATCCCGCGCAGGCGGAAGGGCTGGAACATCGGCGGCGCGCCCTCGACGGCGGGTAGCCCTTGCGCGCGCACCTCCTCCTCGAACAGCGCGCGCGATTCCTCCACGAACTCCGGCGCGCGCAGCGAGAGGTTCTCCCAGGTGATCGCCTTGGAACGCGTCATCACGCCGAAGGCGAAGCGGGTCGCCGGCATGTCCCAGAAGCGGGCGACATGCTCGAACCACACGAGCGAGACGTCCGCCGCGTGCTGGATCTTCTCCACCTCCTCGCGCCGCCCGCCCTCGAAGCGCGCCAGCGCCTCCTCCACCGTGCCGCCGCGCATGAAGGCAGCGTGTAGGTGGATGGCATCCTCCATCGCCAGCTTCGTGCCGGAACCGATGGAGTAGTGCGCCGTCGCCTTCGCGTCCCCCAGCAGCACGACATTGCCCTTCGACCACCGCGCACAGCGCATCATCGGGAAGCGCCGCCACATGCTGCGGTTGGTGATCAGCCGGTGGCCTTCCAGCTCCTCCGCGAAGACCTCCTCCATGAAGGCCGCGCTCTCGGCCTCGCTCATGGAACCAAGCCCGGCCCGCTCGAACGTCTCGGGGTCCGTCTCCAGCACCCAGGTGCTGGCACCCTTCTCGTACTGGTAGCAGTGCGCGATGAAGATCCCCTCCGGCCGCTCCTTGAAGAAGAAAGTGAACGCGTCGAAGGGCCGGGTGCTGCCCATCCAGGCGAAGCGGTTTGGCCGCAGATCCACCGTTGGCTTGAAGTGCTCGAGGTCGCGCTGCCGCACCGGGCTGTTAATGCCATCGGCCGCCACGACGAGATCGGCATCCGGAAAATCTTCGGGCATCGCCTCCCGCCCGAATTCCAGTTCCACCCCCAGTTCCCGGGCACGCGCCTGCAACAGCATCAGCAGCGTCCGGCGGGAGCAGCCGCAGAAACCGTTCCCCCCGATACGATGGGCCGCCACCTCGTTGCCCCGCTTGGCCACGATCTCGATATCGTCCCAGTAGGCGAAGGCGTCCGTAATGGCCTTGTAGCTTTCCCGGTCCGCGCGCTCGAAGGTCTCCAGCGTCTGGTCGCTGAACACCACGCCGAAGCCGAAGGTGTCGTCTGCCTGGTTGCGCTCGATCACCGTGATCCGCGCCTCAGGCCGGTCGCGCTTCATCAGGATGGCGAAGTAAAGCCCGGCGGGCCCGCCGCCGATGACCGCGATCCGCATGGGAAATCTCCTGGGCTGCCGGGACAGAAGATAGTTTAGGCTTCAAGTTTTCAAGGTTTCAACTGGCGCTTGCGGGTCGCTGCCGTATTCCTTTAGGCTTCAAGGATCATGAACGGCATCACTGGACGCCATGCGATTGTGACAGGAGGCGGCACGGGCATCGGCCTGGCCGTGGCGGAAGCTCTCACCCGCGCCGGCGCCCGCGTGACCGTGACGGGCCGCCGCGAGGCCCCTCTCCGCGCCGCCGTGGAGTCCGGCCGTGCCGCCGGCTTCGAGACCGCCGACGTGACCGAGCCCGGCGCCTTTGCCGCCGCCCTCACCCGTGCCGGCCACCCCGCCATCCTCGTCAATGCCGCCGGCGCGGCGGAAAGCGCCCCCTTCCTCCGCACCGACGACACCCTTTGGGAGCGGATGCTGCGCGTGAACCTCCTCGGTGCTGCCTCTGCCACCCGCGCAGCCTTGCCGGCCATGCTGGAGGCCGGCTGGGGCCGCGTCGTCAACATCGCTTCCACCGCGGCGCTCCGCGGCTACCCCTATGTCACCGCCTACACCGCCGCCAAGCACGGATTGCTTGGCCTCACCCGCGCCCTCGCGTTGGAAGTAGCCACCAAGGGCGTCACGGTGAACGCCGTCTGCCCCGGCTTCACCGAGACCGACATCGTGGCCGAGAGCGTCGCCCGCATCACCGCGAAAACCGGCCGCAGCGAGGCCGAGGCCCGGGCCGAACTCGCCCGCCACAACCCCCAGGCCCGCCTCGTCAAGCCCGAGGAAGTGGCGGCCGCCGTCGCTTTCCTCTGCTCCGATGCCGCGAGCGCGGTCAACGGCCGCGCCCTCGCGGTGGATGGCGGAGAGGTCCCATGATCCCCGACACCCATGTCGATGCGGAAACCGCCCTCGACCACTCCCCGGCCGGGCACAAGGACGACCTCCGCCTTTGGCTGCGCATGCTCTCCTGCGCGCGGCTGATCGAGGCCGAGATCCGCCGCCGCCTCCGCGCCCGCTTTGACACCACCCTGCCCCGCTTCGACTTCCTCGCCCAGCTCGAGCGCGCGGCCGAAGGCCTTACCCCCGGCGAGATCAGCCGGCGCATGATGGTCACCGGCGGCAACGTCACCGGCCTCGCCGCGAGGCTGGAGGAGGAAGGGCTGATCGAGCGCCGTGCCGTCCGTGAGGATCGCCGCGCTGTCACCCTCCGGCTCACGCCCCAGGGCCGGCGCGAGTTCGCGCGCCAGACCGCGGCGCATGAGGAATGGGTGGCCGAGCTTCTCGGCGGCCTCTCCGCCACCGACCGCGCGGCCCTGCTGCGCCTGCTGGACCGCACGCGCCGCGGAGTCCGCGCCGCCATGTCAGAGGGGGGCGCATGAGCCTCAGGAATTTCCGCGCGGAACACGTGCGCCTCACCGTGGAGGGCCGCGTCGCCTCCATCCTGCTCGACCGTCCCGAGCGGAAGAACCCTCTGACCTTCGAGTCCTACGCCGAGCTGGCCGCCATCTTCCGCGCAGGCACGAACGACGAGGAGGTCGGCGCCTTCGTCCTCTCCGGCGCGGGCGGCAACTTCTGCTCCGGCGGCGACGTGCACGAGATCATCGGCCCGCTGCTCGACCGCGACACCAAGGGCCTTATGCAGTTCACGGCCATGACGGGTGAGCTGGTGAAGGCCATGCGGGCTTGCCCGCAGCCGATCGTGGCGGCCGTGGACGGCGTCGCGGCCGGTGCCGGCGCCATCATGGCGATGGCCTCCGACATCCGCCTCGCCACCCCCCGCGCGAAGGTCGCCTTCCTCTTCAACCGCGTGGGCCTCGCCGGCTGCGACATGGGCGCCTGCGCCATCCTGCCCCGGATCATCGGCCAGGGCCGCGCCTCCGAGCTGCTCTACACCGGTCGCTCCATGTCCGCGCAGGAGGGGCTGGACTGGGGCTTCTTCTCCCGCGCCGTGGAGCCGGAGGCGCTGATGGAGGCCGCCGCCAACCTCGCCCGCCAGGTGGTGGAAGGCCCCGGCTTCGCCAATGCCATGACGAAGCGGATGCTCTCCCTGGAGTGGTCCATGTCCGTCGAGCAGGCGATCGAGGCCGAGGCCGTGGCCCAGGCCCTCTGCATGACCACCAGAGACTTCCGCCGCGCCTACGACGCCTTCGTGGCGAAGCGGCGCCCGGTCTTCGAGGGCGACTGATGGCAGACCGCGACTTCCTCCTCTGGCCCTTCCTCGAACCTCGCCACCGCGCCTGGGCGGACGAGGTCGAGGCTTGGGCCGCCTCCAACGCCGAGCGCCTGTCGGAAGGCGACACCGACACCGCCGTCCGCAATCTCACCCGCGCCATGGGCGAGGCCGGACTCCTCCGCGTCGCCGTCCCCGAGGACGGCCGCCTTGACGTGCGCTCCCTCTGCATCGCCCGCGAAACCCTCGCGCGCCACTCCGGCCTCGCCGACTTCGCCTTCGCCATGGCCGGGCTCGGCACCGGCTCCGTCACCCTCTTCGGCGACGCCGCCCTGCGGGAGGCGGTCCTTCCCGCCGCCCGCGCCGGCACCTCGCTCGCCGCCTTCGCCCTCAGCGAGCCAGAGGCAGGCTCGGACGTGGCGGCCCTCGCCACCACCGCCACCCGCGACGGCAACGCCCACTGGCGGATCGACGGTTCCAAGACCTGGATCAGCAACGGCGGCATCGCCGGCACCTATGTCGTCTTCGCCCGCACCGGCGAGGCTCTCGGCGCCAAGGGCCTGACCGCCTTCCTCGTCCCCGCCGACACACCCGGCCTCACCATTGCCGAGCGCATCGAGGTCTCCGCCCCCCACCCCCTCGCGACGCTCCGTTTCGACGCGATGCGCGTGCCCGACAGCCACCGCCTCGGTGCTCCGGGAGACGGCTTCAAGGTCGCCATGGCCACGCTCGACGTCTTCCGCGCCACAGTGGGTGCAGCGGCCCTCGGCTTCGCGCGCCACGCGCTCGACCTCACCGTCGCCCGCGCCACCAACCGCCAGCTCTTCGGCGGCCCGCTCTTCGACCAGCAGATGACCCAGGCTGCCATCGCCGAGAGCGCGGTGGACGTGGAAACCTCCGCCCTCCTCGTCTATCGCGCCGCCTGGCTGAAGGATTCCGGCACGCCCCGCGTGTCCCGCGAAGCCTCCATGGCGAAGCTCCACGCGACGGAGGCCGCCCAGCGCGCCGCCGACCGCTGCGTCCAGATCCACGGGGGGCACGGCGTCGTCCGCGACCACCCCGCCGAAAAACTCTACCGGGAGGTTCGCGCCCTGCGCGTCTACGAAGGCGCCAGCGAGGTCCAGCGGATCATCATCGCGCGCGCCGAACGGGACCGCGCAAAGGGAGCGGGATGATGGACACCTTACTCCAGGAAGACTGGTCGGGCTCGACCCCCGACTTCGCGCCCAGCGCCCACGTCGACACCTTCCCGCGCGACAACCTCCCCCCGCGCGACCAGTGGCCCGAACTCCTCTTCGACCTGCCGGACTACCGCTACCCCCGGCGCCTCAACTGCGCGGTGGAGCTGCTGGACCGGAACGTCGAGAACGGCCGCGCCGACCACCCCGCGATCATCACGCCCGAGGAAACCCTCACCTACCGCCAACTGCAGGACCGGGTGGACCGGATCTGCAACGTGCTCACGCGCGACCTCGGCATGGTCCCGGGCAACCGCGTCATGCTCCGCAGCGCCAACAACGCCTGGATGACGGCGACCTATCTCGCGGTCCTCAAGGCCGGCGGCGTGGTCGTTGCCACCATGCCGCTCCTCCGCGCGAAGGAGTTGGGCCAGATGCTGGAGAAGGCGCGGATCACCCTCGCCCTTTGCGACGTAAAGCTGCGCGATGAAATGGAGAAGGCGGCCGCCGAGGCGCCGCAACTCCGCCATGTCGTCCTCTGGGGCAACGGCGACCTCGAATCCCGCTGTGCCGCCCAGCCGCCCGGCTTCACCGCCTGCGACACCGCCGCCGATGACGTCTGCCTCATCGGCTTCACCTCCGGCACCACGGGCCTGCCGAAGGGCACAATGCACTTCCACCGGGACATGCTGGCCATCTGCGACGGCTATTCCCGCCACGTCCTCCGCCCGACGCCAGATGACCGCTTCATCGGCTCCGCGCCCCTGGCCTTCACCTTCGGCCTCGGCGGCCTCGTCCTCTTCCCCTTCCGCATCGGCGCCACCGGCATCCTGCTTGAAAAGGCGGGTCCCGACGAACTCCTTCCCGCTATCGAGCAGCACCGCGCGACCATCCTCTTCACCGCCCCCACCGCCTATCGCGTCATGGCCGGCAAGGTCGCAGACTTCGACATCTCGTCCCTCCGCAAATGCGTCTCCGCCGGCGAAACCCTGCCGCGTGCTATCTTCGACGCCTGGGAGAAGGCGACAGGCCTGCGCCTGATGGACGGCATCGGCGGCACCGAGATGCTGCACATCTTCGTCGCCGCCCCTGAGGAAACGCTCCGCCCCGGCTGCACCGGCCTGCCCGTCCCCGGCTACCAGGCCCGCGTGATCGATGGCGAGGGCAACGAGGTGCCGCGCGGCACGGCCGGCTGGCTCGCCATCCGAGGCCCCATCGGCTGCCGCTACCTCGCCGATCCCCGGCAATCCGATTACGTCCGCTACGGCTGGAACATCCCCGGCGACGTCTACATTCAGGACGAGGACGGCTATTTCCGCTACCAGGGTCGCGGCGACGACATGATCGTGGCCGCCGGCTACAACATCGCGGGCCCGGAGGTGGAGGGCGCGCTCCTCACCCATCCCGCCGTGCGCGAATGCGGCGTCGTCGGCGCGCCCGACGGCAAGGGCGGGACGGTCGTGAAGGCCTATGTCGCCCTTAAACCTGAGTACTTCGGTAATGAGGACATGGTGCGCGCCCTGCAGGACCATGTCCGCGCCGAGATCGCCCCCTACAAGGCGCCCCGCATCGTCGAGTTCCTCGACGCCATGCCCCGCACCGAATCCGGCAAGCTCCAGCGCTTCGCCCTCCGCCGAATGGCCAACCCGTGACCGCTCCGGCCGCCCCGCGCCCGACGCCGATCCCCGCCTCCGCCCTGCCCGCCACCGCCTTCCGCGGCACGGCGCGCGTGCGTTTCGGCGACTGCGATCCCGCGGGGATCGTCTTCTTCCCCAACTGGTTCATCATCGCCCACGGCATCGTGGAGGATCTCTTCCGCGAGCGCCTTCGCATCGACTTTCACGAGATGCATGCCACGCGCGGCATCGGCACCGGCTTCGTCCATGCGGCCGCCACCTTCATGCGCCCCGGGAGCATGGGCGACGAGGTGACCCTCACCCCCCTCGTCCGCCGCGTCGGCGGCGCCTCCTACGCGCTGGATCTGCATATCCATCGTGGCGAAGAGGAGCTCGTCCGTCTCGATCTCGTCACCGCCACCACCGACCTCGCCAGCCGCACCAGCGTGCCGGTGCCGCCCGACCTGCGCGCCGCCCTGCTGCGCTACCAGGGCGAGTGCGGACAGGAGAACACCCCATGAGCGGCAAGCTCGACATCCTCCAACCCCCTGGCTGGCCCGCTCCCCGCGGCTACTCCAACGGCGTCGCCGGACATGGCCGCGTCGTGCTCGTCGGCGGCCAGATCGGCTGGGACGAAGCCGGCCGCTTCGCCGAGGGCTTCGTCGCCCAGACTGAACAGGCCCTCCGCAACATCCTCGCCGTCCTCGCCGAGGCTGGCGCCGGCCCCGAGCACATCGGCCGCCTCACCTGGTACGTCACCAGCATGGACGAGTACCGCGCCTGCCTGCCCGAGCTCGGCCGCGCCTACCGTTTGGTGATGGGCCGCAACTTTCCAGCCATGGCGCTCGTCGGCGTCGTCGCGCTGGCCGAGCCCGAGGCGCGGGTGGAGATCGAGGCCACCGCCATCGTGCCGGACTGAGGCACCGGCCGCGGCCCGGACGGCAGTTCCCGCTCCGCCGCGCAGGAACACACCACGACCCCGCCCATCAGTCGGTTCGGCACCGTCGGCTCCCCGCAATGTGGGCACTCCCGGATCGTCTCCATTGCAGTCCCTCCATTCCCAGGCTGCCCTATCTGGGAACTGTCACCACCGGCGCAGGAGGGCGCCCCACTAATCTTTCGGGCGAGCAAGGACAGAGGGAATCGCGAAGGCTCCACGCCGGTGCCGCTACGGAACCGCTCGACTTGCTCTGAGCACCGAGGCCGCTTGTGAAAGAGGTCCGGAGGCCGCGCTGGCATGGCGCGGCCCCCGGTTTCGCTAGGCAATCAGAACGTCGAAATGCACGGGACCGCTGCTGAACAGCGTTGCGTGGTCGTCGGACTGCGCAACCCCATTCGCGAGAATGCCCTCAACATGGAGGTTGCGGTCCGTGCTCGGGGTGCCTCCCCAGGCATCATTGATGAAGTCCACGGTCATCTGGTGCTGGCCATGGCCCCAATTGCCGGTGAGGACAACATCCTGCGTCTGGCCCGCCGCATGCGAGGCCGTCACGGTATTGATGCCGCCAACCTGCGTGCCGTCCACCTTGACGATAAACTGCGCATCGCCCTGCCACGCGTCCTCGGACACCCGCAGCACGAGCGTGTCCGTCGTGCCCGGCACCTCTGGCGCGCTCGACGCCTGCGGAGCGGGCGCCGGCGCCGCATTCACGCCGAGCACCCCATGTGCGTCGTAGCCCTTGGCCTGCCATTGGCTCCAGGTCAGGTCGCTGCCGCCGAGACGTGCAACGACGTTTGACGACCCTGGGAACTGGTTATAGTCGACATGGCTAGGCGCCGGGGAGCCGGCCGCGCTGTAGATGGCTACGCCGCCCGAAGAAGGCTGCAGGACGTTGTTGTAGATCTCGACGTCCGGGCTGTTCTCGAAGTTCAGTGCCCGTCCGCCCCCGATAATCGTGTTGTTGAAGATGTCGGCGCTGCCGTGCTCCGTCCAGCTGCTCTCGGCCCAGTGGGTAACGGCGCTGTCCTGCGTCAGGTTCGGCGTTTTCACCACGTTGTCGTGGAAGCTGATCGTGCCGCCATCGCGGGTGTTGGACAGCCAAGCGCCATGATTGTTGTAGGGCGCGGAGTTGGCTTGCTCAAACAAGTTGCCCTTAACGGTGATGTTGAAGTCCTGAAAGGATTGGATGCCGTCGCTGTGCCCGCTCATGTTGCTGTTCGAGATAACGATATGATTATTCTCGAAGAGCACGCCGTTGTTGCCTGATGACCAGATGCCATCCGTCTGGGCGGCTGTGTTCGTTGGCGTGCTGAAGCTGTTCTCCCTCACGACCACCGCGTCGTGGCCGCTTGAGTTGCGCACGTCGTAGCCGCGGGCGTTGCCGCCGCCCGGGTCGCCCGAATAGACGGAGTTGTGCTCAACCAGCACGCCGGCCGTCGCGTTCTTTACGACAAAACCGGCCCCTGCAAAGTTCTTCACGTCGAGGTTGCTGACCTCGACATGGTTTTTGCCGTTCAGCACCACACCCGCGGACAGATGATTTCCGCCATCTAAGATGACATCGCCATTATGACCGGGATCGGTGCCCTTCGTAATGGTGATCTTGCCGGATGCCGATCCACTCGCCCCTACGTTCAGGGTCTCGTTGTACGTTTGGCTGGTACTTCCGCCAGATATATAGACAGTATCTCCCGGCTTCGTTACGGACCAGTCGATGGACGAAAACGAATTCCAGGCTGATCCCCAGGAGCTGCCATTTCCATTTCCGTGAGCGTTATTGTCGACGTAGTACTTCATATAAGAAAATTTTCCTTATCTCATTACAAAGTATTGGATGGCACAGCGCACAAGTCGCCGCGTTGATGTTTTCCGCCCCCCGCGCCAAGGCTCAGTTTCGCGCGAGTGCCTCAAGGCGGTTTTTTCGGCCCAAGGATGTGAATAGCGAGACGACATCCCAAAATTTGGCCGGGGCGGGGGCGGGGCAGTTGAGACCTGACCGCGAACATACTTCCCGCTTGGAAACACCCTCCAGGAGCAGATGGCATCTGAGAAGTCTGCCCTTCCGGACAGGTGCGTAGTCCGTATCAGCGGGTTCCATATAGCCACAAGCAGTGACGGCAGCATTTTCAAGCAACGGAAGAAATTTGCCGGAATAACGCTTGCGATTCTACGAGATTCAGGAATATCTGCCCCACAATTACCTCGCGTCGGCGACCGGAAGCAGCTTTGTACCCAAATAGGCAAGCATTGTTTCCCGCGGAGGCCGCTCAGATACAGTTCCGATCCGCCTCAGCGGCATGGCCGTCACACCCGATGGAGTGAGGCGCTGGCTTAAGGAAGGGCCGTTGGACGTGCGGCTGTCCACCCAGACAGCCTGCCGGCCCAGCTTCGAACGTGGCCTCAACCCAACTGGCTGGTACGCGATGGACAACAGCGAGAGCTGCAGGGAGGAAAGCGCGCTCCGGCCCCATGTCCAGCATAACGCCTGACCTGACGAGTTCCAGCCGACCAGGAGGGTGTTCATCGCGCCGATGCCTCCACGCTGCTCAGCGTGCGCATTTTAGCGGAAGGAGCCGTCGGGGAGCTGTGTGGGCCGTTCATCCCGCCTTGCCCAACCTCAGCGACCACAAACCGGTGCACCGATCATTCTGGTCTGAGCAAAGCCGCAACATTTTCACTACCAAAGCGCAATGCAAATGCAGCGCAGCCCGACAATAACATTCATTAAATTGCAGCAGGATTTAGTTCCGACTTATTTGAATGCGACTTCGCATCATTGATTGATCCGGCTTCATCAAAGGTGCTCTATTCAGCGCATCATTCTTTAGGATCACTGAAAAGCGTAACCTCCGCACTGACATGTCGCCAATTTGGCTGGCTGCGGCAGAGGTACATTTTGTCGTTCACGACGTTCACCGGACGGGATGATGAGCAAAATGTCTCTTCGGAATGCTGATCCCATGCTCCAAGCGCAACAGCTCCCTGCGTATCCCTCGCCAACGCTCCGGCATCGCGAGTCCAACGCCGCTCGGAGGTTCATCCCACAGCAGGTCGCCAGAATTGCCGCGACGACCCCACAGGCTCCGGCGCTCCAAGCCGGCGAAACGACGATGAGCTATCGCGAGCTGTACGCACGAGCCTCGGCACTCGCAGGGCACCTGCGTTCGCTCGGCGCGCGCCGCGATGCCGTGATCGGCGTCTGCCTAGAGCGGTCATTCGACCAGGTTGTTGCCCTCCTTGCCGTGCTGAAGGCCGGAAGCGCCTTTCTTCCGCTTGATCCCGCCTGGCCGGCGGAGCGCCTGCGCCAGATCCTGGTCGATGCGCGCGCGCCGGTGATCATCGGCCGTTCCACACGACTGGACGATCTGCGGGGGGATGGCCGGGTCATCGTTTCGCCCGGCTCCTTGAACGACCTCGCCGCCAGCCAGGATGAGGTTGACGAGGAGATCGGCGGCCAGGACCTCGCCTACGTCATCTACACCTCCGGCTCTACTGGCACGCCCAAAGGCGTGGAGATCACCCACGACAATGTCCTGAACCTTGTTGCCTGGCACCAGGACGCTTTCAGCGTCAGCGCGAAGGACCGGGCCAGCCATCTTGCCGGGCTCGCCTTCGACGCCGCGATCTGGGAGGTCTGGCCCTATCTCTGCGCCGGCGCCTGCGTGGTCCTCGCCGACGACGCCGTACGCACCTCGCCGGAGAGGCTCCGCGCTTGGCTCGTCGAGCAAAGGATCAGCATCGGCTTTGTGCCGACCCCGCTCGCGGAACCGATGATGGCGGCAGACTGGCCTGCGGGCACGAGCCTGCGCTGCATGCTGACGGGCGGCGAGGCACTCCGTCG
>NZ_RCVR01000003.1 GCF_016107305.1 Roseomonas sp. KE2513
AGACCGCGAACGCCTCCTCGCCTATGTCTGGCCCGACCAGGCCGACCGGCTCGCCCGCGTCGAAGCCGCCATCGACCTCGCCGCCGCCGACGCGCCGAGGATCGAGCGCGCCGACGCCGCGGTATGGGCCGAGAAAACGCTCGACCCGCAGGACGGCGAGGAAGGGGTGGCGCGCGTCCTCATGCACGCCGTCGCCCTCCAATACGCGCCCGAGGAAGCCGTGGCCTGGCTGGCCGCCCATGCGGCACGCGTCGGCGCCGGCGCGACGGAACGCTCACCCTTCGCCTGGCTGCGCTTCGAGGCCGACCCCACCTTCGACGAGCGCGGCAGCCTGCGCCTCACGCTCTGGCCCGGCGGGAAGGAACGCGTCCTCGCTCTCGGCGACACCCATGCGGAAGCATTGGAATGGCAGGCTTCCGCTGATAGGGCGGAGCCTTCGTTCTGACCTGCCGGCGCTGATGACCCCGGGGAGAGGAAGAAGGAATTCTTCCTCTCCCCGGACCCCTCACCATCATCTTTTTCTTCAGGCTTGAAAGGCTCTGCGGCCGGTGCGCCTCGGGTCGTGGACCCGAGGCGACGACACGCGCAAGAAGGGCACCACAAGAAGCGCCCCCCGGTCACCGCATTTGCGACAGCCAGATGGGGATCCAAGGGCCTCAGGCCCTTGGCGGGCGAGGTCTGGAGAGGGCAGAGCCCTCTCCAGAGTCACCAGCACCGGCAAACCTGCGCTCTACCGACGCTCCCGCACCCCCAGCAGCAGCACCGCCCCCAGCGCCATGAAGCCCGTCGTTGTCGCCATGCCCAGCCGCTGGCTGCCGCTCGCCTGCGTCACCGTCGCCAGCACCAACGGCCCCAGGAACCCCGTGATCCGCCCCGACAGCGCGAAGAGCCCAAAATGCGCCGCCATCTCCTCCGCCGGCGCCAGCCGCGCCATCAGCGTGCGCGATGCCGCCTGCGCCGGCCCGAAGAACAGCCCCAGCACCAGTGCCAACGCCCAGAAGGCCGAGGCGCTCTCCACGAGCACGAGCGCGAGGCCGATCACCACGAGGGCCGCGAGCGAGAGCAGCACCATCCGCTTCGACCCCACGCGGTCCTCCACCAGCCCGCCCAGCGCCGCGCCGATGCCGGCAGAGACATTCATCGCGATCCCGAAGATCAGCACCTCCTGGAAGCTCATCCCGTGCACCCCGGCGGCGAAGATCGCCCCAAAGGCAAACAGGGTGTTCAGCCCGTCCGTGTAGAACAGCCGCGCGACGAGGAAGCGCAGCATGTCCGGCCGCGCCGGCAGCCCGCGCAGCACATCGCGCAACTCCCGCAGCCCCGCCCGCGCGGCGGCGGCCCAGCCGGGCCTTGCCCCCGGCGCGTCCCGCACCGCCGCGATCACCGGCCAGCCGAAGACCAGCATCCAGGCCGCCACGAAGACCGCCGTTGCCCGGATCGTCTCGCCCGAGGCCTTGTCCAGCCCGAAGGGCGCCGGATCGGGCCGGATCAGCCCGAAGAGGCACAGCACGAGGCAGCACAGCCCCCCCGCATAGCCCAGTCCCCAGGCCAGCCCCGAGACGCGCCCGATGCGCGCGGGCACCGTCACGTCCGGCAGCATCGCGTTGTAGAAGACCGTCCCCACCTCGAAGGCCACCGTCGCCAGCCCCACGCAAGCCAGCGCGTAGAAGGCCCATTCCGCCTCCGGCCGCGCGAACCAGATCGCCCCCGTGAAAACGGCCGTTGCCGTGGTGCAGAGCGCCAGCATCAGCCGCCGCCGCCCGCCCGCATCCGCCACTGCCCCCAGCACCGGCGAGAGGAAGGCGATGCCCAGCCCCGCCACTGTCTGCATCCACCCCCACATCGCCTGCCCCGAGACCGGATCGGGCGCGACCGCCTGCGCGAACCAGGTCGCGATCACGAAGGTGGTCACCACCGTGGGAAAGGCGCTGTTCGCCCAGTCGTAGAGCGACCAGGCGAGTTCCCGACGCGTCATCGGCGGCCCGCAGGAAGGGCGCTCACGCCCGCTCCAGCGCGCGCAGCGCGACCGAAACCGCCGAGAGTTCCCCAAGCCCTGCCGCCTCCCGCGCCAGGCGCACCGCCTCCAACGGCGGCGCCACCGGCTGCCCGGCCAGCGCCGCGCGCGCCAGCCGCGCCTGGAACGCGCCCAGATCCTCCAGCAGCGCCGCCCTCGCACGCGGACCGAAGGCCCCCGGCGCCGGGGCCGCCACCGCCGCCGACCGCAGCGCCTCCAGCCCGAAGTCGCGCCCCGCCGCGTTCCAGGCCGCCGCGGCCCGCTCAGGGTCCACCCCGGCCCCCGCCGCCAGCCGCACGATCCCGATCGCGGCCGAGAGCGGCCCCGCCCCCGCCACCAGCCGCGCCGCCCCCTCCGGAAGGAAGGAATCGCGGGGCACCGGCACGGCGGCGATCAGCGCCTCCACCCCCGGCCGCAGCAGCGCCTCGGCTTCCTCCAGCGGCGCCGTGTCGCCCAGCAGCGCCCGCGCCGCGTCCTCATGCAGCCGTCGCAAGGTCAGCAGCGCCGCGCGCCGCGCCTCGGGCGGCAGCGGCGCAGCGTCGAGCGAATCCTCGGCCGCCCCGATCCCGAAGAGCCGGTCCGCCAACCAGGCCGCCCGCGCGACCGCGGCCCCGTCCGCCTCCGCCGCCAGCCGCGACACCCCCGCCGGCCCCAGCCGGTTGGCCGCCGCATTCGCCAGCATCGTCGCGACAAGGTTCCGCCTGAGACGGTGCCCCTCGATCAGCGCCGGAAAGTGCTCCTGTAGCGGATGCGGGAAATAGCCGCGCAGCAAGGGCAGGAAGGCTGGGTCATCCGCCAGCGCGCCCTCCTCCACCGCATCCGTCAGCCACAGCTTGGCCACCGGCAGCAGCGCCGCGATCTCCGGCCGCGTCAGCGCATCCCCCGCCCCGATCCGCTCCGCCATCCGGGCGGCCGAGGGCAGGCCAAGAACCGCCCGGTCCAGCAACCCCGCCCCTTCCAGCCGCGTCATCAGCGCCGCCTGCGCCGGCAGCGCCTCCGCCCCCGCCGCCCGCTCGAGCGACAGCGCGCCGAACTGCGCGGCGTTGTCCGCCAGCACCAGCGCGGCCACCTCGTCGGTCATCGATTCCAGCAGGTCGTCGCGCTGCCGCCGCGTCAGCGCTCCGCCGCGCTCGGCTTCCGCCAGCAGGATCTTGATGTTCACCTCGTGGTCGGAGGTGCTGACGCCCGCCGAGTTGTCCAGCGCGTCCGTGTCGATCGCAACGCCATTGCGCGCCGCCTCGATCCTTCCTGCCTGCGTCACGGCAAGGTTCGCGCCCTCGCCCACCACGCGCGCGCGGATCTCCCCGCCATCGATGCGCAGCGCGTCGTTCGCGCGATCCCCGGCCTCCGCCTGGCTTTCGGCGGCCGCCTTCACATAGGTCCCGATCCCCCCGAAGTAGAGAAGATCCACCTCCGCCCTCAGGATAGCCCGCATCACGACGGCGGGCTCCGGCCGCTCCTCCTCGATGCCCAGCAGCGCCCGCGCCTGCGGCGAGAGCGGGATGAAGCGCGCGTTGCGCGGGAACACGCCCCCGCCCTCGCTCACCAGCCGCACGTCGTAATCCGCCCAGGAGGAACGCGGCAGCGCGAAGAGCCGCGCCCGCTCCTCGAAGGAGGTCTCGGGATCCGGGTCGGGGTCGATGAAGATGTGCCGGTGGTCGAAGGCCGCGACCAACCTCGTCTTGCGCGAGATCAGCAGCCCGTTGCCGAACACGTCGCCGGACATGTCGCCCACGCCCGCGCAGGTGAAGGGCTCCGCCTGGATGTCGCGCCCCATCTCCGCGAAGTGCCGCGCGATCATCACCCAGGCACCCTTGGCGGTGATCCCCATCTCCTTGTGGTCGTATCCCGCCGATCCGCCGGAGGCGAAGGCATCCCCCAGCCAGAACCCGTACTCAGCCGACAACCCGTTCGCGATGTCGGAGAAGGTCGCCGTCCCCTTGTCCGCGGCCGCGACGATGTAGGGATCGTCCCCATCCCGCCGCACCACGCGATCGGGCGGCACCACGGACCCGTCCGTTCCGTAGTTGTCCGTCACGTCCAGCATCGCCCGGATCAGCGTCCTGTAGGCCGCGATCCCCGCCGCCATGAAGGCCTCGCGGTCCGAGGCCGGCGGCACGTTCCCCTTGAGGATGAAGCCGCCCTTCGCGCCCGTCGGCACGATAATCACGTTCTTCAGCCGCTGCGCCTTCATCAGCCCGAGGATCTCCGTCCGGAAATCCTCCCGCCGGTCGGACCAGCGAATGCCGCCGCGCGCGACGGGCCCGGCGCGCAGGTGGCACCCCTCCATATGCGTCGCCGAGACGAAGATCTCCCGCCAGGGCCGCGGGTCCGGCATCTCGCCCGCGCGCCCGCTCTCGATTTTCAGCGAGAGGTAGCTCTTCCCCTGGAAGTAGTTCGTCCGCACCACCGCATCGAGCGCGACCCGCAGCCGCGAGAGGATGCGGTCCGTGTCCGGATCCGCGATCCCCTCCATCAGCGCCGCCCATTCCGCGACGGCCTTCGCCTCATCCGCCGCGCGGTCCGCCGCGTCCGGATCGAAGCGCGCCCTGAACAGCGCGACGAGAATCCGCGCCGCCTCCGGCACCGCCGCCAGCGCCCCCTCCACCGCCGGCTGCGGGAAGGCGAAGCCCACCTGCTTGCACCAGCGGAACACCGCCCGCAGCAGCCAGGCCTCCCGCCAGGTGATCCCCGCCCGCAGCGCCAGACGATTGAAGCCATCGACCTCGGCCCGCCCCTCCAGCAATGCGGAGAGCGCGTCCAGCAGCTCGTCGAAGCGGTCCTCGGCGGCCTCCATCCCCGCTTCCAGCATGAACAGGTGCAGCACCACCGGCCCCGCGCCCGCAGGGGACAGCCGCCACGGCTGCTCCTCGATCGCCCGCAGATCGAGGCTCTCGAACAGCGGCAGCGCGTCCGCCAGCGGCAGCGGCCCGCCCGGTGCGGCCAGCCGCAGCGCCAGACGCCGCGGCCCCTCGCCGGGAATGCGCGACGCGCTCGCCACCGGCCGCCCGGCCGCCAGCGCCGTCTCGGCCAGCCGCAGGTCCGCCACCGCCTGCGCCGCCGTCATGTCCTCCGCGTAGGCGGGCGGGAAGGCTTCCGCCCAGCGCGCCGCCAGACGTGCCCCCTCGGCCTCCCCGGCCGCCTCCGCCAGCGCCTCGCCCAGCGCTTCCGGGAAGCGCCGCGCGGCCTGCACCACAGCCCGCTCCAGCACCGCCGGATCGGGCGAGAGGGCCGTGCCGGGATCGGTGCCGATTACGTAATGAATCCGCGCCAGCGGCGTGTCGCCGATCGCGATGTAAAAGGCCGAGAGCCGCCCGCCGAAGGCTGAAGCCAGCAGCCGCCCCACCCGCTCGCGCGTACGCGTGTCGAAGACCTCTCGCGGGAACCACACGATGGCCGAGACGAAGCGCCCGAAAGGGTCGCGCCGCAGCACCAGCGCCGGGCGCGGCCGGATCGCGAGGTCCAGCGCCCGCCGCGCGCCCGCGAGGATCTCCCCCTCCTCTGCCTGGAACAGCTCGTCCCGCGGCCAGGTGTCGAGGATCGACCCGAAGGCCCGCGCGTCGTGGCTGTCCGGCGCCGCGCCCGAGGCCGCCAGCACCCGCCGCACCTTCGGCGCCAGCCAGGGGATGGAGCGCGGGTTGCGGTTATAGGCCGTCGCCGCGAACAACCCCATGAACAGCCGCAGCCCCACCACGGTGCCGTCCGCGCCGAAGATGCGCGTGGCCACCACGTCCGCGTGGCTCGGCCGGTGCACCAGCAGCCGCAGGTTCGCCTTGGCCACCGCCAGGGCCACGGGCTGCGTCAGCGCCGCCCGCACCGGCCCCGTCACGGCGGAGAGGTCGCGCAGCGCATCGAAGAGCGGCACCGATTCGTCCCGCAGCAGCCCGAGCCCGTCCTCCACCGTCACCGGTCCGCCCGGCGGCATCCGCAGCACCCGGTGCCCGAGGAAGACGAAGTTGTCCTCGGCCAGCCAGCGCAGGAAAGCAACCGCCTCCGCGCCCTCCGGCGCGGCCGAGATCTCCAGCTCCGCCGTCACCAGCCGCTCAAGCATCGGCGCGAAGTCGCCGACCGCCAGCCGCACCTCGTCCAGCGCCTGGCGCAGCAGCGCCTCCACCGCCGGCCAGTCCGCCGGCACCGCCCGGCCGGGGCCGGCGGGCGCGATCTCGATCCGCATGACGCTCTCGTTGCAGCCCCCGGGCGGCCCACCCGGCTCGGCCGGCCCGATCGCCTGCACCCGCCCCGCCGGGTCCCGCCGCACCGAGAGAACCGGGTGCAGCAACCGCCGCACCCCTCGCCCCCCGCGCGTGAGCGCGGCCAGCGCGCTCTCCACCAGGAAGGGCATGTCCTCGCTCGCGATCTCCGCGACCGCCCCGCCGCGCCCATCAGACCGCGGCGGCGTCAGCCGCAGCGCCGCCGTCCCCGGCCGCCGCCCGTCGATCACGGAGAACAGCGAGGCCGCCTCGGCCGCCAGGTCCTCGGGCGCGAGGCCCGCCAACTCCTCCAGCGGGATCGCCGCGCCGAGGCCGCGCAGCAGTTCGGCGGCCGCCGGCGGCAGGCCCGGCGCCATCCGCCCGAGCGCCGCCACCGCCTCCGCCAGAAGGGCCGCGCGCATTCCCTCCTCCCCCTCCGGGCCCGGGCTCCCGCCGGACGGTCCGGGCTGGCTTGCCGGTCTCAGGTCGTCGGGCATGCGCTCTCTCCTCCTGGCGGCCAGAAGGTCGGCCGCCCGGCCGCGCGGCGCAAGCCACCGTTGCGAGGCACAAGCGAGCCGGCCACGAGGCGCAATCGCGCCCGCCCGCGAGCCGCAGTCGCGGCCGCTGAGAGCAGTGCGCCCGCGCCACGGAAGGCCGCTTCGTTCCGCGGCCCGCCCCCTCTCCCCTGGCCGCCCCGCCGCGTTCCGCCTACCCTGCGCGTGCCATGGCCCTGACGCTCGCAGACCTCCTCGCGCCCATCGAACCCGCCCGGTTCTTCGCGGAGTTTCACGACCGCCAGCCGCTCCATGTGCGCGGCGGAGCATCGAAGTTCGCGAGCGTCCTCTCCTGGTCCGTCATCGACCGGCTGCTGAACCAGACCCACATCTGGACGGGTCAGTCCCTCAAGCTGCAGATGGACGGCCAGCCCGTCCCGCCCGAGGCCTACTGCCTCCGCGCCACCAGCCGCGACAACGCGCCGGTCATGCAGCCCGACGCCCGCCGCCTGCGCGAATGGGCCGCCAAGGGCGCCTCCTTCGTCCTCAACGACGTGGACAGCCTCACCCCGGGTCTCGCCAGCGTCTCGGAAGCGCTGGAGGAGGCCGGTCTCGGCCGCGCCCAGGCGAACGTCTACGTCTCCTTCCAGGCCCACAAGGCCTTCCCCGCGCATTTCGACACCCACGACGTCTGGGCCGTGCAGGTGGAGGGCGAGAAGACCTGGAACATCTGGTCTGGCCGCGCCGAGCACCCGATCCCCCACCCCGCCTTCCGCAGCCTCGGCCAGGCCCATCACGACCGCGCCAAGGGCGTCCTGCGGGAGAAGGTGCTGCTCAAGGCCGGCGACCTCCTCTACCTCCCCCGCGGCTGGTACCATGACGCCCTCGCCGAGGGCCCCGCCTCCGTCCACGTCGCCTACGGCGTGCATGCCCCCATCGGCCTCGACCTCGCCAACCTCCTCGTCGAGCGCGCGATCCAGGACCCGTCCTTCCGCCAGCCCCTGCCCCGCCAGGACGGCACGCCCGCCGCGCAATTCGCCCTCACCACCCGCGCCGCCCAGCTCGGCCAGCGCCTGGCCGAACTCGCGCGCGACCCGCAGGTCCTCCAGGTGCTGGCCCGCCACGTCGCGGAAGCCCGCTACCACCGGGGCGGCGTCAATCTCCTCGCCGCCCGCGGCCTCGAACCCGACCGCCCTGATCAAGCCTCGCCCGCCGACGGCACCTCCGGCTTCCGCGTCCTCGCCCCCGGCGTGAAGCCTGTCCGCCGTGGCGCCGACTGGGTGCTGAAAACCCCTGCCGCCACCCTTCCCCTCACCCCGCCGGAAGCCGAGGCCGCCAACTGGCTCCTCGCCCGGCGCGAGGTGGACGCGGCCAGCCTTCGCGCCGCCCACCCCGCCGTGGACGCCGAAGCCCTCCTCAGCCGCCTGACCGACGCCGGAGCACTCGCCGCCGCATGAGTCCCCTTCTCGCCGTCGCCCTCCTCCTCACCTTCGCCAAGCCCATCCTTCCTGGCGCCGCCCAGGCCCAGCCCGCCCACCAGCCCGCCTTCGCCTGCGTCGGCGCCGAGGCGCTGGAGGACGACGTCTTCGACATCCCCTTCCCCGCCGGCCGCGACCGCCTGACGGAAGCCGCCCGCACCAACCTCAACGCCGCCATCGCCCTCCTCAAGGCCGAGCCGGACCGCAACGCCTGCATCCTCGGCCACGCCCACCGGGAAGGCGGCCAGCAAACCAGCGTCCAGCTCGCCGCCACCCGCGCCCGCGCGGTGAAGGACGCCCTCCGCGCCGCCGGCCTGCCCGAAACCCGCCTCCGCTCCGAGGCGCGCGTGGCCGGCTTCAGCCGCACCACCGCCAACACGGTCGCCCGCAGCGTCTCCATCGTCGTGATGCCGGCCGTCGCCGCCCGCCCCGAACCTCTGCCGCGCCCGGCCGCTCCACCCTCGCCGCGCGAAATCACCCCGCCACCCCCGGCGCCGCCCGCCGAGCCACCGCCGCCGCGCGAGGCCACCCCGCCGCCTCCGGCCCCGCCAGCCGAGCCTCCGCCATCGCGCGAGGCAACCCCGCCACCCCCCGCCCCGCCCGCCCAGCCGCCGGCACGCGAGACCACCCCGCCACCGCCGGCCGAGCCGGCCGGGGCGAAACCGGACTAGGGCTGGCGCCGACGACTCCGGGGAGAGGAAGAAGGAATTCTTCCTCTCCCCAGACCCCCCACCATCATCTTCTTTTTCGGGTCGGGAATGCTCGGCGGTCGGTGCGCCTCGGGTCATGGATCCGAGGCGACGGCATGTTCAGGAGGGTTCCGCGATAGCCGAATGGAGATCCAAGGGCCTCAGGCCCTTGGCGGGTGAGGTCCGGAGAGGGCAGCGTCCTTTCCCGGACCACCAGGCGCCGCGCTGCGCTGCCTTAATCCGACTCGCGATACGCCGCGACAGACCCGGCACGCGGTGAACGTGTCAGGGCCTTGGCCGGCTCCTATTCCGGCAACGTCCCGTCGTCCTTCAGCACCTCTCCCGCGAGATAGAGGCTCCCGCAGACCAGCACCCGCCCCGGCACGGCGCCTCCTGTCACGGGCATCGCCGCCAGGGCATCCGCCACGCGCGGCCCCACCCGCGCCACCCCGCCCGAGGCCGCCACGATCTCCTCCGGCGAAACCGCCAGGTGCTGCCCCGGCTCCGCCACCGCCCAGACCGAATCCACGTGCGGCAGCAGCGGCGCCAGGAACTCCGCAATCGCCTTCGACCGCTTCATCCCCACCACAAGGTGCAGCGGCCGGTCCCCCCAGGCCGAGAGCTGCCCCGCCAGGGCCAGGCCCGCCCCGGGATTGTGCCCGCCATCCAGCCAGAGCTCCCAGCCCGCCGGCAGCGCCGCCGCCAACCGCCCATGAAGCCGCTGCAACCGCGCGGGCCAGGTCGCGCCCGCGACACCCGCGGCGATCGCCGCCTCCGTCAGCCAATCAGGTCCCCAGGCCCGCAGCGCCGCCACCGCGATCCCCGCGTTGTCCGCCTGATGCGGCCCGGGCAGCCCCGGCGGCGGCAAGGCGAGCACCCCGCCCGCATCACTCCAGTCGAGCCCGCCATCCGCCCGCCACGCGGTATCCCAGGCCGCGCCCCGCGCCAGCAGGGGCGCGCCCAGTCGCGCCGCCTCCGCCTCCAGCACCGCCATCGCCTCAGGCGCCTGCACCCCCGTCGCGACGGGCACGCCGGGCTTGATGATCCCCGCCTTCTCCCCCGCGATCGCCGCCAGCGTGTCGCCCAGGAAATCCGTGTGGTCCATCGAGATCGAGGCGATCGCGCAGGCCGCCGGCCGCTCCACCACGTTCGTCGCGTCGAAGCGCCCGCCCAGGCCCACCTCCAGCACCAGCAGGTCCGCCGGCACGCGGCTGAACAGCAGGAAGGCAACGGCCGTCGTGATCTCGAAGACGGTGATCGGCAGCCCCGCATTGGCGGCCTCCACCTCCTCCAGCGCGGCGGCCAGTACCTTCTCCTCCACCAGACGTCCGGCGAGGCGGATCCGCTCGTGGAAGCGCACCAGGTGCGGGGAGGTATAGGCGTGCACCCGCTGCCCCGCCGCCTCCGCCACCGCGCGCAGGAAGGCGCAGGTGCTGCCCTTCCCGTTCGTCCCGGCCACGTGCACCACGGGCGGCAGCCGCCGCTCCGGATTGCCCAGCGCATCGAGGCAGCGCTGCAACCGGCCAAGGCTGAGGTCGATCAGCTTCGGGTGCAGCCCGTGCAGCCGGTCGATGATCAACTCGGACCGCCCGGCGGGGACATCCTCCCCGGGCATCACCTGCAACCCCGCCGGCGCCCCCCAGGGGGTCGCGGGAACACTGCCCTTATCGGCCATGGCCGCCCATCCGTTCCAAGCCCCGGCCCATTCTCGGCCGGGCGCGTGCCAGCCCGGCCGCTACTCCGCCGCCGGGGCGGGCGCGGGCGCCGCGGCCTCGGCCACCTCCGCCTCGGCCAACCGCTCCGGCGGGCGCAGAAAGCCGATCAGCCGGGACAGCATCCCCCGCATCTCGCCCCGCGGCACCACCATGTCGAGGATGCCGTGCTCCAGCAGGTACTCCGCCCGCTGGAAACCCTCGGGCAGCTTCTCGCGCACCGTCTGCTCGATCACCCGCGCGCCCGCAAAGCCGATCAACGCGCCGGGCTCGGCAATCTGCACGTCGCCCAGCATCGCGAAGCTCGCCGTCACGCCGCCCGTGGTGGGGTCGCAGAGCACGGTGATGAAGGGCAGCCCCGCCTCCTTCACCATGCGCGTCGCGATCACCGTGCGCGGCATCTGCATGAGCGACACCGCGCCTTCCTGCATCCGCGCCCCGCCCGAGGCGGTGAAGACCACCAGCGGCGCGTCCTGCAGCACGGCCAGCCGCGCGGCGGTCACGATCCCCTCGCCCACGCCCGCGCCCATGGAGCCGCCCATGAAGGAGAACTCGAAGGCCGCCACGACGGCCGGCCGCCCCTCGATCGCCCCGTGCGCGACCGCGATCGCATCGTCCATGCCGGTCTTCTGCTGCGCCTCCCGCAGCCGGTCGCCGTAGCGCCGCTGGTCACGGAAACGGAGCGGGTCGGCCGGCGCCCGCGGCAGCTCGATCCGCGCCCAGCCAGGATCGAGCGTGTAGTCCAGCCGCTGCTGCGCCGAGATCCGCATGTGGTGCCCGCATTTCGGGCACACGTGCAGGCTCCGCTCGAGATCCTGGTGGAACACCATCTCCCCGCAATGCGGGCACTTGATCCAGAGGTTCTCGGGCACGTCGCGCTTGGCCCCGAACAGCGTCTGTATCTTGGGCAGCGCCCAGTCGGAGATCCAGTTCATCCCTGCCCCATGCCCTGCCCAGACCCCGCCTTCAACCCCGCGGACCAGCCTCCGCCCTGGCGGCCCACCGGCCGGCGGGAGGTAGTCGCGTCGGCCCGTCCGGCGCAAGGGCCGTTGGGGAGAGAGCATGATCCGGCAGGTACTACGGCCCCGGGCGGGGCTCCGCCTCCCCGGGCCACAGCGCCAGCCCCTGAAAACCTATCCTCCCAACCCCTGGACCAATGCCCCGTTCCCGGCGTTATCTCCGCGCATGGCGTCCCCCGATCCCTACGAAATCCTGGGCGTGAGTCGGACGGCCGACACGGACACCATCCGCAAGGCCTTCCGCAAGATCGCCAAGACGAACCACCCCGACCTGAACCCCGGCGACAAGGCCGCGGAGGAGCGGTTCAAGGCTGCCAACGCCGCCAACGACCTTCTCTCCGACCCCGAGCGGCGCGCCCGCTACGACCGCGGCGAGATCGACGGCACCGGCCAGGAGGTCCCGCCCCGCGGCTACTACCGCGACGCGGCCGAGGGCGCGCAGGGCACGCGCTACCGCCCGCGCGATCCCTTCGCCGGCATGGGCGGCGGAACAGCAGGCGCGGCCAGCTTTGACCCGGACGACCTCGAGGACATCCTCGGCATGTTCCGCCAACGCGAGAGCGGCCCCCGCCGTGGCCGGGACGCGCATTACCAGCTCTCCGTGGACTTCCTCGACGCCGTGAACGGCGCCACCCGGCGCCTCACCCTGCCCGACGGACGCGACCTCGATGTCCGCATCCCGCCGGGCCTCGAGGACGGCCAGGTCCTGCGCCTGCGCGGCCGCGGCCTGCCGGGCATCCAGGGCGCGCCCGACGGAGACGCCCTGATCGAGGTCACCGTCCGCGCCCATCCCTTCTTCCAGCGCGCCGGCCGCGACCTGCGGATGGAGGTGCCCGTCACCCTCCGGGAGGCCGTGCTCGGCGCCCGCATCGCCGTGCCCACCCCGCGCGGCGAGGTGATGCTGACCGTCCCGCCCCGGGCCGAGGCCGGCACCCTCCTGCGCCTGCGCGGCCGCGGCGTCGCGGAGGCGGGCGGCACCCAAGCGGGCGACCTCCTCGTCACGCTCCGCCTCGTCCTCGGCCCCGTGGACGACAAGCTGGAAGCCCTCCTGCGCGACTGGTCGCCCCCCGCCGGGGAGGACCCGCGGGCCGAGATGCGGAGGCGCGCATGACCGGCATCGACGCCGTCCTCATCCAGATCCGCGGCCTGGAGGAAACCCGCCTCCGTGCCTGGATCGCCGAGGGATGGGTCCGCCCCGCGCAGGAGAGCGGCCAGCCCGTCTTCGAGGAGATCGACCTCGCTCGCTGCCGCCTCATCCTCGAGTTGCAGGAGGAGCTGGAGGTGAACGACGCCGCCATGCCCGTCGTCCTCCACCTGCTCGACCGCCTGCACGCCACCCGCCGCCAGCTCCGGCGCCTGGCCGAGGCGCTGGACCGCGCGAGGGGCGCCCCCGATGCCTCCTGAGACCGCGCCCGGCGCCCCGGACCTCGCCGGCAGCGTCGGCGCCCTCAGCGCCGCCATCCTGGGCGCCGCCCTCGACCTGGCGGGCCTCGCCGCCCTTATCACCGACGCCCCGCTCGACTCGCCCGGCCCCACCATCCGCTACGCCAACGCCCATTTCGAGGCGATCACCGGCTACCGCGCCGCCGAGCTGATCGGCCACTCCCCCCGCATCCTCCAGGGTCCCCGCACCGACCGCGCCGAACTCGACCGCCTGCGCCGCGCGCTCGAGACCGAGCGCGCCTTCACCGGTGCCACGATCAACTACCGCAAGAACGGCACGTCCTATACCAACGAGTGGATCGTCGGCCCCGTCCTTGGTCCCGCGGGGGAGCTGACGCACTGGTTCTCCGTCCAGCGCGACGCGGGCACCGACCCGCACCCCCGCCCCGCCGCCGACCTGCTTCGCCCCCGCATCACCTCCATGCTCGAAACACTGCGGGCCATCGCCACCCGCACCCTCGTCGCGCCCGAGGACGGCCGCGTCTTCACCGACCGGCTCGCAGCCCTCGGCCGCGCCCAGGCCGCCGCCGGACCAGAGGGCACGGGCCTGGAAACCCTCCTCCGCGGCGAAGCCGCCGCCACCACGCTGCAAGGCCCGCCCGTCACCCTCCGCTCGGGGACCGCGGAACCCCTCGCCCTCGCCCTGCACGAACTCGCCGCCGGCGCGAACCACCCCACCGTCACCTGGCGGATCGAGGAAACCCCCGAACGCCGCCTCCACCTCGAATGGCGCGACCACCCTGCCCCCGCCGCCAGCGGCTGGCCCCTGATCGAGAAAGTGCTCCGCTTCGCCCTCGGCGCCGAAACCCGCCTGCACCGGGACGCGGAGGGGCTGCTCTGTACCATCGAGCTTCCTCTGGGCGGGTGATGCGGACCTGGAGAGGGCCCTGCCCTCTCCAGACCTCTCCCGCCAGGAGCCTGAGGTCCCTGGACCCCCATCTGGCTGTCGCGAAGCCTTCCTGAACGTGTCGTCGCCTCGGGTCATCGACCCGAGGCGCACCGACCACTCAGTATCTCCAACAGATAGAAAAAGATGAGAGGGGGTCCGGGGGAGAGAATTCCTTCTCTCCCCCGGCGCCACCAGCCCCGGCCCGCCCTATCGCATGCAGATCCGCGCCCGCGTCGCGTCGCTCTCCCAGCAGGCCGGGTCCGCCTCGCTCCGGACATAGACCCCGGGAAGGCTCACATTGCGCGGCCCGAGGTTCACGAAGGCCGAGGCCCGCCCCGGTTCCTCCACGTTCAGGAGGAAGGTCGGCTTGCCCGGCGCGCTGATCCGGAAGCTCCCCGCCCGGTCCGTCGGCTGGAAGTCGCAGGGGTAGGTGCCGTCGTCGGTCGTCGTGCAGCGCGCCGGCCGCGCCTCCGCCGACAGGGGCAGGAGGAGGATCGCGACCGTCAGGACCCCACCCCGCATCAGTAGCGCCGCCGGGGCCTCGCGGCCGGGGCGGGCTGGGCGGGGTCGAAGCGCACCCAGCCCGGCACCTGCGCCTGGAGGTTCACCTCGCGCCATTTCGGGTGCCGCGGCGGCACGAGGAAGCGGTCGAACTTCGTGGTGAAGGCATCGACGAAGGCGGCGACCTTGCGGTGCCGCTCTGTCCCCGGCGTCCAGCCATAAACGGCCATGACGGCGCCCACCGCCAGCGTGTCCACGGCCTCCTCGCCCGTGATCAGCCCCGGATACTGCGCGCGGAGAAGCTGCGCGGGCAGGTAGGTCTCCATCAGCGCGGGCGTCATCGGCAGGGGCAGGAAGCGCAGCCCCGAATCAGCCGAAAGCCCGGAGAAGAGCCGCGCCGGCTTGCCCGTCACATAGACCAGCGCCGCGATCTCCCCGCGCTTCAGCCGCTCGAGCGCGACATCCTGCGGGTCGTTCACCAGCGTCGCCGCGATCCCCATCCCCTCGAGGATGAGGGAGGCCGTCATCGCTGTCCCGCTGCCCGCGACATCCACGTTCACGCGCTTGCCCGCCAGGTCCTCCACCCGCGCGATCCCGGCGCCGGCAAGGACATGCACCTCCTCGTCGTAGAGCTTCGCGATATACTGGATCACCGACCCCGCGCCCGGCACCAGCCGCCGGCTGCGCACGAAGGCGAGCACGTCGGACTGCACGATCCCGACATCGACGCCGCGCAGGAACATGATATCAGTCAGGTTCTGCACGGAGCCGCGCCCGATAATCGGCAGCACCCGCAGCCGGTCCCCATCGTCGAGCACCGCCGCGAGGTCCGCCGCGATCCGCACATAGGTGCCGTCCACCCCGCCCGAGATCACGCCGATCGTCCCGGCATTCGCCCGCGCGCCCATGTCGCCCGGCGCCTCGCGCGCGCCCTGGGCCGAGGCCGTCCGCAGCGCCGGCAGGGCCAGCGCCCCCGCCAGCAGCAGCCGGCGTCCCCGATTTATCGCGCTGCCTGTCACGCGCCCCCCGCTCAAGGCGCGCGCCCCTCGACCGAGGCCAGGCGGTGCACCAGCCCCCGCGCCTCCGGATCGCCCAACGCTACCCCGCGCCGGTACCAGGTCGCCGCCATGGCCGGATCGCCGCGCAGGCCCCGCACCTGCAGGGCCGCCAGCTCCTCAGGGTCGTAGCTGCGGCCCATCGCCGTCGCCGCCGCCCCGCTGCCGGCCGCCGCCGCCCGCTCGTAGAGCAGCCGCGCCGCCGAGACATCCCCGATCGCCATCATCGCATCCCCCCGTCGCACCAGCGCCGCCAGCATCTCCGGCGCCACCGGCCCGGGCGGCGGGCGCGGCGCCGCAACGGCCGAAGGCATCGCCGCCAGCCCGAGCAGCGATGGCTCGGGCAACGGCGGCTCCGCCAGTCCCGCCACCGGACCAGCGACGGGCGCCTCCTCGGGCACGGGCGCCGGCGCGGGCAGCGCCGGACCGGCCGGCGGCACCGGCAGCGCCGAGGCCAGCACCGGTCCCTCCGCCTCCTTCACAGGGTCCGCCGACGGCTGACCGGAAGCGGCGAGCTCGTCCGCCCTCTCGCCCGGCGAGGCCTCGGCATTCTCCGTCGCCGGACCCGGAGCCATGGCGGCCACCACGGGCGCCGGGGCCTCGACCGGCTCGGGCTCGGGTGCCGCGGCCGCCGTCACCGGCTGGCCCGGCGCCTCCCGAGGCGCGGGGGCAGGCGCAGGCGCAGGCGCGACTGTTCCGGCATCCGGACCAACCGAGGCCACCGGCGGCGTCGAGGGAGCACGCGGCGCCGCCCATCCGCCCGGCAGCGGAAGATGCCCCGTCCAGGCCGCGGCCCCGACGCCCGCCAGCAGCAGCACCGCGAGCGGCAGCGCCCAGCGCGCCATTCCCGGCCGCGACCCCGCGGCCGCCAGGACGACCGGGGGCACCGCCGCAGGGGGCCCCGCCTCCTCGGCCGGACCCGGCTCCGCCGCCGCGGCCACCGTCTCGTGAAAGCGGATCTCCGCCGGCCGTGCCCCGACCGCCTCCTCAACCGTCGCCTCCGGAGGATGGTTCCCGGCCGTCTCCGCCACCGGCACCTCCGCCAGGCGGATCTCCGCCGGCTGCGCGGCCAGCATCTCCGCCAGCCGGATCTCGGCCGGCTGTGCCGCCAGCGCTTCCGTCAGGCTGATCTCGGCCATCCCGTCGGCCGCCAGGCGGCTCTCCGCCACCGGGGCCGGCGCTTCCGGCATCCCGCTCCCCGGCGCTTTCCCAACCGGCACCTCCACCACCGGCACCGCCGCAACCGGCATCTCCGCAACCGGCATCTCCGCAACCGGCATCTCCGCAACAGGCGCCGCAGCGACGGGCGCCTGCACGGCCGGCATCTCCGACAGCAAGGCGCGCGCCCGCTCCAGCCACGCGCCGCCGCCCGGCCCAGGCCCGGCGGAGAAGGCGGCGTCGAGCAGCACCGTCAGCCGCCAGCGGTCCGCCTCGGAGAGGGAGAGATACACCACGGGCGGCACCGCCCCCGCGCCCCGCGCTCGATAGGCCGCCCGGAAGCGCGCCGCCGCCGCCGGCTGATCCTCCGGCGAGAGGTCGATCAGCGCGACGCCATGGGCGGGATGCAGCAGCGCGAAGCGCACCGCCATGGGCGGCCCGGAGGCATCTCCCGGCAGATAGGCGGGCGAGATGGCCTCGCCCCCCCAGGCGTCGAGGAAGCCCTCGACCTCATCCTCGGGGGATCGGGGAAAGGTCTGGATCATGGCCGTCCCTGGGCGAAGAAGGCAGGGTCCGCCATACGGCATCGTCCCCTTCCCTCCGGCGGCGGAACGTCCTGGCAACCCTGGCCGGAAGGGCGAACGCTGAACATGCTGAAGAAAAGCACAACCGCCACGGCCAGCCCATACCACAAGTTGAGGAGCAGAAGCCTTACTGCGCCCGCGGAGGCCCCGCACTCAGCACGCGCACTCAGCCTTGGCGCGCCCCACGAACTCCCTCAGCCAGCGCCCGCACCCCGTCCAGCACCGCCCGCACCGTACCCGACGTCGCGCGCCCCGCCTCGTCGAGCGTCCCCGCCAGGATCTCGATGAGGGAGGAGGCCACCACTGCCCCGTCCGCCACCCGCACCGCATCCGCCGCCTGGGCGGGGGTGCGCACCCCAAAGCCGATCGCGATCGGCAGGTCGGTCGCCGCCCGCACGATCGGGATCGCCTTCTCCAGGTCCTGCACCTCGGCCGAGCGCGTGCCCGTGATCCCGGTGATCGCCACGTAGTAGATGAACCCCCCCGCGCCATCGAGCACGGCCGGCAGCCGTCCCTGCAAGGAGGTCGGCGCCACCAGGCGGATCATGTCGAGGCCCTGCGCGTAGGGCCGCAGCTCCTCCGCCTCCTCGGGCGGCATGTCCACCACGATCAGCCCGTCCACCCCGCTCTCGCGCGCGTCGCAGCAGAAGCGCTCTGGCCCGTAGGCGAGGATGGGATTGAGGTAGCCCATCAGCACGAGTGGCGTCTCGTCATCGTCGCGGCGGAAGTCGCGCACCATGGCCAGCGCGCCCGCCAGCGTGCCGCCCGCCTTGAGAGCCCGCTGCCCCGCCTTCTGCACGGTCGGCCCGTCAGCCGCCGGATCGGTGAAGGGCACGCCGATCTCGATCAGGTCCGCCCCCGCGCCGGGCATGCCCCGCAGGATCGCCATGCTCGTCGCGGGATCGGGGTCATAGGCCTCCAGGAAGGGCATCAGGGCCCCGCGCCCCTCCGCCCGCAGCGTCGCGAAGCGCGCCGCGATCCGCCCCGTCCTGCCCCGCGCCGGCGCCTGCGCCTCGGCCACCGCCGCGCTCACAGCGCCTCACCCAGGTGATGCGCCACCGTGAAGATGTCCTTGTCCCCGCGCCCGGAGAGGTTGAGCACGATGATCTCGTCCTTGCCCATGGTCGGCGCCCGCTTGATCACCTCGGCCAGCCCGTGCGCGCTCTCCAGCGCGGGGATGATCCCCTCTAGCTTCGAGAGGAGGGTGAAGGCCGAGAGCGCCTCGTCATCGGACGCCGCCGTGTATTCCACGCGCCCGATCTCGTGCAGCCAGGAATGCTCCGGCCCGATGCCCGGATAATCCAGCCCCGCGGAGATGGAGTGCGCCTCCGTGATCTGCCCGTGCCGGTCCTGCAGCAGATAGGTCTTGTTCCCGTGCAGCACGCCGGGGCGCCCGCCGTTGATGGCCGCCGCGTGCTGCCCGCTCTCGATGCCGTGCCCGGCCGCTTCCACGCCCACCAGCTTCACCTCGGCGTCGTCGAGGAAGGGATGGAAGATCCCCATCGCCGAGGACCCGCCGCCGACGGCGCAGACCACCACGTCCGGCAGCCGGCCCTCGATCGCCAGGCACTGCTCCTTCGTCTCCTCGCCGATCACGCACTGGAAGTCGCGCACCATCTGCGGATAGGGCGCGGGCCCCGCCACGGTGCCGATGCAGTAGTAGGTGTCGTGCACGTTCGCGACCCAGTAGCGCAGCGCCTCGTTCATCGCGTCCTTCAGCGTCGCCGCGCCGGAGGTCACCGCGTTCACCTCGGCGCCGAGCAGCTTCATGCGGAACACGTTCGGCTTCTGCCGCTCCACGTCGGTCGCGCCCATGAAGACCGTGCAGGGCAGGTCGAACAGCGCGCAGGCGGTTGCGGTCGCCACCCCGTGCTGCCCCGCGCCGGTCTCCGCGATGATCCGCGTCTTGCCCATGCGCTTCGCCAGCATGATCTGTGCGAGCACTGCGTTGATCTTGTGCGCGCCCGTGTGGTTCAGCTCCTCGCGCTTGAGGTAGACGCGCGCGCCGCCGAGATGGTTCGTCAGCCGCTCCGCGAACCAGAGCGGCGAGGGCCGGCCCACATAGTCCTTCAGCAGCCGCCGCCACTCCTTGTCGAACTCGGGGTCCTTGCGGGCGGCGTCGTAGGCCTCCTGCACCTCCACGATGTTGGGCATCAGCGTCTCGGCCACGAAGCGGCCGCCGAAATCGCCGAAGCGGCCGCGGGGATCGGGCCCCTGGCGGAGGGAGTTGGGAAGCGGCGTCGGCAGTGGCTTGTTCACGGCGGGTTCTTTCCCGGTACGGGTTGGCCCGAAGAAGGGGGCGTGGGCTCTTAGCGCGAGGTGGGGGCTCGGTCACGTCCGCGCCACCCGGCCGCACCCAAAGGCCAACGCAGCGCCCCCACCGCCAGCCCCGCGATCACCAACCCCATCCCCGCCAGCCGCACCGCCCCGAAGCTCTCCCCCGTCACCAGCGCCGAGGAGGCGGCGCCGGTGATCGGCACCAGCAGCGCGAAGGGCGCAACCGTCGTGGCGGGATAGCGCGCCATGAGGAAGCCCCAGATCCCGTAGCCCACCAGCGTCGCCGGCACCGCGAGGTAGAGCACCGCCGCGATGCCCATGAGGTTGAGGTGGGCGAGCGCCCGGCCGACCGTCCCCGGCCCTTCGACCGCCAGCGACAACCCGAGAAGCGGCAGGATCGGCACCAGCCCCAACCAGGCCATCAGCGCGACCGGCCCGCCCGGCGAAGTTCCCGCGCCCCGCAGAAGCACGTTCCCCACCGCCCAGCTCGCTGCCCCCGCGAGGCAGAGCGCGAGGCCCAGCCCCGTCATCCCTCCACCGCCCGCCGTGCTGCCGATCAGCGCGAGGCCGGAGAAGGCCACCGCCATGCCCGCCAGCGCCCGCGCCGAGGGCCTCTCCCGCAGCACCGCCGCCGCGATCAGCGCGGTGAGGAAGGCCTGGGACTGCTGCGTCACCGATGCCAGGCCGGGCGGCATCCCCGCCGCCATCCCCGTGAACAGCAGCGCGAACTGCCCGAGGAAAAGGAACACGCCGATCGCCACCAGCCGCCCCGCCGAAATCCGCGGCCGCGGCAGCCACAGCACCGGCAGCGCCGCCACCAGGAAGCGCAGCGCCGCCATCAGCAGCGGCGGCAGCCCGGCCCGTAGCCCCAGCTCGATGACGACGAAGTTGAAGCCCCAGAGCGCCGTCGTCAGCAGGGCCAGCAGGACATGCGCGGGCCTCACCCGCCGCGCCCGGCGGCCTTGGCTCGCCCAGCGGCCTCGGCCCCGTGCGCCGCCCGGATGAAGGCCGCGATCCGCGCCGGGTCCTTCACCCCGCGCGACGCCTCGACCCCCGAGGAAACATCCACCCCGGGCGCGCCGGTCGCTCGCACCGCCTCGGCCACGTTCTCCGGCGTCAGCCCCCCCGCCAGCAGCCAGGGCCGCGGCACCTGGCGCCCGGCGAGCAGGGACCAGTCGAAGGCCGCCGCGTTCCCGCCGGGCAGCGCCGCCCCCGGCGCGGGCTTCGCGTCGAGCAGGAAACGGTCCACCACGGGGGCGTAGGCGTCCAGCAGCGCGACGTCCGCGTCGCTCGCGATCCCCAGCGCCTTCATCACCGGCCGGCCGAAGCGCGCCCGGAGCGCCGCGCAGCGCGCCGGCGTCTCCTCCCCGTGCAGTTGCAGCAGGTCGAGCGGCACGCTCTCCAGCACCGCGCCGATCCTCTCGTCCGAGGCATCGACGAAGAGCCCCACGCGCAGCGGCCCACCCTTCGCCGGCGCCTCCGCCAGCAGCGCCGCCGCCTGCTCCGCCGTCACCGCACGCGGCGAGGCCGGGAAGAAGACCAGCCCGATCATCTCGGCCCCGCCCGCGACGGCCGCGTCCAGCCCTGCCCGGTCCGAAAGGCCGCAGATCTTCACCGCCGCCACGGCCGCCTCCTCAGCCCTTGATCGAGGCCGCGATGGCCTCCGCCGCCGCCGCCGGATCGGCTGACCCGGTGATGGGCCGCCCGACCACCAGCCAGTCCGCCCCCGCCGCCACCGCGTCCTCGGGCGTCGCGATGCGGGACTGGTCGCCGGCCGCGCTGCCGGCGGGGCGGATGCCCGGCACCACCAGGAGCGGCCCCTCCCCCAGCGCGTCGCGGATGAGGGAGACCTCGCGCGGGGAGCAGACGAGCCCGTCTGCCCCGTTCTCCATCGCCATGCGCGCCAGCCGCAGCACCTGCTGCGGGGGCCCGCCCGAAACCCCCGTCGCCGCGAGGGCCGAGGCGTCCATGCTCGTCAGCACCGTCACCGCCAGGATCGCCGGGCGCCCGGCCCCGAACCCCTCCGCTGCCTCCCGCGCCGCGGCCACCATCGTCGGCCCGCCGCCCGCATGGATCGTCAGCATGGCCGGCTCCAGCGCGCAGGCCGAGCGCACGGCCCCCGCGACGGTATTCGGAATGTCGTGGAACTTGAGGTCGAGGAAAACGGGCCGGTGCCGCGCCACGCGGGCCACCGCCGCCGGCCCCTGCGCCACGAAGAACTCGAGGCCGAGCTTCAGGAGGCCGACATGCGGCGCCAGCACCGCGCCGAGAGCCTCGGCCCGCTCGGCGCTGTCTGTATCCAGCGCCGCGATCAGCCCCGCACGGTTCGGTCGCTGGATCATGGGGGTCCTCCTGTCCGGCCATCCTTACCCGCGGGTCCGGCGTCGCGGCAGGCAGGGGCCCGCATGGCGCCCATGCCCCGCGGCGTGCCCGTCGCGCCCCGCGGCGTGCCCGCCCTGCGGTGGGTCAGCCGCGGCCCATCGCCTCCGCCACCGCCCGGTCGCGCGGGTCGGCGCTCGCGGCGAGGCCCTCGCGCACGCCCTCGCGGTCCGGTGCCGAGCGGTTCTGCGAGAGCTTGCGCTTGCCCAGCACCCGCTCGGCCAGGAGGCGGATGCCGACAATCCCTTTCAGCTGCGCCTCGGTGAAAGGGGCCGGCGCGTCCGAGACCGCCCAGGGCTCCGCCCGTCCCGCCTCGTGCCGCCCCGTCAGGCGGGTGACGGCGTCGAGCAGCCGGGCCGGGTCCTCGAAGACCTCGACCGCGCCCTCCACCGTTACCGCCTCGTAGTTCCAGGTGGGCACCACCCGCCCGTGCTCCGCCTTGGAGGGGTAGAAGCCCGGCGAGACATAGGCCTCGGCCCCCATGAAGACCGCGAGCGCCCGCGGCACCGCGGCCAGCGCCCGCCAGTGCGGGTTGGCGCGCGCGAGATGGCCGAGGAGGTAGTCGCCGTCCAGCACGAGCGGCAGCGGCGTCACCATCGGCACGCCATCCGGCCCGTTGCTGGTCAGCAGCGCGAGGCGCGAGGCCGCGATAAGGCCGTGCAACACCGCCGGGTCCTCCTCGCGGAAGGCTGGGGGAATGTAGAGGGCGGGGGCTGTGGCCGCGGTGCTCCTGTGGCAACCATCGCTCATGCTCCGACCTCCTGCCCTTCTCCGCGACCGGCGCGTGCCGGCAGCGGTCCTGCTCGTACTGCTGACGCTGCTCTATGTGCTCGCCTATCTGGACGAACCGGCCATGCCCGGCAACGACACGCCCGAGGGCTGGTGGGGCTGGTGGGACCAGGGGCACTACCTCGCCTCCGCCAGGGGCTTCGCGGAAGGCGATCTCCTCTCCGCCCGGCACTGGTACCCGATGGGCTACGCCCTGCTCGGCGCCCCCTTCGCCCGGTGGCTGCCGGACCATCCCTTCTTTCCCGTGAACCTCGCGGCGCTGCTGGTGACGGGCCTCGCCTTTCTCGGCTTCGCGGGGCGCGTCGGGGTGGGCGCCTGGACGGCGGCGGCGCTCTTCCTCGGCAGCGCGGCGGCGGACAGCCTGCTGCTCCGCTGCTGGACGGTGCCCTGGAATACCTCCCCGGCTAGCGCGGCGCTCTGGGTGCTGCTGATGCTGGCGGCGGGGCACATGGCGGGGCGCCGGATGCCGCTGGCCATCGGGGCCGTGGCGGCCCTCGTCGGGCTGTTCCGGCCGAGCGACATGCTGCCCGCGCTCATCATCCTCGCCGGGGTGGCCTTGCATGAGGCTTGGGCGCGGCGGGCGCTGCCGTGGCGGACGGTGGCCGGGGTGGCGGCGGGGGGCCTCGTCGTCGCGGCGGCGGGGCTCGGGCTGCACCTCGTCGTCCACGGGGCGGGGCCCTCGCCCTACATGCAGTGGTCAGGGAAGGTCGGGCTCTCCTTCCACGCCTTCGGGTGGAAGGCCTTCACGCTGCTCGTCGCGCCCCAGCCCTGGTGGGGGGATGGGCAGGGGCTGATGGCGCGGTACCCCTGGGTCGGGCTTGCGCTGATCCTGCTGCCCTTCGCGGTGACGCGGGGGGCGGTGCTGGCGGTGCTGGCGGCGGCCATGCTCGCGCATCTCGCCTTCTACACGGCCTATGTGGACCTGCTGCCGACGGGGCTCTGGCGCTACCTCAACCTCCATTATTTCAAGTGGATGATGCCGGGCTTCGCGCTGCTGGCCTGGGTGGGGCTGGTGCAGGCGGTGCGGTGGCGGGGCGGATGGGCTCTGCCGGCGGCCTCGGCGGCGATCCTGCTGGTGCTCTCGGTGCGGATCATGCCGGCGGCCGCGCGGGGGGAGGCGGCCTGGCGGGGGCTGCAGGTGGCCGGGCCGGTGCCGGGGATGGCCGAGAGCTACTTCGACATGAGCGTCGTGCACCGGGACGCGGCGGGGGAGCTTCGCAACGTGCTGGACATGCGGCTCTGGCCGGTGCCGCAGGGGGTGCGGGTGCTGGCGCTGCGGCGGGATTTCGTGCCGCCGGTGGAGGGGCTGGCGGCGGGGGCGGTGCCGCTGGTTTCGCGGGTGAGCCTGGGCTGGCCTTGCTGGTTGCCGGGGCGGCCAGGGGTTTGCGTGCGTTTGGGCGGAAGGTGAGCGCGCGGGGGTTGCCCCCCGCGCGGGGTTGAGGGGCGCTAGAGGGCGCCGCCACGCCGGCCGGCCATGGCGCCGAGGCGGAGGCGCAGGGCGTTGAGCTTGATGAACCCTTGCGCGTCGAACTGGTCGTAGGCGCCCTGGTCGTCCTCGAAGGTGACGTGCTTCATGCTGTAGAGGCTGTTGGGGCTGCGGCGGCCGGTGACGATGGCGTTGCCCTTGTAGAGCTTGAGGCGGACCTCGCCGGTGACGCTGGCCTGGCTGGCGTCGGCCATGGCTTGGAGCATGCGGCGCTCGGGGGAGAACCAGAAGCCGTTGTAGATGAGCTCGGCGTAGCGGGGCATGAGGCTGTCCTTGAGGTGGGCGGCCTCGCGGTCCAGCGTGATGCTCTCGATGGCGCGGTGGGCGGTGTGGAGGATGGTGCCGCCGGGGGTTTCGTAGGCGCCGCGGGACTTCATGCCGACGAAGCGGTTCTCCACGAGGTCGAGGCGGCCGATGCCGTTCTCCTTGCCGAGGGCGTTGAGCCTCGTGAGGAGGGTGGCGGGGGTCATGCGCTCGTTGTTGATGGCCACCGCGTCGCCGCGCTCGAACTCGATGGTGATTTCGGTGACGCGGTCGGGGGCGTCCATGGGGCTGGTGGTGCGCTGCCAGACGAGCTCGGGGGGCTCGTCCCAGGGCTCCTCGAGGATTTTGCCCTCGCTGCTGCTGTGGAGGAGGTTGGCGTCGACGCTGAAGGGGGCTTCGCCGCGCTTGTCCTTGGCGATGGGGATCTGGTGGGCCTCGGCGAATTCGAGGAGGCGGGTGCGGGAGGTGAGGTCCCACTCGCGCCAGGGGGCGATGACCTTCACGTCGGGCTTGAGGGCGTAGTAGGCGATCTCGAAGCGGACCTGGTCGTTGCCCTTGCCGGTGGCGCCGTGGCTGACGGCGTCGGCGCCGACCTTCTCGGCGATCTCGATCTGGCGCTTGCTGATGAGGGGGCGGGCGATGGAGGTGCCGAGGAGGTAGCAGCCCTCGTACTGGGCGTTCATGCGGAACATGGGGAAGACGAAGTCGCGGGTGAATTCCTCCCGCAGGTCTTCCATGTGGATGTTCTCCTCCTTGATGCCGAGGAGGCGGGCCTTTTCGCGGGCGGGGCCGAGTTCCTCGCCCTGGCCGAGGTCGGCGGTGAAGGTGACGACCTCGGCGCCGTAGGTGGTTTGGAGCCACTTGAGGATGACGGAGGTGTCGAGGCCGCCGGAGTAGGCGAGGACGACCTTCTTCACGTCTTTCACGGACATCAGGGGGAACCTTCCGGGGTTCGGGCGGGCGGGGTGGCCCTGCCTTGTGCTTCGACGCGGGCGCGGCGGGGTGGCGCGTGGTGCGCGCCCGGCGCGGGCGTTCGTTGGTGGCCCGGATGTGCCGCAGCGCGGCGGCGGCGGCAAGGTGGGGTTTGGGGGGGCGCGGTTCGCGCGGCGGGGTGTGGCGCGGGGGTTTTTGGGGGTTGGGCGGGGGCCGGGGGGCATCAGGGCCAGGCCCAGCGGACGGTACGGGGCATGTGGCGGCGGCCGAGGGCGGCCTTGGAGAGGGCTTCGCGGGATTTCAGGTGGGCGCGGAGGGCTTCGATGCTGGCGGCGGTGGGTTCGAGGCGGGGGAGCGGGAGGCGGGCGAGGGTTTCGGACAAAAGGGGGTCGGGGAGGAGCCAGGGCGGGCCGTTGAGGGCGGAGCGGAGGCCGAGCCGGCGGATGAGGAGGAGCAAGGGCATGCCGCCGAGGCGGGCCGCGCGGCGGGTGGCGCGGCAGATGGCGTGCTCGATGGCACGGAGGGGGTGGTTGGCGGGGGCTTTGGCGAGGGCTTCGAGCAGGCGGTGCCAGAGGCCGGCGTGGGTGAGGCGGCGGAAGAAGCGGGCGACGGTCTGGGGGTTGCCGTATTCCGGCGGGAGGCTCTTCCAGGGGTCGCCGCTGGTGGAGGCGAGGTGGAAGAGGGCGTTCATGCGGTGGCGGAGGTCGGGGATGCGGCGGCCCTGGGGAGCGCGGGGGAGGACGTAGGGGGCGAGGGCGAGCCAGGCGTCGTCGGAGAGGGGGGTGTGGGGGTGGGGTGGGGTGAGGCGGGACATGGGTGGTGCCTGCGCTTCGGTTGGGGAGGCGAGGGGTAGAGGAATTTAGTCCTTATGTCAAGAGATGCGACTTGGTGGTGAGAACGATCGGGTATTTCAATTCGTAGGCCTGCTGCGACTAGCTTCTGAGATTCCGGCTAATGCTTTATCGGTGGTGAGAGACCAACTTGCCGTTTCAACGTCAATAATTTGTTGTATTTCCCGAGACTGCGCGGTGGCAAGACTTACCGCGCTTTCAACATTGGTCGCGTTTCCCGAAGTAGCGCGATGAGCGCTCCATTGAAGTCGGTACTCAAGTTGCTTCGCTTCCAAGAGTAGTGCAGCCTTGAGCAGACGTGACCACGATGAGGTGAAGCCAAATGTTCTATCAAAGAGCATCAGAGCTCCACTGATGCCGAAGAGAAAATACCCCAGAGTTTTGAAATCGTACCCGAGTGTTGTGGCGGGAAGAAACGGCGCAAGAGTGCCGGCGAAAAAGAGAGCAATGGAGAGCGTTCTAATCCCTAGTGCGTAGATTTGCACCCGCCGTTTCTTTCGCCTATACCACGATATGTGTGCGTTGATATTCGCCTCTATAAGATCAAAGATCCCGGCAGGTGTTCTTGGTAAATCGTCCCACTTCATAAGAGAGGTGCGCCTATTCTTCTCGCGAGTGCGGTTTGCCTTAAAATCCCACATGACATTATTCTTCCACACTCCTTTGTCCCCACGCAAAGGGATTAAAAGTGCTTAAATTGTCGTCGCTCGCTTGAAGCATAGAAATAAAATCCGGGGCGTCTGGCAGCTCTCGAGGATAAATTTTAGAGCTAAGATCTCGGAGCGTGCGTTCAGCAACAGCTGCGGCAGCTCTCGGCTTTATTGGCCGGAAGCGCACCAACTGGCGGAAAACATCCGCGTATAGCAGACCTCGAAACTTTTCCTCGTCATCGTCTCTCGTGAACAATTCGTGCAGAAAATTAGTTACCGGCCGATCCGGCAAGACATAGAATGAACTAAGCGTGTCGAAAGATGTGTACTGCTCCAGCCCCGCAACCTCAACGATGCCAGAAGCAACACAAAAAGTGTTGCGTCCAACAACGCTTCCAAAGCGTCGAGAAAAGCCATAAGAGCCGTAAGGATCCGTACGCTCCAGAGTAGAGCGATAAAGCTGCCGCACGGCGGTATTTCGCAGTTGCCGGTAAACATCGTTCGCTGTTATCCAGCGGCGTTCTTCGCCGGCGCGCGTCCACTCTAGATCCAAACGCCTAGTGCGCGGATCCGCCAATATTCTTCCAATTTCAAAATTCGCAAGAACAGCTGGCACAATACTAATATTTTCAGACATATTGCAAACCCTAGGAAATCGGTTAGCACCTCCGTAGTTCTGTTCTGCCGACCGAAGGAACGGCTCAGCCGTTAGGTCCGAATGCGCTTCTCTAATAAGATGCTCGACTGACTGAACTAGCAGAGAATCCGTTGTCCAAAAAACCTTTCTACTTAGCAAATCATTAAGGGACTCGACCGTCCGATGTTGCTCATTTTCCACCAAGAAAAGGGGGAGGGCAGCGGCAGATTGTTGGTACAAATCTTCCCGCAACACTCGACCACTCTGTGGGTTCATGAGAGGGCTAGCCAGAAAGGGTATTTCGCCCGTGGCACGAGTGGTGGAGTAGGCTTCTTCATCGTGCAAGCGACGCGCTTCATCTGCAACTTGGTTAAAGTAACATTGATAAATTTTTTCGATATATTGGGTGAGTTCTGGTGTTTCTTCGATGGCTGAACGCGCAACATTTGTGCGAGGTGCGCCAGGCCCGATTAAATCTGCACAAGAAAGTATCGGACGGCCCGCGAAGCCCGGGCTGGCGGAGGAGACTGCAATACCTTCGATGGACATGCCTGCCGGAAGATGCGCTAGGCTTTCAGCTTCCTCCTTTTCGAGTCCCGCAACGAAGCCCCAGCTGCGGAAAAACGCATCGTGGGTCACTGCATACGCTAAGGTAAGGCCATCAATTTTACGTTGTACGACTCTAGTTTCAGCATCACCAACTCGCCCACGCATCGCACCGGAAGCAAGAAGTGCTTCTAGAGCTTGCTTTGGATCATCAAAGCCCACCTGAACGGGTGGCTGGTCGTCAATTACTACGCATACTTGGCACCGCGGATATTGTATCCATTGTCGCACAGTCGCTAGCACATCAACCTTTGATGCTGTGGCGCGTAGTCGCAGCCGAAATGCGGTTCCGCGGGAACCTAGCGCAAGCGCAGCCGGATCTGAATGTTTTTTCAAAAGCTTTATGAGATATTGACCATGAACTGAGCGAAGCGAGATCTGCCTACCTTCTTCTTCATCGTCCGAGCAGGTTACAATTTCAACAGAGTCCGCAATCATGAATGCGGAAAGCACCCCGATGCCAAAGCGGCTAATGGGGGAAAATGCAGGATAATCTTCTTTGAATTTGCCATCTTGATATCTTGACGATCCCACCTTCAGCAGGTGATTCGTAACAATTGCTTGTGTCATTCCAGTGCCATTATCGCGCACCTCAAGCTCATTGTCCGTGCCGTTCCAAGTGATAGTTATTTTCCCGGTAGCTCTAGAATCGGTTTCGGAAATCGACGCTTGAAGGCGCACTGCGTCTATGGCGTTTTGCACAAGTTCCCTTAGAGCAACTGTACTATCATTATACAACGTGTGGCCCGTCAGTAGATCAAGAATTTTTTGTTGATCTAGCTCAAAGCCGAAAGTTTCCTTGAGAAAACCTTCGGCCTCTATACGAGATATGTCGATAGTTTTCCAGGGAAAGTCATAACTTTTTACGACGTGACGCTTTGCACGCTCTACCACATCATGAGATAAGCGAAGTTGCCCCTCGGCATACCTCAGATAGGATGTCAATCCGAAATAGCCGTTAGCGTCTTTAAATCTGGCGAACACTTCAATGATCGAGGTCGGTGCTGTTTCACTTACATTGCCGTCGTTATCGCGCCCAAGTTGCGGTCGCACCGATCGAACGGCTGCCTGCTTGCTCCATTCCCGCTGACTTACAGGGTCAGAGGGGTTTATGAGGCGAAATAATGTAGATGGAGCTCTATCACTCGTGATCTGCATCAGATCTGCAGTCCTGAGCATTACTGCTATATATTGTAGATTAACGCTTTCTTGAGGATTGTTTCCATATGGATGGTTCAGCCTGTACTTTTCCGGATCCTCTAAGTCGTCCAATCCATGACTCTCGCACAAAATTCCAAGATCGGTGCGCACGTCTGATGGCAGGGAACTAAACAGCCGCTGTAGCTCATCTGTAATACCAAGCGCAAATCCAAGTCCCTGATCATGGCGACCTTCAAGCCAAGCTCGTGCTCTGGCACCATGATTTTTTCTGACAAATTCCTGGTAAAGGAAACGATCTAGTTCAACTTCAGGCAAGGCTTTTATCTTGGCGGCATACTCCACATTCGCTCCATCCCCAATGAGACTTTCCATCTTAAAGGAAGGAAAGTTGGACTTGTCGCGATGGAAAAATTCGTCTTCTGTAATAATGAGCCCAATATCATGCAGATAGATCGACAAGACCAGCATCATCCACTCAGCATGCGACATAGCCAGTGCTGTCTTAGTTGGTATCAGCCACGAGAGACTTTCGAGCATGCGTGATACATGCTTGAAGTCGTGACGAGTATAATCTGAAAAGAACTTGCCAGGAAATCTTTGTAGAATTTCGTAAACGGTGCGTCGCACGTCATCAAAATTCAAGGGGAAGGCGCTGAGCGTCGTGGCTTGGACCGCACGCTTTTCTGCCTCAGTATATGCTTCCACGATTGCATCCTACTGGTGGCACATGCTCACCAGCTTCATGGCAAGTAGGTTTATTGGCAAGATGGAGACGTCGAAATCGGCGTTAGGAAATTTCGATAACTCGCATCAACAGTAAGGCAACCTTTGCATAGTCGTGCATACAGCTAATTGCTTAGGGGTCCGGGGACCAAAAGTCCCCGGCGGAGGGTGTGGGAGGCGGCGCCTCCCACGAGTCGCCCGCGCCGGCCCCCGATCAGCCGGCTTTTCCCGGCCGCACCTATCGCACCAGCCCCGGCACGCCCGCCCATGGGAGGCCGGCCGAGGCCACGACCATGAGGGCGACGACCGCCGTGGTCGCGGGACTGTGTCACCTGACAGAACTGATCGGCCGCTAAGCATTAGCGTCCGGGATGGGCCGGTTCAGCACGGCGTTCCGGGGAAGAGCCGCAGAAGAGCAAGCAACGTTGCCAGGGAAGGAAAACCGACCATGCGCCTTCGTGCCTTTCTCGCCGCCTTGCCGCTGGCCCTGCTGGGGGCCGGGAGTGGTCATGCCGCCGTCATTCTCACGGCCAATCTGACGAATTCGCAGGAGAATCCGCCGGCGGTGCCGACGCTCAGCACGGGGGCGGCGCGGCCGGCCTCGTTCGGGACGGCCAGTTTCGTGCTGAACGACGCGCAGACGGCGATGACGATGACCGCGACGGTCAATAACATCGACTTCACGGGCAGCCAGACGGGTGATGTGAACGACAACCTCGTGGCGGGGCATATTCATGCGCCGGGGCCTCCGGGCGTGAATGGGCCGGTGGTCTGGGGGTTTTTCGGGGCTCCGCTGAACGACAACAACCCGAATGACGTGGTGGTCACGCCGTTCGCCAGTGGGGTTGGGGGGACGATCAGCGGGAAGTGGGATGCGCCGGAGGGGAACAACACGACGCTGACGGCGCAGCTTTCGAACCTTCTCGGCGGGCTTTCCTACATCAACCTTCACACGGTTCAGTTCCCCGGGGGCGAGGTCCGCGGGCAGATCGTGCCCTCGACGGTGGCGGTGCCGGAGCCGGCTTCGCTCGGGCTGCTGCTGGTGGGGATGGCGGGGCTTGCCGGGGTTGGGTTGCGGCGAGGGCGCCGGGTGGGGTGAGGGGTTGGTTCCCTCCCGGCCGGTGCCGTGGTGGTGCCGGCGGGGTGGGGTCAGGCGGGGAGGGGGCGGTCGGCTTCGGGTGACCGGCCTTGGCCTGAGGCGGACCCCCTCGGCGCTTCTTTGAGAGATGGACTTCGGTCGGGAGAAGCTGGTCCGCTTGCAGGCGGGACAGTTGGGCAGGCGGCTGGTGGGAGGCGAACCATCCGAGGCTGCGCCTGGCCCGAGCGAGGCCTAGGCGTGCAGCACGGCGCCTTTTGTGGCTTTGTCCACATCCTTCCTGGGGCCGCGGAGGGAGAGGCCGACGAGGTCCGGCGCGTCCGGCGGCTCGGCCCGGAAGGCGTCGCGGTTCGCCGCGTCGTGTCCGGTCGAGAACATGGCCCGGACGTAGACGGCGCGGGTCAGGTTCCGCTCGATGGCTTGCCTGAAGGCGCGTTGGAGCACCTCGGGACCGGCCGCGAAGATCAGCATGGGCTGGCCCAGCAGGCGGGCATGGGGGCGGCCCGCCGCATCCTCGTAGGGCTCCCCCATCGCCTCGGGGGCGGCCGCGGCAATCCCGGTGGCCAGGAACGCGGTTACGTTGAGCTTCTGCCAGACGGCGAGATCGTCCAGCACGAGAATGGCCACTTTCGTATCGAACACCATGCTGCCCTCTCCGCGGGTCGGGCGGGCATGTCAGGCGTTTCCGGCCACTCTGTCTGGAACGCCTGTGCACAAAGCGCGGTAGGCGGCGGGGGTCAGGCCGTAGGCGCGGCGGAAGCGGCGGCCGAGATGGCTCTGATCCGCGAAGCCGCAGGCCGCGGCGACGTCCGCCGGCCGCTCCCCGCCCGCCAGGAGGTGGCGCGCCCGCACGAGGCGGATCTGGATGAGGTAGGCGTGGGGTGAGGTGCCGTAGGCTGCCCGGAAGGAGCGGGCGAGATGGAAGCGGTCCGCGGCGCCTGCCGACCGCGCCAGGGTATCCGCGCCGGGGTTCGCCGCGAGGGCGTCGTGCAGGACCTCCCTTGCGCGACGCGCCACCTGGCCGTCGCGGCGTGCCGCCATGCTCCGTTCCGGACGGCCGAGATGGGGACGAAGCCGGTGCAGCACCGCGTCCAGCGCGGCGTCGGTTGCCAGGCGCTCGCCCGGCCGGGACAGGGCGGCGCTGGCCGCGTGGATGGCGGCCCCGAGGGCCGGGTCGTCGTTCAGGCAGGTCGCGAAGCCGGGATCGCCGCCGCCCCCATCGGCCAGTCCGCTCCGCAACCAGTGCTGGGGCAGGTACAGCATGCGGTAGGCGAAGCCGCCGGGCGCGCCGGCCTGTCCGTCATGGACCTCGTCGGGCTCGATCAGGATGATGCGCCCGGCGGTGCTGCGCTGGCGCGCGCCGCGGCAGAGGAAGTCCTGCACCCCGCGCTCCGTGACGCCGACCAGCCAGTCGTCGTGGCGATGGGCGTCGTAGGCATGGGCGGCGAAGCGGGCCCGGACCGCTTCGATCCCGCTCGCCTCGTCGCGCACGAGGTGCACGTGGTCGGGGAGCTCGGGCATCGGGGAGGCCGCGGTGGGTGTCCTGGTCATCAGGCGGCGCAGGATAGCCGGATTCTTGCCGGCGGAGGTGCCGAGCGCCATTCGGCGGCGGCACGGGGCGATTACCGGCGCATGATGGTCCTACGGCGCGGCAAGCGCTTGAGGTCCGCCCGGTTTCGCCGCGCCCCTTCTGGCTGGCCTGGATGTTTCCTGCCCTACGCGGTCGCCCCGGGTTCATGACCTGAGGCGCGAAGAAGCGGCCGCTCGGGGAAAAAGACGATGCGCCGGAGGCACTGGCTTCGACGGGTCTGGGGAGAGGGGAATGTCTTCTCCCTCTCCCCAATCGGGGCCGTTCAGGCCTTGTTGCGGCGGCGGATCGCACCGAGGCCGAGGAGGCCCGCGCCAAAGAGGGCGAGGGAGGCGGGCTCGGGCACCGGCGTCACGGGCGGCGTGGGCGTGGAGCCGGTGTCGTAGAAGGTGATGTGCGAGTAGCCCGGGTTGTTCGGGAAGTAGGTCGAGAGGGCGAAGGTGCCGCTCGTGATCGGGCTGCTCAGGTCGTAGAACAGCGCGTAGCCGTTCGCCTGCTTGATGGTGATGTAGTGGATCTCCGGGTCGTTCGCGCCGGGGGTGTAGGTGAAGGACAGCGTGTTGCCGACCGAGGTGTAGCTGATGCTGAACTCGTTGCCGGTGATGCTGCCGAAGCGGCCGAAGTCTGCACCGCCACCGAAGTCGCTCTTGTAGATGGTGGGCGAGCCGCCGCTGCTGGCGTCGTCGGTGACACCGGCGGTGGTGGCGTAGCAGTTCGCGAAGCCGCCACCCTGGCAGTCGTTGCCGCTGAAGTTGCCGGCATAGGTGATGGCGGCCTGGGCCTGGGTACCGAGGGCCATGGCGGCGAGCGTGGCGGCGATGGTCAGGAAGCGTGCGGGTGTCTTCAAAGGATCCTCCTGCCGGGTTTTTTCCGGCTGTTGCGGCGGACACCGGCTGCGGAACAAGGTCCGCAGCGCGGTGTGGAGGTCTTTATTGCAACAGATGTGCCGCAAGCATAATCAATGGCTTACGCTGAAATTCCCCAGGCTCGTCTCAAAACTGTTAAATGGTTCGACAATTGGAACGGAATCGTTCAGACCATGCTAGGTGTCTTCCGGGCGCGCTCGCTTTCGGTCTTGAGCTGGCCGCAGGCGGCGGCGATGTCGCGGCCGCGGGGGCGGCGGACGGGGGATGAGAGGCCGGCCTCATTCAGGATGTTGGCGAAGCGCTCGATGCGGGCGCGCTTGCTGGTGGCGTAGGGGGAGCCGGGCCAGGGGTTGAAGGGGATGAGATTGATCTTGGCGGGCAGGCCTTCGAGGAGGCGGATGAGCTCGCGGGCCTCGGCGTCGCTGTCGTTGACACCGTCGAGCATGACGTACTCGAAGGTGATGCGGCGGGCGTTGCTGGCGCCGGGGTAGCGACGGCAGGCGGCGATGAGTTCCTCGATCGGGTATTTGCGGTTCAGCGGCACGATCTCGTCGCGGAGTTCGTTCGTCACCGCGTGGAGGGAGACGGCGAGGTTGACGCCGAGCTCGGCGCCCGCGCGGTCCATCATCGGGACGACGCCGGATGTGCTGAGGGTGATGCGGCGGCGGGAGAGGGCGATGCCCTCGTTGTCCATGGCGATGCGGAGCGCCTTGGCCACCGCCTCGTAGTTGTAGAGGGGTTCGCCCATGCCCATGACGACGATGTTGGAGAGCAGGCGCGGGGCTTCGGACTGGGGGGTCGGCCATTCGCCGTAGCTGTCACGGGCGGCCATGAACTGACCGACGATCTCGCCGGCGGAGAGATTACGGACGAGGCGCTGGGTGCCGGTGTGGCAGAAGCGGCAGGAGAGGGTGCAGCCGACCTGGGTGGAGATACACACGGCGCCGCGATCGTCGTCGGGGATATAGACGGTTTCGACCTGCTGGCCGTCGCGCATGCGGAAGAGCCACTTGCGGGTGGCGTCGGTGCTGGTTTGCTCCGTCGTGATCTCGGGGCGGCCGATGGTGAAGCGTTCGGCGAGCTTTGCCTGGAGGGGCTTGGCGATGCTCGTCATGGCCGCGAAATCGCGGGTGCCCTGGTGGTAGATCCAGTGCCAGAGCTGCTTCGCGCGGAAGGGCTTCTCGCCGATCGCCGTCATCTCGGCCGCGAGTTCCTCCCGCGTGAGGCCGACGAGGTCGCGGCGGCCCTCCGCGTCCGCCTGCGCGGGCGGGGCGAAGATCGCGGCCTTGGCGAGGATGCGCGCGCGCTCGGCCTCCGTCAGATCGGCGACGGGGAGAGCGGCGGTGGGGGTGGCGATGTGGTTCAACGGCGGCGCCTGGCGGGGGCTTCGGCCGGGCACTCGCGCGAGATCGCGTCGTAGGCGGCGGTGAAGCCCTGGAGGGAGAAGGTGTCGGTCGTGCTGCGGTTGTTGGCGGCGGGGCTCTTCGCCACGGCGTCGCGGCCGCCGCGGAAGGCGCTCACGGTCGCGCGGCCGTCGCGGGCGAAAGCGTTGTCACCGGAGGTGTAGAAGTTGAGGTCCTTGTCGCCGACATCGACCGTGACCTCGGCGTTGCGCGGGAAGGCGCGGCCGAGGCGGAGCGCGACCTGGTCGCGGCCCTGGGGGCGGTGGGTGACGGTGAGAAGGGCGTTCGCGTTGCCGTCCGGGCGGGTGAAGGCGTAGCAGATCTTGCTGCTGCCCTCGGTGTGGGTGGCGGCGGTCCATTCCCCGAAGGTGCCGAGGCGCTGCGGGCCGGCGGCCGCCTGTGCAGCCCCTTGCGCTGGCTTCTCGGCCGGCGCCGCGGCGGGCGCGGCGTTGCGCGTCTGGGCGACGGCCGGTAGGGCGAGGAACAGGGCCGAGAGGGCGAGGAAGGGACGGATCATGGGGGCGGAGATAGTCCCCTTGGTGGGCGCTGTTCAACCGCTGGGACTGCATGCGTGGTCGTCTTCGTCGGGAGGGTTGGCGATGGTGGCCTCTGGAGAGGGCGCTGCCCTCTCCAGACCTCTCCCGCCAAGGGCCTGAGGCCCTTGCAACCCCATCGGGCTGTCGCGGATGCGGTGATCGAGGGCTGGTGCTCTTTTGGCGCCATTCCTGCCCGTGCAGTCGCCTCGGGTCATGGACCCGACGCGCACGGCCGCAATGCATCCTAAAATCGAAGACAAAGATGATGGTGAGGGGTTCGGGGAAGGGAAGAATTCCTTCTTCCTCTCCCCGGGGCAAAGGGCGCCGGCATTTGGCAGGTCGCGCGCGGCGCCCTATTCCCGTGGCCATGCCCGACGAGACCGATGCCCAGCTAGCCGCTCAGTACGAGGCGCTTCCCTATCCGGCGCGGGATGCGCGGGACGAGGCGAAGCGGTTGATCGTGGGGAGTCCGTCCAATCTGGCGGAGGTGGACCACTGGGTGTTCGGGGCCAGGCGGCCGGCGGGGTTGCCGATGCGGGCGCTGGTGGCCGGGGGTGGGACCGGGGACGGGGCCATCATGCTGGCGCAGCAGATGGCCTGGGCGGGGCGGCCGGGGGAGGTGGTCTGGCTGGATCGCTCGGGCGCGGCGCGGAAGGTCGCGGAGGCGCGCGCGGCGGCGCGGGGGCTTTCCAACATCCGGTTTGTCGAGGGGTCGATCCTCGACCTGCCTGACATGGGGGTGTTCGACTACGTCGATTGCTGCGGGGTGCTGCACCACCTGCCGGACCCGCTGGCGGGGTTGCGGGGGCTTTCGCGCGTGCTGGCGCCGGGGGGTGGCATGGGGATCATGGTCTATGCGCCCCACGGGCGGACCGGGGTCTACATGTTGCAGGACGCGCTGCGGATGCTGGCACCGGTGGAGGAGCCGCCGGTGGCGCGGGTCGATGTGGCGAAGCGGGTGATGCGGCACCTGCCGGAGACGGCCTGGCTGCGGAAGAACCCCTGGATTACGGATCATCTGCCGCTGCCGCAGGGGGGCGGGGATCCCGGGCTCTACGACCTGTTGCTGAACCCGCGGGACGTGGCCTTCACGGTGCCGGCCCTGGCGGCGCTGGTGGAGGCGGCGGGGCTGCGGATTTCGACCCTGGTGGAGCCGGTGCGCTACGACCCGGACTACCTGCTGCCGGACCCACGGCTGCGGGCGCGGACGGCCGGGATGGGGATGGTGGAGCGGGCGGCGCTGGCGGAGGCGCTGGCGGGGAACATGGGGATCCACATCGCCTATCTCGCGCGCGGGGAGGACGCGGCGGTGCGGGCGGATTGGGAGGATCCCCTGGCGGTGCCGGTGCTGCGCGGGGGCGATGGGGCGAGCTGGGCGAAGGGGGCGCGGGGCGGGAGCCTGGCGATCACCTTCGACGGGCTGCGGGTGGTGCTTCCCGTGCCGCCCCTGGCCGCGGCGGTTCTCTCGCGGGTGGATGGGCGGGCGACGATGGCCGAGATCGCGCGGGCGGTGGAGGCGGGGGGCGCGCCGGCCGCGCAGGTGGCCCGCGACATGGCGGCGCTGTGGCGGGCGATGGAGCCGACGAACCGGGTGACGCTGGCGGCGCCGGGGCGGTAACCGAGGCGGGTGCCGCTTCCCCGGGTTCGCCGGGGTGGGCGTCAGGAGATCGCGCGAAGGGAGGCGCGGAGCCCGGGCATGTCGAGCCCGGGCTGGGCGGCCTCGAGTTCGGCGTGGGTCCTTCTCCAGGCCGGGAGGGCGTCGAGCAGGAGGGCGTGGCCCGCCTCGGTGAGGCGCAGGCGGCGGTTGCGGCGGTCGCTGGCGTCGGGCTCGACGCTGACGAGGCCGCGGCGCTCCAGCGGCTTGAGGGCGGCGGTGAGGGTGGTGCGGTCCATGGCGAGGAGTTGGGCAACCGGGGCCATGGTGGGCGGCTCGGGGCGGTTCAGCGACATGAGCAGCGAGAACTGCTGGTTGGTGATGGCGTGGGGGCGCAGCGCCTCGTCGAAGCGGCGGGCGAGGGCGCGGGCGGCGCGCTGGGCGTGCAGGCAGAGGCAGCCGTCCCGGACCTCGGCGGTGGTCTCGAAGGGGACGGGCTGGGTCATGCGTGAGGATGTGTTGGTATCAACACGGTGGGTCAAGGGCGGTGCCGGTGGTGCTGGGGAGAGGAAGAAGGAATTCTTCCCTTCCCCAGACCCCTCTCCATCATCTTTTTCTTTGACTTGAGAATGCTCTGCGGCCGGTGCGCCTCGGGTCAACGACCCGAGGCGACTGGAACGAGCAGGAAGGTGCCGCGACAGCCGGATGGGGGTACAGGGGCCTCAGGCCCTTGGCGGGTGAGGTCCGGAGAGGGTGGAGCCCTCTCTGGGGGCGCAGGGCAAAAAAGGCCAGGACGGGAGGACACCTCGCGCCGCTTCGCCGGTTGAGCGCTGCATGAATGAGCAGCCTGTCATTGTGATCTTCGGGGCGGCGGTGCGGCCGGATGCGCGGCCGAGCCAGACGATGCAGCGGCGCGTGGCGGCGGCGGTGGAGTTGGGGGAGAGGCTGGAGGGGGCGGTCTTCGTGCCGACGGGCGGCCAGGGGCGGCACGGGCCGGCGGAATCCGCTGTCATGGCGAAGTTGTTGCGGGACTGGGGGATCGCGGCGGAGCGGATCCTGGAGGAGCCGACGGGGACGGACACGCTGTCCTCCGCGCGGGCGGTGGCGGCGATGCTGCGGGGGAGGCGAGGGCCGGTTTACGCCGTTTCGTCCGGCTATCACCTGCGGCGCTGCGCGCTGTTGCTGCGGCTGCTCGGCCTGCGGGTGGCGGGGGGTCGGGCGGCGGTGTCGGGCCCGGGGTTCAGCGACCTGCGCTGGCGGCTGCGGGAGGTGCCGGCGTTGCCCTATGACGCGGTGCTTGCGGCCTGGCACCGGATGCGCGGGGGATAGGGCCGCGGGGTCCGGGGGGCGCGGTGGCCCCCCGGAGCGTGCGTCAGGTCTCTTCGTCGCCGTCGCTCTCGACGCCGATCTCCTCGGCGATGTCCTCGTCCTCGTCGAGGTCCTCGGCGTCGGCCACGTCATCGGCCTCCGTGTCCTCGACCTCGACGTCGTCGGCGTCGGCGCCCTCCACGGCGGCGCGCTTGCGCGGCTTCTCCTCCGGCAGGGGGGCGGCGACGCGCTTGGCGCGGGGCTGCTCGGCGGGCTGCTCGGTGCCGCATTTGGGGCAGACGGCGGGGCTGCGGCCCAGGTCGTAGAAGCGGGCGCCGCAGGCAACGCAGGTCCGCTTGAGGCCGAGTTCGGCTTTGGCCATCGGGACGCCTCGAATGGGCCCGCCGCGAGGGCGGGGCGCCGGGTTTCGGTGAAGGGCGGCGCGCATTGCCATGGGGGCCCTGGCGTGTCAAACGCGGCGGCCCATTCCGGATGCGAGGGCTGCGCATGCCCGATCACATGATCGACCCCAGGCCCCCTTCCCCCTCCGCCGGCCATGGCGCGGCCGCCGGCGCGACGCCGATGCGGGCCTCGGCGCCGGGGCAGGGGTTGGCGGGGCGGGTTTCCGTACCGGGCGATAAGTCCATTTCCCATCGCGCGCTCATGGTCGGGGCGCTGGCGGTGGGCTCCACCGAGATCACGGGGTTGCTGGAGGGGGAGGACGTTCTCCGCACCGCCGCCGCCATGCGCGCGCTGGGCGCGGAGGTGGAGCGGGTGGCGCCGGGGCACTGGCGGGTGGCGGGGCGCGGGGTCGGCGGGCTGGTGGAGCCGGCGGACGTGCTGGACATGGGCAATTCGGGGACGGCGGCGCGGCTGATCTGCGGGTTGCTGGCAGGGCATCCGGTCTTCGCGGTGCTGACGGGCGATGCCTCGCTGCGCGGGCGGCCGATGCGGCGGGTGACGGAGCCGCTCTCGGCCTGCGGGGCGCGCTTCACGGGGCGCGCGGGCGGGCGTCTGCCGCTGGCGGTGGAGGGGGCGGCCGAGCCGATGCCGTTGGACTACACGCTGCCGGTGCCCTCTGCCCAGGTGAAGTCGGCGGTGCTGCTGGCCGGGCTCTGCGCGCGGGGGATCACGCGGGTGGTGGAGCCGGAGGCGACGCGGGACCACACCGAGAACATGCTGCGGCACTTCGGGGCGGTGGTGCGCGTGGAGGCCGAGGGGCATCGGCGGGTGATCGAGCTGGAGGGTCAGCCGGAGCTGCGGGCGGCGCCGGTGGCAGTGCCGGCGGACCCCTCCTCGGCGGCGTTCCCGCTTGTCGCGGCGCTGCTGGTGCCGGGTTCCGAGGTGACGGTGGAGGGGGTAGGGCTCAATCCGCTGCGGACGGGGCTTTTCGCGACATTGCTGGAAATGGGGGCGGATCTCACCGTCTCGAACGAGCGGGTCGAGGGTGGGGAGAGGGTGGGGGACGTGACCGCCCGGTATTCCGCCTTGCGGGCGGTGGACGTGCCGGGGAGCCGGGCGCCCTCGATGATCGACGAGTATCCGGTTCTGGCGGTGGCGGCGGCCTTCGCGCGCGGGACGACGCGGCTGCGGGGCTTGGGCGAGCTGCGGGTGAAGGAGAGCGACCGGCTGGCGGCGACGGTGGCGCTGCTGGCGGCCTCGGGCGTTCCGGCCTCGGTGGAGGGGGATGACCTGGTGATCGCGCGCGATGGGGCGCCCGCGCCGGGGGGAGAACCGGGGGGTGGTTCCGTCGCGACGCATATGGACCATCGGATCGCGATGTCGGCGCTGGTGATGGGGCTGGCGGCGGCGCGGCCGGTTTCGGTCGACGACACGGGGTTCATCGACACCTCTTTCCCCGGCTTCGTCGGGATGATGAACGGGCTCGCGGGCGGCGACGCGATCGCGCCCTTCGAGGGAGGTGCGGCTTGAGCGAGGCTGGGGCGCCGGAGGGGCTGGTGGATCCCGTGGTGGTCGCGGTGGACGGGCCGGCGGCGGCGGGCAAGGGGACGCTGGCGCGTCGGCTCGCGCGGGAGATGGGGCTGCCCTATCTCGATACCGGCCTGCTCTACCGCGCGGTGGCGCGGCGGGTGCTGCTCGGCGGCGGGTTGCCGACCGACTCGGCGGCGGCTGAGGCGGCGGCGCGGGGGCTTGACCCCTCCGACCTCGAGCGCGGCGACCTGCGCGGGCCCGACGTGGACCAGGGGGCGAGCCAGGTGGCGGCCCAGCCGGCGGTGCGGGCGGCGCTGCTCGACTTTCAGCGGGACTTCGCGGCGCGCAAGGGCGGCGTGATGGACGGGCGCGACATCGGCACGGTGGTCTGCCCGGACGCGCGGGTGAAGCTCTTCGTCACGGCCTCCCCCGAGGCGCGGGCGCGGCGGCGGTGGCTGGAACGCGCCGGGCGGGGCGAGACGGTGCCGCTGGAAGAGGTGGCGGCGGAGATGGCGCTGCGGGACGCCCGCGACGCGGCGCGCGACGTGGCGCCGATGCGGCCAGCGGAGGACGCGCTGCTGCTGGATACGACGGAGTTGGACGCGGAGGCGGCGTTCCAGGCGGCCTGGACGCTGGTGCAGGCACGGCTCTCGGTTTGAGGGGGCGGCGCGGGTGACTCCGGGGGAGAGAATGAATTCTCTCCCCCGGACCCCCACTCATCTTTTTCTCTCTGGTGGGGCTGTTTTGCGGCCGGTGCGCCTCGGGTCGTGGACCCGAGGCGACTGCCCCTTCAGGAAGGGCGGACAGATGGGGTCCAGGGGCCTCAGGCCCTTGGCGGGTGAGGTTTGGAGAGGGCGGAGCCCTCTCCAGGGCGGCTTTCCCTTGCAAGCGGGGGGCTGGATCGCTTAATGGGGCCGGTGACTGGTGGCGATGCCCCCGGTCGCGCACCCATACCCGGGTGTTTCCCGAACAGGCCCGACCGGGCAAGACGTGCCATCCAGCCGGCCGCGAGCGGCGGCAGAGGGGTGGGGCGCAGGACCCAGGCGGCGCGTCATGCCCCGCCTTCCAGGAACACAACGCTACATGGCATCTGCCACCACCCTCGATCGGCCCATGGCCGGCGGCGAGGATTTTGCCTCCCTTCTCGACGAGACGCTGGGCGCCGATACCGGTTTTGCCGGCTCCGTCGTCACGGGGAAGGTGATCCGCATCGATGACGACGTCGCGGTCGTCGATGTCGGGCTGAAGAGCGAGGGGCGCGTTCCCCTGCGCGAGTTCGCGGCCCAGGGCCAGAAGCCCGAGGTCAAGCCGGGCGACCTGATCGAGCTCTTCGTCGAGCGCTATGAGGACCGCGACGGCTCCATCGTGCTCTCGCGCGAGAAGGCGCGGCGCGAGGAGGCCTGGACGAACCTCGAGAAGCAGTTCCAGGCGCAGGTGCGCGTGAACGGCGTTATCTTCGGGCGCGTGAAGGGTGGCTTCACCGTCGATCTCGGCGGCGCGGTCGCGTTCCTTCCGGGCAGCCAGGTCGATATCCGCCCCGTGCGCGATGTCGGGCCGCTGATGGGCTCGCCCCAGCCGTTCCAGATCCTGAAGATGGACCGCGCCCGCGGGAACATCGTGGTGTCGCGCCGCGCGGTTCTCGAGGAGACGCGCGCCGAGCAGCGCTCCGAGCTGATCCAGGGCCTGAAGGAGGGCATGATCCTCGACGGCGTGGTGAAGAACATCACCGACTACGGCGCCTTCGTGGACCTGGGCGGCGTGGACGGGCTGCTGCACGTCACGGACATCGCCTGGCGCCGCATCAACCATCCCTCCGAGGCGCTCACGATCGGGCAGCCGGTGAAGGTGCAGGTCATCCGCTTCAACTCCGAGACGCAGCGCATCTCGCTCGGCATGAAGCAGCTGATGTCCGACCCGTGGGAGGGCGTGGCCGCCAAGTACCCGGTGCAGGGCAAGTTCTCGGGCCGCGTGACGAACATCACCGACTACGGCGCCTTCGTGGAGCTGGAGCCGGGCGTCGAGGGCCTCGTGCACGTGTCCGAGATGTCCTGGACGAAGAAGAACGTCCATCCGGGCAAGATCGTCGCGACGTCCCAGGAAGTCGAGGTGGTCATCCTCGACGTGGACGAGCCCAAGCGCCGCATCTCGCTCGGCCTCAAGCAGGCGCAGGGCAACCCGTGGGAGGTGTTCATGGAGAGCCATGCCCCCGGGACGATCGTCGAGGGCGAGATCCGCAACATCACCGAGTTCGGGCTCTTCGTCGGCCTGGCCCCGGAGATCGACGGCATGGTCCACATGTCCGACCTGTCGTGGGACCTCAGCCCCGAGCAGGCGATGGCGAACTACAACAAGGGCGACATGGTCAAGGCCAAGGTCCTTGATATCGACGTCGAGAAGGAGCGCATCTCGCTCGGCATCAAGCAGCTCGAGGCGGATCCTGCCGCCGAGGTGCTGGACAAGGTGCGCAAGGGCGAGATCGTCACCTGCATCGTGACGAAGGTCGAGGCCAACGGCATCGAGGTGAAGGTCGACGAGGTCCTGACGGGCTTCATCCGCCGCGCCGAGCTGGCCCGCGACCGCAACGACCAGCGCCCCGAGAAGTTCGCGATCGGCGAGAAGGTCGATGCGAAGGTGACCGGTATCGACCGCGCCGCCCGCCGCCTGGCCCTGACCATCAAGGGCAAGGAGATCGAGGAGGAGCGCGAGGCGGTGAAGGAGTTCGGGACGTCCGACAGCGGGGCCTCGCTGGGCGACATCCTGGGCGCCGCGATCCGCCGGCGGAACCTCTCCACGGACGAGTGATCCCTGGCTTCGGGATCTAGATAAGGAAGGGCCGTCCCGGGTTGGGGCGGCCCTTTTTCTTTGCGGCGGGCGCCGGCGGCCCCGGGAGAGGAAGAAGGAATTCTTCCTCTCCCGGGGCCTTCCCCATCATCTTCTTTTCAGGCTTGGGCGCTTTTTCGGCCTTTGCGCCTCGGATAGCCGCCCCAAGGCGATTGTCCCTTCAGGAAGGTTCCGCGACAGCCAGGCTCCTGGCGGGTGAGGCCGGAGAAGGCGGAGCCCTCTCTGGCGGCCGAAGGGCTCAAGATTATCCCAGGTGAGCGCCGCCACTGCTTCGTGAAAGCAGGTTGTGGTTGAGAGAATCCAGGGCGCTCTTTCCTGGTGCAGCCGATGAATTCGCTTATGGCGATCAAAGATACTGTGGGTGGACCGTTCCGTTTCGATTTTGCGTGCGCCGGCATTACTCAGCAGATTCAAGGATTGATTGGCTAGGGCGGGACGGGGGCTGGTCGCTTCTGCTCTCCGTGGTGCTGTGCGTCTCCATCCAGCACGTCCGGGACTTTTCGGGGCTGTTCGGGCCACTGCCCTTGTACGACCAGGGCGGGCCGGTCGGGTTGCTCGCGGTGTCCTGGGGCTTGGCGAAGGCGGGGCCGCCGCTGTTCACGCAGAAGCTGCTGCCGCTGCTCGCGGGATTCGTGACGGTGGGGGCGGTCGCGGCCGCTGCGCGGCGGAGCAGGTTCGGGCGGATGCGGTGGTGACGGTGAGCCTTGCACAGCCGCAGTTCGATCTCGTGCGGGAGAGGGTGAGGGGGCAGCGGGTGATCCAGGCGGATGCGCGGTCCGGCACGACGGTGGCGGAGGAGGAGGTGCTGCACGATCCGGACGCCGCCATGGAGCGGCCGGGTTCATGGGCCTTGCTGATGATGCTGGAGCAGGTGCGGTTCGGCTGGTGCAAGGTGGGCTCGGGGATCGATTTGAGCCTCCACCTCGGGTGGCTGCTGGGGCGGATCGGGGACCTGCACCGGGTGATGCTCATCGCGCCGACCTGCCTCCTGCCCTACGGCATGGATTTCGGGGAGCTGACAGGGCGGCTGGCGGAGCGCGGGGCGGTGGAGGGGACGCCCTGCTGCCGGACGCTGCCGTGGACGCGGCATCGCTGAGGCGTCTCCGGCGCCGGCGGGGGTTCACGCGGGCGGGGGGCTTCCCCCGATGATCTCCCGGATGCGGCTGGCGAGGGCCTGCATGGCGAAGGGCTTGGTCATGACGTGCATGCCGTGGTCTAGCTGGCCGTGGCCGACGACCGCGTTCTCGGCGAAGCCGGTGATGAAGAGGACCTTCAGCTCGGGGCGGCCGATGCGGGCGGCATCGGCCATCTGGCGGCCGTTCATGCCGCCGGGGAGGCCGACATCGGAGATGAGCAGGTCGATGCGCATGCTCGACTGCAGGATCCTGAGGCCGGAGCGGCCGTCGGAGGCCTCGATGGCGGCGTAGCCGAGGTCCTCGAGGATTTCGATGACGAGCATGCGGACGGTGGGTTCGTCGTCCACGACGAGGACGGTTTCGCCCTTGGTGCCGCGGGGGATCTCGGCGGGCTCGGGAGGGTCTTCGGCCGCTTCTCCTTCCCAGTGGCGAGGGAGGTAGAGGCAGACCATGGTTCCCTCCCCTTCCTCGGCGTAGATGCGGGCGGTGCCGCCGGACTGGCGGACGAAGCCGTAGACCATGGAGAGGCCGAGGCCGGTGCCCTTGCCGATGGGCTTGGTCGTGAAGAAGGGGTCGAAGGCGCGGGCGATGACCTCGGGCGACATGCCGGTGCCGGTGTCCGAGATGCAGAGGCTGACATACTGGCCGCGGGGCAGGTCTCGGCCGAGGCCGGCCTTGTCGTCGAGCCAGCGGTTGGCGGTCTCGATGGTCAGGCGGCCGCCCTCGGGCATGGCGTCGCGGGCATTGATGCAGAGGTTGAGGAGCGCGTTCTCGAGCTGGGGCGGGTCCACGAGGGTGGACCAGATGCCGCCGGCGCCGATGACCTCGAGCTGGATGGCCGGGCCGATGGTGCGGCGGATGAGGTCCTCCATGCCGGCGACGAGGCGGTTCACGTTGGTGGGCCGGGGGTCGAGCGTCTGTCGCCGGGAGAAGGCGAGGAGGCGGTGGGTGAGGGCGGCCGCGCGCTGGGCGGCCGCGAGGGCGGAGGCGGCGTAGCGCTGGACGTCGTTGATGCGGCCCTGGGCGATGCGGGCGTTGACGAGTTCGAGCGAGCCCATGACGCCCGTGAGGAGGTTGTTGAAGTCGTGCGCGAGGCCGCCGGTGAGCTGGCCGACCGCCTCCATCTTCTGGGACTGGCGGAGAGTTTCCTCGGCCTTCGCGCGCTCGGCCATGGCCTCGGCGACGCGGCGTTCGAGAAGGGCGTTGAGGGCCCGCTGCTCTCCCTCGGCGGCCTTGCGGGCGCTGATGTCGATGGAGGTGCCGATGAGGCCGATGACCTCGTCCCTGTCGTCGCGCAGCGGGGCCTTGGTGGAGAGCCAGACGGCGTGGGTGCCGTCGGGGAGGCGGACCTCCTCCTCGAACTGGGTCATGCTTCCGGTGTCCATGACCCGGCGGTCGTTGGCCATGACCGCCTCGGCCTGCGGCTTGTCGTCGAGGAACTCGGCGTCGGTCCGGCCGAGATAGGCTTCGGGGGGCTTGCCGATCAGCTCGGTGGTGCCGCGGTTGGCGAGGAGCATGCGGCCCTCGCGGTCCTTGGCGTAGACGACGCCGGGGACGGCCTCGATGAAGTTGCGCAGCAGGATGGTGGCGCGGTCGCGCTCGGCCTCGGTGGCGCGGCGCTGCTCGATGTCGAGGAGGACGCCGGGGAAGCGGAGCGGGGTGCCGTCGGGCGCCTTGTCCACGCGGCCGTTGGCCTCGATCCAGTGGTATTCGCCGTCCGCCTGGCGGACGCGGTACTGGTGGGCATAGGGGCCGCCGCGACCGATCGCTTCGTCGATGGCGGTGATGAGGCCGGGCTTGTCGTCGGGGTGGACGGTGTCGATGACCTGCCGGAGGCTCAGCCCCGCCCGGCCGAGGGAGGGATCGATGCCGAAGGCACGGGCAAATCCCTCGTCGATTGTGAAGCGGTCGCTGGGGAGGTCCCAGAACCAGGTGCCGATGATGGCGCCGGCGGCAAGGGCGAGCTGAAGGCGCTCGGTGTCGCTGTCCCGTTCCATCGTCCCATCGCGGCCAGGGGTGTCTCGTCGTTGAGGCGGCCTGGACCGTGGTCGGTCTGCGAGAGGGCTACCCGGAGAAGAGTAGCCTAGAACGGGGGGGAGCCGCCGTGGTTACGGCCTGTTTCCGAAAATGGCGCTGCCCTCCCCGCCTGGGGCATCACCTTCGGACACCAGGAAAATGCATGGGCGAGGGCGCTGCCCTCGGCCGGTCCGGGGGAGAGGGCCGGCTATGCCTTCACGAACCCTTCCCACCCTGCCGCGCGGAGTTCGCAGGCCGGGCAGGTGCCGCAGCCGTGGCCCCAGGGGTGCATCGCGCCGCGCTCGCCGCGGTAGCAGGTGTGGGTGTGCTCGACGATGAGGCGGACGAGGGCGTCGCCGCCGAGGCGCTGGGCGAGGCGCCAGGTCTCGGCCTTGTCGATCCACATGAGGGGGGTGTGGAGGACGAAGCGGCGGTTCATGCCGAGGTTGATGGCGACCTGGAGGGCCTTGATCGTGTCGTCGCGGCAGTCGGGGTAGCCGGAGAAGTCGGTCTCGCACATGCCGCCGACGATGTGGCGGAGGCCGCGGCGGTAGGCGAGCGCGGCGGCGAGGGTGAGGAAGAGGAGGTTGCGGCCGGGAACGAAGGTGTTGGGCAGGCCGTCGGCCCTCATCGCGATCTCGGTCTCGCGCGTCAGGGCGGTGTCGGAGAGGGCGCCGAGGGCGTCGAGGGAGAGGGTGTGGTCCTCGCCGAGGCGGGCGGCCCAGGCGGGATCGAGGGCGCGGATGCCGTCGCGGAGGGTCGGGCGAAGGCTGAGCTCGACGAGGTGGCGCTGGCCGTAGTCGAAGCCGAGGGTTTCGACATGGGGGAAGCGGTCGAGCGCCCAGGCGAGGCAGGTGGCGGAATCCTGGCCGCCGGAGAGGAGCACGAGGGCGCCGTCCTGGGTTCCGCCGGGGTTGTCGGGGGTCATGCGGGCGGAGGGAGCACGCGGGGGGCGGGCTGTCCAGCGCCGGGGTTCAGCCGCCGAGGCCGAGGGCGATGTAGGCGCGGGCGGCGGGGGGCCAGGCCTCGGTGATCTCGGCGCGCCAGGCCAGGGCGGCCCAGGCGGCGGCGGCAAGGAGGAGGAGGGAGGCGGCCCAGGCGGCGGCGAGGGCCGCGCGCGGGGGTCCGGCCGGGGGCGCGGGGCCGTCGCCGGTGGGGAGGGGCCAAGGGAAGTCAGCCGGGAAGCTGGTGGGGAAGTCGGGGGGAAAGCCGGGCGGGAGGGGCGGCGGGGCCTCGGGCGGCGGCGGGGCGGGCGAGGGTCGGGGAACGGGATCGGCCGGGGCCGTCGTCGCGGCGGGAACCGGCTCTGGGCCGGGTTCGGCGGGGTCGGGCTCGGGGCTGGGCGCCCAGGTGTGGCCGCAGCGGGCGCAGCGCAGGGGGCGGCCCTCGCCGATGCGGGCGGCGAGGGGCGGGGGTAGCTCGTAGGTCGCGGAACATTCCGGGCAGGCGACGCGCATGGCGCAGGATGTTGCCGCGGCGCGGTTAACGCAACGCCGCGCGGAGGGGCGGCTACCGTTCCGGCGCCTGTCGTGGCACATCGCGGCCATGGTGCGCTTTTCCCAGGTCGGGCTCCGCTATCCCGATCCCGTACGCCGTGGCGCGGCGGGCGAGCGGGAGACGCTGCGCGACCTCTCCTTCACGCTGCCGCAGGGCTCCTTCACCTGGCTGACGGGGCCTTCCGGGGCGGGGAAGACCTCGCTGTTGCGGATGATGCAGCTCTCCCTGCGGCCGACGCGGGGGGAGGTGGAGGTGCTGGGGGTGTCGCTGCTCTCGGCGCGGCGGGGGGACCTGCCGAAGCTGCGGCGGCGGATCGGGGCGGTGTTCCAGGAGTTCCGGCTGCTGCCCTACCTGACCGCCTTCGACAACGTGGCGCTGCCGCTGCGCCTGGCGGGGCGGCCCGAGGCGGGGCTGCGGCCGGACGTGACGGAGATGCTGCGCTGGGTGGGGCTGGAGGGGCGGGAGGATTCGCTGCCGCGCCAGCTCTCGGGCGGGGAGCAGCAGCGGGTGGCGATCGCGCGGGCGGTGGTGACGCGGCCGGCGCTGCTGCTGGCGGACGAGCCGACGGGGAACCTCGATGCCGGGCAGGCGCGGCGGCTGATGCTGCTGCTGGCGGAGATGAACCGGCTGGGCTCCACGGTCGTGGTGGCGACGCATTCGCGGGACCTGATCGCGCAGCATCCGGGGCAGGTGATGGCGCTGGACGAGGGGCGGATCCTCTCGCTCGATCCCTGGCCGCATCCGCGGGGGGAGGTCTGGGCAGAGGCCTTGCCGGAGGGGCCTTCCGGGGTTGTGGGCCGGGAGGCGGCGGAGGAGGTGCCCCATCGGGTGCCTGCGGCGGCCGCGGAGGTCTTCGGGGCGGGGCCGGCGGGTGCGGAGGCGGGTCCTGGAGAGATGGGCCTCGAGGCGGTTGGGCCGGAAGCGGTTGAGCCAGGCGAGGTGGAGCCCGGAGGAACCGGGCCCGACGAGATGGCGGTGGATGCCGGGCGGCTGCGGGCGGATGGGCGGCCCCCGCCGAGCGCGGCGGTTTCCGCGGGCGGGCGGTTCTCCGCGCGCGTGCGGAGCATCTGGCCGGGCTCGCGCCCGCCGGAGGCGGATCTTGGCTGAGCGGCGCCGGCGCATCTCGCGCGACCCGCTGGGGCTGCGGCGCGCGCTCTCGGACCGGTTGCTGCCGGGGCTGGTGGCGGCGATGGCGCTGCTGGCGGCGCTGGCGCTGGCCGGCGCCCAGGGGGCAGACCGGCTGGCGGATCGCTGGCAGGCGGGGGCGGCCTCGGCCGTGACGGTGCAGGTGCCGAACCCCGGGCGGGAGCGGATGGCGGCGGCGCTGGCGCTGCTGCGGGGGGACCGCGCCGTGGCCTCGGCGGAGACGGTGAGCCCGGAGCGGGTGGCGGCGCTGCTGCGCCCCTGGCTGGGGGATGCGCCCTCCCTCGCGCTGCCGGGGGTGATCGAGGTGCGGTTGGCCAGCGGCTCCGCCGAAGGCGTGGGGCGGCTGGGGGCGCGGCTGGCGGAGGCGGTGCCGGGGGCGGAGCTGGAGGCGCACGGGATGTGGGTGGCGCGGCTCTCGGCCATGGCGCGCTCCGTGCAAGGGGTGGCGCTGGCGGTGCTCGTGCTGGTGGCGGGGGTGGCGATGGCGGTGGTCGCGGTCGCGACGCGGGCGGGGCTGGCGGCGCGGCGGGAAGCGATCGGGGTGCTGCACGACCTCGGCGCCACCGATGGCGGGATCGCCGGGCGCTTCGCGCGGCGCGTGGCGATGCTGGCGGGGCTGGGGGCGCTGGGGGGCGCGGCGGTCGCGGTGCCGGCGCTGGCGGCGCTCTCGGGACTGGCGCTGCCGCTCTCGGGCGAGGAGGTGGTGGGCGGGGCCTTCGGGGCGGTGCCCTGGGGGATGCTGGCGGCGCTGCCACCGGCGGCAGGGGCGATCGGCTGGGGGACGGCGCAGGCGACGGTGCGGCGCTGGCTGAGGAACATGCCGTGAGGTCCGCGGCGATGCAGGAGGCGGCGATGCTGCGGCCGGCGGAGGGCGGCCCGGGGATGGAGGACCGGCTGGACGGCCCGGTGAACGGCCCGATCGGCAATCCGGCGGGTGGTCCGCTGGGTGGCGGGCTCGGCGGCGGATTGGGTGGCGGCTGGCGCCGGCGCTGGAGCCGGGGGTGGCGGCGGCCTGTGGCGCTGGGACTGGGTGCCGTGCTGATGCTGTTGCTCGGCCTTGCGGGCGGCTTCGCGGTGTTCCTGGAGCGGGCCTGGATGCGGGCGCCGGGGATGGAGGCGCCCTCCCCCGGGATCGCGGTGCTGACGGGGGGGCCGGAGCGGGTGGAGACGGGGCTGGGACTGCTGCTCCTGCGGCAGGACGGGCGGCTGCTCGTCTCGGGCGTCGGGCCGGAATCGGGGCTGGCGGACCTGGCGCGGCGGGCCGGGCTGGAGGCCGCCGATGTCGCGGACCGCACCGCGCTGGGGCGGGAGGCGACGAGCACGCGCGGCAATGCGCGGGAGGTGGCGGCCTGGGCGAGGGCTGCCGGGATGCGGGAGATCACGGTGGTGACGGCGGGGTTCCACATGCCGCGCGCCCTGCTGGAGCTGCGCCGCGCCATGCCGGAGGCGGCCTTCCGGCCGCATCCGGTTCCGCCCTTCGTCGCGCGGCCGGTGCCGATGCTGCGCGAATACCTGAAGTTGCTGGGGGCGGGGCTCGGCCTTTCCGTCCTTGCCGAACGTCCGAGGCGTGTCCTGCCGTGAATGCCATCCGCTCCGCCATCTTCAACCCGCTGTTCTTCGGCTTCACCGCGCTGACGGTGGTGTTCGGGCTGCCGCTGCTCGCCTTCCATCCCGACGTTATGCACCGCTACCTCCGCGGCTGGGCGCGGGGGTCGCTCTGGCTGCTGCGGGTGGTCTGCGGTATCAGGCTGCGGGTGACGGGGCGGGAGAACCTGCCCACCGGCGGGGCGGCGCTCGTCGCGGCGCAGCACCAGTCGGCTTTCGACACGGTGGTCTGGCACGCGCTCCTGCCGCGGCCGGCCTATGTGATGAAGGAGGAGCTGCTGCGGATCCCCGGCTGGGGGGCGATGGCGCGGCACGTGCACTCCATTCCCGTGGACCGGGAGGGGGGGGCCTCCTCGCTCAAGCGGCTGGTGCGGGCGACGCGCTCGGCGGCGGAGGCGGGGTACCAGGTGGTGATCTTCCCCGAGGGCACGCGGTCCGCGCCCGGGGAGGTGCAGCCCTGGCAGCCCGGCTTCGCGGCCATGGCGGCGGCGACGGGGCTGCCGGTGGTGCCGGTGGCGACCGATTCCGGGCGCTTTTGGGGGAAGCGGGCCTTCACCAAGCGTCCGGGGGTGCTGACCGTCGCGGTGCTGCCGCCGATCCCGCCGGGCCTGCCGCGCGCGGAGCTGATGACGCAGGCGGAAGCCGCGGTTTCGGCGGCCTCGGCGGAGCTGGTGGGGACTGTGGACAAGTTGGTGGAATAAGCGGACGGCCGGGTTTCGACCATGGCGCAAGACCGGGCGGCAAGCTCTTGTGGAGTCAGCTGTTACGGGGCTTTCCGAAGGTCTGTGGATAAGTAAATACTATTACTAATCAAAGATTTACCTACAAAATACTGGGAATCCCTGCTGATTCCGGAACAAAAAGTGGACGGTCTGGGGATTAAGGGGCGGTCAATCCCCTTCCCTGTGGACAAGTCGTGGGAAAACCGCGCGCGCGCTTTGCTGTCACCCGCGCGCCGCACCGGGTGAGGCGCGCGCCTGAACAGGGCGGCGCAAGCGGCTGGAATCACGAGGGGATCAAGGTTGAGGAGGGCTGGTGCCGCCATCCCCTGGGGAGAGGCAGAAGGAAATCTGCCCTTACCCAGGCCCCTCTCCATCATCTTTTCCTTCAGGCTGAAATCATTCGGCGGAGGGCGCACCCCGGGTCGAGACCCCGAGGCAACCGCCTGTTCGAGGAAGGTGCCGCAAGGGAGGGACGGGGTTCCGAGGACCCGGGGCGCTCGGGGGGTGAACGCTATGCGTTCACTCGGCAGGTTCGGTGAGGGAAGCGTCCTCTCCGGACCGGTCCGGCGAGAGGAGGGCGGCGATCCGGTCGAGGCCGGCGTCGCGGACGCCCAGGGCACGGAGATGGGAGACGGTGTTGAGGAGGTAGTCGCGGTTCGGGCCCATGATGCCATGGCCGCGGTTGATGGCGACGGCGGCGGCGAGGGGGTCGAGGGCGCCGCAATAGGCGGTGGCGCCGCGGTCGGCGACGAAGGTGACGGCGCGGCGGGTCTCGTGGCGGTCGAGCAGGCGGATGGGGAGGAGGCGGCGCTGGTAGACGCCGCCGGTCATCTCCCGTTCCTCGAGATAGGCGAGGGTGGCGGCGGCCGCTTCGAGGGCGACGCGAAAGGCTACGCCGCGGCAGGAGCCGCCGCGGTCGAGGCCGAGGACGAGGCCGGGGGCCTCCGGCGTGCCGCGGTATCGGTGGGAGAGGATGCAGAAGCGGCGGTGGAAGCCGTGCAGCCGCGCCGGGTGGGAGGAGAGGAACTCGAAGCCCGGCTTCCAGATGAGGGAACCGTAGCCGAAGACGTAGAGGGAGCCGTCGGTCTCGAGCAGCGGGGCGGGGTCGGGTGGGATGATGGGCGCGTCGGGCGATGGGATCATGGCGGTGAGGCGCAGCATAGGGGATCGCTGGCGAGTGTGCAGCGGGTGATGGCTTGGTGGGTGCGTGGCTGGGGCGGCCAGTGGGGTGAAGAATGGAGTGGACGGTGGGGTGTCCAGTCCGGTGAACGGGCTGGGCAAGCGGGGGTGGGCGGGGGCATATGCGGGGGGTGAGCGAGCCAGAGACTGCCCCTCCCGCCCCTTCCCCGGCCGCGGCGCCGGGTACCGCGGGGGTCTCTCCCGGAGAGGGGCCCCGGGTCGCCCGGCGGTTCCGGCTGACCCGGGCGCGGGTGGCGGGGATCGCGCTGCTGTCGATCCTGCTGCTGGCGCTGGCGCATACGCTTCTCTGGAACCTCATGGGGGCGCGGCTGCAGGCGGGCTACGACGCCTGGGCGGCCGCGCGGCGGGCGCAGGGGTGGCGGATCGAGCACGCGGCGCCGGTGCGGGGGGGATGGCCGCTCTCAGCGACGCTGCGGTTGCCGGAGTTCCGGCTCTCGGGCGGCGGGGCGACCGTGCCCGGCGGAATCGACTGGTCGGCACGGGCGGTGGTGCTGCGGGTGGCGATGCACCGCTGGGGGGAGTTGCGGGTCTCGGCCGGCGGGCCGCAGCGGCTGCGGCTGGGGGCGGCGGAGATCCCTTTCGCGGCGGACCGGCTGACGGCGCGGATGCCGCTTCAGGCAAACGTGGTGCCCAGGGGCGGCGAGTTCGAGGCGCTGCGGCTGCGGATCGGCACGCCCGCCGGGGGGATGGAGGTGGGCTCCGCCGCGCTCGGCTTCGACAGCCGGATGAGCGCGATCGAGGGGGAGGCGGCCGTTACCCTGGAAGGGGTGGTGGAGAACGTCTCGCTGCCCGTCGCGACGCCGCTGGGGAGCGCGATCCGCGCCGTGCGGATCGACGCGGAGGTGACAGGGCCGCTGCCGGGCGGGCGCAACCCGACGAACCGGGCGGCGACCTGGCGGGACGCCGGGGGGACAGTGGAGCTGCGCCGGCTGGAGCTGGAATACGGGCCCGCCACCGCGCAGGTGGCGGCGACGCTGGCGCTGGACGAGGCCCTGCAGCCGATGGGCGCGGGCACGCTGAAGCTGGCTGGGGCGGAGGCGGTGCTGGACGCGTTGGTGCAGGGGGGCGTGGTGACGGCGCGGAACGCGACCCTCGCGCGGCGGGTGGTGGGGCTGCTGGCCCGGCCGCTGGCGGAGGGGGAGCCGCCGGTGCTGGAGGTGCCGCTGACCCTGGAAGCACGGGCGCTCTCGGTGGCGCGGATCCCGGTGGCGCGGCTGCCGCCGCTGGTCTGGCCGGGGCCGGTGGAGGGGAGTGGGCCGGGGCCGTGAGGGGTTGCGCTGGTGGCGCCCGGAGAGGGCTCCGCCCTCTCCGGACCTCTCCCGCCAAGGGCCTGAGGCCCTTGGATCCCCATCTGGCTGGCGCGGATGCGGTGATCGGAGCCGGTTCTTTCTAAGCGCCCTTCTTGGACGTGCAGTCGCCTCGGGTCGACGACCCGAGGCGCACCGGCCGCAAAGCATTTCACAGGAATAGAAAAAGATGAGTGGGGGTCCGGGGGAGAGAATTCCTTCTCTCCCCTGGAGTCACCAGCGCCAGCCCTTACCCTGCCGCGAACTGAAGGCGCGCCAAGCGGGCGTAGAGGCCGTCCTCGCTCACCAGGCGGTCGTGGGTGCCCTCCGCGACGATGCGGCCGGCTTCCATGACGACGATGCGGTCCGCACGGCGGACGGTGGCGAGGCGGTGGGCGATGACGAGGACGGCGCGGCCGCGGGAGAGGCGGGCGAGGGCGGCCTGGACGGCGGCCTCGCTCTCGGCGTCCAGCGCGCTGGTGGCTTCGTCGAGGAGGAGGAGGGGCGGGTCGCGGAGGAGGGCGCGGGCGATGGCGATGCGCTGTCGCTGGCCGCCGGAGAGGCGGACGCCTTTCTCGCCGAGGAAGGTGCCGTAGCCGGCGGGCATGGCCTCGATGAAGCCGGCGGCGTCGGCGGCCTCGGCGGCGGCGCGGATCTCGGCCTCGGTAGCGTCGGGGCGGCCGTAGCGGATGTTGTCGCGGACGTCGGCGCCGAAGATGACGGGGTCTTGCGGGACGAGGCCGATGCGGGCGCGAAGGGCGGCGGGGTCGGCCTCGCGCAGGTCGATGCCGTCGAGGGTGACGCGGCCGCTGTCGGGATCGCGGAAGCGGAGGGCGAGTTGGAAGAGGGTGGTCTTGCCGGCGCCGGAGGGGCCGACGAGGGCGACGGTCTCGCCAGGTTCGACCGAGAGGGTGACGCCGTCCAGCGCCGGGCGGTCGGGGCGGCTGGGGTAGTGGAGGCGGACGGCCTCGAAGGCGAGGCGGCCGATGGGGCTGGCGGCCGGGAGCGGGCGGGGGTTCGCGGGCGGGCGGATGGCGGGGGTGGTTTCGAGGAAGTCGTGGACGCGCTCGGCGGCGCCGCCGGCGCGCTGCACCTCGCTCCAGAGTTCGGAGAGCGAGGTGACGGAGGTGGCGACGAGGACGGCGTAGAAGATGAAAGCGGAGAGCTGGCCGCCGGTGAGGTGGCCGGCCAGGACCTCCCGCCCGCCGACCCAGAGGCTGAGGGTGATGGCGCCGAAGCCGAGCAGGATGATGCTGAAGATCAGGCGGGCGCGGACGCGGACGCGGGCGAGGGAGGCGGTGACGCTTTCCTCGGCCCGCCCGGTGAAGCGGGTGAGGTCGGCGGGCTCGTGCACATGGGCCTGGACGGTGGCCATGGCGTTGAGGGTTTCCTCGGCCTGGGCGCCGAGGTCCGCCACGCGCTCCTGGGCGGCACGGCTGAGGCGGCGTTCCTTGCGGCCGAAGACGACGAGGGGGATGACGATCAGCGGGGTGACGGCGATCACCAGGAGGGCGAGCGGGGTGCTGGTAACGAAGAGCATCGTCAACGCGCCGAGGGTGGTGACGAGGGCGCGGAGCCATTGGGAAACGGCGGAGCCGACGAGGTTGCGGAGGATCTCGGTATCGGCGGTGAGAAGGGTGAGCACGTCGCCGGTGCGGTGCTGCTCGTAGTGCGAGGGGGGCAGGCGAAGGGCGTGGGCGAAGAGCTGGCGGCGGAGCGCGGCGCCCACGCGCTCCCCGAGCCAGGAGACGAGATAGAACCGGGCGGCGGTGCTGGCGGCGAGGAGGGCGACGAGGGCGAGGACCGTGAGCGCGTGGCCGTCGAGGCTGGAGACGCCATCCCTTCCGGCGAAGCCGTCGTCCACGATGTGGCGGAGGCCCTGGCCGAGGACGAGGAGGAGGCCGGCGGCGGTGCCCATGGCGAGCACGGCGCCGGCGACGCGGGCGGCGTGGGGGCGGAGCAAGGGCAGCATGATCCGCAGGGCGGGGAGGCGGCCGGGGCCGGGAGGCTTGCCGTTCATGCGGCGGTGCGGGGCGGACGAAGGTCCGTGATGCGGACGGGGCGGTAGCCGCGGGGGTCCACACCGACGTCGAACTGGCGGGTGAGCGGCTTGAGGCGGCCGTGGCTGTGGCCGTGGAGGTTCAGGGCGCCGCGGCCCTGCCCGTTCCAGCTGCGGAGCGGATAGTGGCAGAGGACGAGGCGCTGGCCGTCCAGGTCCAGTTCCACGAGGTCGCGCACGCTGGCCCAACCGGGGAGGGCACGGATTTCCGGAGGGTCGTTGTTGCCGGCGACGAGGTGCTTCGTGCCGTTGAGGGCCGCGAGGAGGGCGGCGGGATCCTTGTGGCCCACGGCGAAGTCTCCGAGGTGCCAGATCTCGTCATCCGGTGAGACGGCGCTGTTCCAGGCCTCGGCGAGGGCCGCGTCCATGGCGGCGGTGGTCAGGAAGGGGCGGCGCAGGAGGGCGCGCAGGGAGCCGTGGCCGAAGTGGGTGTCGGCGGTGAACCAGGTGGCCATGGGGTCCGATCCGATGCGCCCCGGGGCCAGTGGGTGCCAGGGCGAGCTCACGTTCAAAAAAGCTCACATCATCGCTATTTAAAATAATGGTTCGGTATCGTATTGTAATCCAACGCCGCCAGAGAACGGCGACCTGGGGACGGAACCAAGCATGAGGATCGACTTTCCTTCGTGGCTGGTGAGCATGACCACAGTGCTACTCGTGGCATGGCGGATGCGCGGCGGGCCTGGCCAGCGCTTCATACGGGATGCCCATCTCTGGTTGCGGGCCGACCCGGCCCGACGACCGCAGTGGCGGGAGCGGTCGGGGAAAGGGAACCTCTGATACCAGGGGTGGTTGCTGGGGCGTTGGAGAGGGCGCCGCCCTCTCCAGCCCGAGACAGCCGCTCGACCCCGCCAAGAGCTGCTGGCACCTGACCCCTGTCTGGCTGTCGCGGAGCCATCCTGGAGGCGTCGCCTCGGCTCACTGGCCCAAGGCGCACTGGCTGCCCCATGTGGCGAACAGATAGAAAAAGATGATGGTGAGGGGTCGGGGGAGAGGAAGAATTCCTTCTTCCTCTTCCTGCGGCCAGCAGAGCTGCCCTGCCCCGGCGGTCCCTTATCGATGGCCCGGTCGCCCGCCGGCCTGGTGGGCGTTGGGGAACCAAGCGCTGGGGCCGCGCTCCATGTTGCGGCGGGTTTCGAAGCGGCGGCCGGGCATGGGGGCGCGCTCGCCGAAGGGCTGGGTGCCGGCCGGGATGGGGTTGGCGCCGCTGACGGAGAGGGCGCGGCCGGGCCCGCCGTGGAGTTCGAGGACGTGGCGGCCGGGCGCGAGGGGACCCGGCCTGCCGGGAATGGCGAGGGCCGGGCCGAGGAGGAGGAGGCCGTCGCCGAAGCCGATCTCGGCCTCCATCAGCACGCGGGGGGTGCCGAGATAGGCGGGGGGGTCGCGCATCAGGCGGTCCGCCTCGACCTCGTCGGCGAGGAGGAGGCCGTTCTCGATGCGGCCGCGGGCGATGACGGGGCCATCCGGCGGCAGGACAAGGCCGGGACGGACGAGGAGGGGCAGGTTGCCGATCCGGGTCCTGCCGGCGGGGGTGTCCGGGCGCGAGAGGCGGCCGAGGACGAGGCTGGGGGCGTCGGGGGCGCGGGGGTCGATGCGGGTGGCGATGAGGGTGCCGTCGGGGGAGCGGAGGCCGCTGACGAGCACCGCCTCGCCCACCCGCCAGCGGCGGTTGGCGGGGAGGGCGCCGGCGGTGGCGACGCGCTGGCCGGCGATGCGGAGGGCGCCGTCCTCCACCGCTTCGACCGAGCCGGCGAGCTCGTGGCGGACGGCGATGCGGCGGGCGCGGAGGGCGGTGTCCTGGCCCTCGGCCTCGACGATAACAACTTGGCCGACGCGCAGCGCTGCGGGCGGGGCCGGGCCGTCCATGAAGGCGATAGGCTGGGCCGGGTCGTAGTCCACGTGAAGGCCGTTGACGCAGATGCTGCCGAAGCCGGTCACGACGCCGACGATGCCGGTGCGCGTGTTGCCGATGCCTGTGCTGTTGATCTCCGTGCGGCTGATTCCAGTGCCGCCGATGCCGCGATCGCCCTCGGCGGAGGCGAGGATGGCGGGGGGTGCGGCCTCGGTCCCCGTGCCGTTGACTCCGGTGCCGCCGATGCCGCGGTCGCCGTCGGCAAGGGTGGTGGGAGGCGGGCCGCCGTCGGGGCCGGCGTGGCAGGCCGCGGAGACGGGCGGGACGGTGGGGCGCGGGGCGGCGCAGGCGGCCAGCAAGGCCAGGGCCGCGAGGGCGGGAAGCGGGCGGTGCTGCGCGCGGCTCATGGGGTGGCCTCGCCCGGGGTGGCGGCGGGGCGGAGGGGCTCGTCCTCGAGGTAGAGGTAGATGCCGAGATTCACGCGGCGGGTGGGTGTTCCGGGCTCCGCCTCGCCCTCCTCGAGCAGGGAGAGGGCCATGCGGTTGAGGTCGAGGAGGAGGCGCGAGGCGCCCTCCCGCCCGGCGGCTTCCAGGCGGGCGGCGGCCTCGGGGCGGAGGCGGTCGTAGTGGAGGCTGCGGTCGAGGAAGGGCGGGTCTCCGGCTGCGGAGACGTTCGCCGCGGCCGCGGCCAGGTGATCGTGGAGGTTCCGGGCGAAATAGAAGAGCTGCCCCTCGACGTGGCGGTTGGGAAGGAAGGCGGAGCGGTGCAGGCGCACGCGCTCGTCCTCCCCCACGGTGACGAGGCCGGCCTCAACCCAGTTGTCGAGCACGGTGCGCGGCCGGAGGTCGGTGGTGACGGAGGCGACCAGCGCGTCGAAGGCGGCGCGGGTAAGGGGCAGGGGGTGGCCGGCCTCGTCCGTATAGGCGGGCAGGCCGAGCCAGCGGCCGGCGATCTGGCTGCCCACGGTGACGACGGAGGGTACCTCCTCCGGCGGGATGGGGGCCTCGCGCAGGCGGCGGAGTTCCTTGCGGTGGACGCCGGTGAGAAGGCTGAGGCGGCTGTCGGTGCGGGCGCGGGCGTCCTCGGCAAGGCCGGCGGCCACCTCGACATAGAGGCCGCGGAGGAGGTCGGCGACGACGGGGAAGGTGAGACCGGCGCGGATCAGCAGGCGCACCAGCGGGCGCAGGAGACGGCGCAGCGGGCGGAGAAGGGCGTCGGCCGGCGGGGGGGCCGGGATAGGCGGCTTGGCCGTGGGGAGAGGCTCGGCGGGGATGGGGGCGGGCATCGGAACCGGAGAAGGAGGTGGGAGCGCTCTACCACGGGTGGGATGTGGGAAAAAGTCCCACACAGCGTTGACGTGGGAAATATTCCCACATAGCATTCCCACCGGGCCGAAAGGCTTAGTTCGGGGATTTCCTGCCATGACGCATCTCGCCCACCGCCCCCCTCCTCAGGCCGCTGCCCAGGATGCGCCCTGGTCTTCCGTGCCGCGCGAGGCCTCGCCGGAGGCGGAGGCGATCTCCGTGCGGTTACTGCGGCACCACACGAAGAACGCGCTGCAGCGGGTGCTTGCCGAGGTCTCCAAGGTGCGGGGGCTGCAGGAGGCGCGCGGTGGGCAGCGCGTGATGGAGGAGTTGGAGCGGCGGGTGATGCTGAGCGTCTCGCTCTCGGACGCGCTGTTCGGGATGACGCGCGAGCCGGGCGGGATGGAGGACCGGCTGCGGAGCGTCTGCGAGACGACGATCGAGCTGATGGCCGATCCCGACCAGGTGCTGCGGCTGGACATGACCGTGGAGGGCGAGTGCCCGCCGGCGCTGCGCAGAACGCTGCTGCGGGCGGCGCACGAGATGGTAGGGAACGCGGTAAAGCACGGGCTGCACGCGCGGCTGCTGGGGCATGTGCGGGTGCGGCTCTCGAGCGCGGCCGGGGCGACGCGGCTCCTCGTGGAGGATGACGGCTGGGGCTATGCCGGAGCGCGCGACGGGGGCGAGGGGCTGGGGCTGCTGCGCTCGCTGGCGGGGCTGCACGAGGGAAAGATGGCGCTCTATCGCATCCAGGACGGGACGCGGGCGGAAATGGAGCTGCCGCACCCGGAGGGGTGACGGGCGCCGAGGGAGATCGTCACTATTTCGATAGTATTCACAATGGCCGCTTAACGAAGCCGGAACGATGCTAAGCCGGGCCGGAGCGATTCACCGGTTCATCGCCCCTGTGGCAGTGGAAGAGATCGCTGTCCTGCGATCTCACCCCTTTCCGACGGGCCGATGCATGCGGATGCTCTTGCTGGTGGCGGCGCTGTTCGCCGCGATGACGGGCTCCCGGGCCGAAGCGGCGCCGGAGCTTTCCGTGCGGATCTTCCAGGACGGCGTCTTCGTGCCGAATGTCGCGACCACGGCAGCGGGGAGCGCGCTCGTCATCAGCGGCGGCAGCGCCAATTTCAGCGTGTTGGGTTCGGTGTGGTCGATCCCTCCCACGGCCACAACGGGCTACATCGACCTGCGGGAACTGACGATCAACAGCATCGGCAGCTTCGCCGTCGAGCATAGCCTCAGGCTGGAGATCACCGTCACTAACCTCGTCAACGCCTATCCCGGCACGGCCTTCGCGGGCGTCGGCAGCGTGTTCACCTCCGAGGCCCTGGCGGGATCGGGGCTGATCCGCGACGTGACGATGAGCAGCTACGCCGACGGGAGCAATGCCGCCTTCGGGAAGGGCGAACTCGTCGCCTCCCGGAGCGGGGCAAACGGTGCCCTCGGCAGTTCGGGGGCCATCGCGGGTTATCCCTCCCTACCGGGCTCGCTCTTCTCCGAGACGCTGGCGATCACGGCAACGGTCGGCGGCGCGGGGGCGGGCATCAATGCGCGGGCGAGTGTCTATCCTGGCCCTTTTCCACAGACGGCATCGCTGATCTTCAATGCCACCTCTGGTCCTCCACTGGCGATGGTGCAGGTGGTGGCGATCCCCGAGCCGGCCTCGCTCGGGCTTTTCGGCCTCGCCCTTGCCGGGCTGGTGCTGGTCCGGCGCCGGCTGTCCTCCCGACGGGGCTGACCGACCCGGCCCGGCGGTAGGGCTGACGGCGGCGGCCCGCCGACCTAACCTGTGCCCCAGGGTTACAGGGGTTTGCCTGCATGCATGATCTGGCGGTCCGGGGCGGCACGGTCGTTCTCGGCGGGGCGGTGGTCCGCTGCGATATCGGTGTCTCGGGCGGGCGGATCGCCGCCATCGCGGAGCGGATCGAGGACGCGGCCGAGGTGGTGCGGGCGGACGGGCTGCTGGTGCTGCCGGGCGGGGTCGATACGCACTGCCACATCGAGGAGCCCTTCCCGGAGGGCGGGTTCCAGGAGGAGAGCTGGGAGAGCGCCTCGCGCTCGGCCTTTGCCGGCGGCACCACCTCGGTCGTCGCGCATACGCCGCAGTTCAAGGGCGGCGGGCTGATGGAGCAGCACCGGGCGGCGCGGGAGCGGGCCGGGCGGGCGATGATCGACTACGGCTTCCACCAGATCGTCGCCGATCCCTCCGAGGCCGCGATGGCGGAGGTGCCGGCGCTGGTGGCGGATGGGGTGGGGAGCCTGAAGGCCTTCCTCACCTACGACGCGCTGCATCTCGACGATGCAGGCTTCCTGCGGGTGCTGCAGGTGGCGCGGCAGAACGGGCTGATGGTGCATGTGCACTGCGAGAACTACGACGCCATCAATCTCGCGACCCGCACGCTGCTGGCGGCGGGCTGCACGGCGCCGAAATACCATGCGGTGTCCCGCCCGCCCGTGGTGGAGCGGGAGGCGACGGCGCGGGCGATCGCGCTGGCGGAGCTGGTGGGGCAGCCGCTGCACATCTTCCACGTCTCCTGCGCCGAGGTGGCGGAGGAGATCGCGCGGGCCCAGGCGCGGGGGCTGCCGGTGAAGGGCGAGACCTGCCCGCAGTACTTCACCCTGACCGCCGACGACATGGACCGGCCGGGCTTCGAGGGCGCGAAGTTCATGTGCAGCCCGGCGCCGCGGACGGCGGCGGACCACGAGGGGATCTGGGGGATGCTGCGGCGGGGCGTGCTGGATGTCGTCACCTCGGACCATTGCGGGTTCTCCTACGAGGGGGACCGGGGGAAGGCGAAGAACGGGCGCGATGCCTCCTTCGACGCGATCCCGAACGGGATCCCGGGGCTGGCGGCGCGGCTGCCGCTGGTCTTCTCCGAGGGGGTGTCGAAGGGGCGGATCGATCTTCCAGCCTTCGCGCAGCTGGTGGCGGAGAACCCGGCGCGGATCGCCAACCTCTACCCGCGCAAGGGGGTGATCGCGGTGGGGAGCGACGCCGACCTCGTGCTCTGGGACCCGACGCGTGAGGTGACGCTCACCAACGAGCTGATGCAGCACGCCATCGACTACACCCCCTATGAGGGGATGGCGGTGACGGGCTGGCCGCTGGTGACGATCCGGCGGGGCGAGGTGGTGATGCGGGACGGGGTGGTGAGTGCTGCACCCGGTTCCGGGCAGTGGCTGCCGCGCCCTGCCCGGCCTGTCTGAGGCGGCGTTCGGGCCCCTTTCTCTTGGCCTTCCAACCGGAGCGCCCTGGCGGCGCCCGGTTTCCTTTCCCCTGTTCATGCTCTGTAGAGGCGGTTTTCCATGCAGCCTTCCTGGGACTTCTGGGTCGATCGCGGCGGCACCTTCACCGATGTGATCGGGCGTGATCCGGCGGGGCGGCTGCACGCACGGAAGGTGCTTTCCGAAAATCCGGGGGCCTACCGGGACGCGGCGGTGCACGGCATCCGGCTGCATCTCGGGCTGGCCGCGGGGGCGCCGATCCCCGCAGGGGCGGTGGGCGAGGTGCGGATGGGCACGACGGTGGCCACCAACGCGCTGCTGGAACGGAAGGGCGAGCGGACGGCGCTGGTGACCACGCGCGGTTTCCGGGACGCGCTGGCGATCGGGCACCAGGCGCGGGGCGATATCTTCGCGCGGCGGGTGGTGAAGCCCTCCCTTCTCTACGCGCGGGTGGAGGAGATCGGCGAGCGGGTGCGGGCGGACGGCACGGTGGAGGCGGCGCTCGACGAGGGGGAGCTGCGCGCGGTGCTGGAGGGGCTGCGGGCAGAGGGGTTCCGGTCGCTGGCAATCGTGTTCCTGCATTCCTGGAAGCACCCAGCGCATGAGGCGGCCGCCGCCGCGATGGCGCGGGGAATGGGGTTCGAGCAGGTTTCGGCCAGCCACGAGGTGGGGCCGCTGATCAAGCTCGTCGGGCGCGGCGATACGACGGTGGTGGACGCCTATCTCTCGCCGGTGCTGCGGCGCTACGTGGCGCAGGTGGAGGAGGAGCTGGACGTCCCACGGACGGGGGCGCGGGTGATGTTCATGACCTCCGCCGGGGGGCTGACGGCGGCCTCGCTGTTCCAGGGGCGGGACGCGATCCTCTCGGGACCGGCGGGCGGTGTGGTGGCGCTGGCGCGGACGGGGGCGGAGGCCGGCTTCGAGCGGGTGATCGGCTTCGACATGGGCGGCACCTCCACGGATGTGGCGCATTACGCCGGGCAGTTCGAGCGGGCGCAGGAGACGGAGGTGGCGGGCGTTCGGATGCGTGCGCCGATGATGCTCGTGCATACCGTGGCCGCGGGCGGCGGGAGCATCGTGCGCTACGCCGACGGGCGGCTGCGCGTAGGGCCGGAGAGCGCGGGGGCGGATCCCGGGCCGGCCTGCTACCGGCGTGGCGGGCCGCTGACGGTGACCGATTGCAACGTCATGACGGGCAAGCTGGTGCCGGACCTCTTCCCTGCGATCTTCGGGCCGGGGCAGGACCAGCCGCTGGACGTGGCGGCGGTGCGGACGGGGTTCGAAGCACTGGCGGCGGAGATGGGGGGCGGCCGCAGCCCGGAGGCGGTGGCGGACGGGGCGCTGCGGATCGCCGTGGCCGGGATGGCGGAGGCGATCAAGACGATCTCCGTGCAGCGGGGCTACGACATCACGCGCTATGTACTGAACGCCTTCGGCGGGGCCTCGGGGCAGCACGCCTGCTTGGTGGCGGACGCGCTGGCGATGACGCGGGTGCTGATCCATCCCTTCTCCGGGTTGCTCTCGGCCTATGGGATGGGGCTGGCGGATATCCGATCGCTCCGGCAGCGGACCTTGGATCTGCCGCTTTCCGACGCGGCGCTGCTGGGGGCGGAAGGGGCACTGGCGACGCTGGCGGGCGAGGCGCGGGCGGAGGTGCTCGGGCAAGGCGTCGCGGCGGGGGCGCTCTCGACCCGGATCGCGCTGCTGCTGCGCTATGCGGGGACGGATACGCCGTTGGAGGTGCCGGCGCTGGAGCTCGCGGGCGAGGCGGCGGTGAGCGCGGGCGGGCTGCGAGCCGCGGTGCTGCGCGAGGCGTTCGAGGCGGCGCATCTGGCGCGCTTCGGCTTCATCGATCCCTCTCGGGCGGTGGTGATCGAGGCGGCGGTGGCGGAAGCGGCCGGCGGGGGTGCGGCAGCGCCGGAGCGGGCGGCTGTCGCGGGTGATGGAGCGGTGGAGCCGCTGCGGCGGACGCGGCTCTTCTCCGGCGGGGACTGGCACGAGGCGGCGGCCTATCGGCGGGAGGCGCTGCGGCCGGGCGTCGCGGTGGCGGGGCCGGCGCTGATCATCGAGGCGAATCAGACTGTGGTGGTGGAGCCCGGCTGGTCGGCGGTGCTGACGGCCGGGGATCACCTGGTGCTGGACCGGGTTGAGCCGCTGCCGCGCGCGGCCGCGCTGGGAACGGCGGCGGACCCGGTGATGCTGGAGATCTTCAACAACCTTTTCCGCTCCATCGCCGAGCAGATGGGGGTGGCGCTGCAGAACACCGCGAGTTCCGTGAACATCAAGGAGCGGCTGGATTTCTCCTGCGCGGTCTTCGACGCGAGTGGGGGGCTGGTGTCGAATGCGCCGCATATTCCCGTGCATCTCGGCTCGATGGACGGGAGCGTGGAAAGCGTGATCCGGGCCAATCCGAGCCCGCGGCCGGGCGATGTCTGGGCGATCAACGCGCCCTATAACGGCGGGACGCATCTGCCGGACATCACGGTCTGCACGCCGGTTTTCGACGATGGCGGGCGGCTGATCTTCTGGGTAGCCTCGCGCGGGCACCACGCGGATGTCGGAGGCACGGCGCCGGGTTCCATGTCGCCGGACGCGACGACGATCGAGCAGGAGGGGGTCTATATCGACAACCTGCTGCTGGTGGAGGGCGGACGGTTCCGGGAGAAGGCGGCGCTCGCGCTGCTGACAGGAGCCAAGTATCCCGCGCGCAATCCGCCGCAGAACATCGCGGACCTGAAGGCGCAGGTGGCGGCGAATGCGCGGGGCGCGGCGGAACTGCTGCGTGCCGTCGCGAATTTCGGGGCGGATGTGGTGCACGCCTATATGGGGCACGTGCAGGACAACGCGGCCGAGAGCGTGCGCCGCGTGCTGGACCGGCTGCCGGAGAGCGCCTCCTTCGACTATGCGATGGATAGCGGCCGGCGCGTGCGGGTGCGGATCGCGGTGGACCGGGCGGCGCGGGAGGCGGTGGTGGACTTCACCGGGACTTCGCCACAACAGCCCGACAACTTCAACGCGCCGCGGCCGGTGACGCGGGCGGCGGTGCTCTACTGCTTCCGCCTGCTGGTGGATTCCGACATTCCGATGAATGCGGGCTGCCTACGGCCGATCCGGATCGTGGTGCCGGAGGGGTCGATGCTCTCACCGCAGTGGCCGGCAGCTGTCGTGGCGGGCAACGTGGAGGTGTCGCAGGCGGTGACGAGCGCGTTGCTGGCGGCCGTGGGCTCGCTGGCGCCGGCGCAAAGCACGATGAACAATCTCACCTTCGGGAACGATACCTACCAGTACTACGAGACCATCTGCTCCGGCGCGCCCGCCGGCGAGGGCTTCGACGGGGTGCCGGGCGTGCAGACGCACATGACCAACTCTCGCCTGACCGATCCCGAGATCCTGGAGACACGCTTCCCGGTGGTGTTGGAGGAGTTTTCCCTCCGCTCGGGTTCGGGCGGGCGTGGGCAGTGGAACGCGGGGGATGGGACGCGGCGGACGATCCGGTTCCTGGAAGATATGGAGGTGGCCATCCTCTCGGGGCATCGCGAGGTGCCGCCGCCGGGGCTGTTCGGGGGCGAGCCGGGGGAGCTAGGGCGGAACCTGGTACGGCGGCTGAATGGGTCGGACGAGGTGCTTCCGGGCTGCGCGCGGTCGGCGCTGCGGGCGGGGGAGGCGGTGACGATCGTGACACCTACCGGGGGTGGGTTTGGGGCTGTGGGCGATCGTGGGTCGCGCGGGTGACTCCGGGGGGAGAGAAAGAATTCTCTCCCCCGGACCCTCTCTCATCTCTTTCTATCTGTTTGGATGGCTTTGCGGGCGGTGCGCCTCGGGTCACTGACCCGAGGCGACTTCACGCTCAGGAAGGGCGTCAGATGGGGGTCCAGGGGCCTCAGGCCCTTGGCGGATGAGGTCTGGAGAGGGCAGAGCCCTCTCCAGCTACCGGCCGTGCAGTAGCCGAACCAGCCCGTCGAGCTGGTCGAGGTCGCGATAGGCGACGGTCACGCGCCCGGCTTTGCCGCGGTGCTCGATGGAGACGCGCAGGCCGAGGTGTTCGGTGAGTTCGCGTTCCAGGGCGCGGGTTTCGGGGTCTTGGTGGCGGGCGGCGCTGCGGGGGCGGTCGGCGGCGGCGGCGAGGGCTTCGGTCTGTCGGACGTTCAGGCCGCGGGTGACGACGAGTTCGGCCAGGCGGAGGGGGTCAGGCGCCGTGAGGAGGGCACGGGCGTGGCCGGCGGTCAGGCTGCCGCGGCCGAGCATCGAGCGGACGCCGTTCGGAAGGGCCAGGAGGCGCATGGTGTTGGCGACGTGGCTGCGGCTCTTGCCGACAGCGTTGCCGAGGGCCTCGGCCTTGAGGCCGAATTCCTCGGTGAGGCGGCGATAGCCCTCGGCTTCCTCAAGGGCGTTAAGATCCTCGCGCTGGAGGTTCTCGACGAGGCCGGCGGCCATAGCGGCGCGGTCGTCCATGTCGCGGACGACGACGGGGACCTCGTGCAGGCGGGCGCCCTGGGCGGCGCGCCAGCGGCGCTCGCCGCCGATGATCTGGTAGGTGCCGGGGGCGTTCGGCTTCGGCCGGACGAGGATGGGCTGGAGCACGCCGTGCTCCTGAATGGAGGCGGTGAGCTCGGCCAGGGCCTCGGGGTCCATGGGGCCGCGGGGCTGGAAGGGGCCGGGTTCGAGGGCCTCGATCGGCAGAGTTTGCGGGGCGGCGGCGGTGCTAGGGGCGGGGTCGTCTCCGAGGAGGGCGGAGAGACCCATGCCGAGGCGGGCGGGCTTGCGGCTCATGCGGCGCGCTCCTTCGCGCGGGCGCGGTCGCGGCGGAGGAGTTCGGCGGCAAGCTGAATGTAGGCCTGGGCCCCGGCGGAGCGCACGTCGTAGAGCAGCACGGGCAGGCCGTGCGAGGGCGCCTCGGAGACGCGGATGTTGCGGGGGATCACGGTGTCGTAAACCCGGTCCTTGAAGAAACTGCGCACGTCGCGGGCGACGAGCTCGGAGAGGTTGTTGCGGCGATCGAACATGGTCAGCACGATGCCGTCGAGGCTGAGGCCAGGGTTGAGCCGCTTCACCCGGTCCACCGTGCGGGTCATCTGCGAGATGCCTTCGAGCGCGAAGAACTCGGTTTGCAGTGGGACGAGCACGGACTGGGCGGCGACCAGGGCATTCAGCGTGAGCAGGCCGAGCGAGGGCGGGCAGTCCATCAGCACGTAGTCATAGCGGGAGAGGGTGGCCGGATCGCGGTCGAGGGCCTGGGCGAGGCGGCGCTCGCGGTCCTCCATGGCGACCATCTCGATCTCGGCGCCGGCAAGGTCGTTGTCGGCCGGAAGGAGGTCGAGGCCGGGGATCTTGCTCGGGCGGATAAGGTCACCGAGCGAGCGGTCGCCGACGAGGAGGGCGTAGGAGCCCTCCCCGCGCTCATTGCGGGGCACGCCGAGGCCGGTGGAGGCGTTGCCCTGCGGGTCGAGGTCGAGCAGCAGCACGCGCTTCGTGGTGGAGAGGGCGGTGGCCATGTTGATGGCCGTGGTGGTCTTGCCGACGCCGCCCTTCTGGTTGGCGAGGGCGATGCGGCGCGGACCAGCGGTTTTGGCGCGCGGCGCGAGGGGGCGGTCAGGGCCCGGCACGGTGAATTCCTGTGATGCGAAGGATGGTGGCACCCGGCTCGGTGCGGCTTCCGAAGCGCGCGACCTGCATTGTCCAATCCGCCTGGGCGGCGGTCAACTCGGCCTCGGCATTGCGACCCTTGGGAAAGAGGGCAACGCCGTCCGGGGAGAGGAGGCGGGCGGCATGGGCCAGGAGGAGGGTGAGCGGGGCGAGGGCACGGGCGGTGAGGAGGGCGAGGGGTGGGAGTGTCGTGTTCTCGATCCGGTGGTTATGGACGGTGAGGTGGCTGAGGCCGAGTTCGGCCGAGGCGGCGAGAAGGAAGGCGGCCTTGCGCTTGTCGGACTCGACGAGGTGCCAGGGCCGGGCGGTGTCGGCGATGGCGAGGATCAGGCCGGGGAAGCCGCCGCCGGTGCCGAGGTCGGCGGCGGGGCCGCTGCCTTCGGGCAGGAGGGGAAGGAGTTGGAGCGAGTCCGCGATGTGGCGCTGGCGCAGGGTGTCGGGATCGCGCTCGGCGACGAGGTTGATGCGGGCATTCCAGCGGAGGAATAGGGCCAGGAAGGCGTCGAGCCGCTCTCCCGTTTCACGTGAAACAGCGATGGGTGGGGTCATCACCGAGCCGGCGCTCCGGCACGGCGGAGGTGGCCGGCAAGGGCGACAAGGGCGGCGGGGGTGATGCCGGGAACGCGGCCGGCTGAGCCGAGGGTTGCGGGGCGGGCGGCATCGAGGCGCTGGCGCATCTCGGTGGAGAGGCCGGCGATGGCGGCGAAGTCGATGGCCTCGGGGATGGGGAGCCGTTCCTCTCGCTCAAGGGCGGCGAACTCGGCGGCCTGCCGGGAGAGGTAGGGGGCGTAGAGGGCTTCTGCTTCCAATTGGGCGCGGACGCCGGGGGTGAGGGCGCGGAGCCAGGGGAAGGCGGCTTCCAATGCCGGACCGGTGGCGGCCGGCAGCGACATCACCTCGAGCAGAGATCGGGGAATCCCGTCCTGATTCACGGCAAGGCCGGCGGCGGCAAGGGCGGCGGGGGTGGTGATCTCGGAACGGGCGCGCGCGAGGGCTTCGACAACGGCAGCGGCGAAGGCGCGGTGGCGCGCGGCACGCTCCGAGCCGACGCAGCCCCAGGCGATGCCTGCGTCGGTGAGACGTAGGGTGGCGTTGTCGGCGCGGAGGCGCAGGCGGTGCTCGGCGCGAGCGGTAAGCATTCGGTAGGGCTCGGTGACGCCCTGGGTGGTGAGGTCGTCCACGAGCACGCCGGCATAAGCCTGGGTCCGGAGGAGGATGCGGGGCTCCGTACCCCCGGCGGCGCGGTGAGCGGCGTTGATGCCGGCCAGCAGGCCTTGGGCGGCGGCCTCCTCGTAGCCGGTGGTGCCGTTCACCTGGCCGGCGAGGAAGAGGCGAGGGACGCTGCGGACTTCCAGGCTCGGACGAAGGGCACGGGGGTCGAGGTGGTCGTACTCGATGGCGTAGCCGTGGCGGAGGATGCGGGCGCGCTCAAGCCCAGGGATGCTGGCGATCACCGCCTCCTGCACGTCGCGGGGGAGGCTGGTGGAGATGCCATTGGGGTAGACGGTCGGGTCGTCCAGGCCCTCGGGTTCAAGGAAGATCTGGTGTCGCTCGCGCTCGGCGAAACGGACGACCTTGTCTTCGATGGAGGGGCAGTAGCGAGGGCCAGGGCCCTGGATCTGGCCGCTGTGGATGGGAGCGCGGTCGAGGTTGGCGCGGATGATGGCGTGGGTGGCCGGCGTGGTGGCGGTGATGGCGCAGGCGAGCTGCGGACCGGTGATGCGCTCCGTCATCCAAGAGAGGGGTTCGGCAGGGTCGTCGCCGGGCTGGGGCTCGAGGGCGGCCCAGTCGATCGTGCGGCCATCGAGGCGCGGGGGCGTACCGGTCTTCAGGCGGCGAACGGGGAGGCCCAGGGCGGAGAGGGATTGGGCGAGGCCGATGGAGGCGGGGTCGCCGTGGCGGCCGGCGGGGTGGCGCTCGGGGCCGAGATGGATCTCGCCGCGGAGGAAGGTGCCGGCGGTGACGACGAGCGCGCCGCAGCGGATGCGGGTGCCGTCGGCGGTGAGGACGGCGGCGATGGCGCCGTCGGGGGCGCGCTCCAGGGCTTCGACCGCGTCCTCGCGGAGGGTGAGGTTGGGGGTGGCTTCCAGCAGGGCCCGGATGGCCGCGCGGTAGAGGCGGCGGTCGGCCTGGGCACGGGGCCCGCGGACGGCGGGGCCCTTGCTGCGGTTGAGGAGCTTGAAGTGGATGCCGGCGGCATCGGCGGCGCGGGCCATGAGGCCGTCCAGCGCGTCCACCTCGCGCACCAGGTGGCCCTTACCGACGCCGCCGATGGCGGGGTTGCAGGACATCTCGCCCAGCGCGTCCAGGCGGTGGGTGATGAGCAGGGTGCGGGCGCCGCAGCGGGCAGCGGCGGCGGCAGCCTCCGCGCCGGCATGGCCGCCGCCCACCACCACGACATCGAAGAGGGGAACCATGGGGCGCCTATACCGCCGCGGGACGCGCGCGGGTAGTCGGCGCAGCTACTTGCCGATGCAGAACTCGGCGAAAAGACGGTCGAGAATGTCTTCGGCACCGACCTTGCCCGTAAGGCGGCCGAGGGCGCGGAGGGCTTCGCGAAGAGCGTCGGCGCGGAGTTCCGGAAAGGTCGCGTCCTCGGCCTCGCGGAGCCAGCGAAGGGTGTCGGCGAGAATCGCGCGGTGGCGCGGCCGGGTGAGGAGGGCGGCCGCGGAACGGGGGGCGAGGGCGACCGCCTCCGTCTCCAGGCGGGCGCGGAGAGCGTCGAGCCCAGTGCCACTGCGAACGGAAACGGAGATCGCTTCAGGATGGGGTGGAGGGGCGAGGTCGGCCTTGGTCGCGACGAGGATGCAGGGGCGGCGGGCGATCAGAGCCAGGGTAGGTTCGTCGGGCGGGATGCCGCAGGGGAGGACGGCGAGGACGATATCGGCCTCTTCCCCGCGGTGAAGGGCGCGGCGGACGCCCTCTGCCTCGATCTCGTCGCCGGCCTCCCGCAGGCCAGCGGTATCGGCGAGGGTGGCGGGGAGGCCGGCGAGAACAAGGCGAGCCTCCACGATGTCGCGGGTGGTACCGGCGTAAGCGGAGACAATGGCGGCCTCACGCCCGGCAAGGGCGTTCAGGAGGGACGACTTGCCGGCGTTGGGGGCGCCGAGAATAGCGACATCGAGGCCGGTGCGGACGCGCTCGGCGCCGGTGTCCTCGGCCAGGCGGGTGGCGAGTTCGGCGGCGAGGCGGGCAAGGTCGGGCGGGAGGGCGGCGGCGAGATAGGTCGGGAGATCCTCGTCCTCGAACTCGATCAGGGCTTCCTGCCGGGCGAGGAGGGTGGCGAGCCGGGCCGCCCAGTCCTGCGCGAGGGCGTGCAGGCCGCCGCCGGCAAGCCGGAGAGCCTGGATGGCCTGAGCGGCGGTTTCGGCCTCAATGAGGTCGATGACGCCCTCGGCGGCGGTGAGGTCCATGCGGCCGTTGAGGACGGCACGTCGGGTGAACTCCCCGGGCCCAGCGGGGCGGGCGCCCAGGCTTACGAGGGCGGCACCGACCGCCTCCACCACGGCGGGGGAGCCGTGGAGGTGGAGTTCGGCTGAATCCTCGCCGGTGTAGGAGGCGGGTCCGGGGAAGTGGAGAACGAGGGCCTCGTCCAGCACCGTGCCGTCCGCGTCGCGGAGGCGGCGGAGGGAGACGCGGCGGGCGGCGGGCGGGTGGCGGCAGAGGGCGGCGAGGATGGCCGAGGTTGCGGGGCCGGAGAGGCGCAGCACGGCGATGGCCGCGCGCCCGGGCGCGGTGGCGAGGGCGAAAACGGTGTCCACGGGGTGGGTCAGCCCTTCGGGGGCGGCACGTCCTTTTCGGTGAGCATCAGGCGAGGGACGCGGCCGCCGTCGCGCAGGTGTGTGGTGAGGATCTCGTCGATGTCGTCCCGCGTCTCCGCGCGGTACCAGACGCCCTCGGGATAGATGACGATGACAGGGCCGAACTCGCAGCGGTCCAGACAGCCGGCGCTGTTCACGCGGATGCCAGGAAGGCCCATCTCTTTCGCGCGGGCCTTCATGTAGTCGCGCAGGCCTTCGCTGCCGCGGGCAGCGCAGGAGCCGCGGCGGTGGCCCTCCGGCCGACGGTTGGTGCAGGCGAAAAGGTGGACGCGGAACCAGGGCGGGGGATCCTGCACCGTTTCACGTGAAACAGGGCCGGGCAGGTCGTCGGGCAAGGCAGAATTTCCCGTGCGGAAGGGGAGGGTCGCTTTACCCTCGATGTAGAGGGCGCGCGTGCCGGGCGCGAGGTGTCGTGTCACGCTTTCCGCCAGTTGGTGCAGGACGCTTGACGGGTGGCGCGTCCGGACCGAGGAATGGGGCCAGGCCCGCCATGCCCCAGATCTCCCTTCACACCCCCCTCGGCCCTCTCACCCTCTCGGAGGAGGATGGTGCGCTCGTCGCCCTCGATTGGGGAAGAGGACGGGACCAGCAGGAGACGCCACTGCTGCGGCGTGCGGCCGACCAGTTGCAGGACTACATGGACGGGCTGCGGACGGGCTTCGACCTGCCGCTGAACCCTATGGGCAGCCCCTTCCGGAAGCGGGTCTGGGCGGCGCTCCTCACGATTCCGCACGGGGAGACGCGATCCTATGCCGAGCTCGCGCGGGAGCTGGGCACGGCCTCCCGTGCGGTGGGCGGGGCGAACGGGGCCAACCCGCTGCCTATCATTATTCCCTGCCACCGCGTGATCGGCGCGGGCGGGTCCATCGGCGGCTATTCGGGCGGGGACGGGCTGGCGACGAAGCGCTGGCTGCTCGCGCTCGAGCGCCGCACGCGCGCCCCCCGGCCGGCGGGCGCGGACCTGCTGGACGACGCCCTCTCCATCCCGCAAGAAGAGCGCTGAGACCGAGTGCCCCAGGAACCCCGCCGATGAACCACGCGATCCGCCTGCACGAGCCCGGTGGGCCGGAGAAGCTCGTCTGGGAGGAGGTGCCCCTCCCCGCACCCAAGCCGGGCGAGGTGCTGATCCGCCATGCCGCGGTGGGGCTGAACTTTATCGACGTGTACTTCCGCACAGGGCTCTACAAGGTGCCCTCCATGCCCGCGGTGATCGGGATGGAGGCGGCCGGCACGGTGGAGACCGTGGGCGAGGGTGTGGAGGATCTGAAGCCGGGCGACCGGGTGGCCTATGCCATGGGGCCGATCGGCGCCTATGCGGAGGCGCGCACGATCCGCGCGGACGTGCTGGTGAAGCTGCCCGACAGCATCCCCTTCGAGACGGCCGGGGCGATGATGCTGCAGGGGCTGACGGCGCAGTACCTGCTGCGGCGGACCTACAAGCTGCAGGCGGGGGAGACGATCCTCGTGCACGCGGCGGCGGGTGGCGTGGGGCTGATCCTCGTGCAATGGGCGAAGGCGCTCGGGGCGACGGTGATCGGCACCGTCGGCACGGAGGCGAAGGCGGAGCTGGCGCGGGCCTATGGCTGCGACCACGTGATCCTCCAAGGCGAGGACCTGCCGGCGCGGGTGAGCGAGATCACGCGCGGGGCGCGGCTGCCGGTGGTCTATGACAGCGTCGGGCGCGACACCTTCGAGGCCTCGCTCGACTGCCTCGCGCCCTTTGGGCTGCTCGTCTCCTACGGCAATGCCTCCGGGCCGGTGACGGGGGTGGATCTCGGCATCCTCGCGGCGAAGGGCAGCCTCTTCGTCACGCGACCGACGCTGGCGACGCACACGGCCAAGCGGGCGGATCTGCTCGCCATGGCGGCGGACCTGTTCGACGTCGTCGGCAGCGGGAAGGTGAAGATCGAGGTGCGGCAGAAATACGCGTTGCGCGATGCCGCCGAGGCACATATCGCACTTGAGGCGCGCAAAACCACTGGCAGTACCATTCTTTTGCCGTAATTTTTCCGGTATAATGGAATTTGGGCGAAGACCGGAAAACTTCCTGTTTTGGCGCGCCGCTTACGCCCTGACGAAGTAGCGGTAGCGGTAGGCCTCCTCGAAGCCGGCCGCGGCGTAGGTGCGGCGCGCGGCGGTGTTGCCGGGCGCGACCTGAAGCCAGCAGGTGCTGGCCCCCTGCCCGGCGCCCCAGCCGGCGAGGGCGCCGAGCAAGCGGCGGCCCCAACCCTGCCGCCGGCATTCCGGCCGCACCGCGAGGTCGAAAAGGCCGCAGAACTCGCCATCCGCCACCGCGTGACCGCAGGCGGCGGCCGACCCATCCTCCCGTAGGACGAGCCAGGTGGCAGGGCGGGCGAGCAGGGGCACGCCGCCCTCCTTCTCCGCCCGCCGGGCGGCGCCCTGGTACTCGACGGTCGCGAGGACAGACAACCATTCGGGCTCCGGGCCGGCGAGCCAGTGCGCGGCGGGATCCTCCACCGGGGGGAGCGCGGCTTGCATGACCACTGCGCCTTCTGCCTCCTCGTAGCCGCGGTCCAGCAGCAGGGGCGCGAGGCCGGGCGGGTCCAGCGGGGTGGAGCGGAAGCGACAGGGCAGGCCAAGGCGCGCGTAGTGCGCCTCGATCCGCGTGACCCGCGCCTCCAGGCCCGGATCCTCCCGCGGGTCGACCGAGCAGGCGGCGTTCGCGCGTCCGGTGCCGCCAAGGAAGGCGCGGAGGACGAAGGCACCCTCCCACGCCACGCGCGGGGCCGGCACCGCGTTCAGCGCCGCCCGCTCCAGCGCCGCGATATCCGCTGCCATTCCCGCCATTCCGCCCCCTGTGCCGCGCGATCAACCGCCAGGAACAATCCTGACCGATGGAGGCGTGGCGGGAAACTGGTGTCGGAAGGCCGCGTTGCTCCCTCGCAGACCGCAACCGATCTGGAGAGAAAGATGAAGAAGACCAGCCTGGCCCTCGCTCTCGCCGCCGGCCTGATCGCCGCGCCCGCCGCCTTCGCGCAGTCGCCGGCACCGCAGCCCTCCGTCTCCACCGCCCCGACGTCCCGCGCGCCCGGCGGCGTGACCGTGGACCAGGGCGCTGGCGTGCCGGGCGCGGCCGCCTCGCCGATGGCGCCGGGACCGGCCGGTGCCCCCCCGAGCCCGCAGACGGGCACGCAGGGCATCCAGGCTCCCTCCCAGCAGGGCGGTTCGGGCGGCTGATCGGCCCCCTCCGCGGAGGGTTGATATGAAGAAGGGGCCTGTTCCGGGATGACCGGGACAGGCCCCTTTGCTGTTGGGCTGGCGCTGGTGACTCCAGGGGAGAGAAGGAATTCTCTCCCCCGGGCCCCCACTCATCTTTTTCTGTCGGTTGGAGATACAGCGTGGTCGGTGCGCCTCGGGTCGGTGACCCGAGGAGACGGCATGTTCCGGAGGGTTCCGCGACAGCGGGATGGGGGGCCAGAGGCTTCAGACCCTTGGCGGGTGCGGGACGAACGCTGCGCGTTTCCCCCGGATGTCCGGAGAGGGCAGAGCCCTCTCCAGCAGGCTCAGGTGTTCATCGCGTCGAAGAAGTCCTGGTTGGTCTTGCTGTACTTCAGCTTGTCCAGCAGGAACTCCATCGCGTCCTGGGTGCCCATCGGGTTCAGGATGCGGCGCAGCACCCACATCTTCGACAGTTCGGCGCGGTCCACCAGGACCTCCTCCTTGCGGGTGCCGGACTTGGTGATGTCGATTGCCGGGAAGACGCGCTTGTCCGAGAGCTTGCGGTCGAGAATGATCTCGGAGTTACCGGTGCCCTTGAACTCCTCGAAGATCACCTCGTCCATGCGGCTGCCGGTGTCGATCAGGGCGGTCGCGATGATGGTGAGGCTGCCGCCTTCCTCGATGTTGCGGGCGGCGCCGAAGAAGCGCTTCGGGCGCTGCAGGGCGTTGGCGTCCACGCCGCCCGTCAGCACCTTGCCCGAGGAGGGCACGACCGAGTTGTAGGCGCGGCCGAGGCGGGTGATGGAGTCGAGCAGCACGACGACGTCGCGCTTGTGCTCCACCAGGCGCTTGGCCTTCTCGAGCACCATTTCCGTCACCTGGACGTGGCGCGTGGCGGGCTCGTCGAAGGTGGAGGCCACGACCTCGCCGCGGACGGTGCGGGCCATGTCCGTGACCTCCTCAGGGCGCTCGTCGATGAGCAGCACGATGAGGAAGACGTCGGGATGGTTCGCCGAGATGGACTTGGCAATGTTCTGCAGCATCACCGTCTTGCCGGTGCGCGGCGGCGCCACGATCAGGGCGCGCTGGCCCATGCCGATCGGCGCGATGAGGTCGATCACCCGGTGGGTGTTGTCCTTCGTCGGGCCCTTGCCGACGCTCTCCACCTCCGCGTTCTCCATCCGCAGGCGGCGGGTGGGATACAGCGGCGTGAGATTGTCGAAGTTTACGCGGTGGCGGACCGCCTCGGGCGGCTCGAAGTTCACCGTGTTGACCTTGAGGAGGGCGAAGTAGCGCTCGCCGTCCTTCGGCGCGCGGATCTGGCCCTCCACCGTGTCGCCGGTGCGCAGCGCGAAGCGGCGGACCTGGGCAGGGGAGACGTAGATGTCGTCCGGGCCCGGCAGGAAGTTCGACTGCGGGTTCCGGAGGTATCCGAAGCCGTCCGACAGGATCTCGAGCGTGCCGTCCCCGTGGATCGCCTGGTCGTTCTCCGCCAACGTTTTCAGGATGGCGAACATCATGTCCTGTTTGCGGAGCGAGGAGGCGTTCTCGACGCCGACCTCCTCCGCGAAGGCGAGCAGGTCGCCAGGGCTTTTGGCCTTCAGTTCGGAAAGGTGCATTCAGTGGTCTCGATCGGCGGGGCCGAGGGGGAGAGGGTGCGCGGAACCTGGATAGGGGCCGGGTGGACCGGGCCCTCCGCCGGGCGGCGGGATTCCGATGGCGATGCACGGGGCGGTAGCGCGGCCGGCGGAGCCCACGGGCCCCTGGCGCTTGCACCGGCCGGAACCCTAAGGGGCTGCGCAGCCGCGCGTCAAGGCGTAGATGGGAAAATCTGGTCGTGAATTCAAGCGGCGCCCAGCCGTGCCTGTTGCAGGAGCAGGATGGTTTTGCCGTCCATGATCCCACCGGCCTCCACCATGGCCCAGGCCTCGGCGAGGGGAAGTTCCAGCACCTCGATCCGCTCGCCCTCCTCCGCCAGACCGCCGCCGCGGCCGGTGCGGTCCTCCGGCCGGTACTCGGCGGTGAAGAGGTGCAGGCGCTCGGCGCAGGAGCCGGGGCTGGGATAGAGGGTGAAGACGCGGCGCAGCGACCGGAGGCGGCAGCCCAGCTCCTCTTTGGCCTCGCGCTCGGCGGTCGCGGCGGGGTCGTCGCCCTCCTCGACCATGCCGGCGCAGACCTCGACCAGCATGGGGCCGTCGCCGTTCACGAGGGCGGGGATGCGAAGCTGGCGGACGAGCAGGACCGTGCCGCGGGTGGGGTCGAGCGGCAGCACGGCGGCGCCGGTGCCGTTGTGGTAGACCTCCCGCTCCTGCCGCTCGCCGCCCTGGGTGTAGGTGACCTTCTCCAGCCGGTAGTGACCCTCCGAAAGAGTCTCGCGCGCCAGGATGCGGATCCCCTGCGCTTCTTCCTTGGCCATGGTCATCTTCTCCACGCCCACCCTGGGGCGATGCGGAGGGGAACGCGGCGGGGCTGTTGGCGTTGGGCCACGGCGCGGCTCCTTCCGGAGGCGGCGTGCGGAATCGCGCTGCCCGGCGGGCGCCGTTCTGGCAGGATGGGAGCTCTGCCGGTCCCCGCCCATGCCACGACGCGCCCCTGCCCTTCTCTTCCTCCCTCTCGCCGCCGCGCTGGCCGCTTGCGCCGGGCCGGGGCCCACCGCCTGGGACGGGCGGCGCGGCTATGACGGCAACGGGGACTATGGCTACGACCTCAACGCCTCCCGCGCGGAGGCCGTGGCCTACCGGGCGGTGGCGGCCACGCGCTACGCCGTGCCGGGGCCGCCGGAGGACCCCTGGGGACCGCATCTGAGCGAGGCCTCCGCCCGTTTCGGCGTGCCGGAGCGCTGGCTGCGCGCCATCATGCGCCAGGAGAGCGGCGGGCGGCCCTATGACGGCAACGGGATGCCCATCACCTCGCCCGTGGGCGCCATGGGGCTGATGCAGGTGATGCCGCGGACCTACGACATCCTGCGCGCCCGCTACGCCCTCGGGCCCGATCCCTATGAGCCGCGCGACAACATCCTGGCGGGCGCGGCCTATATCCGGGAGATGTACGACCGCTTCGGCGCCCCCGGCTTCGCGGCCGCCTACAACGCGGGGCCGGATCGGGTGCAAGCCTACCTGGCGGGCGCGAAGATCCTGCCGGACGAGACCATCAACTACGTCGCGAGCGTCGCGCCGGCGCTGGGGACGGAGGTGGCCGCGAGCGGGCCCTTCAGCACGGCCGCGCTCTATACCTCGGGGGTAGCGGACGACCCCTCGCTGCGTGCCTATGACGGCGGGGGACTGGTGATGCCGGGGGCGCCGACGGGGGTGTTCCGGTAGGCGCTGGCGGCCCCGGGGGAGAGAAGGAATTCTCTCCCCCGGCCCCCCTCTCATCTTTTTCTTTCCGTTGGGAATGCCGAGTAGCCGGTGCGCCTCGGGTCGATGAGCCGAGGCGACTGAACGGTCAGGAAGGGCGTCAGACGGGGATCCAAGGGCCTCAGGCCCTTGGCGGGGCGGGATGAACGCTACGCGTTCACCCGGGAGGTGCCGGAGAGGGCAGCGCCCTCTCTGGCGGGACTAGCGATATCCCCAGCCCCGCTGCTGCGCCCAGGCATCGCGCCGGCCGGCCTCGTAGGCGCGGCGCTCGTCCATCTCGCGCCGGTGGCGCCAGAACTCACGGCGCTGGCGCCATTCCTCATGGCGCTGCCAGCCCCAGTCCGGCCGGGCCTCGGCGTAGCCGCCGTAGCCGTAGCCGTATCCCTGCGCCATCGCTCCCGGGATGGAGGAGAGGGTGCCGAGGGCGACCATCAGGCCGAGGATTGTGCGCTTCATCGCGGGACCTCTGAACCGGGACCATCCCGGCCTTTCATCCCTCATCATGACCCCCATTCCGGCAGGCGCATGACGGTGTTCGCCCGGTTTCGGCCACCATGAGGCGGATCGGAACGGGGGCCGGGCATTTCCGATAACCTATGATGGGATCACGGAAGTTCGGGGCTGACCGCCGATTCCGCCATGCCTCCGAAGGCTTCTGGCGTGCGTTCAGAACGCGCTCGCCTTCACGGGGGGCATCATGGTCACGACCTGTGAAGCGAGGGCGGGATGAGCGAGGCGGACAGCAAGGGCACGCAGGTGCAGGTCGCGAATGCGCGGCCGGAGGATGTCGGCAAGGGCGTCGCGCGGGTGAGCCGCAAGGTGATGCAGGCGCTCGGCGTGCAGCAGGGCGACGCGCTGGAGATCATCGGGCAGCGCCACACGGCGGCGCTCGCCCTGCCGCCCTATCCGGAGGACGAGGACCTCGAGATCATCCGCCTCGACGGGTTGCAGCGCGCGAACGCGGGCGTGACGGCGGGCGAGCGGATCGAGATCCGCGCGGCGGGGGCGCGCACCGCGACGCGCGTGACGCTGGCGCCCGCGCAGAAGAACCTTCGCCTCTCCGGCTCGGGCGAGGCGCTGCGGCGCACCTTCATGGGGCGGGCGCTGATGGCGGGGGATGTGGTTTCCACCTCCGTCTACCAGCGGCCGGGCGGCGGGCGGGAGGAGCCGCTGCGCGGCTTCATGCAGCAGCAGGCCTATGCGCTGCAGGAGATCCGGCTTCTCGTCGTCGGCACCACGCCAAAGGGCATCGTGCGCGTCGGGCCCGAGACCGAGGTGGAACTGCTGCCCGAATACGTGGAGCCGAAGGAGACGCGCCGCGCCGACGTCACCTATGACGACATCGGCGGCATGGGCGACGCGGTGGACCAGGTGCGCGAGATGGTGGAGCTGCCGCTGCGCCACCCCGAGCTGTTCCAGCGCCTTGGCATCGACCCGCCGAAGGGCGTGATCCTCCATGGCCCGCCGGGCACGGGCAAGACGCTGCTGGCGAAGGCCGTCGCGAACGAATCCGAGGCCTCGTTCTTCAGCATCGCCGGGCCCGAGATCATGGGCAGCCATTACGGCGAGAGCGAGCAGCGCCTGCGCGAGATCTTCCAGGAGGCCGGCAAGCGCGCGCCCTCGATCATCTTCATCGACGAGATCGACAGCATCGCGCCCAAGCGCGAGGACGCGCGCGGCGAGGTGGAGCGGCGCGTGGTGGCGCAGCTGCTGACGCTGCTCGACGGGCTGGAGCCGCGGCAGAACGTCGTCGTCATCGCCGCCACCAACCGCGTGGAGGCGATCGACGAGGCGCTGCGCCGCCCCGGGCGCTTCGACCGCGAGATCATCATCGGCGTGCCCGACCAGGACGGGCGTCGCCAGGTGCTGGCGATCCACACGCGCGGCATGCCGCTGGCCGATGACGTGGACCTCGACGCGCTGGCGCGCACGACCTACGGCTTCGTCGGCGCCGACCTCTCCGCGCTGGCGCGGGAGGCGGCGATGGATTCCGTCCGCCGCGTGCTGCCGAAGATCAACCTGCGCGAGGGCATTCCGGCGGAGGTGCTGGACGCGATGCAGGTCTGCCGCAATGACTTCGACAACGCGATGAAGCGCATCCAGCCCTCCGCGCTGCGCGAGATCATGATCCAGGTGCCCAACGTCACCTGGGAGGATATCGGCGGCGTGCAGGCGGCGCGCGAGCAGCTTCGCGAGGGCATCGAGCTGCCGCTGAAGCATCCCGAGGCCTTCCGGCGCCTGGGCATCCGCCCCGCCAAGGGCTTTCTTCTGTTCGGCCCGCCCGGCACGGGCAAGACCCTGATGGCGAAGGCGGTGGCGCGGGAGGCGAACGCGAACTTCATCGCGACGAAGTCCTCCGACCTTCTCTCGAAGTGGTACGGCGAATCCGAGCAGCAGGTGAGCCGCCTGTTCGCCCGCGCGCGGCAGGTGGCGCCGACCGTCATCTTCATCGACGAGATCGACAGCCTCGTGCCCGCGCGCGGCGGCGGCCTTGGCGAACCCGCGGTGACGGAGCGCGTGGTGAACACCATCCTCGCCGAGATGGACGGGCTGGAGGAGCTGCAGAGCGTCGTCGTCATCGGCGCGACGAACCGCCCGAACCTCCTCGACCCTGCGCTGCTCCGCCCCGGACGCTTCGACGAGCTGGTCTACGTGCCGGTGCCGGACGAGGCGGGGCGGCTGAATATCCTGCGCATCCAGACGAAAGAGATGCCGCTGGGGGACGACGTGAACCTCGAGGAAGTCGCCCGCCGCACTCAGGGCCACACCGGCGCGGACCTCGGCGACATCGTGCGCCGTGCGGGGCTGCTGGCCCTCCGGCAGAACCTCGAGACGCAGGTGATCGGGCAGGCGGAGTTCGAGAAGGCGCTCGGCGAGGGGCGCGCTTCCGTCACGCCGGAGATGGAACGCGAGTACGAGGAACTCCGGAAGGGGCTGAAGCAGCAAGGGCCGACGGAGCGGCGGCGGATCGGGTTTGCGCTCGGGTCTGAGTGAGGCGCAGATGACTTTGGGGGAGAGAATGAATTCTCTCCCCCAGGCCCCCACTCATCTTTTTCTTCGAGTTGGGAGTGCTGGGCGGTCGGTGCGCCTCGGGTCGTGGACCCGAGGCGACGGCACGTTCAGGAAGGGCTTACAGATGGGGGTCCAGGGGCCTCAGGCTCCTGGCGGGAGAGGTCTGGAGAGGTCGGCGCCCTCTCCAAAGAACCGGCCCTAGAAGGGCTTCACGATCACCATGATCACGATGAGGATCAGCAGCAGCGTCGGCACCTCGTTGGCGATGCGCCAGTAGCGTTCCGTCTTCGGTCGTTCGTCGCGGGCAAAGCCCTTGCGAGCGGCGGCCAGGGTGCCGTGGAAGGCGCTCATGCCGAGGAAGCCGGCCATCTTTCCGTGCCACCAGCCGGCGTGCCAATCGACGATGCCGGGCGTGAGAACGAGGGTGATGCCGAGCAGCCAGGCGGCCGCCATGGCGGGGTTGATGATGGCGCGCAGCAGGCGGCGTTCCATCACCTTCAGCATCTCCGAGGCCTCTCCGCCAACGGGGACGGTGGAGTGATAGACGTAGAGGCGGGGCAGGTAGAACATCCCGGCCATCCAGGCGAAGACGGCGATGAGGTGCAGCGCCTTAGTCCAGGGATAGAGGCCCGCGAGCCAGGGGATGGTCACGCGGCCACCCTGCCGATGCCCAGCAGCGCCGGGAGTTCGGCGTGGTCGTGGAAGACTTCGGTCACGCCCGCGGCGCGGAGGCCGGCTTCCGGGGTTTCCTGCGCGAAGCCGAGCACGCGGCAGCCGGCGGCCAGGCCCGCGCGGGCGCCGGCGATGCTGTCCTCCACCACCACGCAGTCCCGCGGGTCGGCGCCGACGAGCTTGGCGGCGGCGAGGTAGAGGTCGGGCCAGGGCTTGGGGCGCGCCACGTCCTCGAAGCAGAGGAGGCGGCCCTCGAAGTGGTGGAAGAAGGGAAGGATGGCGGCCTTGCTGCGGAGTTCGGCCCGGCCGGAATTGGAGGCGACGGCCATGCGGATGCCGGCGGCCGCCACCGCCTCCACGGCGGCCTGGGCGCCGCGGATGGGCGAGAGGTCGCCGGTGGCGTAGCGGGCGACGATGCGGCCCACCACGCTCTCCTCCCAGTCCGGCGCCAGGGGGGCGTTGAAGTGGCCTTCGATGCGGGTGCGGATGTCGGGCAGGGCGGTTCCCATGAAGAGGGCCTTGGCCTCCTCCATGGTCATGGGCCAGCCGCGCTCGGTCAGGTCGTCGGCGATGGCGCCGTTGGCCACGGCCTCGCTGTCGGCGAGCACGCCGTCGCAGTCGAAGAGGACCGCGGCGGGGCGGAGGGCGGCGCTCATGCCTCCACCCGCAGCGGCTGGGCGGCGGTGTGGGGACAGCCCTTGTGCTGCTTCGGGCATTGCCGCCCGCCGGCGAAGGAGCAGAGCTTGCCGCCCGCGGCGTCGCGCGAGCCGCGGCTTTCGTCGCGCGTGCGGCGGACGAGGGCCGCGAGGGAGGCGATGAAGCCGGCGTCGCTGTTCTGCGCGGGCACGCGGAAATAGGCGGGCACGCCGACCTTGTGCGCGAGTTCGCGATATTCCACGTCGAGTTCCACGAGGGTTTCCGAATGCTCCGAGACGAAGGCGATGGGGCAGACGAGAAGGGCCACGCCTTCCTTGCCGGCCTCCTCGATCGCGGTCTCCGCGCTTGGGCCGAGCCACTTCTGCGGGGTGACGCGGGACTGGTAGCAGAGGCCGTGCTCGATGGAGGGATCGTCCAGCGCGGCCATGACGGCGGCAACCGAGCGCTCCACCTGCCACTGGTAGGGGTCGCCCTGCTTCACGATTGTCTCCGGGAGGCCATGGGCGCTGAAGAGAAGGCGGAGCCGCGTGCCCTCCGGCACCGCCGCGCGGGCCTCGTCCCAGGAACGGCGGATAATGGCGGCGGTGGCCTCGGCGAAGCCCTCGTCGGAGTGCCAGCAGCATAGGGTGGTGGTGGGCGTGATGAAGCCAGCGCGCTTGGCCGCGCTATGCCAGACGCTCAGGCTGCTGCCCGTCGTTGTCGTGCTGAACTGCGGATAGAGCGGCACCAGCACCACCTCGTCCGGCGACCAGGCCATGACGTCGCGCAGCGCGGCCTCGGTGAAGGGATGCCAGTAGCGCATCGCGACGAAGCAGCGCGCCTCCATCCCCGCGCCGCGCAGCGAGGCCTCGAGTGCTGCGGCCTGCTCTTCTGTCAACTCCCGCAGCGGGGACTTGCCGCCGAGGATCGCGTAGTTCTCGCTCGCGGCCTTCGTGCGGCGGGCAGCGATCAGGCGGCCGAGCGGGATCCGGAAGATCGCGGGAAAGCGCAGGATCGCGGGATCGGTGAAGAGGTTCGTCAGGAAGGGGCGCACCGCCTCCGGGCTGTCTGGCCCACCGAGGTTGAACAGCACCACGGCGACCTTTCGCCGGCCGGCCGCCGGTGGAGGAACGGTCGGGGCGGGCGCGACAGGGGCGGTGATGCTCATGATGCCGCCACATGCCACCGCGGGGGGCGGGGTCAAGGGGCGGGGGCGCTTTTGCGGGGTGGGCTGGCGCTTGCGGCCTCCGGGGAAGAGAAAGAATTCTCTCCCCCGGACCCCTACTCATCTTTTTTCTATTTGCTGGAGACACTCGGTCGTCGGTGCGCCTCGGGTCTTGGACCCGAGGCCACGACATGTTCAGGAAGGTGTCGCGACAGCCAGACGGGGGTCCAGGGGCCTCAGGCTCCTGGCGGGTGAGGTCCGGAGAGGGCAGTGCCCTCTCTGGCCCTACCAGGCCGGAAGAGGCGCGGTCCTCCAGGCAAGCCCTGTCCGGTCCGCCCCCGAGGGAAGCGGCGCCGCGGGGTTGTCGATCCAGGCAAGGATGTCGCCGATGACCGCGCCGGCGCCGAGGTCGCGGAGTGGCATGTGGTGGATGGCCGCGTAGTAGGCCACGCGGGCGGGGGCGTCGGCGGGGATGCGGTCCAGCAGCGCGCGGGTGGCGACGGGGGGCACGAGCTGGTCCCGGCCGCCGTAGACGAGCAGGACGGGCGGCATGGCGGGGCCGAGGCGGGGGGCGGCGGCCAGGGCGTCGTCCATGAGGTCGATGAGGCCGGAGGTGGTGTCCACGCGGGTCTCGCGAATGGTCAGCGGGTCGCGCGCCATGCGGCGGAGGGCGGTCATGTTGTCGGTGGGGACGATGCCCGGCACGCCCGAGGCGACCGCGACGCGGGGCACGAGGTGGGTCAGGACGTCCAGCAGGCCCGTGATGATCCCCGGCATGGTCACGCGCCCCCAGACGGCGGGGGCGAGGAGGACGTAGCCCGCGGCCGGCGGCGGGCTGGGCCTGGTGGCCGCGAGGAGGAGGACGGCCCCGCCCATGCTCTCGCCGAGGAGGATGAGCGGGATGCCGGGATGGCGGGCCTTGAGGAGGCGGGCGGCGGTGGCGGCATCGGCGGCGAGCGTGTCCGCGCCGGGCCAGACGCCGCGGTGCGGCGCCCCCCCGAAGCCACGCTGGTCATAGGCGTAGACGGCGAGGCCGGCGGCGTTCAGCGCGGCGGCGGGCTCGCTCATGAAGTTCCGGCTGTCGTTGAAGCCGTGCAGGCAGAGCAGGACGGCGCGCGGCGGGGCGGCGGGCAGCCAGGCGCGCAGCGGCAGGCGCGCACCGTCCTCCATGGTCAGCGCGTCCTCGGCCAGCGCGGGCTCGGCCAGGGGCGGGCCGGCGGGGATGACCTGGGGCGTGCAGGCGGCAAGCGGCAGGGCGAGGAGCGCCCGGCGCGAGACGCGGCCGCGCAGGAGGGGACCGGTAGGCATTGGCGGAGGATGTGGGCGCGGCAGGGGATGCCGTCCATGCCTGTTACGCAACGTCGTTCGCTCGGCAGCAAGCTTGCGCGCTGCCCGGCAGCAAGCTTGCGCGCTGTCCCGCACGCGGCCGCCGCGCGCTTGCCTCCCCGGCGGGCGTGGCGGCAGTCTCGCCGCAAAGAATCATGGGGAGGCGTGCATGAGCGGACGGCGCGGTGTTCTGGCGATGGCCCTGGCGGCGGGCGCCGCGAAGGGGGCGGCGGCGCAGCCCGGCTGGCCGGACCGGCCGGTGCGGGTGGTGGTGCCCTTCCCGCCCGGCGGCTCGAACGACATCGTGGCGCGGCTGCTCTGCGAGGTGCTGCGCGAGCGCACGGGCCAGCCCTGGGTGGTCGAGAACCGCTCGGGCGCGGGCGGCAACGTGGGCGCCGATAGCGTGGCCAAGGCGGCGCCGGACGGAACCACCCTGCTGCTGACCGCGCCGGGGCCGCTGACGATCAACAACGCCCTCTTTCCCTCCATGCCCTATGTCGCGGAGCGCGACTTCGCGCCGCTGGCCCTGGTCGCAACGGTGCCAATCGTGCTGATGGTGGGGCCGGAAACGCCCGTGCGGGACGTGGCCGGGCTGATCGCGCTGGCCAAGGCGCAGCCGGGGCGGATTGCCTTCGGCTCCTCGGGCAACGGCAGCACGAACCACTTGGCGGGGGAGTTGTTCCGCAGCATGGCCGGGATCGACATCGTCCACGTGCCCTATCGCGGCGCGGCGCCGGCCATGACGGACCTCGTTGGTGGGCAGATCGGCATGATGTTCGACAACCTGCCGGCCGTGCTGCCGCAGGTGCGCGACGGGCGGGTGAAGGCGCTGGCTGTCGCGGGTGCGCGCCGGGCCGCCGCCCTGCCGGAGGTGCCGACACTCGCCGAAGCCGGGTTGGCCGGCTTCGCGGCGGAGGCTTGGTTCGGGCTGGCCGGACCGGCGGCCATGCCGGCCGCCCTCCGCGCGCGGGTGGAAGGGCTGGTGACGGAGGCGCTTTCCGACGCTGGGCTGCGCGCGAAGCTGGCGGCCACGGGGGCGGAGCCGGGCGCGCTGGCTGGGGACGCTTTCGGGAGATTTATGGCGCAGGAGCGCGCGACCTGGACGCGAGTAATCCAGGCTTCGGGGGCTCAGGCGGGATAGGGCGCGCTTGTGGACCCCGGGGGGGAGAGAATTCTCTCCCCCGGACCCCCACTCATTTTTCTATCTGCTTGGAATATTGGACAGCCGGTGCGCCTCGGGTCGATGACCCGAGGCGACTGCACGTTCAGGAAGGGCGTCAGATGCGGGTCCAGGGGCCTCAGGCTCCTGGCGGATGAGGTCTGGAGAGGGAAGAGCCCTCTCCAGCGCCCCGATCAGTGCTCGCCCGCGCCCACCTCATGCGACACGCGCTCCTCTTCCGCGCCCGCCGAGAGGCGGACGGTTTCGGAGTGTTCCCAGGCCGCGGAGAAGGCAGCGGCGGCGTCGGGTTCCTCGGGCACGTCCTCGCCGCGCAGGAAGGCCTCGAAGAGGGCCGTCTGGCGCGCGAGTTCCTTGGCGAGCGGCGCGTCCACCGGGCGGCGGCCGCGGACGGGATGCATCTCGAACAGGCCGTTGGGGCAGTAGCGGTCGTTGTCCCAGCCGAGATGCGAGACGACGGGGTAGAGGCAGATGCCGCCGATCGGCACGCCCGCGCGCATGGCGGCGCGCACCTCGTCGCAGACGTAGCGGAGCCAGGGGGCGCGCGGGCTGCCCTCGATGCTCGTCTCCGCCATGATCATCGGCCGCTTCACGCGGGCATAGGCATCCACCAGCAGGTCGCGCAGCGGACGGTGGCGCGGGTCGTCGATCTTGACGGTGTAGCCGCGGTCGCCCTCGCGCACGAACTGGTTGTTCCAGTAGTAGTTCACGCCCATGAAGTCGAAGCCGTCCGGCGTGCCGCCGAGTTCCGGCATGGCCCGGCCGAGCAGGCCCTCCCAGGCGTGCCACTGGGATTCGTGGTGATCCGCGGCGTCGCTGTCGGGGTCGTTCTCCTCGGCGAGGACGTTGATGATCGGGTCCACGGCAATCAGGCGCGTGCCGGGAACGGCCTCACGCGCCGCCCGGCCGGCGGCGATGGAGGCGGCGACGAGGCGAGCCTTCATCTCGCCGCCCCAGTTGCGGCGGCCGGGATTGAAGTAGCCGACATCCCCGGCGGCCCAGGCCCAGAAGGAGATCTCGTTCACGGGGCAGAGGATCGGGGGCTCGCCCTCCTCCTCCAGCAGCAGGCGGGCGAAGGCCGCGGCGAAGCGCGCGAGCGCCTCGGCGAAGCCGTTCTCCATCGGGCTGACATGGTCGGGATGCCCGTAGTGGCAGACATCCCAGGCCACGCGCACGCCGGCCTTCTTCGCGGCCCGGATGAGCGGCAGCACCGGCGACCAGTCGTAATGGCCGGGGATGCGCTCGATCAGGTGCCAGCGGGCGCCGTCCCGCGCGCCGCGGATGCCGTGCGCGGCCAGCGCCTCGTAGTCCACTTCCGCCAGGAGGTCATGGCGGGTGGAGGCGATGAGGTCGAGGCGCTTGCCGTCGTCCCGCCGGTGCGTCGAGCACTCGAATCCGCCCATGAAGAAGCTGGGCGAGAAGCTCGGCGAGACGCGGGAGTTGGGCGATCGAGAATCCGCCATTCCCTGCTCAGGCCCCCGTCGCGACGAGGCCCGTCGCGTCATTGGCCGAACGCTGCGGCACGCTCGTCTCGATGCGGCGGAAGGTGGCCAGCGCCTGCGCCACGACCTGGTCCATGTTGTAGTAGCGGTAGGTCGCGAGGCGCCCGACGAACCACACGTCCTCGGTCGCGTCCGCCAGCGCCTCGTAGCGCTTGTAGAGTTCGGCGTTCTCCGGCCGCGGCACGGGGTAGTAGGGGTCGCCCTCGGCCGAGGGGAACTCGGTGGTGATGGTGGTCTTGCCGTTCACCTGGCCGGTGAGGTGCTTGTACTCGGAGATGCGCGTGTAGGGCACCTCCTCGCCCGGGTAGTTCACCGTGCCGACCGGCTGGTACCACTCCTGGTCCAGCGTCTCGTGCTTGAAGGTGAGGCTGCGGTAGGGGAGCTTGCCGAAGCGGAAGTCGAAATACTCGTCCACCGGGCCGGTCCAGACCATGCGCCGGAAGGGCACCTTGCCCTTGATGTCGCGATAGTCGGTGCCGGTGAGGACGGTGATGTTCGGATGGTCCAGCATGCGCTTGAACATGGCGGTGTAGCCATCGAGCGGCATGAACTGGTGCGTGTCGGTGAAGTAGCGGTCGTCCGTGTTCGCGCGCGTCGGCACGCGGGAGGTGACGGACTTGTCGAGCTCCGACGGGTCGAGGCCCCACTGCTTGCGGGTGTAGCCGCGGAAGAAGGTCTCGTAGAGCTCGCGCCCCACGCGGGAGACGACCACGTCCTCCGAGGAGCGGATCTCCGGCACGGCCTCGGCGCGCTCGTTGAAGAAGGCCTCGACCTCGTCCTCCGTCGTGAGGGAGAGGTCGTTCATGCGGTTCACCGTCGTGCGGTTGATCGGCATGGGAACGAGCTTGCCGTCGGCCAGCTTCGCGAGAACGCGGTGCTCGTAGGCGCGCCACTTGGTGAAGCGCGACAGGTGCGAGAACACCGCGTCCGAGTTCGTGTGGAAGATGTGCGGGCCGTAGCGGTGCATCAGGATGCCGGCGGCGTCCTGCTCGTCATAGGCGTTGCCCGCGATGTGGTCGCGACGGTCGACGACGAGCACGCGCTCGCCGCGCACGGTGGCGATGCGCTCAGCAAGGGTGGCGCCGGCGAAGCCGGCACCGACGATCAGCCAATCAAACATGGTTCGGGCTCGCGACCGCGCGGGAATTGAGAGATCCGTCGCCGGCAACCTTCGTCGCCGCGGCCTGGCGGAGAAGTTCGTGCATGCTGGACCAGATGGAGTCCCAGGAACCCTGGGCGAGGAGTTGGTCGGCCTTGGGCAGCCAGGATTCGCGCGGGCGCGACATGGCCGTCTCGATCGCGGCAACCGCCTCTTCGGCGTTGGATGCGATCTCGACGAGGCCTTCCGCACCCCAGGAGCGCACCACGTCCTTGATGGGCGTGGAGACCACCGGCACGCCGGCGGCGAGGTATTCGGGCGTCTTGGTCGGCGAGATGAAGCGCGTGCTCTCGTTGAGCGCGAAGTTCATGAAGCCGCAGTCCCAGCCCGCGAGATAGGCGGGAAGCTCGTCCATCTTGCGCCCGCCCAGCCAGTGGATGTTGGGGCGCGTCGGGCGGCTCGCGGGGTCGATCTTCACCACGGGGCCGATCATCACGAAGGACCAGTCGGGGCGCAGCGCCGCGACGGCGTCGAGCAGCCCGAGGTCCATGCGCTCGTCCACCACGCCGAACCAGCCGATGCGCGGGTGCGGGATGTTCGCCTGATCAGCAGGCTCGGCCGCGCCGGAGGCGCGCAGCTCGCGCGACTTCGCAAAATGCGCAGAATCGACGCCCGAGGCGAAGAGGTGCACGCGCGGGTGCAGGCCGAGCTTCGCCTCGTAGAGCGAGCGGCCGCCGGTGAAGACGACATCCGCCTGGCGCAGCAGCCGCCGCTCGCGCAGCGTGAGCTGCGGCGAGGCGCCGCGGAAGGCCGAGAGCTCGTCCATGCAGTCATAGACGGTCACGACCGGGTTCAGGTGCGTCGTGAAGCCGAGCGACATCGGCGTGTAGTACCAGGCGATGTCAGGGCGCGCGCCGGCGAGCAGGCCGTCCAGCAGCGCGCGCTGCGCGTCGTCGCTCGCGGCCTCGTCCATGTTGTCGGGCAGGATCGGCACCGCGACCTCGACGCCGGACGGCGTCATGTGGCGTTCGAGGCGCGGCAGGTCGGGCGCGGCCGGCTTGCGGATCGGTTCCTCGAAGAAAACCACGCGATGCGACTTCGCCGCGCGCGAGAGGAGGTGCTGCGGGCGCTGGAACACGAAGTCCCAGCGGAGATGCGAGAGGCAGAGAAGCAGAGGCGCTTGCGCGCCGGCGGGAGCGACGGAAATGGGGTGGGTCCTTCCTCTTTACGGGGTTGGGCCCGCCTTTCGGCATGCCCGCAGCCCCGGCTCAGTCGATCGGTTATCCGTCGGGGTGACGGCTTAACGCGCCTCGCGGCGCTGCGATGCAGCACGCGTCGCGTTATCGGCCTTTCGTGCCTCGATGGCAGTGAATAAAGCGGTTGCGCTTGGCAAAACTGTGGCACGCGCCGCCATGGCCGATGACGAACACGAGAGTGCGCGAGGGCTGCGCGGGAAACCGCGCGTAAGACCTTCACGCGTTGCGCAGAGATCTTGCGCTTCGCGTTGAGCGTGTTTGTGACAGAGCATTTGCCGTGCTTATCGGCAGCGCCTTGCATTTCGGCTAACCTATGTTACGCGACCGCGTTGGCATCCGCTTTCCCTTCGGCGGTGCCCCGCGCAAGTTCGCGTGAGAGACGGTGCGGGTGCCGCTTTCACCGTTCTGGCACGCGCCGCGTGAGGTGCCGCCGCGGCTGGTTCCACGCTGCGGCGCGTGCGATATCCCGCGTATGGAAGGCGGCCAGCTGACAGGCGATGGCGCGCGCAGGGTGCCCCCTTCGGCCTCGCCCGCGGCGCCCGCCACCGAAGAGTTCCCGGCACAGGGTCGCGGCGGCGCGGCCCGGCCGGACCTCGACGCACTGCTTGGCAAGGCCGCGCCGGACGGGCTCTCGCTCGCGGTCACGATCTACATGCTCGTGCCGAGCTTCGTGTTCCTCGGCGGCTGGGCCGTGCCGTGGCTCGGTGCCGCCGCCGTTGTGGCGGGGCTGCTGGCGATCGCGCGCCTGCCGGGCTGGCGGGGCGGGTGGCCCCTGCCCGCGGGGCGGACGCTGCTGCTGCTCGCGCTCGGCCTTCTCTGGGCGGGGGCGAGCGGGGCGCACCACCTCGTCTACAGCGCCGCCGACTGGCAGATCCGGGACGCGGTGCTGCACGATCTCTCCACCAGTCCCTGGCCCGTGGTCCACCAGCACGCGGAGAACGGCGAGAGCTGGCTGCTGCGCGCGCCGCTCGGCTACTACATGCCGGCCGGGCTGCTCGGGCGCCTGGCGGGGCTGCGCGCGGCGGAGGCGGCGCTCTGGGCCTGGACCGGCCTCGGGCTCGGCCTGCTGCTGATGCTGCTGCGCTCGGTCGCGCAGCGGGTCGCGCCGGGGCGGCGGGGGGCCTTCGCCCTCCTCGCGGGCCTTTTCATCGTCTTCGGCGGCCTCGACATCCTGCCGAACATGTATCTCGACGGGACCTTCGGCGCCGGGATCTTCGGCAGCTGGGGCCGGGGCGGCGAGTGGTGGCCGCGCTTCTTCCAGTATTCCGGCCATGTCACCGCGCTGCTCTGGGTGCCGAACCACGCGCTGCCGGCCTGGCTGCCGGCGCTGCTGCTGCTGCGCCACGGGTCGAACCCGGCCTTCCTGCGCGGCCTCGGGCCGTTGGTCGTGGGCGCGGCCTTCTGGAGCCCGGTCTCGGCCGTGGGCGCCGCGCTGCTCGGCGGCTTCATGGCGCTGCGCCAGGGCTGGCGCGCGGTGCTCCCGGCCGTCCCCGCCCTGCCGAACCTCGTGGCGCTCGCCCTCGCGGTGCCGGTCTGCCTCTACCTCATCGCGGGGTCGTCGGCGGTGCCGCACGGCTTCCTGCTCACGGTCCATCCCCCGGCGCGCGCCCTCGGCGTCTGGGCGCTGTTCCTCGTGGTGGAGGTGCTGTGCTGGGCGGTGCCGGCCGCCTTCCTTCTCCGCAGCCGCCTGCTGGGCTTCTCCACCGCCATCCTCTGCGTGCTGCCGGGCTATGTCTTCGGGCCGGGCAACGAGATGACGGCGCGAGGCGGCATGGTGCCGCTGGCGGTGCTCGCGGTGGTGGCCGGCACCGCCCTGCTGGCGCCCGCGCCGGACCGTCGCCGGCAATGGGCACGGCGGGTGCTACTGGCCTGCGTCGTGCTCGGCACCGCGGGCTCGGCGATGGAGGGCAGCCTTCTCGTCACCCACCGGCCCTGGGCGGCGAGCACCCACTGCTCCTTCCCCGAGGCCGCGCGGCAATCGGTCTTCGAGGCCTCGACGGACTGGGCCCACTACATCGCGCCCTGGCCGGAACCCAACCTCCAGGCCTGGATGCGCGAACCGGTCCCTCGCCACGTGCCGGCGCCGGGCGTTTCGCCGCCTTGCTGGCCGGGCGGGGGTCCTTAGCGGGCGGCCCCCGTGACTCGAGGGAGGGAGAAGGAATTCTCCCTCCCTGGACCCTCCCTCATCTTTTTCTGTCTGGCTGTCGCGGAGCCTTCCTGTGCGTGTCGTCGCCTTGGGTCCACGACCCAAGGCGCACCGGCCGCCCAGCATCCCGACTTGAAGAAAAAGATGATGGAGGGGGGTCCGGGGGCGGGAGAATTCCTTCTTCCTCCCGCGGATCGTCAGCGCCGGTTGCTCAGCGCCACCCGCGCGATCGAGGCGGTCGGCACAGCCCATCCCCCGGTGACGCCGCCTTCCGCAAGCGACCCGATCCCTGCCACCACCCAGCCGCCGTTGGGCAGCCGCGCGAGGAGGGGGCCGCCACTGGCGCCGACCGTGCCCGCGCAGGAGTGGTGGAGCATGACGTGCCCCGCGGGGTCGCGGGCGTAGCCGGCCACGGCGCAGGCGGCGTCGGCCACCATCTCCTGCTCGCGGTCCGCCTGGTAGCCGCCGAAGGCGAGGGCGGTGCCCGGCAGAAGGTAGCCGGCCTCCAGCGAGAGAGCGAGGGAGGGAGCGGCGATGGGCTGGTCCAGCAGCAGGATGGCCCAATCGGAATCGGGCGGCGCCTTCGGGTCGGGGCGTGGTCCGGGCGCGACGGAGAAGTTGGGCCCGATGACGGCTTGGAGGGCCCGCGCCTGTCCGGTGCCGCCCGTAGGGGAGGCGGCGAGGGTGAAGCGCACCGCACCGGCCGGGACAGGCTGGGTGGTGCGCGGGTCGATGAGGCAGTGCGCGGCGGTGAGGACGGTGTTGGGGCTGACGAGCGCGCCGGTGCAGCGCCCGCCCGCCGCCGTCTCCACCAGGCCGAGGGAGCGCCAGGGCGCGGCGGTCACGTCCACGGCCTCCCGCTTCGAGCCGGGTCCGATACCCGGCAGGGGCGCGGCGCAGGCGGAGAGGGCAGCGGCCAGGAGAAGGGCGGGCGCGAGAGAGGCGGAGGGTCGCGTCATGGGCAGGCTGGGTTCCGGTGCCGCCGCCGCGCCCCGCCATGGGGCCCGGAGCGGGCGGGCTGCCCCAGGAGATGTTGCCGCCGTCCCTTCTTGGCAACGGATCAGCGGCGGTAGAGGTAATCCACGGGCAGGCCGAGACGGAGGCAGGCGCGGGCCCCGGGGCCGTTCCGCAGCACCAGCCGGTCCGCGAGACGCCCCATGGCGCGGAGGAGTGGCCTCTCCCAAGGGCGGAGGCCTTCGGCGAGCAGGGAGAGGCGGCGGCGGTCGGGTTGGGGGAGAAGGTCCACGGCGGCGCGAACCAGCAGGCCCTGCATCGGCCGCAGCGGCGCCGGCAGGACCGGGGCGCGGCGCATGATCCGCAGGAACTCCACGAGGATGGGGGAGGGCTCGAGGCGCGGCCTCGTGGCGTCGAACAACTCGTCCAGAGCGGCGCGCGAGGTCGGCACGCCCTCCGCACCGTAGAGATCCGCCGCCGGGGCCCCTTCGGCCAGCAGTTGGTCGAACTCCTCGCCGGAGAGCGGGCGGACGTAGCGGCTATAGGCCTCGCCGAAGCCGAAGGCGGCGGTGGCCTGCACCCAGCGCAGCAGTTCCGGGTCGTTGGCGTGGTAGGGATCGCCCGAGGGCGTGTGGCCCCGCACCGCCTCATGGGCGCGGACGATGCGGGCGATCATCCGCTCCGCTACGCCCCGCGGGCCGTAGACGGTGACCATGGCGGCAAGCCCGGTGCGCTGGAGGCGGCCGAGCGGGTCCTCGCGAAAGCCCGTGTGCTCCCAGACGCCGGTTCGGACGCGCGGTTCGGCCAGCTCAAGGATGACCGCCGCGACGCCACCGACGAAGAGCGCGACCGGGTTCTTGAAGACCCGCCAGGCGACGGAATCCGCCGCCGCCAGCGCCGGCTCGCCGGGCGGGGCGGCGAAATCGATCGGCGGGGCGCCGGGCGGGTGGAGGAGGGCGGCGGCGGTCGCCTCGATCCAGTGCTGCAAGGGGCGGGGGAGGGTCAGGAGCATGGGTTGGCCGCCTGGATATGGGGCGACCGGGGTATTGGCGCAGGCTTCCGGATGCGCTGGTGGCCTTGGAGAGGGCCCTGCCCTCTCCAAACCTCACCCGCCAAGGGCCTGAGGCCCCTGGACCCCCGCCTGGCTGTCGCGGAACCTTCCTGATCGTTCTGTCGCCTCGGGTCCACGACCCGAGGCGCACCGGCCGCAAAGCCTCCCAAACTCGAAGAAGAAGATGATGGTGAGGGGTCCGGGGAGAGGAAGAATTCCTTCTTCCTCTCCCCGGAGTCACCAGCGACGCCCGATCAGGAAGGCTGCCCCTCGCAGCGCGGCAGCCCCGGGTCGATCAGCCCCCAGGCGGGCGCGGAGCCGGTCCAGATGGTGCTCTCCGGCCGGGCCAGTTCCGGATCGTCCAGCGCCCCCGCTCGCACGAGGAGGAGGTCCGGCGCGTTCGGCGCCTCGGCGAAGAGGGGTGTGCCGCAGCGGGGGCAGAAGCGGCGGCGAACGGGCGTGCCGCTGTCGGCCGCGCTGGTGAACTCGGCCGTCTCGCCGGTGAGGGTGAGGTCGGTGCGGCGAAAGATGGCGCCGACGGAGGCGTTGCCGGAGGAGAGGTACTGGCAGGTACGGCACCAGCAGGCGCGGGCGGCGAGGGGCGGCGCGGCGAGGCTAAAGCGCACGGCGCCGCAGAGGCAGCGGCCCGTGAGGGCGCCGCTCATTCCGCCAGGAAGTCGCGCACCAGCGCCGCCGTTTCGTCGGGGTCGGAGGCGGCGACGTGGTAGGAGTCGTTCTCCAGCACCACGAGGCGGGAGTCCGGGATGCGGCTCTGCCAGGCCCGCACCTCGTCGGCCGAGCCAAGACCGCTGCCGGTGGTGGTGACCACGAGGGCCGGCGCCTGGATGCGCCCGACCTCCGCCGTCACGTCCACGTTTGGGACCATTTGCAGGAAGCCCTCCAGCGTGGAGGCGGCGGTGCCGGACATCAGGTCCTCCCACCACCCGAGCTGGGCGGGGCTCATGCGCGTGCCCATGCGGCCGGCGTTCGAGCCGCGCACCCAGGGGCGCACGCCCTCGGCCGCGATCTGGGCGCGCCAGGCAGGGGTGCGGGTGATCATGTTGGTCAGCGAGGCCGGCCCACCGAGCACGGCCAGCCGCCCCACCACTTCCGGGTGCCGCGCGGCGGTGGCCAGCGCGATGGTGCCGCCGATCTTCCCACCGACGAGATGCGCGCGCTCGATGCCGAGGTGGCGGATCAGCGCGACCACGTCCTCCACCAGGCTGTCGAAGCGCCAGGGATGATCGGCGGGCAGGGCGGGGGAGCGGCCGTAGCCGCGGTTGTCGAGCCGCACCACACGGTGCCGGCGGGCGAGATAGGGCACAAAGGCGCGGAAGGCCTCCCCGCTCTCGGCGAGGCCGTGGAGGAGAATGACAGTGGGCGCCGGTGTCCAGGGATCGGTGAAGTCGTCCACCGTGTAGTGGAGGGTGACGCCGGGGGCGCTCTCGAATTCGGGCATGCTGGAGTCCTCAGATGCAGCGCGTGCCGCCGCCATCCACGTCGATCATCGTTCCCGTGATGTAGCCCGCGCGGTCCGAGCAGAGGAAGGCGACCAGCCCCGCCACCTCCTCCGGCGTGCCGAGGCGGCCGAGGGCGGTGCTCTCCACCGCCGCGCGGTTCTCCGCCTCCGCGCTGCGGCCGGTATCGGCGGCGCCCTGGGTCGTCAGCGCGTCCCAGCGGGGGGTCTGGATGGGCCCGGGGTTCACGCCCGTCACCAGCACGTTGTCCGGTGCGCATTCCTGCGCCAGCGCGTGCGTGAAGGCGAGCAGCGAGGCGTTGACCGAGCTGCCGACGATGTAGTTCGCCCGCGGCTGGTGCCCGGAACGGCCGATAATGTTGATCACCCGCCCCCAGCGCCGTTCGCGCATCGCCGGCGTGAGCGCCCGCGCGCAGCGGGCATAGCCCATGAGCTTGAGGTTGATCGACTTCGCCCAGGTGGCGTCCGCCGTGTCGCCGATGCGCCCCATCGGCGTCGCGCCCGCGTTGTTCACGAGGATATCGACGCCGCCGAGGGCGTTCCTGGCGGCCTCCATCGCCGTCTCCGCGCCTTCCGCGGCCGAGAGGTCGGCGGGGAGGGGGATGACGGTTCCCCCCGTCTCCGCCGAAAGCTCGCGCGCCGCCGCCTCCAGCCGCACCGCGTCGCGCGCCACGATGGCGACGGCCACGCCCTCCGCCGCCAGTTCCCGCGCGATGGCCCGGCCGATGCCGAGGGAACCGCCGGTCACGACGGCACGGCGGCCGCGCAGGGCGAGATCCATGGGCGCTTCCTCTTCCTTACGGGGCGGGAGGCTTCCCGGCGGGGGCGCGGGTGTCAATCAGGGGGCTGTCGGCGCGGGCGGCTCCCGGAGAGGGCGCTGCCCTCTCCAGACCTCACCCGCCAAGGGCCTGAGGCCCTTGGATCCCCATCTGGCTGTCGCGGATACGATGACCAAAGGCCGGGTCCTCCCAGGCGCCTTTCCTGCGCGTGCAGTCGCCTCGGGTCCACGACCCGAGGCGCACCGGCCGCGAAGCCACTCAAATTCGAAGAAAAAGATGATGGTGAGGGGTCCGGGGAGAGGAAGAATTCCTTCTTCCTCTTCCTGGGGCCACCAGCGCCGGCCCTATCCCCGATGCACCCGTTCCACCAGCGCCGCCACATGCTCGATCGGCGTATCCGGCGTGATCCCGTGCCCGAGGTTGAACACGAAGGGCCGCCCGCGCATCGCGTCGAGGATATGGGCCGTGGCCTCCTGCAGCGCCTCCCCGCCGGCGACGAGGGTGCGGGAGTCGAGGTTGCCCTGGAGGGTGACGCCCTCCGGCAGCGGGCCGGTGAGGTCCACCGTCTCGTCCAGCCCGACCGCGTTGACGCCCGCGCGGGCGGCGTAGGCGGGGATGCCGGGGCCGGCAAGGCGGGGGAAGCCGATCAGCGGGAAATCGGGCCCCAGCCGGGCGCGAAGGCGTGCGGTGAGGACGATGGTGGGGTCCAGCACCCAGCGCTCGAAGCCATCGGGCGGGAGGAGGCCGGCCCAGGAGTCGAAGAGCATCAGCGCCTCCGCCCCGGCCTCGGCCTGGGCGACGAGGTAGTGCTCGGCCGCCTCGACGAGGATCTCGAAGAGTGATTCGAGGAAGGCGGGGTCGTCCTCCGCCATCCCGCGCGCGACGGGGAAGCCGTGGCCGCCGCGGCCGTCGATCATGTAGCAGGCGACCGTCCAGGGCGCGCCCGCGAAGCCGATCAGGGCGGTGCCCGTGTGGTCCCGCTCCAGCCCCGCGCGGATGCGGGAGACCGTCTCCATGATCGGGGCCGCGCGGCGGGCGGCGTCCTGCGGGCGAAGGGCGGCGAGTCCGGCGGCGTCGCGCACGGGCTCCAGGATGGGCCCCACCCCGTCATCGCCGCCCTGGCCGTAGCGCAGGCCCTGCCCCATGGCCCAGGGCAGCATCGGCAGGTCCGTGAAGAGGATCGCCGCGTCCATCGGGAAACGGCGCAGCGGCTGGAAGGTGACCTCGGCCGAGAGCTCCGGGTTGAGGCAGAGCTCGAGGAAGCCGCCCGCCTTCTCCTTCGTCGCGCGGTACTCGGGCAGGTAGCGCCCGGCCTGGCGCATCAGCCAGATCGGCGGCGGCCAGACGGCCTCGCCGCTCAGTGCTCTCAGGAAGGGCTTATCCGACGGGTCCATGGCCCCTCTTTCTCTCTAATTAGGATTCTTAGAAAGGATGAGGTGAGGGGTTGATGCCTGTGAGTCCTGTGGACGCAGCGGGCAGCGCATTTCATCCCGAGGGTTTTCCACAGGCTGGAAGGCGCGGCGACTCGGCAATCGGAGGCGAGTCGGTGACTCGCTCCGCATGACTCCGCCCCTTATGGCGCGATTCCATCCCGGGTGGCGTGAGTCGTGACTCACCGCCCCCGTGACTCATGGCGCGCTCCGGGAGGCGGGAATTCATCCCCAGGACTCACCCTCGTGAGTCGCGTCCTCCCCAGCAGGGCCGGGCTTGGGCTAGGTTGCCGCCGACATGCCCCGCACGATCAACCTCCACCTCGTCTCCGACAGCACGGGGGAAACCCTCAACTCGATGTCGCGCGCGACCCTCGCGCGCTTCGAGGACCCGCATGTAATCCAGCACCGCTGGTTCCTCGTGCGCTCCCGCTTTCAGCTCGAGCAGGTGCTGGAAGGCATCCAGGCGGAGCCGGGGCCGGTCTGCTTCACGCTGGCCGACAAGTCGTTGCGCCACAGCCTGGAGGAGTTCTGCAACCGCCTCGGCGTCACCAGCCTCTCGGTGCTCGACCAGACGCTGGACCTCCTGCAGCGCGAGATCGGCGAGGCCGCGAAGGAGAAGCGCGCCGCCCAGCACGTGCTGGACGCCGACTACTTCCGCCGCATCGACGCCATGCACTACGTCCTCGCGCATGACGACGGCCAGGGCACCGCCGGCATCGCGGAGGCCGATGCCTGCCTCGTCGGCGTCTCCCGCAGCAGCAAGACGCCCACCTGCTTCTATCTCGCCAACCGCGGCATCAAGGCGGCCAACGTGCCCATCGTGCCCGGCGCCCCCCTGCCGGTGGAGCTGAACAACCCGCCCTGCCCCGTCATCGGCCTGACGATCGAGGTGAACGCGCTGCTGGAAATCCGCCGCCACCGGCTGAAGCTCATCGGCACCGGCGGCGTGCGGCAGGACGCGACGGACTACGTGGACCCCGAGGCGGTGAAGGCCGAGATTCTCGCCGCCCGCCGCCTCTGCACCGCCCGCGGCTGGCCGGTGATCGACGTGACCCGCCGCAGCATCGAGGAAACCGCCGCGACCGTCCTCCAGCTCATGGAGGCCTGGCACGCGCGCACCGCGCCCCCCGGCACGCCGCACGGCGCCAACCAGGGGCCGCCTGCCCGATGAGTGCCCTTCAGGCCGAAAGCCCCGCGCTGGTCCTCGCCAGCGCCTCCTCCGCCCGCCGCGCCCTGCTGGACGCCGCCGGCCTCCGCTTCGAGGCGGTCGCCGCCGCCGTGGACGAGGCCTCCATCAAGGAGAGCGCGAAGGCCGAGGGCTTCCCCGCCGCCGACGCCGCCCTGATGCTGGCCGAGGCCAAGGCCCGGCGCATCGCCGCCCGCCGGCCGGATGCTCTTGTCATCGGCTGCGACCAGATCCTCACCCTCGGCGACCGCTGGTTCGACAAGCCCGAGAACCCCGCCGGCGCCCGCGCCCATCTCCAGGCCCTGCGCGGCGGAACCCACCAGCTCGTCACCGCCGTCCTGTGCTGGCGCGGCGGCGAACGCATCTGGCACCACGTCGCCACCCCGCGCCTGACCATGCGCCCCTTCTCCGATGCCTTCCTGGACGCCTACCTCTCGCTGGAGGGCGATCGCGTGGCGGAAAGCGTGGGCGCTTACCGCCTGGAAGGACCGGGCGTGCACCTCTTCGACCGCGTGGAAGGCGAGCACGCGGCGATCCTCGGGCTGCCGCTCCTGGCCCTGCTGGGCTTCCTGCGGCAGCACGGGGTTCTGCGCGGGTGACCCTGGGGGAGAGAAGGAATTCTCTCCCCCAGACCCCCACTCATCTTCTTCTTTCTGTTGAAAATACTGGGCGGCCGGTGCGCCTCGGGTCAGTGACCCGAGCCGACTGACTGTTGAGGAAGGTTCCGCGACAGCCAAATGGGGGTCCAGGGACCTCAGGCTCCTGGCGGGTGAGGTCCGGAGAGGGCGGAGCCCTCTCCGGGGCCAACAGCGCTAACCCTCCTCGATCGTCGCCCAGACCGGCTCTTTCAGCTTCGCGACGAAAGCCGCGTGCCGTTCCAGTTCTTCGGCGCTCGGCGTGATGGGCCGCGGGGTCCGGATGGTGGGTCCGCTGGTGGCGATGAGGCCGGAGCGGGCGCCGATGCTGGTCGCCAGTTCCAGGCCTGGCTGCTTGCCGCCCATCAGTTCCAGGTAGACCTGGCCGAGGAGCTGCACGTCGAGCAGCGCGTTGTGGGTCGTGCGCGCCGAGAGGTCGATCCCGAAGCGGCGGCAGAGGGCGTCGAGCGAGTTGGGCAGGCCGGGAAAGCGCTTCTTCGCCATGACCAGCGTATCGACCATGCGGCTGCGGTCGATGCGCGGCGTGTTGCAGCGGTCGAATTCGTGGTCGAGGAAGTTGAAGTCGAAGGGCGCGTTGTGCGCGATGATGGGATCGTCGCCGAGGAAGTCGAGGAGTTCCGGCAGGATCTCGGCGAAGAGCGGCTTGTCGGCCAGCATGGCGGCGGTAAAGCTGTGCACCTTCGTCGCCTCCGGCGGCACGTCGCGCTCGGGGTTGATGAGGCGGTGGAAGGAGCGGCCGGTGGGCATGAGGTTCACGACCTCGATCGCCGCCACTTCCAGCACGCGGTCGCCGGTGGCGGGGTCGAGGCCGGTGGTCTCGGTGTCGAGGATGAGGGCGCGGGTCATGGGCGGAGTTTAGGGGAGTTGGGGCGGCGGCCGAAGGGGCTTCTCCCGGCCGCCGCCGCAGCTCCGCCCGTCAGGGCTCCCCTGGGGAACCCTGGGCAGGCGGGAGGCCGGTCGGATCAGTCGCGGCCGGTCACGGGAACGCGGATCGGGGCGTGGTCCAGGGCCACCCGCGCCGCGACATTGGCCGCCGTCAGGCCGGCCAGGACGATGAGGAACATGGTCGTAAGCACTATCTTAATCCCTTGTTTTCCCTCAGCAGAGGGTGACAGGGAGATGGTGATGGAGGGGCCGCTGGGCCAATGGCGCCGGCGCATGGCTGGCCACTGCCGGGCGCTTGCTCCTCAGCCTTGATCCGCCAGCAGCCGCCGCATGCTCCGCTGCGCGTGGTGGCGCGAGAGCCCGGTCTGGATGAGGTGGTCGGCCCGGCGACGGCGGAGGCTGTCCGGCACCTGACGGGCGAGGATGGCGCGCAGCCGCTCCTCCGTCATGCCGCGGCGGCGGAGCACGCGGGCGCGCTGGATGGCCGGCGGCGCGGTGACGACGATCACGGCATCGGCCCGCCGCTCGCCGCCCGTCTCGAAGAGCAGCGGCACGTCGAGCACGGCCAGGCGCACCCCGCGGCGACGCGCGCGGGCGAGGAAGCGATGCTCCTCGCGGCGCACCAGCGGGTGGACGATCGCCTCCAGCCGCCGCAGCGCCGCGGGGTCGCTCAGCACCACGCGGCGCAGCGCCTCGCGGTCTACCATCGGGCCGCGCGGCGTGGGGCGGGTGGTGCCGGGAAAGGCGGCGCCGATGGGGCGCACGGCGGCCCCACCCGGACCTTGCAGCCGGTGCACGGCGGCGTCCGCGTCGAAGACGGGGATGCGATGGCGCCGCAGCGTGGCGGTGGCGGTGGACTTGCCCATGCCGATGCCGCCGGTCAGCGCCCAGATTTTCATGTGCCGGTCTTCATGTGCGCGGGATGTCCGAGGCGACGAAGTCGCGCAACTCGGCGTCTACCGAGGGCATGGTGCCGAACCAGGCTTCGAAGCCGCGGCGGCCCTGGTGCAGCAGCATTCCCAGCCCGTCCACCGCCACCAGCCCGCGCGCCCGGGCGGCGGCGAGAAGCGGCGTTTCCAGCGGCACGTAGACGAGGTCCGCCACCACCGCGCCCGCCGGCAGGGGCGAGAGGTCCAGCACCAGCGGCGGCTGGCCCTGCATTCCCTGGCTCGTCGTGTTCACCAGCAGCGCCGCGTCCTCCAGCGGCGGCTGGTCCGCCACCTCGACCACCGCGCCGTGCTCCGAAAGCTCGCGCGCCAGAGCCTCCGCGCGGGCGCGGCCGCGGTTGACCAATGTCAGTCGAGGGCAGCTGGCGGAGAGCAGGGTATGCGCCACCGCCCGCGCCCCGCCCCCGGCGCCGAGGATCACCGCCGGCCCGGCCTCTGCCCGCCAGCCTGGCGCTGCCTCCCGCAGATTCTGCAGGAAGCCCCAGCCGTCGGTGTTCCAGCCCTCGATGCGCCCGTCCTCGCGGAACACCAGGGTGTTCACCGCCCCGATCCGCCGCGCGTCCTCCTCCAGCACGTCGCAGACCGCCATGGCCGTGCCCTTGTGCGGCAGGGTGACGTTGGCGCCGGCGAAGCCGAGCGCCGGCAGGGCGCGCAACGCCGCCTCGAAGCGGGCGGGCTCCACCGGCAGGGGCACATAGGCCCCGTCGATCCCGTGGCGGGCCAGCCAGAAGCCGTGCAGCCGCGGCGAGCGCGAATGCGACACGGGATGGCCGAGGATGCCGGCCAGCCGCGTCTTGCCGGTGAGGGTGCGAAGGGGCTCCATCCCCCTGACATAGCGGGCGCGCCGCGCGCTGTCAGGGCGGTCCCCCCCTCTGGCGCCCTCGCGCGCGGGATGCGACCAAGGCGCCCCAAGCGATCGAGGAACAGGACCCATGGCCAAGACCCTGCGGGTGGCGGTGCAGATGGACCCGATGGAGAGCATCGGGATCGAGGGCGACAGCACCTTCGCCCTCATGCTGGAGGCGCAGGCGCGCGGCCACGCCCTCTGGCACTACCACGTGCGCGACCTCGCGCTGGCCGGCGGCCGCGTGACCGCCTGGGCGCACCCGGTCGAGGTCCGGCGGGAGAAGGGCAACCACTTCACCTTCGGCCCGGAGGTGGAGCTCGACCTCGGCCGCGACGCCGACGTGGTGCTGATGCGCCAGGACCCGCCCTTCGACATGGCCTACATCACCGCCACCCACATCCTCGAGCACATCCACCCGAAGGTGCTGGTGGTGAACGACCCCGCCAGCGTGCGGAACGCGCCCGAGAAGCTCTTCGTCACCCATTTCCCGGACCTCATGCCGGAAACCCTGGTGACGGCCGACCGCCGCCTCATCGCGCGCTTCCGCGAGAAGCACGGCGACATCATCGTGAAGCCTCTCTTCGGCAACGGCGGCGCCGGGGTGTTTCACATGAAACCCGACGATTCCAACCTCAACTCGCTGATCGAGATGTTCACCGAGCGCTCGCGCGAGCCGCTGGTCATCCAGAAATACGTGCCCGCCGTCCGCCAGGGCGACAAGCGCATCATCCTCGTGGACGGCGAGGCCATGGGCGCCATCAACCGCGTGCCCGCGGAGGGCGAGGCGCGCTCGAACATGCATGTCGGCGGGAAGGCCGTGCAAACGACGCTCACCGACCGCGAGCGCGAGATCTGCGCCGCCATCGGCCCGGAGCTGAAGGCGCGCGGCATGATCTTCGTCGGCATCGACGTGATCGGCGGCTACCTCACCGAGATCAACGTCACCTCACCGACCGGCCTGCAGGAAATCGCGCGCTTCGACGGCGTGCACCTGGAACGCGCGATCTGGGACTGCATCGAGGCGAAGCGCTGACGCGCCTCTCCGGCGCCCGGGGAACCTGGCGCCGGAGCGCGGCTCAGTCGGCGGAGGCGCCGGACTTCTCGATCGTCTCGCGCCACATTGGCCGCTCGCGCGCGGCGCGGGCGGTGGCGTCGGCGGCGGTGGTCCAGACCGGCTTGGCGCCCACGCGGGCGAAGCGCTCCCGCTGCGCGGCGTCGTCCACCGTTGCCTTGAGCGCGGCGTTCAGCCGCTCCACCACGCTGTCGGGCGTCGCGGCCGGGGCGACGAAGCCGCCCCAGACGGTGACGACGAAGTTCTCGATCCCCGCCTCGGCCATGGTGGGGATGGCGGGCAGGGTGGGCCAGCGCTCGGCGCTGGTGACGGCCAGGGCGCGGATCTGCCCGGCCTCCACCAGCGCCTGGTAGGAGGCGACGCCGTCGATCGCAAAATCGATGTCCCCGCTCAGCAGCGCCGGCTGGATCTGCGACGCGCCGCGATAGGGCACGTGCACCGCCTCGATCCCCAGGCGGGAGAACAGCATCGCGGAGGACAGGTGCGTGGTGGTGCCGACGCCGGTGGAGCCGTAGGTGATGCCCCCGCGCCGGGACTTCGCCCAGGCGATGAACTCCTGCAGCGTCGTCGACGGCACCTTGTTCGGCGCCACCACCGCGATGTTCGGGAACTCCCAGCCGAGCGCGATCGGCCGCAGGTCGCGCTCGATGTCGTAGGGCACGGACTTGTAGAGGTACTGGTTGATCGAGAAGTTGGACACCGTGCCGGCGCCGATCGTGTAGCCGTCCGGCGCCGCCTTCGCCACGGCGTCGATGCCGATGTTCCCGCTGGCACCCGGGCGGTTCTCGATGACGACCGGCTGGCCCAGCGTCTGCCCCATGTGATCAGCGTAGATGCGCGCGATCACGTCGGTCGCGCCGCCCGGCGGATAGGGCACGATCATGCGGACGGGCCGCAGGGGCCAGTTGCCTCCCTGCGCACGGAGGACGGAGGGCAGGACGGCGGAGCCGAGGGCGGTTCCGAGCAGCAGGCGGCGGTTCACGGCGTTTCCTCTGGAGGTGTCGTTAGGGAGCGGAGATCAGGCCTCGGGAGGAAGGACCTTGCCGGGGTTCATGATTCCACCGGGATCGAGAAGCGCCTTGACGCCGCGCATGAGCGCGATCTCGCCGGGATCGGTCACGCGCCCCAGCCGGCCGCGGTTGCTCAGGCCGATGCCGTGCTCGGCGCTGATGACGCCGCCCAGCGCGGCGGTCTCGTCATCCACCACCGCGTTGATCCGCGCCACCATCGGCGCGGCGGCGGTCGTATCCGGGAACTGCCGGGCGTCCAGGATGGCGAGGACGTGGATGTTGCCGTCGCCGATATGGCCGTGCATCACGATGCGCGCCTCCGGCGCGACCTCGGCGATGCGCCGCTCCACGTTGCGGGCGAAGAGCGCCTGGTTCTCCAGCGGCACCACGCTGTCATGGCTCACGACATAGCCCGCGCGCTTGCTCCCCTCGGAGACGGAATGGCGGATCTTCCACAGCGCCGCGGCCTGGGCGCTGCTCTCGGCGAGGACGGCATCCACCACCAGCCCCTCCTCAAGAGCGGCGCCCAGCGCCTCCTCCAGCGGGGTGCGGAGGTCCGTGCCGGCCAGCGTGTCCGTCAGCTCGATCAGCAGGTACCAGGGGGCGTCGAGCGGGAAGGGAATGGCCACGTCCGGCACGTGCTCGGCGATGACGGCGATCTGCCCGCGCGACATGGCTTCCAGGCTCGCAAGCCGGTCGCCCACCGTGCCGCGCAGCCGGCCCATCAGGGTCAGCGCCGCCTCGATCTCCGGCAGGGCCACCATGGCCAGCGCCGAGACGCGCGGGCGGGGGAACAGCTTGAGCGAGGCAGCCGTGATGATGCCGAGCGTTCCCTCCGCCCCGATGAAAAGCTGCTTCAGGTCGTAGCCGGAGGAGTTCTTGCGCAGGCCCTGCAGCCGGTTCAGCACCGTGCCGTCCGGCAGCACCACCTCCAGCCCCAGCACCAGCTCCCGCGTGTTGCCGTAGCGCAGCACGGCCGTGCCGCCGGCGTTGGTGGCGATATTGCCGCCAATCTGGCAGCTCCCCTCCGCGCCGAGCGAGAGGGGGAAGAGCCGGTCCACGCCCTCGGCCGCCTCCTGGATCGTCTGCAGGATGCAGCCGGCCTCCACCGTGACCGAGTTTGCGAGGGCGGAGAGGGCGCGGATCCGGTTCAGCCGGTCCAGCCGCAGCACCACACTGCGCCCGGAGGCGTCGGGCGTCGCGGCCCCGCACATGCCGGTGTTCCCGCCCTGCGGCACGACGGCGACGCCGTGGCGGGCGCAGAGGCGCACCACGTCGGCGACCTCGGCCGTGCTGGCCGGCTTCACCACCGCCGCGGCTCGCCCGTGGTAGCGGCCGCGCCAGTCCACCACATAGGGTTCCTGGTCCTCGTCCGCCGCCGTCACGTACTGGCGGCCGAGCAGCGCGGCCAGCTCGTCCACCAGCCCGGCCTCCCCGGCCGGCGTGGCACTTCCCGTGGCGGTCAGGCTCATGGCGTCGGCGGGCTCCATCCTGCGGGCCCGGAAGCCTGCATCCTGCTGCTCACGGCATCCTTCCGGCCGCAGCGGGAAGGACGCGTTCGGGGCGGGTTAATGATCATCCGGCACGGAAATGTCGAGGGCGTTCGCGCCGCCGTCCGCACCGGAGAGCACCTTCGGCGCCGAACCGAAACCAGGGCGAGGCAAGGCGGGGAGGAGAACCTCTTCTCCCCCCGCGCGAGCTCGCGGAGCCCTACCGCCCCAGCCCGTCCCAGAACTCCTTCACGCGGGAGAAGAATCCCTCGCTCTCCGGGCTCGTCCGGCTGTCCGAGGTCGCCTCCGCCTCGAACTGCTCCAGCAGCTCGCGCTGCTTCGCCGTCAGGTTCTGCGGCGTCTCGACGGAAACCTGCACGTACATGTCCCCCCGCGCCGCGCTGCGCAGGATCGAGAAGCCCTTCCCGCGCAGGCGGAACTGGTCCCCCGCCTGGGTGCCGGAGGGGATGGAGACGCGCGCGCGCCCGCCATCGATGCTCGGCACCTCCACAGCGCCGCCCAGGGCGGCCTGCGTCATGCGGAGCGGCACGCGGATGAAGATGTTGTTCCCCTCCCGCTGGAAGATCGGGTGGGGGCGGATGCCGATATCGACGTAGAGGTCGCCCGGCGGTGCGCCGCGCAGCCCGGCCTCGCCCTCGCCGGCCAGGCGGATGCGCGTGCCCTCCTCGACGCCCGCGGGGATGGTGACGCTGAGGTTGCGCTCGCGCTCCACCCGCCCGGCGCCCTGGCAGACCTTGCAGGGATTCTTGATGATGCGGCCCGTGCCGCCGCAGGTGGGGCAGCTGCGCTCCACCAGGAAGAAGCCGGATTGCGCCCGCACCTTGCCCGCGCCCTTGCAGGTGCCGCAGGTGTCGGTCTGCGCCTTGCCGCCCTCGGCGCCCGTGCCCGCGCAGTTGTCGCAGGTGACGGAGGAGGGGACGCGGATGGTGGTCTTGGTGCCCGCGAAGGCCTCCTCCAGCCCGATCGTCACCTCGGTGCGGAGGTCGGAGCCGCGGCCGCTGTTCTGCTGCCCCCGGCCGGCGCGGCCGTTCAGGTTGCCGAACATCTGCTCGAAGATGTCCTCGAACCCGCCGCCGGCGAAGCCTCCACCGAAGGGGCCGCCGCCGCCACCGCCGCCGCCCTCGAAGGCGGCATGGCCGTAGCGGTCGTAGGCGGCGCGCTTCTCGGCGTCCTTGAGGACGTCGTAGGCCTCGTTGGCTTCCTTGAACTTCGCCTCGGCTGCCTTGTCGCCGGGGTTGCGGTCGGGGTGGTGCTGCATGGCGAGCTTGCGGAAGGCCTTCTTCAGACCGTCCTCGTTCACGTCCCGGGCGACGCCCAGCACCTCGTAGTAATCACGCTTGGCCATTTCTGTTCCCGTGCGGGGCTCTCGCTAGGCCCTGTAGGGTTGCGTTGGGGCGGGTGCCACAAAAAAGAAGCGCCCGGCCCGCGTGTCGCGATGCCGGGCGCCCTCTGTTGCCGCGGGGCCGGTCAGCCCTGCTTCTTCTTGCTGGGATCGACGTCCTCGAACTCGGCGTCCACCACCTTGCCGGGGTTGGGGCCGCCGGGGCCGGAAGCACCGGGCCCGTTCGGGTTGGCGTTGCTCGGCCCGCTGGTCCCCTCGGCGGCGGCGGCCGCCTCGGTCTCGGACTGCGCCTTGTAGACGGCCTCGCCGATCTTCATCGACGCGGCCGAGAGGCGCTCGCCCGCGGTCTTCATCGCCTCCGGGTCGGTCCCCTCCAGCGCGGAGCGCGCGGCGGAGAGGGCGGCCTCGACCTCGCCCTTGTCGGCATCAGCGAGCTTGTCGCCGTTGTCCTTCAGGGCCTTGTCGGTGGAATGGACGAGGGCCTCGAGGTTGTTCTTCGCCTCGACGGTCGCGCGGCGCTGCTTGTCGGCCTCGGCATTCGCCTCGGCGTCGCGCACCATCCGCTCGATATCGGCGTCCGACAGGCCGGAGCGGGCCTGGATCTTGATCTGCTGCTCCTTGCCCGTCGCCTTGTCCTTCGCCTGGACGGAGACGATGCCGTTCGCGTCGATGTCGAAGGTCACCTCGATCTGCGGCACGCCGCGCGGCGCGGGCGGAATGCCCTGCAGGTCGAAGTTGCCCAGCAGCTTGTTGTCCGCCGCCATCTCACGCTCGCCCTGGAAGACCTTGATGGTCACCGCCGTCTGGTTGTCGTCGGCGGTGGAGAAGGTCTGGGACTTCTTCGTGGGAATGGTGGTGTTGCGGTCGATCAGCCGGGTGAACACGCCGCCCAGCGTCTCGATGCCCAGCGACAGCGGCGTGACGTCGAGCAGCAGGACGTCCTTCACCTCGCCCTTCAGCACCGCGCCCTGGATGGCGGCGCCGATGGCGACGACCTCGTCCGGGTTGACGTTGCGGGCCGGCTCCTTGCCGAAGAAGTTCTTCACGGCCTCGATGACCTTCGGCATGCGCGTCATGCCGCCGACCAGGATCACCTCGTCGATCTCGCCGGCGGTCACGCCGGCATCCTTCAGCGCGTTCCGGCAGGGCTCAAGCGTGCGCTGGATGAGGTCGTCGACCAGCGCCTCCAGCTTCGCGCGCGTCAGCTGCAGCACGAGGTGCTTCGGCCCGCTCGCGTCGGCGGTGATGAAGGGCAGGTTGATCTCGGTCTGCTTGGAGGAAGACAGCTCGATCTTCGCCTTCTCCGCCGCCTCCTTCAGGCGCTGGAGGGCCAGCTTGTCGCCGCGCAGGTCGATGCCGTTCTCGCGCCGGAACTCGTCCGCGAGGTAGTCAATGACGCGCTGGTCGAAGTCCTCGCCGCCGAGGAAGGTGTCGCCGTTGGTGGACTTCACCTCGAAGACACCGTCACCGATCTCGAGCACCGACACGTCGAAGGTGCCGCCGCCAAGGTCATACACGGCAATCGTGCCGTGGTTCTTCTTGTCGAGGCCGTAGGCCAGCGCCGCGGCCGTCGGCTCGTTGATGATGCGCAGCACCTCGAGGCCGGCGATCTTGCCCGCCTCCTTCGTGGCCTGGCGCTGGGCGTCGTTGAAATAGGCGGGGACGGTGATGACGGCCTGCGTCACCTTGTCGCCGAGATAGGCCTCGGCCGTCTCCTTCATCTTGCCGAGGACATAGGCGCTGATCTGCTGCGGCGCCTGCTTCTGCCCGCCCGCATCGACCCAGGCATCGCCATTGTCGGCGCGCGCGATCTTGTAGGGGACGAGGGAGATGTCCTTCTGCACCATCGGATCGTCGAAGCGGCGGCCGATGAGGCGCTTGACGGCGTAGAGCGTGTCGGTCGGGTTCGTCACGGCTTGGCGCTTGGCGGACTGGCCGACGAGGCGCTCGCCGTTCTTCGCGAAGGCGACCATGGAGGGGGTGGTGCGCGTGCCCTCCGCGTTCTCGATAACCTTCGTCTCGCCGCCTTCCATGATGGCGACGCAGGAATTGGTGGTGCCGAGGTCGATACCGATGACCTTGCTCATCCGTCACTTCTCCTTCGCGGCGGCCGGGGCACGGCCCATGCTTCGAGGCACCGTGCGCGGCCCCATTGTCTCAAATCGGATGGGGTGGGCGGGGCTGTCCCGCTCGGCCCCGGATGTATTCAGGGGCGGGGCGCGGGACAAGACCCTGCCTTAGGTGAATCAGAACGAGGGAAGGAACTTCTTCCCTCTAGGCTCAGCCCTTCCCCGCCACCACCACCATGGCCGGCTTCAGAAGCCGCCCGTTGATCGTCCAGGCCGGCGTCCATGCCGTGATGACGGTGCCGGGCTCCACGCCCTCGGGCGCGGGCTGCTCGGCCATCGCCTGGTGCAGCTCGGGGTCGAAGGGCTTGCCCTTGGGGTCCTCGGCCTTCACCCCGTGGCGCTCCAGCATGGCGATGAAGGCGCGCTCCACCCCTTCGAAGCCGCCGCGCAGCTTGGCGATGGGTCCGTCCTCGCCCTCGCTCGCCGCCGGCAGGGCGTCGAGGCCGCGGCGGAGGTTCTCGGCCGCGTCCGCCACGTCGCGCGCGAACTTCGTCACGGCGTAATTCCGCGCGTCCTCCAGCTCGCGCTTGTGGCGGTTGCGCAGGTTCTGCATCTCGGCCTCGGCGCGCAGCCACTTGTCGCGCATGGCGTTCAGCTCGGCCGCGAGGTCCGGGGCATCGGGGGAGGCACCGTTCGGCACGGCCCCTTCGGCACCGTTGACCGGGCTCGTGGCGTCGTTCTCGTTCGGCTTCGCGTCGGTCGGGGTATCGCTCATTACCTGTTCTTTCCTGGCCCCTCGGGGGCTGCGCGGGGGCGCCCTCGGGGCGGCGCGTATCGGCGCATCACCTAGGGGCCGGTGGGCTGCGGGACAAGCCGGTGGCCCAAGGCGTGTTGCGGCGCACCAACCCGAGGCGTAGCTTTTCCGGCGCCTTGCCACCCCTCGCCCCATCCGGCCCCCGCCCGGCCCTGCCCCACTCCATCGCCGCCCGGCACGGCGACCCCGCGTGAGCGAGGCCTTACCTGTCCGGGTGCCCCTCTGGCTCCTCGCCTCCATCACCTTCAGCGGCACGGTCGGGATGTACATCTTCGTCCCCGCCCTTCCCCAGGCGGCCGAGGCGCTGGGCGGCTCCGCCGGCGCCATGCAGCTCACCGTCAGCCTCTACGTGCTCGGCCTCGCGCTCGGCCAGCCCTTCTACGGCCCGCTGGCGGACCGCTTCGGCCGCCGCCCCGTGCTGATGGCGGGCCTCGGCCTCTACACGGTGGCGGGGTTGCTGGCGGGCCTCGCGCCCGATGCCGGCACCCTCGTCGTCGCGCGGCTCTTCCAGGCGCTCGGCGGCTGCTCCGGCGTGGTCCTGGCACGCGCCATCGTGCGCGACACCTCCGCCGCAAAAGAGGCCGCGCGCCGCCTCGCGCTCCTGAACCTGATGGTCACCGCCGGCCCCGGCCTCGCCCCCCTCGTCGGCGCGGCTGTCGCGGCCACCGCCGGCTGGCGCGTGGTGCTGCTGCTGCTCTGCGCGCTCGGCCTCGCCAACCTCGCCTTCACCTGGCGCCTCCTGCCGGAGACCGGCCGCTCCACCGGCATCGCGGCCGCCACCATCATGCGGGACTACGCGCGCCTGGCGGTCTCGCCCGTCTTCCTCGGCTATGCCCTGCTCGGCGGCTGCATGACCACCGCGGCCTACGCCTTCTTCAGCGCCGCGCCCTTCATCTTCCGCGACCTCGGCCGCCCGGAGCACGAGGTGGGCATCTACCTCGCCATCCTCGTCGTCGGCATCTCCCTCGGCAACGCGCTGGCCAGCCGCGTCATCGGCCGCGCCTCGCTCGACGGCGTGCTACGCTGGTCCGGCGCCGCCAGCCTCGCCTCGGCCCTGCTGCTCCTCGCCGTGGTGCTCTCGGGCGGCCTCACGGTCGGCTGGGCCATGGGCTGCATGTTCGCCTTCACCATCTGCACGGGCGTCGGCGGGCCCTCCGCCCTCGGGCAGGCCATCGGCGTGAACCCGCGCGTCGTCGGCTCCGCCTCGGGCCTCTACGGCTTCGTGCAGATGAGCGTGGGCGCGGTCTGCTCCGCCCTCGCCGGCCTTGGGCAGCAACACGCCCTCTCGGCAGCCCTCGTCATGGCCGGGGCGGCGCTGGTCGGGCAGGTGGCCTTCCGCGTTGCCCTCTCGGCGAGGGGACGGCCGGTGGAGTGAGCCAGAGAGGGCTCCGCCCTCTCCGGCACCTCACCCGCCAAGGGCCTGAGGCCCCTGGACCCTCATCTGTCCGCCCTTCCTGTGCGTGCAGTCGCCTCGGGTCCACGACCCGAGGCGCACCGACTACCCAGTATTTCCAACAGAAAGAAAAAGATGAGAGGGGGTCCGGGAGAGAGAATTCTTTCTCTCCCCCGGGGGCCACAAGCGCTGGCCCGCCCTCAAGCCGCCAGCGCCGGGTAATCCGTGTACCCGTGCTCGTCCCCGCCATAGAAGGTCGCCTTGTCCGGCGTCGCGAGGGCCGCGCCGGTCTTCATGCGCTGCACGAGATCCGGGTTGGCGATGAAGGGCCGCCCGAAGGCGACGAGGTCCGCGCGCCCCTCGCGGATGGCCGCGTCGGCGAGGGCGAAGTCGTAGCCGTTATTCGCCATGTAGGGCCCGCGGAAGGCGCGCTTCAGCGCCATGAAGTCGAAGCCGGGCACCACGTCGCGCGGCCCGCCCGTCGCCCCCTCGATCATGTGGAGGTAGGCGAGGTTGAAGCCCGCCAGCGCCTCCACGACGTGCCGGAACAGCGGCGCGGGGTCGCTGTCGCTCGCGTCGTTGGCGGGCGTCACGGGGGAGAGGCGGATGCCCGTGCGGTCCGCGCCGATCGCGTCCACCACCGCCTGCGTCACTTCCAGCGTCAGGCGCGCGCGGTTCTCGATGCTGCCGCCGTAGCGGTCGGTGCGCTTGTTGCTGCCGTTCCGCAGGAATTGGTCGAGGAGGTAGCCGTTGGCCGCGTGGATCTCCACGCCGTCGAAGCCGGCGGCCAGCGCGTTGCGCGCGGCGCGCACGTAGTCGGCGACGATGCCCGGAAGCTCACCGGCCTCCAGCGCGCGCGGCTCGACATGCGGCTTGAAGCCCGTCTCGGTGAAGGCCTGGCCCTTGGGCGTGATCGCGGAGGGCGCGACGGGCAGGGCGTTGCCCGGCTGCAGGTCGGGGTGGGAGATGCGCCCAACATGCCAGAGCTGCGCGACGATCCGGCCGCCCGCCTTGTGCACCGCCTCCGTCACCGGCCGCCAGCCGGCCAGCTGCGCCTCGGAATGGATGCCCGGCGTGAAGGCGTAGCCCTTGCCCTGCTGGGAGATCTGCGTCGCCTCGGAGATGATCAGCCCCGCGCTCGCTCGCTGCGCGTAATAGGTGGCGGCGGAGGGCCGGGGCACGTCGCCCGCGACGGCGCGGCTGCGGGTCAGCGGCGCCATGGCCACGCGGTTGGCCAGCTCGATGGCGCCGATCCTGGTGGGGGTGAAAAGGGGGCTCTCGGCGGGCTTGGTCATGCTCGTTCCTTGAATGGTCGGGGAGCTGGTTGCAGGGTGTGGGCCGCTTGGGCCCACGGGTCGGCTTCGCCACGGAGCGCGGCGCTCGACGGGGCATCTGGTGCCTCGGCGCCGGGATTGGGGGCAGGCGGCCGCATGGCTGCCATGTGCAGTGCAGCAAACGCGGAGGCATAGGCATGGCTTCCGGCGCGCGTTTCTAGTCGGGCAGCGCGGGCAGGCCTGGCAGCAACCAACCCGCCAGAGGGACCGTTCCGCTCCGGCCATACCCTCCGGAGAAGCCGATGCCCTTCGTGAAGACGCGCGACGACGTCGCGATCCACTACACCGACTGGGGCAGCGGCAAGCCCGTGGTCCTCATCCACGGCTGGCCGCTCAGCGGCGCCATGTGGGAATACCAGGCAATGTTCCTCGCGGCGCAGGGCTACCGCGTCATCGCCTATGACCGCCGCGGCTTCGGCGAGAGCGCCAAGCCCTATTCCGGCTACGACTACGACACCCTGTCCGACGACCTGGCCGCGCTGATGGATGAGCTCGACCTCCAGGGCGCCACCCTCGTCGGCTTCTCCATGGGCGGCGGCGAGGTCGCGCGCTACCTCGCCCGCCACGGCAGCACCCGCGTGGCCAAGGCCGTGCTCGTCAGCGCCGTCACGCCTTACCTGCTCAAGTCCCCCGGCCACGAGGAGGGCGTGCCGCGGGAAGTGTTCGACGGCATCGTCGCGGGCCTGCTCGCGGACCGCCCGCACTTTCTCGCCACCTTCGGCAAGGCCTTCTTCGGCGCGGGAATGCTGAACTTCACCGTCACGAACGAGATCCAGCAATGGGCGCTCGGCCTCGCGCTCCAGGCCTCGCCCAAGGCCACCGTGGACTGCGTGCGCGCCTTCTCCGAAACCGACTTCCGCGCGGATATGCGCGCCTTCACGGTGCCGACCCTCGTCATCCACGGCGACGCCGATCAGACCGTGCCGATCGACGTCTCCGGCCGCGCGGCCGCCCGCCTGATAACCGGGGCAAAGCTGGTGGAGTACGGCGGCGCGGCCCACGGCCTGTTCTTCACCGAGAAGGACCGGCTGAACGCGGACCTCCTTGCTTTTCTCCAGGCCTGAAGGCCGGCCTCCAAGGCCGGCGTTGGTGACCCCTGGGGGAGAGAATGAATTCTCTCCCCCCGGACCCCCCACTCATCTTTTTCTTCGAATTGGAAATCCTGGACGGCCGGTGCGCCTCGGGTCCTGGACCCGAGGCGACGGCACGTTCGGAAACGACGCCAGCAACCGGGACCAGCCCTTTATCACCGCATCCGCGACAGCCCGATGGGGGTCCAGGGGCCTCAGGCCCTTGGCGGGGCGGGATGAACGCTGCGCGTTCACCCGGGAGGTCTGGAGAGGGCAGCGCCCTCTCCAGGGCCACCGGAACCACCCCCAGCCCCTTGGCGATCCGCCTGCCCGCGCGAAGAATGGCCCCATGACGATGGAACGACGCAATCGGGGCTGGACCCTGCACCGGGGCGGCAGCCGCGGCACGCCCGCCGCCGCCCAGGCGGAAGTGCTCCGCAAGCTCACCCGCGCGGTGATGTCCACCTGCCTCTGGGACCCGGAGGAGGAGGGGATCTCCTGGGCGCTCGGCGACATGCGCTTTCTCACGGTCTCGGCGATGCTGCCGGAGATGGGGGAGGCCGCCTACGCCCAGGTCTTCTCCGCCCCCTTCGCCAGCAGCGCGGTGGAGGTCGCCTCGGGCCGCTTCGCCCCGCGCGGGGTCTTCGCGAAGCTGCCGGTCTCCGCCCGCAAGCGCGCCGGCGTGCTGAAGAATCTCGGCCTTACCCTGCCGCCGCAGGGCCGGGAGGACTGGTCGCGCGACCTGCCGCCGCTGGACGAGGCCGGCTGCGCCTCCCTCGCCCGCACGGTGCTGGACGCGCTGGTCGGCGCCTTCGGCTGGGATCCCTCCATCCCCCTCCAGGCCTCGGTGATCCACGAAACGGCGCTGGGCGAATCCGAGGCCTTCCTCGAGGGCCTGCGCCCCATCCATGTCGAGGGCCTGCTGCGCGAGGCCGGGCTCGAGATCATCGAGGGCGAGCCCGAGGACGACGACGAGGCGCCCGCCTTCCTCGTCCAGCACGGCGCGCCCCTGCCGTTCCAGGTGGAGCTGGTGGACCCCGTGGAGGAGGAGGACCCGCCCGCGCTCGCCTGGCACTACGGCACCATTGTCTTCTCCCTCGCGATCAGCGTGGAGGAAGGCGACGCCCTGGCCCTCGCCCTCGCCCTGCACGGCCTCACGCGCTGGGCCCGCGTGGAACTGCCCGAGGAGCGCCGCGTGGTGGTCTCCCGCCTGGACAGCGTGGAAGGCGTCACCCCCGAAGGCCTGCGCGCCATGCTCGACCGCTGGCTGGAGGAGCTGACGGCGGTCCGCAGCCGCCTTGAGCGCGGCCCGGGCGAGGTGGAGGAGGAGGAGTAGCGGGCAGCGCCCTCAGGCCGTGCGGATCCCCGCCAGGAAGCCGTCCACCTTCTCGCGCAGGGTCTGGGACTGCCGCGCCAGCTCGCCCGAGGCCGCGCGCACCTGCCGGGCGGCAATCCCGGTCCGCTCGGCGCCCTCCGTAACGCCGGCGGCGTGGCGCGACACGTCCTGGGTGCCGCTCGCGGCCTCGGCCACGGCGCGGCCGATCTCCTGGGTGGCGGCGCTCTGCTGCTCGGCCGCGGCCGCCACCTGCGTGGTGATGCCGCCCATCTCCTCGATGGTGCGCACGATGCCGCCGATCGCCTGCACGGCCCGCTCGGTCTCGCCCTGCATGGCGGCGATCTGGGCGCTGATCTGTTCGGTGGCCTTGGCGGTCTGGGCAGCCAGGGTCTTCACCTCGCTCGCCACCACCGCGAAGCCGCGGCCCGCCTCGCCGGCGCGCGCCGCCTCGATCGTGGCGTTCAGCGCCAGCAGGTTCGTCTGCCCCGCGATGTCGCCGATCAGGTGCACCACGTCGCCGATGCTGCGCGCGGCCTCGGAAAGCCGCCCCACGGCGCTGTCGGTGGAGCGCGCGTCCCCTGCGGCGCGGCGCGCGACATCGGCAGAGTTCGTCACCTGGCGGGAGACCTCCGCGATGGAGGCGGCCAGCTCCTCGGTGGAGGCGGCGACGGTCCCCACATTCGCGCTCGCCTGCTCCGAGGCCGCGGCGACGGAGGTCGCGCGCTCCACCCCATCATTGGCGGTGGAGGCCATCTCGCCCGCCGTCGCGTCCAGCTCGGTGGCGGCAGCGGCAACGCGGCGCAGCACCGTCTCCGCCTCCGCCTCGAAGCCGCGCACCAGCGTCTCCAGCCGCTCGGCGCGGGACGCCTTGGCGCGCTCCTCCTCGGCCTGGGCGGCGGCGAGGGCGTCGGCTTCGCGCAACCCGGTGCGGCAGGTCTCGGTCGCGCGGACCATCTCGCCGATCTCGTCCTCGCGCAGGGCGTCGGGCAGCTCGAAGGCGTAGTCCCGGCGGGCGAGCCGCAGCATCGCGTCGCGCTGGCGCAGCAGCGGGCGGATGAGGCGGCGGCGCACCGTCACGTTCGCCGCCAGCGCGAGCGCGCAGAGCAGCACGGCCGCGGCGGCCGATCCGGCGAGCCACAGCTTCAGGGAGGCGACGCGGGCGCGGGCGAGGTCGCCGATGCCCACCAGGGCGGCCTCGGCGACGTCCACCATGCGGCCGGTGGACCGGTCCACGGCGGCGTTCATCTCGGCGGAGGTCACGGCGGGCGGGCGGCCCTCGGCCAGGGCTTTCTCCACGCCGTCCCGCATGGCGGCGAAGCGGCCGAAATACTCCTCCTTCACGGCCTCGATCGCCGCGCGGACCGGCGTCGGAACGATCGGGGCGACGCCCACCACCAGCGGCCAGGTGGCCCCGATGCGGGCGCGGAGCTGGGTCATGGACACCCTCTCCGCCGCGGTGACGGCACGGTTCGTGATGGCGGCGACGAGAAAGTCGCGCTCCAGCCCCGCCGCGTCGCGCGTGGCATAGACCGCGTCCTTCACCTGGGCGAGAGTCGCGCTCGCCCCGTCGATGCCGCGAACCTGCGCGGTCAAGGCGGTGCTCACCTCCTCCAGAAGGTCCACCAGGACGGTGGCGGCCGTGTTGAAGCGGTCGCCGATGGCGGCCGGGCGCTGCGGGAGGGGCAGGGAAAGGGCCGGATCGCCCTCTCGTCGCACCGCCTCGAGAGCGCTGCGGGCGGCGGCGAGCCGCGCGGGAACATCGCCGCTGGCGCAGGTGATGGCGGCGCAGGCGTCCGCGAGTGAATCGAGCGCGGGGTTGGCCCGGGCGCGCGCCTGGCGCACGCCCGCCAGCAGCGCCGGGTCGGCCGGGGCCTCGGCACGCAGCGCCGTCCGCACCGGCCCGCGCTCCACCCGCGTGGCCTGCAGGGCGACAAAGGCCAGGCGGGTGGCATCGGCGACGAGGACGGCGCGCGTCGCCGCCTGGAGGTCCTGCGAGGTCCGGAAGAAGAGCCAGGCCGAGCTGCCGACGAGCGGCACGCAGAGGGCGCCGATCAGGACGCCGAGTTGCAGGGCAAGCGAGAGCCGGATCCTCATCGATGATCTCCTCGGGCGAAAGCGGCCATGCGGATCGGTCCGCCTGTTCCGCCGGAGGATCGGCGAATTCGATGAAGGCACCGTCAATCGAAGGGGAAGGAAAAGCATCTCGCGGGGTACAGGGCCCGAATTTTACGCGCCCTGACCCGACATCGAGCCGCGGCGTTATTCCATGGTACGGAACAGGAGACGGGCGTGGCCTATCTACTCGCGATCATCGCCGGGGTGCTGAACATGCTCCAGTCCGGCAGCAACTCGACCCTGAACGAGAAGCTGAACGCCGGGCCGGTCGCCCCGGCCCTGGTCGTCTACCTCACCGGCATCGCGGCGGTGCTCGTCGCCTCCCCCTTCATCGGCCGCCCCCTCTCCGGGATCATGGGGCGCGTCGGGGATGTGCCCTGGTGGGGCTGGATCGGCGGCGCCATGGGCGCCTTCTACGTCGTCGTGACGCTGACGGAGGCAAAGGCCATGGGCGCCGGCGCCTTCACCGCCATCACCCTGACCGCGGCCGTCATCACCAGCCTCCTCCTCGACCACTACGGCCTCCTCGGCTTCGAGGTCCGGCCGCTGACCGCCCTCCGGATCCTCGGCGGCGTGATGATGGTGGCGGGGGTGGGACTGGTGGCGCGGTTCTGAAGAAACCGGCGCACCGGGGGAGAGAAAGAATTCTCTCCCCCGGGCCCCCACTCATCTTTTTCTTCAAGTTGGAAATACCAGGCGGCCGGTGCGCCTCGGGTCGCTGACCCGAGGCGACTGCACGCGCAGGAAAGGCACGAAGAAGAACCAGCCCCCGTCATCGCATCCGCGCCAGCCAGACGGGGATCCAAGGGCCTCAGGCCCTTGGCGGGAGAGGTACGGAGAGGGCGGAGCCCTCTCCGGGAGCCGCCGCTACCGCCCGGCGTTCGGCTGGTTCTGCGCCGGCTGCTGCTGGGCGTTCTGCCGCTCCGCCCGGTTCCGCCGGTGGACGCCGACGGCGCAGCCCGCCGCCGCGCCGGCGACCGCGTGGCCGCTGCCGACGAAGTGGCCGGCGACCGCGCCGACCGCCCCGTCCTTCACGCAGCCGCCGGTCTTGGCCTGGGCGGGGAGGGCGGCGAGGGCGAGGCCGGCCGCGAGGGCGGCGGCGGAGAGGATGGTGGCGCGCATGCTGGGCTCCCTTGGTTGGTGCCTAGCGGAACGCGCGGGCGCACGCGGCGACACATTAAAGAGACGCTATGCGCCTCAGCCGGCGGGTTCGGCCAGCGGCGCGGGTTCGGCGGGCGGCAGGCGCCACAGCAGGAACAGCATGATCCCCATGGCCGGCAGCGCGGCCGCCGTGGTCATCAGGAAGAAGCCCGGCCACCCCATCGCCTCCGCCAGCGCGCCGGAGGAGGCGCCGAGGGTGCGCAGCGGCACCGCCGCGAGGGAGGAGAGCAGCGCGTACTGCGTCGCCGTGAAGGCCCGGCTGGTGAGGCCCGAGAGGTAGGTCACGAAGGCCGCGTCGGCCAACCCGTCCGTGAAGTTCTCGATCCCCACCTGCAGCCAGAGCATCGGCAGGTCGTAGCCGGCCGAGGCGAGCGCGACATACATGAGGTTCGACAGCATCTGCCCGAGCCCCGTGATCACCAGCGCCCGAGCCGTGCCGAGCCGGGCCACCACATACCCGCCCGCCAGCGCCCCCCCGAGCGTCGCGAAGAGCCCGAAGACCGTCCCCACCGCCGCCACCTCGTCCCGCGAGAAGCCGAGGGAGCGGTAGAAGGGCGTCGTCATGACCCCTGCGAGCGCCTCGCCGAGCTTGAAGAGCGCGACGAAGAGCAGGATGGCCAGCCAGTGCGGCCGCCGCATGAAGTCCGCGAAAGGCTGCACCACGGAAAGCCGCAGCCGCTCCCCCCAGGGCAGCGGCGCCGCGGCCTTCGTCGGCGCCTCGCGCGAGGCGAGGGTCGCCACCACCCCCACCAGCATCAGCGCCGCCGCATAGGCATAGGCCCCGCCCCAGCCGAGCGCGGAAACCAGCCACAGCGTGCCCCCGCCGCTGGCCAGCAGCGCGAGACGATACCCCCAGACATAGCAGGCCAAGCCATAGCCCTGGTCCCGCTCCTCCAGGATCTCGATCCGGTGCGCGTCCACCACGATGTCCTGGCTGGCGGAGAGAAAGGCGACGAGCGCCGCCAGCATGGCCGTCCCGAAGGGGCCCGTGGCCGGGTTGCTGAACCCCGTCGCGAGGATCGCGAGAAGCAGGAAGGGCTGGATCAGCAGCAGCCATCCCCGCCGCCGCCCGAGCCGCGAGAGGAAGGGCGGCGCCACCGTGTCCAGCGCCGGTGACCAGAGGAACTTGAGCGAGTAGGCGAGCCCGATCAGCGCCGTCAGCCCGATATCCGTCAGCGAGAGCCCGGATTCCGTGAACCACTGCCGCAGCACCCCGCCCGCCACCAGCGGCAGCGGCACCCCGGCAGAAAAGCCGAGCGCGAGAAGGATCGGAAAGCGGCGGTCGCGGAAGGGGTGCATGGCCCGCCGACCCTGCCACGCGGCAGCCCGCCGCGGGAGGGGCATCGCCATGCTACGCCGCGGGGAGCGTGATGCGGCGGGAATTGGTGCTTGCAGCGAAATGGCTTCGCTGTTCTCCTCCTGGAAAAGGCCCGGCCGCACCCGGCAAGGGCCACCCACAACGGGGCTAAACCCGAGGGAGAGAGGGCGCCGCATGGGCATCCAGGACATCGGTGGCCGCGTCTACCGCCGCGCGCGCCAGCTCACCCGCCTGCCCCCGGATGCCTGGCGCAGCCTGCTCCCCTCCTTCTCCCAGTTTGGGGAGGACCACGCCCTGCTCCGCCTCCTCAAGCCGCGAAGCTCCGGCACCTATGTCGATGTCGGGGCGAACGAGCCGCTGGAGGGCTCGAACACCGCCTTCCTCTACTCCCTCGGCTGGACCGGCCTCGCGATCGACGCGAACCCCGTCTTCGCCCCCAAGTTCCGCAAGGCCCGCCCGCAGGACACCTTCCTGACCATGGGCGTCGCCCTCGAACCCACCGAGCTGACCTATTTCGAGTTCGAGAACAACGTCTTCAACACGCTCTCTCCTGAGCGCGCGGCGCAGCTCACGGCCGAGGGCACCCGCCCCGTCGCCGAGCGCCGGATCCCCTGCCTGCCGCTGCGCGACATCGTCCGCCAGCACCTGCCGGGCCGGCGCGTGGACCTCCTCACGGTGGACTGCGAGGGCCTGGACCTCGACGTTCTCCGCTCCGCCCATCTCGAGGAAATGCGGCCCACCGTCATCATGGTCGAGGACTTCGCCCGCTATCAGGCCTTCCGCGAGGGCGGCGACCCGGGGGAGCTCGACGACTTCCTTCGCGCCGCCGGCTACCTGCCCGTCTGCCAGCTCGCCTGGTCCGCCCTCTTCGTCGCAAGGGACTGGCGCAGCCACCCCGACCGCGCCTTCCGCCCCCCGGACAACAGGTTCGGCTACATGCCCTGAAGGCGGGGCCTCAGGTCCCCCGCCCGGTCTTGTCCTGCAACTCGTCGATTCGGCGGGAGGCATCGGCCTTGCTCAGCCCCTCGTCGAACTCCTCGCCCGCCTCCTCCGACAGGGTCTTGAGATAGGAGGCCTGCGCCCCCGTCATCGGCTGATCCCCCGTCGTCCAGTCGGACGGATCCTTGATCGTGTTGGACCCGGGCTCCGGATCGGTCTTCGGGTTGTGCTCCGCGGCGTGATGCGCCGAGGACTTCCCGGCGGCGTGGTTGTCGTGGGTCTTGTCGGCCTGCTTCGTCATGCCGGCTCTCTCCTCGTTTGGTGTTCCCTAAACGTTCGGGTGCGGAGGAGGTTGCCTGCCGGGGTTCGATGGCTCTTGCGGCCCCCGGGGGAGAGAAAGAATTCTCTCCCCCGGACCCCCACCCATCTTTTTCTTCGAGTTGGGAATACTGAATGACCGGTGCGCCTCGGATCGTGGACCCGAGGCGACTGCACGCCCAAGAACGGCACCGCAAAAGAACCGCCCCCAATCACCGTATCCGCGTCAGCCAGATGGGGATCCAAGGGCCTCAGGCCCTTGGCGGGTGCGGGACAAACGCTGCGCGTTTGCCCGGGAGGTCCGGAGAGGGCAGAGCCCTCTCTGGGAGCCACAAGGAGAAGTCCCGCATGAAGGTCCGCATGGGCGAGTTCACCGGCGCCGAGGCGCGTGCGCTGTATGCCCGCCGCCCCGTGGTGTTGCTCCCGCTGGGCAGCCACGAGGACCAGGGCCCGCACGCCCCCATGGGCGACTACCTCCTGGCGGAGCTGGTGGCCGAGCGGATCGCCCGCCGCGCCCACGAAGCCGGGACCGAGGCGGTGGTGGCCCCCGTGCTCCCCTTCGGCAAGGCGGATTTCTTCGGCGCCATGCCCGGCGGTATCGCCCTGTCGCACGAGGCCTTCTCGCTCGTGCTGACGGAGATGATCGAGGCCCTGCTGCGCCACGGGCTGGACCGCATCCTCGTGCTGAACGGCCATGGCGGGAACGCGCCCGTCATCCACGACGTGACGCAGCGCTTCATGCTCGCCGGGCGCGGCATCTTCCCCTCCTTCTATCTCTGGAAGGTGGCCGGCGCCCTGCTGCCGGAGATGGTGGGCCCGGAACTCGCCCGCCGCTCCGCCGGCCACGGGGCGGACCCGCTGGGCAGCATCGCGATGCACCTCTCGCCCGAGCGGATGCGGATGGACCTGCTGCCCGAACGCCCCACCCCGCCGGGCACGATGCTCGGCCTGCCCTATGCCGGCTGGGGCGCGGTATCCTTCGAGGGCGCGGAGGTGAACGTCCCCGCCGAGTATGACGGCCCCTCGCCCGACGGCGTCGGCCCCGGCGACCCTCGCCTGTGCAGCGCGGAGACGGGGGCGGCGCTGGTGGAGCGGCTCGTGGCCATCGGCGCCGGCCTCGTCCGGCACCTCGCGGGGTGGGGCGGGGAGGGGCGGCCAGGGTAATGCGCCCGGCCCCTCCCGCGCGTTCCTGTGCTAGCCGCCCGCACCTGCACCCGCACCCGCACCCGCACCCGGCGCCCCTATCCCCAACCCCGTCATCGTGCGGGTGAGCTCGAGGGCGGTGAACGGCTTGCGCAGGAGATCGAACTTGCCCGTCAACGCGCCCTCGTCCGCGGCGTAGCCCGTGGCAAGCAGGATGGGCAGGCCCGGCCAGCGCCGCTGAACCTCCTTGGCGAGTTCCAGGCCGCTCATGCTGCCGGGCATCACGACATCCAGGAGCAGCATGTCGAAGGTCCGGCCAGCCTCCAGCCAGCGGAGCGCTTTCCGGGGATCATTCGTCGTTTCGGGCCGGCAGCCGGCTGCTTCGAGCATCCCGGCCGTGAGCCGTGCCACCGCGGGGTCGTCGTCGACCACGAGCACGCGCAGCCCGGCAGGAAGGCGCTGGGAGCCGTCGGCCTGGGCCGACCCGTCCTGCGGCCGGTCCGCCTCGGCGCCGGGAAGCGCGGGAATGAACAGGGTGACCTCGGTGCCCTCGTCCGGCGCGCTCCGGATGGTCACCCTTCCCCCCGCCCCCTCGGCAAAGCCGTGCACCTGGCTCAGGCCGAGCCCCGTTCCCTTCCCGACCGGCTTCGTCGTGAAGAAGGGCTCGAAGACGCGGACGAGCACCTCGGCCGGAATGCCAGGCCCCGTGTCCCGAAGGGCGATCGCGACATGGGGCCCCGACAGGCCCTGCGGCTCCCCCGAGAGCCCGGCGTTGCGCGCCTGCAGGGTCAGGGTTCCGCCGCCGGACATCGCGTCCCGCGCATTCACGGCGAGGTTCAGCAGCGCCACCTCGAGCTGGCCGACATCGATCCGGATAGGCCAGAGGCCCCTGTCGAGGGCGGTCCTGAGCGAGACCTGCGGGGGAAGCGACCGCCTGATAAGGCCCACCGCCTGCTTGAGGCAGTCCTCGGTATCGACGACCTCCGGACGCAGGGGTGCCCGGCGGGAGAAGGTCAGGAGCTGGCCCGTGAGCTCGGCGCCCCGCTTCGTCGCGTTGCGGACCTCCGCGAGGATCCCGCCCAGCCGCCGGTCGCCTCCCGCAAGCCTCTCGGCCATGTCGATGCCGGACGAGATCACCTGCAGCAGGTTGTTGAAGTCGTGGGCCACCCCGCCCGTCAGCTGGCCCAGGGCCTCGAGCTTCTGCGCCTGCACCAGCTGCTGGCGAGCCTCATCGAGCGCGAGCTGGGACTCCCGCCGGCCGGTGATGTCGCGCGTGATCTTCGCGAAGCCGATGATGGCCCCGTCGTCGTCGCGGATGGCATCGATGACGACGCTGGCCCAGAAGCGCGACCCGTCCTTGCGGACGCGCCAGCCCTCGGCCTCGAAGCGGCCGGCGCTGCGCGCCTCGGCGAGCGCGCGCCACGGCACGCCCCACTCCCTGTCCTCCTTCGTGTAGAAGCGCGAGAAGTGCTGGCCGACGATGTCCTCCGCCTCGTAGCCCTTGATGAGCCGGGCCCCGGCGTTCCAGTTCACCACGATGCCGTTCGGGTCGAGCATGAAGATGGCGTAGTCCGTCACCCCGTTCACGAGGAGCCGGAACCGCCGCTCGCTCTCCTGCAGGGCCTGCTCCACGCGCCGGCGCTCCGAGAGGTCGCGCGTGATCTTCGCGAAGCCGATGACCTCGCCCGCCTCGTCCCGGATGGCGTCGATCACGACGCCGGCCCAGACCCGGCTGCCATCCTTGCGAACCCGCCACGCCTCGACCTCGAACCGGCCAGTCGTCCGCGCCTCGGTCAGTGCGCGGGCGGGAAGGCTCGCGGCGCGATCCTCCTCCGTGTAGAAGCGAGAAAAGTGCTCGCCCACGATCTCGTCGGCCTCGTAGCCGTGGATGCGGCGTGCCCCCGCGTTCCAGTTGGCGATCGTGCCGTTGGGGTGGAGCATGAAGATGGCGTAGTCGGTCACGCCCTCGACGAGCAGGCGAAAGCGGCGCTCCGTTTCCACCAGGGCACGCTGCGCCTCGTGCCGGTCGGTCATGTCGCGCGTGATCTTCGCGAAGCCGACGACCTCTCCCGCGGGATCGCGCACGGCGTCGATCACCGCGAGCGCCCAGAACCGGCTGCCATCCTTGCGCAGGCGCCAGCCCTCGGATTCGAAGCGCCCCACGCGCCGGGCTGTCTCGAGCGCGGTTTCGGGCAGCCCCCGGCGACGGTCCTCCTCCGTGAAGAAGAGAGCGAAGGGCTGCCCGATGATCTCCTCGGCGCGATAGCCCTTCAGCCGCTCGCCCCCCGGGTTCCAGGTCCGGACGCGACCATCCCGGTCGAGAAGGTAGATCGCGTAGTCCACGACCGCCTCGACCAACAGGCGATAGCTCGCATCGTCTACCGCCGGATCGCGTTCCATTCGCTCGCTCATTCCCCTCCGCTGGCGCCGTTCCACCGGTGCTTCCCGATCCCGGCAAGCCAAAACCTTGACGTTTCGCAACATCTACCTAGCGCCTGCGGGAAGGAAGGTCTTCACAGCGGATGCTCACAAAGGCGTTGCCGATCCGCCGCGGAATCGCACGAACGGGCCTCTGGCCGCCGAGATTCGCCCCTTGTGCATCCCTGCACGTATCAGGGTTCCCGTCCGGCGCGGGGCGGCGCCGGCGCATCCCGGCGCCACCGGCTGCGCGGGGTCACGGCCGGTCGGGGATTCCCAACGCCTCCTCGTCGGGCACGGTGACAAGGCCGCCCGGGCGGCCGAACAAGCGGGCGGCGGTCCTCGAACTTCCGCACTCCTCGGACCCGAGGCTGCGCCCGGCCGTCGGATCGGTAACCGCCCCAGCTCACCCCCCGACCGGCCGAAACGGCACCACCGTCCTTCCCGCCCCCGGGACCGGCTCGGCCCGCCCGAGACAGGCCTCCACCGCCGCCACCAGCTCCGCCTGCTGGAAGGGCTTGGCCAGCAGCGGCAGCCCGGAGCCCAGCAGCTCCGCCCGCTCGGCATAGCCGGTCCCCAGCAGCACCGGCAGCCCCGGCCAGAGCCGCCGCAGCTCCGCGCCGAGCTGCACGCCGGTCATCCCCGGCATCACCTGGTCCGTCAGCACCATGTCCACCTTGGCGCCCGCACGCAGGATCTCCAGCGCCTGGCGGCCGGAGGAGGCCTCCACCACCGCGTGCCCCACGTCCTCTAGCATGGAGCCGGTGCTGGCGAGCACCAGCGGGTCGTCGTCCACCACCATCACCGTCCGCCGCCCGAAGCCCTCCGGCCGCGGCCGCGCCGCCTCGCTCGCCGACGGCTCGGGCAGGGCGGGCGCCGCCGGCTGCGCCCGCGGCAGCCAGAGCTCGGCGGTCGTGCCCTCCCCGAGGCGGCTCCGCAGCACCAGCCGCCCGTTCGACTGCGCGGCCAGCCCATAGACCATCGAGAGCCCGAGGCCCGTTCCCTTGCCGATCCCCTTGGTGGTGAAGAAGGGCTCGACGCAGCGTGCCAGCGTCGCCTCGTCCATCCCCACGCCGTTGTCGGTCACGCCGAGCACCACGTAGTGCCCCTCCGGCAGCTCGCCGCCCTCCTGCACCCGCTCCTCGCGCGCGAAGATCGTCAGCTGCCCCTGGCTGCCCCCCTGGCCACCTCCCTGGCCGCCCATGGCGTCGCGCGCGTTCATCGCGAGGTTCAGCAGCGCCAGCTCGAGCTGGTTCGCGTCCACATGCGCGGGCGCGAGGCCGAGCGGGAACTTCGTCTCCACCTTCACCCCGGTACCCAGCGAGCTTCGCAGCAGGTCCGACATCCCCCGCACCAGCTCCACGAGGTCCACCGCCGCCGGCCGCAGCGCCTGGCCGCGGCTGAAGGCGAGCAGCCGCTGGGTGAGGGAGGCGCCGCGCTGCGCCCCCTGGAAGGCGTTCTCCAGCAGCCGCGTGGCCCGCTCGTCCCCCGCCGGCAGGCGCTTGCGCAGCAATTGCAGGCTGCCCAGCACGGCGGTGAGAAGGTTGTTGAAGTCGTGCGCGATGCCGCCCGTGAGCTGCCCCACCGCCTCCATCTTCTGCGCCTGCCGCACGCGCTGCTCCGCCGCCTCGCGCTGGCGCGTCTCGCGCCGGAGGTTCTCGAGGGCGGCGCGCAGCCGCCCCATCGCCGCCCGCTCCGCCTGCACCCCGCGCAGCGCCAGCCAGGAGACGAGCAGCAGCATGAAGGAGGCCGCGCCCGACACCGCGCCGAAGAGCACCATGTTGCCGCGCCAGCGCTGCAGCAGCGCCGCCTTGTCCACCCCCAAGGCGACGTAGAGCGGATAGTTCCCGACCCGCCGGTACGCATAGGCGCGCTCCACCCCGTCCGGCGCGGTGACACCGAGGAAGGAGCCGCCGGCGGACTGCGCCGCGAACTGCCGCAGCAGCCGGCTGTCGGGCGGTAGCCGCGTCGGCGCCGGTTCCTGCTCCGGCACCCGCGCCAGCACCGCGCCGTCCGCCCGCAGCAGCGCCGCGACCAGCGCGACCTCGGGCGTGGAGGACGCGTAGTAGCGCGTGAAGTATTCCGGGCTGAGCGAGATATGCACGATCCCGTCGAAGTGCCCGTCCTCCGTCGAGCGCCGCTGGCTGAGCGCGAAGCTCGGCACCCGCGTCGCCCGCCCGAGGAAGCTGGCGCTGACGAAGGGCCCCGCATTGGCCTCCCGCTGCACCTGGAAGAACTCGCGGCCGGCGATCGACATGCTGGGATCCCAGACCTGGCTGCCCGCCCGCACCATTCCCTGGGCATCCGTCACCCAGATGGACACCACCTGCTCCAGCGGCGCGATGAGCCCCGCGAGGAAGTCGTTCATGGCGGGGGAGGCGATCTCGTCCCAGCCCATCCCGCGGATCCGGTCGTCCACCCGCCCGAGCAGCAGCTCGCCCGTCTCGAAGACCTTGCGCGCGTGCTCGTCCATGACGGTCACGGTGCGCACCACGGCCGCCTCGCCCTGGCGCAGCACGTCGGCCCGGTTATGCGCCGCCGCCGCCGCGAACAGCCCCAGCGGCATCAGCACCGAGGCCGCGACAAGCACGCGGTGCAGGCGAAGCGAGGGCATGAGGACTCTTCCACCGGCACGGCGCCCCCCTGGACCGCCGGCCTTGTTACGACATCTCATCATCGGGGCACCGCCCATCCCCTGCAAGCGAGGATTGCGCCCGCCCGACCGCGCCGAAAGGGCCGCGCCAACCCCCGGCCGCAGGCCCGGAGATCGATCGGACACAGCACCGAACGGCCGTGAAATGCCCGCGCCCGCCGCCGCCCGCAAGAAGAAAACGCCGCCCCGGCCGCCCCCGGGGGCCAAACCCCCCGAGCCCCGCGCGCGTTCCCAGCGAAGCCCGAGGGAACCCCCCCATGTCCAACCCACCCATGTCCGGCAAGCCCGCGCCCGCCCGCCGCCTCATCTCCGCCGACAAGGTCGAGGGCACCGTCGTCTACAACCGCGCCGGCGAGCACCTCGGCACCATCGACACCCTGATGATCGACAAGGTCACCGGCCGCGTTGCCTTCGCCGTCATGTCCTACGGCGGCTTCCTCGGCATCGGCGAGAGCCAGCACCCGCTGCCCTGGTCCGTCCTCACCTACGACACCGACCGCGGCGGCTACGTCGTGGACCTCACCCGCGAACAACTCGCCGCCGCCCCCACCCACGACACCGACGACGAGGAGAACGACCTCAGCGACACCCACGGCCGCCGCGTCTACGACTACTACAAGGCCGAACCCTTCTGGCTTGACCCTGGCTGACCCCCTTCCCCCCGCGGCCCTTCCGCCCGAAAACCCCCTCACCAAACCTCAAGGGGGGCACGACGCCATGGCCAAGATCGGCATCCTCGGCATCTCCGGCCGCATGGGCCAGCTCCTGGCGGAGGAAGTAACGGCCGCCGGCGCCACCCTCGCCGGCGGCACCGCCCGCCGCGGCGACCAGTGGCCGAGCGACCCCAACGCCCTCGCCCGCGTCAGCGACGCCCTCATCGACTTCACCACCGCCGACGCCGCCCCCGCCCACATCCAGGCGGCGGCATCGGCCCGCAAGCCCTTCATCCTCGGCACCTCCGGCCTCGACCGCGCCCAGGAAGCCGCCCTCCACGAGGCCGCGAAGATCATCCCCATCGTCTACGCCGCCAACTTCGCCCCCGGCGTGAACCTCCTCCTCGCCCTCGCCGAGCGCATGGCCGCCGCCCTGCCCGGCGAAACCTACGACGCCGAAATCCTCGAGACCCACCACCGCCAGAAGATCGACGCCCCCTCCGGCACCGCCCTTGCCCTCGGCCGCGCCGTCGCCGCCGGCCGCCACACCACCCTCGAGAAGGCCGGCATCGAATCCGGCCGCCACGGCCACACCGGCGCCCGAAAGCCCGGCGCCATCGGCTTCGCCGCCCTCCGCGCCGGCCAGGTCGTCGGCGAGCACACCCTCCTCTTCGCCTCCGGGGAGGAACACATCGCCCTCACCCACCGCTCCTTCGACCGCCGCGTCTACGCCACCGGCGCCGTCCGCGCCGCCCTCTGGGCCCTCAAGCAGCCCCCCGGCCTCTACGGAATGAAGCACGTCCTCAACATGGCCTGAGCCTGGCCACGCCGATGGACTTCGCCCGCCACAACCCGCACCTCTTCCACGTCACCCACCGAACGGCCCTCCCCAGCATCCAGGCCCACGGCCTCCTCCCCACCGCCAGCCTCGCGACCGGCACCCCCACCACCGAGAACCGCGAGGCCTGGACCCCCACCCCGGCGCCCGACGGCAGCACCGCTTGGCTCCGCTGGCAGAACATGCCCGAAGCCCCCATCGCCGCGCGCCTCCACCCCGCCATCCCCCCGGCGGCCTGGCGCCTCTTCATCAACAGCATGGTCTTCCTCTTCGCCAGCGAGGCCGACGCCCGCCGCCTCGCCGCCAGCCCCCGCGACACCGAGAGGGACCAGATCACCCTCCGCTTCGAGACCGCCGCCCTCCTCGACGCCGGCTGCGCCCTCCTCACCTGCCGCTGGAACAACGGCTACCTCGACCGCAGCCCCGCCACCGCGCGCCGCCTCCGCCGCTACGACGACTACCGCCCCGCCGCCCTCTGGCACCGCGGCGAACCCCTCGGCGAGATCACGGCCTTCGGCGGAATCCCCGCCGGCATCCCCTTCGAACCCCTGGCCTGACGGCCCGACTTTTCAGAATGAAACACCCGCCCGACAAGGCGTAACCCCCGCAGCCACCCGCCCCGGCACCGCGTTCCGTCCCCGGCCCCCACAACGGCCCCCGGACGGAACCCCCCACCATGACCCACCACACCCGCCGCACCCTCGCGACCCGCCTCCTCCCCGCCGCCGCCCTCACCCTCGCGGCAGGCACCCCGCTCCTCCGCCCCACCCTCGCGCAAGCCGCCACCCGCACCGAAATCGACGCGGACGTCGCCGCCGCCCTCACGCGCCTCCAGAACCTCCCCCAGCCCCGCGCCCTCTTCGCCCAGGCCCGCGCCACCCTCATCTTCCCGCGCATCATCCAGGGCGGCTTCGTCGTCGGCGGCCAGTACGGGGAGGGCGCCCTCCTCGAAGGCGGCACCACCCGCGGCTACTTCAACATCGCCGGCGCCTCCTTCGGCCTCCTCATCGGCGCCCAGGCCTCCGGCCTCGCCATGTTCTTCATGACCCAGGAAGCCCTCCGCGCCCTCATGAACGCCGAAGGCTGGGAAATCGGCACCGGCCCCACCGTCGTCGTGCTGGACCGCGGCGCCCAGATCAACGCCACCTCCACCACCCTCCGCGAGCCCGTCTACGCCGTCACCTTCAACCAGGAAGGCCTCATGGCCTCCATCGCCCTCAACGGCACCAAGATCACCCAGATCCGGCCGTCCTAAAGGCCGGCTCTGGCGGCCCGGGGAGGCGCCGCCTCCCCGATACCCCTCCGCCGGGGGGTGGACGCACCCCCCGGACCCCGCGATCTAATAGCGGGATGGAAAACGTCCTCACCGTCCCCGCGGAATTGCTGCACAAGCAGCTCACCACGGTCTTCACCACCTGGGGCATGAACCCCGACGACGCGAACACCGCCGCCACCATCATGGTCGAAACCGACCTCTCCGGCGTCGATTCCCACGGCGTCGGCATGCTCCCCTTCTACCAGATCGCCGTCCGCGAGGGCCGCCTCCACCCCCGCGCCACCCCCACCATCGCCCACGACCGCGGCCCCGCCGCCCTCATCGACGCCCACCACTGCATCGGGCACGTCGCGGCCAACCTCGCCAACAACACCGCCATCGCCAAGGCCAAGGAACACGGCATCGGCGTCACCGCCGTCACCAACTCCACCCACTACGGCGCCGCCGGCTGGTACGCCCGCAAGGCCGCCGAAAACGGCCTCATCGGCATCTCCCTCACCAACTCGCCCCCCCTCCTGGTCCCCGTCCGCGGGAAGGACCCGGCCCTCGGCACCAACCCCATCGCCTTCGCCGCCCCCACGAACGACAAGGCCCGCCCCGTCCTGCTGGACATGGCCACCACGACAGTCGCCTACGGCAAGGTCTCCATCGCCCGCCGCGCCGGCAAACCCATCCCCCCGGGCTGGGCCCTCAACCCCGAAGGCCTCCCCGAGACCGACAGCGCCGTCGCCGCCGCTGCCCGCCGCCTCGCCCCCCTCGGCGGCACGCGCGAGCAGGGCGCCCACAAGGGCTACGGCCTGGCCCTGATGGTCGAAATCCTCTGCTCCACCCTCACCGGCGCCCGCATCGGCAAGAACGAGACTGGCCACTTCTTCCTCGCCCTCGACCCCAGCGCCTTCCGCGACGCCGAGGGCTTCTCCGCCGACCTCGACGACCTCCTCGGCCGCCTGCGCGCCAACACCCCCCTCGACCCTGCCCAGCCCGTCCTCATTCCCGGCGACCCCGAGCACGACATGACCATCCGCCGCCAGCGGGAGGGAATCCCGCTGGTGCCGACGCTGGTGGAGGAGGTGAGGGGGGTTTGTGCGGAGAGTGGGGCGGCATTTTTGCTGACGCAGTGAGGGTCTATTTTCGTCACATGTTACGCGTGTGTGCTATGTCGCTTTTAATTAGTCTGGGCGACAAGTGTTTTTCGGTCTACGGCGTGAAACGCTGTCGCGGATCCCTTCAAAGACCGGTGCTGTTTATCTAGAGTTAGTCATCAAATCGGCCGATCGGCAGGAAAGAAGAGCATATGAGTTATCGAAATAAGACCTACGTCATTTTCGATGGTGATAACGATATGTGGGCATATGCCTATATGCTCGGCTGGAAAAATAACGAGCATATTGAATTCGATTTCTATAATGCCCACGACCTCAAAAAGATTGCTGCTGACGCATCCGAGCAAACAGTAAAAAGGATACTTAAAGAGCGGCTAAATAACACCAAGCAGGCAATCGTCGTAGTGGGCGAGGCGACAAAAAATTTATATCGATTTGTGCGATGGGAAATTGAGAGCTGCCAGACCATGGGGATCCCCATCGTCGTTGCTAATCTTAATGGCAAACGCCAGCTTGATGAAGTCCTTTGCCCCCCGCTTATACGCGGAACCGCAGCGATCCATGTGGCGTTCAAAGCAAAGATTATCCAAAAAGCACTCGATGAATTTTGCGAAAACTATGCGGCAAAATATAAATACGGTGCTGACTGGAGGTTTGAGGACAATGTATACAAGAGCTTGGGGCTGTGAAGGAGTCTGAGTTTCCCGCCCTGTACGGGGACGCTAATGCCTTATCGATAAATGCTCAAAAGCAGTTCTTTACTGCGCTGGCCGGAAATCTATCCTGCTTAATCTTTGCTTCCGCCCTTTCCGTTGCAAACTTGCCAAATATTTGGTTCGCCGGACTCCAGGTTGTCACTTTACTTATTGGGCTTGGTCTGACAATTTTTTTGGCTGCTAAAAAGCCGCAGCAGTCGTGGTACGGTGCGCGCGCTCTAGCCGAATCAGTAAAGACGGTAACTTGGCGTTACATGATGCGCGCGGAACCCTACGACATCGATGATGCCAATGCGCGATACCATTTCACAAAAACTCTGAAGAAAATTCTGGATGCTAATCAGCAGGTGATAGCTCAAGCGATGGATACACTGATAACTGACCAGATCACCCTGAAAATGGAGGAGATTAGATCGTCGGGGTTGAAAGAACGACAGCAGTTCTACAAAGAATTTCGAATTTCTGAACAGCAAGAGTGGTATCGCAGAAAAGGACGAACAAACAGCAGAAATTCTAAACGCTGGTTCGTGGCACTGATCATCATAAACTCCTTGGCCATTCTTTGGTCTTTGGGTAAAATGATCTACCCTTCACAAGAACATTGGCCAACCGACATATTTGTTACCGCAGCAGGATCAGTCATGGCTTGGTTGCAAACTAAGCGTTATCAAGAACTAGCTGCCTCTTACACGCTCACGGCACACGAAATTGGTTTACTGCGATTGGAGCAACCGAACAGCCTAGACGAGAATGCTCACTCAATTTTTGTTAGCGACGCCGAAAACGCATTTTCACGCGAACACACACAGTGGCAAGCGCGTCGAGACAAAGATTAGCTCCGGTTGATCCTCCACTTGACAAATAGGACAAAATTCTCTAGGGGCTGCCCCAACGGATCGCCAGGAGCCCCCAGTGCCCCACCCCCGCCCCTGGTCCCCCCTCACCGACGCCGAATACGCCCTCCTCGCCCCCCACCTCCCCCTCACCGGCCCGGGCCGCCCCATCGCCGACCCTCGCGCCCGGCTGGACGCCATCTTCCAGGCCGTCACCTCAACCCTCCCCTGGCGCCACACCCGCAGCCCCCACGCGGCCACCGACACGGTCCACCGCACCTTCCGCCGCTGGGCCCGCGCCGGCGTCTGGTCCCGCCTCCTGAAGCTCGCCGCCCGCAAGCGCGCCCCCAAAACCCTCCGCCGCCTCATCGACTGGATCGCGGCCTGCCACCGCCGCACCTACCGCATCCTTGGCCTGCCGGTCCTCGCCCTCGCCCGACGCCTGAACATCCCCAACGCCCTCCCAGGCCCCTCCTGGATGCTCCCCGACCCGAATTTGTCCGAAATGGTTCATCGCTGCGTTTTCTGGGCGCTTTCCCAACCTCTCACCCAGGCCATCCGCCCCTACCTCCGCAACTGCATCCGTCTCCTCCGAACGGCCGAGGGCCGGCGCCGCATCCCAGCCTCCCTCATCCCGCAATGACCCCTGCCTTGACCCCCCCGCGCCTGGAAGCGATACCCCCCCGCCGCCCGGAAACCGGGATCCCGGCTTCCATCCACGCGACAAGAGGCTGAATCACGCCATGCGCGACAAGGGCGAGTACCTGTTCACCTCGGAGTCCGTCTCCGAGGGCCACCCCGACAAGGTGGCGGACCGCATCTCCGACACGGTGCTCGACACCTTCCTGGAAGCCGACCCCTACGCGCGGGTCGCCTGCGAGACCCTGGTCACCACCAACCGCATCATCATCGCCGGCGAAACCCGCGGCCCCGGCGACATCACGCCCGAGCTGCTGATGCACCGCGCCCGCCTCGCCGTCCACGACATCGGCTACGACCAGGAGGGCTTCTCCTGGCGCAACGCCCACGTCGAGTGCCACCTCCACGCCCAGTCCGCCCACATCGCCCAGGGCGTGGACGCCGCCGGCAACAAGGATGAGGGCGCCGGCGACCAGGGCATCATGTTCGGCTACGCCTGCCGCGAGACGCCCGAGCTGATGCCGGCCCCCCTCTACTACGCCCACCTCATCCTCCGCCGCATCAGCGAGGCCCGCCGCAACGAGGACGTCACCGCCAAGGGCCTCCTCCCCGACGCCAAGTCCCAGGTCACCCTCCGCTACGTGGACGGCAAGCCCGTCGGCGCCACCAGCGTCGTCGTCTCCACCCAGCACGAGGAAGGCCTGACCCAGGACGCCGTCCGCGCCCTCGTCCTCCCCTTCATCGAGACCTCGCTCCCCCCCGGCTGGATGCCCTCCGCCGAGGAAATCTACGTCAACCCCACCGGCACCTTCGTCATCGGCGGCCCGGACGGCGACTGCGGCCTCACCGGCCGCAAGATCATCGTGGACACCTATGGCGGTGCCGCCCCCCACGGCGGCGGCGCCTTCTCCGGCAAGGACCCCACGAAGGTGGACCGCTCCGCCGCCTACGCCGCCCGCTACGTCGCCAAGAACGTCGTCGCCGCCGGCCTGGCCGACCGCTGCACCATCCAGGTCTCCTACGCCATCGGCGTCGCGAAACCCCTCTCCGTCTACTTCGACCTCCACGGCACCGGCCGCGACATCGACGAGGCGAAGCTCACCAAGGTCGTCTCCGACATGGTGAACCTCTCCCCCCGCGGCATCCGCGAGCACCTGCACCTCAACCGCCCCATCTACGTCCCCACCTCCGCCTACGGCCATTTCGGCCGCACCCCCGACGCGGAGAAGGGCACCTTCACCTGGGAGCGCACCGACTTGGCCGCCGAGCTGAAGCGCGCCTTTAACCGCTGATCAGGAATCTGTTGACGTTTTGTTCTCACCTGTTCTAGGTTCCCTCTCACCGGACGCCCCCCTTGTCCGGTCCACCTCCCCCAAGGTGGAGCGAGCCTGATCAGGCCATAAAGGGCCGTCCCGCCTCCCCCGCGGGGCGGCCCTTCCCCTTTTCAGGCCCCCTCGATGCCCCACGACAGCACCCGCCCCGCACCCCCCGCCGAGGGCATCCCGGACCGCCTCTACGGCCGCCGCCGGGGCCACCCCCTCCGCCCCCGCCAGCAGCGGCTCCTCGACCTCACCCTCCCGCGCATCACCCTGGCCACCCCCGCTGCCCCGCGCGAAAGCTTCCCGATGGCCGCCGAGGCCCTCTGGCTCGAGGTCGGCTTCGGCGGCGGCGAGCACGCCCTCGAACTCGCGCGGAACAACCCAGCCACCGCCCTCATCGCCTCCGAGGTCTTTGAGAACGGCCTCTGCTCCCTCCTCACCACCCTCGTCCCCGAGGGCGAGGAAGCCAGCGCTCCCCTGCCACCCAACCTTCGCCTCTGGCCCCGCGACGCCCGCCCCCTCCTGGCCGCGCTCCCCGACGCCTCGCTCGACCGCCTCTTCCTGATGTTCCCCGACCCCTGGCCCAAGGCCCGCCACGCCAAGCGCCGCTTCACTCACCCCGCCCTGCTGCCCCTCCTGGCGCAGAAGCTGCGCCCCGGTGCCGAGTGGCGCATCGCCAGCGACGACCCGACCTACCAAGCCTGGGTAGATGAGGTGATGGCCACCCAGCCCTTCTTCACCCTCGCCGAGCACCACGACACCCATCCCGAGGGCTGGCCCCGCACCCGCTACGAGGCCAAGGCCCTCCGCGAGGGCCGCTCGCCGCGCTGGTGGGTGTGGCGGCGGAACGGCGAAGCCAGAGAGGGCTCTGCCCTCTCCGGACCTCACCCGCCAGGAGCCTGAGGCCCCTGGACCCCCGTCTGGCTGTCGCGGAACCTTCCTTCACGGGCAGTCGCCTCGGGTCATCGACCCGAGGCGCACCGTCCGCCGAGCATTCCCAACTTGAAGAAAAAGATGAGTGGGGGTCTGGGGGAGAGAATTCTTTCTCTCCCCCGGGGCCACCGGCGCCGGCCCATCAAGGCAATGCTTGTAGGACAGGCCCCGCCCCGCTATATGAAGGGCTGACAAGACAATCCGCCGGTTCAGGGGGGTGGCCTTAACGGGCCGCCTTTTTTCGTTTTTGAGCGACGACCTTCCTCAGCACGAGGGCCTCGAGGCCCGTATCGCAGCCGCCATCGCCCCGACCTTGGGTGCGATGGGGTACGAGCTCGTGCGCGTGCAGATCCAGGGCCGCGAGCGGCCGACCGTACAGGTCATGGCCGACCGGGCCGATGGCAGCCTCATCGGCGTCTCGGACTGCGAGGCGATCTCCCACGCGGTGGGGGCCGTGCTGGACGTGGACGATCCGTTCCCGGGCGTTTGGAACCTTGAGGTTTCCTCGGCGGGGATCGACCGGCCGCTGATGCGGACGAAGGACTGGGTGCGGTTTGCCAGCCACGTGGCGACGGTGGAGATGACCATCCCGCACGAGGGGCGGCGGCGTTTCCGTGGCCGCATCCTCTCGGCGGACGAGAACGAGGTGCGGCTGAAGCTGGACGAGGGCGCCGAGGTGGTGCTGCCCCGCCGCGACATCCGCCGCGCGAAGCTGGTGCTGACCGACGAGCTGATCGCCGCCACCGCCCAGCCCGAACCCGACAGCGCCGATGCCGGGGAGGCCCCGAAGAAGGCGCCTCGGCGCTGGCGTGCCCCCGCGACCGGCACGCAGGACGGCGAGAAGCCCGCCCGCGCCCCGCGTCGCCCCCCGTCCGAGAGGAACTAGGAACCATGGCCGTGGACGTTGCCATCGCCCGCCCGGAGCTGCTCCAGGTCGCGGAAGCGGTCGCCCGCGAGAAGATGATCGAGCGCGAGGAGGTCCTCGAGGCGATGGAGCAGGCCATGTCCAAGGCCGGCCGCGCGAAGTACGGCCAGGAGAAGGACATCCGCGCCACCATCGACCGCCGCAACGGCGAGGTCCGCCTCTCCCGCTGGACCGAGATCGTGGATCAGGAGCCGGTTGAGAACGAGGACACCCAGATCCCGCTCCGCATCGCCCTCAAGTTCAAGCCGGACGCCGAGGTGGGCGGGCACATCGTGGACCCGCTGCCGCCGATCGACTTCGGCCGCATCGCCGCCCAGACCGCCAAGCAGGTGATCGTGCAGCGCGTGCGCGAGGTCGAGCGCAAGAAGCAGTTCGACGAGTACAAGGACCGCGTCGGCGAGATCATCAACGGCGTCGTCAAGCGCACCGAGTACGGCAACCTCATGGTCGATCTCGGCCGTGCGGAGGCGCTGCTGCGCCGCGACGAGACGATCCCGCGCGAGGCCTTCCGCAACGGCGACCGCGTGCGCGCCTATATCTACGACGTGCGCGAGGAGCAGCGCGGGCCGCAGATCTTCCTCTCCCGCACCCATCCGGGCTTCCTGGCGAAGCTCTTCGCGCAGGAGGTGCCGGAGATCTATGACGGCATCATCGAGATCAAGGCGGTGGCCCGCGACCCGGGCTCGCGCGCGAAGATGGCGGTGATCTCGCGCGACAGCTCGATCGATCCCGTCGGCGCCTGCGTCGGCATGCGGGGATCCCGCGTGCAGGCGGTGGTGGCGGAGCTCCAGGGCGAGAAGATCGACATCATCCCCTGGTCGAACGACATGCCGACCTTCATCGTGAACTCGCTCGCCCCCGCCGAGGTCACGAAGGTGGTGCTCGACGACGAGGGGCGGCGCGTCGAGGTCGTGGTGCCGGACGACCAGCTCAGCCTCGCCATCGGGCGGCGCGGGCAGAACGTGCGGCTCGCCTCGCAGCTCACGCGCTACGACGTGGACATCCTGACGGAGGCCGAGGAGAGCGAGCGGCGCCAGGAGGACTTCCGCAAGCGCTCCGGCCTCTTCGTCGAGGGGCTGGACGTGGACGACGTGATCGCGGGGCTCCTGGTGACCGAGGGCTTCTCCTCGCTCGAGGAGATCGTCGAGATCGAGGACGAGGAGCTCGCGAATATCGAGGGCTTCGACGAGAACGTGGCGGCGGAGCTCAAGCGCCGCGCCCAGGCCTCGCTCGAGCGCCGCGACAACGAGCTGGACGAGAAGCGCCGCGCCATGGGCGTGGACGACAAGGTGGGCGAGGTCGGCGGCTTCACGCCCGCGATGATGGTCTCGCTCGGCGAGAAGGGCGTGAAGACGCTCGACGACCTCGGCGACCTGGCGGCGGATGAGCTGATCGAGATCCTCGGCGCGGACAGCGTCGACGAGGAGACGGCGAACGCCATCATCATGGCCGCCCGTCAGCGCGCCGGCTGGTTCGGCCCCGAGGAGCAGGCCCGCGCCGAGGAGGAGGCGGCCGCCGCTGCCGCCGAGGCCGAGGCCGCCGCGCTGGCCGAGGCCGAGGGCTACGACGAGGCGGTGGAGGCCGAGGGCGACGACGCGGTGGAAGCCGCTGACGGCGACGTGACGGAAGCGCTGGCCGAGGATGATGCCGCCGAGGACGCCCCCGAGAATGCCAAGGACGGCGAGGAGAACGGCGACGCCCGGGCCTGATCCCCAGATGCCGGACGGCACCCCCGACGAGGTGCCGCCCGGCGCTTCCCCCGAGGCGGCGGGCCCGCTTGGCGAGGCCTCTGGCCCGCCGAGCGAGGCCTCCGGTCCGCTGGGCCAGCCGGACGCGGAGGAGCGCGGGCCGCTTCGCCGCTGCATCGTCACGCGCGAGAGCCAGCCGAAGGAGGCGATGATCCGCTTCGTGCTCGGCCCGGCGCGGGAGCTGGTGCCGGACCTCGGCGGGCGCATGCCCGGGCGGGGAATGTGGTTGAGCGCGCGCGGCGATGTGCTAGAACGCGCTCTCAGCCGCGGGGCCTTCACGAGGGCCGCCCGCGGCCCGGTGCATCCGATGCCCAACCTGCGCGCGGCGATCGCGGACGGGTTGCGTCGGCGTATCCGGGACCAGGTCGGTCTCGCGCGGCGCGCGGGGCAGGCGGTGGTCGGCTTCCAGCAGGCGCGCGAATGGCTCCAGGCCGGACGCGCGGCCCTGCTGGTCGAGGCGGCGGATGGAAGCGCGTCCGAGCGGTCGCGGCTGGTGGGTGGCCATCCGGTCCCCGTCGTCGCGGTGCTCGACGCGGCGGAGCTGGGTGCGGTGTTCGGTCGGGATCACGCGGTCCACGTGGCGGTGGCGGCGGGCCGGCTGGCTGGGGGCATCCTCGCGGAGGCCGCCCGGCTCGCCGGCGTGCTGAGCGATGAGCCGGCCGCCGCGCCACGTCGCGGCCCGGGGCCGAGGCATAGCCCGGCGGAGGCGAGGGACGGCAGACGGGGGAACAAGGCCCCTGGCACCGAGCCCTCCGAGGCGCCACATGGCGCGGCAAGGGCCCGTCCGCAGAGGACGGGCGAATTGGGCCACCCGGCAGCGGGCGGCCCTGACGAGGCGACCCGGGGGAAGAGCCCCCGCGGTGGCCATGGCCCGGCGTCCCGGAAGGACGGCAGGCAGGAAGCGCGCCCTCGGCGCGGAGGGGAGCCGGCCGTGCCAGTGACGCAAAAGCAATGAGCCGCTAGCCGGCCAGACGGCAACGGGGTTGCGGGGAAGGTGCTTCCCCCTGGCCCCATCGGGACCATGCCTATGGCATGGCCCTGGGGATGCGCGCCCCTGACGGCGCGATGGAATGGATGGGCCGCCCCTCGGGTGCGGCCGGCGCCCGGGGGCAGAACCCGGCGGGTGCCTTGGAGATGAGTGTGCCGGACAGCAAGCTGGATACGGAAAACCCGGGTTCGGGTGACGACAACACGCAGGATGGGGCGAAGGGCCGGCTGTCGCTGCGCCCCGGTGGACGCATGGAGCTCGGCAAGACCGAGCAGGCCGGGAGCGTGCGCCAGTCCTTCAGCCATGGCCGCAGCAAGACCGTGCAGGTCGAGGTCGTGAAGAAGCGGGCGACCGGCCCGGGCGGCGCCCCCGCCGCGGCCGGCGCTGCCCCGCGCCCGGCCGGCCCGCAAGCCGCGGGTCCCGCCCGTGCCGGCGGCCCGCCCCGCGCCGGCGGCCCCGCCCGTGCTGCTGGCCCGGCGCCGGCCCCTGGCCGTCCGCTGACCCAGGGCGAGCAGGCCAACCGCCTGCGCGTGCTGGAGGAGATGCGGCGCCAGGAGGCGGAGCGGCAGCGCCAGGAGCGCGAGCAGCAGGCGCTGCTGGTGCGTTCCGCCAACGAGGAGGCGCAGCGCCGCCAGGAGGAGGAGCGCCGCGCGGCCGAGGAGGCCGCTGAGCGCGCCGCCGAGGCGCGCCGCCGTGCCGAGGAGGAGGCGCGCCGCGCCCAGGCCGAGGCACCGCCCCCGGCCCCCGCGCCGGTGGAGGCCCGTGCGCCGGAGCCTCAGGCCCCCGCGCCGGAAGCCCCCCGTGCGCCCGAGCGGCCGGTGGAGCGCGCGCCCGAACGCCCGGCGCCCGCCGCCGCTCGCCCGGCCCCTGCGCCGCGCCCGGCCGAGGAGGCGCCCCGCGCCGCCACGCCGCGCGAGGATCGTGGTCCCGGTGGCTTCGGAACCCGCCCCGCGGCCGGTGGCGACCGCGGCTACGCGCAGCGGCCGGCGGCTGCCCCGAGCGGCGACCGCGGCTATGTGCAGCGCCCCTCCGCCAACCCGAGCGGCGACCGTGGCTACGTGCAGCGCCCCGCCGCGGGCCCGAGCGGCGACCGCGGCTACGTGCAGCGCCCCGCCGCGGGCCCGAGCGGCGACCGTGGCTACGTGCAGCGCCCCGCCGCGGGCCCGAGCGGCGACCGCGGCTACGCGCAACGTCCTGCTGGTGCCCCCGGCGGTGACCGCGGCTATGTGCAGCGTCCGGCCGGCGGCCCCGGCGGTGATCGCGGCTATGCGGCGCGTCCGGCCGGTGGCCCGGGCGGTGATCGTGGCTACGCCCAGCGTCCTGCCGGTGGTCCCGGTGGGGACCGCGCCGGCTACGCCCCGCGCGCCGGTGGCCCGGGCGGCTACGGCGCTGGTGCGCCTCTCGCGGCGCGTCGGCCCGGCCCCGTGCCGAGCAGCCTGCCCGCCGGCGGCCCCAAGCTGTCGCTGCGTCCGCGCGGCCCCGGCGAGGGTCCGCCCCCCGGGAGCATGGAGGACGAGAACCGCCGTCCGCCGCCGCGCCGCCTCGGCGGACCCAGCCCGCTCGCGGCGCGCAAGCCGGTGCCCGCGCCCGCCAAGAAGGGCCTGACCCCGACCGACCGCAAGCGCGAGGGCCGGATCGACGTTCAGGCGGCGATCGAGGGCGATGACGATCGCGGCCGCAGCCTGGCCTCCGTCCGCCGCGCCCGCGAGCGCGAGCGGCGGCAGGCGGAGCTCGCGCGGCTTCGCTCGGGCCAGGAGCGCGTCGTTCGCGACGTGGTCATCCCCGACGTCATCACCGTGCAGGAGCTGGCGAACCGTATGGCCGCCCGCGCCGGCGAGGTGGTGAAGGCGCTGTTCCGCATGGGCGTGATGGCGACCATCACGCAGTCCATCGACGCCGACACGGCGGAGCTGGTGGCGACCGAGTTCGGCCATCGCGTACGCCGCGTCTCGGAAGCCGACGTGGAGCAGGGGCTGGAGGGCGAGGCCGACACCGAGGAGGCGCTGGAGCCGCGCCCGCCGGTCGTCACCATCATGGGCCACGTCGACCACGGCAAGACGAGCCTGCTGGACGCCCTGCGCAAGACCGACGTGGCGGCGCGCGAGGCCGGCGGCATCACGCAGCACATCGGCGCCTACATGATCCAGATCCCCAGCGGGGACCGGGTCACCTTCATCGACACGCCCGGCCACGAGGCCTTCACGGCCATGCGGGCCCGCGGCGCTGGCGTGACGGACATGGTGGTGCTGGTTGTCGCGGCCGATGACGGTGTCATGCCCCAGACGATCGAGGCGATCCGCCACGCGCGGGCGGCGAACGTGCCGCTCATCGTGGCCGTCAACAAGATCGACAAGCAGGGCGTGAACCTCGACCGCGTGCGGCAGGAGCTGCTGCAGCACGAGGTCGTGGTGGAAAGCCTGGGCGGCGACGTGCAGGAGATCCAGGTTTCGGCGACCAAGGGGACCAACCTCGACAAGCTGCTCGAGGCGATCATCCTCCAGGCCGAGATCCTCGACCTGCGCGCCAACCCGAACCGCGCCGCCGAGGGCACGGTGCTGGAGAGCAAGCTCGACAAGGGGCGCGGCCCGGTCGCGACCGTCCTCGTGCAGAAGGGCACGCTCAACCAGGGTGACATCGTCGTGGCCGGCGCCGAGTGGGGCCGGGTGCGCGCGATCATCGACGACATGGGCATCCCGCTGACGGGTGCCGAGCCCTCGGAGCCGGTGGAGATCCTCGGCCTGTCCGGCGTGCCGTCGGCCGGCGAGACCTTCGTCGCCGTCGAGGACGAGACGCGGGCGCGCGAGATCACCGAGTTCCGTCAGCGCAAGGCGCGCGAGAAGCAGACCGCCGCGGCGGGGGCTGCGCGCGGCACGCTGAACGACATGCTGGCCCGCATCCAGGCGGGCGAGCAGAAGGAGGTGGCGGTCGTCGTCAAGGCGGACGTGCAGGGCTCGGCGGAGGCGCTCGGCGTCACCCTCGGCAAGCTCTCGCGGGACGAGGTCAGGGTGCGGGTGCTGCACTCGGCGGTCGGCCAGATCACCGAGAGCGACATTCAGCTCGCCAAGGCCTCCAACGCCGTGGTCGTCGCCTTCAACGTCCGCGCCACGGTGCAGGCGCGGGAGCTGGCGACGCGCGACGGGGTCGAGATCCGCTACTACTCGATCATCTACGAGGTGGCCGACGACATCGAGAAGCTGGTCCGCGGCAAGCTCGCCCCGATCCAGCGCGAGAAGTTCCTCGGCTACGCGCAGATCCTGCAGGTCTTCGAGGTCAAGCGCCTCGGGAACATCGCGGGCTGCCGCGTGACCGAGGGCGTGGTCAAGCGCGGGGCGGGTGTCCGCCTGCTGCGCGACGGCGTGGTCATCCACCAGGGCACGCTGTCCACGCTGCGGCGCTTCAAGGATGACGTGAAGGAGGTCGCGAACGGCTACGAGTGCGGCATGTCCTTCGCGAACTACAACGATATCCGCGTCGACGACCAGATCGAGTGCTACGAGACGGAGACGGTGGCGGCGGTCTGATCCGCCCCACCCCTTCGGGACGACCATCCCGCCGCGCCCGGTACGAACCGGGCGCGGCGGACCCTTTTAAGGCTCTTTGACTATGCCCAAGCACATCGCCAAGACGGCCGCCCCCTCCCAGCGGATGCTCCGCGTGGCGGAGGAGGTGCGGCACGCGCTCTCCTCCGTTTTCGCGCGCGGCGACCTGCGCGACCCCGAGCTCGCGGATGCGCGGGTGACGGTGACGGAGGTGCGCGCCTCGCCCGACCTGAAGCACATGACCGTCTTCGTCTCGCGCCTGGGCGCGACGGCGGACAAGGCGCTGCTCGACCTGCTGCGGCGGAACCAGCTGGAGCTGCGGCGGCAGGTGGCGCGCACCGTTCGGCTGAAATTCGCGCCCGAGCTTCATTTTCAGGCCGACACGGCGCTCGATCATGCGATGCATATCGACGCGCTGATGCGGCGGCCCGAGGTCGCGCGCGACCTGGGCCCCCGCGAAGCTAGCTTGGGCGAGCCCGACATGGAGCAGGACGACCAGACGCCGTGAACGAGCCCCACCAGCCGCCCGAGATGGCCCCGATGATCCGGACCATCGCCATGCCCGCCGATACCAATCCGGCGGGCGACATCTTTGGGGGCTGGCTGATGGCGCAGATGGACCTTGCGGCCGGCAACGCCGCTTCCCGCCGCGCGCGGGGGCGCTGCGCGACCGTCGCGGTGGAGGGAATGACCTTCCACCGGCCCGTCCACGTCGGGGACGAGGTGAGCCTCTACGCGCGCATCCTGTCGGTGGGGCGGACCTCGCTGCGCGTGCAGGTGGAGGCCTGGCGGCGCGAGCGGCACTCGGACCTGCGGGAACGGGTGACGGAGGCGGCCTTCACCTTCGTCGCGCTCGATCCGGACGGGCGGCCGCGGCCGCTGCCGGCGGAGGGGAGCTGAAAGTTGGCGCTGGTGGCGCCCGGAGAGGGCGCTGCCCTCTCCAGACCACACCCGCCAAGGGCCTGAGGCCCTTGGATCCCCCTCTGGCTGTCGCAGACCCTTCCTGAACATGTCGTCGCCTCGGGTCCATGACCCGAGGCGCACCGGCCTTAAAACCATTCAGACAGATAGAAGAAGATGATGGTGAGGGGTTTGGGGAGAGGAAGAATTCCTTCTCCCTCTCCCCAGGGCCACAAGCGCCAGCCATTCCGCTGATACCTCCCGGCCCCCGCGCCGTTGAGGAGGCATGGACACGCCTCGGATTGCCTGGGTCTGCAACTGGCTGGACCCCAGCCTGCCCGTGAAGGAGCAGGCCGCGTTGAACTTGCGGGACACGACGGTGACGGCCCTGCAGCGGCTGGAGCGGTCGGCGGCCATCGAGAAGCTGATGGGCTTGGTGCGGACGAACGGGGAGACGCTGCTGGCGCAGATCTCGCGCACGGCGCGGCTGCCGCCGGGGCAGCGGGCCATGCGGATGGCGAGCAACGTGCTGCCGGCCTACAGCCACCCCGCGATCCGGCCGCTCTACGATGAACCGGTGCTGCGGCGGCTGGTGGAGACGAGCCTGGCGCCGGCGGGGCAGGCGGCGATCCGCGGGGGCGTGCGGCTCTCGCTGCATCCGGGGCAGTACACGGTGCTGGCGACGGAGCGTGAGGGGACGCGCCAGGCGGCGGTGGCGGACCTCGAGTACCACACCGAGGTCATGCGGCTGCTCGGCCAGGCCGGCGGGTGGCATCCTCATGGCGCGCATATCAACGTGCATGCGGGTGCGCGGGCGGCGGGGATCGAGGCCTTCCGCGCTGGGCTCGCGCTGCTCTCGGAGGATGCGCGGGGGCTGCTGACGGTGGAGAACGAGGAGACGGCCTACGGGCTGGAGGACCTGCTGCCCTTGGCGGACGAGTTGCCGATCGTGCTCGACCTGCACCACCACTGGGTGGTGACCGGGGAGTATATCCAGCCGGAGGATCCGCGCGTGGCGCGCGTGATCGAGTCCTGGCGCGGGACGCGGCCGGTGCTGCATGTCAGCGCGCCGCGGCCGGAGCTGGCACCGGGGCAGGACCCGGACGTGCTGCCGGACCGGGAGGCGCTGATTGCCGCCGGCTGCTCAGCGCGCGACCTGCGGGCGCATGCGACGCGGCTGTGGAACCGGGCGCATGCCGAATGGGCGGCGCGGCATCTTGCCTGGGGAGATATCGAGGTGGAGGCGAAGGAAAAGAACCTGGCGAGCGCGGAGTTCGCGCGGGTGTGCTTCCCCGTTCCGGCCTAGGGCTGGTTCTTGCGGGCTTGGAGAGGGCGCTGCCCTCTCCGCACGTCCGAGGCAGTGCCTCGGACCCCGCCAAGGGCCTGAGGCCCTTGGGTCCCCATCTGGCTGTTGCGGGACCTTTCTTTACGTGTCGTCGCCTCGGGTCTTGGACCCGAGGCGCACAGGCGGCGGAAGTTATTCAAAACCGAAGAAAAAGATGATGGTGATGGGTCCGGGGAGAGGAAGAATTCTTTCTTCCTCTCCCCGGGGTTCACCCGCGCAACAGCCCCCGTTGCGCGAGGGAGCGCATGAGCTGGCCCGCGCTGAAGGTCCAGGGCTCGCAGTCGTTGGTGGCGCGCATGCGATTGACGAGGGCGCCCAATTGCGGGGCGGCGATGGTGACGATGTCGTTCATCGCGTGGGTGAAGCCCTTGCCCGGGGCGCCGCGGTCGGCCACGGGCGCGAACATGGTGCCGAGGAAGAGCACGGCGCCATCGGGGTATTGATGGTGCGGGCCGATCATCTGGGCGACGAGGTCGGCCGGGTCGCGGCTGATGAGGGCGATGGAGGAGGAGCCCTCCAGGCGGAAGCCGTCATCGCCCTCCACCACCAGGGTGACGGTGGTCTGGCGGATGCTGTCGAGGGTGAAGCCGCCGTCGAAGAGGCGGAGGAAGGGACCGAGGACGCAGGCGGCGTTGTTGTCCTTCGCCTTGCCGAGCAGTAGGGCGGAGCGGCCCTCCACGTCGCGCAGGTTCACGTCGTTGCCGAGCATGGCGCCGACGATGGCGCCGCGCGAGGAGACGGCGAGCGCCACCTCGGGCTCCGGGTTGTTCCAGGAGGAGGAGGGATGCAGCCCCGCGTCCATGCCGGTGCCGACGGCGGACATGGGCGGGGCCTTGGTGAAGATCTCTGCGTCGGGGCCGATGCCGACTTCCAGGTACTGGCTCCAGGCACCCTGGGCGACCAGCACCTCCTTCAGGCGCATCGCCTCGGGCGAGCCGGGGCGGAGGCGGGAGAGGTCGTCCCCGACGAGGCGCACCACCTCCTCGCGGATGGCAGCGGCGGCGGCGGGGTTGCCGCGGGCGCGCTCCTCGATCACCCGCTCGAGCATGGAGACGGCGAAGGTGACGCCGGCGGCCTTGATCGCCTGCAGGTCCACCGGCGCGAGCAGCCAGGGGCGAGACCGGTCCCGCGTATCGGGCGGAGTGTTGGCGAGGACCTCCGCGAGGGTGCCGATCCGCTCGCCTTCAGCGGCGGCGAGGGCGGCGGCAGGGTCGGGTTCCTCGCAGAGGGCGGAGACGGTGAGGAAATGGTGGGTGACGTCGATGACGTCCTCTCCGCGCAGGGCGACGACGGAGGGGCCGCCGAGCTCGGGGCGCCAGGCACGACCGACGAGCGTGGCCTCCCGCCAGTCGGAGGGCATCACCTGGGCGGGATCGAGCCGGATGTTCGGCATTGGGTTTCCTCGGGCCATTGGCGCGGCGTGGCGCGAGGGGAGGATGGAGGAGCGGGGCGGGGGGTTGAAGCCCCCTTAGCCGGTCTTGGCTAGCCGGCGCCGGTGACTCCGGGGGAGGAAGAAGGAATTCTTCCTCCCCCGGCCCCCTCCGTCATCTTTTTCTTCGAGTTTGAACGATTGTGCGGACGGTGCGCCTCGGGTCGATGACCCGAGGCGACGGCATGTTGGGGAAGGTTCCGCGGCAGCCAGATGGGGATCCAAGGGCCTCAGGCCCTTGGCGGGTGAGGTCTGGAGAGGGCGGCGCCCTCTCCAGAGAGCCGCAGCGCCTACCTCAGAGCACCGCGTCAAGCGTGTCCAGGAAGAGGTCCGCCTGTTCGCGCGAGAGGCAGAGGGGCGGGCGGATCTTGAGGATGTTGGCGCCCGGACCGGAGGCGCTGATGAGGACGCCGCGCTCGCGCAGGGCGTTGACGACGCGGGTGGTCTCGGCGGTGGCGGGTTCCTTCGTCGCGCGGTCCCGCACGAGTTCGGCACCGATGGAGAGGCCGGCACCGCGGATGTCGCCGAGGAGCTCGTGGCGGGCGGCGAGGGAGCGGAGGCCGTCGAGGAGGTGGGCGCCGATGGTGGCGGCGTTGGCGGGCAGGGCTTCGTCGCGCAGGACCTCGAGCACGGCGAGGGCGGCAGCGGCGGAGACGGGGTTGCCGCCGAAGGTGTTGAAGTAGCGGGCGCGGCTGCCGAAGCGCTCCAGCAGCTCGGGGTGGATGGCGAGGCCCGCGACGGGGTGGCCGTTGCCCATGGGCTTGCCCATGGTGACGATGTCCGGCTCCGCGCCGTGGCGCTCGAAGCCCCACATGCGGCCGGTGCGGCCGAAGCCGGGCTGGACCTCGTCGGCGATGAAGAGGGCGCCGGCGGCGCGGGCGGCGGCGGCGGCCTCGGCGAGGAAGCCGGCGGGGTCGGGGAAGACGCCGTCGGAGGTGAACATCGTGTCCACCAGCAGCGCGCAGGGCCGGATGCCGTGGCGGGCGAGGTCAGCGAAGGCGGCGGCGATGCTGGCCGCGAAGCGGGCGGGCATGTCGGGGCCACCGCGATAGGCGTCGGGCGCGGGGACGGTCGCGACGTGGCGGCCGAGCGGGACGCCCTCGCCAAGGGAGGGGGAGAGTTCGGCGAGCGACGCGGTGACGCCGTGATAGGCGAGGGAAGTGACGACGATGCCCTCGCCGCCGGTGTGGGCGCGCGCGATGCGCAGCGCGAGGTCGTTCGCCTCCGAGCCCGTGCAGGTGAACATGACGTGGCCGAGGGCGGGCGGCAGGGTGGCGAGGAGGGCCTCGGCGAGGTCGAGCACCGTCTCGTGGAGGTAGCGGGTGTGGGTGTTCAGGCGCGCGGCCTGGGCGGCGATGGCCTCCACCACGCGGGGGTGCGCGTGGCCGAGGGAGGCGACGTTGTTGTAGCAGTCGAGGTAGCGGCGGCCCTCGGCGTCGTAGAGCCAGGCGCCTTCGCCGCGGACGAGGTGGAGGGGGTTCTCGTAGAAGAGGCGGTAGGCGGGGCCGAGGAGGCGCTGGCGGCGCTCGACCATTGCGCGTTCCCGCGGGGAGAGGGCGGTGGCAGCGCTGGGGTCGAAGGCGTTGATCATCGCCATGCCGCGCGGGGGACTGGTCATTCTTCCGCTCCCATTCTCTCGGCGGACAGGCGGGCGAGGGTTTCGAGGCCGGCGCCGGCGCGGGGCAGGTTGCGCCTGATATAGGCGGCGTTCTCCGGCTGGAGGCGGGAGCGCCAGGCCACGATGAGCACCGTCATGGCCATGCGGGTGGCGATCAGCGCGGGGAGGAGCGCGGCCTCCTCTTCCGCCAGGGGGAGGACGGCGCGGTAGCCGGCGAGGAAGGCGCGCGGGCCGGCGAAGGGGTCGCCTTCGGGCGAGAGGAGGTAGGCGCAGGCGGTCGCGACCTCCTGCAGGCGCGGGGCGCGGAGCATGTCGCCAAAGTCGATGAGGCCGGTCAGACGCGCGGGGTCCCCGGGGTCCACGAGGACGTTGTGGGGGTTGAGGTCGTTGTGGATGACGCCGCCCGGCAGGGCGGCGAGAACGGGGGCGGCCTGCCCCTCGAAGCGGTCAAGCGCGGCCTCGGCGAGGGCACGGAGCGCGGGGTCCCCGACGTCCGGCAGGAAGGCGCGCAGCCGCGAGGCCTCGCGCAAGTCCCAGACGAGGCGGCGGGTCTCGGCAGGGTGGGAGAAGCCCTCCAGCGCGCGGTTCAGGCGGGCGGCAAGGCTGCCGAGCGCGCGGGCACGGGCGGGGCCTGCCGCCGCGGTCATCGGCACGCCCGGCAGGTAGGTAAGGACGCGGAGCAGGCACGGCCGTCCGTCCCGCGCCGGGTGGGGGATGGCAGTGGCGCCGCCGCCCGCGCGAAGAATGCGGGGCACCGGAAGCGAGGGGGCCGCGCCCTCGAGGTGGAGGAGGGCGGCGGTCTGGAAATGGGTGATCGCCGGCGGCTCGTCGGGATGGGCGAGCTTCACCAGGAGGGGCTCGGCGCCGTCCTGGTCGAGACGGAAGTTGCGGTCGCGCTCCCCGCCCAGCAGGTGGAGGGTGCCGGCGAGGGACCAGTGGGCGAAGAGGGCGTCGCGCAGGGGCGGGACCGCGATGTCCGGCGGGGCGGCGAGGATCAGTGGGTCGTTTAGAGGACTGGGCAGAGGACTGGGCAGAGGGTTGGGCAGCGGGTTGGCGGGCATGGGCGGTGACCGGCCGCGGGGCCGGTCAGCTGGCCAGGCGGACCGCGCGGCTGCCGTTGTCGGCGTACATGGCCTCGTCCCGGGCGACCGTCTCGGCCTCTACGCGCTTCGCCTCACGGGCGCGGAGGGTGTTCAGCTCGGCCTGGGCGGCCTCGCCATCGCGGATGCGGGCACGGGCGCGGCGGCGGGCAGGGCCGCCGGCGGCCCAGGAGACGAAGGCGCCAAGGAGGAAGGCGACGGCGGCGAAGAGGAGCACGACGGTCGCGAGCGGCGCCTGCCAGGTGAGGTCGAAGGGCCAGAGCGACACCCCCACCGGCTGCTGGTTCGACACGGCGAAGAGGATGAGGACGATTAGCAGGGGCGCGATCAGCAGCCAGCGCAGCATGGGGGTAGCTCCCGGGTATCGGCCGCCGTTCCCGGCGGGAGAGGTCTAGTCGCGGACGGCGACGACGCGGCGGGACTGCTGGAGCGGGCCGCCATTGACCCTTTCGCGCAGTTCCTTGCCCGGCTTGAAGTAGGGGACGGCCTTGCCGGAGACCGCAACGGACTCGCCGGTGCGCGGGTTGCGCCCCGTGCGCGCGTCGCGCTTCTTGGCGGAAAAGGCGCCGAAGCCGCGCAGCTCCACCCGATCCCCGCGGGAGAGGGCGGCCGTGATCTCCTCGAAGATCGTGGCCACGATCAGCTCCACGTCCGGCTGGCGCAGGTGCGGGTTGGCGGCGGCGAGGGCCGCGATGAGCTCCGACTTGGTCATCCAGCTGATGTCATGGGTGCGGTCATCGGGGGTGGCTGTCCTCTGGGGCCCTGGTGCCCCTCATCGTCCGGAAGGCTGCCAAACCGCCCAGGCGCCGTCAACGCCAAGCCCTTCTGAAACCACGCTTTTCAGGGTGCCCCGCAGCACGGAAGCCACGCCGCTGCCCAGCGCCTCGCCGAAGGAGGCACCGAAGGCGCGCTCGCGCAGGTCGCGGGCGCGGAGGTCGCGCACGGGCATGTCGGCGGGGATGTTGTGCGTGGCCGCTAGGTGGGCGCGGGCCTCGGGCTCGCCGCCGATGGCGTCCACCAGGCCGGCGGCGAGGGCCTGGCGCCCGGTCATGATGCGGCCGTCGGCGAGGGCGCGGACGCGGTCCTCGGGCATGTGGCGGCCCTCGGCGACCATGTGGATGAACATGGCGTGCAGGTCGGAGACGACGGCGGTGAGCGCGGCCCGGCCCTCCTCACTCAGTGGACGGAAGGGGCTGGGCTGGTCCTTCAGCGGGCCGGAGGCGATGGTTTCGGCCCGCACGCCGAGGCGCTCGAGGGTCTCGTGGGCATCGAAGGACTGGAGCAGCACGCCGATCGAGCCGGTGACGCTGCTCTCCCGCGCGAAGATGCGCTCGGCGGGCATGGCGATCATGTAGCCGGCCGAGGCGGCGGTGCCGCCGAAGAGGGCGACCACGGGTTTGCCGGCGTCGCGGAAGCGGGTGAGGGCGGCGTGGAGCGATTCACCGCCAGCCACGGTGCCACCGGGGCTGTCCACGGCGAGCAGCATTCCGCGCACGGAGGAGGACTTCCTGGCGCGATCGATCGCCTCCAGCAGCGGGCGGTCGTCGGTGATCGTGCCGGAGACGGTCAGGCGCAGGAGGTGCGGGCCGCCGAGGCCGAGATCCGCTAGGGCCGAGGGGCCGTTCTCGCGCGTGCCGGCGAAGGCGAGGGCGACTCCGGCGATCACAACGAGCACGGCGAGCGCCCGCCAGAGGCCGCGGCTGCGCTTGAGGCGGCGCCGGTCGAGCAGGAGGTCCGCCTCCAGCCCGCCGGGCGGGGCCACGGGCCCGCCGGGCGACGCGGCGGGGGCGGATGGGGAGGAGGGGTCGGCCATGCCCGGGGATATGCGCGCGCCCGTGCGACGGCGCCAGGGGCGGGATGTCGCGCCGGCGGCGCGTGGGAAGTGTCGCGCCGGCGGCGCGCGGGAGGTGTCGCGCCGGCGGCGCGCGCGGGGGTGTCGCGCCGGTGACACGCGCGCGATACCGCGGCAACGGCCTGGAGAATGTCGCGTGACGGAAACGGTACGGAAGACTAAGATATCCAGTGTCAGTCCACCTCGCGGCCGGCATCCCGTGCCCTGGGAAGCCGCCGGCTCGGACGCGCGGCGCGGCCCCGCGAAGCGAACGGAACCCCTCCCGATGCGTCTGCTCCTCCTCGTCCTCTCGGTGCTGCTTCTTGCCCCCTCCGCCCAGGCGCAGACCCAGCTCCGCTCCCGCGCGATCGCGAACTCGACGACGCCGCCCTCGACCGGTGATGCGACCTGCGACGACGCGGTCGCTGCCTGGCGGGCCTGCATCGCCGCCTCGCCGAAAGCCCCGGCCGACCGGGCGCAGGCGAATACCGAGGTGGACAAGTTCGTGCGTGACGTCTTCGATGCCCGCGGCTCGCACCGCGACGACCTGATCCGTGCCTGCGGGCCGACGGCCTCCGGCTATCGGCTGATGGCGGAGAACGGGACCTGCGCGGGGAACATCACGGGAGCACGTGACGACCAGGCGACGCGCGTGGGGGCTCCGGCGGGAGCCGTTGCGGCACAGCGGCGGGGGCAGCGGTAAGGGCCCTGGCGGCGCTTGCGATTTTGGGGAGAGGAAGAAGGAATTCTCCCTCTCCCCGGACCCCTCACCATCATCCTTTTCTTCGAGTTTGAAGCCCTAAACGGCCGGTGCGCCTCGGGTCATCGGCCCGAGGCGACTGCAGGAGCAGGAAGGTTCCGCGAAGCCAGATGGGGATCCAAGGGCCTCAGGCCCTTGGCGGGCGAGGCCTGGAGAGGGCAGAGCCCTCTCCATGGGCACCGGCACAGCACGAAAAAGGGGAGGACATCGCTGCCCTCCCCCTTGCCGGTCGTGGGTGGCCGCGGCTTAGCGGCGCAGGCCGAGGCGGCCGATGAGGCTCTCGTAGCGCTGCTGGTTCTTGTTCTTCACGTAGTCCAGCAGCCCGCGGCGCTGGCCGACGAGCACGAGGAGGCCACGGCGGGAGTGGAAGTCCTTCGGGTGGGCCTTCATGTGCTCGGTCAGCGACGAGATGCGCTCGGAGAGCAGGGCGACCTGCACTTCGGGCGAGCCGGTGTCGCCGGGGGCGGTCGCGTATTCCTGGATGAGCGCCTGGCGGCGCTCCGGGGTGATCATCGACATCGGGATATCCTAGGAGAGGGGGCTTCAGGATCCGCCGCGGGCGAGCCAGCGCTCGGGGTGGAGCAATCCCTCCCCAAGCCTGCACAATCCCATCAGGCGCTCCCCCACCAGCACGCGGACGAGGCCACCATCGGGCCGGGCCGCCTGAGGAACCCGGCCCATGAACTCGACCAGGGAGATCTCCTGGCCGAACGAGAGACGGGCGGCTTCGGCTTCGGTGACGGCCAGGGCCGGGATGTCGTCCAGCGCGGTCGTCACCGGCAGCAGAAGCGCCGGGGAAGGGGGCGGGGTATCCCCCGTAACGACCAGCCTGTCCAGCGGAATCGCGTGCTCCTCGCGGAAGGGGCCGACGCGCAGGCGGCGGAGCGCCGCGATATGGCCGACGGTGCCGGCGGCGCGCGCGAGGTCGCGGGCCAGGGAGCGCATGTAGACGCCCTTGCCGCTTTCCACGTGGAAGATGGCGGTGTCGTCGTCCACGCGCTCGACCAGCTCGAAGCGGTCCACGCGGGCCGGGCGGGCGGCGAGCTGCACGGCCTGGCCTTCCCGCGCGAGGTCGTAGGCGCGCTCTCCGCCGACCTTGATGGCGGAGTAGATGGGCGGGACCTGCATGATGTCGCCGCGGAAGGCGGGAAGCGCCGCCTCGATCTGCTCGTTGGTCGGGCGGTAGTCGGAGGTGGCGATGGTCTTGCCGTCGGCGTCGTCGGAGTCGCGCTCGTCGCCCATGCGGAGGGTGAATCGGTAGATCTTCGTGCTGTCCATCACGTAGGGCACGGCCTTGGTGGCGGCGCCGAAGGCGATGGGGAGCAGGCCGGTGGCCAGCGGGTCGAGCGTGCCGCCATGGCCGACCTTCTGGGCGTCGAAGGCGCGCTTGAGCTTCGTGACGACGTCGGTGGAGCCCATGCCCGAGGGCTTGTCCACGATGAGCCAGCCGTCGAGCGGACGTCCCTTGGGGATGCGGTTGCGCCCGCGCTGGCCGGGCCGGCCGCCGCGTGGGCCGCCCTTCGGTCCGGCGCCGCGGGGCGCCCCCGTGTTCACGCCGTTATCCACGCCATCCTGACCCGCCATGCGCCAACTGCCCCTTCAGCCATCCGGACCGGCGCGAGCGCGGCCATGCCCTTTCTCCCCGGGTCGGGGAGGGCGGCCCTCTAGCACCGGGCGAGGCGGGGTGCACGGGGGATGCGCGCGGAAGAGGGTTGCGTGGATGCGCACGGGAGAGGCTGCGCGGGGCGCTCCGGCAGCGCAGGGCTCGACAGCGCTTGACCTGGGCGGATGCGGTGGGGTCCAACCCCTTCCATGAGGTGTGCCCTATCATTCCTTGTTGCGCTGCTCACCCTTTTCGGGGGGGAGGCCCTTGCCCAGGCGCCGGTGCCCGCCAGCACGGCGCCCGCGACGGCCTCGCCGGCGACGGGGGCGGAGGCGGACCGGCTGCTCGGCCTGCTGCGCGACGACGCGCGGCGGGGAGAGCTGATCCGTAACCTCGAGGCGCTCTCGGCGATGTCGCGCGCGGCACCGAATGGGGCGGCCGCGTCCGCGGCCCCGGCCGCGCCGGCTGCCACGCCGGCCGCTCCTGGCGCCGCCCCGGCCGGCGGGGCGCCCGCTGCGGCGGAGGCGCCGGCGGATGCGGGGCTGCTCGCGCCCAACACACTCGGCGCACAGCTGATGATGGGAGCCTCGCAGCGTCTCGCGCTGCTGTCGGACCAGGTTGTCTCGGGCGTGCAGGCGGTGACGGACCTGCCGAACATCGTCTCCTGGGCCTCCGGTGTCGCGCGCGACCCGGTGACGCAGGCGCGGGTGGTGGATGCCTCCTGGAAGCTCGCGCTGCTGTTCGGCCTCGGGCTGATCGCGGAGTGGCTCGTCTGGCGGGGCCTGGCCCGCTGGCGGGACCGGCTGGACGCGCGCGCGCCAGACGCGCCCAAGCCCGGCCGGGCCACGGTTTGGAACTGGCTGCGGCGCCTTCCTTTCGTGCTGGCGCGGCTCGCGCTCGACCTGCTGCCGATCGGGGCCTTCGCGATCATCTCCTACGGGCTGATCCGGGCGGTGCAGCCGCTGCCGACGACGGAGCTGGTGCTGCTGCTGGCGAACAACGCCTACATCGCCATCCGCGCGGTGATGCTCGCCTCCCGCATGCTGTTCTCGCCCAATTCGGCGCATCTCAGGCTCGTGCCGATGCAGGACGAGACGGCGGCCTACATCACGGTGTGGCTGCGGCGGATCGTGGCCGTTCTGGTGGTGGGCTGGGCGGTGGCCGAGGCGGGGCTGCTGTTCGGCGTGCCCTGGGCGGTTTACGACGCGATCACGCGGCTCTCGCTGCTGATCGTCTCGCTCTTCCTCATCATCGTGGTGATGCAGAACCGGCACGCGGTGGCCGACAAGCTGCGCGCGCCGGAGCTGAAGCCGGGCGACCATCCCGACCGTTCCCGCCGCCTGTTCCGCGCGCTGCGGGACCGGCTGGCGGAGATCTGGCACGTGCTGGCGATCCTCTACCTCCTCGCGCTCTGGGGGGTTTGGGCGCTGGAGGTGCGGGACGGCTTCCCCCGCCTGCTGCGGGCAAGCGCGATGACGCTGGCGGTGCTGGCGGTCGCCAAGCTGGTGGACGAGGGGCTGCGGCGGCTGCTGGAGCGCGGCTTTCGCATCAGCGCTGATCTCGCGCGCCGCTATCCGGGACTGGAGCAACGGGCGAACCGCTACCTACCGGTGCTGAAAGGCATCGTCTCGGGCATCGTGATGCTCGTCGCCCTGCTGTTCCTGCTGGAGACCTGGGGGATCGACGCCTTTGCCTGGTTCGCCCGCGGGCAGCTCGGCGCGCGGCTGATCGGCAGCCTCGTCTCCATCGGGCTGACGGTCATGGCGGCGATCACGGTCTGGGAGGTGACGAACGCGGCCATCCAGCGCCGGCTGACGAAGCTTTCCCGCGACACGCAGGCCGCGCGCTCGGCCCGCATCCGCACGCTGCTGCCGATGCTGCGCACCGCGCTGCTGATCATCATCATGATCTTCGTGGCGCTGAACATCCTCAGCGAGATCGGCGTGAACGTGGCGCCGCTGATCGCCGGTGCCGGTGTCGTCGGCGTTGCCATCGGCTTCGGTTCGCAGACGCTGGTGAAGGACGTGATCACCGGCATGTTCCTGCTGCTGGAGGATGCCGTTGCGGTCGGCGACACCGTGCAGATCGCCTCCATGACGGGCGTGGTGGAGCAGCTTTCCATCCGCAGCATCCGGCTGCGCGCGCTGGACGGATCGCTGCACATTATCCCCTTCAGCACCGTGACCTCGGTGACGAACATGACGCGCGACTTCGCCTTCGCCGTGCTGGAACTCTCGCTCGCTTATGGCGAGGACACGGATCGGGTGGCCAAGGTGCTGAAGGACATTTCCGCCGAGATCCGGGCGGAGCCGCGCTGGTCCGCCGTCATCCGCGACGACATCGACGTGATGGGCGTGGACAAGCTGCTGGAGACGGGCGTGGTGATGCGGGCGCGGATGAAGACCGACCCCTCCCAGCGCTACCCGGTGGCGCGGGAGCTCTACCGCCGCATCCAGGCGCGCTTCGAGGCGGAGGGCATCCAGATCAACTCGCCCTGGCGCAAGACGCCTGAGCCGACACCGGAAGAGGACGCGGCGGCGATCGCGGCCTGAGGGGCCGGTTCCGGTGGCTTTGGGGAGGCGCTGCTTCCCCAAACCCCTCCGCTGGGGACCCCGACGGGGGTTCCCAGACCCCAGCGATCTGGCGTTCGCGGATACGATGATTGGGGCTGGCGCCAGGGAATACTGCTTGGCGGCGCGGTTCGGCAGTTGCCTCGCCGAGGGACATGGTCCCTTGGCGGAACGGCTGTTCAGCCTTCCGCGTCAGCCACGAAGAAAAAGATGAGGGAGGGTTTAGGAGGGAGAATTCCTTCTCCCTCCCAAGGCCACCCGCACCGTGCATGGCAGCCCCGCGACTTGGCGCTTGCCTTCCTCAACGGCGGCCATAGGGTGGTGCGCATGGCTTCTCTTCGAACTCAGGGCGGGCGCCGAATGCCCCGAATTACCCTCCCGGTCGTCTGACCGGCACGCGGGCGATGCCCCGCGTCGCGGGCGGGCGGCCGGGCCAGAGCCCTCCGCCCCCTGTTCGAGAGAGATCTTCCCCATGTTCGATGCCCTTCCCGGTACCCTTCTGCCCGCGTCCCTTTCCGTTGAGGCGGCGGAGCGCGTGCTGGCCGTGCGTTATCTCGTGCGGGCGGAGGTTTCGCCTGGGTTGTTGCCGCGGTTGTTGCAGCCTTTGGCCAAGCGCGACGTGACGCCGGAGCGGTTCCGCGCGGCGCGGGAGGGCGAGGCGATGCGGGTGGAGATCGCGGCGACTCTGCCGGAATCGGTGGTGGAGCTGGTGGCAGGGAATATCCGCTCGGTGGTCGGCGTCACGCGGATCGAGGTGGAGCACGGAAGAGTTTCGCGGGGCGGCTGAGCGGCCACGCGTAACTGCTTGGTTCCGTGGGCAGTCGTTCCCACCTCTCCGCCAGGAGAGTCCGTGCCCCATGATCGACGCCCTTCTGCCGAGCGCTCTTGACCTCGCGCGCTTCCAGTTCGCCTTCACCGTCGTCTGGCACTTCCTGTTCCCTGCTTTCACCATCGGGCTCGCGAGCTATCTCGCGGTGCTCGAGGGGCTGTGGCTGTGGACGGGCAAGGCCGTCTACCTCGACACCTTCCGCTACTGGTTGAAGATTTTCGCCGTGGCCTTCGCCATGGGCGTCGTGTCGGGGATCGTCATGTCATACCAGTTCGGCACGAACTGGTCGGTGCTGTCGGACAAGGCGGGCGCGGTGATCGGGCCGCTGATGGGTTATGAGGTGCTGACCGCCTTCTTCCTGGAGGCGGGCTTCCTCGGCGTCATGCTGTTCGGCATGGACCGGGTGGGCAAGGGGCTGCACATGCTGGCTACCGCCCTGGTGGCGACCGGCACCTTCTTCTCGGCCTTCTGGATCCTCTCGGCCAATTCCTGGATGCACACGCCGGCGGGCTACGCGCTGCTGCCGGACGGGCGCTTCGTGCCCGAGGACTGGTGGGCGGTGATCTTCAATCCCTCCTTCCCCTATCGCCTCGCGCATACCGTCACGGGCGCCTACCTGACGACGGCGCTGATCGTGGGGGCGGTGGGCGCCTGGCACCTGCTGCGGGAGCGCCAGGGGCGGCTCGCGCGGCGTGATGCGGGGGTGGAGGCCGCGGGCGGTGCTGCCCCAGGGAGTGCCGCGGCGGACCGCGGGCGCGAGGCGAGCGAGGCAGGGCCGAACCCCCGCGCGCGGCTGATGTTCTCGATGGCGATGTGGATGCTGCTGATCGTCGCGCCGGTCCAGGCGGTGCTGGGCGACCTGCACGGGGGCAACACCTTCGAGCACCAGCCGGCGAAGGTGGCGGCGATGGAGGGGCATTTCCCGACGGAGCGCGGCGCGCCCTCCATCCTGTTCGGCCTGCCGGACGCGGAGGCGGGAGTGACGCGGATGCAGGTGGCGATCCCGAACCTCGCCAGCCTCTATCTCACGCATGACTGGAACGGGGAGGTGCGCGGTCTGAACGACATCCCGCGCGACCACTGGCCGACGAACATTCCGCTCGTCTTCTGGGCCTTCCGTGTGATGGTAGGGCTCGGGCTGCTGATGATCACGCTCGGCGTGGCGGGCGGCGTGATGCGGCTGCGCGGGCGGCTTTACGAGACGCCCTGGCTGCTGCGGGCCGCGATCGCGATGGGGCCGGCGGGGCTGGTCGCCGTGACGGCGGGGTGGATCGTCACCGAGGCGGGGCGGCAGCCCTTCACGATCTACGGAATGCTGCGCACGGCCGACAGCGCCTCGCCGGTCGCGCTGCCGGCGGTCGCGACCTCGCTCGCGGCTTTCGCGGTGGTCTACTTCGTCGTGTTCGGGGCGGGCATCTGGTACCTGTTCAAGCTCTTCCAGCAGACGCCGCGGGCGCAGGAGGGGGCGCCGCCCTCCGGCCAGCCGATCCGCACGGCGGGGATCACGCCCGCGCCCTCCGCGGCGCCGGGTGCCGCGCCCGCCATCCAGCCGGCGGAGTAGGGACGATGGAGATGGCGCTGACGGGCTGGGCCTTCTGGCTGCCGCTGATCTGGGCGGTGCTGATCGCGCTGGCCGTTTTCTTCTACGTCTGCATGGACGGCTTCGACCTCGGCATCGGGATCCTGTTTCCCTTCATGCCGGAGAAGGCGGAGCGGGACGTGGCGGTGAACACGGTCGCGCCCGTCTGGGACGGCAACGAGACCTGGCTGGTGCTCGGCGGCGGCGGGCTGCTGGCGGTGTTTCCGCTGGCCTATGCCGTGGTGCTGCCGGCGCTCTACATGCCGCTGATCCTCATGCTGCTCGCGCTCGTGTTCCGGGGCGTGGCCTTCGAGATGCGCTTCCGCGCCGAGAACGAGACCCAGCAGCTCTGGTGGGATCGGGCCTTCTCCTGGGGGTCGATGCTCGCGGCCTTCATGCAGGGGATCGCGCTCGGTGCCTTCGTACAGGGGATCGAGGTTGAGGGCCGCGCCTATGCCGGTGGGTGGTGGGACTGGCTCTCGCCCTTCTCGGTGCTGACGGGGGTGGCGCTGATGGTGGGCTACGCGCTGCTCGGCGCCTGCTGGCTGCTGTGGAAGACCGAGGGGCCGCTGCACACGCGCGCGGCGTCGCTGGCCTGGCGCTTCGCGCTGGCGACGGTGGGCGCGATCGCGCTCGTCTCGGCCATCATGCCCTTCCTGCAACCGGCCTTTGCCGCGCGCTGGCTGACTTTCCCGAACCTGCTTCTCGCGGCGCCGGTGCCGCTGCTGGTGGGTTTCCTCATCTGGCGCTTCTTCCACGCGCTGGCCGAGGATACCGGGCACGGCGGGATGGTGGACGCGCGGCCCTTCATGCTCGCGCTCGGCCTCTTCGCGCTGTCCTATGCGGGGCTCGGCGTGTCGATGTGGCCGATGATCGTGCCACCGGCCTTCAACATCTGGGAGGCGGCGGCGCCGCCGGCCTCGCAGGGCTTTCTGCTGGTGGGCGCCGCGGTGCTGATCCCGGTGATCCTGGCCTATACCGGCTACGTCTACTGGCTGTTCCGCGGGAAAGTGACGCATGAGAGCGGCTACCACTGAGATGTGGGGGCGCCGGCTGCTCTGGTTCGTGGGGCTCTGGGCCGTGAGCATCCTCGCGCTGGGCGTGGTCGCGATGATCCTGCGCGCGGTGCTGAAGGGGGTTTAGCGCCCGGCGGGTGGCGCGGGTGACTCCGGGGAGAGGAAGAAGGAATTCTTCCTCTTCCCAGACCCGTCGGAGGCAGTGCCTCCGACCCATCATCTTTTTCTTCGAGTTGCAAATGCTTTGCGGCCGGTGCGCCTCGGGTCATGGACCCAAGGCGACTGAACGATCAGGAAGGTTCCGCGAAGCCAGATGGGGATCCAAGGGCCTCAGGCCCTTGGCGGGCGAGGTCCGGAGAGGGCAGCGCCCTCTCCGGAGTCACCGGCGCCGGCCTATCGCATGGCCGGCGCGAACTGGAATCCGCCCGCGGTCCAGAGCGCGTTGTGCCCGCGCGCGAGGCCGAGCGGCGTGATGTTGCGTTCGAAGACCTCGCCGTAATTGCCCATCTGCTTGATGACGAAATAGGCCCAGCGGTTGTCCAGCCCGAGCGCCTGGCCGAGGCCGCCTTCGGTGCCCAGCAGGCGGCGGATATCGGGGTTGGAAGCGCCGCCAAAGGTGTCCACGTTGGCGCTCGTCACCTTCAGGTTCTCGGCGTGGAGCGCCGCGTACTGCACCCAGCGCACGATATCGAACCACTTGTCGTCGCCTTTGCGCACCATGGGCGCGATCGGGCCGAAGCTGAGCTGCTCGGGCAGGATGGTCAGCTCGTTCGCCTGGGGGCCCTGGCGGTAGCGGAAGGCGGCGGCCTGGGAGGTGTCGGTGGCGTAGGCGTCGCAGCGGCCGTTGAGGAAGGCTTCGCGCAGCTGGTTCACGTCGCTGATAAGGACGGGCGTGTACTCGATGCGGTTGGCGCGGCCCCAGTCGGCGAGGTTGATCTCGGTGCTCGTGCCGCTGGCGACGCAGATCGACGCGCCGCCCAGCCCGGTGACGGAGGTGACGCCGGAGGCGGTCTTCACGATGATGCTCGTGCCGTCCCAGAAGTTCGGGGCCGCGAAGAGAAGGCCGAGATTGGCCTCGCGCGTCAGGCTCCAGCCGGTGTTGCGGATCAGGACGTCCACCTCGCCGGCCTGTAGGGCGGTGAAGCGGCTGACCGTGCTGAGATGGACGTAGCGGACCTTCTCGGCGTCGCCGAGGGTCGCGGCGGCCAGGGCGCGGCACCCGTCCGCGTCGATCCCGCGCATGACGCCGCGGTTGTCGGGGAAGGAGAAGCCAGGCGATTCGCCGGATACGCCGCAGTTGAGCACTCCGCGGGCGCGGACCGCGTCGAGGGTGGCCGAGCCGGAGCCCTGGGCTGCGGCCGGGGCGGCGGCGCCGAGGCCGATCAGCCCCGAGGCCAGGGCCGCCATGACATGCTTCAGCATCTGATCACCTTGAGCTTGGGGGAGGTGCGGAGGGTGGTCTTCACATCGCGGCCGGGCGGAGGTCCGCGCCGTCGCTGAAGCGGGAGAAGCGGAAGGGTGCGGGATCGACGACCGGCGCGTCCCCGGCGATCAGGTCGGCGGCCAGCCGGCCCGCGCCGGGGCCGACCCCGAAGCCGTGGCCGCTGAAGCCGGTCGAGAGGAAGAGGCCGGGCAGCGCGGCGACGGGCGAGATGACCGGGACGGCGTCCGGCGTGTTGTCGATCCAGCCGCCCCAGGCATGGGCGATCCTGGTCCCCGACAGGGCGGGGTAGGATTCCACGAGCATCGACAGCGCCTCGTCCACCGTCGCCCTGTCCGGGCCGGGATCGAGGATGCGCGTGCGCTCGAAGGGGGAGGTCCCGTCCGGCGTCCAGCGGGCGAGGGCTTCGGGCCCTGAGAGGAAGGAGCGGCCCATCCGCACCTTCACGCCGGCCTCGCGGCGCTTGAGGAACATCGGCAGGAACTCGCGGGCGTAGCGGAAGCCCTGCGGCGTCAGCTCGATGGTGCCGCGCCCGCGGATCGCGACGGTGTAGCCGCCGTCGAGCCGGCGGCGCATCACGTAGTTCGGGGTGGAAAGCCCGCCCTCGGTGACCGCGGGCGCCGCCGTGGTGGCGAAGACCGTCGAGCGCACGCCCGCCTGGGGCAGGGCGATGCCGTGGTGGCGGAGGAAGAGCGAGGTCCAGGCCCCGCCCGCGCAGAGCACGGCCCCCGCGCGGATCCGGCCCGCTTCCGTCACCACGCCCGAGAGGGCGCCGCCGGTGCGTTCGAGCGTCCGCACGGCGCAGCCCTGGTGGATGGTGACGCCCAGCCGGCGCGCTGCCTCGGCGAGGGCGGGCACGGCCATCGAGGGCTCGGCCCGGCCGTCGGTCGGGGAATGGGCGCCGCCGATCCAGCGGCGGGCGCAGCCGGGCGTCATCGCCTGGGCCTCCCGCGCCGTCAGCATCCGGCTCTCCACCTGGTAGCTACGGGCGAGCTCGGACCAGCGCTCCCATGCCTCCAGGTCCGCGGGCCGGTCGGTGACGTAGAGCAGGCCCGTGCGGCGGAAGCCGAGATCCGCGCCGATCTCCTCGGCGAGACGGCCCCAGAGGTCGAGGCTGTAGCGGGCGAGGGGAAGCTCGCGCTCGTCGCGGTTCTGCTGGCGGCACCAGCCCCAGTTCCGGCTGGACTGCTCGGCCGCGACCCGGCCCTTCTCGAGCACCGCGACGGAAAGGCCCTTCCGGGCGAGGTGGTAGGCCGCGGCGATGCCGGCGATGCCGCCGCCGATGACGACCACGTCGGCCTCGGCGGGCAGGGCGGGGTCGCTTTGGACGGGATCCACGTTCGACGGCATCGGCGTCTCTCCTGGCGGCAGGCGACGGGAGGGGCTTCGTCCAACCCGACGGCCCCTTCGGCCTCTCTAGCTGTCGTACCGGTCGGCGGCAACAATTGTTTCCACTGAATGGAAGTGACGCTATAAAAGTTCCATTTAATGAAAACAGGTGCGCTATGGTTAAGGTGGTGGCGGAGGGGCGGGACGGCGTGCTGTCCCGGGCCGTTGCGATCCTGCGAGCCCTGGCCGCGGCGGGGCCCGAAGGCCTGCGGCTGAGTGACATCGCGGATGCGGCGGGCCTGCCGAAGCCCACGGCGCTCCGCTTCCTCAGGAACCTGCAGGGCGAGGGGCTGGTGGAGGACGGGCCCTCGGGCCGCAGCTACCGGCTGGGCCTCGACCTCTTCTGCCTCGCCGCGCGGGCCGGCAATCCGTCCAACCTGCGCGACCTCGGCCGGCCCGCGATGCTGCGCGTCGCCGCGGCCTTCGAGGATACGGTCTTCCTGCTGGTGAGGTCCGGCTATGATGCCGTCCTCATCGACCGGAGCGAGGGGGTGCTGCCGGTCCGCTCCCTCACCGGCGATATCGGCGGCAAGGTGCCGCTCGGCCTGGGGCAGGGGTCCACGGCCATCCTCGCCTCTCTTCCTGCCGGGGAGCAGGAGGAGGTCGTGCGGCACAACCTTTCGCTCATCCGGGAGCGGGGCGGGCTGGACGAGGCGGCCCTGCGCGCCGCCCTGCTCGACACGGCCCGGAAGGGCTACTGTGACGTCGCGAACGGCCTCATCCCGGGAAGCTCGGGCTTGGCGGTGCCGATCCGGGACAGGACCGGGCAGGTGGTCGCGGCACTCAGCATCGGGACGACGCTGGAACGCCTCACGCCGGAACGGCGGGCGGCGATGGCGGAGATGCTGCAGCGGGAGGCGGCGGCGATCGGCGACGCCTCCAACCCCTTCGACCCCGCGCTTCGCCGGCCCGGTGCATCCCTGCAGGGTTCCGGCTGAGGTTTCCCTGGCCGCGGGGCGGGATGTCGGGCACCGCCGTGGGCGCTTAGCATCAAGCGAGTAGCATCGCTTGATGACAAAGCTTGCGCCGCTGCACGAGGTGGTAGTGCTCCCCGTGGCCGCTACTGGCGGTTCTGGACCGTCCTGCCTTCGCTTCCACGCGGCGTGACCCCGAAGGCCGCGCGGAAGGCCGCGCCGAAGGCGGGGGCGGAGGCGTAGCCGACCGCTGCGGCCGCGCGGGCCGGCGGCACGCCCTGGGCGAGGAGGGCGGCAGCCTCGGCGAGGCGGAGCGCCTGGCGCCAGGCACCGAAGGAAAGGCCGGTTTCCGCGCGGAAGTGCCGCGAGAGGCTGCGCGGCGAGGCACCGATGCGGGCCGCCCAGTCGTCGAGCGAGAGGGGGGAGGCAGGATCGGCCCGCAGCGCCGCCGCAAGCCGCGCGAGACGGGGTTCGCGCGGCTCGGGCACGCCGAAGGGGAGCGCGGGGGCGCGGCGGATCTCCTCGATCAGCAGGGCCGCGAGATGGCCGCCGCGGCCGTGCTCGTCCCATTCGAGGGGTTCCTCGCAGGCCGCGAGGATGAGTTCCCGCATGAGGGGGGAGGTGGCCATGACCGTGACGCCCGCGGGGCCGGCGCGCGCCGCGTCCTCCCGCAGGAAGAGGGCGCGCATCCGGACGGTGCCGGCGACGAGGACGCTGTGCGGCTCGGCGGCGGGAACCCAGAGGGCGCGGCCGGAGGGGACGATGAAGCTCGCGGTATCGGTCGCGATCCGCATCACGCCGCTGAGGGAGAAGAGGAGCTGGGCGCGGGCGTGGCTGTGCCGGCCCGTCGATTCGCCGTCCGCGTAGTCGCGCCGGAAGGCGGCGAGCGGGCGGTCCACGGCGTCCTGCGGCAGAGGGCGCCGGGCGGATGGGATTTGGCCGGTTCTCGACAGCATATGGCCGAACGTCTCCTTCCGGCCAGGATAGGCTAAGCGGGCGGAGGAAAGCGAATGCCACAGGACCCGGCCACGCGGCAGATCTGGTTCATCAACGCGGCCCATGTCGTCTGCCACTACATGCTGCTGATCCTGGCGACGGCCGTGCTCGGCATGGTGCTGCATGACGGCGCGACCTTCGGGGCGGAGTACGGGCCGATCCTCGCGCTCGGCACGGGGATGTTCGTGCTCTACGGCATGGGCTCGCTGCCCATGGGCTGGCTGGCCGAGAAGCTGGGGCGGCACGCGATGATGGCGGCCTTCTTCCTCGGTGTCGGCGGCTCGCTGGTGCTGGCGGGGGCGGTGTCGGGGCCCTGGGGGTTGGCGGCGGCCCTGGCCCTGGCCGGGCTGTTCAACGCGATCTACCACCCCATCGGCACCGCGATGCTGGTGGAGGCGGCCGGCGAGCGCGTGGGGCGCGCGATGGGCAACAACGGCGTCTTCGGGAATCTCGGCGTCTCCTGCGCGCCGATCCTGACGGCGCTGCTGGTGGCGCAGGCGGGGTGGCGCTGGGCCTTCATCGTGCCGGGGCTGGTCGCGATCGCCCTCGGCGTGATGTGGCTGCGCGAGACGCCCTACGACGCCCGGCTGCACGCCAAGGGCGGCCGGCCCTTCCCCGAGATCCCGCGCGCGGTGGTGCGCCAGGCGGTGGTCTCGCTGCTGCTGATGGCGGTCTCGACCGGCTTCGTGTTCAACGCCTTCACCCTGCTGGTGCCGAAGCTGATGCAGGAGCGGATGGCGGACAGCCCGGGGCTGCTGCCGCTGGTGGGCGCGCTGGCCTTCTTCGCCACGCTCTTCGGCGGGCTGACGCAGTTCACGGTCGGGCGGCTGATCGACCGCACGACGCTCAAGCGCGTGTTCCTGCCGCTTGCGCTGGCCCTGGTGCCGGCGCTGCTGGCGCTGTCCTTCCTGCAGGGCTGGGTGGTGCTTCCGGTGGCAGCGGTCTCGGCCGCCGCGATCTTCGGGCAGGTGACGGTGAACGAGACGATGACAGCGCGCTACGTGGCGCCGGCGCTGCGCGCGAAGCTCTACTCGATCCGCTTCTTCGTGGGCTTCATCGGCGCGGCGGCGGCCTCACCGGCGATCGGGTACCTGCACGACACGACCGGGAACCTCGGCGCGGTGATGATCGTGCTGGCAGGCTTCGGGCTGATCACCCTTGTCTGCGCGCTGCTCTTCCCCGACCGGCCGGAGGAGCTCCGCCCGGAACTGTGGGCGCGGCCGCCGGCCGCCGTGGCGGCGGAGTAGGGGGAGGCGGGGGCTGCGGCCTCCGTGCAGCGCCTGCCGCCCGGCACTCGCCGGGCCATTCAGGATCGATGGTATTTCGGCGACGCGGCGCAGGGAGTTGCCGTCTCCTCCTCCCGCCTACAGGCCAGCCAGTGACAGTCTGTCGTCGGTAAATCGGCTTCTCGGCACTCCGGGCGTGGGAGCCTCGCAATTCCAACCCTGACGGCCGGGCCGGTGGCCATTCAGGACCTACACTCCGGCTCTGTGAATGCCGCCTCTTCGGGCTGACACCGCCTCGCCGGCCCTGCCGGTTGCCGTCTTGCTACGCGGGGCCTGTAGCTGCTCTGGCAGGCTCTGCAAGCTCGTCATGTAACCATCTGCAAGGCAGACCGGAGGGCTTCGTCCACAGCCCTAAGTCCTCGCTCGCACGAATTTTTGATGCGGAATGGAACTGAAAATGCCGAAGTTTCGCGTTGAGAACGTTCTGGCGTGTACAGAGCCTCCTGCACGGGGCTGATCCCTGCCGCTCGCCTGTCTGACTCGTCACAGCCCGGAAAATCCAGGATGAATGATAAGCTGTTCACATTCGCCGGGTTCGGATTTCCATCCTGGTGGAACGGCAATTACGGCTCGGCGGAAGCGCTGGCGTCGCTGACATCGCTGAAGGCGACCGGTGCCAACAGCGTCAGCATCACTCCGACAAGCTTTATCAGCACCGTATCCTCGTCCGATTTTCGCGCCACGTCGGGCACCGAATCCGATGCCAATGTGCGCGCCGAGATCCTGCAGGCGCAGTCCTTGGGCCTCGATGTCATTCTGAAGCCGCATGTGGACGCGCTCGACGGAGCGGACTTCCGAGGCGAGTTCTCTCCATCCGATGTGGGCGCGTGGTTTGCCGGCTACAAAGCACTCATCCTGCGCTACGCCGCCATGGCTGCCGAGACCGGCGTAAAAACCCTCTGCATCGGCTGCGAGTACGACAGTCTGTCCGGCGCCGCATACCGGCAAGCCTGGGTCGACATCATCGACTCCGTGCGGGCGATCTACAGCGGCACGATCACTTATGCCGCGACCTCGACTGCCGCCAAGGATGTATCCTTCTGGGACAAGGTCGATCTCATCGGTGTCAACGCCTACTACTCGATGAGCAGCAGCGCCACGGCGACGGTGGAGGATTACAAGGCGGCCTGGACAAGGGTTCCCGAAAGGGCATGGGAGGCTCAGAGCACCGAAGGCAAGTCCCCGATCGACTTCTTGCACGACCTCTCCTTGCGGTACGGCAAACCTCTCTTCATCACCGAGGTGGGCTATCGCAGCCTTGACGGCGCGGCGATCGAACCTGCTCTGTGGAATACCGCAGGCCCGGTCGACCTCCAGGAACAAGCGAACCTCTACCAGGCGCTGTTCCAGATCGTCACGACCTATGGCGGTGACTGGTTTGCCGGGCTGCACCTGTGGAACTGGGATGTCGTTCCCGATCAGGGCCTCAACACCGGCTTCTCGCCACAAGGCAAGCCGGCACTCGACGTCGTCACCCAGTGGTTCACTGGAAACGGCATCGTGCAAGGCCTTTCCACCCTTGGCACGGATACCGGTGACATCCTCGACGGAGGGCTTGGGAACGATCTTTTGGCCGGTGAACGGGGGAACGATCTGCTGCGCGGGAGCGAGGGGAACGACTTCCTCGTCGGCGGCCCGGACAGTCTGCCGGAGGTCCCGCGCGCGACCAGCACCATCGTCGTCTCCGCCTATGGCGGCGTCTTCTACGGGGTCGGCGCTCAGTTCGTCGTTCTCGTCAACGGGCATCAGGTCGGGCCGGTCCTGGAAGCCCGTGCAACTGGATCCGACTTTGCGGTGACCTTCGCCAACAGCGAGCCCGTTACCTCCGTCGCGATCAGCTTCCTCAACGATCTGTACGATCCCGCGAACGGGATAGATCGTAGCCTCTACATCCAGAGCATTCTCGTGAACGGGCACTCTCTGCCCATCAGCGAGAGCAGGAATCCCTCCGGTGATGGAACCGGGGCCCTCTGGTTCAACAGCTCGATGATCATTGACACCTCCTCGCGGCAGGACTGGTTCACCGGCTCCCTGACTGACCACGACACGCTGATCGGTGGGGCGGGAGACGACACGCTGCTGGGCGGAGGTGGCGAGGACATGTTGCTCGGCGGCGATGGTGCCGACCTGGTCTATGCCGGAGCAGGGCATGACATCCTGTTCGGGGATGCAGGCAACGACGTCATGACCGGCGACGGAGGCCGGGACACGCTGCTGGGAGGTGAGGGCGACGACCTGCTCTTCGGCGGAAGCGACAACGATGTGCTCTATGGCCAGAGCGGTGCTGATCACCTGCGCGGCGATGCGGGCGACGACGTCATGACGGGCGACGCCGGGAACGATATCCTGGTGGGCGGCGACGGCAACGATCTCGCCTTCGGAGGCGAGGGCGGCGACACCCTCTACGGCGAGGACGGTGCGGACCACCTGCGCGGCGATGCGGGCGACGACGTCATGACGGGCGATGCCGGGAACGACACTCTGGTAGGCGGCGGCGGCAACGATCTCGCCTTCGGGGGCGAGGGCGGCGACACCCTCTACGGCGAGGACGGTGCTGATCACCTGCGCGGCGATGCGGGCGACGACGTCATGACGGGCGATGCCGGGAACGACACGCTGGTAGGCGGCGGCGGCAACGATCTCGCCTTCGGAGGCGACGGCGGCGACATCCTGTATGGCGAGGACGGCGCGGATCATCTGCGCGGCGATGCGGGCGACGACACGCTGGTCGGTGGGGCAGGCAACGACACCCTGGTTGGCGGCGCCGGCGCGGACACCTTTGTGTTCAACCCTGGCCACGGGCAGGACTGGGTGGCGGACTTCACGGCTGGCGTGGACCGCCTCCTTCTCCAGGGCAGCGGCTACAGCACCTTCGCCCAGCTCGTCACCTCCGGAGCCGTCGTGATCGCCTCCGACAATCACGCGACGATCAGCACCGGGTCCGGTACCATCATCCTCGACGGAGCAGGGCTTAGCGCGCTCTCAGCGAACGACTTCATCTTTGGGTAGCTCCAGCGACGGAACCTTTGGACGGTTGATCGTGCCGGCGGCGGGTGCCGAGCCGGAACCGCCGAGAGGCGCGATCGCGGTCCGCCTTGCCGTGAGCCGCCAGGGCGTGATCACCTGACGTGGTCGCTTTCTGGCGCACCGACTGGAAGGGCGGGTGGACGCAGCCGGTAGAGGGGTGCCGCCGCGGGTAGGTAGTGAGGCAGCCGAGGCGATGATCCCGACGGACCACGGCAAGCCGGGCACCAAGCGCCATCTCGTCACGGATGCCCGCGGCGCGGCGCTTGGGCCGACGTTGAGCGGCGCCAACCGCCATCACAGTCGCATGCCGGCACCGGATTTGGACGCCACCCCACCGATCCAGACTGGCCTTCCCGGCTGGTCCAAACGGTTCCTTCGGGTGTTCTAACGCCCCTGCCGCGCGATGACGGCGAGGGCGGCGGAGCTGATCGAGAGCTGGCCGAGCACGCCCGCGATGTCGCGGATGAAGCCCCAGGTCTCGTAGGGCGAGGGGTCCTGCGGCACGACGACAAGGCTGCCGGGCGGGATGGGCGGCCCGCCGGCCTGCCAGCTGCCGAGGCCGGCCGGCGTGGTCTGGCCGTTTGGCAGGACGATGAAGGCGCGGGAGATGTCGGCGAAGCGCTGCTCGCCGCCGGCGGCACGCACGTACTGTATGGCCCGCCAGCCGCTGGAGAACTGCAGGCTGCCCGGGTTCAGCACGGCGCCGACGACGGTGACCTCATTCGGGCGCTTGGGCACCACCAGCAGGTCTCCCGGTTCGAGCAGCACGTCGAGGTCGGGGCGGGCGGCGAGGACGACAGGGTTAGCCTCGACCACCATGCGGCCGGCGGCGCGGGCTTCTCGGAGCGAACCCGCCAGGGCCTGGCCCGCGTTGATCGCGCCGCCGATGTCGAGATTGCCGGCGCGGCTGCCGGCCACGGCCTGGCCGGCGGCGACCTGGATGAGGCTCGTTTCCAGCTCGCGCGCGGTGCGCTGGAAGCCCTCCTGCTGGCGCTGGCGCACGCTTTCCCGCGTGAAGACGGCGCCGTAGGGATAGGCCTGGGCGGTCAGCCCCCCGGCGCGGGCGAGGAGTTCCGAGAGGCGCTCGCCGCGGCGGATGTCATAGGTGCCGGGGCGGAGGAACTCGCCCACCAGGGCCACGGGGCCGGTGTCGCGGTCACCGAAGCCGCGGGGGACGCGGATGGCGTCGCGCGGGGAGAGGCGGATGGCCGCGAAGTTGCGGGAGCGCAGGTCGAGCTGGACGCGGGAGAGGGGGAGGGCACCCGCGCCCTCCAGAGGCTCGCGCGCGAACTCGACGGCGGAGAGGTCGGCGGTGTCCGCGGTGCCGCCTGCGGCGGCGAGGACCATGTCGAGGCCGGTGTCTTCCAGCACGGGGTAGAGGCCGGGCAGGCGGACCTCCCCTGCCAGCAGCACGGCCTGATCGAGCAGGAAGGGGAGGAGGGCGGGGTAGTCGATGAAGACCTGCGGGCAGCCGCCGGCCCCGAGGTCGGGGAAGCCGGCGCTGCGGGCATGGGCGAAGCGGAGCGGGCTGGAGCGCGCGGCGACGGCAAGGGCGGTAAGGGCGGGGCAGTCGGGGGCGGGCGCCATGGGGACGCCTCCGGGGCCGGCCGCGAGGATGGTGCCCGGGGGCGCGCCTGGGATTGCGCCGGCGGTCACGCCGGGGATCGTGGCCGGGACGCTCGGCATGGCGGGCGCGGCCGCGACCTCGCCGCGGAGGGCGCGCTGTACCGGCGGGGCGGCGAGCCAGAGCACGTCGGCCTGGGAGAGAAGGATGACCTCGTCCCCTTCCTGGAGCGGCAGCTCGGCCTGGCCGTTCATGATCCGGCCGAGGTCGAAGGCGATGAAGCGGCGGACGCGGGTGCGCTCGTCCATGCGCCAGGCGACGCCGAGGCGGACATAGGGGTCGGGGCGGATCACGCGGGGGTCGGAGAGCAGGGCGCGCAGCCCCGCGCCGCGCGGCCCGATGCCGCGAGTGACGGGGGCGACGACGTGGCCGGCGAGGCGCAGCCCGCCCGAGACGGCGTCCACCCCGGGGGAGATGATAAGGGCGTCGCCGCGCCGGACGGTGGAGCGGGGAGAGAGCTCGGCCATGGCGCGGCGGCCGCCCGCATCGGTGCCGGTGGAGAGAAGGCGGTTGCCGGCCGGGCGCAGGGTGCCGCCAGCCAGCGCGAGCATGGCGGCGACCGAGGCGCCAGCCGAATTCGCGGGCAGCTCGTAGATGCCGGGGCGGGTGACGTCGCCGCCGAGGGCAACGACGCCGCCGAGCGGCGGGACCACCACGCGCTCCCCCTCTCGCAGCGAGAGGTTGGGGGTACCGGGCGCGCCGGCGATGGCGGCGTAGAGGTCCACGATGCGGGCACCTTCCGGCCCCTCCACCCGGATGGCGCGCAGGCTGCCGGTGCGGCGGATGCCGCCGGCGGCGCCGAGGGCGTCGAGGAGCGAGGAGAGGGCGGGGAGCGGCACGAGGCCGGGGCGCACCACCTCGCCGGCCACGAAGATGCCGATCTGGCGGGTCTGGCCGAGGGAGACGAAGGCTTCCGAGCCGCCGAGCTCGCGCGCGACGCGGGTTTCGATGTCGGCACGCAGGTCGCGCAGGCTGCGGCCGGCGGCGGGGAAGGGCGGCAGGTCCGGCAGGGCGATCATGCCGTCCCGGCCCACGCGGAGGGAGAGCGACTGGCGCGCGCGGCCGCGGATGGAGATCACCACCTCGTCGTCGCGGCCGAGGACGTAGCTGTCGGGTAGGGCACCGACCACCGGGGGCAGGCCGTTGGCGCCAGGGGCGAGGTTCCGGAAGGTGTCGTAGCCGAATTGCCGCAGCGGCGGCTGCTGCTCGGGCAGGCGGGCGGCGAAGAAGGCCTCGGTGTTCGAGAGGGGCTCCTGCAGGTCCAGGCGCGGCGCCGCAATGGGCGCGGCGGGAAGCGGGATGGGGGTTGGCGAAAGGGCCAAGGCGGGTGCCGGCGCGGGCGGGCCACCGGGGGCGCGGTTGCCAGCGGCGTCGATGATGCGCTGGAGGATATCCGCCTGGGCGGTGCCGGGCATCACCGGCAGGGGCATGCCGCCGGGCAGCGTGCCGGGGAGCGAGGGCGGGAGAAGCGGCTGGGCCGAGCCCTGGCCGCCCGGGAGATAGGGCTGGGCGATGGCGGAGCCGCCCGGCGGCAGGGCCAGGAGGGTGGCCATGGCCAAGCGGGCCGCTCTCTTTGCCGCTCTCCGGATCGACAAGCCCGCGCCTCCCCCGGCTGTACCGGGCGTCGCCGCGCAACCAGGCGGCGAGTTTCAACAGATAACACAAAATCGTGATCGTGCTAACACGCGCACCATGCCCTTCCAAGCGCCGCACGCCCTTCTCCGCCTCGACGCTGCCCTCCGCCTGGGTCCTCGGCCGCTGCTGTGGCTGGGGTGGCACAGGGCGCAGGTGGTGTCGGGGGTTGTCGGGCGGGTGCTGGCGGATGCGGCGGGCGCGAGGGGGCCCTTCCTGCCGGACCGTGCGCCTGCACCGCCCGTGCTGCCGGCCGCCGACCGGGCGGCGGTGCTGGCGGCCGCGCGCGCCCTGCCGCCGGTGGTGGTGCACGGGCCTTTCGATCCGTTGACGCCCGCGCTCTCGCTCGATCTCTTTGTGCCCGGCGATGTACGGCCGGTCTGGGAGGCGAATCGGCTGGCTTGGCTGCCGCTGCTCGTGCAGGCGCACCGGCTTGAGCCCGGCCAGGGGCATCTCGCGCGGGCGGAGGCGTGGCTCGGGGAGTGGTGCCGGGCCAACCCGCCCTTTCGAGGGCCGAACTGGGCTTGCGGGCAGGAGGCGGCGCTGCGCGCGCTGCACCTCTGCCTCTCGACCGCAATGTTGGGGGAGAAGGTGCTGCCGGGCTTGGCCGCGCTGCTGCGGCTGCACGCGCGGCGGATCGGGGCGGCGCGGGCCTATGCGCTGGCGCAGGACAACAACCACGGGGTGAGCGAGGCGGCGGGACTGCTGGCGACCGCCTGGGCGCTGGGGGATGCGGCGGGGGAGGGGCGCGCGGGGCGGGGGCTGGCGGCGGTGCTCTCACGGCTGGTGGCGCCGGATGGCGGCTTCGCGCAGGTTTCGACCGGCTATCACCGGCTGCTGCTGGACACCCTCTCGGTGGTGGAGTGGCTGCGGCGGCACCACGGGGCGGACCTGCTGCCGGAGCCTTTCGGGGCGCGCGCGGCGGCGGCGGCGCGCTGGCTGGTCCGGGTGATGGACCCCGCCACGGGGGCGGTGCCGCGACTCGGGCACCAGGACGGTTCGGCGCTGGCGGATCTCTCGCTTCGCGGCCCCTCGGACGCGCGGGGGAGCGCGGAGCGGGCGGCACGGCTGTTCCTCGGCCGCTCGGCGGGGGTGGCGGATGATCCGGGCTGCGCCTGGCTCGGCCTGCCGCCCGCGCCGCCGGTCGGGGCGGAGGAGAATTGGGTGGCGGCGGGCACGCGGGGCTGGCGGGTCGGCGAGGCGCGGGGGCTGCTGCGCACCGGGCCGCTGCGCTTCCGGCCGGGGCAGGCAGACCTGTTGCATTTCGACCTCCTGCTCGGCGGAGCCAACGCGCTGCGCGACGCGGGGACAGGGGCCTACAACCCGCCCGCTGAGCACGGCTGGTGGACGGCGCACTTCGCCTCGGCGGCGGCGCACAACCTCATCCTGTTCGATGACGCGGAGCCGATGCCGCGGGCGGGCCGCTTCCTGCTGGCGCGCTGGGCGCGGACGGAGGCGCTGCCGGACGGCGCCGCCACGCGGGATTTCCGGGGCAACCGGCACGCGCGCCGGGTGGTGCCGGGCGCGGCGGCTTGGCGGGTGGAGGACGAGGTCTCGGGGCCTTTCCAGTGGATGGCGCTGCGCTGGCACCTCGCGCCCGGCGCCTGGCGCGTGGTGGAGAGCGGGGTGGAGGGCGAAGGGATCGGCCTCAGCCTTTCCGCCGACGCCGCGCTGGACCTCCGCCTGGAGGAGGGGTGGGAGAGTCCCGCCTATGGCCACGCGCGGCCAGTTCCCGTCCTGGTGGCGCGTGCCCGGGCACCCGTCTCACGTGTCCTGACCGTCATTCGGACCGTTGCGGGTTGCAAAGATCTGGCAGAAACGCCCTAGAATGGGCTACACGTCCCCGTGAACGGTGATGCCGCTCGAACTCCTCCTCCTCGGCCTGTGGCGGCTGCGCTGGCGCATCATGGGCGCGGCGTTGGCGCTGCTGCTCGTCGCCGGCACGCTCGTCATGGTCTGGCCGCGGCAATACGTGGCGGAGGCGGTGGTGGCACCGGCAGAGACCACCGGGCTCGCGGCCTCCACCCTCATCCAGGGCGGGCTGGTCATGCCGGGCGGGCTGCTGGACACGCGGGCGGGGGGGAACTTCGCCATCTATCTCGCGAGCATCCGCAGCCCGGAGGCCGTCGCGATGCTCGCGCGGGACACGACGATCCTGGCCGACCTGACGCGGCTGAAGCGGGAAGGCGTGACCGGGCGGCTGCGGGTGCTGGCGGGCTTCCCGCCCTCTCCGGCGGATCTCGACGACGTGGACCGCTGGCTGGATCGCAATCTCGGCGTGACGCAGTCGCTCGCGACGGTCACCACCTCCCTCACCATCCCGCATCCGGACCGGGCGACGGCGCTCGGTATCCTCACGCGCCTGCACGCCTTCGGGGAGGCGCAGGTGCGGGCGAGCCTGCACGAGCTGGCGCGGCGGCGGATTGCGGCGCTGGAGGCCCGGCTGGCAACCGAGCGCGACATCTACATGCGCAACCCGATCTACGAGCTGCTGGCCCAGCACCAGCGCGCCGAGGTGATCGCGAAGGCGGACGAGATCGTGGCGGCGCGCCTCGTCTCCCTGCCGAGCGTGGGGATCTGGCCGGCCCTGCCGAACCGCCCGCTGCTGCTCGTGCTGCTGGCGGTGACGGTGCCGATGGCCTGCCTGCTGCTGGCGGCCTGCCGCGTGCTGCTGTTCGGCGTGCCCCCGGAGCCGGTGCGCCGCGGCGGGGCACGGCTGGGGCGGCTGGCTGTGGCGCGGAAGCGGGAGGAGTGAGGGGGCAGGCGCTGGTGGCCCCCGGGGGAGAGAATGACTTCTCTCCCCCGGACCCCCACTCATCTCTTTCTTCGGGTTGGGACCTCTCTGCGGCCGGTGCGCCTCGGGTCGGGTACCCGAAGCGACTGCACGGGCAGGAGGGGCGCCCGAGGAAAACCAGCCTTCCGTCATCGCATCCGCGGAAGCCAGATCGGGGTCCAGGGGCCTCAGGCCCTTGGCGGGACGGGCCGAACGCTGCGCGTTCACCCGGGAGGTCCGGAGTGGGCGGCGTCCTCTCCAGAGCTGCATGAGGCGCCCCACCTCCGCGGGCCTGGCGGCGCTGGCCGGGGTTCCCGCCGCGGGTATGCAGTTCGCCGGTGCTTTGAAGTCGGCCCCTCTACTGGCGGGGTTGCCCCTCGACCTGACCGTCGCCTGCACGGCCGCGCTGGCGCCGGGGCTGTTGCTGCTGCTGGCGGGGGCGCGGTGGCGGGTGCGGCGGGTGCTGGGGCTGCCGCTGGCCTGTTGCGGCTTGCTCTGGGTCTGGCTGGTGGTGGCGGCGCTCTGGACGGCCTCGCGCGAGGTGGCGGCGGCGAAGTTGCCGGAGGCGGTGCTGGTGGCGCCCGCCATGCTGCTGGCGGGGCTTGTGGTGGGGGCGGATGGCGGGGCGCGGCGGGTGCTGGCCGGCGCGGTGCTGGTGCTCGGGCCGTTTATCGGTGCCTCCATCGCCTGGGGGATCCTGCACGGGCAGGTGGTGCTCGGGGGGGCGGTCGGGGCCAATCCGGACCTTGTGCGCGTGCAGTACCAGCTCGCCGGGCTGGCGATCGCGTGCTCGGCGGGGCTCTCGGCGCTGCGGGCGGTGGAGGCGCAGGGGATCCGGCGGCTGGGCTGGCTTGGGCTGACGGCGGTGCTGGGAATCGGGGGGCTGCTGCCGGGCGGGCGGGCGGGGCTGCTCGCGCTGGGGCTCGTGGTGACGCTGGCGCCGGCGGCGCATCTCTGGTCGGCGGGACGGGTGCGGGCGGCACTGGGCTGGGTGGTGGCAGCGATGGCGGCGGGGGGGCTGGGGCTGCTCGTGCTGCTGGCTGATCCCTCGCGGGCGGAGGGGCTGCGGACGCTTGAGCGCTTCACGGGGGACGGCATCGCGGCCTCGGCGCGGCCGGTGCTCTGGGCGGAGGCGGTGCGCTGGGCGGGGGAGACGCTGCCCTGGGGTCTCGGCACCGGCGGCTTCACCATCGCGGCAGGGAACGGGGAGCGGCGCGGACTTTATCCGCACAACCACGCGCTGGAGGCGCTGGCGGAGGGGGGCGTGCCGGGCATCCTCCTCTGGCTCGGGGCCTTTGGGGGCGGCGCGGCGCTGCTGGCAGGGCGGCTGCGCGGCTTGCCGGCGGGGGCGGCGGGGCGGCTGGTGGCGCTGGTGCTGCCGGTGGCGCTCGGCGCCATGGTCTCGACGGATCTGGGGAACCGGATGGTCTGGTTCGCGCTCGGGCTCGCGCTCTCGGCCGGGCTGGAGGCGGTGCCGCGGGGGGCGGCGGGGGAAAGGCCGGAGGAAGCACATGGCTGAAGGCTTCTACGCGCGGGCGGGGAAGCGCCCTCTGGACCTGCTGGGGGCAGGGGGGCTGCTGCTGGTGCTGAGCCCGGTGCTGGCGGCGGTGGCGCTGGCGGTGCGCCTGGCGCTGGGCCCCGGCGTGCTGTTCCGCCAGGAGCGGGCAGGGCGGGGTGGGGTGCCCTTCACGCTGTTCAAATTCCGCTCCATGCGGGAGCCGCGCTATCCCGGCGAGCCTGATGGGGCGCGGCTGATGGGCTTTGGACGGCGGCTGCGGGCCTCGGCGCTGGACGAGGTGCCGCAGCTGCTGAATGTGCTGCGGGGGGAGATGAGCCTCGTCGGGCCTCGGCCGCTGCCGGTGGCCTATCTCGACCGCTACACGGCCCGCGAGCGGGAGCGGCTGCGGGTGCGGCCCGGCCTGGCGGGGGCGGCGCAGGCGCGGGGGCGCAACGCCGTGCCCTGGCCCGAGCGGCTGGAGTGGGATGCGCGCTACGCCGCCCAGGTCACCTTGAGGGGAGACGTGGTGGCGGTGCTCGGGACGATCGGCGTGCTGCTCTCGGGGCGCGGGGTTTCGGCGGAGGGGCATGCGACCATGCCAGAACTGCCACCAGCGCGGCTCCGCCAGCCGGAATGTTTCGAAGTCTCACAAGTAGATACGAGATTATGAGCTAGCGCCTGAGGAGAGCTGTTGAGGCTTATCAAACTTATGGTTGCGGTAACCCTTGCCGACTCGCCTAAATCCCCTCAGATTGAGCTCTCAATTTAGTGAGGCAGCGATGGCGCTCCGTCTGCTTCCATCGGTGGATCTTCCTCTCACGGCCTCAAGAGCGGATGTTCTAGCTTGGCCGAACATTATTCCCTTCCCGCGCCAGGCGGATGAGGCGGAGCTGGCTGGGCGCGTCCATCTTTCCCCGCCGGAGCTCGCCGGGGGCGAGTTCGAGGCGGTGGAGAGGACGCTTCGCAGCGGATGGATCGCGCCGGCTGGGCCCATCCCCCGCGCTTTCGAAGCGGCGCTGGCCGAGGAGGCGGGTTTCGGCGAGGTGCTCGCCACCTCCTCGGGCACGGCGGCGCTGCATCTCGGCTACCGCGTGCTCGGGCTACAGCCGGGCGACACTGTCTGGGCGCCGAGCCTCACCTTCGTTGCGACCGTAGCGCCGGCCATCCAGATGGGCGCGCGCGTCACCTTCCTCGATGTCTCGCCGGAGACCTGGACGCTCGACCCCGAGCTGCTGCGCGAGGCGCTGGCGGCGGCGGCGCGGAAGGGGCGGCTGCCGCGCGTGGTGGTGCCGGTGGATCTCTATGGGCAATGCGCCGACCTCGACGCCATCGTCGCCGCCTGCGATCGCTGGGGCGTGCCGGTGCTGAGCGATTCCGCCGAGAGCCTCGGGGCGAGCGGGCGCGGCGGGGTGAAGGCGGGGCGGGGCGCGCGGCTCGCCTGCTTCTCCTTCAACGGGAACAAGATCATCACGGCCGGGGGCGGCGGCGCGCTGGTCTCCGACGATCCCGCGCTGATCATGGCGGCGCGGCACCTGAGCACCCAGGCGAAGGAGGCGGCGCCGCACTACCAGCACGAGACGACGGGCTATTCCTACGGGCTTTCCTCGGTGCTGGCGGCGGTCGGGCTCGCGCAACTGCGGACGCTGGAGGCGCGGGTCGCCTCGCGCCGGGCGGTCTTCGCGCGCTACGTCACGGGGCTGGCGGAGACGCCGGGCATCTCCTTCATGCCGGAGCCGGGCTGGGGGCGGTCCTCCCGCTGGCTGACGGTCGCGCTCTTTGATCCCGTGCGCTTCGGGGCGGACCGGGAGGTGGTGCGCCGGGCGCTGGAGGCGGCGGGGATCGAGAGCCGGCCGGTCTGGAAGCCGCTGCACCTGCAGCCGGCCTTCCGCGACGCCGAGGCGATGGGCGGCGCGGTCTCGGCCGGGCTGTTCGAGCGCGGCCTCTGCCTGCCCTCGGGCAACATGGCGCCGGCGGTGCAGGCGCGGGTGATCGAGACCATCCGCCGCCTCGCGCGGCACTGATTGCACGGACGAACGGCGCTGCGTCTTCTCTATCTCCACCAGCACTACTCCGGGCCGCGCGGCGCGACGGCGACGCGGGCGCATGCCATGGCGCGGGCGATGGCCGCGCGCGGGCACGAGGTGACGCTCGCCTGCGGCCGCTACGACGGCGCGGTGACGGGGCTGACCGGGCCTTTCGCGGGCGGCGCGCGGGAGGGGCGGGTGGCGGGCTTCCGCGTGGTGGAGTTCGACATCCCCTGCGGCAACGGGCAGCCGCTGGCGGCGCGCACGCGGGCCTTCCTGCGCTACGCGATGCGGGCGGCCTCCCTCGGGATGGCCGGGGACTACGACCTCGTGCTCGCCTCCTCCACGCCGCTGACGGTCGCGCTGCCGGCGCTGGCGCTGCGGCGGCTGCGCGGCGTGCCCTATGTTTTTGAGATCCGCGACCCCTGGCCGGAGCTGCCGCGCGCGCTGTCGGAGGCGCGGATGCCCGGCGGCGTGCCGGGGCCGGTGCTGGCGGGAATGGACCGGTTGGCGACGGCGGCCTGCCGGGGCGCCGCGGCCGTGATCGGGCTGACCGAGGGCATTGCCGAGACCGCCCGCGCGCGCGGCGCGGCCGGCGTGCAGGTGGTGCCGAACGGCTGCGACCTCGACCTGTTCGGGCCGCAGGTGGCGCCCTGGCGGCCGGAGGAGGCCGCTTCGGGCGAGGTGCTGGCCGTCTATGCCGGGGCGCACGGGCGCGCGAACGGCCTCGACGCCGCGATTGAGGCGGCGACGCGGCTGCGCAACGCGGGGGAGCGGCGGCTGCGGCTGGTGCTGGTGGGCGAAGGAGGCGAGCGGGCGCGGCTGATGGCCGAGGCGGCGCGGCGTGAGCTGCCGAACGTCACCTTCCTGCCCCCTATGCCGAAGACGCAGGTGGCGGCGCTGCTCTCGGCCGCGGGAATCGGGCTGCACCTGCTGGCGCCCGTGCCCGCCTTCGCGGAGTGGACGGCGCCGAACAAGCTGATGGACTGCCTCGCGGCCGGGCTGCCGGTGGTGACGAACGCGGCCGGGGGCGCGGCGCGGCTGCTGGAGGCGGGGCCGCAGGGGCCGGCCTGCGGGCTGGCGGCGCCGCCCGGCGACGTGCCGGCCCTGGCGGAGGCACTGGCCGAGCTGGCGGGGGCGCCGGGGCTGCGGCAGGCCATGGGGGCGGCCGCGCGGGTGCGGGCGGTGCGGTTCTGGGACCGGCGGCTGCACGCGGCGCGGTTCTGCGACATCCTGGAAGAGGCGGCGGGGGTGGTCCCGCTGGCGAGGGCGGCCTGAGCGCGGCTTCGCCGGCGACCTTCCGCCGGGCGGCGCGATGCGGGCCTGTCCCCGGCGGCCGCGCCGGTAGCGGGGTGGCGAGACAGGAGGGGGCGCCAATGCACCCCCCGGCGGGGTCTGATGGTTCCTGAACTGCACCTGGTGGCGGCCGCGCGGCCCAACCTGCCGAAGCTCGCGGCGCTCTGGCACGCGCTGGCGGGGGCGCCGCCCTTCTGTACACCGGTAATCGTCCAAACGGGGCAGCACCACGACGCCGCGATGTTCGGCGGGCACCTGGCCGATCTCGGCCTGCCGGCGCCGCATGTCTCCCTCGGGGTCTCGGGCGGGGGCCATGCGGGGCTGACGGGCCGGACGATGATGGCCTGCGCCGATCTCTGGTCCGCGCGGCGGCCCGGCATGGTGGTGGTGGCGGGCGACGTTGACGGCACGCTGGCGGCGGCGTTGGCCGCGCGCAAGCTCGGCCTTCCGGTCGCGCATCTCGAGGCTGGGCTGCGCTGCGGTGACCTCGACATGCCCGAGGAGATCAACCGCCGGGCGGTGGACGCGGTGAGCACCCTTCTCTGGGCGCCCGACGAGGGGACGGCGGCGCGGCTGGTGGCGGAAGGACACGACCCGCAGGTGGTGCGAGCGGTGGGCAACACGATGATCGACAGCCTGCGCCGCGCCCTGCCGGCCGCGCGGGCGCGGGCGCTGCCCGAGGCACTGCAAGCCGGCGGCTACGGGGTGTTGACGCTGCACCGGCCCGCCAATGTGGACAGCCGGGAGGCGCTGTCCGGCCTGCTGGAGGCTGTGGCAGAGGCGGCGCGGCACCTGCCGCTGGCCTGGCCGATGCACCCGAGAACGGCGGAACGGCTTTTGGAATTCGGCCTGCTCGTGCCAGAAAGGGTCATGCGCCTGCCGCCGCTCGGATATCTCGACTTCCTGGGACTGCTGGCCCGCGCGCGCCTGGTGGCGACGGATAGCGGGGGCGTGCAGGAGGAGGCCTGGGCGCTGGACCTGCCCTGCCTGACGCTGCGCCCCTCCACCGAGCGGCCGGTGACGCTGGAGGCGGGGACGAACCGCTTGGTGGCGCCCGGTAGCTTGGCTGGCGCGGTGGCGACGCTGCTGGCGGGCGACCGGCCGAGGGCGCGGCCGATCCCGCTCTGGGACGGCCGCGCGGGGGAGCGGATGGTCGCGCATCTTCTCGAATCGATGGGTGCCGGGATGGCGGGGCAGACGGCATGAGCGAGGCGCACAACACCCGCAGCGGACCGGCGCGGGGCCTCCAGCGAGCGGATGCGCGCGGCGGGCTGACGGGTGGCCGGGTCGAGTTGCCGCGCGGGCGCGATGCCGCCGGGGCGGATGGGCCCTCGGGCACGGCCCCCGCGCCGGGCGCGGAGGCGCCGCTGGTGCTCATGCTCTCGGCCGCGCATCCGCCGACGGACCTGCGGATCGTCGCCAAGGAGGGAGCGGCGCTCGTGGAGGCGGGCTGGCGGGTGACGCATCTCGCGCCCGCGCCGCAGCGCGGGGCGAAGGACGTGCCGGCGAGCCAAGCGGGGGTTTCCATCGCCACCTATCCCCGGCCCTCCGGCTGGATCGGGCGGCTGCGCGCGGCCCGGGCGCTGGCGGCGCGGGCCGCAAGGCTGAAGGCCGACGTGATCCATGCGCACGAGCCGGACAGCTGGTACGCGGCCATCAAGGCCGCCGGGCGCACCGGCGCGGCCGTGGTGCTCGACGTGCACGAGCACTATCCCTCCCGCCTCGACGGCCGGCTGCCGCGGCCTCTTCACGGCCTGGGCCGCTGGGCGGTGCGGGCGGTCTGCAAGTGGATGGCGGCGCGGGCCGATGCCGTGGTGGTGGCGAAGGACGGGCTGGAAGATGCCTTCCCGGACGTGGGGATCGTGCCCGTGCGGAACTACGCTGCCGCCGTGCCGGTGGAGCCGCGCGAGCACCGGCCGGGGCCGCTGACCCTCGTGCATCTCGGCGCCCTGACGCGCGAGCGCGGCTCTTTCGAGATGCTGCGCGCGCTGACGAGATGCCCGGAGGGAACGCGGCTCTCGCTCATCGGGCGCTTCACCGACGGGAGCGAGACGGACTTCCTCTCGGAGGCCAAGCGGCTGGGCGTGGCGGGGGCCGTGGAGCGCCACGGCTGGATGGCGCACGAGGCCGCGGTGGCCCTGGCGGCGACGGCCGATATCGGCCTCGTGCTGTTCCAGCCGGGCCACGAGAACCACCGCTTGGCGCTGCCGCACAAGCTGTTCGACTGCATGCTGGCCGGCCTTCCCGTGATCGTGCCTGACTTCGCCGAGGAGGTGGCGGCGGTGGTGCGCGAGACTGGCTGCGGGATGCTGGTGGACACCGCCGATCCCGCCACTGTCGCCGATGCCGTGCGCGCGCTGGCGGACCCGGCGCTGCGGGCGGAGATGGGCGCGGCGGGACGGGCCGCGGCACTCGGCCGCTTCGGCTGGGCGGGGGAGGCCGCGCGGCTGGTCGAACTCTACCAAGACCTCGTGCCGCTGCCGGCGGGCCTGGGATCGGAGAGCGGGCTTTCGGCCGCTCCGGCGGGGGCCGTCCGCGAGGCGCCGCCGGAGTTAGAGGCCGCGCCGCGGCCGGTGGCCGGACGCGGGCACGCCCCTGTGGTGCAACAGAAGCCCGCGCCGGTGGCGCAGCGGCAACCCGTGCCGGTGGTGCGCGAGCAGCCGGTTCCTGTCGTGCGGTCGCCGCCTGCGCCCGTGATGCAGGCGCCGGCGGCCGGTCCGACGGGGATGGTTGCCGCCAATCTGGTCGCGACGCGGGCGGCGCCCCTGCCCTTGGCGCGACCGCAGGCGCCTTCGCCGCTGGACCCGACGGAGGCGTTCGCGAGCCTTTCGGCGGCCATGCGCGCCGCGCCGCCGCTGGCGCCGGAACCGCCGGTCCCGGCTGCGCCGCTTCCGCCCGCCACGGGGTCAGGCGATGCCTTCGCGAGCGCCGCGGCCCCGCTTCCCGTAGATCGCCGCACCTTGGCCGCGCCCCAGCCTGCCGATGTCGCCGGGGCCTTTGCGAGCCTCTCGGCGGCGATGCGCGCGGCCTCTCCGCGGCCCCCAGCGGCTTCCCGGATCGGGGCGGGTGCTGGAACGCCGGCTTCCCCGGCGGTGCCGCGCCTCCTGCTCGATGCCGCGCTGAACGAGACGGAGGCGATGCCGGCGACCTTCGCCGCGCTGCTCGCCCGCGAGGCGCCGGAGCGGCCGCCGAGGCCGGAGAACCTGCCGCCGTCGCAGGTGCTGGGGCCCCTGCCCGCGCCGGCCCCGCCTGCCCCTTCCCCGGCCCGGCCGACGCCGGCGGCGGTGCTGGGCTCCGTGGTGCGGGCGATCCGCACGGCGGGAGCGCCGGTCCCGGCGCCCGTTCCCGTGCCGCCTGTTCCCGGGGCCGCCGCGCCCTTCCCGCTGCTGGCCGCCGTGGGCGGTGCCATCCAGGCGCCGCCGCCCCCGCCCGCGTCGTCGCGCCCGGTGTTCCCTCCGCGCCTGGCGCCGTCGCAACCGGCCTTGACAGGGCGGCCGATCGAGGTCCCTCCCGCGGTGCAGGGGGAGCGGCTGCTCGCCGAGGCCGGGCTTTCCGGCGCAGTGGTGCCGGCCAGCGTCGCCGCCGTGCTCGCGCGCCAGGCCGGGCCGCAGGGCTTGCCCGAGGCGGGGCCGATCCTCACTTCCGACGTGCCCTTGATCGAGGCCGGGCTGCGCGCCGCGGGCCCGGTGAGGGCAGATCCCGAAACCCCCGGATGGCGCCTGCTGCAAGCCGCGCCTCCGCCGGCGGCGGCCCCTGTTGCCGACGCCGGCCGCTAGGCTGATCCCATGGCGCCCCAGCGCATCCTGCTGAATCTCGCGCTCGACCTCGCGCTCGCCGCACTGGCCCTGCCGCTCGCGCTGCTGCTCGCGGCGCCCGGCAACTGGCCGGCCGCGGGGTGGTGGGGACCGGCTGTGGCCGGGGCCCTGCTCGCCTTCGTGGCGGCGGCGCTGCCGCTGCGCCTGCCCCGGCAGTACTGGCGCTATGCCGGGCTGCCGGACCTCCTGCCCGTCGTCGGCGCCTCGCTCGCGGCGGCGCTGCTGTTCTGGGGCGGGCTTGTGGTGTCCGGTGCCTGGCGGCCGCCGAACGCGGCCTTCCCGCTGCTGCACGCGGGTGCCCTGGCGGCGCTGGTCGGGGGGGCGCGGCTGATCGGGCGCATCCTCTCGGCGCACCGGGCGGGGCCCGCTTCCGACGTGCCGGCGCAGCCCGTGCTGCTGGTGGGCGGCGGCGACGCGGCGGACCTCTTCATCCGCGCGCTCATCGCCCAGCGCGCGCCGGGCTACCGGGTGGAAGGCATCCTCGCGCCCCGCGCGCGGCAGCGGGGGCGGCGCATCCTCGGCGTGCCGATCCTCGGGACGGTGGAGAATGCAGGGGCGGTGCTCGACGCGCTGCGCGCCGATGCGCGGCTGCCGGCGCTGATCGTGCTGGCCGATCCCTCGCTCTCGGGGCCCGTGCTGGAGGCGCTGCTGGACGCCGCGGACCGACATGGGGTCTCCGTTCGCCGCGCGCCCCGCGTGACGGCGCTGGACCCGGCGAGCGCCCGCCCCCAGGCCGCCCGGCGGATCGACCTTCGCCCCGTCTCCATCGAGGAGCTGCTGGACCGCCCGCAGGTGCCGCTCGACCGCGAGGGCATGGCGCGGCTCATCCAGGGGCGACGCGTGCTGGTGACGGGGGCGGGTGGGACGATCGGCAGCGAGCTGTCGCGGCAGATCGCGGCGCTTGGGCCCTCGACCCTGACGCTGCTCGATCACGGCGAGTTCGCGCTCTACGAGATCGACCTGGAACTCTCGGAGAGCCATCCGGCCGTCACGCGGCGCGCGATGCTGGCCGATGTGCGCGACGAGCCGCGGCTGCGGCGGTTGATGGAGGAGATCCGGCCGGAGCTGGTCTTCCACGCCGCGGCGCTGAAGCACGTGCCGATGGTCGAGAACGACCCGCTGGAAGGGCTGCTGACCAACGCGCTCGGCACGCGGCTGATCGCCGACGCCGCGCGGGCGAATGGCTGCCGGGCGATGGTCTTCATCTCGACCGACAAGGCGGTGAACCCGACGAGCGTGATGGGCGCCTCCAAGCGTCTTGCCGAGATGTACTGTCAGGCCCTCGATGTGGCGGCGCGGGCCGGCGGCGGGATGCGCTGCGTGACCGTGCGCTTCGGCAACGTGCTGGGCTCCACCGGCTCGGTCGTGCCGCTGTTCCGCCGCCAGCTCGAGCGCGGCGGGCCGCTGACCGTCACGCATCCCGACATGCGCCGCTACTTCATGACGGTGCGCGAGGCCGTGGGGCTGGTGCTGCAGGCGAGCGTGATCGGCGCCGAGGACCGCGCGGACCAGCCGCCGGAGCTGCGCGAGGGCGGGATCTTCGTGCTCGACATGGGCAAGCCCGTGAAGATCGTGGACCTCGCCCGCCGCATGATCCGCCTCGCCGGGCTGCGGCCGGAGGAGGACGTGGAGATCCGCTTCACTGGCCTCCGCCCCGGCGAGAAGCTGTTCGAGGAGATGTTCCACGGACAGGAGCCGCCGCGGCCGACCGGCTTTCCCGGCCTGCTCGTAGCCACCCCGCGCACTGCGGATGCGGCCCTGGTCGGGCGCGCGATCGACGAGGTCTCGGGCGCAGCGCGCGGCGGGCAGTCGCGGCTGGCTCTCGCCGGGCTGGCGCGAATGGTGCCGGAATTCGAGCACGCGCCGAATGCGCCGGTGGCGGGGCGGGCCTGATAGGCTGTCACGGGTGACTCCGGGGAGAGGAAGAAGGAATTCTTCCTCTCCCCGGACCCCTCACCATCATCTTTTTCTATCTGTTTGAGGAATTTCTGCGCCTCGGGTCGCGGACCCGAGGCGACTGCCCCTTCAGGAATGTTCCGCGATAGCCAGACGGAGATCCAAGGGCCTCAAGCCCTTGGGAGAGGTCTGGAGAGAGCGGAGCCCCCTCCGGTGGGCAGGGCGCCAAACCGACACTCAAGGGACACATACCGGCGTGCTTCGCAGGCAGGCGTCGAGAGAGGTCGATCACGGACTTGCGAGGAAGTGTCGCAGCCGGTTCAATACGCGGGCTGATGGAGCACAGAACCTGATGTCCCCGCCTGCCATGGAGTCGCGAGAGCTTCTTCCTGCCCGCGGGCGGGAAGGCCTGTCGTGAACCAGGTGCTGGCCCGTGATACGGGGGTGGAACATCACCTGCGCGACAGATTGCTCGACTTGCTGGAGAAGCGCGAGGCCCGGATCGGGGTGGTGGGGCTCGGTTATGCCGGGCTGCCGCTGGCGCTGCGGTATGCGGAACTGGGCTTCCCGGTCGAGGGCTTCGACATCGATCCGGCGAAGGTCCTGGCCATCGAGGCGGGGCGGAGCCCGGTGCACGGCGTTGCGGACGAGCGGATCCTGGCGGCTCGGGCGCTGGGCGGGCTGCGGGCGCATAGGACGGCAGCCGCGGCGGCGCTCTGCGACGCGCTGATCATCTGCGTGCCGACGCCGATCGGGCCGCACAAGGAGCCGGACCTCTCGGCGGTGCGGGACACATTGGCGGCGCTGGCGCCGCATCTGCGGCCCGGGCAGGCCGTGGCGCTGGAGAGCACCACCTATCCCGGCACGACGGAGGAGCTGGTGCTGCCGGTGCTGGCGGCGGCCGGACTCACGGTCGGGGGGGACTCCTTCGTCATCTATTCCCCCGAGCGGGAGGACCCCGGCAACCCGCACGGAACGGTCGCGCGGGTGCCGAAGCTGGTGGCGGGGGCAACGGCGGATTGCCTTGCCGTCGGTCGCGCCCTCTACGCGCCCGTGGCAGGTGGGATCGTTCCGGTCTCCTCGCTCGCGGCCGCCGAGCTGGCCAAGTGCTACGAGAACGTGTTCCGGGCGGTGAATATCGGGCTGGTGAACGAGCTGAAGCGGATCGCCCATGCGATGGCGCTCGACGTGCACGAGGTGATCGACGCCGCGGCCACCAAGCCCTTCGGCTTCATGCCCTTCCGGCCCGGGCCGGGGCTGGGCGGGCACTGCATTCCCGTCGATCCCTACTACCTCGCCTGGAAGGCGCGGGAGCTGGGCGTGCCGAGCGACTTCGTGGAATTGGCGGGGCGGGTGAACGACGCCATGCCCGGCTATGCCGTGGAGCGGCTTCGGGATGCGCTGGACGCACGCGGCACGCCGCTGCGCGGGGCGCGGATCCTGCTGCTGGGCCTCGCCTACAAGCCAGGCGTGCCCGACACGCGGGAGAGCCCGGCGGTGGAGATCTTCCGCCTGCTGGAAGCGCGCCGGGCAAGGCTGGCCTACCACGACCCGCTGGTGCCGCGCTTCCCCGTGACGCGGCGGCTGCAGGGTGCCTCGCCGGAGCTGACGAGCGTGACGCTCGACGAGGAGACGGTCGCGGCCCAGGACGCGGTGCTGGTGGTGACGCCGCAGCCCGGGATGGACCTCGCCATGGTGCGGCGCGCGGCGGCGCTGGTGGTGGATACGCGGGGGGTGATGCGCGGGGAGGGGGATGGGGCCGTGGTGATGGCCTGACGGCCGCCTCCGCCAGAGAGGGCTCTGTCCTCTCTCCGGCACCTTCGGGCGAACGCGCAGCGTTCGTCCCGCACCTGCCAGGGGCCTGAGGCCCTTGGATACCCATTCCGCGGTCGCGGAACCTTCCCCGACGTGCAGTCGCCTCGGGTCCATGACCCGAGGCGCACCGGCCAGTCGGTGATGCAAACCTGAAGAGAAAGATGATGGTGAGGAGGCCGGGGAGAGGAAGAATTCCTTCTTCCTCTCCCCGGCTTCACCCACGCCGCCTACCCCCGCCGGGCAAGGGTGGCCGATTGCCGGGCGATGGTGAGCAGGGCCGTTCGTGCCACCGCCGCGTCCGGCACCGGGCGGCCGGTGCCGCCGGATTTGGAGAGGCGTTCCGCTTCCAAGAGGTTGGCGAGGACGGTTTCGAGGGTTTCCGGCCGCCAGTGTCGCAGCGCCTTCTCGAAGCCGGGCCGGCTGCGGAAAAAGACGGGCGGCTGGAGGGCCTGGATGCCCGCGACGGAGGCGAGGTGCAGGCGCTGGACGTGGCGGAGAAGGGCGCGGAGCACCTGGACGGGGTTGGCGCCCTCGGACATCGCGGATTCGAGGGCGCGGTCGGCGGTGGCGACGTCGCCGGCCGTCGCGGCGACGAGGGCCTCGTCGAGTTCGAGGGCGGAGCCGTCGCCGATGCAGGCGAGGACGTCCTCCTCCGCCAGGCGGCCGCCGGGGCCGGCGTAGAGGGCGAGCTTCTCGAGCTCGCGGCGCAATGTCCCGCGGTCGTCGCCGAGGCGGCCGGCGAGCCAGGCGATGGCGGAGGGTTCGGCGGTGACGCCGGCCTCGCGCAGGATGGCGGCGATGCTGGCCGAGAGCTCGGCGCCACGCTCGCGGTAGCAGGCGATGGCGGCGGCGCGGGGGTTGGCCTCGGCGAGCTGGCGGAGCTTGGAGCGCGCGGGAAGTTCGCCGGCTTCCAGGATGACGAGGGTGTCGCCGGGGGCTTCCAGCACCTCCCGCAGGGGGGCGGCGAGGGCATCGGTGGCGTCGCGCACGCGGATGACGCGGCGGCCGCCGATGAGGGAGAGCGCGGCGGCCTCCCCGGCGAGGGCGCCGGGGCGGGCGGCGGCGTCGCGCGGGAGGTCGGCGACGCGGAAGGGGTCGTTGCCGGGGGCGATGGCCTCCTGCAGGGCGTCGGCGCGCTCGCGCGCGAGGCCGGCGTCCTCGCCGTAGAGGAGGGCTGCACGGGTGGCGCCGGGGTCCTTCAGGAAGGCCGCGAGGCGACGGGCGTCGAGCTTCATCCGGGCGCCGCCGCTCAGGCGGCGGGGCGGTCGCGGAGCGCGAGGGCGAGGCGGATGGTCATGTCCTCGGCGAGGCGGTCCACGAGGCGGCGCTCGGCGGCCTCGCTGCTGACGGTGGAGGAGAAGAACTCGAGGTCAACGATGTTGAAGGAGTCCATGGCGCGCACCGTGCCGGTGGCGATCTGCTGCGGCGGGACGGATAGGGTGGAGAGTGTCCAGGGCGCGGACATGGTGATGCGGAAGCGTGAGGGAGAGCCGTCCCGCCGGTAGCCCTGCGCCTCGTAGGAGGGGATGACGGAGGTGGTGAGGAGGTAGCGCGCGGCCGGTGCGCTGCGATCGCGGGCGGCGAGGCGGCGCTCCAGCCCCTGGTGGAGGAGCTGGCCGCTGCGGCCATAGGTGGGGCCGATGCGGATGGCCGCGAGCTCGGGGCCGACGGCGGTGGCTACCTCCCCGGGCTCGGGCGGGGCGTTCAGCGGGTGGAAGCCGCAGCCGGCAAGGGTGGAGGTGCCGAGGGCGGCCAGCAACCTGCGCCGGGCGATCCCGCCGCGCCGCGCCTCAGACGACGAAGTTGACGATTCGGCCTGGGACATGGATGCGCTTCCGGATGGGCTTGCCCGCGATGGCACGCTGCACGTTCTCCTCGGCCTCGGCTGCCGCGAGCACCGCATCTTCCGGCGTTCCGACCGGCAGGGAAAGGGTGGCGCGCAGCTTGCCGAGGACCTGCACGGCGATCGTCATCGTCTCGGCCGCCAGCAGCGAGGGGTCGGCCTCGGGCCAGGGCATCAGCGCCACCAGCTCCGTGGAGCCGGGGTTGAGGATGGACCAGAGCTCCTCCGCCAGGTGCGGCATCATGGGGGCGACGAGCCGGGCCATGACCGAAACCGCCTCGCGCCGCGCCTCGATTCCGGCAGGGCTCGACTCGATGGCGTTGGCGAATTCGTGCAGGCGGGCGACGGCGACGTTGAAGGTGAAACCCTCCAGCGCCGCGGTGACGGCGGCGATGGTGCGGTGGGTGGCCTGCATGAGCGGGCGCGGCTCGCCGTCGCCCCCTCGCTGCTCCAGGTTGGCGGCGAGGCGCCAGAGGCGCTGGACGAAGCGGTGGGCGCCGGCGACGCCGGCCTCGGACCACTCCATGTCGCGGTCGGGCGGGTTGTCGGCGAGGATGAACCAGCGGGCGGTGTCGGCGCCGTAGCGGGAGATGATGGCGCCGGGGTCCACCGTGTTGCGCTTGGACTTCGACATCTTGTCGTTGCGCGAGACGATCAGCGGGATGCCCGTGCCGCGCTCCACCGCGCTGCCGTCGGCCGCGACCTCCACCTCGTCCGGGGCGAGCCAGCGGTTGTCGGGCGCCTTGTAGGAGGCGTGCTGCACCATGCCCTGGGTGAACAGGCCGGCGAAGGGCTCGGGCGTCCTCAGCTGGCCCATGGTGGAGAGGGCGCGGGTGAAGAAGCGGGCGTAGAGGAGGTGCAGGATCGCGTGCTCGATGCCGCCGATATACTGGTCCACCGGCAGCCAGGCGTCGGTGGCCTCCGCGGTGATCGGCGCCTCGGCATGGGGGGAGCAGAAGCGGGCGAAGTACCAGGAGCTGTCGACGAAGGTGTCGCAGGTGTCCGTCTCACGGCGGGCGGGCGCGCCGCAGGACGGGCAGGCGACGTGCTTCCAGCTCGGGTGGTGGTCGAGCGGGTTGCCGGGGACCGAGAAGTCCACGTCCTCCGGCAGGCGCACCGGCAGCTGGTTCTTGGGCACGGGGACGGTGCCGCAGGAATCGCAGTGGATGACCGGGATGGGGCAGCCCCAGTAGCGCTGGCGGGAGACGCCCCAGTCGCGCAGGCGCCAGTTCACCACGCCCTTGCCGAGGCCCTTGGCCTCCAGCGCGTCAATCGCGGCGCGCTTGCCGGCGTCGCTGCCGAGGCCGTCCAGGAAGGCGGAGTTGTAGAGCGTGCCGTCGCCGGTCCAGGCGGTCTTGCCGATGGCGAAGGCGGCGGGGTCCTCGCCCGGGGGAAGGACGACGGGCGGCACGGGCAGGCCGTATTTGCGAGCGAAGTCGAGGTCGCGCTGGTCATGCGCCGGGCAGCCGAAGAGGGCGCCGGTGCCGTATTCCATGAGGACGAAGTTGGCGATCCAGACCGGGAAGGTCGCGCCCTCGATGAAGGGGTGGGCGACGCGGAAGCCGGTGTCGAAGCCCTTCTTCTCGGCCTGCTCGATGGCGGCCTCGCTGGTGCCCTGGCTGCGGCACTCCGCGATGAAGGCAGCGGCGGCCGGATCGCGCGCCCCGGCGGCGGCGGCGAGCGGGTGCTCGGCGGCAACCGCCAGGAAGGACATGCCGTAGAGGGTGTCGGGGCGGGTGGTGAAGACCTCCACCTCGGTCGTGCCCTCGACGGGCTCGGCGAGCGGGAAGCGGACGCGCGCGCCCTCGCTGCGGCCGATCCAGTTCGCCTGCATGGTGCGCACGCGCTCGGGCCAGCGGTCGAGGGTGTCGAGGGCGGAGAGCAGGTCGGGGGCGAACTTCGTGATGGCGAGGAACCACTGGGAGAGCTCGCGCTTCTCCACGGGGGCGCCGGAGCGCCAGCCCTTGCCGTCGATCACCTGCTCGTTCGCGAGCACGGTGCCATCAACGGGGTCCCAGTTCACCCAGGACTTGCGGCGCTCCACCAGGCCGGCCGCGAGGAAGTCGAGGAAGAGGGCCTGCTGCTTGCCGTAGTACTCGGGGTCGCAGGTGGCGAACTCGCGGGCCCAGTCGAGCGAGAGGCCCATGCTCTGCAGCTCGGCGCGCATGGCCGCGATATTGGCGTAGGTCCAGGCGGCGGGGTGGGTGCCGCGCTCGCGCGCCGCGTTCTCGGCGGGGAGGCCAAAGGCGTCCCAACCCATCGGGTGCATCACCTCATGGCCGCGGGCGCGCTTGTAGCGGGCCACGACGTCGCCGAGCGTGTAGTTCCGCACATGCCCCATGTGGATCTTGCCGGAGGGGTAGGGGAACATCTCCAGCACGTAGTACTTCGGCTTCGTGCCGTCCGGCACGTCCGGGGCGGCGAAGCAGGCGCGGTCTCCCCAGGCCCGCTGCCAGCGAGGCTCGGCGGCGGCGAAGTCGTATCGCTCCGAGGAGCGTTCCAGGGAACGTGCGGGAGAGTCGGGCGGTCCGTCGGTCATGTCGGGGCCAATATGGGCCTTCGTCGTTGGTGCGTCCCCATATTCCGCCCTGCACGGGGTGGAAAGGGGGCGCCGTGACACGCGCGTGCAACCCCAGCCGACCGACCGGGTTCTAGGCCCCGCCTCCGGGAGAATCATGACATGAAGTTAATCCTTGCCGCCGCCCTCGCCGCGGCTTTCGCGGCCGCGCCCGCCCTTGCCCAGGGCCAGGCGCCCGCGGCCGTGCCGGCCGGACAGCTGCGGGCGGACCGGCTGATCGACCGCGATGTTTACACCAGCGACAATGTCGAGGTCGGCGAGGTGGAGGATCTGCTCATCGATCCGGCGAGCGGCCGCGTGACGATGGTGGTGATCGAGGTGGAGAACCGGTTGGGGATCACCCAGAAGTATGTTTCCGTGCCGCTGGAGCGGCTCCGCGCCGCGCCCGGCGAGCGTCGCGCGACACTGAACATGGCATCGGAAGAGTTCCGCGCCCTGCCGGCGGTCAACTACTGACGGCGGATCGAGCGGGGCAACCCCGCCGCCGCGTCAGAGGGCCGCGGACTGGCTCCGCAGCTCCCGGGCGCGGGCGAGGACCTTGTCTTCCAGCTCGGTGCCCGTGGCGGTGGCGACGGGGGCGTCCACCCAGACGCCATTGCGGAGTTCCTGGCGGAAGACAGAGACGCGCACGCCGTCCGAGCGGAGCTGGCGGCCGAGGATATAGGCGGTGGCGCGGAAGCGCTCCCCTTGGGCCGCGGGGGGCGTGTACCAGTCGGTGATGATGACGCCGCCGAAGGGATCGGCCGAGGCGAGCGGCATGAAGGAGAGGGTGTCGAGGCTGGCGCGCCAGAGATAGGCGTTCACGCCGAGGCCAGCCTGGTCGCCGCCCGCGCCGCCCTCGCGATTGCGGCTGCGATCGGTGCCGAGGATCAGCAGGCCGTCCTGGTTGCCGGAGATGCGGCCCTGGACCCGGGCGCGGCGGCTGTCGTCGTAGTACTCGTCGTTCCCCACCTGTCGGGTCTGCCCGCAGGCGGCGACGAGGACGGGAAAGGCGAGGACGGCGAGACGAAGGTGGCGCATGGGCGCGCAGGTAAGGCAGCGGCGGGGCGCGGCGCAAGGGCTAAAACGTTGCGTGATGCAGCGCGGTTACCATTCGCGCAAAAGAAAAGGCGGCGGGTTTCCCCGCCGCCTCATTCGTTCCGCCTAGGCGGAGCGAGGGATCAGAACGCGACCCGGAAGCCGGCGAGAACCGTGCCGACCGTCGAGCCGACGGTCTGGACCGTCGTGTTCGCGCCGCCGGAGGCGGCGGAGGTGCTGCCGGTGCCGGTGAGGAAGTTGAAGCCGGCTTCCTTGCGCTGCGTCTGGATGTACTCGGCGAAGAAGTCGAGGCCCGGCGCGACGCGATAGTTGCCGCCGACGGCGAAGCCCGTCTCGCGGCGGGCGCCGGTCGCGATATCCTGCGCTCCGGCCGAGACCGAACGGGCGAAGTGGCCGCCGACCGTGATGGCGTCGATCGTGTAGGTGGCGCCAATGAGGAAGGAGTTCAGGCTGCGGTCGTCACGACGGTTGCCGATGCCGCCACGGTCCGGAACGTAGGTGTTGAAGCCGCCGTTGCCCTGACCGCCCGTGTACCAGCCGCCAACGGTGAAGCCGTAGGCCGTGGCCGCGGCGCCGGCCCAGATGAGGTTGATGCTCTGGGGCGAGATGCCGGTGGTGTTCCGGATGGCGTTCGCGCCGAAGTAGCCGACGGTGGCCGTCAGGCCGACGGGGCCGAAGGACCCGCGCCAGCGAAGGGCGGCCTGCAGCTCGTTGCGGCGGCGGGTGTTGACGCCCGCGATGGCAGAGGTGCGATCGCAGAAGGCGGCGTTGGCGATGGTGTCGCAGCCGGAGTTGGCGCCGTCGTTCGTGTTGAACGAGAAGCTCGCGCCCGCGTCGAAGCCGAGGAACTGCGGGGACAGATAGATGAGCTTCGTGTTGTCGCCCGGGTCGTTCACGGTGTTGAACTGGGCGCGCTGGTTGCCGCCGATGGCCTGCTGGTACTGGTCGCCCGAGTCGAGGCCGCCGACGCCGAAGCCGGTGATGTGGCCGGACTGCAGCTGCTGGATCGCGCCGTCCTCGTCACCGTAGCGGATCTGGCCCCAGGGGCCGGCGAGGTAGGCCCAGGCCTCGTCGAAGGCGAGCGTGTTCTTGCCGGAGTTGCTCACGGAGTTCGTGGCGGGGTTGCCGGCCTGCGGCTGACGATAGGCGTCGTTCTCGATCTCGAGGGCCACGCCGTACTGGAGGCCGTTGGCGGCCTTGCCGGAGGCGAGGATGTGGATCTCGATCTCGTTGGTGAAGTCGGACTTCCCGAGGCGGGTCGTCGCGTTGTTGTCACCGGTCTGGTTCGTGTAGTTGTACATGGCGCGGTAGTAGCCGCCGAGGCGAACCTCAAGGCCGCGCATCGAGGTGCCGGCGGCGCCCATCGAGCTGTCCGAGAAGCTGACACCCTGGGCCATCGCGCCACTCGGCGCGAAGAGGGCAGCGGCGGCGACGGCCGTGCTGCCGAGAAGAAGCTTACGCATCCCATATCCTCCTGACGTACCGGGGAGCAGCCCCGGCGCTTCACGCGACCCGCCCGCCCCCCTCGGCGGGTTTGCCGCGAGAAATGCACCCATCGGATGCGCCCCCCTTTGGCCGAGCCCGGCCGAACTATGGTTCAGTGGATTGCAGGGCGTCCATGGCGCAATCGGGTGAAACGCGACATCCGTGAAACACTGTGGCCAGTCGGCCACATCGGTTCAGGCGAGGCCCCCGATGGCTGCCCAGCCCGCCGCGCCCGCACGCCCGGAGAGGCGGCCGAGGCCCGGCAGCCGGCGGCTGTTGCGGGGGGTGAGGCCGCCGAGGGCGATGACGGGTCGCCCTGCGCGGCGGGCGAGTGCCGCCCAGCGCAACAGGCCGAGGGCGGGGGCGCCGGGGTGGCTCGCGGTCGGGAAGACAGGGGAAAGGATGACGAGGTCGGCCCGCAGGCGGCGGGCGCGGGCGATTCCCGCCCGGCCATGGGCGGCAACCGATAGGAGCGGCGGGCGCGCGCCGCGGCGGGCGAGGAGCAGGGGAAGGATCCCCGCCGACGGGCGGCGGTCCGGCAGGTGCAGCCCGGCGCGGAGGGCGAGGGCGTCACGGCCCTGCCCAGAGAGAAGAAGGTGAAGGCGGCGCGCGCGGGCGAGGGCGGCCAGCGGGCGCAGCAGGGCCGGGGCAGGGTCCCGTGCCAGCACCGCGCTGCCCTGCGGCAGGCGTCGGGCGGCCGCGCGGGGGTCCGGCAGGCGGCGGGGGTCGCTCAGCAGCCAGAGCGGGGGGATGCCTTGGTTCCAGGCGCGGCCGTTCTGCCCTAGCTTCCTGCGCCGCATGACCGAACCCCTGCCTGCCCCCGATGCCGAAGCCATTGCCGCGAACCTTGCCCGCATCAAGGCGCGGATCGCGGCCGCCTGCGAGGGGGCGGGGCGCGATGCTTCCGCGGTGACGCTGGTGGCCGTCTCCAAGACCCATCCGGCGGCGGCGGTGGAGGCGGCACTGGCGGCGGGGCAGCTGAGCTTCGGGGAGAACCGGGTGCAGGAGGCGGCGGGGAAGTTTCCGGGCCTGCGCGCCGCGCATCCTGACATGCGGCTGCACCTGATCGGCGGCTTGCAGACGAACAAGGCGCGGGACGCCGTGCGGGTGGCGGACGTGATCGAGAGTCTCGATCGTCCGCGGCTCGCGGAGGCGATCGCGGAGGCCATCCGGCGGGAGGGCCGGGCGCCGGAGCTGCTGGTGCAGGTGAATACCGGGGCGGAGCCGCAGAAGTCGGGCGTGGCGCGGCAGGAGGCCTCGGCCTTCCTGCGCGCCTGCCGCGGGGCGCATGGGCTCGTCGTCTCGGGCGCCATGTGCATCCCGCCGGAGGGCGAGGACCCGGTGCCACATTTCCGCTGGCTGGCCGCCTTCGCAGCCGATGAGGGGCTGGCCGTGCTGTCGATGGGGATGAGCGGGGACTTCGAGGCGGCGGTCGCCTGCGGCGCCACGCAGGTGAGGGTGGGCAGCGCCATCTTCGGGGCGAGGCCGTATCCGGCAGGGGCAGAGCCGCGCCGGGCATGAGCGACGCGGCGGCCTGGGACGCGCGCTACGCCGGCGGCGTCTTCGCCTTTGGGGAGTCGCCGAACCGGCATCTGGCCGCGCAGGACTGGCGGCTGCGGGCGGGGATGCGGGCGCTGGCGCTGGGCGACGGTGAGGGGCGGAACGGAGTCTGGCTGGCCGGGCAGGGGCTGGAGGTGACCTCGGTAGACTGGTCGGCCGCGGGGCTGGCCAAAGCCGACGCGCTGGCCGAGGCGCGCGGGGTGGGGCTGCGGACAGTGGTGGCGGACCTCGTGGGCTGGGAATGGCCTGTCGGCGCCTTCGATCTCGTCGCCTGGATCTTCATGCACCTGCCCCCGGAGGACCGGGCGGTCGTGGCGGCCGGAGCTGTGGCCGCGCTGGCGCCGGGCGGGCTGCTGGTGCTGGAGGGCTTCACCCCCGCGCAGGAGGGGCGGCGCTCCGGCGGGCCGCGCGATCCCTCGCTGCTCTGGTCGGCCACGCTGGTGCGGGAGCACTTCGCGGGGCTGGAGGTGCTCGAATGCCTCGAGGGCACCGTGATGCTGGACGAGGGGCCGAAGCACCAGGGGCCCGCCGAGGTCGTGCGGGCCGTGTTGCGGAAGTAGCGCCAGTTCAGGCTGCCGCCTCTCTCCGCGCGGAGGCCGCCAGCCAGCCGCCGCCGACGACGAGTGCCGCCGCGACAAGGACGCGCGGTCCGGCCTGCCCCTCCCCCGCGAGGAGAAGAAGGAGGGTGGAGGCGACCGGCACCGCATAGGCCAGGGTGCCGAGGAGGCGCGGATCGCCCCGCTTCATGCCGATATCCCAGAGAAAGAAGGCGGCACCGACCGGGCCGAGGCCGAGGAGGAGGGCGGCGGTCCATTCGCGCGGGCTGGGGATGACCGTGGTTTCGAAGAGGAGGTGGGCGAGGGCGGCGAGCGCTGCCGAGCCGAGGCAGAAGCCGGCGACCGCCTCTGTCGGCACGCCTGAGAGGCGGCGCGCGGTGACGGAGTAAAGCGCCCAGACGAGGGCTGCCGCCGCCGCGCAGAGAAAGCCGGGAATGGCCCCCGGCGGGAAGGCGGCGCCCGGGCCGACGACGAGGGCGCAGCCCACGAAGCCGAGCGCGACGCCCGCGAGGCGGCGGGGGCCGAGATGGAGCCCAAGGATCGGGGCTGAGAGAAGGACGATCAGCAGCGGCCAGAGATAGTTGATGAGGCTCGCCTCCACCGGCGGCGCCCAGGCGAGGGCGGCGAAATAGAGGGCGTGATAGCCGAAGAGGCCGCCCACCCCGTGCGCCCAGGCGACGGGCGGCTGGCGCAGGGCGGCGAGTTGACCGCGGGCCGCGAGCCAGGCGGTGGCGAGGAGCCCGGCGGCAGCGAAGGCCATGGCCGTGACCTGCAGCGGCGGCAGCCCGGCCGCTCCGCGCGCGAGAAGGGCGAGGAAGGCCCAGAGGGCGAGCGCGCCGATGCCCGAGGCGGTCGCGCGGCTCACGCCGCTGCCCCGGCAACCGGGCGGCGGAGGGCGCGTTGCCCCAGCATCGGGCCGGAAAGTTCCGGCGCTGCCCTGGGCGAGGAGTTGGACACGGTGGGATTCCTGATCAGAACGGTCATCACGGCCGTTGCCTTTTACATTGCCGCGAATGTCGTCACAGGGCTGTGGTTCTCCAGCCTGACGACCCTGATCATCGCGGCGGTGATCTTTGGCGTCGTGAACGCGGTGATCCGGCCGATCGTGGCCACGCTCTCGCTGCCGCTGACGGTACTGACGCTCGGACTATTCACACTGGTGGTGAACGCCTTGATGCTCGGCATCACGGCGCTGGTGATGCCGGGGATGCGGATCACGAACTTCTCGGCCGCCTTCTTCGGCGCGATCATCATTTGGCTGGTGTCCTGGATCGCCAACAAGTTCGTGGGCGACCGCGGCACGGCGGCGGCACGGTGACCGCGGCGGTCATCGCGGCGGTGGCCATTGCCGCGGCGGCCGCTGCAGCGGTGGCTGCCGTGAGCGGGCCGGCGCCGCGGCCCGTGCCGGTCCGGGCGCGGGGTGCGCGTCGCCGGTGAAATCGCGGCGGCGTCCCCAGGGGACGCCGGCCGGGTGAGGGATGATGGCCCGCTAGGCCCTGGCGAGAGCCGGGGCCCTGCGGGCTTTTTCATGGCCCGTCACCTTCCCACGGCTGCGGGTTGACCTCGTTGCCCCATCTGAAAGTGCGCTGCTTCGAGGCGATGATGCGAGGTGCAGCGGCCACCTCGTATTGCCAATTCGCAGAAGAAGATGATGGTGAGGGGTCCGGGGAGAGGAAGAATTTCTTCCCCCTTTCCCCCGGGGTCGCCAGCGCCGGCAGGTCAGGATCAGGGCCACGCGACCATCAGGGCCGCACGAACGGCAGCGGCGTGCGGGATGGTGCCGCGGCCTCCGCCATGGCCGCCCAGTCCCCCTGCGACCAGCCGCCGCCGAGCGCCTTGTAGAGCGAGACGACGTCGTTGGTGACCGACAAGGTCGCCCGGATTTCCTGCTGCTGCGCCGCAACGAGGGAGCGCTGGGCGTCCAGCACCTCGATGAAGCTGCCGAGGCCGTTGTCGTAGCGGTCCCGCGCGAGGGCGAGGACGGTGCGGGTGGAGGCGACAGTCTGCCGCAGCTTGTCGCGCTGGGCCTGGTCGGTGCGGTAGGCGACGAGGGAGTCCTCGACCTCGCCGAGGGCGTTCAGCACGGCGGCGCGGTAGGCGAGCGCCGCCTCGACCTGCTGGGAGCGGGCGAGGGTGAGGTTCGCGGTCAGGCGCCCGCCCTGGAAGATCGGGACGGAGATGGTGGGGCCGGCCGAGTAGAAGTGGTTCGCCCAGCTGCTCAGCGCGCTGATCTCCACGCCGCGCAGGCCGAGATTCCCGGTGAGCGAGACGGAGGGATAGAACTGCGCGATGGCGACGCCGACGCCGGCGGTGGCCGCGTGCAGCGTGGCCTCGGCGCGGCGGATGTCGGGACGGCGGCGCGCCAGTTCCGAGGGGACGCCGACGGGCAGGCGGGGCGGGGCGGGCGGGATCGGGCGGGCCGGGCCGAGCTCGTCGTCCAGCAGGCCGGGCGGGCGGCCCATGAGCACGGCGAGGCGGTTCATCGCCTGCTGCGCCTGGGCGGTGAAGGGCTGGAGCTGGGCCTCGTAGCTGGTGAGCTGGGCACGCTGGTTCTCGACGTCGATCTGGGGCGAGAGGCCGTCGCGCTGGCGACGCTGGGTGAGGCTGAGCAGGCTCCGGGCGGCGGTGATGTTCGCCTCCTGCGCGCGGGCGAGGGCCTGGGCGCCGCGCAGCCCCGCATAGGTCTGCACGACATCGCCGATGAGGGTAACGAGGGCGTCGTTGCTGCTCTCGATCGCCGCCTCGGTCTGGGCGTTCGCCTGTTCCTCGCTCCGGCGGATGCGGCCGAAGAGGTCCAGCTCCCAGGCCGCGTCGAAGCCGGCCTGGAAGAGATTGACCGGCCGTGTCGCGGCGTTGAGGCCGTTGGAGAGGGCATCGGCCGCGCGGTTGGAGAGGCCGGGGCTCGCGTCGTCGAGCGTCGTGTTACCGCGCAGGCCGCGGGCGGCGTCGAAGGCGCCGCGGGACTGGAGGATGCCGCGCAGGCCGAGCTGCTGGCGCGTGTAGCTGCCGCTGCCGCCGATGGTGGGTAGGCCCGCGGCGCGCGCGGCCGCCTCGCCCTGGCGAGCCTGGACCACGCGCTGCACCGCCTGCTGGAGGGTGAGATTGCCGGTGACGGTGCGCTCGACGAGGCTCTCGAGCACGGGGTCGTGGAACTCGGACCACCAGCGGGGGTCGGGGCGCGACTCCATGGTCACGTCGCGCGCGCGGAGTGCTTGATTGTAAGCGTCGAGCCGGGTGGATTCTGGCGTCTCGAAGTTCGGGCCGAGGGTGCAGGCGCCGAGCGCGCCGGCGAGAAGGAGCGGGAGGAGGGCGCGCATGGTCAGTGTCCGCCGCCCCCGCCCTGGACCTTCACGCCCGAGAACATCAGGCCGAGCGGCACGATGAGCAGCGCGATGCCGGCGACGATGAGGAAGGCGTCGGAATAGGCGAGGACCGCGACCTGATCGCGCAGCATCCGCTGCATCTGCCCCGTGGCCAGCTCGGCCGCCTGGGAGGCGGAGTAGCCGTAGTCGATCAGCGCCTGCCGGATCTGCTGGAGCGTCGTGTTGAAGGGTTCGTAGAGGGGCGTCATGTGTTCCGAGAGCTGGCTCGTGCGGATCTGCTGGTGGTTGGCGACGACGGCGGTGGAGACGGAGATGCCGATCGAGCCCGCGACGTTGCGGATCATGGTGAAGAGGGCTGTCGCGTCACCGTTCAGCTCCCGCGGCAGGGTGGCGTAGGAGATCGTGCTGATGGGCACGAAGAGGAAGGCGAGGCCGACCGTCTGCGCCGCGCGCATGAGGGCGAGCTCCGTGTAGTCGATGTACGGCGTGATGCCGCGGGAGTAGAGCAGCGCGCCGCTGAGGAGCAGGCCGCCAAGTGCCACGATGTATTTCGCGGGGACGATGCCCAGCAGGCGCCCGGTGAGCGGGATCAGCAGGAGCAGCACGCCCGCGCCGGGCGCGAGGATGAGGCCGGACCAGAAGGCGTCGTAGCCGAGCTGCTGCTGGGCGAGCTGCGGGATGAGCACGGCCGATCCGTAGAGCACGAAGCCCATCAGCCCGATCGCGAGGCAGCCGAGCGCGAAGTTACGATCGGCGAAGACGCGCAGGTTGACGATGGGGTTCTTCGCGTAGAGCAGCCAGGCGATGCCGCCGATATAGCCGAAGGCCGAGATGAGGGCCGCGTTGCGGATGAAGGCGGAGGAGAGCCAGTCGTAATTCTCGCCGCGGTCCAGCGCCAGCTCCATCCCGGCGAGCGCGAGCACGATGAAGCCGAGCCCGATGTAGTCGAAGCGGATCGGGCGCTTCGATTCCTCCTCGACCCAGGGCGGGTCCTCGACCACCTGCAGCACGCCGAAGACGGTGGCCGCGCCGATGGGCACGTTGATGAGGAAGATCCAGTGCCACGAGTAGGTGTCGGTGAGATAGCCGCCCGCAACGGGGCCAAGGATCGGGGCCACGACGGTCGCGACGGCGGTGACGGAGAAGGCGGTGCCGCGCTTCTCCGGCGGGAAGGTGTCGAGGATGATGGCCTGCTGCGTCGGCTGCAGCCCGCCGCCGAAGAAGCCCTGCAGCGCACGGAAGAGCAGCAGGTGCCAGAACTCAATTGCCATGCCGCAGCCCAGCGAGGCGAGGGTGAAGACCGAGATGCAGATGAGGAAGTAGCGGCGCCGCCCGATCATGCGGCTGAGCGAGCCGGAGATGGTCAGCACGATGCCGTTGGCGACGAGATAGGTGGTCAGCGCCCAGGTGCTCTCGTCGTTAGAGACCGAGAGGCTGCCGGCGATATGGGGGAGCGAGACGTTGACGATGGTGGTGTCCAGCACCTCCATGAAGGCCGCCAGCGTCACGACGAGGGTTATGACCCAGGGATTGGCGCGGGGCTTCCAGCCAGCCTCCGCGCCGCTCATTCGACGTTGACCGTCGGCACCACGGAAAGGCCGAGGGGGAGCGGCCGGTCGGCGGGCACGCCGTTGTCGATGACGATCTTCACGGGCACGCGGCGGACGATCTTCACGAAGTTGCCCGTCGCGTTCTCGGCGGGGAAGGCGCTGAAGCGGGCGCCGCTGCCCATCTGCACGCTGTCGATATGGCCGTGGATCTTCATGTCCGGGAAGGCATCGATGCGGATGTCCACGGGCTGGTTCGGCCGCATGCGCGCGAGCTGGTTCTCCTTGAAGTTGGCGGCGATCCAGACCTCGGGGGTGACGAGGTTCATCACGGTGGTGCCGGGCTGGAGCAGCGCGCCGCGCTCCACGTTGCGGCGGGTGACGCGGCCGTCCTGCGGCGCGCGGATCTCGGTGTAGGAAAGGTTGAGTTCGGCCGCCGCGAGCTGCGCCTCGGCCTGGGTGACGGTGGCGCGGCGCTGCTCGACCGTTGCCTGGGCAAGGTCGATCGTCTGCTGCGTGACGGAGGCGACCTGCACCTCCGCCTCCGCCTGGGCGACGGCGGCGGTGCGCACGCGAAGCGCTGCAGTCGCGGTGTCGATGTTCGACTGGGTGGTGGCGCGGGGATCGACCGAGCGCTGGCGGCGCTCGTCCGCGCGCGCCTGCTCCTGGCTGGCCTGGGCGGAGGCGCGCTGGGCCTCGGCCTGGGCGAGTTGCGCCGGCGCGCGCACACGGGCGACCTCCAGGTCGATCTCGGCCGCGCGGAGCTGCGTGCGGGCGAGCGCGAGTTGGGCGCGCGCCTGGTCGCGCTGCACGGTGTAGTCGCGCGCGTCGATCCGCAGCAGCAGGTCGCCCGCCTTCACGGGCTGGTTGTCATCCACCGCGAGTTCCGTGACGTAGCCGCCGACGCGCGGCGCGATGGTGACCGCGCGGCCCTCGGTATAGGCGTCATCGGTGGATTCGAGGTCCCGATGGCTCCACCAGTACCAGCCGCCGCCGATGGCCGCGAGGAGGAGGACGGCGGCGCCGATGATCAGCGGCCAGCGCTTGCGGCCCTTGCCGTCGCCGTCCGCCTTCTTGCCTGTCTTGTCGTCGGCCTCCTTCGCGGAACCCTTCGCCGGTTCTTTGTCAGAGTCCGCGCGCGCCCGCTCGTCGTTCTCGCGGCGGTCCTTCGCGTCGGGGCTCCCCGGCGACGTGCTGCGGTTCTCCCGTTCCAGGGTCAGCAGATCGCGGCTTCTCGCCATCCGGTCACCGTCCGCCATGCCGCCCCCATAGGCCCGGTTCGCGGCGGGCAGCCGATGAATTCAGATGAAGCATGCCCGGCGATGTATTCAGCGCTGGCGCGATCACCATGCTGCAACTGCTCACGTGGAGGAGAATACACGTGGGCGGCGGCGAATAACCCGGAGTTGATCGATGTGGGCAGGGGAGTGACGGGCGTGTGCCACGATCACCCCGATGGATCGGGTGGCCTGCGCGGAACTATGCCGTGTTGCGGGAGACCTGACCGCGACGGTGCTGATTGCCCCGGAGAGGGCGCTGCCCTCTCTGGACCTCACCTGCCAGGGGCCTGAGGCCCTTGGATCCCCATCTGGCTATCGCGGAACCTTTCTGAAAATGCAGTCGCCTCGGGTCCACGACCCGAGGCGCACCGGCCGTTCAGAGGTTCCAACTCGAAGAAAAAGGTGATGGGTCGGAGGCACTGCCTCCGACGGGTCCGGGGAGAGGAAGAATTCCTGCTTTCTCTCCCCGAATTATCAGCGCCACCACAGCAGGACAGATCCCTAACAGGATCAGTCCACGCGCGCCCCGGAGGCGCGGACGATGGCGGGCCAGCGCGCCGCCTCGGCCTGGACGAGGGCCGCGAAGTCCGCGCGGCTGCCGGCGGCGAGTTCGAAGCCCTGGGCGCGGAGGTTGTCGCCCACCTCGGGCCGGGCCATGGCGGCACGGGTCTCGGCGTGCAGGCGCTCAAGGATCGGCTCGGGCGTGCCGGCGGGGGCGAGCAGGCCCTGCCAGGTGACGACCTCGAAGCCGGGGAAGCCGCTCTCGGCCACGGTCGGCACGGCGGGCAGGGCCGGGCTGCGCGAGAGGCCGGTGACGGCGAGCGCGCGGATGCGGCCCTCCCGGATGTGCTCGATGGCCGCGGGCAGGGTGACGAGCAGGCTGTCGATATGGCCGGCGACGAGATCGACCACGGCGGGCCCGCCACCGCGATAGGGCACGTGGGTGGTGGTGAAGCCCAGCGCCTGTCCGAGCATGATGCCGCCGAGATGGCCGATGCTGCCGTTCCCCTGGGAGGCGAGGGTGGTCCCGCCCGCCATCTCCTGCGCCAGGCGCCGGTAGCCCGCGAGGTCCCCCGCCTCGAGGCCGTTCTTCACCACCAGGACCTGGGGCGCGCGGACGAGCTCGGCGATGGGCGCGAAGTCGCGGACGGGATCGAAGCCGATCTTGGCATAGAGCGAGGGGTTGATGGTCAGCGGGTCGGAGCCGACGAGGATCGTCAGCCCGTCGGGCTTGGCGCGGGCGGTCAGCTCGAAGGCGATGTTGCTGCCGGCGCCCGTGTGGTTCTCGACCACCACCGGCTGGCCGAGCGGCCCGGTGAGGGCGCGGGCCACGCTGCGCCCGAGGATGTCGAGGCTGCCGCCGGGAGCGACGGGAACGATGATGCGGAGCGACCGGTCGGGCCAGGCGGGCTCCCCTCCCTGGGCCATGGCGGGGCGGGCGGCGGCGGGGCGCGGGGAGGCGAGAGGGGTTGCGAGGGCGGCCGCGAGGGAGAGGAGACCGCGGCGTGAGGGGGCGTGCATGGGCTTTCCAAGGAGTTGTCGTCTTTGGAGGAGGGTTTTCTCTCTCACCCGCCTTGTTGCGCAAGAAGAAGATTTTTATGCTCTTGTTCGTCGTCAGCGGAGTTGGATTTGGCACATGCCGGTTCCTGCGGAGTTGGATGCAACCGATCGCGAGATCCTGCGGCTGATCCAGCGGGACGCGACCCTCTCCCTCGCCGCCATCGCGGAGGCGGTGGGGCTGACCCCCACCCCCTGCTGGAAGCGCATCCGGCGGCTGGAGCGGGCGGGCGTCATCGCCGGGCGGGTGGCGCTGCTGGACGCGGCGCTGGTCGGCCTGCCGCTCTCGGTCTTCGTCGCGCTGGAGATCGCGGACCATTCCGCGGCCTGGATCGAGGGCTTCGCCGATGCTGTCGCCGCCATGCCGGAGGTGCTGGAGTGCTGGCGGATGGGGGGTGACGTGGACTATCTGCTGCGCGTTGCCGTGGCCGACATGCCCGCCTACGACGCTTTCTACCGGCGCCTGACCGCGACGGTTCCGGGCCTGCGCAATGTCACCAGCCGCTTCGCGATGGAGCGGGTGAAGGGCACGACGGCCCTGCCGATCTGACCCCTGGACCGGTGTCGGGTCCTGGCCGCCTCGACCCCGGGCGGGCGGCAAGGTTGATCCTTGCTTCCACAGTGCCTCAAGGGATAGTGAGCGGCTGTCGGCGCAACCGGGCAAGCGGGCCCGGGCCGGCATCCAACGTCACGTCGCGGGCCGATGTGCCTTCCGAACCGCTGCGGAATGCGCCGGCTCCCCTGAACGAGGGTCGAATGGCGCATCTGGACCAGCCCATCACCGCCGAAGACGTCGAGTGGGTCTTCCGGGCCATTCTCAACCGTCCCGTGAACAACGACGAGTGGAAGGCGAAGATCGTTGGCAGCCGGGTGAAGGTCGGCGACTTCATGACCAGCGTGCGCCGCTCGCCCGAGATGATAAAGCGGGTGGTCCAGGAGGCGGGCGCCACCATGCCCTCCCCCAACCGGATCGACGACTACCGCTTCCGCCTGCCCGACCGGCTCGCCACGGCGCCCGCGCGGCCGGCGCGCTTCCTTCTCATCGGTTCCTGCCTGATGGACAGCTGGCCGGCGATCATCACGGCTGCCGAGCCGGGCGTGTCGATCAACCGGATCGTCTTCAACAACGCCTCCGCCCTGCCGCCCATGACGGCCGCCGAGGCGAAGACCTACGATTTCCAGATCCTGCAGATCCCCGCCCGCTCCATCCTGCCGGAGGTGGCGCTGATGTCGATCAAGGGGGATGACATCGCCGGCTACGAGGCTCTGTTCGAGCAGGCCTGCCGGCTGATGAGGGCGAACCTCGAGGCGATCGCCGCCTATAACACCCGCTACGGCATCCCCTCCTATGTCCTGAGCTTCTACACCCCGATGCAGAACCCGCTCGGCCGGGCGCAGAAGCGCTACTGCCTGAGCAACATGGTCTACTTCATGGAGGAGCTGAACCGCCGCCTGCACGAGGAGGCCGCCGGGTTCCGGAACATGACCGTCATCGATTCGGACGGGATCATCAACACCTTCGGGAAGAAGTACTTCCAGGAGGACTTTGTCTCCCACTTCACCCACGGTTCCGTCGTGAACGGCTTGATCATGCCCGGCGACCAGGGGCGGCTGGAGCCGATCGGCAACGTGGACGAGCTCTACACGCCCAGTGTCGCGCGCATCGTCACCGCCTTCTACCGAGAGGCGCTCGCGCTGCGGAAGGCGGAGCAGCAGACGGATGCGGTGAAGCTCGTCATCTTCGACCTCGACGACACGCTCTGGCGGGGCGTGGCCGCGGAGGCCGACGATCCGGGGGCCGAGATCGTCGAGGGCTGGCCGCTCGGCGTGCTGGAGGCGGCGAGCTATCTCTGGCGCCGCGGCATCCTGCTCGCGATCGTCAGCAAGAACGACGAGGCGACGGCGCGGGCGATCTGGAAGAAGGTCTACCGGGGCCGCTTCCCGCTCGAGAACTTCGCCTCCGTGAAGATCAATTGGCAGCCCAAGGCCGAGAACATCGCGGCGATCCTGGCCGAGGTGAACCTGCTGCCGGATTCCGTCCTTTTCGTGGACGACAACCCCGTGGAGCGCGCGGCGATCCGCGAGGCCTTCCCGGGCATGCGCACGATGGACGCCCCACTGGCCGAGTGGCGGCGCATCCTCCTCTGGGCGCCCGAGCTGCAGCGGGCGGTGATCACCGACGAGGCCGTGGCCCGGACCGAGATGATCAAGGCGCAGATCGCGCGCGAGGCGGTGCGCTCGGAGATGAGCCACGAGGAGTTCCTCGCCTCGCTGGGCATCGAGATCGTGCCGCATGTGGTGCGGGACGGCGCGGACCGGCGCTTCCAGCGCTGCTTCGAGCTGCTGAACAAGACGAACCAGTTCAACACCACCGGCCGCCGCTGGACGCCGGCCGAGATGGAGGCGCTCTTCGCCGAGGGAGGGTGCCTCATCGCGCTCGACGTCTCCGACAAGTTCACGACCTACGGCATCACCGGCGTGGTCATCGTGCGGCGGGACACGGTGGAGCAGTTCGTCCTCAGCTGCCGGGTCTTCGGCATGGGGGTGGAGCAGGCGGCCATGGCGGTCGCGCAGCGGCACATCGGAGGCACCATGCGCGGGCTGATCCAGCCGACGGAGAAGAACAGGCTCTCCCTCGGCCTTTATGAGACGCTTGGCTTCAAAGCCGGCGAGGACGGGACCTGGGTGCTTCCCGAGGGCCGGCTCGAGGTTCCGCAGCATATCAGCCTCTCCGCGGCTTGAGCGTCCGGGCCGGCAGGGATCCCCGGCGGGGCCGCGCCCCGCGGCCGGGGGTTGCACTCACGGCGCGATGGTGCTTCCCGCGCGCGGTCGGTTGCCGGGGCAACCCCTCTGCCGCATAAACCCCGCGTGACAAGCGCCGCCCCGCACCCCGTCCTGATCGCGCCCTCCCTCCTGGCCGCCGACTTCACCCGACTGGGCGAGGAGGTGCGGGCAGCCGAGACCGCGGGCGCCGACTGGCTGCACCTCGACATCATGGACGGGCACTTCGTGCCCAACATCTCCTTCGGCCCGGCGCTCGTGCGCGCGCTCCGCCCGCTGACGCGCATGCCCTTCGACGTGCACCTGATGATCGCGCCCGCCGACCCCTACCTGGCCGCTTTCGCCGAGGCGGGGGCGGACCTGATCTCCCTGCATCCTGAGGCGGGGCCGCACCTGCATCGTTCCCTGCAGACCATCCGCGCGCTGGGCCGCAAGGCCGGCGTGGTCCTCAACCCCGCAACCCCGGTCGAGAGCGTCGCCCATGTGCTGGACCTCGTGGACCTGATCCTCGTGATGGCCGTGAATCCGGGCTTCGGCGGCCAGTCCTTCCTGGAGAGCCAGTTGCCGAAGATCGAGACGCTGCGCCGGATGATCGACGCGACCGGGCGGCCCATTCACCTGCAGGTCGATGGCGGCGTGACGGCGGCCACCGCGCCGCGCTGCATCGCGGCGGGGGCGGACGTGCTGGTGGCGGGCACCGCCGTTTTCGGGGCGCCCGACCGGGCTGCCGCGGTCCTCGGCCTGAGGGGGGGCGCGGCATGAGCGGCACTTGGCTTCGCGGCGCGCGCCGCACCCTTTCGGGCCTCAAGCCCATCCGCGTGCCGGACGCGCCGGCGCGCGCCTTTCGCGACCTCTGGCCCGGCGATGCCACCCGTGGGCAGCGCCTGCTGAACGGGGAGCTGGAAGTCGCCGGCACCGTCCGGCCCCTGCCCGACGATCCCCGCGCCTTCGGTCCCACCGCCGGCAGCCCCACCTGGCGGGCGGCGCTGCACGGCTTCTCCTGGTTGCGCGACCTGCGCGCGCTGGGCACGGATGCCGCCCGGATGCACGCGCGCGACATCACCCGCGCCTGGCTGGAGGCGCCCGGCGTCGACCCGATGGCCACGACCCCCGAGGTGACGGGCGCGCGGCTTTCCGCCTGGCTCGGCCACTGGGACTTCACCGCGGCCACCGCCGAGGACGGCTTCCGCCGCGCGATGATGACGCGCCTGGCCTCCGATGCCCGCATCCTCGTGGCCAGCCTGCCGGCCGAGGCGCGGCACCGCGGCGCGCTGCTGGCGCTGAAGGGAGCGCTGGCCGCGGCAGTGGCGCTGGAGGAGGAGCCCTGGCTCACCCGCTGCCTCAAGCTCCTGCCCGCCGAGATCGACCGCCAAATTCTGCCGGACGGCGCGCATGTGGAGCGCAGCCCCGGCATCCTGCTGCTGGCGCTGCAGGACCTGATCGAGATCCGCAACCTGCTTCATGGGGCCGGGATCGAGGCGCCGCCGCACCTTGCCCATGCGCTGGACCGCGCGGCGCCGGCGCTGCGCCTGTTCCGCCACGGCGACGGCGGCCTGGCCGCCTTCAACGGCACGCGGGAGGAGGCGGCGAGCCTGCTCGACCTCGTGCTCACCCAGGCGCAGGCGCGAGGGCGCGCGCCGCTGATCCTTGGCGATGCCGGCTTCCAGCGGCTTCAGGCCGGGCGCACCCTGGTGATCACCGATTGCGGGGCGCCACCGCCCAAGGGCGGCGCGCCCGGTCCGGGTGGGCTGGCGCGCGGCGCGGACCGGCACCACCACGCCGGCACCCTCTCCTTCGAGATGTCGATCGGCCGGGACCGGATGATCGTGAACTGCGGCGCCGCCCCCGCCGCCGAGGGCGCCTGGCGGGACGCGATGCGGGCGACCGCCGCGCACTCGACCCTGACGCTCGCCGACACCAATAGCAGCGAACTGACCGAGGACGGCCTTGGCCGCCGCCCCGAGAACGTGGAGGCCGAGCGTCACGAGGCGAGCGGCGCGCAGTGGCTGGAAGCCACGCATGACGGGTGGAAGCGCGGCTTCAACGCCCTTCACCGCCGCCGCCTCTACCTCGCGGAGTCCGGGGATGACCTGCGCGGCGAGGACCTGGTGGAGGGCGAGAACGTGCCCGCCTTCACCGTGCGCTTCCACCTCCACCACGCGGTCAACGCCACCCTCCATGAGGACGGCGCCTCCGTGCTGCTGCGCCTTCCCTCCGGCTCCGCCTGGCGCCTGCGCGCGCGGGGCGGGCAGGTGACGGTTGAGGACAGCGTGCAGCTCTTCGGGGAACCGCGACAGACCAAACAGGTGGTGGTCGCGGCGGAAGCTGGCGCTGGTGGGATCCAGTGGGCGATTGGGCGAGTGGCGGCGGGCGAGGGCTGACTTCGGGCGTCGCCGGTGACGCTGGGGGAGAGAATGAATTCTCTCCCCCAGACCCCCACTCATCCTTTTCTTCAAGTCAGAGATGCTTTGCGGCCGGTGCGCCTGGGGTCGTGGGCCCGAGGCGACGTCACGTTCAGGAATGTTCCGCGACAGCCAGGCGGGGATCCAAGGACCTCAGGCCCTTGGCGGGGCGGGATGAACGCTGCGCGTTCACCCGGGAGGTGCGGAGAGGGCAGCGTCTTCTCCGTGGGCCACCATCTTCCCCCGTTCCCGCCGCGCCAGGGCCCGCGCCACCACGTAGAAGACGGGCGTGAAGATGAGCCCGAAGCCGGTGACGCCGAGCATGCCCGCAAAGACCGCCACGCCGAGGCTCTGGCGCATTTCCGCGCCCGCGCCGGTGGCGACGGCGAGCGGCAGCACGCCGAGGATGAAGGCCAGCGAGGTCATAAGGATCGGCCGCAGGCGGGTGCGGGCCGCGGCCTCGGCGGCCTGCCAGCGTGTCATGCCTTCCTCCTCGGCGTGGCGGGCGAATTCGACGATGAGGATCGCGTTCTTCGCCGCGAGGCCGATCAGCACCACGAGGCCGACCTGCACGAGCACGTTGTTGTCGAGCCCGCGCCAGACCACGCCGGTGAGGGCCGCGAGCACCGACATGGGCGCGATGAGCACCACCGCCAGCGGCAGCAGCCAGCTCTCGTAGAGGGCGGCGAGCAGGAGGATGACGAAGACCACCGCGAGGCCGAAGGCGATGGGGGCGGTGTTGCCCTGGGTGGTTTCCTGCAGAGCGATCTCCGTCCACTCGTAGCCGAAGCCGGGCGGCAGCTCCTCGCGCAGCAGGGCCTCCATGGCCGCGATCGCCTGGCCGGTGGAGATGCCGGGCTTGCCCGCGCCTTGCACCTCGGCCGCGGGGTAGAGGTTGTAGCGCGGCACGCGATAGGCGGCGCTGTCAGGCTCGAGCGAGGCGAGCGCGCCGATCGGCACCATCGCGCCCTCGTTGTTGCGGGTGCGCAGCAGGGCGACGTCGCGCGGGGTGAGGCGCTGGGTTTCCTCGGCCTGGGCGGTGACGCGGTAGGTGCGGCCGAGAATGTTGAAGTCGTTCACGAAGGCCGAGCCGAGATAGACCGACAGCGCCTCCGACACGCGCGACAGCGGCACGCCCAGCATCTCCGCCTTGCTGCGGTCCACCTCGGCCCGGAGCGTCGGGGTCTTGGTGTTGAACAAGGTGAAGGCCATGGCGATCTCGGGCCGCTGATTGGCGGCGGCGACGATGCGGTTCGTCACCTCCTCCAGCGCCCGCGCGCCGCGGTCGCCGCGGTCCTGGATGTAGAGCTTGAAGCCGCCGCCGGTGCCGATGCCCGGCACGGAGGGCGGGGGGATGACGAGGGCCAGCGCGTCCCGCTGCGCCATCAGCCGCGCCTGCACGGCGGCGGTGATGCCGGGGAAGGTGAGGTGCTCCGCCTCGCGCTCCTCGAAGGACTTCAGGGTGAGGAAGATCACGCCCGAATTGGGCGCGTTGGTGAAGGTGGCGCCGTCGAAGCCGGTGAAGGCGACGGCGTGGGCGACACCGGGGATTTCCAGCACGTCCTTCGCCGCCTGGCGCACCACGGCGTCGGTGCGCGAGAGGGCGGCGCCCGGCGGCAGCTGGAAGGCGGCGATGAGGTAGCCGCGGTCGAGCGGCGGGATCAGCCCCGTGGGGGTCCTGCCCACCGTGTAGCCGGTGAAGGCAAGCAGCCCCGCGTAGAGGATGAGCAGCACGGCCGAGAGCCGCACGAGCCGCCGCGTCACCCCGCTGTAGCCGATCGAGAGCAGGTCGAAGAGCCGGTTGAAGCCGCGGAAGAACAGGCCGAAGGGCGCCCCGAGCACGGCTCGCCAGCCCGTCGCGCGCGCGTGGCCATGCGGCCGCAGCAGCAGTGCCGCGAGCGCGGGCGAGAGGGTGAGCGAGACGAGGGCCGAGAGGAGCGTCGCCACCGCGATGGTGACGGCGAACTGCCGGTAGAAGGCGCCCGAGATGCCCTCGATGAAGGCGGTGGGGACGAAGACGGCGCAGAGCACGAGCGCGATGGCCATCAGCGCGAAGCCAACCTCGTCCATCGTGCGGCGGGTGGCGGCGACGGGGTCCATCCCCTCCGCCATGTGGCGCTCCACGTTCTCGACCACCACGATGGCGTCGTCCACCACGATGCCGATCGCGAGGATAAGGCCGAACATCGAGAGGTTGTTCAGCGAGATGCCGAGCGCTGACATGAAGGCGAGCGTGCCGATGATCGAGACGGGGATCGCCGCCAGCGGGATGATCGAGGCGCGCCAGGACTGGAGGAACAGGATCACCACCAGCACGACGAGGATGATCGCCTCGACGAAGGTGTGCACCACCGCTTCCATCGACTGCTCGATGAACTGGGTGGTGTCGTAGACGGTGCTGTAGTCGAGGCCCGGCGGGAAGTCGCGCTTCAGCTCCTCGAGCGTCGCGCGGAGCGCGGTGGCGGTGGCCAGCGCGTTCGAGCCGGGGCGCTGGAAGACCGGCATGGCGACGGCCTTGTCGGCGTCGAGATAGGCGCTGAGCGTGTAGTCCTGCGCGCCGAGCTCCACCCGCGCCAGGTCGCGCAGGCGCAGCGGCGCGCCGCCCTCGCCGGTGGCGACGACGATGTCGGAGAACTCCTCCACGCTGCGCAGCCGGCCGAGCGCCTGGATGTTGAGCTGGAAGGCGCCGTTGGAGGCCTCGGTCGGCGGCTGGTTGAGGCCGCCGGCGGCCACCTGCACGTTCGCGCGGCGCAGCGCGTCGAGCACCTCGCCCGGGGTGAGGCCGCGGGCGGCGACCTTGGCGGGATCGAGCCAGATGCGCATGGCGTAGTCGCGCGCGCCGAAGACCTGCACGTCGCCCACGCCGTCGAGCCGCGCGATGCGGTCCTTCACGTTCAGCATCGCGTAGTTGGAGATGTACCCCTCGTCGCGCGAACCATCCGGCGAGAAGAGGTGGATCACCATCATGATGTCGGGCGAGGCCTTGCGGACGGTGATGCCGAGCCGCCGCACCTCCTCGGGCAGCCGCGCCTCGGCGACGGCCATGCGGTTCTGGACGAGCACCTGGGCCTGGTCCACGTCCACGCCCTGGCGGAAGACGACGTTGACGGCGAGCCGCCCGTCGCCCGTCGCCTGGGAGGAGACGTAGAGCATCCCCTCCACGCCGTTGATCTCCTGCTCGATGGGCGAGGCGACGGTCTCCGCGATCACGGCGGCGGAGGCGCCGGGATAGGTGGCGGCGATGGTGACGGTGGGCGGCGCAATCTCGGGGTACTCGCTGATCGGCAGCCGGAAGCCCGAGATGGCGCCGATGAGCACGATCGCGATCGAGATCACCGAGGCGAAGACGGGCCGCGCGATGAAGAACTGGGCGAAGCGCATGGCGGCGGTTCCTTACCGGCTTCCCTACTGGGCGTTCGCGAGGCGGGGCGGCGAGGCGGGGCGCAGCTCCGCCGTCACGCGCGCGCCGGGGCGGGCGAGGTGCAGGCCGGCGACGATCACGTGGTCCTCGGGAAGGATGCCGCCGCGCACCACGCGCAGGCCGTCCACCACGGGGCCGAGGGTCACGGGCTTGGCGACCACGGTGCCGTCGGCCGCGACCGTCATCACCACCCGCGCCGCCTGGTCGGCCGCGATGGCGGCGTCCGGCACGAGCAGCACGTCGCCCTCGCCGGCACGCAGGCGCAGGCGAGCGAAGGTGCCGGGGGTGAGGAAGAGGTCGGGGTTCGCGACCGTTGCCCGCGCCCGGATCGTGCCGGAGCGGTTGTCGAGCGCGGTGTCGAGGAAGTCGAGGCGGCCGCCGCGGTTGAACTCGGCCTCGTCGGCCAGGCGCAGGCGCACCGGCTCGGCGGCGTCGCCCTCGGCGCGCGCGCCGCGGCGGGCGAAGCGGAGGTAGTCGGCCTCGCTGAGGTCGAAGGTGGCGTAGATCGGGTCCAGCGCCACGATGGTGGTCAGTAGCGTGTTCCCGGCTTGGACGAGGTTGCCGGCGTCCACCCGGCGGTCCGAGACGCGGCCGGACTGGGGCGCACGCACCTCGGTCCAGCTCCGCTCCAGCTCCGCCTGGCGCAGCTTGGCGCGGGCATCAGTGATCCCGCCCTCGGCGTCGCGCTGGGCGGCGCGGCGGGTGTCGAGCTGGGCCTGGGGCGCGAAGCGCTCCCGCACGAGGGAGGAGGTGCGGTCGATCTCCTGCCGGGCGAGCTCGAGCTTCGCCTCGGCGCGCGCCAGCTCGGCCCGCGCGCTCTCGACCGCGATGTCGAAGGGGGCGCGGTCGATGGTGAAGAGCAGGTCGCCCGCCCGCACCACCTGACCGTCGCGGAAATGCACGCGCTCCACCTGGCCGGAGACGCGGGGGCGCAGTTCGACGCGGGCGGAGGGCTCGAGGCGGGCGATGTGCTCCTCCCACTCCGTCACGTTGCGGCGCACCGGCTCGGAAACGGTGACGGTGGGTGGCGCGGGCTGGGCGGCGAGGGGGAGGACAGGAAGGGCGAGGGCAAACGCCAGCGGGACGAGACCCTTGCGAATGGGGGTCGGCATGGCCAATCTCCGGCGGTCGGATGATACCGACCGGTTCGTGACATTGATACGAACCGGTCGGTCACATTGCAACCCCCCTCCGGACAGGCTTTACGTCCGGCCAGACAGAGAGGTGCCCGTGAGCGAAGTGTCCGCGACCCCCCCGCGCCGTACGGCCGCGCAGCGACTGAGGGAGGTGGCCCGGGATCTGTTCTACCGGCAGGGCATCCGCGCGACGGGCGTCGAGGAATTGTGCCGCGTGGCCGGCACCACGAAGATCAGCCTCTACCGGGCCTTTCCATCCAAGGACGAGCTGGTGGCCTGCATCCTGCGCGACGATTGCGACCAGGAGGCGGCTTGGTACCGGGACGCGCTGGGCCCCGCGACACCCCCGCGCGAGCGCCCGGCCGCCTACCTCGCGGCGGCCGTCGCGGAGCTGCGCCAGCCGGGATTCCGCGGCTGCTCGCTCGGCCTCGCCATCGCCGAGTTCCCCGATCCCGAGCACCCCGCCCGCAAGGTCGCCGACAACTTCAAGCGCGGCCTGCGCGAGGCGCTCCGGCGGGTCTCGGCCGAGGCCGGCGCCGCCGATCCGGCCATGCTGGGCGATACGCTGATGATGCTGACGGAAGGCGCCTTCTCCTCCGCGGCCTCCCTCGGTGCGGGCGAAGCGGCGGATGCGCTCGAGCGGGCAGGGCAGCAATTGCTGGCTGCGGCGCTTCCGGCGGAAGGGGGCTGAGGGTTCAGGCCCTTGTTCCGGGTGGCGGGTGCTGGTGGCCCCGGGGAGAGGAAGAAGGAATTCTTCCTCTCCCCGGACCCCTCACCATCATCTTCTATCTGTTTGAGAGGCATCTGCGCCCGGTGCGCCTCGGGTCGTGGACCCGAGGCGATTGCACGCGCAGGAAGGGCGTCAGGAAACAGAACTGGCCCCCGATCACCGCATCCACGAAGTCAGATGGGGATCCAAGGGCCTCAGGCCCTTGGCGGGCGAGGTACGGAGAGGGCAGAGCCCTCTCCAGGGCCAAGGGCAGGAAACTCTATCGCTGAATGCAGGGCAGCACCCTCGCGGGCGCTACCGGGGCGTGTCAGGCCAGCGCGACGTTGGCGGGGGCGCCGCCCTGGCCACGGCGGGACTGCCAGAGGGCGACGAAGTCGATCGGCGTCAGGGCCACCGGCATGAAGCCGCCGTCGCGCGTGACGTCGGAGAGGATGTTGCGCGCGAAGGGGAAGAGCAGGCGCGGGCACTCGACCAGCAGCACCGGCTCCAGCACGTCCGCGCCTACGTTCACGGTGAAGATGCCGCTATAGGCGAGTTCCGCGATGAAGGCGGTGGTGCCGTCGGCGGTCTTGGCGTCGGCGCGGATCTGCAGCGTCACCTCGAAGACGTTGCCGCCGTCCTGCAGGGCGCGGGCCTGGACGTCCAGCGCCACGTCGATGCGCGGCTGCTCACGCAGCGAGGTGTAGATCTCGGGCGCGCCGGGAACCTCGAAGGAGAGGTCCTTCACGTACTGCATGTTCACGACCAGCGGCTGAACATTCTGGGGCTGCTGGTCGGCGCCGTTGGGCGGGGTGTTGGGAAGCGGCGGCAGGTCGGACATTGGGTCAGCCTTCGTCGGAGGGGCGGCGGTGCGGCGGGGTAGCACGGGCCGGGGGTGCTGTCAGTGGCCCGGTCCGGAGTGTCAGCCGTGGTGCCAGGAGACCGTCAGGGGGCCATCCTCGGTGGGGTCCACCCGCAGCCAGTGGCCGTTCATCACGGAGAGTCCAGTCATGGCCATGATGAAGCCCCAATGGCAGACCACCACCGTGTGCGGCCAATCCGGACGCTCGCGCATCTCGCCCCGGAAGAGGCGGGCGCGGGAGAGGATGCTGTCGCTGCCCTCCTCCTCCTGCGGCCACCAGATCGCGTCGAGATGGCCGAAGTCGAGTTCGGGCCAGGCCGCGCAGAGCTCGTCCCGGTGGGAGCCGACGTCGCAGGTGAAGGCGAAGCGCTCCCGCACCAGGGGCTGGACGTGGACGGGCAGGCCGAGGCGGCGGGCGAGGGGGGCCGCCGTCTGCAGGGCGCGGGTGTAGGGGCTGGCGAGGATGCGGGTGACGCCCTGAGCCGCAAGGGCCTCGGCCGCGGCCTCCGCCTGCTCGTGGCCCAGGGGGGTGAGCCGCGGGTCCTCGATGCCGGGATCCTGGCGGGTGGCATTGAAGTGAAGGTTGAACTCGCTCTGGCCGTGTCGCAGCAGGATCATGGGCGGTTCCCCTTTCGTCTCGGCCTCGCCGATAGCGGGCGAGGGTCGCGCGCACAACGCCCGCGCCTCCGCTGCCGTTCCAGGAAACGTGGCGAGGAGCCCCATGGTCTCGCGCTGGCCGGTTGCGGCGGCGGGACCGCGCGCCTAACTATTGTGTCATGAGGAGATCATGATGCAGGGCGGCGGTTTTCCGGTTGACCTGATTCTGTTCGGGATGGTGGCGGCCTTCCTGGTTCTGCGCCTGCGCAGCGTGCTGGGACGGCGGACGGGCTTCGAGCGCCCGCCCGGAGAACGTGGCTCGCTGCCCGTGCCGCCCCTGGCCGGCGCGGCTGCGCCTGCGGCGGCGACGCCGACCCGCGGCGTGCCCGACCCGCGCGGGCCGGTCGGCCAGGCGTTGGCGCGCATCCGCTCGGCCGATTCCTCCTTCGATCCCGCCGGCTTCCTCGGTGGCGCGGAGGGGGCCTTCCGGATGATCGTGGAGGGCTTCGCCTCGGGTAACCGGGTGGCGCTGCGCAACCTCCTCTCCGACGAGACCTATGCGGGCTTCGAGGCCGCCATCACCGACCGTGAGGCGAAGGGCGAGCAGCAGCGCACCGAGATCCGGGAGATCCGCGAGGCCTCGATCGACGGCGCCGACCTGCGTGGCACCACGGCCGAGGTCACGGTGCGCTTCGTCTCCGACCAGGTGAACATGACCACGGACGCCACCGGCAAGCCCGTGGCGGGCACCGATGCGGTGACGGAGCTGACGGATATTTGGACCTTCCAGCGCGACGTTCGCAGCAGCGACCCGGCCTGGAAGCTCACCAGCACCCGCTCCGCCTGATCATTCCTCGGGCAATTCGGCTTCTCCTCGCCTTTCTTGCGGCGGGGGTCGCCTCGGGCTGCACGCCCTCGCCGCGCTGGGAGCGGGACCGGCTCTCCGAGGCGGTCCCGGCTTTCGTCGCGGGCTGCGCGGCGCTCGCCTATCCGGGAACGCTGGCGCCGGCCTGCGCGGCCGCGCCGCTGGTGCCGCCCGGCGACGAGGCCGCCGCCCGCGCCTTCTTCGTCCGCTATTTCGAGCCGGTCCTCGCGGGCGAGGGGCTGGTGACGGGCTATTACGAGCCGGTGCTGCGCGTCTCGCCCGTCCGCGCGCCGGGCTTCACCGCGCCGCTCCTTGCCATGGGACCGGCCGAGTTGCCGCGTGCTTCGATCGAGGCAGCGGTGGCGGCCGGCGCCTGGCCAGGGCAGGTGCTCGCCTGGGCAGACCCGGTGGACGCCTTCTTCCTCCAGATCCAGGGCTCCGGCCGCGCCGTCTTCCCGGATGGGAGCGAGCGGCGGCTCGGCTATGCCGGCAAGAACGCGCATCCCTACGTGCCTATCGGGCGTGTGCTGATCGAGCGCGGGGCGATGGCGCGCGAGCAGGTTTCCATGGATTCTCTCCGCGCCTGGCTGCACGCCGCGCCGCCCGGGGAGGCGCGGGCGCTGATGGACACCAACCCCTCCTGGGTCTTCTTCCGCTGGCGTGACGACCTGCCGCCGTCGGGCGGGCCGGCCGGGACGCTCGGCGCGCCCCTTACGCCCGGTCGCTCGGTGGCGGTGGACCGCGGTCACGTGCCGCTCGGCCTTCCCCTCTGGATCGAGACGCGCCACCCGACGGAGGGGGGGCGGCTGGAACGGCTGGTCGTGGCGCAGGACACGGGCGGCGCCATCCGCGGCCCTGCGCGCGCCGACCTCTTCTGGGGCTGGGGCGAGGCGGCCGGCTCCGCTGCGGGGCGGATGCGCGAGACCGGCCGGATCTGGGTGCTGCGGCCCCGGTAGGCGAGGGGCGGCGTTGGCTCGGCCCCGCCGCCCGCCTATCTTGGGCGCGATGTCCGACACCAAGCCCCGCGTCGCGCTCTTCGTCACCTGCCTGGTCGATCTGTACCGGCCTTCCGTGGGCTTCGCCGCCCTGAAGTTGCTAGAGGAGGCGGGGTGCCAGGTGGAGGTGCCGGCCACCCAGACCTGCTGCGGCCAGCCCGCCTATAATTCCGGGGACCGGGCGACGGCGAAGGACCTCGCCCGCGCGGTGATCGACGCCTTCCTCGGCTACGACCACGTTGTCGCGCCCTCCGGCTCCTGCGCGGGGATGATCGCGCACCACTACCCCGCCCTCTTCGAGGACGATCCCGCCTATCGCGGCAAGGCCGAGGCGCTGGCGGCCCGCACGCACGAGCTGACCTCCTTCCTCGTGGACGTGATGGGCCTCGACACGGCCCGCCCGGCCTATGACGGCATCGCCGCCTATCACGACAGCTGCTCCGGCCTGCGGGAGATGGGGGTGCGGGCCCAGCCCCGCGCGCTGCTCGCCAAGGTGCCGGGCCTCACCGTGAAGGAACTGGCCGAGCCCGAGCTGTGCTGCGGCTTCGGCGGCACCTTTTGCGTGAAGTACCCGGCGATCTCGACCCGCATGGTGACGGACAAGGTGGCCGACATCCGCGGAACGGGCGCCGACACGCTGCTGGCGGGCGATCTCGGCTGCCTGCTGAACATGGCCGGCCGCCTCAAGCGGGAGGCGAGCCCCATCCGCGTGCGCCACGTGGCGGAGGTACTGGCCGGCATGACCGGCGAGGTCGCCCCTATCGGCGAGACCGGGGAGGGGTGAGCGCGGCGATGCTCCCGGCCCGGCTCCAGCGCCGCCCCATCCTCCTGTCCTCGCTCGTGCTGGGGCTGGCGGCGGGGCTGGTAGCCTGGCTGGCCGGCCTGCGCGGCACCAGCAGCGTGCTCGCCTTCTGGAACGCCTCGGCACTCGCCTACACCGTGGCCATCTCCGTTGCCCTCTGGGACGATGAGCCCGAGGAACTCGCCGCCCGGGCCGCGGCGCTCGACCAGGACCAGTGGGGCATCCTCCTGGCCAGCGTCATCGCCGCCCTAGCGGCGCTCGGCGCGGTGGTGGCGGACCTGGCGACCGCCAAGGGCACCGCCCAGGCCACGGGCGCCGCCCTCTCGGCGGGCGGCACGGTGGTGGTCTCCTGGCTCTTTGTGCAGGTGCTCTTCGCGCACCACTACGCCCATGTGCACTGGCTCGGCGGCCAGGGCCTCGACTTTCCTGGCAACGACCGGCCGGACTTTCCCGAATTCCTCTACTTCGCGATGACCGTCGGCATGACGGCCCAGGTCTCCGACGTGACGACGCGCACGGCAACGATACGCCGCGCCGTGCTCGGCCATGCGGCGCTCGCCTTCCTTTTCAACGCGGTGATCCTGGCAGCGGCGGTGAACCTGGCGGCCGCGCTTCTGGGGTGATGGGGCTTCGCGGGTGGATCCGGGGAGTGGAAGAAGGGATTCTTCCTCTCCCCAAGCCCCTCACCATCATCTTCTTCTCTGAGTTTGAGTGGTTTCGCGGCCGGTGCGCCTCGCGCTTATGGCCCGAGGCGACTGCATGGTCAGGAAGGTTCCGCGACAGCCAGACGGGGATCCGAGGGCCTCAGGCTCCTGGCGGGCTGGGATGAATGTTGCGCGTTCATGCGGGAGGTCCGGAGAGGGCGCTGCCCTCTCCGGACCGGACCGCTCCTGTCAGGCCGCGGTCGGCGGTACTTCGGCCGGTGCCGCCTCCGCCGAGAGGCAGGCCAGCGCGTCGCGGAGGGAGCGGGCTTCGCAGCTTCGCATTCCTTCCTCCCGCAGGGCCGCGAGGACGGGGCTGTCGCGTTCGGCGCCCCAGACGCCGGCGACGAGCAGGGCGTTGGGGAAGCGGCGGCGCAGGCGGCGGATGGCGTAGCGGGCGCTGGCCGCGCCGCTGCCTCCCTCGAGAGCCGAGAGCACCACGGCGCGGGCCCCTTCCGGCACGGCCGCGGCGTTGCGCAGGGCCTCGGCGGGGAGGGTGGTGGCGCCGTAGCCGGCGAGGGTGAGCACCTGGGCGAGCATGGCGGTGGCCTGTTCGTCCAGCCGGCCGCGGCCGGCGACGCAGAGGACGGTGCCGGGGTTGGCCCATTCGGGCGGAGGTGCCGGCGGCGCGGGGGGAGGCGGGGCGTCGGGGCCGGGCTCGCCGTCACTCTCCCGCTGCACCGGGCCGTCGGCCTCGATGGCCGGGGGCTCGACGTCCTCGTGCTCGGAGAGGTCGTCGAGCAGCTCGTCCACCCGGGAGCGCAGCACGTCGAGCCGGGCACGGTTGAGGGCGCCGCGGGTCGCGTCCTCCTGGGCGAGGGAGAGGCCGGGCAGGGCGACGCTGTCGTAGTAGGAGAGGAGGGGCATGCCGCGGAGCTGGAGCTCCGCCTGCTCGGCCAGGCCGTCCGCGTCGCCGGCCAGGGCGCGCTGGTAGAAGGCCTCGGGCGGGGCGAGGGCGGCGCGGTCCCCGAGAAGGACGTCGAGGAATTCCAGCCGGTCCACGTGGCGGCCGAGAACCACCAGCCCGACGGTGAGCGGGGTGGCCAGCAGCAGGCCGATCGGTCCCCAGAGCCAGGCCCAGAAGGCCGTGGCGAGGAGGATGGCGACGGGCGAGAGGCCGGTGGAGTGGCCGTAGACCATCGGCTCCACCGCCTGGGCCATCAGCGGCTCGGCGACGGCGAAGAGGATGATGACCCAGATGAGCATCGTCCAGCCCGGATCCACCGCGATCGCGAGGAGGACGGGGAAGGCGGCCGCGATGAAGCCGCCGATGAAGGGGACGAAGCGCATCAGCCCCGCGATGACGCCCCAGAGCAGGGGGTTGGGGATGCCGATGGCCCAGAGCCCGGCGGCGATGCCGAGGCCGAAGGCGGCGTTCATCGCCGTCTGCGCGAGGAAGTAGCGCGAGAGGCGGGAGGCGGCGTCGTTGATGGCGGCGGTGGTGCGCTGGAGGTCGCGCGAGCCCATCAGCTTGATGACGCGGTCCCGCAGGTCCTCCCGGTAGAGAAGGAGGAAGACAACGAAGACGATGACGATGCCGGTGGTGGCAACGGGGCCGAGCAGAGGGCCGACGACCCGCTGCATGACCACGAGGAGGCCCGGCGCGGGCTCGCGCACCTCCACGGGAAGGGGTGGCAGGCCGGACTGCGCGGCGGCTGCGGAGGAGGCGGCTGAATCCTTTGAGGAGAGGCCCTCACCGAGGGAGCGGAGCAGCTCCGAGGCGCGGCCGAGCGGGCCATGATCCCCGAAGAGGCCGGTTAGCTTCTGGGTGACCGTGGCCTGGTAGAAGGGAAGGTCGGTGGCCAGTTCGGCCAGCTGGCGGCCCATCAGCGCGCCGAGGCCCGCGATCACCGCGACAGCCAGGATGACGCCCAGCATCTCGGAGGCGACGCGGGGCACGCCGATCTTGCGGAAGGCGCGGACCACCGGCGCCAGCACGAAGGCGAGCAGGATGGCGAGGGCCAGCGGCACCAGCAACTCGCGGGTGACGTAGAGCACGCCGACGAGGGCAATGCCGGCATAGAAGACCCCGGGGCCGCCATTGGGCACGCCGGCGGCGGCCACCTCGGCGGAGAGGTTGGTGCGCGAAAGGCTGGAGCGCACCGGCCCCTGGGCGCGGGACGGGCGGGAAGGGACGGAATCCGGCATTGGCTCCACTTGGTCGGGGACCATCAGGGAACGCGGACCGGGCACTTATGTTACGAGGGCGGAGAAGGGCGGCGGTTCGATCAAGGGGTGAAGCGCAGAGAAAGGAATGCGACCCCCATCACCGTTCCGGACGCCCGGAGCGGACAGAGGCCTATCCGGGGACTTGTCCTCAGCCAGTCTCGATCCGGATCCCCTTCTCGTCCCTCCAACCGATTTCCGGCCTCAGGGTGAGGCGCCCGGCGCCGCCCTTGGTTGGTTTTACGACGAGGGGGTCTTCGCCGGGGTGCTCCTTTGTCCAGTCCCGTGCCTGGAGGAGGGCGCGGACATGGGTTTCGCCGCTGACGCTGTAGCGGACGTCGTTCCAGGTGAACCAGGAGACGGGCTGGCCGGGCACGTCATGGGCGCCGTCCAGGCGCTCCCAGTTGGGATGGGCCTGGGAGAGGGGTAGGACGAATCGGTCCAGCAGGGTGGGGAAGTCGGGGTAATCCGTCGGGCGGGATGCCTTGCCCATGTTCTCAGTTTCACCAAAGCCGAGGTCGAGGCCACCTGGTGCAGCCTGTTTTCCGCGCTTTCCGCCGCTGGCGAGAAGGCTGACCAAGCCGCCGAGGACAAGGACGCCGAGGATGCTCAACCCCACCGGGCCCAGAAGAATAGCTATGCCGTTCATGCGGGCCTCGCGACGTTCGCTGCTCCTGTTTGCCACCTCTGTGCAGGGCCGCAAACACGCGGTGTCCCGCCTCAGGCCGCCGGCGCGGCCCGCAGGCGGCTGACGCGCAGCAGGCCCTCGCGCTCCAGCAGGGGGTGCGCCAGGGCGGCGAGATGCCCGGCGATGCCCTTGAGGTCGCGGGTCACGTCCAGCGCCAGGCGGGCGGTGGCGGCGGAGGCGTCGTCGGCGCTGCGGCCGAGCCGGCCGGCGGCGGCGCGCTCGGCCCGGCGCCAGGCCTCCTTCTCCACCACGAGCTGACGGGCGGCGGCGGTGTCCCCGCCCATGAAGACCGCCACCGCGAGGCGGAGCTGGGCGATGGCGCGGTGGTGCAGGGCGACGAGTTCGTCGGCCAGCTCGGGCGTGAGCTGGGTGCCGCGGCGCGCGGCGCGGGTGGCGTGGCGGGCCAGCCCGCGCTCGACGATGTCGCCCACATGCTCGAGCACGATGGCGAGGTCGCGGATCTCCTCGAGGCGCGTGGCCTCGGCGGGGGTGAGGGCTTCGCGGGGCAGGCCGGCCAGGTAAGCGTGGACGGCGTGGTGGAGGTTGTCCACCACGTCGTCGCGGCGGGCGGTGGCGCGGGCGCGCTCGATATCGGCGCGGCGGAGGGCGGCGGCGGCGTCGCGCAGCATGGCCTCCACCTCGTCGGCAATCCGCAGCGCCTCGCGCGCGGCGTTGGAGAGGGCGACGGCGGGGGTGGAGAAGGCCTCGGGGTCGAGATAGCGGGGGGCTGCGGCGTCGGCTGCCGCGGGCGGCGCTGGGAGGAGCCGTGCGAGGACGCGCGCGAAGGGCGTGAGGAAGGGCAGGCTCGCGAGGGCGAGGAGGAGGTTGAAGGCGAGGTGGGCGTTCGCCACCAGCCGCGCGGGGGCAGGATCGAGGGCGCGGAGGGCCTCGGTGAGCGGGCCGAGCAGGGCAAGGGCGACAAGGGCGCCCAGCAGTCGGTTCAGCAGGTTGCCGAGCGGCAGGCGCTGGCGCGAGAGGTCCCGCGCCTCCTCCCCGCGAGCGGCGAGGACGGGGGTGACGGCGCTGCCGAGATTGGCGCCGAGGACCATGGCGACCGCCGCCTCCGGACCGAGCGCCCCGGCGCCGGCCAGCGACCCCACGAGGAGGACGGCCGCGACCGAGGAGTGCATCGCCCAGGCGAGCAGGGCCGCGGCGAGGAGGTTGAGGAGCGGCGAGCCCGCGAGGAGGTGCAGCACCTCCCGGAAGGCGGGGGAGGCCTGGAGCGGCGCCATGCTGTCGAGCATGAGGTGCAGGGCGGCGAGCATGAGGCCGAGGCCCATCACCGCGCGCCCGGCCTCTCGCTGGCGGAGCTTAGGGCGCCGGTAGGCGGCCCAGCCGAGGAAGAGGAGGGCGGGAAAGACCGCGCGCACGTCGAAGGAGAGAAGCTGAACGATCAGCGCCGTGCCGACATTGGCGCCGAGCATGGCCGCCAGGGCCGGTTCCAGCCCCAGTGCCCCGCGGGCCGCGAGACCGCCGACCATCAGGGCGGCGGCGGTGCTGCTCTGGAGGGCGGCGGTGACGCCGAGCCCTGCCAGGAAGGCGCGGGGGCGGGAGCCGAGGGCGACGTTGACCGCGCGACGGAGATTGGCGCCGAAGGCCCGCTCCACCCCGCGCTGCACGAGGTGCAGCCCGAAGAGGAGGAGGGCGGCCTCCCCTGCCAGCTCGATCAAGAGTCGCAATGCGTCCAACAGGTCCTCCCGCGGAGAGGTGTCATTAAAGCGTCATGATGGCCGGAGTGCACGCGGAATGTGGAAGGCCGGGCATCGGGCCTTGGAAGGGTGCAAACGGGCCGGGCTTCCCCCAACGCGGCAGGTGCCGATAGGCTGTGCCAGCCAATCCCGGGGAGGACGGCCATGAGCGGGACCTATGATCGCGGGACCTATGATCGGGTGGGGGCCAAGAGCTTTGCCCGCACCCATCTGCGCGGCATCTGGTGCGCGGCGCCGACGCCCTTCCGGGCGGACCTGTCGCTGGACGAGGCGGGCTTCCGGGCGAACCTGCGCCACTGGTTCACCGAGCTCGGCGTGGACGGCGTCTTCGTCGCGGGGAAGCAGGGCGAGTTCTTCTCGATGTCGGTCGAGGAGCGGAAGCGGTGCTTCTCCATCGCGGCCGAGGTGGCGCGGGAAACGGGCAAGCGGAGCATCATGTCCTGCTCCGACCAGAACCTGGACACGGTGCTGGAGCTGGCCGCACACGCCGAGACCTGCGGCGCTGACTTCATCGTGGTGCACGCGCCCGTGCTGCACTTCCTGCACGACCGCGACGAGACGCTGGTCGAATACTACCGATACATCAGCGAGCGCACGCGGCTCGGCATCGCCATGTGGTCGCACCCAGACAGCGGCTACCTGATGAGCCCCGATCTCTGCCTCCGCATCGCGGAGATTCCGAGCATTGTCGCGATCAAGTACTCCGTGCCGCGAGAGATGTACTCGGAACTGTCCCGCCGCGCCGGTGACGCGCTGCTGGTGAGCACGGCGAGCGAGGACGAGTGGCTGGACAACATTCTTGAGCTGGGATGGCGGCTCTATCTCTGCTCCTCCCCACCCGCGATGCTGCAGACGGCGGGCGATACGCGGATGCGGGAATACACGGACCTCGCCTTCGCCGGGCGCGCGGAGGAGGCGCGGCGGGTCTTCGACAGCCTGGCCCCGGTGCGGCAGGCGATCCGCTCCACCAAGCCCGGCGGCAAGCCGCCGGCGCATACAAAGTACTGGATGGAGCTGCTGGGCCAGGCGGGCGGGCCGGTGCGGCGGCCGATGCTGCAACTGACCGAGGCGGAGCGGGCGGCGACGCGGGCGGCCTTCGAGGGCTGCGGGCTGCGGCCGATGCGGCAGGCGGCGGAGTAAGGAAGGCCGGGGGAAGGAATTCCCCCGGACCCCCATCTTTTTCTGTCCGATAAAAAAAGGAGGGGGTCCGGGGGAGTTCACCTCCCCCGGCCTTGCTTCCAGGAGCCAGGAATGAAGAAGCCCTTCGACTTCAAGGCATGGATCGCGGAGAACGAGCACCTGCTGAAGCCCCCCGTGGGCAACAAGCTGCTGTTCGAGGACGCGGAGACGGTCGTGCAGATCGTCGGCGGGCCGAACCAGCGCGTGGACTTCCACGACGACCCCGTGGAGGAGTTCTTCTACCAGTTGCGCGGCGACATGGTGCTGAAGGTGCACATGGACGGGCGCATCCAGGACATCCCGATTCGGGAAGGGCAGGTCTTCCTGTTGCCCAAGCACACCCCGCACTCGCCCCAGCGCCCGCAGGCCGGCTCGGTGGGGCTGGTGGTGGAAGGCCGCCGGCCCGAGGGCGTGAAGGACGCTTTCGAGTGGTACTGTTTCACGTGCAACGGGAGGGTCCACCGGATCGAGCTGGTGGTGAAGGACATCGTGAAGGACCTGCCGCCGCTCTACGCCGAGTTCTACGCGAGCGAGGAGAAGCGCACCTGCCCGCATTGCGGCACGCTGCACCCCGGCAAGACGCCGCCGGAGGGCTGGGTGAGCCTGTGATCCACCACCCCGACGGCAGCGAGGCGCCGCCCCTGCCCGAAACGCGCTTCGCCGAGCTGGACGCGGGGGCGCTGGGGCTGGAGCACGGGCGGATCTCCTTCATGGAGGGGGGCGAGGGTCCGGAGGCGGTGCTGCTGATGCACGGCATCGGGTCGAATTCCACCGGCTGGCGCTTCGTGCTGCCGGCGCTGGCGCGGCGGGCGCGGGTGATCGCCTGGAACGCGCCGGGCTACTGGCTGTCGGCCGACTTCGCGGCGGAGGCGCCGGCGGCGACGGATTACGCGCGCGCGGCCGTCGCGCTGCTGGATGCGCTGGGCATCGGGCGGGCGCATGTCGTGGGCTCCTCCTTCGGCTCGATGGTGGGCGCCGTGATGGCAGCGGAGCACCCGGCGCGGGTGGGGCGGCTGGCGCTGCTCGGGGCGTCGCGCGGGCAGCGCTGGAAGCCGGAGGCGGAGCGGGCGCGGATGCTGGCGATGCGCGCGGAGAGCGTGGCCGAGGGCGGCATGGCACTGGCGCGGAAGCGCTGGTCGAATCTCGTCGCGCCCGGCACGCCGGAGGTGGTGGCGGAATGGGTGCGGCAATCCCTGGCCGCGACGCACGCGAAGGGGCTGATGCGCTCGGCGCGCGCGAGCGACGCGACGGACACGACCGATTTCGCGCCGCGCATCCGGGCGCCGACGCTCGTGCTGGTGGGAAGCGAGGACCGGGTGAACCCGCCCGAGGTCAGCCGCGTCCTGGCCGCGGCCATCCCTGGCGCCGTGCTGGCGGTGCAGCCGGGCATCGGCCATCAGGCGAAGCTGGAGGCGCCGGCGGACACGGTGGCGCGGCTGGAGCGGCACCTCTTCTGACAGCGGGCAGCGCGAGGCTTTCCGAAGGCGGCCCGAAACCTGCATCGTCCCCTCGCAGAGGACTCCCGTGATGTTGCGCAGACGCCTGCTAATCGCCGCTCCCTTCCTGGCCACGCCCGCCCTGGCGTCACCGGCGTGGGCGCAGCCCGCCTGGCCCGACCGGCCCGTGCGGATCGTCGTGCCCTATCCGCCCGGCGGCGGGCTGGACGCGCTGGCGCGGGCGCTGGCGGATCGGCTGACGGTGACGTGGCGGCAGACGGTGACGGTGGACAACCGCCCGGGCGGCGCGACCATCCCTGGCACGGACGCCGTGGTGAAGGCGGCGCCGGACGGGCACGTGCTGCTCATGACCTCGGATTCCTCCATCACCTCCAACCCGCACATGCACGCGCGGCTGCCGCACGACCCGATGAAGGACCTCGTGCCCGTCTCCTACCTGCTGGACGTGCACCAGATGGTGCTGGTGAATCCCTCAGTGCCAGCACGCGACATGGCGGGGCTGGTGGTGGCGGCGCGGGCGCAGCCGGGGGCGCTGAACTACGGCTCCTACGGGCCGGGCAGCCAGCCGCACCTGCTCTTCGAGAGCATCAAGGCGCGGGAAGGGATCGAGATCACGCAGGTAGCCTATCGCGGGCTGACGCCGGCGGTGCTGGCGACCGTCGCGGGGGAGGTGCAGGGCACGCTCTCCGGCGTCGCGTCATCCCGCGAGTTCCTGGCGACGGGGGCGCTCCGGGCGCTGGCGGTGGGGCGGCCGACGCGCCTGCCGCAGCTGCCCGACGTGCCGACGCTGATCGAGGCCGGCTACCCCGAGGCCGACCCGCGCACCTGGTTCGGCATCTTCGCGCCCACGGGCACGCCGGCGGCGCTGCTGTCGCGCATCCAGAAGGACGTGGCCGCGGCGCTGGAGGAGCCGGTGATCCGGGACCGGCACCTGCTGCCCAATGGCTACACGGTGCACGCCGCGACGCCCGAGGCCTCGGCCGCGATGATCGCGGCGGATTACGCGGTGAAGGCGGAGCTGGTGCGGGTCTCGGGCGCGCGGGTGGAGTAGGGGCGGCCTCATCTTCGTGTGGACGCGTGCCCGAGGGATACTTTAGGCTTCAACGAAACGAACGGAGGCTTTCCATGACGATCAATCGCCGCGGGCTTCTCGCTTCCGGCGCCGCCCTCGGGCTGGCGCCGCTCGCCGCCTCCCCGCTCTCCCGCCCGGCGATCGCCCAAGGGGCGCCGCTGAAGATCGGGATGATCACCACGCTCTCGGGCGCGGGCAGTTATCTTGGGCAGGACATCCGCGATGCCTTCCAGCTGGCGATCGACATGGAGGGCGGGAAGCTTGGCGGCGCGCCCGTGCAGCTGCTGGTGGAGGATGACGGGCTGCGCCCCGGCCAGGGCAAGCAGGTGGCCGAGCGCTTCATGAAGAATGAGCGCATCAGGCTGCTGACGGGGATCGTCTTCTCCAACGTGCTCGGCGCCGTGGCGCCGGACGTGCTGGATGCGGGCGGGATCTATGTCTCGCCGAATGCCTCGCCCTCGAACCTCGCGGGGAAGGAGTGCAACAAGAACTTCTGGTCCATCGCCTGGCAGAACGACAGCCTGCACGAGAGCGCAGGGCAGCTCGCGACGAATCTCGGGCAGAAGCGAATGTTCATCCTCGCGCCGAACTACCAGGCGGGGCGGGATGCGCTGACGGGGTTCAAGCGTCTCTACAAGGGGCAGCTCGCGGGCGAGGTCTATACCCGCCTCGACCAGACGGACTTCGCGGCGGAAATGGCGCAGATCCGCGCGGCGGCGCCGGACGGCGTATACCAGTTCCATCCGGGCGGCCTCGGCATCGCCTTCCTGCGCCAGTACATCCAGGCCGGGCTGATGGCGAACCTGCCGATGACGCTCGCCGCGCCGTCCATGGACGCGACGACGCTGGCGGCGGTGGGCGATGCCGCTGTCGGCGTGAACCTGACCAGCCACTGGAACACCGACTTCCCGAACGAGGCGAGCAAGCGCTTCGTCGCGGCGTTCCAGCAAAAATTCAACCGGCTGCCGACCTTCTACGCGCAGCAGAGCTTCGACGCAGCGCTGGCAATCGGCGCGGCGCTGAAGGGAACGGGCGGCAAGGTTGACGATACGGAGGCCTTCTATCGCGCGATGAAGCCCGCGAATTTCGAGAGTACGCGCGGCAAGTTCGCCTTCGGGTCGAACAACCATCCCGTGCAGGACTGGTGGGCGCTGAAGGTGGAGAACGTGGCCGGCAAGCCCGCGCTGGTGACGAAGGACCGCGTCCTGACGAACCACGGGGACGCCTACTCCTCCCAATGTCATTTTTGATGGGCCAGTTCTAGGATGACACCCGGCGTGGCGCTTCTGCTGGAGCAGTTGCTGAACGGCGTCCAGCTCGGCGTCACGCTCTTCCTGCTGGCGGCGGGGCTGACGCTCGTCTTCGGGATCATGGGCGTGATCAACCTCGCCCACGGCTCGCTCTACATGGTCGGCGCCTATGCGGCGGCGATCACCGCGACGACGACGGGCTCGCCGTGGCTCGCGCTGCTGGCCGGCCTCGCGGCCGCGGCGGCGACGGGGATGGTGGTCGAGTTCGTCGTGCTGCGACGATTGTACGCGCGCGACCACCTGGACCAAGTGCTGGCGACCTTCGGGCTGATCCTCTTCTTCAACGAGGGGATGGTGCTGCTCTTCGGGCGCCAGCCGCTCTTCGTGAACGTGCCGGAGGGGCTGCGGGGCGCGGTGCGGGTGCTGCCGGGGGTGGATTACCCTGTCTACCGGCTGCTGATCATCGCGGTGGGGCTGGCGGTCGCGCTTGGCCTCTACCTGCTGATCCAGAAGTCGCGCATCGGCATGCTCGTGCGCGCGGGGGCCACGCACCGGGAGATGGTGCGGGCGCTCGGCGTGGATGTGCGGCTGCTCTACACGCTGGTGTTTGGCCTGGGGGCGTTGCTGGCAGGGCTGGCGGGGCTGATGGCGGGGCCGATCCTCTCGGTGCAGGTGGGAATGGGGGAGAGCATCCTCATCCTCACCTTCGTGGTGGTGGTGATCGGCGGCATCGGCTCGGTTCGCGGCGCGCTCTTCGGGGCGGTGCTGGTGGGCGTCGTGGACACCTTGCTGCGCGCCTATGTGCCGGGTCTGCTTCGGCAGGTCATGGCGGGGTCGGAGGCGGATGCGCTGGGGGCGGGGCTCGCCTCGATGGGGGTCTATCTGCTGATGGCGCTGGTGCTGCTGGCCAAGCCGCGCGGGCTGTTTCCTGCCCATGCGTAACCTCATGCGGGATGAACGGGCCTGGGCGGTGCTGCTGCTCGCGCTCGCGGCCCTGGTGCCGGTGGTGGCGCCGATGCTCGGCAGCCCGGCGACGGTGGCGCTCGCTACGCGTATCGCGATCTACGCCATCGCGGCCTCCTCGCTGAACCTGCTGCTGGGCGGCGGCGGGCTCGTCTCCTTTGGGCACGCCGCCTATTACGGGCTCGGCGGCTATGTCGTGGGCATCCTCTACGCGCATTACGTCTCGGGGGAGCCGTTCCTCGGCGTCATTCCCGGCACGAACGACCTGCTGGTGACGCTGCCGCTGGCGATCCTCGTGGGCGGGCTCGGCGCGCTGGTGATCGGGGCGTTGTCGCTGCGCACCGCGGGCGTGCAGTTCATCATGATCACGCTCGCCTTCGCGCAGATGCTGTTCTTCCTGTTTGTCTCGCTGAAGGCCTATGGCGGGGACGATGGCCTCGCGATCCGGCGGGTGGCGCCGGTCTTCGGCATGAATCTCCGCGATCCCGCGACGCTCTACTGGATCTGCCTCGGGCTGCTCGCGGCGTGGCTGTTCATCATGGATCGCATCGCGCGCTCGCGCTTCGGGCGGGTGCTGTCCGGCATCCGGCAGGGGGAGCGGCGGATGGCCGCGATCGGGGTGCGGACCTATCCCTACAAGCTCGCGGCCTTCGTCATCGCGGGGATGGGGGCGGCCATGGCGGGGGCGCTGATGGTGAACCAGGCGCGCTTCGTCTCGCCGGACATGATGCACTGGACGAAGTCGGGCGAGCTGATGGTGATGGTGATCCTCGGCGGGCTCGGCACGCTGCTGGGGCCGGCGCTCGGGGCGGCGGTGCTGGTGGCGCTGGAGTACACGTTGTCGGGCCTGACGGAGCACTGGCAGTTCATCCTCGGCCCGATCCTCGTGCTGGTCGTGCTGTTTGCGCGGGGCGGGCTGATGGGGGCGGTGCGGCGGATCTCGGGAATGCGCGGGCGGGGGGCGGAGGCGCTGCCGGCCGGGGAACTGCCGCCCGGCCGCGTGCAGCCAGGGGATCTGGGGGCGCCGGACCTGCCGCTTCGGCCGGAGGCGGCGCCCCGTGGCTGATGAACCGGTTCTCTCCGTCCAGCGGCTGGTGAAGCGCTTCGGCGGGCTGGTCGCGACCGACGACCTCTCGCTCCAGGTGATGCCGGGGGAGCTGCACGCGCTGATCGGGCCGAACGGGGCGGGCAAGACGACCGCCATCGGCCAGATCATGGGGGAGATCACGCCGGATGCGGGCGTTGTCCGCTTCATGGGGGAGGACATCACCACCCTCTCCACGCCCGCGCGCGTGCGGCGTGGCCTGTCCCGCACCTTCCAGATCACGCAGCTGCTGGAGGACGACACGGCGGAGGGCAATGTCGCGCTCGCGGTGCAGGCGCGGGCGGGGCACGGCTTCCGCTTCTGGCGCGACGCCTCGCGCGACCGGCGGCTGCTGGAACCGGCGCGGGCGGCGCTCGGGCAGGTGGGCTTGGCGGAGGCGCGCTGGCGGCTGCCCGTCGCCGATCTCTCGCACGGGGAGCGCAAGCAGCTGGAACTTGCCGTAGCGCTGGCGACCGGCCCGCGGCTGCTGCTGCTGGACGAGCCTATGGCGGGCCTGGGCGCGGCCGAGAGTCTGAAGATGACGGAGGTGCTGCGCGGGCTGAAGGGCCGCATCCCGATGCTGCTGGTGGAGCACGACATGGACGCGGTGTTCAGCCTCGCCGACCGGATCTCGGTGCTCGTCTACGGCCACTGCATCGCCTCCGGCACGCCCGCGGAGATCCGGCAGGATCCGCAGGTGCGCGCCGCCTATCTCTCCGAGGAGGAGGGGGTCTGATGCTTCGGGTGGAGGGGCTGCAGGCCGGCTACGGCGCGGCGCAGGTGCTGTTCGACGTGAACCTCTCGGTGGGCCCCGGGGAGGTGGTGACGCTGCTCGGCCGCAACGGCATGGGCAAGACGACGACGGTGCGCGCCATCATGGGGCTGAACCCGCCGCGCGGCGGGCGCGTCGATTTCCGCGGCAAGGTGGTGTCCGGCTTGCCGCCGGAGGGCGTGGCGCGGCGGGGCATCGGGCTCGTGCCAGAGGGGCGGCAGGTCTTCCCGACGCTGAGCGTGCGCGAGAACCTCGTGGCCACCGCGGCCGACCGGGAGCGCGCGGCGAATCCCTGGACGCTGGAGCGCGTCTTCGCCCTATTCCCGCGCCTGCGCGAACGGGCCGGGCAGTCCGCGCGCACGCTCTCGGGCGGGGAGCAGCAGATGCTGGCGATCGGGCGGGCGCTGATGACAAACCCGCACCTCCTCATCCTCGACGAGGCGACGGAGGGGCTGGCGCCGGTGATCCGGGCGGAGATCTGGTCCACGCTGGCCGCGCTGAAGGCGGAGGGGCAGGCGATCCTGCTGATCGACAAGACGTTGGCCGCGCTGCGGCGCCTGGCGGACCGGCACACGGTGCTGGAAAAGGGCCGCACGGTCTGGACCGGCACGGGGGCGGAGCTGGACCGCGACGGGGAGCGCGTGCGCGCCTTGATCGGCGTCTAGCCGCCTCCTCTTAAGGGCAGAGCATGAGCATGGACCTCGACCGCGAGTACAACGCGCGCGCCACCACGCCGGAGGTGGAGACGATCATCGGCGCCTATCGCGCGCGCACCGACGCCGCGAAGGCCGTGCTGCGCTGGTCCACCGAGCGCTACGGGCCGACCGAGCCGGAGCGGGTGGATGTCTATCCCGCGGGCGAGGGGGCGCCGGTGCTCGTCTTCATCCATGGCGGCTACTGGCGGGCGCTCGATTCGGCCGATGCCGGCTCCATGGCCCCGGCTTTCGTCGCGGCGGGCGCCTGCGTGGTCTCGGTGAACTACACGCTCGCGCCCGCGGCCAGCCTCGACCGGATCGTGGACGAGTGCCGCCGCGCGCTGGCCTGGGTCCACGCGAATATCGCGCGCTTCGGCGGCGATCCCTCCCGCATCCATGTCGCCGGAAGCAGCGCGGGCGGGCACCTCGCGGGGATGATGATCGCGCCCGGTTGGGGGGCCGCGCTGGGGCTGCCGGAGCGGGCCGTGGCGGGCGCAACGCTGCTCTCGGGCCTTTTCGACCTGCGGCCGCTGCCGGCGACGCATATCAACGCCTGGATGCATCTCGACGAGGCCTCGGCCCGGCGGAACAGTCCGGCCCTGCTGCCCCTGCCCTCCGGCCTGCCCGTGGTGCTGGCCTATGGCGACACGGAAACCGGCGAGTTCAAGCGGCAGACGGAGGATTTCGCCCGCGCCCTGCGCGAGGCCGGCTGCGAGGCGACGGTGGTGCCGCCCCGGCCGCGCTCGAACCACTTCGATCTTGTCTTCGATTTCGGTGAGCCGGGAAATGCGGTCTTCGAGGCGACGCGGCGGGTGATAGGGATCTGAGAACCGGACCCGGAAGGCAGTGGAGCGACGGCGGGTCTGGCGAGATCCGCTTTTCGCGGTCCCACGCCGTCGGCAGTGACGGGTGTGCGGTTCCGCCCGCTGTGGATCGGCCTTTCCGGGCGCTGGCTGCCGCGTGACGGGACGTAGAAGGCTATCGGAGCAGCCTTCGCGGCCTGTCGCCAGGGCGTGAACCACTTTTCCGGCCGAGACCCTGGGACCTCCATGTGGCTCGCTCGGAACCTTCCAGCGTGCAGCGCCCCTGGTCCTGGACTCGAGGCACACTGGCCGGAGAAGTTCCTTGAACGCGAGGAGAAGGACGGTCGGTCGAAGGCACGGCCTTCAGCAGATCCGGGGAGAGGAAGAATCCCTTCCTCCTCTCCTGGCGTTACCAGCCCAGGACCAAGGCTTACCCGGGATCAGCGCGCGCGGCGGGCCGCCGGGGTGCTGCTGCGCGCGGGTGCCGTGCTACGGGCCGGCGCGGTGCTGCGCGCAGGCTCGGCCGCCGGCGCCGGGGTGCTGCTGGCCGGCGTCACGCCGCGGGACTTGTCCAGCTCCTCGTACATGCACTTCGTCACCGCGAAGGGCGTGGCGTTCGGGAAGCGCTGCGTGCAAACGCCGCGGAAGGCCTCTTCCGGCGGCGGGGCCACGGCGGGGGTGGGCGCGGGCTGGGTGGCGCAGGCGGCGAGCAGGGCCAGGGTGGGCAGCAGCGAGGCCTTGAGGATCTTGTTGATCACCGGTTCGTCCTATGCAGAAGGCCCCGGCAGGGTGGGGCGCGCCCTTCTAGGGCGCGGTGCGGCGCGCGTCACCGGGGATATCCGTGACTTGCGGTGCGATATCACGATCCCGCGTGAGGGTGCTTCCCGAGCAACGGCGCGATCCTGCCCCGCCCCCTGCAAGAGCCGCCAAAGGCCTCCGCCGAGGGGCCGTGCCCTCGGCGCACCGGCCGCTCACCCCGCACATAAAACAGAAATAAGATGAGGGAGGGCCCGGGAGGGAGAAGTCCTTCTCCTTCCCGGAGTCGCCCGCGTCGGCCTTCAGAAAGCCGCGCGCGCCCGAAGCGCCACGAAGGTGATCGGCCCGCGGTCGCGGTTATAGGCGGGGTTCACCGCGTGCTGGACATCCAGCGCCAGGTTGATCCCCGGCGCCACCGCCGCGTCGTAGAAGGCCTCCGCCACGTATTCCGGGCCGCCGCGCAGCGCCCCGTCGCCGGTGATGAAGCCGATGCCGCCGGCCGCCAGGAAGCGGCGGCGGCCCTCGGAGGCCCAGCCGACATTCCCGCCCAGCCCGATCGTGTCCTCCCCGCGTCCCCAGCGACCGCCCTTCATCGAGAGGCCGGCGGAGATGGCGCGGTCCATCTCGGTGAACATCCAGTTCTGCGTGCGCCCGTCGTTCCAGGACAGGCGCGCGAAGGCGCCGAGTTCGTCGGCGATCTCCTGCTCGAAGGTGAGCGCGGCCATGCGCTTGGCGCGGTAGCCGCTCGGGTTCCGCTCGAAGGAGGCCGGATCCTGCGGGTCGATCTCCCCCCAGGTGGATTGCCGCGTGCGGGAGAGGCCGAGGATCAGCCGCACCGCCCCGGGCCGCCCGCCGAAGCGCGTGAAGCGGTCCACCTCGCCCAGCAGCTGGAAGGCGCGCGTCGGCGCGGGGTCGAGGAACAGGCCGTTCACCCGCCGCGCCACCTGGAAGGCGCCGGCGCGGAGCGCCCAGGTGCCGTTCTCCCACTCCGCCGCGGCACCGATCGTCCAGCCGCGCGCGTCGGCCGCGTAGTCCACCGCCCCCGCGCCCACCAGCGCCCAGTTGAGGAACTGCGTGCGCGCGTCATGGGCGTAGGCGTTGCGGTCGAAGATGTCCCAGGTCGAGAACTTGCCGATGGTGATCGTCACCCGCTCGCGCGGCAGCGGCGCGGTGAAGCGCAGCGGGTCCTCCTCGGGCTCCACCGTATCGCCGGAAAGCCCGATCGTCTGGCGGAAGAAGGCGCGCGGCACGAAGAAGGTCGGCTCGGTGGAGCCGAGGCGGAAGGCCTCGTTGTTCGGATAGGCCGCGAGCCCCGTCGAGTTCGACAACCCGTAGCCGCGGGTGACGGAGAGGTCCACCACCGCCTCCGCCCCCGCCCAGAGCCGCCGCCCGACGACGAGGTCGGTGGAGAGCGTGTTCGCCGCCTGCGCCGCCGGCCTCATGCTTCCCTCCGCCCGGTAAGGGGAGCGGAAACCGGGATGGCCCTGCAGCACGAAGGTGGCCTGGCCGTGGATGAACCAGCCCAACTCCTCCAGCCGCGCGAGGCGGGCGGCCGTTTCGGGAAAAAGCGCGGGCGAGCCGGGGTCACCGCCCCCGGGATTGCCGCCTTGCTGCGCCGCAGCCGGCCGGACCAGCGCGAGGAGGGCGAGAAGGGCGAGGACGAGGGGCCCCCGGGGCACTGTGAGCTTCTGAATCATCCGGGCGTGTCGTTGGTCGGTCGCATGGGCCTCTCCGTCGCAGATCGATACATGAAGAGGTCTTCATGTAATGACCTATTCAGTAATTGCTGAGAGAAATCAGTTATTTAGCGTGGTACAGATTGCTGGCTGGGCTGGCAAGCGACGGCTTGGTGACACCGCAGGACCCGCTTCACGCGGCCAGGACCCGGATTGACGCGGGGCCGCGCCTTCCACACATCGGCGTGACGATGAAGCCCCTTCCCGCTGCCCTGATCCTCCTCGCCCTCGCGGCGCCCGCGCTGGCCCAGGCGCCCGCCGCACCCCCTACCGCCTCGGCGGTCGAGGAGGGCTTTCGGGTACTCAACCGAACGGGGCAGGAGGCTACGACGCTGAACGCCGTGCGCAGCGGCCGGCCGGACTGGGGGGGCAACCTGCTGCAACGCCCGCTCGCCTCGGACGGTGCCTATCGCCTGCGCCCCAACGCACAGGCTGGCTGCCGCTTTGACCTGCGCCTAGTCCTCGCGGACGGGCGGGAGGCGGTCTCGCGTAACCAGGACATCTGCGCCCAGCGGGAGATCGCGCTCGACGCCAGCGCCGTGACCGCCGCGGCTACCGCCGCGCGCCCCGGTCCCGTGCCCACCCCGCCCGAGGCCCTGCCGCGTCCCGGCGTGCGCGGCTCCACCGGCACCGGCTTCCTCGTTGCGGGGGAGCGGGTGATGACCAACCGCCACGTCGTGGACAACTGCTCCCGCGTGCTCGTCCGCGGGCCGGACGGGCGCAACCACGCGGCCGTGCCCCCCGCCCGCACCGACGCCACGCTCGACCTCGCGCTGCTCGCCGTGCCCGGCCTCACCGGCCCCGTGCTCTCCTTCCGCCAGGGCCCGCCCTTGCGGCGGGGCGAGGGTGTCGTCGCCTATGGCTACCCGCTCAGCGGCCTCCTCTCTTCGGATGCCAAGTTGACGCGGGGCGAGATCAACGGCCTCGCCGGCCTGCGTGACAATCCCGACCAGATCCAGATCAGCGCCCCCGTGCAGCCCGGTAATTCCGGCGGGCCGCTGCTTGACATGCAGGGCAACATCGTCGGCGTTGTGGTGTCCAAGCTGAATGCCCAGGCCGTCGCGGGCCGCACCGGTGATATCGCCCAGAACATCAACTTCGCGGTGAAGGGAGAGCGCGCGGCCGCCTTCCTGCGCGCGGCCGGCGTGACGCCCGCGGCGGCAACCAGCAACGGCCCCGACCGCAACACGGCCGATGTGGGGGAGATCGCGGGCCGCTCCACCGTCTTCATCCGCTGCGAGCAGTAGGAAAGATCGAAGGGCGCCTCTGGAATCGTCCGGAATCCTCTTCCCAAACCCTTGGGAACGCGCTCACACTCCTGTGATGCGTCGCCTGCCCCTCGCCCTCCTCCTCGCTTCCATCGCCGCGCCAGCTCTGGCCCAATCCCCCGCCAGCAGCTGGCGTCTGGTGAACCGCACCGGCCAGGACGCTGTCAGCCTCGTCTCCACCGCGACCGGCGCCGCCCACCCCCGTGGGCGCAACCGGCTGCGCCAGCCCGTCTCCAGCGGTGCGGAGAAAACCTTCCGCCGGAGGGCCGGCGCCCCCTGCCAGCTGGACCTGCGGGTGCGCCTGGCCGACGGTAAGGAGGCCGTCGCCACCGGTCACGACGTCTGCACCAGCCCGACCGTCGTCCTCGAACCCGTGGCGGTGCAGCCGGCAGCTCCCACCGCCGGGCGTCAGCGCCGGCCTGGCTGAGCGTGGCGCCTGAGGCCCTTGGATCCCCATCTGGCTGTCGCGGAGGCTTCGTGAACGTGTCGTCGCCTCGGGTCGTGGACCCGAGGCGCACCGGCCGCGAGGGGACTCAAACTCGAAGAAAAAGAGGATGATGAGGGGGCCGGGGAGAGGAAGAATTCCTTCTTCCTCTCCCCGGAGTCGCCATCGGCAACCGGTCAGGAACGCGCCCCCCTAATGGGCCTCCGCCCATGAGTGCCCCGTCCCGATCTCCACCGCCAGCGGCACGCGGAGGGTCGCGACCCCCTCCATCACCGCCTGCACCACGGGCTTGGTGGCCTCGACTTCGTCCTCGGGCACCTCGAAGAGCAGTTCGTCATGCACCTGCAGCAGCATGCGCGCGCGGAGCTTCGCCTCGCGCAGGGCGGAGGGCAGGCGGACCATGGCACGCTTGATGATTTCGGCGGCTCCGCCCTGGAAGGGCGCGTTGATGGCGGCGCGCTCGGCATTGCCGCGGCGGCCCTGGTCGCGCGCGCCGATCTCGGGAATCCAGAGCTTCCGGCCGAAGGGCGTCAGCACGTAGCCGTTGGTGCGGGCGTCCTCCTTGAAGCGCTCCATGGCATCGCGGATGCCCGGGTACTGCGCGAAATAGGCGTCGATGATCCCGCGCGCCTCGCCGGCGCCGATGCCCAGGCGTCCGGCCAAGCCAAAGGCGGACATGCCGTAGATGATGCCGAAGTTGATCGTCTTCGCGCGCCGCCGGGCCTCGCGGTCCACCTTGTCCGGCGGGATGCGGTAGATGTCGGAGGCCGTGCGGGAATGGATGTCCTGCCCTGTCGCGAAGGCCTCCCGCAGGGACGGCACCTCCGCCACATGGGCGAGCAGCCGCAGCTCGATCTGCGAGTAGTCCGCGGCCAGCAGCAGGTGCCCGGGCTCGGCCACAAAGGCGCGGCGGATGCGCGCGCCCTCCTGCGAGCGGATGGGAATGTTCTGCAGGTTCGGCTCGGTGGAGGAGAGCCGCCCCGTGCTGGTGATCGCCATCGAGAAATCAGTGTGCACGCGCCCGTCGGCCGCGATCTGCGCCTGCAGGCCCTCGACATAGGTGGAGTTCAGCTTTGAGAGCTGCCGCCAGTCGAGCACCTTGCGCGGCAGCGGATGGCCGGTGGTGGCCGCCAGTTCCTCCAGCGTTGCGGCATCGGTGGAATAGGCGCCGGACTTGCCCTTCTTGCCGCCCGAGAGGCCCATCTCGCCGAAAAGGATGTCGCCGAGCTGCTTGGGCGAGCCCACCGCGAAGGGGCGGCCCGCGATCTCGTGGATCTCCGCCTCCAGCGCCGCCATACGCTCGGTGAACTCGGCGCCAGCCTGCTTCAGGGCGGGGCCGTCCACCTTCACGCCGGCCATCTCCATGTCGCGCAGCACGGTGATCATCCGCCGCTCGACATCCTCGTAGAGGACGAGGGCCTTCTCCTCGCGCAGCTTGGGCTTCAGCGCGTGCCACAGCCTGAGCGTCACGTCCGCGTCCTCGGCGGCGTAGCGCGTGGCCTCGTCCAGCGGCACCTGAGAGAAGGGCTTCCGCCCGCGCCCGGTGCCCGTCACCTCGTCATAGGTGATGGGCTGGTGCGAGAGGTGGCGGCGCGAGAGCTCGTCCATCCCGTGCCCGTGCCGCCCGGCGTCGAGGCTGTAGGAGATCATCATCGTGTCGTCGACCGGCGACACCTCCAGGCCCCCGTTCGGCTCCCGGTTCAGCACCTCGAGGTCGTATTTCGCGTTGTGCAGCACCTTCAGCACGGAGGGGTCGGCGAAGAGCGGCCGCAGCACCTCCATCGCGGCGTCGAAGGGCAGCTGCTCCGGCGCGGGGGAGAGCATGTCCGTCCCCTCGTGCCGCAGCGGCAGGTAGGCCGCGCGCCCCGGTGCCACCGCCATGCAGACGCCGACGAGGGAGGCGTTCAGCGCGTCGAGGCTCGTCGTCTCGGTGTCGAGCGCCATCACCCCCGCCTCGCGCGCGGCCGCCGCGAAGGCGTGCAGCGCGTCGATGGTGGTGATCGTCTCGTAGGGGCCGAAGGGCGCGCCCTCGGCCGGCAGGGTGAGCGCGACCGGCGCCGGCGCGGGCCCGGCGGGGCGCGAGACCGGCACCTCCCCGTTCGCGTCCAGGCCGAGGCGGTGCTGCACGCTGCGGAAGCCGTGCTGCTTGAGGAAGGCGATGAGCTTCCCCGGCTCCGGCGCCTGGGTCGCCAGCCCTTCCATTGGCAGCGGCAGCGGGGCGTTGCGGTCCAGCTCCACCAGCTTGCGGGAGATGCGCGCCTTCTCCGCGTTCTCCTCCAGCGCCTGGCGCCGCTTGGGCTGCTTGATCTCAGAAAGGCGGGAGAGAAGCGTCTCCACGTCCCCGTACTGCTCGATGAGCTGCGCCGCGGTCTTGATGCCGATGCCCGGCACGCCCGGGATGTTGTCGGTGGAGTCGCCCGCCAGCGCCTGCACCTCCACCACCTTCTCCGGCATCACGCCGAACTTCTCCACGACCTCGGCGGCGTGGATCGGCTTCTGCTTGATGGGGTCCAGCATGCGGATGCCGCCGCCCACCAGCTGCATCATGTCCTTGTCGGAGGAGACGATGGTGACCTGCCCGCCCTCCTTGGCGAAGGCGGTCGCATAGGTCGCGATGAGGTCGTCCGCCTCGAAGCCGTCCAGCTCCACGCGGGCAACGCAAAACGCATCCGTCGCCTCGCGGATGAGGCCGAACTGCGGGGCGAGTTCCGGCGGCGCCTCCGGGCGCTGCGCCTTGTACTCGGGGTAGAGCTCGTTGCGGAAGGTCGAGCGCGAGGCGTCGAAGACCACCGCGATGTGGCTGCCCGCGTGCTTGGAGAGGAAGTTCGCCAGCATCTGCGTGAAGCCGAAGACAGCGTTCACCGGCACCCCCGCCGGGTTGGTCATCGGCGGCAGCGCGTGGAAGGCGCGGAAGATGTAGCCCGAGCCGTCCACCAGGATCAGGTGGCGGTTGGGATCGACCTCCGCCACGATCGGGTCGGCCACGGGCGCCTTGTCGGCCGTCTCGTCCGCGCTGCCGCGCTCCATCTCCGGTGCGTCAGTGATGACCGTCATCCCCCGCGCCCGGCGCCAGGTGGTAGGTGCGGGAGCAGTAGGGGCAGGTGATCTCGTCCCCTTCGATCCGCAACCAGATCCGCGGATGGCCGGAGACGCCGCCGCCATCGCAGGGAACGTGGCGGGAATGAACCTCGATCACCTCCTCCGCGGTGACGCCCGCGACGCGGTTGGGGGTGTAGCCGGTGAAGTTCGGATCGCGCATCGGGGAACCTGATGTCTCGAAGAGGGGCGGCCCGGGTGGGAGCGCCGGAGAGGCGGCCCAGGGAATGCCGGAAGGATCGCCCCCAAGATAGGGGCGGCTTCCCGATCCGGCCAGCACCGCGCCTCATGCCCGGCCCCCGGTACCATCGCGATCCCCCGCTACTGCCGCGCCATTTCACGTGCTCGTCACGAAGCCGGTCCGAACTCTCGGCACCTTGACGCGCTGAGTCCTCGACCCGATGCAACTTGCCCGGGTGGAACGACCTCGCTACGCAATTCACGCGCGGTGCGGTCCTGCAAGGAGGTCCGGTGAGCAGAGAACTTTCCCTCCCGGCCGGGCCCGGGAGCGCCTCGCAGAGCGAGTTGTTCGAGTGCCTGATCGAGAACTCGACCGACCTCGCCGTCTACGGCATCGACCCCGGCGGTATCGCGAGAAGCTGGAACATCGGCGCGGAGCGCGTCTTCGGATACGGGGCCGAAGAAATCCTCGGCCAAAGCGCCGACATGATCTTCACCGAGGAGGACCAGGCGGCGGGCTACCCAAGCCGCGAGCGGGAGGTGGCGCTGCGCGAGGGCCGCGCCGCGGACGAGCGCTGGCACCGCCGCAAGGACGGCTCCCGCTTCTGGGCCTCGGGCTCCCTCGTCCCGCGCCGCAACCCAAGGGACGGCTTTGTCAGGATCGTGCGCGACCGCAGCGAGGCGCATCGCGCCAGCGAGGATCTGCGCAAGAGAGAGGGGCGCTTCCACCTCCTCGCCGCCAGCATCCCCCAGCTCGTCTTCCGCACCCTGCCCAGCGGCAGCCGCAGCTGGGGCAGCCCGCAATGGACGGACTTTGCCGGCATGACCCCCGAGGAGAGCGTCGGCTTCGGCTGGATGCAGGCGATCCACCCCGAGGACCTGCCCGCCACCCGCGAGGCCTGGGAGGGCGCGGAGGCGCGGGGCGAGTACGACGTCGAGCACCGCGTCCGCCGCGCGGCCGATGGCGAGTACCGCTGGCACCGGACCCGCGCCCGCCCCGTTGCGACGCCCGGCGGCTCCGGCGGCATCTCCCCTAGCGACGGCGCCGCCGGCAGCGGCGACTGGGTCGGCACCATGACCGACATCCACGACCTGCGCGGGCTGAAGGACCGCCAGGCCGTGCTGCTGGCCGAGCTTCAGCACCGCACCCGCAACCTGCTCGCCGTCGTCCAGGCCATCGCCAGCCAGACCATGCGCAAGAGCAGATCCCTGGAGGACTTCGGGGGCGAGTTCGAGGGAAGGCTGCACGCCCTCAGCCGCGTGCAGAGCCTCCTCGCCCGCAGCGACCACCAGGATATCGACCTCCACAGCCTTCTGGAGATGGAGCTGACCGCTCATGGCGACGGCACCGTTAACAGCGGCCGGATCACCGTCGGGGGGCCGCCGGTCTCCCTGCCCGCCCTTTCCGCCCAGGCCATGGGCCTGGCCGTGCACGAACTGGCCACCAACGCCGTGAAGCACGGCGCCCTCTCCCGGCCCGACGCCCGCCTCTCCGTCACATGGGAAACGGGAGGCGGGAACGGCACCGGGCAGGTCGTTCTCGAGTGGCGGGAGAGGGGCGTACCCATGCCGGAGGATGGCGCGCCGCGCCGGCAGGGATATGGCACAGAACTCATCCGCTACGCGCTACCCTATCAATTGAGGGCGAAGACAAGCCTCGACTTCGGGCATGACGGCGTCCGCTGCACCATCGCGGTGCCGGTCAGGCCAGCAGGAGCGGGGACGGATCATGGCTGAGCCAGCCCTCGCGCCGCACGCGGACCGACTGCACGGCCGCCGCCTCCTGGTGGTGGAGGACGAGTACGTGATCGCCATGGACATGGCCCGCGCCCTGGAGGAACTCGGCGCGGAGGTGGTGGGCCCGGCGGGCTCCGTGGCGGACGCCCTCCTGCTTGTGCGGAACGAGGACAGCCACCTCGACGCCGCCGTGCTCGACGTCAACCTGCGGAACGAGCGCGTCTTTCCCGTGGCCGAGGCCCTGGCCGCCCGCGGGGTGCCCTTCGTCTTCGCCACCGGCTACGACACCTCGGCGCTCCCCCGCGCCTATGCCGGCGCGCCCCGCTGCGAGAAGCCGGTGAACAAGACCAGTCTGGCGCGGCTTCTGGCGCAGCACCTGGGGAAGTAGGGCGCTGCCCGTTCCGAGCGTCCAAGGCAGCGCCTCGGACCTCGCCAAGGACTGATCCCTATCTGGCTGTCGAGGAAGCGGGAATCGAGAGCCGGTTCTTCTTCATCGTGCCCTGCATGCCGCGAAGCCGTTCAAGCAGATAGAAAAAGATGATGGTGAGGGGTCCGGGGAGAGGAAGAATTCCTTCTTCCTCTCCCTGGGGCCACCCGCGTCAGCCGCCGACGCCGCCCCCCGCCGTGGTTACCGCCGCCGCCGCAGCAGCAGGTGCACCGCCCCCGTATTCGCCCGGTGCGGGTGCGCCGCCCCCAGAATGAGCGGCCGGAGCGAGGGCAGGTTCAGCCAGTGGGGCAGTTCCCGCCGGAGCACGCCGCCCTCTCCGGCGCCCTTGCCTGTGACGATCGCCACGCAGCGCAGCCCGTCCGCGTGGGCCGCCCGCAGGAAGGAAAGGGTGGCGCTATGGGCCTCCTCCGCGCGCCGACCGTGCAGGTCGAGCGTGCGTTCGGGCCGCGTCTTCCCGCGCCGCAGGTCCCGCCAGCGCTTCTCGTCCAGCCCTGCCCCGGGATGCCCGACGGCGATGAGCGGCACCGTCGCGGGCCTGGCCGGCCGCGCCGGTGCCGGGGCGGGCGGGGGGCTGGCCGCGGGCACCGGTTCCGGTGCGGCCGGGGGCGGGGCGGGCGGGGCGTCGCGGCCCGGCAGCGCCTCCACCGCGTTCAGGGAGAGGTAGGCGTGCCAGAGCGCCCGCTCCGATGCCGAGACGGTGCGGGGCCTGCGGGCCATCAGTCCGCCGGGTTGGCGATCTGCCCCGGGCGCGCCACGGGCTCGCGCGCCGCCTCCGGCCGCGGGTCGCCCTCGGAAAGGGGGTTGTGGGCGGCGGGCTCATCCTCCACCAGCACCACGTGCAGCCGGCGCGGACCATGGGCGCCGAGTTCCAGCGTCTGCTCGATATCGGCCGAGCGCGAAGGGCCGGTGACGAACATGATATTGCGCGGCATGAACCCACCCGAGGGTTCCGCTCCCCCACGCTCCGCCCGCAGCCGGTCCCAGGCCTCCTCATAGGCGCCGACGATGGCGGAGGCGCGGATCACCGCTATCTCGGTCTCCGGCAGCAGGTTCAGCGTGGTGGGGCGGGAGGGATCGGAGGGGAAGAGCAGCGTTCCCGTCTCCGCCACGCCGGCCCAGGCGTGCTGCACGGAAGCGGCGTCGTCCGCCCGCGCCGGCCGCGCCTCGAATTCCAGCATCGGCCGGCTGCTCCAGGGCAGGGCGGTCAGCTCGGGGTGCGGCGCCATGGCGAAGCGCGGCGCCAGGTTCTGCGCGGCGAGGTAGTCGGCCACGGCCGCCGGCACCGATTCTGCGTCCGGCACCCGCTCCACCGTGCCGAACTCCTTCTCCACGTTCCGCACGAAGAGCGCGATCTGCTCGGGCCGCGACACGCGGGAACGTTGGGGGATGAGGTGCCGCGGATGCGTCGCCAGCCGCCCGTCGAGCATGGCCCGCTGGTCCGCCGGCAGCGGTCCGCGCCGCAGACCGCGACGGATGGCGTTCAGGATGGCGTCCTTCGACAAGATCTTCCCCTAGCGCAGGATAGTGCTGGTCAGGTCGTCGAAAGGGCAGCGCACCTGGACCTCGCCGCCCGTCAGCCGGATGAGGCAGACGTCCTCGTCCCCCCCGGCCCCGACGCCCACGATATGGCCCCGGAAGATCGTCATCGCCTCCCCGCCGGGGCTGAGGAAGCGGATCGGCCGGTAGTCGCTGATATGGATCTGCTCCAGGATCGCCTCCTTCGGCTCGTTCGCCTCGTAGCGCGTGCCATCGGCCATCAGGACCGCCGCGCTCCGGTGCAGCCCCTCCCCGGTGTCGAGGGTGGCGGCCACCTTGTCCGGGTTGGCGGCCCAGCGGGAGGCCGTCCCGCGCCAGGTTCCCACGACATAGGCCATCAGCCCCGTCCCCTGCCCCGCTGCGAGGCGGCGTAGCGCGCCATGAAGGTCCCGCCCGGCTCCGGCGCCGGCAGGTCGCGGCCTTCCGTCCAGCCGCCCGCCAGCGGCAGGCTGCGGAAGCGCCCGCGGCCGCGGCCCAATAGCGCCAATGCGCCCATGCCGATTCGCGAGGCCGCCCGGTACCAGGCAGGCCGGCGCGCGAACCAGCCCCAGAGGCCGAGACCGGTGCGGATGGTGGAGGGCGTCAGGTGCCGCTCGAACTCGCGCTCCCGCCAGTGGCGCATCATCTTCGGCAGGGGGATCTTCACGGGGCAGACGCTCTCGCAGCGCCCACAGAAGGTGGAGGCGTTCGGCAGGTGGCCCGACTTCTCAACCCCCACGAGGGACGGCGTCAGCACGCTCCCCATCGGCCCCGGATAGACCCAGCCATAGGCGTGCCCGCCGGTGACGCCATAGACCGGGCAGTGATTCATGCAGGCCGCGCAGCGGATGCAGCGGAGCATCTCGTGGAAGTCGGTGCCGACCATGTTGGAGCGGCCGTTGTCGATCAGCACGACATGGTAGGCCTCGGGCCCGTCCAGGTCTCTCGGGCGCCGCACCCCCGTGGAGAAGGTCGTGTAGACGGAGAAATCCTGCCCCGTGGCCGAGCGGGCGAGCAGCCGCAGCAGCGAGGTGCAGTCCTCCAGCGTCGGCACCACCTTCTCGATGCTGGCCAGCGCGATGTGCACGCGCGGCAGCGTCTGCGTCAGGTCGCCGTTGCCCTCGTTCGTGACGATGACGGAGGAACCCGTCTCGGCGATGAGGAAGTTCGCGCCGGTGATGCCGACATCGGCGGCCAGGAAGCGCTCGCGCAGCTTGCCCCGCGCCTCCGCCATGATGTCGCGCCGGTCGTGGAACACGCGGTCCTTCGGCAGGTCCGTGTGCGCCGCGCGGAAGCGCGTCTCCCAGTCGTCGCGGTTGAGGTGGAAGGCGGGCGCGATGATGTGGGACGGCGGCTCGTCCACGAGCTGCAGGATGTATTCCCCGAGATCCGTCTCCACCGGCGTGATCCCGTGCGCCGAGAGGTGCTCGTTCACCCCGATCTCCTCGGAGATCATGGACTTGCCCTTGGTGACCGTGCGCGCACCCTCGGCCTGGCAGATCCGCAGCACCGTCTCCCGCGCCTCGGCCGCGTCGGCGCACCAGTGCACCTGGCCGCCATTGGCGATCACGTTGCGCTCGAAGACCTCGAGATAGTGGTCGAGGTTGGCCAGGGTGTGGTTCTTGATGTCGCGCCCGATGTCGCGCAGCCGCTCGAATTCCGGCAGGGCCGCGATCGCCTGGGACCGTTTCGAGTGGAAGCCGGAACCTCCGCGCTTGAGGGCGGTCTGGAGGCGCGCATCCCCCAGGGCACGGGCTGCGCGGCGCTTGAAGTCGGGAGAGGTGAGGGCAACCATCCCCCCAATCTAGTGCGCCCCGCGCCGCCGCGTAATGGCCCGCCCTGGTGCGGGACTTGCCTGCACCCCATCGAAACGGACCTTTCGAGACCCTCATGCACCGCCGCTCCCTGCTCGCCGCCCCCCTCCTGGCCGCCCCCGCCCTTCTTCCCGGCCTTGCCCGCGCACAATCCCAGGCCGGGGCCTCGCGCGCCGCCACCCTGCGCGTCGTGCCGGAGACGCTGACCACGATCTTCGACCCGCATTTCACCACCAGCTTCACGACGCGAGACTTCGGCTACCTCGTCTACGACACGCTCCTCTCGGTGAACGACCGCTGGGAACCCACCCCCCAAATGGCCGAGCGCTGGGAGACGAGCGCGGACGGGATGGAGTGGCGCTTCTTCCTGCGGGACGGCCTCGCCTTCCACGACGGCACCCCCGTGACGGCCGAGGACTGCGCCGCCAGCCTCCGCCGCTGGGGCCAGCGCGATGCCCTCGGCAGCGTCATGCTGCGCGCGACGGAAACGCTGGATGCCCCGGATGAGCGCACGCTCCGCCTGCGCCTGAAGCAGCCCTTCGGCCTCGTCCTCCAGGCCCTGGCCAAGCCCGGTGCCATGGTGCCGATGATCATGCCGAAGCGCCTGGCCGAGACCCCCGCCAACCGCCCGGTGACGGAACCCATCGGCTCCGGCCCCTACAAGTTCGTTGCCGCCGAGTACCGCCCCGGCGACCGCATCGTGCTGGTGCGGAACGAGGCCTATCGCCCCCGCCCCGAGCCCTCCGTCTGGGCCTCCGGCGGCAAGCGCGCCACCTTCGAGCGGGTGGAGCTGATCGCCATGCCCGACGTCTCCTCCCAGGTCAGCGCCCTCTCCACCGGAGAGGTGGACTATCTCGAGCGCCTGCCCGCCGATGTCCTGCCGATCTTGGAGCGCAACCGCGCCGTCCGCGTCCAGGTCGTCTCCTCCTTCGGCTACCAGGGGGTGATGCGCTTCAACCACCTCCTCGCGCCCTTCGACGACGTGCGGGTGCGCCGGGCCGTGATGACGGCGGTGGACCAGATGGACTATCTGCCGGGCGTCGCCGGACGCCCCGAATACATGAGCGAATGCCGCTCCATGCTCGGCTGCGGCACTCCCTACGAGACCACCGCGGGCATGCCCCTGAAGGCGGACCTCGAGGGCGCCCGCCGGATGCTGCGCGAGGCCGGCACCGACCTCTCCCGCCCCGTGGTCATCATCCACCCCGCGGACGCGCCGGGTATCGCAGCCCTCGGGCTCGTCACCCAGGACCTCCTCACGAAGCTCGGCTTCACGGTGGACCTTCAGAGCATGGACCTGAACACCTTCTTCGGCCGCCGCGCCCGGCCGGAGGGCTGGAACGTCTTCCACACCACCGCCACCGTGCCGGACATGCAGACGCCCCTGCAGAACTCCTACATGGAGGCCGCGGGCGCGCCGAACGGCTTCGCCGGCTGGCCGAAAGACGAGGAAGTGCAGGCTGGCCGCGCCGCCTTCGCCGCCGCCTCGACCGAGGCTGAGCGCAAGAGCCTGGCCGAGAGCATCCATCGCCGCGCCGCCGAGAGGGGCTTCTACATGCCGCTCGGCCAGTTCACCGCCGCCTCCGCCTGGCGCGCGGAGCTGACGGAGGTGCCCACCGGCCCCGCCATGTTCCTCTGGAACATCCGGCGCGGCCGCTGATGCTGAACTTCTCGGACTGGCTCGACCTCGTCCCCAAGGTCGAGCTGCATTGCCACATCGCCGGCGCCATGCGCGCGACGACGCTGGCCGAGATCGCGGCCGCCAACGGCGTCCGCCTGCCGCGCCCCGCCGAGACCCTCTACCAGTGGGAGGACTTCTACGGCTTCCTCGAAGTCCTCCGCCTCGGCGCCCTGGCCGTGCGCCACCGCGAGGACTTCGAGCGCGTCGCCTACGAGTGCATCGAGGACATGCACCGCCACGGCAACGCCCGCCACGTCGAGATCTTCTTCAACCCGCACTACTACACGCCCAACGGCGCCACCTACCCGCTCATCGCGAACGGCCTCGCCGCCGGGCTCGAGCGGGCGGAGCGCGACTTCGGCGTCTCCTCCCTCATGATCGCCTGCATCGACCGCAGCACCTGCCTGCCCAGCGAATCCCTGCAGATGCTCGACTGGGTCGCGGCCCACCCCCACCCCCGCGTCGTCGGCATCGGCCTCGACGGCGCCGAGCGCGCCGGCCCGCCGCTGGTCTGGGTGGAGGCCTGGCGCCGCGCCGCCCGCATGGGGCTGCGCCGCACCGCCCATGTCTGCGAGGACAACCAGACCCTTTTCGAGGGGCCACCCGCCCACATCACCCACTGCCGCGACGCCCTCGGCTGCGACCGCCTCGACCACGGCTACAACATGCTGGCCGACCCCGAGATCACCGCCCGCATGGCCCGCGAGGGGGTGCCCTTCACCATGGCCTGCTGGTCCTCGATCCTGCCGAACCGCGTCCCTCGCCAGCACCGCATCCGCCGCATGTTCGAGGCCGGGCTGAACATCGTCCTCGGCACCGACGACCCCACGATGTTCGCCACCACCATTGGCCATTCCTGGCGCACCATCTTCGCCGCGAGCGATTGGGGGCCTGCCGAGGCCCGCCGCCTCAGCCTCGCGGGCGTCGAGGCCAGTTGGCTGTCGCCCGAGCGCAAATCCGCTCTCCGCGCCGAGTTCGAGGCCGTGCTGGACCGGCTTGAACCGGCACTGGGTCCGGGAAGCCGTGACCTGGACCTGGCCATCGAGCGGCCGCGGCCCATTTGGGAGTAACGCTTGTGGCCGCCAGGAGCTTGGTTGGACCTATAGATCCAACCCTGGACCTGTGTCCGGCTATCGCGGAGCCTTCCTGAACGTGCCGTCGCCTCGGGTCCGTGCCTTGAGGCGCACCAGCGGCAGAACATCGTCAAACCTAAAAGGAAGATGATGGAGAGGGAGACCGGGGAGAAGAATTCCTTCTTCTCTCCCCGGAGTCGCGGCCGCCAACCCAATCAGGCCGTCGCCGGTTCCTCCTTGCGCCCCTCGGCCGGGCAGTAGGCCACCACCTCGCGCGCCAGGGCCAGCAGCAGGCGGCGGAGCCAGGCGTGGCCCTGGTCCGCCTCGAAGCGGCGGTGGAAAATCATAGAGAGCCGCATGTGCTTCGTCTCGACGGGCACGGGGCGCAGCGCCAGCCCGTGCACCGCCGCCAGTTGGCGGGCCAGCCGGGAGGAGAGGGTCATGATCATGTCCGTGCCGAGCAGGATCTCGGGCACGGCCGAGAGATGCGCCACCACGGCGCCGAGCCGGCGGGCGTGGCCGGCTTCCTGCAGAACGCGGTCCATGGCCCCGTCGCGGGAGCCGTTGGGCGAGTGGAGAAGGTGGGGGAAGGCGACGTAGCGCTCGACCGTCAGCGGACCGTCCAGCAGCGGGTGGCCGGGGCGGGTGAGGACCATGAAGGCCTCGGGCAGCAGGCGGAGGCGCGTGTAGAGCGCGGTCGGCTCCCCCAGCATGGCGATGGCGAGCTGCGCCTCGCCCCCTTCCAGCAGGTCGTGGGCGTTGGTGCGGTCGGCGTGGCGGATGGCGACGAGGATGCCCGGCGCTTCAACCGCGAGGCGCGCGAAGAGGGGCGGGGCGAGCACGGCCTCGGCATATTCCGAGAGGGCGATGGTGAAGACCCGGTCGCTCGTCGCGGGGTCGAAGGGCGCGGTGGCCGCGAGGGTTTCCTGCAGCCGGTCGAGCATCTCCTCCACCGGGTGCATGAGGGAGAGGGCGAGGCTGGTAGGCACCACGCCCTGCGGCGCGCGCAGGAAGAGCTCGTCGCCCAGCGCCGCGCGCAGCCGGTTCAGCGCGTTGGAGACGGCGGGCTGGGAGAGGTTCAGCCGCGCCGCCGCGCGGGTGACGTGGCGTTCCCGCGCGACGGCGTCGAAGACGCGGAGAAGGTTCAGGTCGAAGGCGGAGAGGTCCTTCACGGGGCGGGCCCCTCGGGGACGCGGCGGGGATCCATCGGGCGGGCGGAGAGGTCAGCCATGGCTGGCCGCATCCTGGACGGGCCGCGCCGCCGGCGCCATGGCTTCCGTCCGTCCCGCGGCGGGCGCGGCCGCCAGTTCCTCGGGCGTGGCCGCGATCCGGTGGCGCACCAGCCAGGCGGAGAGACCGGGCGAGGCGGTGGCGACGCAGAGCGGGATAGCGAGGATCGGCCCCGCCAGGAAGGGCGCGGCGAGCAGCAGCGCGGTGGCGGAGACCGTCGCCAGTGCCGCCGCGGCGGCGAGGCCGAGCAGGGTATGGGGCAGCAGCAGCCGGGCCGCGTCGGCCCAGGCGACGCCGCGCTCCGCCCGGTTCTGCGGCGCCCATCCGTCGCGCGCGCCGAGGGCGAGGCGGCCGAGGGCGAGGCTTTTGTTGATGAGGCTCACCGGCTCGGTGAGGAGGGAGAAGAGGATCTCCGCCGCCGCGCCGCGCAGCACGGCGGCGCGGCCGCCATAGGGGGCGGCGCGGTCCGGCCGGGCAAGCAGTTCCGCGAAGCCGAGGAGCTTCGGGGCGGCGTTGCCCAGCCAGGTCGCGAGGACCAGGGCGGCGAGAGGCCCCATCGGCGTCGTTGCGCCACCCCCGATCAGCGCGTTGCCGATCCCGGCCAGCAGCATCCCCCACCAGAGCGGTGCGCAGAGGAAAAGGAGCATCGCTTGGGCAAGCTGCCAGCGCCCCATGGCCCGCAGCCCCGGGCGGAGGATGAGGTGGCGGTACTGCATGTTCCCCGCGCCCCAGCGCACGTCGCGGGCGAGGAATTCGGGGAGGGCGGGCGGATTGCCCTCCAGGCTGCCGTCCTCCGAGGGAAGGCAGCGCACGCGCCAGCCGGTGGCGTGCAGCCGCACCGCTTCCACCTGGTCATGCGAGAGGATGGCGCTGCCGTCGGGCAGCAGGCCGAGCCTCGCGTGCTCGCGGAAGGGAGCGATGCGAAGGATCGCGTTGTGGCCCCAGTAGGGCCCGTCGTCGAGCTGCCACCAGCCCTGCCCGGTGGCCCAGGCGCGCATCCCCGCGCGCATCCCAAACTGGAAGAGCCGCGGGAAGGCACGGGGCGCCGGGCGGCCGACGATGAGCTGCTGGAGGAGGGCGAGGCGCGGGTCCGCCCGCATGGCGTGGACGAGGCGCAGCACCGCGGGGGCCGACATCTCCGAATCCGCATCCAGCATGAGCGCGAGCTCGTGGTCCTCCGCGTGGTGGTCGAGGAAGTCCATGACGTTGCCGGCCTTGAAGCCGGTGTTGTCCGCCCGGCGGCGGTGGCGGACGGGGATGCCGCCCGGCGGGCGGGCGGCGGCGAAACCGGCAATGGCAGCGTCCTCCGCCGCGGCGTGGAGGGGGTCGCGCGTGTCGGAGAGGAACCAGAGGGTGAAGCGGCCCGCCTCCCCCGCCGCTTCCAGCCCGCCCAGCAGGCGGGCGAGTGGGGGGAGCACGGCCTCCATCGCCTCGTTGCGAATGCAGACGGCGATGGCCGTGCGGAGCGGCGGCCCGGGGGGCAGGGCGACCTGCGGCACCACGAAGGCGGGCGGGTCGGGTTTCGCCAGCAGGATGAGCAGGCCAATCAGCGCATTGGCTACGCAGATCGCCGTCCAGGGCAGGGTGCCAAGATAGAGAGCGGCGACTGCCACCTCCCACCCTGTCCAGCCGCCCGGCGACAGCACGCGCCAGAGCAGCCCGGCCAGGGGCAGGGCGACGACGAGGCAGAGGAGGAGGAAGAGGGCGCGCCGAAGGGCGGGCCGCTCGTCCGACGGATGAAACGAGTTCACATTCTCAATCTGCACCCATGGCATGGCGGAAGCGTGGCGGTGCCGGTAGCATGGGGCCGAGGCATGCGTCCGGCGCCCTGCATCCCGACCACGCACCGGCTATCGAGGTTGTTGGGTCCGATCGGTGCCCGGGGCACGGGGTTGTGTCAGGGCAGGCGGCCGCGCCGGGTTGGGCAGGTCCGGACGCATCACCAACATAGGGGAATGAGGGCTTGCTGTCGGGAACGGGCGATGCTGGGGGCTGATCGGGCGGGACAGCCGTTCCTTTCTGCAGGCCGCGCCGGGCATCGTGCGCCGCGGCCTGCCGTCCAGGGGTGAGGTTGGCGCGTTCCACCAGAATGAGTGTTCTCTCCCGCCATTCCCGGTCGCGCGAAGTCGCTGCGCGGCCCGTCTCGTCCACTGACCGCGCCGACTCCTACTGCGCCCAGGAACCCATCCACATCCCCGGCGCGATCCAGCCCCACGGCGTTCTGCTGGTAGCCGACCCGTCGCAGGGCCTGCGGATCGTGGCGGCGAGCGAGAACGCGGGGAGCCTCTCGGGGGATACGGCCTCGAACACGCTTCTCGGCCTCTCGGTGGAGCGGGTTCTCGGGGCGGGTTTCGCGGAGACGCTCGCCGGGCTCGCCGGCGACGGTGAACTGCCGGGGGAGACGCCCTGGGAAACCGGCCTGGACCTGCCGGGCGGCGCCTTCGAGGCGGCCTGCCACACCCAGGACGGCATGGTGCTGATCGAGCTGGAGCCGGTGGCGCCGCAGGACGAGGAGGAGGCGCTGGCCGCCGCCCGCGCCCTGCAGCGGGCCATCGCCCGCCTCCGCGCCGCCGGGGACAGCATGCGGGACCTCGCCCGCGTGGCGGCGGAGGGCATCCGCCAGCTCACCGGCTACGAGCGCGTTCTCATCTACCGCTTCGACCATGACTGGCACGGCCAGGCCCTCGTCGAGGACAAGGTGGCGGATTGGGAGCAGTCGCTGGACGGGCTGCATTTCCCCGCCTCCGACATCCCGGCCCAGGCGCGGGAGCTCTATCGCCGCAGCCTCATCCGCTGGGTTCCCTCGCGCGATGCCTCCCCGGTGCCGCTGCACCGCGACGCCTCCTGGGAGGCGGAGGAGATGCCGGCGCGGCCGATCGACCTCTCCTTCTCCCGGCTGCGCAGCCTCTCGCCGGTGCACCTGCAGTACCATCGCAACATGGGCGTGGACGGCTCCATGTCCCTCTCGATCCTGCATGAGGGGCAGCTCTGGGGGCTCATGGTCTGCCACCACCGGCGCCCGCACCGGCCCTCGCCGGGCCGGCGGGCGGCGGCCGCGGCGCTGACGGACGCCTTCGCCCTGCGGGTCGGCAGCGCCGAAGGGGTGGGCGCGGAGGACGCGCGGCGCGCCGACGCCGCCCGCCTGTCCGAGCTGATCGCGCATATGGCGGAGGCCGAGGACGTCAGCTCCGCCCTCACCGCCGGCTCGGTCACGATCGCTTCCCTTTTCGGCTGCACGGGCGCGGCCGTGGTGCGCGGGGCGGGGGTGGAGCTGCTCGGCGCCGCGCCGCCGGCCGACGACGTGCGGCGCCTGGCCGCCTGGCTGCGGAGGCAGGACGCCGAGGAGATCTTCCACACTGACCACCTGGCCGCCGCCTATCCTGAATGGGCGCCGCATGAGGCGGTGGCGAGCGGGGTTCTCGCCGTTTTCCTCGGCGCGGACCGGGAGGACCTGATCCTCTGGTTCCGGGCCGAGGAACCCTCCCTCGTCAGCTGGGGCGGCAACCCGCACAAGGCGATGGTCAGCGACGGCGATTCCGTCATGCCACGCCAGTCCTTCGAGCGCTGGGTGGAGGAGCGGCACGGCTATGCCCGGCCCTGGGCGCGCTGGGAACTGGAGATCGCGGCGACGCTGCGCCACGCGATCACCGAGGTGGTCATCCGCAGCCTGACGCGCATCGCCGAGCTGAACGATCGGCTGCGGCAGAGCCAGAAGATGGAGGCGGTGGGCCAGCTTACGGGCGGGATCGCGCACGACTTCAACAACCTTCTCGCCGGGATCGTCGGCAGCCTCGAGATGCTGCGCGCGCGCGTGGCGCAGGGGCGGGTGGGGGAGCTGGACCGCTATCTCGGCGCGGCGCTGGGCTCGGCCAACCGCGCGGCGGCGCTGACGCACCGGCTGCTCGCCTTCTCCCGCCGGCAGACGCTCGACCCGCGGCCCACCGACGTGAACCGGCTGGTCGCCTCGATGGAGGAGCTGATCCGCCGCACCGTGGGCCCCGAGATCCATGTCGAGACGGTGATGGCGGGCGGGCTCTGGACCACGCTCTGCGACGCGAACCAGCTCGAGAACGCGCTGCTCAACCTCGCGATCAACGCGCGCGACGCCATGCCCCATGGCGGCCGGCTGACGATCGAGGCGGTGAACGCGCGGCTCGACGACGCCTATGCGCGGCGTCACCACGACGTGGCGCCGGGCCAGTACGTCGCCATCTCCGTGACCGATACAGGCGCGGGCATGCCGCCGGCGGTGGTGGCGCGCGCCTTCGAGCCGTTCTTCACGACCAAGCCGCTCGGCCAGGGGACGGGGCTCGGGCTTTCCATGGTCTATGGCTTCGCCCAGCAGTCGAACGGCTATGTCCGCATCTATAGCGAGGCTGGGGAGGGCACGACGGTGCGCCTCTACCTGCCGCGCTGCACGCAGGAGGCGGCGGCCGACCCCGAGGCGCGGGAGGCCCCTCCCGCCGCGACGCCGGTGCAGGGCGGCACGGTGCTCGTGGTGGACGACGAGGCGGTGGTGCGGATGCTCGTCTGCGAGGTGCTGCGGGACCTCGGCTACGGCGTGGTGGAGGCGAAGGACGGCGCGCAGGCGATGCGCGCGCTGGACACCATGCCGCAGATCGACCTGATGGTGACCGATGTGGGCCTGCCCGGCGGCATGAACGGGCGGCAGCTGGCCGACGCGATGCGCGAGCGGCGGCCGGGCATGAAGGTGCTGTTCATCACCGGCTATGCCGAGAACGCGGCGGTCGGGAACGGGCTGCTGGCGCCGGGGATGCAGGTGATGACGAAGCCCTTCGCCATGGACGTCCTCGCCGCCAAGATCAGGACGATGCTGTGAGGGCTGGGGCTACGGGAGGGTCGCTGCGCGAGCTGCTGCGCGACGGAACGCGGGCGGAGCACGAGCGGCTGGACACCGGGCTGGACCTGACCGCGCCGGGCATGACCGTGGAGGGCTACCGCCGCGTGCTGGAGCGCTTCCACGGCTTCTGGGCCGGCTGGGAGCCGCGCGTGGCGGCGGAGCTGGGGGACGAGGCGCTGCTGGCGCCCCGCCGCCGGCTGCACCTGCTGCGGGACGACCTGCGGGCGCTGGGGACCGAGCCGGAGGGGCTGCCCGCCTGCCCGCCGCCGCCGATCCATGGCCGGGCGGAGGCGATGGGCTCGCTCTACGTGATGGAGGGATCGACGCTCGGCGGGCGCGTGATCCTCAAGCGGCTGGACGGGCTTGGCCTGCCGCCCGGGAGCTGCCGCTACTTCGCGGGCTATGGCGACGGCACGGGGGCCATGTGGATGTCCTTCCTGCAACGGCTGGAGGCCGAGGCGGACGCGCCCGCCGTGCTGCGCGGCGCCAGGGCCACCTTCGCGACCCTCGGCGGCTGGATGCTGGGCACGGCCTAAGCGGGCCGCGCCCAGCGATGGCTGGCTCAGCCGACGCCGAGCAGCTCCACGTCGAAGACGAGGGTGGCGTTGGGCGGGATCACGCCGCCGGCGCCGCGGGCGCCGTAGCCCATCTCCGGCGGGATGGTCAGGGTGCGCTTGCCGCCGACCTTCATGCCGGCCACGCCCTCGTCCCAGCCGCGGATCACTTGGCCCGCGCCGAGGAGGAAGGAGAAGGGGTCGCCGCGGTCGCGCGAGCTGTCGAACTTGCGGCCCTTCTTGTCGGCGGCCGACGCATCGAAGAGCCAGCCGGTGTAGTGGACCGTGACCTTCTTGCCGGCCACGGCCTCGGCGCCCGTGCCCTGCTCTCGTTCCTCGATCATGCGCGCTGTTCCTTGTGTGGGAGGCGCGGTTCTAGTCGGGCGGGGCGATCCCGCCAAATGACGAGGGCGCGGGGCCGCCGCGCTCAGCCCATCCCGAGAAGGCCGTAGATGCGCTTCACATAGGCGCCGAAGCCCTCGGTGGTCTTGATCTCCAGGCCGCGCTCGGCCGGGAGGTCGATGCTGAAGTAGTCGGCCATGCGCGCCGGGCCCGCGGTCAGCACGGCGCAGCGCGCGCCGAGGAAGACGGCCTCCTGGATGGAATGGGTGACGAAGAGGATCGTCTTCCCGCTCTCCCGCCAGATGCGCAGCATCTCGAGGTTCATGCGCTCGCGCGTCAGGGCGTCGAGCGCGCCGAAGGGCTCGTCCATCAGGATGAGCTTGGGGTCGTGGACCAGGGCGCGCGCGATGGCCGCCCGCTGCTGCATGCCGCCCGAGAGTTGGTAGGGATACTTTCCCTCGAAGCCGCGCAGTCCGACCATGGCGAGGAGGTGGTGCGCGCGGTCCCGCGCCTCGCGCCTGGGAAGGCCGAGGATCTCGGCGGGCAGGGTGACGTTCTCGAGGATGGTGCGCCACTTCAGCAGCAGCGCCTGCTGGAAGACCATGCCCACGTCCCGCCCCGGCACGAAGCCCGAGGCGGCGTTGCCGATCCGCACGAGGCCGCCATCGGCCTCGTGCAGGCCGGCGAGGATCTTCAGCACCGTCGTCTTGCCGCAGCCCGAAGGGCCGACGAGCGAGACGAGGTCGCCCTCCTCCACCGCCATGGTCACGTCGGAGACGGCGACGAAATCCTGGCCGCCCGTGCGGTAGGTCTTGCGGACGTTCTCGAGGCGGATCAGCGGCTCGGTCACGACAGCCAGCGCTCCAGGTTCTCCGCGACGAAGGCGTCGTCGGAGAACTCGGGATAGAGGCGGCAGACGCGGTCGATCGCCTCCGCCTGGCCGGGGCTCAGCCCCTCTGCGGGGTTGAGGCACCAGGTGCCCTCCAGCAGTCCCTGGCGGCGGAGGATCTCGTGGCAGCCGGCGATGCAGCCGTGGAAGTTGTTGGTGACGTCGAAGAAGGCCGCGTTGCAGTCCGTGACGGCGGAATCGAGCGTCAGGATCTCGGGCGGGAGGGGACCGGCCGCGACGGCCGCCTTCAGCCGCTCCAGCAGTTGCACGGCGCCGCGCGTCCAGACCGACCAGTGGCCGAGCAGCCCGCCCCTGAAGCGCACCGTCACCGGCACGCCGTCGCGCTTCACGGTGAAGGGCGTGACGAGGTCGAGCACGATGTGGTCGTCGTTGCCGGTGTAGAGGGTCACGCGGTCCTCCGCGCCGGCCTCCACCAGGCCGCGCACCACGTCGAGCGTGCGGTAGCGGTTGAAGGGCGCGACCTTCACCGCGACGACGTTGTCGATTGTGCAGAAGGCGCGCCAGAAATCGGCGTCCAGCGACACGCCGCCGACGGCGGGCTGGAGGTAGAAGCCGACGAGCGGGATTTCCTCCGCGATGCGGCGGCAGTGATCGAGCACCGCCTCGGGCGCGGCCCCCTTCATGGCGGCGAGGCTCAGCAGGCCCGCGTGGTAGCCGGTGGCGACCGCGGTGCGCGCCTCCTCCACCGCCTGGGCCGTGGGGCCGGCGAGGCCCGCCACCATGACCAGGGGGCGGTCCGTCCAGGCGCGGGCGCTTCCCATCGCGGCCTCTAGCACGGGGCGGTAGAGGCCAGCCTCGCGGATCTCGAACTGCGTGGTGTGCACGCCGACCGCGAGGCCGCCCGCGCCGGCGTCGAGGTAGTAGCGCGTGAGGGCCCGCTGGCGGCGCGCGTCGAAGCGGCGCCCTGCGTCCAGCGCGAGGGGATGGGCGGGGATGGCGGCGCCCTGGCGAAGCAGCCGCAGCGTCTCGGGGGGCAGGTCGGCGCGGTGCAGGGGCATCGGGTTCCTCGTCTCAGCCCAGTTCCGGCCCGGCCACGATGAAGAGGCGGGCGGGATCGCCGAAGGGCTCGGCCCGGTCCAGGGCCATGCGGTTGTAGGGACGCTCGGGCGCGAGGCCGCGCGCGCGCAGATGGGCGGCGAGGCCGGTCCAGCGGTCGGCGAGGTCGAGCAGGACGGGGCCTTGCGCGGCGGCGAGCGCGGCGTCGAGCAACCGCGCGGCGCCCGCCTCGCTCTCCGCTACCAGCGGGCCGATTTGCAGGGCCGCGCGGCCGGGGCGGGCGAGGACGAAGCCGTTATCGAGCGCGAAGGCGTTGGCCGGGGCGCGGCCCAGCAACTCGGCCATGAGGAAGTGGCGATCCGCGCCGAAGGCCGCGACGTCGAGGGCCGCGGGCACGTCCGCGCGGAGCGCGTGTATACCGGGCGGAACGTCGCCGCCGCCCAACCCGCGCCAGCGCGTGAGGCCGAACTGCGTGCGGAAGCCGAGCGGGCGGTAGATGCGCTCGCCCGCGGGGGTCGCGTCCAGCACCGGGCAGAGCCCGTCCTGCCGCAGCGCCTCGATGCAGCGGTGCAGGATGCGTGTGCCGAGGCCGCGCCCCCGCATCGCCGCGGCGACGAGCACCATGCTGACCCAGCCGAAGCCGCCGGAGGGGTAGGGCAGCACCGCGCCGCTCGCGACCAGCCGCCCGCCCTCCTCGATGCCGACGACGGTGCCGTGGCGGAAGAAGATGCTCCAGTCCTCGGCGGACTGGTTCCAGCCGGCCCCTTCGGAGAGCGCGAGGCAGCCGGCCATGTCGGCCGGCGTCAGCCCCGCGGTGGTGAGCGCCTCAGTAGGCACCGTCCCGCACCTCGAAATGGGTGGGCTTGCCCAGGCTCTTGCCGCCGCGCGCGACCCAGTCTGCCACCCAGTCGATCATCCGCGACAGCGGGACGACGGGATAGCCGAAGAGCCGTGCCGCCTCGGCGGCGTTGTTCAGCCAAGCGGTCGGCGCCTCCTCCCCGGTGATCACGGGGGCCTTGCCCAGCCGCTCGCCGAAGGCCTTGGCCAGCCAGCGCACCGGGATCGTCTCCGGCCCCGTGACGTTGAGCGGCGCGGAGGGGACGGTCGCCTGGCGCAGGCAGCGCAGCGCCTGGGAGTTGGCATCGCCCTGCCAGATGACGTTCACGTGGCCCATGGTGACGTCCACCGCCTCGCCGTCGCGCACCTTGCAGGCGACATCAAAAAGCACGCCGTAGCGAAGGTCGATCGCGTAGTTGAGGCGGAACAGCCGCCCCGGCGTGCTGTGGACGGCGGAGAGGTGCTGCAGCAGCCGCTCCCGTCCGATGCAGGAGAAGGCGTACTCGCCGGGCGGGTTGAGCGGGCTGCTCTCGGTGGAGCCGCCCTGCGTGACGGGCACGAAGGGATAGACGCAGCCCGTGGAGAAGGCGACGATCCGCGAGCCGCGGAAGGTCTCGCCCACGAGGGCCGGCACGAGGGTGTTCATCGCCCAGGTCAGCGACTGGTCGCCCGAGGCGCCGAACTTCCGCCCGGCCATCAGGATGACGTTGCGCGCGCGCGGCAGGCCTTCCAGCGCGGCGCGGTCCAGCAGGTCGCAGGCGACCGTCTCGACGCCGTGTCGCTCCAGCCCCTCGCGCAGCCCCGCCTCGCTGAAGCGCGCGACGCCGATGACGCGCTTGCCCGGCGCCGCGTTGCGCGCGAGCCGCGCGAGGGTCGGGCCCATCTTGCCGCCGACGCCGAGCACCATGATGTCGCCGTCGAGCGCCGCGAGGTCCGCGGCCAGCGCCCGGCTCGGGCGGGAGAGGAAGGCGTCCAGCACCTCGGCGTCCTCGAAGCGGTCGGGGAGGTCGGCGGGGTCCAGCCAGTCGGTGGCGGCCGCCGCGTCCATGGGGGCTGCGGACATGGCGTCTATCCCTTTCTCGCGTCCCGCGGGACGAAGCGGTGCTCCAGCCCCAGCACGACGAGGTAGAGCGCGAGGCCGAGCAGGGTGAGGAGGATGACGGCCATGAACATGGCCGCCGTGTCGAGCGAGGTCTGCACCTGGATCATGAGGTAGGCGAGGCCGCGCTCGGAGGCGACGAACTCGCCCACCACCGCGCCGGCGACGGCGAGGATGGCGGCGACCTTCATGCCGGAGAAGATGTAGGGCAGCGAGCCCGGCAGCTGGATGTAGCGGAACACCTGCCAGCGCGATCCCTTCAGCGAGTGGACGAGGTCCAGCAGGTCCGGCTCCACCTCCTGCAGGCCGCGCACGGTGGTCAGCAGGATCGGGAAGAAGCAGAGGCTGAAGGTGATGAGCATGTTGGTGACGATGCCGTAGCTCATCCAGACGATCATGATGGGGCCGAGCGCCACCTTCGGGATCATGTTGAGCGTGACGAGCAGCGGGAAGACGAGCAGCGCGAGCGCACGCGACCAGCTGAAGACGAGGGCGAGCGCGACGCCCAGCACCACGGCCAGCGCGTAGCCGCCGCCGATCTCCGCCGCCGTGACGAGCGTGTTGGAGACCCAGGCGTTGGTCGGCACCGCCAGCGTGGCGAGGACCGCGCTGGGGGCCGGCAGGATGAAGGCGGGAAGCCCCGTGGCGCGGACGAGGACTTCCCAGAGCAGGACGGCCGCGACATGGACGAGGGCGATGATCGCCCAGCGGCGGCGCGTGCGGCGGGCGGCCTCGGCGGCGCGTGGATCGGCGCCCGGTTGTGCCCCTGGTATGGCGGAGATGTCGGTGCTCGCCTCCGCGACCATTCCGGACCCTTCCGTGGGGCGACCTTGCCCTGCGGTGCGGACGCTAACGGAACGGCCTCGCGCGTGTCAACCAACCGGTTGATAAAGGAATCAGGGCCGCAGGGCGGAGAGGGTGAAGTCGATCACGTGCCGCCGCCGTCGGCCGATTGCCGCCTTCGTGCCGAGGCGCGCGCCGAAGATCGCGGAGAGGGTGCGGTTGTTCGAGAAGTAGAAGTAGGAGAGCCCGGCGATGGAGATATAGACATCGATGGGATCGAGGTCGTCGCGGAACACGCCCTCGGCCGCGCCGCGCGCCAGCGTCTCCCCGAGCAGGTCGATGAGCGGCGAGTGCATCCGGCGCAGCCCTGGCGAGGCCCGCAGGTGGCGCGCCGCGTGCTGGTTTTCGTCGTTCAGCAGGGCCACGAATTCCGGATGGGCCGCGAGGTAGTCGAAGGAGAAGCCCACCAGCCGCTCCATCGCATCGAGCGGCGCGAGGTCGGCCAGTTGCAGTGCTCTCTCCTGCGCGCGGATCTCAGCGTAGACCGCCTCCAGCGCCGCGGCGTAGAGGTCCTCCTTCGTGCCGAAGTGGTGGTAGACAAGCTGCTTGTTCACGCCCGCGCGCGCCGCGATCTCGTCCACCCGCGCGCCGGCGAGGCCCTTCTCCGCGAACTCGCCGATGGCGGCGCCGAGCAGCGCGCGCCGGGTGCTCTCCGGGTCGCGCCGCCCGCGCGGGCGTTCGGTCGGGGCGGGCGGGCGGGGCATGGCGAGGGGTCTCCATACCAACCATCTGGTTGATTGTTGTTGCGGCACGTGATGGGCGCCGATAGGCTTTTCGCGACGCCGCCCGGCCATAGTCCGGGCCGCCCGGCCATAGTCCGGGCCACCCTTCGATAAGCGGAGACGCCTCGCATGACCAGGGACCCTTCCGTCCTCCCTCGCCGCGGGATGCTCCTCGCGGGGCTGGCCGCGCCCTTCGTTCCGCGCGTCGCGCGGGCGGCCGAGCGGGTGACCTTCGTGCTCAACTGGACCGCGGCCGCCGACCACTGCCCCTACTACCTCGCGAAGGCGCAGGGCTGGTACGAGAAGGCGGGTCTGGACGTGACGATCGAGGCGGGGCGCGGCTCCGGTGCCTCCGCTCAGCGCGTGGCGGCGGGCACGGCGCAGCTCGGCATCGCCGACATGCCGACGGCGCTGCTCGCGCGCAGCCGCGGCGGCAACCTCGCGGCGGTCATGACCGTCTACGCGAACTCGCCGCAGACCTTCTACTGGCTCCGCAGCAGCGGCATCTCGGGCCCGCGTGATTTTCCCGGCCGCTCCGTCGGCAATCCGCCGGGGGATGCCGCGCGCATCATGTGGCCGGTCTTCGCGCGGCGCGTGGGCATCGATCCGGGCTCCGTGCGCTTCGTCAACATCGCGCCGCCCGCGAAGATCCCTTCGCTCAAGAGCAAGGTGATCGACATCACCACCGACTTCTGGAACGAGCACGATCTGAAGGTGCGCGAGTTCGGCGCCGATCTCGGCTTCCAGCGCTGGAGCGACCTCGGGCTCAATCCCTACGGCAACTCCATCATCGCGAACGGCGACGTGCTGGCGAAGCAGCCCGACCTGGTGCGGACCTTCGTGCAGGTCTCCCAGCGCGCCTTCGCTGCCACGGTGGCCGATCCGCAGCCGGCGCTGCGCGCGCTCTTCGCCGCCGTCTCGGGCCTCGACGACTGGACGCAGCAGCGGCAGTGGGAGCGCGTGAAGGAGCTGATGCGCGACCCGACGACGACCTCCGTCGCGCTCGGCGCCTTCGAGGCCGCGCGGATGCGCGCCGACTACGACCTTATCCAGAGCCAGTTCGAGGGCGCGCAGCCCTTCGACCTGGACAAGGCCTACACCAACGCCTTCCTCGACACCGGCACCAAGATGTCGGCGGCCTGAGGGCTAGAGCCCCAGCAGGTCCAGCGTGCGCCCCACCACCCGCGCCTCGTCATAGCGGGCGAGCGCGCGGGCCCGCGCCGCCTCCCCCATGCGACGGCGCAGGGCCGCGTCGTCGGTGAGCTGGTTCAGCGCCGCCGCCAGCGGGGCGACGGCGGCCGGCGGCACCAGCAGGCCGGTTTCCCCGGGGACCACCTGTTCGCGCGGGCCACTGATGTCGGTGGCGACGACCGGCAATCCCGTCAGCATCGCCTCGATGACCGACATCGGCAGGCCCTCGAAGTGGCTCGGCAGGCAGAAGATGTCGGAGGCAGCCAGCACGCGCTCTGTGTCGTGCCGGTAGCCGAGGCGGCGGACGCGCGGCCCGAGGGTTCCGGCGGCGCGGGCGAAGTCCGGCTCGACATTGCCGCCGTGGTCGGTCGAGAGGCGCTCGCCGACGACCCAGAGCGTGGCGCCGGGCACGGCCTCCATGGCGCGCAGCAACTCGGGATGTCCCTTGTGGCGCACGAGGCGGGAGACGGCGGTCACGACCACCTCTTCCGGTGACGCGCCGAGTTCGGCCCGCACTTCGGCGCGGGCAACGGGGTCGGGGCGGAAGCGGGCGGGGTCGCGGCCGTTCAGCGCGGCGGTGGCGTGGCGGTGGATGCGGAGGCGCCGGGCGTCGCCCGCCTCCTCCTCGCTGACGGTCAGGAAGGTGTCGGTCAGCCGCCCGCCGATCCACTCCATCGCGAGCGAGAGGCCGCGGCGCCAGAGCGGGCCGGGCTGGTTGAAGAGGAAGCCGTGCACCGTGTAGGCGGTGCGGGGCACGCCCTCCAGCCGCGCGGCCACGCGGGCGAGGAGGCCCGCGATGGGGAAATGGGCGTGCACGAGGTTCGGTCGGCGCTCGCGGATGACCTGCCGGAGACAGCGCAGCGCCGCGAGGTTCGCGCGCGGCGAGAGGCTGCGCGAGAAGGGCACGGGGATGACGGTGAAGCCCTCCGCCCGCACGATCTCCAGCAGCGGCCCCTCGGCGCAGGCGGCCAGCACCTCGTGCCCGCGGGCGCGGGCGCCGCGCATCAGCGGCAGGATGAAGTGGCGAAGCGAGAAATCGACGTTGGCGATGAAGAGGACGCGCACGGCGCCGCCTAGCCCCGCCTGAAGCGGGCGACGAAGAAGCCGTCCATGCCGCCGCGCTCGCCCCAGAGATCCGGGCGGGTGCGGAGGGCGCCGGCGGGGGTGATGGCGTCCTCCAGACCCGGCACCTCCTCTGCCCGCACGGGGTCGGGGGTGAGGCCGAGGGCGGCGAGGCGGGCGAGATGCTCCTCCCCCTCCTCCGGCTGGAGGGAGCAGGTGGCGACAACCAGCCGCCCGCCCGGCGCCACCAGCCCCGCCGCCGCCTCGATCAGCGCGGCCTGGGTGGCGGCGAGCTTCGGCACGTCGCGCGGGCGGCGGAGATGCGGCACCTCCGGGTGGCGGCGGATGGTGCCGGTCGCGGTGCAGGGGGCATCCAGTAGCACGGCCCCGAAGCCTCCGCGCCGCTCGGCGGCCCAGGGGATGACGTCGGCGACCGCCACCTCGGCCGTCATCTTCAGGCGCGCGAGGTTCTCGCGCAGGCGGGTGGCGCGGCGCTCGTCCTTCTCCACCGCCGTGACCGCGGCGCCGGCAGCAACCAACTGCGCGGTCTTCCCGCCGGGCGCGGCGCAGAGATCGGCCACCCGCTCCCCCGGCGTTGCGGCCAGCAGGCGCGCGGGCAGACTGGCGGCGGCGTCCTGCGCCCAGAAGCCGCCTTCGGCGAAGCCGGGGATCTCGGTGATGCGCGTGCCGGGCGCAAGGCGCGCGGTGCCGTTGGGCAGAAGTTCCGCCCCCTCCGGCGGCGCGCTGCCGGGGACGAGGGAGAGGTCGAGCGGGGCCGGGCGGGTATGGGCCTCCGCGATCGCGCGCACCTTCGGGCCATAGGCGGCGTGCCAAGCGGACCAGAGCCAGGCGGGGGTGTCGAGGCGCGGCGCGTCCAGCGCCTCCAGCGCGGCCGGGCCCTCGGCCGCGACCTTGCGGAGTACGGCGTTTACCAGCCCGGCAAAGGGCTTCGGCGCAAGCGAGACGGCGGTGGCGACAGCCGCGTGCGGGGGCGTGCCGAGCAGCAGCAGCTCCGCCGCGCCGATCCGGAGCGCCTGGAGCGCGGGCGGCGAGGGCGCGCGCCGGAGATAGGGTTCCAGCACCGCGTCGATGCTGCCGAGGCGCCGCAGCACCGCGGCCGCGATCCGGTGGGCCGCCGCCCGGTCGCGCGGCTGGATGTGGCCGGGCAGGGCATCCAGCGCCTCCTCCAGCCCTCGCCGGCGTTCCAACACGGCGGAGAGAAGGGAGAAGGCGGCGGAACGGGTGGGATTGGCAGGCATCGCGGAGGCGATTGGCGCATTTCGCGCCCGCTGTGCAGCCCCCTTTCGCGCCGCCCTGCCATGGGCGGCGGTGCCCTCAGCCCTCCCGCGCGCGGGCCCGGAAGAGAAGCGTGAGGCCGGTCAGGGTCAGCGCCCCGCCCGCGAGGTCGGCCCAGCCGAGCACCTCGCCCAGGGCCGCCCAGCCGATCAGCGTGGCGACCGGGGGTGCCAGCAGCTGCAGCGCCGCCGCGGTGGAGGGTGGGAAGCGCCGAAGGAGCACGAAGAGCAGGGCATAGCCGCCCACCCCCACCACCGTGACGCTGTAGGCGAGGGACAGCCAGACCGGCAGGCTGGCCGTGGTCGGCGGCGCGCCCTCCATCACCACGGCGAGCACGAGCAGCAGCGCCGCGCTGACGAGGCTCTGCCCAGCGGTGGCGGACCAGAGGTCCACCCGGCCCCGCGCGGGCGCGAAGGCCAGCAGCCCCGCGGCCTGGCTGGCGGCGCCGAGCAGCGCGAGGCCGACGCCCAGCCCCTCGCCAGGGTTACCGAGGTGCCCGCCGACCCGCGCCCCGCCGAGCAGCGCGACCCCGCCCCAACCGAGCGCCAGCCCGATCCAGGCCATCGGGGAGGGGCGACGGCCGAAGAACAACACCTCCCCCAGGGCAACCACGAGCGGGGTGGCAGCCGTGATCAGCGCGACGAGGCCGGAGGGGATGAGTGACATCGCCCACCAGGAGAAGGCGAGATAGCCGCCCGTTCCCAGCAGCCCCATGACCACCACGCGCCCGAGGTCCGCCCGGCCCGGCCAGCGCGAGCGCGTGGCCCAGGCAAGCCCGAGGAGGAGGGGAGCAGTGGCGACGAAGCGGAAGGCCAGGCCCCAGAAGGGCGGCCATTCCAGCACCACCACCCGTGCCGCGTTGAAGGCCGACCCCCAGATCAGCACGAAGGCGACGGCCAGCGCGGCGGAACGCCACGCCTCACCACGGCCAGTCATCTCGACATCCTGGTCATCGCTCCCGCATCGGTGGCCCGGAGCAGGCGGCGCAAGGGGCGGCACGCCAGGACCGGCAGCCCCCCGTGCCGCGGCAGGAGAAGCCAGGACGGGATTTGCGTCGAAACGCCGGCGGCGGGAACCGGCATTTTCTCGGTGCGGCCATGCCCGGGTGGGGAGCCGGGATGGCCCGCGGCCCCCTTCACGGGGCCGCGGGCCGGAAGCCCCTGGGGCTCAGCCGAAGAGGAAGTCCTCGGCGCCGAGCGACTGGAGCGACAGGTTCATGATGGTCACCGTATCGGTCCCGGAGAGGCTGATCAGCACGTTTTCGCCGACCTGGGTGCTCGCCGCCATGACCTGCGCGAAGCTGGAGAAGCTGCCAGCCTGGAAAGCAATGACGTCCCTGTTCCCGGCCGCCTGGCCGAAATCATGGACCACGTCCGCGCCGGAGCCCGGAGCGAAGACAAAGTGGTCGCTCCCGGCCTCCCCGTAGAGGTCGTCGTTGCCGGCGCCGCCGGCGAGCACGTCATCCCCGCTTCCACCAACGAGGATGTCGCCGCCGTCACCGCCCATGAGGGTGTCGTTGCCGGCATCCCCGCGGAGGTGGTCGTTGCCCGCCTCGCCCCACATGAAGTCGTTGTCGTCACCGCCGAAGGCGAGGTCGTCGCCGTCGCCGCCCACCAGGGTGTCGTTGCCGGTATCGCCCAGGAGAATGTCGTTGCCGCCGTCGCCGCGAAGGTGGTCGTTCCCCGCCTCGCCCACGAGGAGGTCGTCGTCGTCACCGCCGAAGGCGAGGTCGTCGCCGTCGCCGCCCGCCAGGGTGTCGTTGCCGGTATCGCCCAGGAGAATGTCGTTGCCGCCGTCGCCGCGGAGTTGGTCGTTCCCCGCCTCGCCCACGAGGAGGTCGTCGTCGTCGCCGCCGAAAGCGAGGTCGTCGCCGTCGCCGCCCGCCAGGGTGTCGTTGCCCGCTTCGCCCCAGAGGATGTCGCTGTCTTCGCCACCCAAGGCGAGGTCGTGGCCGTCGCCGCCCACCAGGGTATCGGTGCCGGCGGCGCCGATAAGGGTGTCGTTCCCGGCATCGCCGCGGAGGTGGTCGTTGCCCGCCTCGCCCCAGAGGATGTCATCGTCGTTGCCGGCGAAGGCGAGGTCGTCGCCGTCGCCGCCCACCAGGATGTCGGCGCCGCTGTCACCCACGAGGATGTCGTTGCCAGCATCGCCGCGAAGGTGGTCGTTGCCCGCCATTCCCCAGAGGACGTCGCTGTCGTCGCCACCGAAGGCGAGGTCGTTGCCGTCGCCGCCGATGATGCCGTCGTCGCCGCCCTCGCCGACGAGAACGTCGTCGCCGTTGCCGCCGCTGAGGACGTCGTTCCCGGCGCCGGCAAACAGTGCGTCGTTGCCATCGCCGCTGGAGAGCAGGTTCGCGCCTGTGTCGCCAATCAGCACGTCCGCGAAGGCGGAGCCGGTGAGATTCTCAATGCTCGTCAGCGTGTCGCCCTGCGCGTCGCCACCGGCGGTGGTCCCGAGCGAGAGGTCCACCGTCACCCCGGCCGAGGAGGTGCTGTAGTCTGCGATGTCGCTGCCGAGGCCGCCGTCCAGCGCATCGCCGCCCGCGCCGCCGGAGAGCAGGTTGGCGCCCGCGTCGCCCGTCAGCACGTCGGCGAATGCGGAGCCGGTGAGGTTCTCGATGTTCGTCAGCGTGTCGCCCTGCGCGTCACCGCCGGTGGCGGTCCCGAGCGAGAGGTCCACCGTCACGCTGGCCGAGGAGGCGCTGTAGTCGGCCGTGTCGGTGCCGGTGCCGCCGTCCAGCACGTCGGCGCCCGCGCCGCCGGCCAGGGTGTCGTTGCCGTCCCCGCCCGACAGGCTATTCGCTCCGGCATCGCCCACCAGCCGGTCCGCGAAGGCGGAGCCGGTGAGATTCTCGATGCTCGTCAGCGTGTCGCCCTGCGCGTCGCCGCCGGCGGCGGTCCCGAGCGAGAGGTCCACCGTCACGCCGGCCGAGGAACCGGCGTAGGCAGCGGCGTCGATGCCGATGCCGCCGTCCAGTACATCGGCGCCCGTGCCGCCCGTCAGGACGTCGTCGCCGTTCCCGCCGAGGAGGGTATCGTCGCCGTCGCCGCCGAGCAGCGCATTGTTCCCGGCATCGCCCACCAGCTGGTCCGCGAAGGCGGAGCCGATGAGGTTCTCGAACGCTGTCAGCGCGTCGCCCTGCGCGTCGCCGCCGCTGCCCGTCCCTGTCGCGAGGCTCACGGTGACGCCGGCCGTGGAGGCGCTGTAGTCGGCGGTGTCGGTGCCGTTGCCGCCGTCCAGCGCATCGGCGCCCGTGCCACCCGCCAGCGTGTCGTTGCCGTCGCCGCCGGAGAGCGTGTCGTTGCCCGCGTAGCCGCGCAGGACGTCGTTGCCGGATCCGGCCCGCAGCTCGTCGCCGAAGGCGCCGCCGGTCATCAGCAGGTTGCCCGTTCCCGCGGAAAGATCGAAGCTGACGCTGATTTGGGAGGGCTGCGCGAAGCTGCCGGCATCGAGCGACAGGGGCCGCGTGCTGGAGTCCGAGGGATAGATGTAGACGAACCTGTCCACGCTCCGGAAGGATTCGTTGCTGACCACATCGGCCAAGTCGCCGATCGACAGGTTGTCCGAGAGATTGATCGTGTTGGCGATGGGGACGTTGTTATTGACCAGATCGCCGCCGTTCAGCGCGTCGTAATCGGCGCCTAGGGTGTATCGGAAGGTTCCCGCCATGGGTCGTTTTGTCCTCTCGTCGCCTGCCCGGCTGGAACGGGCGCCTTTCGCGTCACCGGTCCGCCAGGGGATGGTCTAGGGCCGAAAGGTGAACAAATCGTCTCCCGCCGTGCGTACCCGGCGGCCTCGATCATCGGCGGGCGCTGCCTGGGAGGGCCGCGATCCCCAAGCACATTTGCCGCGGCCGCGCTGGGGGCGCGACCGCGGGTTTCCCGCTGATCCATAGGTTTGGGCGTGGCGGAGGTGGTCTTGCCGCCCCGCGCCGCCTTGCTTCCTGTCCCTCCGCCGTCAGGCCCGGCGGAGGGCCGCCGCGGTCCGCCGCCGCGAGAAGCGCGGGGCGGTCCAGCACCGCGTCGCCGGCGCGCCGGCCGCCGGGGGAAGGGGGCGCCGCCGGATGTCCTTCGCACGCTCCACATGGGCGTGCCGGGCCGCAGGGCTGGCCAGCGGCTCCTCGGCGGGGAAGAGGTCGAAGCTGATGCTGAGGGCGGATCCGGCCTCATCGAGTCCCTCGCCGGCCAGGCGGGCGTCGGCCGTGGCGGATGGGAAGGCATCCGCGAAGCTCATGCCGAGGCTGACGCCCTCCTGACACCAGGAGGCGAGCGGGCCGCCTGGGATCGGCTCGGTCGTCGGGCAGGGGATGAGCGCGGTTGTTCCAGTCATGGTCGTTTTGTCCTTTGCCTGGTCGGGCCTGGGCTGGCGGGCGCTCGCGCGCCTTCGCTGCTCCACCGGAACATTAGGAGGCCAAAGGTTAACGATCTGCTTCAGCCCGGCGTGTTCCTTACGCAACATCCGGCGGCGTCATGGCCTGGGCCGCGCCCCCCGCGCAGGCGCGGGGCACGAAAGGCGGCGCGCTGTGCCCTCGCTGCTCTCTCTGCGCGCTGCCAACATGTGTTAACCAGTTCGCTGTTCCCCCGGGGCCCTCCGATGTCCGTCATCTTTCCGCCCGTCGACCTGCAGCGCCTCGCCGTGGGGGCGCCGCGCACGAGCGGCAACGTGACCGCCCTGCCGCTTGGGATCGAGGGGCCGCTGCTGCTCGGCCTCCGGCGCATCGGGGACCTGCGCGGCTACTTCATGGAGACCTATAGCGAGCGGGACTTCCGCGCGGTGGGGGTGGACGCGCGCTTCGTGCAGGACAACCAATCCCTCTCGGCCCGGGTCGGCACGCTGCGCGGCCTGCATTTCCAGACGCCGCCGCACGCCCAGGCGAAGCTCGTGCGGGTGGTGCGCGGCGCGGTACTCGACATTGCCGTGGATATCCGCCGCGACTCGCCGGGCTTCGGGCGGCATGTCGCCTGCCACCTGACGGCTGACGGGGCGGAGCAGCTCTACATTCCCGCCGGCTTCGCCCACGGCTTCGTCACCCTCGCGTCCGATACGGAGGTCGCCTACAAGGTGAGCGACCATTACGCGCCGGAATGCGACCGTGGCATCGCCTGGGACGATCCGGACCTCGGCCTGCCCTGGCCCGAGCTGCCGGGCGGCCCCATCCTCTCCGAGAAGGACAGGACCCACCCCCGGCTGCGTGACCTGCCGCCGCTCTTCTGACACAAGGTTCCCTGACAGAAGGCCTCCAACTGCCTTCCGACAAGGTCCGAGATTCCCATCATGCGCGTGATCGTCACCGGCGGCGCCGGCTTCATCGGCTCGGCCCTTGTCCGCCACCTCGTGCTCGACCTCGGGCACGAGGTGCTGGTGGTGGACAAGCTCACCTATGCCGGCGACCCGCGCACGGTCGCTGCCTGCGAGGGGCGGCCCGGATTCGCGCTGCTCCGCGCTGACATCCTCGACGCCGCGGCCATGCGCGCGGCCTTCGCGGACTACGCGCCCGATGCCGTCATGCATTTGGCGGCCGAGAGCCACGTGGACCGCTCCATCGCCTCCGCCGCGCCCTTCGTGCAGACGAACGTGATGGGCACTTTCGTGCTGCTGGAGGCGGCGCGGGAGCTGCTGGCGGGCTACGGCGCCGAGCGGCGCGCGGCCTTCCGCTTCCTCCATGTCTCGACCGACGAGGTCTTCGGCTCCCTCGGCTCGACCGGTGCCTTCACGGAGACGACGCCCTATGACCCGCGCTCGCCCTATTCCGCGAGCAAGGCGGGGTCGGACCACCTGGCGCGGGCTTGGCACGAGACCTACGGCCTGCCGACCATCGTCACGAACTGCTCGAACAACTACGGGCCCTACCACTTCCCGGAGAAGCTTATCCCGCTCGTTACCCTCAACGCGCTGGAGGGGCTGCCGCTCCCGGTCTATGGCGACGGCGGCAACATCCGGGACTGGCTTTTCGTCGAGGACCATGTGCGCGCACTCGTCGCCGCCGTGACCCGTGGCGTGCCGGGCGAGACCTACAACATCGGCGGGCGGGCCGAGCGCACGAACCTGCAGGTGGTGCGCGCCATCTGCGACACGCTGGACCGGCTGCGGCCCGGGTCCGCTCCGCGACGCGACCTCATCACCTTCGTGCCCGACCGGCCCGGACACGACCGGCGCTACGCCATCGATCCCGCCAAGGCGGAGCGAGAGCTCGGCTGGCGGGCCTCCGTCACCTTCGAGGAGGGGATCGCGCGCACCGTCGCCTGGTATCTCGAGAACGAGGCCTGGTGGCGGCCGCTGCGGGAGGCTGTCTATCGCGGCGAGCGGCTCGGCCTGTTGCCGGCCTCACCGGGTGCCGGGGCCTGATGCGCGTCCTCGTCGCCGGGCGCCGTGGGCAGCTCGCGGCCGCGCTGATCGAGCGCCTGCCGCAAGACGGCCACGAGGTGGTCGCGCTCGGACGGCCCGATCTCGACCTGACGGAGCGCGACTCGATCCTGCGGGCGATCAAGGCCCACAGGCCGGATGCCGTGGTCAACGCTGCCGCCTATACGGCGGTGGACCGCGCCGAGGAGGATCGCGACCTTGCCTTCGCGGTGAACACGATCGGCCCCGCGATGCTCGCCGCCGCCTGCGCCGGGCGGGACCTGCCCTTCCTCCATCTCTCCACCGACTACGTCTTCTCGGGCGAGGGCGGGGCGCCCTATGACGAGGAGGCCGAGCCCGCGCCGCTCGGCACCTATGGCGCCTCCAAGCTCGCGGGGGAGCGCGCGGCGATGGCGGCCAATCCCCGCACCGCCGTCATCCGCACCGCCTGGCTTTGCGGGCCGCAGGGGTCGAACTTCGTGAAGACCATGCTTCGCCTCGGCGAGGAGCGGGAGGCGGTCTCGGTGGTGGCGGACCAGCGGGGCGCGCCGACCTTCGTTGCCGACCTCGCGGACGCCGTCGCGCTCATGCTGCCCCGGCTGGTGGCGGCGCCCGCTGATGATGCCGCTTTCGGCATCTTCCACCTGACCGGCGCGCCGCACACCACCTGGCACGGCTTTGCCGAGGCGATCTTCGAGGGCGCCGCCGCGCGCGGGCGGAAGGTGCCGCGGCTCCTCGCCATCACGACGGCCGAATACCCCACGCCTGCCCGACGGCCGCCCGATGGCCGCCTGAATTGTGGACGCATCCTTCAGGTGTACGGCATCCGGCCCGCCGATTGGCGCCAATCCCTCGCGCGCTGCCTCGACGGGTTGATCGGGCCGATCACGAAGGATCAGGCATGAAGGCCACCCCGACCGGCCCGTTCAAGGCGACGAAAGGCATCCTCCTCGCGGGTGGCAGCGGCACGCGGCTCTACCCGGCGACGCTGGCCGTTTCGAAGCAGCTGCTGCCCGTCTACGACAAGCCGATGATCTACTACCCGCTCTCGGTGCTCATGCTGGCGGATATCCGGGACATCCTGGTGATCTCCACCCCGCACGACCTGCCGCTCTTCCGCCGCCTGCTCGGCACCGGGGAGCAGTGGGGAATCCGCATCACCTATGCCGAGCAGCCCCAGCCGGACGGCCTCGCCCAGGCCTTCATTCTCGGCGAGGAGTTCCTCGCCGGCGCTCCATCCGCTCTCGTGCTCGGCGACAACATCTATCACGGCTACGAGTTGGACGACCGCCTCGCGGAGGCGCGGGTGGACGACCACGGTGCCTCCGTCTTCGCCTATCGTGTGGCAGACCCCGAGCGCTACGGCGTGGTGGAGTTCGACCAGGCCTTCCGCGCCCTCTCGCTGGAGGAGAAGCCGGTCAAGCCACGCTCCAACTGGGCGGTCACGGGCCTCTACTTCTACGACGGCCGCGCGCCGGCCCTCTCGCGCACGCTCAAGCCCTCCCCGCGCGGCGAACTCGAGATCACCGACCTCAACCGCCTCTACCTGGAGGAGGGATCGCTCCGCGTGATCCGCCTCGGCCGCGGCTACGCCTGGCTCGACACGGGTACCCATGACAGCCTGCTGGAGGCCGGCGAATACGTGCGCGCCATCGAGAAGCGCACCGGCACGAAGGTGGCGGCACCCGAGGAAGTCGCCTGGCGCCGCGGCTTCATCGACGACGACGCCCTCCGTGCCCTCGCTGTGAAACAGAGCAAGAGCGGATACGGGACCTACCTCGAAGGGCTGGTGGCACGGGGGTGAGCGCTTGCGGCGCCGGAGAGGGCGCTGCCCTCTCCGGACATCCAAGGCAATGCCTCGGATCCGCCAGGAGCCTGAGGCTGCTGGACCTGCATCTGGCTTTCGTAAATGCGGAGATTAAAAGCCGGCTCTTTGCCGGTGCCCCTCCTGCGCGTGCCGTTGCCTCGGGTCAATGACCCGAGGCGCACCGGCCGCTCAGAGATTCCAGACTTGAGAAAGAAGATGATGGTGAGGGGCCCGGGGAGAGGAAGAATTCCTTCTTCCTCTCCCCGGAGTCGCAAGCTCAGGCCAACCCCGGTCCGTGCCCGTAGGATTCCTCGGGCGTCGCATGTTCCTCAGCGACGCCGCCGTTGGGTTGCAGCTCGGCCGCGCCGCGGCGGGCGAGGGCGGCTTCGAGGGTGTTTTCCAGCAGGCAGGCGATGGTCATGGGCCCCACGCCGCCGGGGACGGGGGTGATCCAGCCTGCGCGTTCCCGAGCGGCCTCGAACTCCACGTCGCCGGCCAGCTTGCCGTCGGCGCGGCGGTTGATGCCGACGTCGATGACCACGGCGCCGGGGGCGATCCAGTCGCCGCGCACCACGGCCTCGCGGCCGACGGCGGCAACGAGGATCTCGGCCCGGCGGCACTCCTCCGCGATGTCGCGGGAGCGGGAATGGAGGACGGTGACGGTCGCGTCGGCGGCGAGGAGCAGGGCGGCCATGGGGCGGCCGACGATGGCGCTGCGGCCGAGCACCACCGCGCGGGCGCCGGAGAGGTCGATGCCCGTTTCGGCGAGGAGGTGCATGACGCCTTTGGGGGTGCAGGGCACCAGGCCCGGCAGGCCCGCGGCCAGGCGGCCGGCATTGACGGGGTGGAAGCCGTCCACGTCCTTGGCGGGGTCCACCGCCTCCAGCACGCGCTGGGGGTCGATGTGCTTGGGAAGAGGGAGCTGGACGAGGATGCCGTCCACCGCCGGGTCCGCGTTCAGGCGGCGAATGGTGGCCAACAGCTCGGCCTCTGCCACCGTTTCGGGCAGGAGGATGGTCTCGCTGTCAAAGCCGGCTTCCTTGGCGGCGCGGTCCTTGTTGCGGACATAGACGACGCTGGCGGGGTCGTCGCCGACGCGGACCACGCGGAGCCCGGGGCGGAAGCCGAGCCCGGCCACGCGCTTGCCGAGCGCCGCGCGGAGCCCTGCCCCGATCGCCTTGCCGTCGAGCAGCCGGGCCGTCACCTCAGGCCCCCAGCCGCCAGAGGGCGGGGAAGACCGTGACGTTGAGGAAGATCCGCAGTGCCTGGAGAAGCAGGATGAGCACGAGCGGCGAGAGGTCCACGCCGCCGAGGTCGGGCAGGAAGCGGCGGATCGGCCGGAGCGCCGGCTCCGTCACCCGCCAGAGGAAGTCGCCCACCGACCAGACGAAGCGGTTGCGGGTGTCGAGCACGTTGAAGGCGGTCAGCATGCTGAACACTGCCGCAATGATCAGCACCCAGACATAGAGGCCGATCACCTGATCGATCAGCCAGAAGATCGCTGTCATCCCGCCGCCCTCGAATCTAATCCGGCGCTGTGTATGGCCCGGCGTGGGGCCCGTCCAGCCGGGCGGTGACAGGAATGGCACGAGGACGCTTGACGCCGCGGGGATGGCGGGGAATAAGCCCGCCTCACGCACCGGATCCCAACCCTGGTGCGGTGGGACGTGTGGGGCTGTAGCTCAGTTGGGAGAGCGCGTCGTTCGCAATGACGAGGCCAGGGGTTCGATTCCCCTCAGCTCCACCACTCCCCTCTCCTACTCCATCGCCTGAACTCCTTGCGCGCGCCTGTTGCGCCTGGAAACCTCGTGGCAAGCTTCCCGCAAACGGGAAGGAACGGGTTCATGGCAGGTCGCCTCGCGGGCAAGCGTGCCTTCATCACCGCGGCGGGGCAGGGGATCGGCCGCGCCATCGCGCTCGCCTTCGCGCGGGAAGGGGCGCGGGTTCTTGCGACGGATCGTCACGCGGACAAGCTCGCCGGGCTCGAGGGCTGCGAGACGGCGGTGCTGGACGTGCTGGACGACGATGCCTTCACCGGGGCGGTGCAGGGCGCCGGCCCGCTGGACGCGATGGTGAACTGTGCCGGCGTCGTGCACCAGAACACCGCCCTGACCTGCACCGATGCGGAGTGGGAGGCGGCCTTCGCCCTCAATTGCCGCGCCACCTGGAAGGGAATGGCGGCGGCGCTGCCGGGTATGGTGGAGCGGCGCCGGGGCGCGGTGGTCAACATCGCCAGCGCGGCGGGCTGGGCCAAGGCGGCGCCGAACCGCTTTGTCTACGGCGCCACCAAGGCGGCCATCGTGGGCATGACCAAGATGGCGGCGGTGGACGTGGTGGCCCAGGGCGTGCGGCTGAACTGCATCTGCCCGGGCACGATCGACACTCCCTCCCTCGGCGAGCGCATCGCGGCCAACGCGGCGGCGGCCGGTGGCGTGGAGGCGGCGCGCGCCGCCTTCGTGGCGCGGCAGGCGGTGGGGCGGCTGGGAAGCGCGGAGGAGATCGCGGCGCTGGCGGTCTACCTCGCCTCGGACGAGAGCGCCTTCGTCACGGGGCAGGCGATGGTGATCGACGGAGGGTGGACGCTCTGAGGCTGCCGGTGCTGGCGGCCCCTGGGAAGAGGAAGAAGGAATTCTTTCTCTTCCCAGACCCCTCACCATCATCTTTTTCTTTAAACTGAGATCACTCTGCGGCCGGTGCGCCTCGGGTCGATGACCCGAGGCGGCTGCACGCCCAGGAAAGGCACGAAGAAGAACCGGCCCCCATCACCGCATTCGCGAAGCGAGACGGGGATCCAAGGGCCTCAGGCTCTGGTGGGGCAGGATGAACGCTGCGCGTTCACCCGGGAGGTGCCGGAGAGGGCGGAGCCCTCTCTGGTGGCCGCATCGGGAGGCCCCCGTCAGGGGCGCTATCCCGGCTCCGCCAGCAACCGCTCGATGTCGGCCGAGAGCTTTTCCGGCGCGGTGGCCGGGGCGTAACGGCCGGCCACGCGGCCGTCGCGGCCGATGAGGAACTTCGTGAAGTTCCACTTGATCGCCTCGGTCCCGAGCGCGCCGGGTGCGGCGTGCTTGAGGTGGCGGAAGATCGGGTCGGCGCCCGTGCCGTTCACCTCGATCTTGGCCAGGATGGGGAAGGTCACGTCATAGGTCGTGCTGCAGAAGTTCGCGATGGCCGCGTCGTCACCCGGCTCCTGGCCAGCGAACCCGTTGCAGGGGAAGGCAAGGACGGTGAAGCCCCGGTCGGCGTAGCGGCGCTGGAGGGCTTCCAGCCCCGCGTATTGCGGCGTGAAGCCGCACCGGCTGGCGGTGTTCACGACCAGCAGCACCTTTCCGCGGAACTCGGCGAGGGGCAGGGCGCTGCCGTCCGGGCGACGGGCAGAGAGGTCGAGAAGGGATTCGCTCAATTCGCGGGCTCCAGGCGGAGGATGCGGCCGCGATCCTCGTCGGTCAGGATGTAGAGGAGGCCGTCCGGGCCGGGCAGCACTTGGCGGAAGCGGGTGCGGCCCCAGAGCATGCGCTCCTCCGCCACCACGCGGTCACCCTGCATGGTGAGTCGCACGAGGCCGGGCGGGTTGAGGGCGGCGAGGAAAAGGTTGCCGCGCCAGGCAGGGAAGGCGTCGCCGCTGAGGAAGTTCCCGCCGGAGGGGCTGACGGCGGGGGTCCAGTGCCAGAGGGGTTCCTCGATCCCGGGGGCGCTGGCGCGGCCGGTGCCAATGGGGCTGCCGTCGTAGTCCGTGCCGTAGGAGACGATCGGCCAGCCGTAATTGGCGCCAGGACGGAGGAGGTTCACCTCGTCGCCGCCCTTGGCGCCGAACTCGATCTCGATGATCGAACCGGTGGCGGGGTTCACCGCCAGGCCCTGTGGGTTGCGGTGGCCGAGGCTGAAGATTTCGGGGCGGGCGCCCGCGCGGCCGATGAAGGGGTTGCCCGCGGCCGGGCTGCCGTCGCGCTCGAGGCGCAGGACCTTGCCGCCGAGGTCGGAGAGGTCCTGGGCGCGTGACTTGTTGGCATAGCGCTCCCCGGTGGAGAGGAAGAGCTTTCCGTCGCGTCCGAAGACGATACGGCAGCCATAGTGGTTGCGTCCGGAGGCCTGGGCGGGCGTCGCGTCGAGCAGCGTGCGCGTGCCTTCCAGGCGAGAGAAATCGGGCGAGAGGGTGGCCGTGGCGAGGCGGGTCAGCACGCCGCCCCCGGCCGCGCCGGCGAGGCAGAAGTAGACCTGCCGGATGGCCGGGAAATCAGGGGCGAGGGCGACGTCGAGCAGCCCTCCCTGGCCGGCCGCCACCACCTCGGGCACGCCGGGAAGAGGGGCGGAAAGCGTCCCGTCCGTCCCGACGAGACGCAGGCGTCCGGGACGCTCCGTCACCAGCATCCGGCCGTCCGGCAGGAAGGCGGCGCCCCAGGGGTGGTCGAGGCCGGTCGCGAAACCCGTGACGCGGAAGGCGCCGCGCTCGCTCCGCACGACCTCCTGGGCGCGGACAGGGTCGGCGGCGCAGGCCGCCAGACCCAATCCTGCCAGCAGGGCGAGGAGCCGCGCGGCGCGCCTCACGACCGGGATCGCGTGGTCAGGCCTTGGCGCCGATCGCCTGGTCCACCCAGTCGCGAAGCTGGCCGCGCGGCATGGCGCCGACCTTCATGTCCACGGGCTTGCCGTCCTTGAAGAGGATCATCGTCGGGATGCCGCGCACCGCGTACTCGTTCGGCGTCATCGGGTTCTCGTCGATGTTGACCTTGGCGACGGTCAGCTTGCCCGCGTAGTCGCGGCCGATCTCGTCCAGGATCGGGCCGACCATGCGGCAGGGGCCGCACCACTCCGCCCAGAAGTCGACGAGCACGGGGCCATCGGCCTGGAGGACGTCGGTTTTGAAGCTGTCGTCGCTGACGGCCTTGGTGTTCTCGCTCATTGCGCTGCGTTTCCGAAAAGGGCCCGCTGGGGGATCACCCCTGAAGGTCGGGATGTGCGGGGCTTGGGTCAAGGAGGGGGCGGCTCGCGCGCCGCGCCGTCAGCCCAGGGGGCGCCCGCGCGTTCATCCCGCATGGAGCACGAGCCCCCACCCATGGTCGAGCTGATCGAGGCCCGGCTGGAACGCCTGGACCTCTCGCCCGAGGAGGCCTTCCGTCAGGCGGGACTGCCGCCCGACCTGCTGCCGCGCCTGCGGGACGGCACGGCCGCCGTGCCGCGCGGATCACGCCTCGTCCGGCTCGCCGAGGTTCTCGGCACCTCCGTTTCCTGGCTTGTCGGGCTGGACCCGGACGTGGCGCCGCCGCCGGAGGTGCTTGAGGAGGAGCAGGGCAGCCTCGGCCTTCTGGCGGGCGACGAGGAGGCCCTGCTGCGGGCCTATCGCTCCCTCGACTTCCCGACCAAGGCGGCGCTGCTGACGGTCGTGCGGCGAATGGTGGGGCCCGAACCGGTGCCTGAGGTGCCGGCCAAGGGGCGGCGGCGCGGCGGCTAGGGGCGTTTTGCGAAGGGTTTATCGCGCCTTCCTTGATGACGCGGCCGTCATCTCCCCATTGCGTCCGCGCGACGCATGGCCCATGTCCCTTTCGCATTCTCAGGGGCGGTCCTGGACGGCGCGGCCGGCAGGTTTACCCCGGGGGGGCGCCGACCTAGTCTCACCCGGGAGTGGGGGACCGGGCCGTGGGCCCGCCAAACCAGGCAAGGATATCGGGGCTTCAAATGGGTTCGTTCAGCATCTGGCACTGGCTCGTCGTGCTGCTGGTCGTGCTGCTGCTCTTCGGCAGCGGCAAGATCAGCGGGCTGATGGGTGATCTCGCCACGGGCATCAAGTCCTTCAAGAAGAACATCAAGGAGGACGAGCCCGACGCCTCCATGGCCGACAGCACCGTGGTGCCGCCGAGCGGTAACCTGCCGCCGCCGACCGTTCATGGCGCGGGCGTGCACGCGGCCAGCACGGATGCCGGCCGCACGGTGCGCACCCCCCCGGGGGCCTGACACCGGCCGCTCGGCCCGGAACGGCGCGCCGGTCCCGCAGGGGGCCGGCGCCTCTCGTTTTGGCCGCCTGCGCAAGGAGGGGCGATGCCCGATCCTATCCCTGATGCGGCGGTCCAGGCCGTGGTCGAGGCAGGCCGGCGCATGGCCGAGCGGAACTGGGTGCCGGCCACCGCCGGCAACATCTCGGTTCGCCTGGCCGGCGGGCGGGTGGCGATCACCCGTTCCGGCTTCCACAAGGCGCATCTGACGGCCGAGGCTGTCATGGCCGTGGACCTCCAGGGCATGCCGGAGCAGGCGGGGCTGCGGCCCTCCGCCGAGACCGGGCTGCATTGCGGCATCTACCGCGCCTTCCCGGAGGCGCGCGCCGTGGTGCACGGCCACTCCGTCGCCAATACCGTCCTCTCCCGCCGCGCGGGCGAGACGATCAGGCTGGAGGGCTACGAGTTGCTGAAGGCCTTCCCGGGCCTTGATACCCATGCGGCCGTCGTCAGCGTGCCCGTGCTGGACAACGACCAGGACATCCCGCGCCTGCAGGCGGCGGTGGAGGCCCGTTGGTCCCGCATGGCCGCCGCCGTCGTGCCCGGGTATTTGATACGCGGCCACGGCGTTTATGTATGGGGCCCCGACATGGACGCCGCCCTGGCGCGCCTGGAGGGGCTCGAATTCATGCTGGCCTGCAAGATGGCCGCCATCAGCCTGGGAGGTTCCGACCCATGAGCCGCCTCGTCATCCACGACGCCGAGACCAAGGCCATCCTGGCCGATACGCAGGACCCGGCTGAGATCGCGTCCCTCCTCTCCCCCCTCGGCGTGCGCTTCGAGCGCTGGGAGGTCGCCGACCTTCCGCCCGGCGCCGAGGCCGAGGCGGTGCTGGCCGCCTACAAGCCGCGGCTCGACGCCCTCATGGGCGAGACGAAGGCGGGCACGGCGGACGTGATCCGCCTGACCGCGGACCACCCGCAGGCCGACGCCATCCGCGCGAAGTTCCTTGCCGAGCACATCCACACCGAGGACGAGGTGCGCTTCTTCCACGAGGGGGCGGGCAACTTCATCCTGAATGTCGGGGGCAAGGTCTACGACGCCCACTGCACGCGCGGCGACCTCATCTCCGTGCCCGCCGAGACGCAGCACTGGTTCGACGCCGGCCCCACGCCCAACGTCACGGCGCTGCGGATCTTCACGGACACCACGGGGTGGACGCCGCACTACACCGGCACCGACATGTCGGAGCGCTTTCCGGCCACGACCGCTTGAGCGCGCTGCCTTGAGCATGGCGCCCCGCGCGGTCGTCCTCGATATCGAGGGCACCACCAGCGCCATCGCCTTCGTAAAGAGCACGCTCTTCCCCTTCGCGGAGCGGGCTCTGGACGGCTATCTGCGCGCGCATGCGGGCGATGCAGCCGTCGCCGCGCTGCTGAACGAGGTCCGCAACCTCGCTCCCGGCGTTGAGCCGGAGGCGGCGCTGCGCGGCTGGATGGCGCGGGACGAGAAGGTGACGCCGCTGAAGGCCCTGCAGGGGATGATCTGGCGCGAGGGCTTCGAGTCGGGCCAGCTCCGAGGCCATCTATGGCCGGATGTCGCGCCCTGCCTGCGCGCCTGGGCGGGGGCGGGGATCGCGCTGCGGATCTACTCCTCCGGCTCGGTGGAGGCGCAGCGGCTGCTCTTCGCGCATACCGAAGCGGGCGACCTCACCCCCCTTCTCTCTGGCTTCGACGACACGCGCACCGGCCCCAAGCGGGAGGCCGCCTCCTACGCGTCCATCGCGGCCTCGGCCGGGTTCACGCCTGCGGAAATGCTCTTTCTCTCCGACGTGGCGGAGGAGCTGGACGCGGCGGCTTCGGCCGGGTTGGCCGTCTGCCAGCTCGTGCGCCCTGCCGACGGCACGCTGGCCAGCGGCCGGCATCCCGCCTGTGCCACCTTCCCCGAGGTCGCCGCCCGTTTCGGGCTGCCCGCCCCGGACGAGCCGCCCTCAGGCTAGGTCGACGCTGTCATATTGCCGCGCTTGCGGGCCACCGCGCGCGGGTCCAGAGGGGTTGGCCCAAGGCACTGACCGCCTCTTCCTTCTTTGCCCGATTCCTGCGCCCGGACGCCGGGAGACACCGCGCATGATGACCACCTATTCCCTCCGCGGCGGCGCCTGCGCCGTCCACGGGGGCCTCGACACGGCCGAGTCGATCGCCGCCTCCACCTGGATCGACCTCCTCAACCCGACTCCGGAGGAGGAGCGGGCGGTGCAGGACGCGCTTCACATCGAGGTGCCGACGCGCGAGGAGATGCAGGAGATCGAGAGCTCCTCGCGCCTCTATAAGGAGGGCGAGGTGCTCTTCCTCACCGCAGCCTTCCTCTACGGCGCGGAGGAGGGGGAGTTCGGCTCCACCCCCATCACCTTCGTCCTCGCCCCCAGCGCGCTGATCACGGTGCGCTACGCGACGCCGAAGGCCTTCTCGGTCTTCGCGGTGCGTGCCCAGCGGCAGGGGATGCCGCTGCTGCGGACGCCCGACGGCGTGATGCTCCACCTCTTCGAGCAGATCGTGGACCGGCTGGCCGACATCCTCGAGCGCACCGCGAGCGAGATGGACCGCGCGAGCCAGACGACCTTCCGCAACGCCCGCAACCTGGGGGTGAAGGCGAACAAGCGCGACCTCGACCTGCGCCAGGCGCTGCTCACCCTCGGCCAGGTGGGGGAGGTGACGAGCCGGGCGAGCGACACCCTGCTCGGCCTGACGCGCATCCTCACCTTCGTGGGGGCGGAGAAGTCGAACGCGGTCCGCAAGGAGAACCAGGTGATGATCAAGACCCTGGTGCGCGACGTGCGCTCCCTCGTGGAATACGCGAACACCATGGCGGCCAAGGCGCAGTTCCTGCTGGACGCCGTGCTCGGCATCATCAGCATGGACCAGAACGGCATCATCAAGACCTTCACGGTCGCGTCCGTCGCCCTCATGCCGCCGACGCTGGTGGCGAGCATCTACGGCATGAACTTCGACAACATGCCGGAGCTGAAATGGGCGCTGGGCTATCCCTGGGCCCTGCTGCTGATGGTCGCGAGCGCGCTGCTGCCGCTGGTCTACTTCAAGCGCAAGGGCTGGCTCTAGGGCCGGGGGTCAGGCCCGGCTGCCCTCGGGCGGCGCGGGCGCCTCGCCGGCGGGGCGCGGCCGGCGGCCCCCTGCCGCGGCGCGGGCCGCCTTCATCCGCCGGCGCCCGAGATAGAGGATCCAGCCGGTGATGCCGAAGAGCGGCATGACGAGGCTCGCGACCATCATCAGCGCGGTGCCCAGCGGCCCGAAATAGGAGCCGCTGTGCAGCGCCAGGATGCTGCCCATCAGCCGGTGGCCGAGGGGCTGCTCGGCGTAGCGGCGGTGCTCCACCACCTCGCCGGCGGCGTTGATGGCGACGCTGCTGCGCGCGTCCTCATGTGCCGCCTCCGCCTCGACATAGGTGATGCGGAGGGGCTGGCCGGGGTTGGGAAGGCGGAGCTGGGCCGTGGCGTAGTCCGGCCGCTCGCGCAGGAAGACGGTCCAGGCGGCGTCGAGGTCGACCGCCGGGCGGACGGCGCGGCCCTCGCCCCGCGCGCGCGCCTCGCCCTGGCCTTGCGCGCCCTCGCCGCGCGGCGGACCGGCTTCCGCATTGGGGCGGGGAGCGCCGGTGAGGTCGAAGAGGGCGTTGCGGTACCAGTCGAAGGACCAGAAGAGCCCCGTCAGCCCCGCCAGCACGTAAAGTGGCAGCACCCAGGTGCCGATCACCGCGTGGAGTCGCCAGAGCAGGGCACGGCCGCGGAGCTTCGGGTCGATGCGGAACCAGGCCCGCCAGCTCAGCACCCGTCGCGGCCAGCGGAGATAGAGGCCGGTGAGGGAGAGGACGACGAGGGCGATGGTGGAGACGCCCACGACGATCCGGCCCTCTGCCCCGGCGAGGAGCCAGCGGTGCAGCTCGCGCGTGGTGCGGAAGAAGCCCTCGCCGACGGGCGTGCCGAGGAGGCTGCCGTCGCGCGGGTCGGCGAGGCGCAACTCGCGCCGCGGGCGGGTGCCGGGCGGGGGCGCCTCACGAGGGGTAAGGAAGGCGCGCGCCGGCCGGTCGGGCGCGGCGGCGAGGGTGAGGGAGGCGACGCGGCCGCCGCTCGCCGCCTCGATCCGGCGGATCAGCTCGGCCGGGGGCAGGGCGGGCTCAGGGCGGGCCGCCACGGAGAGCACGCCCGGGTTCAGCGCGCGCAGGATCTCATCCTGGTAGGAGAGGAGGGCGCCGGTGACGCCGACCACCATCAGCACCATCCCGGCCGTGATGCCGATGAACCAATGGATCTGGAACAGGATCGGAGAGAGGCCCGGGAGGCGGCGCGGGGAGGGGTCGGGCAAGGGCGGGGTTCCCATCGGCCGCGCGGCGAGGGCGCGCTGGTCAATGAGTTGCTAATGCGAGTTGATATCAGTGGCAAGCAGGGCCCGCGCCCCTCAGCCGTTGAGGTGCGCGCTGAACTTCGCCATCCAGAAGTTCGGCACCGAGGTTCCAGGCCCCGAGCGCAGCCGGATGGTCCAGAGCGGCTCCCGCGGGTCCGCCGTCTCGATGAGGAAGTTCCAGCCCACGCGCCGGTCCGCGCGGTTATAGACCGGCTCGGTCCGCCATTTGCGGATGACGGCATAGGGAATGAGCTTCGTGACGCGCCGGGAGGCGATGCCGAGCATCTCCTCGGTCCCGCTGAACAGGAGGGTGGCGTCGCGCCCCTCCAGCCGGTCCTCGAGGCTCGGGCAGTCGCGGACCAGCGCCGCGATGGCCTTGCGGCGGGCCGCGATGCTCCACCAGGCCCATCCCCCGATCGCGACCAGGAGCGCGAGCGCGCCCAGCACCGCCAGCGTCACCACCTCTGCCCAGGCCCCCGATTCGTTCCCAGCGGGGGATAGGGCCAAGCCCGTGCCGGATCAACGCGCCGGGCCGTTCCCCGCCGATGCAACCCGGCCCGCCGCGCACCATTTGTTGCCCTATGAGCACCACATCCTCCGACGCGCCGTCCGGGACGCTGCCCGCCCTGCTGACCCTCCCCGAGGACGCCCAGCTCGGCCTCGCCAAGGCCGTGGCGACGCTCGAGGGGCCCTCCGTTGCGGCCCGCCTTGCAGCCATCGCCGGCACGCCGGTGGAGGCGCTGAAGGCCCGCCTGCCCGCGAATATCCGCGAGCAGGTGGACGCCGCCGTCAGCAAGGCGCTGGAGAAGGCCTGGTCCACCGCCGTCGGCACCGAGCCCCGGCGCACGCCCTTCGGTATCGACACCGCCTGGTTCCACCGGGGTGTCGCGGCCGCGACCGGCGCCGCCGGCGGGGCCTTCGGCCTCCTCGGCACCGTGGCCGAGCTGCCGATCTCCACCACCGTCCTCCTCCGCCAGATCGCGGCCGAGGCCGCCGCCGCTGGCGAGGATCCGCGCACGCCCTCGACGGCCGCCGAATGCATGGCCGTCTTCGCGCTCGGCAGCCCCGCGAACGCGGAGGACGACATCGCGGAGACCGGCTACTTCGCCGCCCGCATCGCCCTTGCCCAGATGCTGCCCAATGCCGCCACCAGCCTCGTCTCCGGCCTCGTGCCGGGCTTCCTCGGCGCCATCGCGGCGCGCTTCACGGGAACCGTCGGGTTGAAGCTCTCCGCCCAGGCGGTGCCGGTCATCGGGGCGGCGGCAGGGGCGGCGATCAACCTCGCCTTCCTCGAACACTTCCGGTCCGTGGCCGCGGCCCACTTCCTGGTGCGCCGGCTGGAGCGGGTTTACGGGGCGGACCGGGTGCGTGCGGCCTACGACGCGCTGCGGGATGGGAATACGGCCTGATCGGCCGGCGCGGGTGACTCCGGGGGAGAGAAGGAATCCTCTCCCCCAGGCCCCCTCTCATCTTTTTCTTTGAGTTAGCAATACTGGGCGGCGGTGCGCCTCGGGCCGACGACCCGAGGCGACTGCCTGTTCAGATAAGGTTCCGCGACAGCCAAGGGGGATCCAAGGGCCTCAGGCCCTTGGCAAGAGAGGTCTGGAGAGGGCAGCGCCCTCTCCGGGATCACCGGCTCAGGCCAGAGGCAGGGCTGCGACCTCACCAACCACGCGGTTGTTGCTGTCCAGCACCGGCGCCTCCACCGCACGCGCCAGTTCGGCGGTCCTGTCGGCGGGCAGAAGGCCCAGGCGGCCGAGGACGGTTGCGAAGAGCGCCATTTTTCCGCGCGTGGCGCCGTCCGTGATCTTCACGGCGATGCCGAGGCCTCGTTCCGGCACGAAGCCGAGGACGAAGCCTTCCGCGCCCTCCTTCAGCAGCACGCGGCCTTCCGTGGCGGCGACGATGCGCTCGGTGGGGCGGCCGCGTCCGGAGAGGTGGGCGGGGTGCTCGCGGAGCGCCGCGAGCAGGCGGCGGATGGCGGCCTCGCGCCGGGCATCGGGCACGGCAAGGGCGGCGTAGCGCGCAGCGGCGCGGGCGGCGTCCGTCATGGTCATGGCGAGGGCGGGAAGGCCGCAGCCGTCGGTGCCGCGGGGCAGGGCCGTGGCGTCGTGGCCGATGAGGTCCGAGAAGGCGGCGAGCCAGTGGCGCTGGGCGGGGTGGTCGGGCCGCTCGTAGCCCTCGGGCTGACCGAAGGCGGCGCCGGCGGCGAGAAAGCCGCAGTGCTTGCCGGAGCAGTTGTGGAAGACCCGGCGCTTGCCGCCGGTGCGGGCGGCATCGACGAGGTCTCCCTCGTCCATCGGGAAGGCGGGGCCGCAGACAAGGACGGATTCGGGGCGGCCGAGGCGGTGGAGCCATCTCTCCACCATGGCAACCTGGAAGGGCTCGGCGCGGTGAGAAGCGCAGGCGAGGGCGAGGTGGGCAGAGTCGAGCCCGTCCGCGGCGCCGCTCTCCACGAGGGAGAGAGCCTGGAAGGGCTTGAGGGAGGAGCGGGGAAAGGTGAGCAGGCCGGGGTCGCCCCAGGCGTGCAGGAGGCGCCCCGTGGCATCAGCGACCACGGCGGTGCCCTGGTGGGCGCTCTCGGTCACGCCGCCGCGGCGGACCTCGATGCGGGCGGAGGGGGCCGGAGGGGAGCTGAAGCTTGTCATGAGCGGCCTCGTCGGAGCAGCAGCGCGGGCAGGCGCAGGAGGAAGCCGGTCATCAGCCGCGCGTGCATGCCGGTGAGCAGCAGGTTGTCGCGGCCGTAGCGGAAGTGGGAACTCCCGCCCTCGGCAGGGGCGAGGTAGCGCACCCTGGCGGGGATGTTGAGGGCGGGAACCCCGGCCCAGGCGAGGCGCACAACAGCCTCGGCATCAAAGTCGTAGCGGCGCATCCATCGCGTGCGGCCCATGATCGCGAGGAGCGGGGCGATGGGGTAGACGCGGAAGCCGAAAAGGCTGTCCGCGATCGCCTCGCCCCCTGGGGTGGACCAGAGGGTTTCCAGGCCCGCCCACCAGTTGGAGACGCGCCGCCCGCGCACGCGGATCTGCGGGGCCTCCGGGCCGAAGACGGGGGTGCCCAGCACCATGGCCTCGGGCCGCGCGGCGGAGGCGGTCATGAAGTCGGCGATGCGGTCCGCCGGGTGTTGGCCGTCCGCGTCCATGGTCAGGGCGTGAGTGAAGCCCTCGGCCGCCGCGCGTTGCAGGGCGTCGAGCAGGGCGGCGCCCTTGCCGCCGTTCACGGGGCGCTCGATGAGGCGGAAGCCGGGATCCTCGATGGCGCCCAGCGGGGCGGCGGAGCCGTCGGTGCTGCCGTCCACCACCACCCAGACGGCAGGCCAGGCGGCGCGGGCGGCCGCGACCGTTTCGGCCAGCTTGGGACCGGTGTTGTAGCTGGGAATGAGGACGAGGTGGGCGCTGCTCAACGGGGCCTCGTTCCAAGGGCGGCGGCGTGCCGCTGGCGAAGAGCCTCCGCGAACTCCGCGGCGGGGCCCTCGACGGAAAGGCGCTCGCCGAGGCGGGCGCGATAGCGGAGGGGGAAGGCCGGGCGGCGCCAGAACGGCCAGCCCTTGCCGAGATAGCGGGTGTTGCTCTCGATGAGGACCGTCTGCACCGGGGCCCCGCCGCGGCGGGCGATGAGGGCGAAGCCAGGGTGGAAGGGGCCGAGCAGGCCGTCGGGCGAGCGCGTGCCCTCGGGGAAAACGAGGAGGTTGGCGCCGGAGCGCAGCGCCTCCGTCGCGCGGGCGAAGACCCAGCGGGGTTCGCCGTTCGGAATGTAGCCCGCGAGGCGCCCGCCCCCGAGGGCCGGGTTGCGCTCCAGCCCCGCCTTCATGATGCAGACCGCGTCCGGCAGGTAGGAGACGACGAGCATTACGTCGATCATCGAGAGGTGGTTCGGCGCGACGACGAGGCCCCGCGCGCTGCGAAGGGGCTCCAACCCGGCGAGGTCCAGCTCCACGATCCCCGCGCGCTCCATGAGGCGCAGCAGCCCGCCGAAGCCGATCGTGATGGCGCGGCGGCCGAAGGGCCGGCCGATTCGCGGCGGGAGGACGAGGGAGAGCGGGTAGGCGATCAGCCCCCAGCCGAGGAAGCACGCGCCGAGCACCGCGAGCATGGCGTAGAAGGCGAGGCCGTCCCGCAGGCTGCCCTGGCGCTCGGGGGGCGCGAGGCGGGCGGGCGGGGGCTCGCGGGCGGTGCAGGATGGCGCGCGCACTCGTTCCCCCCCTGGTGTCCGGGCCGGGGTGGCGCCTAGGCCCCGGCCGTGCTGCGCGGGAGGATACATGCGGCGGGCGGGCCTGCCCTAGCCCTCCAGCGCCAGCACCGCGAAAGTCGCGAGCCAGTGCTCGCCCATGTAATGCCCGGCGACGTGCGGCAGCCCGGCCTTGAGATGGGCGGCGGCGGTGGCGAGCATGGCGGGACGGCGCGCATCACCCTCCGGCAGGGCGGCGGCAAGGCGACGCCAGCACCAGGCGCGGGAGAGGTTCAGGCCGTCCAGATGGGCGATCTTGCCGTCCGTACGGTCCGAGACGGTGGCGGGGGTGAGGAGGGTGGCGGGCTGCCCCTCGGGCAGGCGGGGCAGGAAGGCGTCGAACCAGGGGGCGAACTCGGCCGGTGGCAGCAGGCGGGCCATCAGCGCGGCCTCCACCAGGCTGGGCGAGAGGAAGTCGTCGCCGCCGGGCTCGCCCCAGGCGGGGCAGTCGCGATCCGGGCCGTAGAAGCGGCGGGCGAAGGGGGCGATCTCCGCCTCCATGACATCGGCGGCCATGAGGAGGGCGAAGGCGGTGTTGCCGTGCGTGCCCGTGCGGACGGGATAGGTAGCGAGCGGCAGGAAGTCGCGGAGGCGCCCCGCGAAGGCTTCGGCCAGCGGCGCCAGGTCGCGCGACCAGGGCTCCTCCGGATGCAGCGCCAGCTCGGCGGCGAGGGCCAGCAGCCAGCCCCAGCCATAGGGCCGCTCGAAACCGCGGGCGGCGGGGCGGGTGAGATAGGCGCATTCCCCCGCCACCGCCTCGGGCGTCAGGCGGCGGTGAAGCAGGGCGCGGATCGCGGGCGCCTGGGGCATGCCGGGGAAGCGGCGGAGAAGGCGGGCCAGCATCCAATGCGCGTGGACGCAGGAATGCCAGTCGAAGCTGCCGAAGAAGACGGGGTGCAAGGCGGCGGGAGTGCGGGCGTCCGCCGCGCCTTCCAGCACGTGGTCGGGCTTGTGCGGGTATTCCCGCTCGACATGGTCCAGCGCGATGGCGGCGAGGCGAGAGGAGAGTGCCTCGCTGAGGCAGGGGCCGGCGGATTGGGGCAGGGGCGGGCGCTCGCTCGATGGGACGGTACTCTTTCCCGAGACGCGCGGGGCCGCAAGACGGGATGCCCGCCCCGCTGCCCCGCCGCGCGTTTCCGCCTTGCCCCTGCGGGCGCCGCGTGGGATGCCCCCGCGCATGTTACGCGCCCTCTACGACCGGATCATCGCCCTCTCGGCCCATCCCAGGGCGCCGACGCTGCTGGGCGTCGTCTCCTTCGCGGAGAGCAGTGTCTTTCCGATCCCGCCGGACGCCATGCTCATTCCCATGTGCCTCGCCCGGCCGGAGCGCGCCTACCACTACGCTTTTGTCTGCACGATCACCTCGGTGCTCGGTGGACTCCTCGGCTACGCGATCGGCGCCTTCTTCTTCGAGGCGGTGGCGATGCCGGTTCTCTCGGCCTACGGCCACGCAGACGCGCTGGCGACCTTCACGGGCTGGTTCGAGCGCTGGGGCGCGGCGGTCATCCTCATCAAGGGGCTGACGCCGATCCCCTATAAGATCGTCACCATCGCCTCGGGGGCCGCGCATTTCTCGCTGCTTGTGTTCTTTGTGTGCAGCATCATCACCCGCGGGGCGCGCTTCTTCCTCCTTGCCTTCCTGCTGCGCCGCTACGGGCCGCCGGCGCGGGAATTCATCGAGCGGCGGCTGAACCTCATCGCGGGGGTGACGGCACTCGCCATCGTCGGGGGGTTCCTGGCGCTGCGCTTCGTCTGACGGGGCGGCGCTGGTGATTCCGGGTAGAGGAAGAAGGAATTCTTCCTCTACCCGGACCCCTCACCATCATCTTCTTTTTCAAGTTCGAGATGTTCTGTGGCTGGTGCGCCTCGGGTCCATGACCCGAGGCGACTGCACGCGCAGGAAGGGCGCTCAAGGAAGCCGGCCCTCGGTCAGCGTATCCGCGTCAGCCAGACGGGGATCCAAGGGCCTCAAGCCCTTGGCGGGTGAGGTCTGGAGAGGGCAGAGCCCTCTCCAGGGCCGCCGCACCTCTCTTCGCCGAGGGGGGCGCAAGTGGCGCCGAATGCCCGTAAGAGGGGAGCGGGCGGCGCCCTGGTCCTTTCCTCGTCCAAGCGGCGGGAAGGCGCCGCGAACCTCAACCCCGGTCGCGCAGGCAGGATGACGAGAGACGGCAACTTCGAGATCTTTCTCGCGACCGCGCCGGGGCTGGAAGCCCTGCTGCTGGAGGAGGTGCGCGGCAAGGGTTTCAACCGCCCCCGGGCTGTGCCGGGCGGCGTCACCATCCGGGGCGGCTGGCCGGAGGTGTGGCGCGCCAATCTCTGGGTGCGCGGCGCCGGGCGCGTGCTGGCGCGGCTGGACAGCTTTCGCGTCACCCATCTCGCGCAGCTCGATGCGCGGGCACGCCGGGTGCCCTGGGCGGAGGTGCTGCGGCCCGACATGCCCTTCCGGGTGGAGGCGACCTGCGCGGCGTCGCGCATCTACCACTCCGGCGCGGCGGCCGAACGGATCGCGACGGCCATCCGCGAGACCCTGGGAGCCCCGGAATTAGCGGAGGCCGAGGTTCTCGTGCGCGCGCGGATCGAGCACGACACCTGCACCATCAGCGTCGATACCTCCGGCCCGAGCCTGCACAAGCGCGGCTACAAGGAGGCCGTGAACGCGGCGCCGATGCGCGAGACCATGGCCTCGCTTTTCCTGCTCGGATGCGGCTACCGGGGCGCGGAGCCCGTGCTGGACCCGATGTGCGGCTCCGGCACCTTCGTCATCGAGGCGGCGGAGATCGCGGCGCGGCTCAACCCCGGCCGCGCGCGGCACTTCGCCTTCGAGAGGCTGGCGAGTTTCGACCCCGAGGCCTGGGGGCGCATGCGGGAAGTGCGGAGCGCCCGCACCCCGCCGGCCCGCTTCCACGGGAGCGACCGGGACGCCGGCGCCGTCGCGATGAGCCGGGCGAACGCGGCGCGCGCGGGGGTGACCGACTTCACCGAGTTCCGGCAGGCCACGATCAGCGAGATCGTGCCACCGGAGGGGCCGCCGGGGCTGGTGATCGCCAATCCGCCCTATGGTACCCGGCTCGGCGACCGGGGAGAGCTTTCCGCACTCTATCGCGCCTTCGGCCAGGCGCTGCGGAGCCGCTTCTCGGGCTGGCGCGTGGGAATCGTCGCGGCCGATCCGAGGCTCGCCCATGCGACAGGGCTGCCCTTCCTGCCGGTGGGCGCGCCGGTGCCGCATGGCGGGTTGCGCGTGTCGCTGTTCCGGACCGAAGCGCTGCCCTGAGGGCAGCGCGGGGCGGAACCCTCCGCGACGCGGCGGTGGCGGGGCCTCCGGTCCGACCCCACATCGCGCGCATGCCCTTCCGCGTCCTCGAATCCTTCATCGACCCGATCGCCCCGCCAGGGCAGCAGGCCGCCAGGACCTTCGGCGTGCCGGTGCCGGAAGGGCCGCCGCCGGACACCCTTCTCGGCTTCTACTGGCACTTCGCCCGCCAAGCCCGCGCGCTCGTCATTGCCCTATTCGCCACGGGGATGCTGGTGGCGCTGCTGGACAGCCTTATCCCCGTCTTCATCGGGCGGGTGGTGGCGCTGCTCAACGCCCATGAGCCGGGGCAGCTCTGGGCGGAGGCGGGGGGCAGCCTTCTGCTCATGGGCGTCGTGCTGCTGGTGCTGCGGCCCGCCGCGATCCTCGCGCAGAACCTCGTGACCAATCAGGGGATTAACCCGGCCTTCACGAGCCTCATCCGCTGGCAGTCGCACCGGCTGGTCTCGCGCCAGGGCTGGGCCTTCTTCCAGGAGGATTTTGCGGGGCGCGTGGCGAACCGGGTGATGCAGGCGGGGCCGGCGCTGCGGGAATCGGTGGTCCAGGCTGTGACCGCCGTCTGGTACATCCTCGTCTACGGATCGAGCGCGGTGCTCTGGCTCGGCGGCGCGGACTGGCGGCTGGCGCTACCCATCCTCGTCTGGTTCGTGGCTTACGCCGCCCTGCTGCGCTTCGTGGTGCCGAGGATGCGCGACCGCTCGCGCGCCGCCTCCGAGCAGCGGAGCCTGCTGACGGGGCGGATCGTGGACGCGTACACGAACATCCTCTCGATCAAGCTCTTCGCCCGGGCGGAGCGGGAGGACGCCTTCGTGCAGGAGGGCGTGCGCGGCCTGACCGACACCTTCCAGCGCCAGTCCCGCATGGTCACGGCCAATGCGGCGCTGCTCTCCACGCTGAACGCGGTGCTGCTGGTGGGGATGGCGGGCACGGCCATCGCGCTCTGGGCGCATGGCGGGCTGGCCGTGGCGGCGGTGGCGACCGCCCTGCCCATGGCCTGGCAGATCGCGAACATGTCGGGCTGGGTGGCCTTCAACGTCGCCGGCATCTTCGAGAACATCGGCGTGGTGCAGGAGGCCATGCGAAGCATCGCCGTGCCGCCCACCGAGCCGGACCCGCCGCTCGCCCGCCCGCTGCGTGTCACCCGCGGCGCCATCCGCTTCGAGGGGGTGCGCTTCGGCTATGGCCGCCGCGACGCCGCGGTGCTGGACGGCTTCGACCTCGATGTGGCGCCGGGGGAGAGGGTCGGGCTGGTCGGGCAGTCCGGCGCGGGCAAGACGACGGCGGTGAACCTTCTCCTCCGCTTCTTCCACCCGGAGGCGGGGCGGATCACCATCGACGGCCAGGACATCGCGGGGGTGACGGGGGAGAGCCTGCGGGGCGCGATCGGACTCGTGACCCAGGATACGGCGCTGCTGCACCGCTCCATCCTCGACAACATCCGCTTCGGCCGGCCCGATGCCTCGATGGCGGAGGTGGAGGAGGCGGCGCGGCGGGCGGAGGCGGCGGGCTTCATCAAGGCGCTTTCCGACTGGCGGGGGCGGCGGGGCTACGACGCCCATGTGGGGGAACGGGGGGTGAAGCTCTCCGGCGGGCAGCGCCAGCGCGTCGCCATCGCGCGGGTGCTGCTGAAGGACGCTCCCATCCTCGTGCTGGACGAGGCGACCAGCGCGCTCGACTCGGAGGTGGAGGCGGCCATCCAGGAGCAACTCGCGACCCTCATGCAGGGGAAGACGGTGATCGCCATCGCGCACCGCCTTTCCACCATCGCGAGCCTCGACCGGCTGGTGGTGCTGGAGGCGGGGCGGGTGGTGGAGACGGGCTCGCACGCCGCCCTCCTGGCCCGGAACGGCGCCTATGCGCGGCTCTGGGCGCGGCAATCGGGTGGCTTCATCGGCGCCTGACCCCCCTTTGCCGGGGGCCGCGCGCCGCGCAGGATGGCGTGTCGCGCTGCCTTTGCCGCACCGCACGCGCTTGACACCACATGGACCGCAATTTAGGGACCCCCTGCCTTCCGGGGGGATGCCTCGGGAGAGCAAGGTGGAACACCGGGACGGCTTCGACGACCGACTTCGGCAGGCCAGGGCCAAGCAGGGCCTGGACCCCGACCCCGCCAAGGCGGAAGGGGGACTGCCGACGGGACCGTGGGGAATAGGCTTCCGCGCGGGGGTCGAGGTCGTGGCGGCGCTGATCGCGGGCGCGGGTCTGGGCTTCCTGCTCGACCGATGGCTCGGGACCTTCCCCTGGCTCTTCCTTGTCTTCTTCCTCGTGGGTGGCGCCGCGGGGGTGCTGAACGTCTACCGGCTGTTCAAGCCCCGCCCGAACGCCCAGCCTTGATTGTAACCCTTGAGCCGTAACGCAGGGACCGACACGTGGCCGCCGAAGGCAAGACGATCGACGCGCTGAGCCAGTTCGAGCTGGTCCCGGTTCTCGGGCCCATCGGGCGGGCCGTGGGCTTCTCCCAGTCCAACGCGCACATGCTTCTCGCGGTGGGGCTGATCACCCTGCTGTTCATGGTGGGCATGCGCCACCGCGCGGTGGTGCCGGGCCGGCTGCAGTCGGCGGCCGAGATGCTCTACGAATTCGTGGAGGGCGTGCTCATCGGCCAGGTCGGCCATGAGGGGCGCCGCTACTTCCCCTTCGTCTTCGCGCTCTTCATGTTCGTGCTGTTCGGGAACATGCTGGGCCTGCTGCCCTACGCCTTCACCTACACCTCGCATATCGCGGTCACGCTCGGCTTGGCGATCCTGGTGTTCCTGGTGACGACGATCGTGGCGCTGGCGATCCACGGCAAGAAGTTCTTCGGCTACTTCTTTCCCGAGGGCGCGCCGCTCTGGCTCGCGCCCATCATCATCCCGGTCGAGGTCGTGTCCTACATCTCCCGGCCGATCTCCCTCTCCATCCGTCTCTTCGCGAACATGGTCGCGGGACACGTGATGCTGAAGGTCTTCGCGACCTTCATCGTGCTGATCGGCTCGCTGGGCGCCGTCGGCTTCCTGGGCGCCGCCCTGCCGCTCGCGGTGAACGTGGCCCTGATCGGCTTCGAGATCCTCGTTGCCTTCCTTCAGGCCTATGTCTTCGCGATCCTCACCAGCATCTACCTGCACGACGCAGTGCATCTGCACTAAGCGCCGCGCGGGCCAGCAAACTCTTCCAGACAAGGAAAAGCTCAGATGAACGACCCCGCCGCCTATCTCGGCGCCTACAAGGCGCTCGGTGCCGGCCTCGCCGTGATCGCGCTGTTCGGCGTGGGCCTCGGCATCGGCAACATCTTCTCCTCGCTGATCAACAGCGTGGCCCGTAACCCCTCGGCCCGCGACGCGGTCTTCCCGATCGGTATTCTGGGCTTCGCGCTGACGGAAGCCGTCGCGCTCTTCGCGCTGCTGATCGCCTTCCTCATCCTCTTCGCCTGATCGGGTCCGCGCTTCGGGCGGGTAGGCCTTCTGGAGGCTTGCCCGCCCGTTCGCCCTTTCAGCGCGGCCTCCTCGCCCGCCTGCCGAGGAACGGAGACATGATGCCCCGCCTGCCCCACGGTTCGTTCTGGCGCCTTGCGGTGATCGGCCTGCTGCTCGCGCAGGCGCCGGCTGCCCTCGCCCAGCACGTGACCGCCCCGGCGCCGACCGGCCCGGTCCGCACCGACGAGCCGCTGCCCGGTGGGCGCCCGCCGAGCCCCCCCGTGCAGGCGGACAGCGACCGCGCGAACGCGATCCGGGAAGCCAACCGCACCGCGGCCGAGTACAACCAGGCCGCGCATGAGGCCGCCGACGCGGGCGGCATGCCGCAGCTCGACTTCGGCAACCCGCTGACCATCGCCCAGGTGGTCTGGCTCTTCGTGATCTTCGGCCTGCTGGTCTTCCTCGCGGCCCATTACCTGCTGCCGCCGGTGGCCGAGGTGCTGGAGAATCGCCGCGCCCGCATCGGCGCCGACCTCGACGCTGCCCGCGACGCCCGCGCCGAGGCCGAGGCCGCCGAGGCCGGCCAGCGCGACAGCACCGCCCGCGCCCGTGCGGAGGCCCAGGCCTCCGTCGCCGCCGCCGCCGCCGCCGCCCAGGCCGATGCCGCGCGCCGGAACGAGGCCCTGGCCGAGAAGCTGAACGCGCAGATCGCGGAGGCCGAGACGCGCATCTCCGCCGCCCGCGATTCCGCCATGGCCGCGCTGCGCGAGGCCGCGACGGACGCGACCGACGCACTGGTGAAGCGGCTCTCGGGCCTTGACGACAAGACGGCCGTCGAGGCCGCGGTCGGCCGCGAGCTGGCAGCCCGCAACATCACCTCGGGAGCGGCGTGATGCACCATTACGAGCACTTCTGGCTCGACCCGAAGTTCTGGGTCGCCGTCTCCTTCGTCATCTTCCTGCTGCTGCTTGGCCGGAACGTCTGGACGAAGGCCATGGCCGCGCTCGACGCCCGCGCCGAGGGCGTGCGGACCGAGCTGGCCGAGGCCACCCGGCTGCGCGCCGAGGCGGAGGCCATGCGCAAGCAGGCCGAGGCCGACCGTGCCGCCGCCGTTTCCGAGGCGGAGGCGATGATCACCCGCGCCCGTGCCGAGGCCGACCGCGTGGCCGCCGCCGCGACCGCCGAGGCCGAGGCGAGCGCCGCCCGGCGCGAGCGCATGGCGATGGACCGCATCGCCGCCGCCGAGGCGAGCGCGCTGGCCGAGGTGCGCCAGGCCGCGGCCGAGATCGCGGCCAGTGCCGCGCGCTCTGTCATCGCGGAGAAGCTGACGGCTGAGGCCGATGCCGCGATGGTGGACAAGGCCGTCGCTGACCTGCCGCGGGCGCTGCGCGCCGCCTGAGCCGGTCTTCGGATCGGAGCTGACCTGGACGGGGGCCCCAGGGCCCCCGTTCGCGTTTGCGCGGGCCGGTGCGTCCCCGTTTGCTTTTCCTCCGCGCCCGACTAGCCTCCCCACGGGATTCCGAATGGGGAGACAAGGGATGCGACGATACCTCCTGGCCGGCGCCGCGGCGCTGATGCTCTGCGCGGGTGCCGGCATGGGCGCCGCCGATGCCGCGACCTTCCGCTGGGCCAATGACGGTGACGTCAACTCCATGGACCCCTACGCGCGGAACGAGACCTTCCTTCTCTCCTTCACCTCGAACATCTACGAGCCGCTGGTCCGGCGGAACCGCGAGCTGAAGATCGAGCCCGCGCTCGCCACCTCCTGGGAGCAGACCGCGCCCACCGTGTGGCGCCTGCACCTGCGCCAGGGCGTGAAGTTCCACGACGGCACGCCCTTCACCGCCGACGACGTGCTGTTCAGCGCGACCCGCGTGCGCGCGCAGGGCTCGAACCTCACCTCCGTGCTCTCCTCGGTGAAGGAGCTGCGGAAGATCGACGACTTCACCGTCGAGTTCGAGACGAACACGCCCGATCCGATCTTTCTCGAGGAGATCACCACTTGGGGGATCATGTCCAAGCGCTGGGCGGAGGCGAACAACGCCACCCAGGCCGTGGACCTGACGACCGGCCAGGAGAACTTCGCCACCCGCAACACCAACGGCACCGGGCCCTTCGTGCTGGTCAGCCGCGAGCCCGACCGCCGCACGGTGCTGCGCCCGAACCCGAACTGGTGGGACAAGCCGGAGCACAACCTCGATGAGGTGGTGTTCAACGTCATCGGCAACGACGCGACCCGCATCGCCGCCCTTCTCTCGGGCGAGATCGACATGGTCTATACCGTGCCGCCGCAGGACACCGACCGGCTGAGCCGCGCGCAAGGCGTGCGCGTTCACCAGGGGCCGGAGCTGCGCACCGTCTTCCTCGGCATGGATCAGTCTCGTGACGAGCTGCTGAAGTCCGACGTACGCGGCCGCAATCCCTTCCGCGACGTGCGCGTGCGCCGCGCGATGCAGCAGGCGATCGACCTTGAGGCGATCAAGACGCGCATCATGCGCGGCCAGTCGCGGCCGACCTCGCTCATGTTCGGCCCGGGCGTGAACGGCTTCGTGGAGTCCGAGGACCGCGTGGTGCGGCCGAACATCGACGCGGCCAAGCGCCTGCTGACCGAGGCCGGCTATCCCAACGGCTTCGGCGTGACGATGGACTGCCCGAACGACCGTTACGTGAACGACGAAGCGATCTGCACCGCCGTCGTTTCCATGCTGGCGCGCATCGGCATCCGCGTGACGCTGAACGCCCAGACCCGCGCGCGCTACTTCGCGGAAATCCTGGCGCCCCGCTACCAGACGAGCTTCTACATGCTCGGCTGGACGCCCACGACCTACGACGCGCACAACACCTTCTACAACATCATGGGCACCCGCGGCGGCACGCGCGGTGTGTTCAACTCGGGCGGCTGGAGCAACGCGCGCTTCGACGAGCTGACGAACCAGATCGGCGTGGAACTCGACCCCGCGAAGCGCCAGCAGCTGATCAACGAGGCGAACCGCATCCACACCGAGGAGGTGGGGCATATTCCCCTTCACCAGCAGGTGGTGGTCTGGGCAGCGCGGCAGAATGTCACGCTGCAGCTGATGGCGGATAACTACTTCCCGCTGCGCTACGTGCGGGTTCAGTAAGGGGTCAGTGTTGGTGGCCTCTGGGAGGCCCTGCCTCCCAGACCCTCCGCCGGGGAGCCAACGGGCTCCCCGGACTCCGCGCTCTGTTTTTCCGTACCAGCTAGGCAAGAACAGCGCCCTTGAAAGATCATTTTTGCCGCGCAGGCTGACCACTCAGTCGCCTGAGGTCATGGACCTCGTGCACGTCAAACAGATCGGGGTGGCCGAGCCATCTCCGCTCGGGACAAACGTTTCGCGTTTGCCCGGGGATTCAGGAGGAAGCAGCGCCTCCTCCTGGGGCCACCGCCTCGATCAGAGCAGAACCAGCTGCCGCTCCTCGGCCCCCGGCACCGCGAATTGCGAGCAGTCGAGCGAGCCGTTCTCCCGCGCGCTGTCCATGCCCAGGCGCTTCATCATGACGGCGAAGCGGCGGGCCAGCATGTCGGCATAGGGGCCGGTGCCGGTCTGGCGGATGCCGAAGCGGGGGTCGTAGGCCTTGCCGGCGCGGGTCTCGCGAACGAGGGCGAGGACGCGGGCGGCGCGGTCGGGCATGTGGGCGTTCAGCCAGTCCTCGAACATCTGCCGGATTTCCAGCGGCAGGCGCAGCAGGACGTAGCCGGCCGAGCGGGCGCCGTGGGCGTGCGCGGCCTCCATCACCTTCTCCAACTCCGCATCGTTCACGCCGGGGATCATCGGCGCGGCGAGGACGCCGACGGGGATACCGGCTCGGGAGAGCTCGTGCATCGCGGCCAGGCGGCGCAGCGGTGTGGCCGCGCGCGGCTCCATGATGCGGGCGAGGCGGTTGTCGAGCGTGGTGACGGAAAGGCAGACCTGCACGAGGTTGCGCGCGGCCATGCGGGTCAGGATGTCCATGTCCCGGAGCACGCCCGCGGACTTGGTGACGATGGTCACGGGGTGGTTGAAGCGCTCCAGCACCTCGAGCACCGAGCGGGTCAGGCGCAGGGTGCGCTCCACCGGCTGGTAGGGATCGGTGTTGGAGCCGAGGGCGATCGGGCGCGGCACGTAGCCGGGCTTGCTGATCTCCTTCTCCAGCAGGCTCGCGACCTCGGGCTTGAACAGGAGGCGGGATTCGAAGTCGAGGCCCGGGGAGAGGCCGATATAGGCGTGGGTGGGCCGGGCGTAGCAGTAGATGCAGCCGTGCTCGCAGCCCTTGTAGGGGTTCACCGAACGGTCGAAGCCGATATCCGGGCTGTCGTTCCAGGTCAGGGCCGAGCGGGCGTTGTCCCGCGTAAGGGAGGTGGCCAGCGGCGGCAGGTCGGCCAGCGTCTCGGCAAGCGTTCCCCAGCCATCGTCGAAGGCGTCCGTGCGCGCGCGCTCGAAGCGGTTCGGCGGGTTGGAGACCGCGCCGCGGCCCCGGTGGAGTGGGGATCGGCCGAGAGGAAGAGGGCTGCCCAGGCTGCCGTCCGGCATGATGGCCTCCTATGGAGTTCGCCTTGTGTTCTCCAAGATTTGGGCATTCCGCCCCCTAATCGTCAAGAACAAGGAGGGAACAAGGATGTGAAACCGGCGCCCTGCAGACCTTCCCGCAGGACGGCCGCGTTTCAGCGCCAGACGACGTCGGTGCGGCTGCAGGTCTCGACGCCGCGCCGTTCGGCGGAGGCACCGTTGTTGTAGACCACGCGGATATCGGCCGCGCAGCTGCCGCCGTTCGGTAGCTGGATATAGAGGGTCTGGCCCGGCCCCATCACGTTGCTGCCCAGCCGGTCCGCCCCCCAGTTCGACTGGGAGGAGAGCGAGATGTAAAGCTCTCGAATGACCATCCCGGAGCGGTTGACGAAGTTGAAGGAGGGGTTCCCGCCGCGCGGCGCCGCGATAGTCGCGCCCGCGCCGGGGCCCATGCCGACAGTGGCGCCCGCCCCGGCCCCTCCGCCGCCACCGCCGAAGGCGATCGTGCTGATGGAGCAGGCATTGAGGCCCATCCGGGTCTCCTCCCGCCCGCTGGCATAGGTCACGCGCACGTCGAGGATGCAGTCCCCGAAGTTCGGCGTGACGAAGACGCGGTTGCCGGCGGGCAGCACGCTGTTGCCGAGGATATCCGGTCCCCAGTTCGAGAGGCGGGAGGCGGAGACATTCGCCGTCTGGATGGTGTCGCTGGTGTTGTTGATCAGCCAGAAGCGGTTCTGTGCCTCTGCCGGCGTGGCCGCGAGGCCTGCGAGCAGCGCGAGGAGGACGATCAAGGCACGCATCGAATTCGTTGCTCCACCGGTCGGACAAGACGTTACGGAGCGAAACACAGCCTGTCATGACCGGGAAATTCCCTCTTCGTGAGGAAACTCCTTCTCCGATGGTTTGAAACTGCCGCAGGAATGCCACAGTCCATAGGCCTGAGGACCGGCAGAGAAGGTGGTGCTGGCGTCTCACGGGCTAGTGATCCTACGCTGCACCGCATGATGCCGCCCGAGGTCCTTCCACCCCCCGCCGCCCCTCTCGCGCCCCCCGGCCGTCCCCTCGGCAAGAGCCGGCGCGGCCGGATGCTGCTGCTGGCGGCAGCCCTGCTCACCGGTTGTGCCGCGGGCGGGAACTCCGTATCCGCGCCGGGCGCCGAGGGGGCAGGCCCGATGGAGGCGGCGCCCGCTGCCTCGCCAGTGGCCGCGCGGCGGGGTGTGCCTGTTCCGGCTCCGGTAGCGGCGCCTGAGGGCGTCTTCGGCGCCTATCTCGCCGGGCGGCTGGCCGCGAATGAGAGCGATGCCTCGGCCGCAGCGGACGCGCTTCTCTCCGCCCTCGCGGCCGATCCGGACGAGCCGGAGATCCTAACGCGCGCCTTCAGCGCCGCGGTGATGGATGGCCGTTCGGACGCGGTGCGCCTGGCCCGCCGCCTGCCCGAGAGCCAGCTCGCCGCGCTGCTGCTGGCCGGTTCCGACGCCCAGGCCGGGCGCTGGGATCGGGCGGAGGCGCGCATCCGCGGCCTTCCCCGTCAGGGCAGCGCGCAGATCCTCCAGCCCCTGCTGCTGGCCTGGGCCCAGGCCGGGCGCGGGAACGCCGACGCGGCGCTCGCGACCCTCCGGCCCTTCGTGGAGGGCGGGCAGCTCCGCGCGGTGGCCGCGCTGCACGGGGCGATGATCGCGGACCTCGCCGGGCGCGTGCGGGAGGCCGAGCGGATGATTCGCATCGCTGTCGCGGAGTCCGGGGAGCCCAACCTGCGGCTGACGACCATCGCGGCCGGGATCCTCGCCCGCGCCGGGAGGGAGGCGGACGGCGGGCGGCTTTTCGACGCCATGGCGCTCGGTTCCGACGACGTCGCGCTCACGGCCGGCACGGCCGCGCGGCGCGCGGCGCTGTCCGGGCGCGCGGTCGCCTCCCCGGTCGAGGGGATGGCCGAGGCGCAGGTGGCGCTCGGGGCCTCGCTCCGCCGGCAGGGGGCGCCGGAGCTCTCCCTTATCCTCGCGCGGCTCTCGCTGCGGCTGCGGCCGGGCTTCGCGCCGGCCCTTATCCTCGCCGCCGAGAGCCTGGCGGATGAGCGCCACTCCGAATCCGCGCTGGCGGTGCTCACCAGCGTGCCCTCGGAGGACGCGATGGCGCCGCTCGCCGCGCTGCGCCGGGCGTCGCTGCTCAGCCGCCTCGGGCGGGGGGAGGAGGCGGTGGTTCTGCTGCGGCGCATGGCCGATGCCCAGCCGGGCGCGCCGCAGCCGGCCGTGGCGATCGCCGACGTGCTGCGGGCCCAGGGCCGGCACGCCGAGGCCGCGGCCGCCTATGGAGTGGCGATCGAGCGCCTCCCCCGTCGCGGCGCCGCGGACTGGCCGCTGTATTACGCCCGCGCGGTGGTGCGCGAGCTGGCGGGGGACTGGCCGGGGGCGGAGGCGGATCTGCGGCAGGCGCTCGCGCTCTCACCGGACCAGCCCTCGGTGCTGAATCACCTCGCCTATGCCTGGGTGGAGCGCGGGGAGCGGCTCGACGAGGCGCGCGGCATGCTGGAGCGCGCGGTGGCCGCCCGCCCGCAGGACGGCAACATCGCCGACAGTCTCGGCTGGGCGCTGTTCCGGACAGGCGACCTTGCGGGCGCCATTCGCTGGCTGGAGCGCGCGGCGGAGCTGGAGGCGCGCAGCGCGGTCATCAACGACCATCTCGGCGACGCCTACTGGGCGGCCGGGCGCCGTGCGGAGGCGGGCTTCCAATGGCGCCGGGCGCTCGGCATGGAGCTGGAGGCGGGCGACGCGGCGCGGGTGGAGGCGAAGCTGCGCGACGGCCTGCCCTCCGCCACGGCGCTGCGATGAGCGTGCGGTGCACCGGTCCGTGACACCCTCGGAGGACGCGCCCGCGAAGGTGAACCTGCATCTGCACGTCACCGGCCGGCGGGCGGACGGGTATCACCTGCTCGACAGCCTCGTGGTCTTTGCCGGTGCCGCGGACAAGGTTTCGGTGCGGGCGGGGGAGGGCGTGACGCTCGACCTCGGCGGGCCGGAGGGGGGCGCCCTCTCGGCAGAACCCGACAACCTCGTGCTGCGGGCGGCGCGGCTGCTGGCCGAAGCCGCGGAGCGCCCGCTGCCGGGCGCCGCGCTGCACCTTGAGAAGCGGTTGCCGGTGGCTTCCGGGATCGGCGGCGGTTCGGCCGACGCGGCCGCCGCGCTGCGGGCGCTGGACCGCTTCTGGGGCCTGGAGATGGGTGCGGCGCGGCTGGAGGCGCTGGCCCTGCGATTGGGTGCGGACGTGCCGGTCTGCATTGGCTCCCTTCCGGCGCGGATGAGGGGCGTGGGCGAGGTTTTGACCCCGGCGCCGCGCCTTCCAGCCTTCGGGCTGGTTCTCGCCAATCCGCGCGTCGCCCTGCCGACACCGGCTGTCTTCGCCGGGCGCAAGGGCGCCTTCTCGGCCCCCGCCGCGCTGCCCTCGGGCTGGACGGATGCCGCAGCCTTGGCGGAGGGGCTGCGGGCGCTGCGGAACGACCTGGAGCCGCCTGCCATCGCCCTCTGCCCGCCGGTGGCGGCGGTGCTGGCCGCGCTGGAGGCCCTGCCGGGGGCGCTGATGGCCCGGATGAGCGGCTCCGGCGCCACCTGCTTCGCCGTCTTCGCGGATGGCGAGCGGGCGGCACGGGCGGCGGAGGCGCTGCCCGCCGCCTGGTGGCGCTGGGGTGGTGCCGCGCGCGGCGGTTGAGCGCGGTCGAAAGCTGCCTTTCGGGGCTTTACGCGGGGCGCGGCGGAGGACATGTTCCGCCCGGCCCAGGCTCCTTGGCCAAGGGCTGGTGGGGCGTCGCCAAGTGGTAAGGCAGCGGTTTTTGGTACCGCCATTCCCAGGTTCGAATCCTGGCGCCCCAGCCAACCTTCTTTAGCTTCTTCGCAGTTTCGCTAGCCCCTGCTGTGTCGGGCAGGAAGGCCAGTGGTTCCGGGCTTTTCTGTCGGGCTGATTGGGGCCAGGCTCTCAGAGAGACGCTTTCGTCGGGCGATGGACCGTGGCATGAACATGGACGATCCCTCGGCGGAGGACGCCGCCTGGACGTTGGCCGCACGGCCGGTCACGAGCCCGCTCTGCGATGCTTTTTTCCTGGTTGCCGAAAGCGTCTACGTCGGGCCGGAGAGTGGCATGACCCCGACGCAGTGGGAGGCGGAGCGTATTCCCCTGCCCAGGCCAAACCTTCCCCTGCGTGCGCCGTCCCGGGTGGCAGCCGCGGACGTGGCGGGGAAGGAGGACGTCCTGGCCGCGCACTACGATGGGCTGATCCGCGTTGCCCAGTCGCACGGCAGGACCAGGGCGCTGGCCGAACCCTTTCCCTTCTTCGCCATTCGGCCGGCTCTTCTCGATAGCGAGGAGGTTCTGGCCTCCTGGCCCTGGAGCGACACCCTTCCCGAAGCTCTCGGCGTGCTGGAGGTGCTGTCCCGCGTCGGGGAAGCCGCGCCGGGCAGGGTCATCCTGGACGAGTTGGAGCAGGGCTGGGGGCTTCGGATAGTGGCCGGGCAAGGGACGATCTGCCTCGTGGAATGGGATGGCGAGGGGCCGCCGCCGGCCGATGCGGCTTGGTGCCTGGAAGCGTCCGTGCTGGCCGGGCAGGCCGCGGAAGCGCGGGACCGGTTGCGATCGGTGCATGTGCGGCTTACGCAGCTGCTCGGCTGGGACTTCTGGTCGTAAGCGCCGTTGCGGAGCAGAGCGTAGGTCAGGTCGATGCTCCGCGCCCCGATCGCTCCGAGCAGGTGGCATAGCAATCCTTTCGCATAGCCCTGCGCGAAAACGGACGTGCTACCCTGGGCGGCAGCCAAGCGCGCCACGGACTCATTAGGGCGTGGCGAAAGAACCCTAGCTGCTCACTTCGTGCGTTGCTGCCTCCCCCTCTCTCCAGCGCTCGTTCAGGCGCCACAGCCCGAGGGCAAAGGCGAGCATCAGCACGCCGCCGCCGAAGAGGCTGAGAGGTGTGGCACCGAGCCGTTCGAACCACTGGGTGTAGAAGTGAATGCCGCCGAAGACGCAGGCAAGATTCAGCACCCAGCGGCGGTTCGTCCGTCCGGCCCAGACCGCCGCCACGGCCAGTGCGACGGCCCAGGCGATGCTGAAGGCGCCGGCCGGAATGGCGCGGCCGAGGCTGCGCTGGATCCAACCGGCGTCGTCGCCCCAGAGTGATCCGACCCAGAAACCGAGATTGACAAGAAGCAGCGCCGTGCGCGCCGCGATGTTCGCCAGCCGCTCCCCCGCGGCACGCAGGCGCGGCGCGCCCCCATGTGCGACCGCCGCCAGGGCCGAGAAGGCGAGCACCGTCGCCAGCGGTTGCTCCACGCCCAGCGCATAGAAGGCGTGTCCGTAGGCGGCGCCGCTGCCGAGCGCGGCGGAGAGCAGCAGGACCGCGAGCGCGATCAGCAGTCCGCTGCCCACCAGGATGGCGGAGCCGGTGAACAGCGCCGCGACGAGGAGAAGGGCCGCCTGCAGTCCGAGGAGCGGCCCCACCTCCTCCCCCACTGCAGGTGAGGCGCCGTTGAGGCTCGTCTGGCCGCTGCTGAGCAGGAGGATACTGGCGCCGAGCAGCAGCGCCGCGACGAGGACAAGGATGGTGGCCAGCACGCCCCATCGCGCGTGGCCCACGAGCGCCAGCCAAGCCCCGGCTGCCATCAGGAGAAGGCCAAGCGGGATGGCGGTCAGAAGGCTTGGCAGCAGCGCCACAATGCCGGCGCTGACCGCGACCACGCCGAAGCCGACGAGGGCGTTGACCAGCAGGGAGCCGGTGTCGCGCTGCCCCAGGCGGGAGAGGCGGTCGTGCTCCTCCCGCGTGATCTGTCCCTCCTGCAGCAGCCGCGAAAGGTCGAGCGTGACCTTCACCATCCTGGCCTCGGCGGGGTCCTGCGCGAAGGGTGGCCGGTTCCCGGGCAGCCTATGCCTGCCGCCCGGCAGCGCCCTCTCACGCCATTCCCGCGTTCTCGCGGCCGCGCAGGCGCCGGATGAGGCCAATGATCGGCGCGACGGTGAGTGCCAGCAGAATGCTGCCCCCGACGAGCAGGGTGATCGTGCGGTTCCAGAGCTTCTCCATGGCCATGTCGGTCGTCGGCAGCTCCGGATGCGCGGGGTCAGCGAGCACGGTGACGCTGTAGCTGCCGGAATGCACGTCCGTGAAGACGTAGTTCACGTCGCGCGACACCGAACCCGACTTCGTCTGCACGGAGAGCGTGGCGTCGCAGATGTTGAGCACGAGCTTGGAGCTGCAGGATCCCTCCGTCACGCGGCCGCCGGCCACGGGCGCCGCCGTGTCGCGGATCCGCCAGTCGCTGACGAGGTTCGGAACCGTGTAGACGGCCATGGCGGCGAGCATGGCGCCGAACATCAGCGTGCCCAGCAGGGCCCAGAGGGTCTGCCGCCAGTCGGCCTCCGGCGGCGGAAGAGTGAGGGGTTGGTTCGGTTGGGTGTTGTTCTGCATGGCCAAAGGCTAGCAAGCCGCCCACGAGGGAGAAGTCACGCGCCGGTTACATTTTCGGCATCGGGTCGTCCCTCCTGCGCCAGGATGCGGCGCGCCGCATCGGCCTGCCGGTAGCGGGCGATGAGATCGGCGAAGCCCTGCACCTTCAGGTTGCGCGGCGGAGCGGCCGCGAAGGTCACGATGCGGCGCCTCGGGTCGAGCTTCACGCGGCGCCCGCGCGGCAGGCGGGCCGGAAAGAGCGCTTCCGGCGGGAGCAGGATGCGGGTGATCACGCGGCCCCGGTCCACGGACATGTCGAGATCCGCCACGTGCTCCCAGGGGATGGGGCGGTCCAGCCCGCCGATGAGCAGGGAGTTCGGGCGGAGGACCAGGAACGGCCTGTCGCCCCGCCGCAGCAGCGGCACCCCGAAGAGGATGAGAAGAAGGCCGAGCCCCCCGCCCGCGCCGGCCACGATCCGCTCCTCCGTGACGCCGACGCCGGGCACGTCCAGGGCGAGCAGGGAGAGGGCACCGGCAGCCAGGATCCCGCCGAAGGCGAACAGGAAGATGGCGCCGGCCCGGGTGTTCTCGTGCAACGCGACCGGCTCCTCCGCCACGCCGGTCGCGTCGGCCTCCAGCGCT
>NZ_RCVR01000030.1 GCF_016107305.1 Roseomonas sp. KE2513
TGAACGGGAGACGGCATCTCGTTAGATGGGCGCAGGAAACCCCTTCTGTCCAACCTCAGACGCTGACCCTGGCGGGCGGTGTTCCCGGTCGGAGAAAGCAGCGCTCTCCCGCTGGCGGCAGACCCGGCGTACCGGGGCGGGCGTAGCGCCCGTAGCCGACCCGCTCGACAAGGCCGCACCGCAGCATCGCCCGAAGGTGCCCGGTGACGTTGGGCACGGTGCGCTCGACCATGGGGGCGATCTCCACCGCCTGCCTCGGCTCGCTCAGGCTGGCCAGGATCGCGTCGCGGACGGGCTGCAGGCGCTGACCGTCCGCACGCCGCTGCGATGGCAATGCCCGAAGGAAGCTGGCCCTCGGGGTGGTGGAACGGACGTAGCGCGATCGTTCGACACGCAGCACTTTGCCGCTGTGCATAAGGGCCTGCACGAGATCGTTCATCACGGCAGCGCCGTAACCGATGGCCTTGGCTATTTCGCCACTCGTGCGGGGCACCTCGAGCAGGATCATCGCCGCGGCCTGGGCGGCAATGTGCTCGGTCCGCCGCCGGCGCGATGCGCTCGCTGGGGTACTTCGCTACGACACCAACTCTTCCCTTCGGGCCTGACGGTCGTTACGGCGTCGAGGCGGGTGAGGCCGAAGATGGCGGACCGAACCTCGGCTTCTGGCATTCCCGTGCGCCCCGCGAGCTCGGCCGCGGTCGATGTCTGGGTCAGCGCCGCCATGACGCGGCGGCTGGCCGACCAATCCTCCCGGGTCGGCTCGTCGCAATGGTCGAGAAGAGTTCCGGGCAGGATGAAGTGGTCGAGGCAGTAGGCAACGGCCCTACCGTCGCGGATCAGACAGAGCAGGATCCGCGCAGCCTCGCCGGCCGACCGGCCGCTCGCCGCCATCAGGTCGGCCAGCGTCGCGGGGTGGTGGAGGGCAGCGAGGACGCGACGAGTGCCCGGAAGGTCGGTCGCGGTCATGCCGCCAAGCGCCCGATCAGCAGGTTCAGCCGTGCGGCCAACTCCTCGGCCGTCATGGCCGGTGGGTCGGGAAGGTCGAGCGTGCCGGCCTCTATCACGTTGCGAGCGACATCCCAGCCAATGCGCTCGGCCGTGGCCGGCGAGGCGCCGTGCGCCACCTCAATGGCGGTGACCGACGCCGAGAGACCGCGATCCCCGGCGACGATCCTCGCCGACGAAGCCGGGGCCCGGCTCGCAGCTCCATCGCCGGCTTGGACCGGCTTCACCGCCTCCATCATGGGCTGGCTGCTCGTGACGGGCGGCTCTGGCAGGACATCGTTGGCCGGCGTCGGGAGGGGCGTCGCGCCGGCCGCGGCGATGGCCGCAGCGATCCGACCCTCTGCCGTCTCGGCGTCGCTGGTGCGAAAGGCATCCACCATGGCCCGCAGCACCGGATCTTCCGTGACCGGTAGCCGCGGGGGAACGTGCCCGCTCTCCAGCCGCACCACGACGTTCTTCACCAGGCCGCCAGGCTCCTGCCCGTCCTTGGCGAGGCCGGTGAGGATCAGCGGCCGGTTCCGGCGGATCGGACCATCCGCCTTGACGTCGGCGTGGAACAGCTTGGCGTACACGCGCCGCCCACCCAGCATCACGATGGCCTCGCCTTCCAGCAGCTTCTGCAGATCGGACCACGCCACCCGGTTCACCTTGCGGACCTCGGCCGAGGAACTCTCGCGGTATTGCCCGGCCTCGCCCGCCACGAAGGAGGTGGCCTGCGTCACTTCGGTTTCACCTGCGGTCTTCTCGATCCACTCCCGCGTGCGGTTGGCGTCCTGCTGCCGCATGGCGATGGTCAGGTTGGCATTACCGAGCAGGGAGGCGGTCTTCTCGCCCAGCCGCGCCCAGATGCCCGAAACCTCCTGAAAGCAGAGCCAGAACATGATGTTCAGGCCGCGCCCCATCGCCAGCATCCGGTCCATGCCATTGGTGGCGTAGTACGCCACCTCGTCGAACACGACGTGGAAGGGCCCCTCGCCCATGCCCGGCTTAAGCGAGAAGATCTCCTTGCTGTCCCCCTCCAGCTTGGCGCCAAGGAGCTGGGCCAGCATGCCGCGCAGCGAGGCCACCACGATCTTGCCCAGTGCGGCCAGGGTGTCGTCGGAGTTCTCCAGCGCCGGGAGGTTCACCACCAGGATGCGGCGGTTCAGCACCACGTCGCGCATGTCGATATCGCCCGACAGCACCTTGAAGATGTGCCCGAGCGATACCGACAGCTGCGAGAACACACCGGTGAAGTAGAACAGCGCGAAGCCGTGCTGCTTGGACGGCTCCTCGCCCTTCTGCTTGTTGTAGGGCTGCGAGGTATCGTAGCCCGGCAATTCGCCCAGGTAGGCCTTGAGCGGGTAGATGATGTCCTCGGGCATGGTCGGGACCGAGATCTCGGTCACGTTGCCGCCGATGGCATCGCGCACCAGGAAGATGCGATGCGAGGCCAGCATGTCGATGGAGCGCAGCTCAAGCGAGAAGCGGATCGTCTCGATGTTGATGGGTATGCCCATCTGGTCGCGCATCCACACCAGCACGGGGGTGATGGTGCCGATCAGCGCCACGGCGCGGGCGCGGAACACCCCGTTGCTGTCGTCCGACTTCTGCTCGCCCAGCTGCGACACCAGCAGTTCGCGGATGGCGTCGGCATTACCGCCGGCGAAGGGGTTGAACGTGTTGCTCTGCTTGATCCCCGACGCGACGAGGAAGTTCAGCACCAGCACGTCGTCTTCGCGGCCGAAGCGTCGCGCCAGGGCCACCACCTCGCCGTACAACTTGTTGTCGGCCTTGCCGTCCACGAGCACGAAGCCGGAGCCGTGGGTCAGCGAGTTGGCCAACAGGCTCAGAATGGCGGTGGTCTTACCCGCCCCGGTGGTGCCGGGGATGGTTCCATGCTGCCGGCCATCCTCGTTGGTGATCCAGAGCTCCTGTCCCGTCACCTGGTCGATGCCGAGGAAGATCGAGCCCGCCGCCCGCTGTGGCTTGCGGTCCACCGGGCTCGGGTAGTTCCAGTCCAACTGATCCGCGCTCCGTGGCAGGCGCAGGGGCAGCTTCACCCTCCGCCGCATCACCCAGGCCGCGTAGATGGCGGCTGTCGGCAGCAGCAAGTCGATGGCCGCCGGGTAGAAGAAGGACACTCCGGCCGCCGCGGCCAGCGCGAGACCCGAGAACTGGCTTCCCAGCAGTTCCGCGAGGCGGACAGTGAAGGGCCGAACGTCGCGGTAGCCCATGCCGCTGCCGCGCTCGAACTGGTTCTGCGGCCCGGAGATCTCGCGCTGGATCATCGCCTCGACCTCAGCGCTCGAGGCCGAAGGCGTTGCGGGACGGCGTGCCCGGCGAGCCGGCGACCACCGGGGCCGGGGAGGGGGGGACGACGCGCGGGGGCAGTGCCAGTTGCTGCTGCAGCACCGGGGGGATCTGCGGAAGCGGCGGTAGCTGCACCTCGGCCCCGCGTGCGAGCGGAATCTGAACAACGGGCTCGGGGAGGGGCGGGACAGCCCGTGCCGCCATCGAGGGCGACGCCCGCAGGCTGGCATCGGCCGCGCGGCCGCCGGACGGCGACGCGGTGAAGTGGCCGACGCAGAACGCCACGATCACGGCCGCCGCTCCGGCCAGCCAGGGCAGCACGGCCCGGCGCGGCTCGCGGCTCGGCGCTTTGCCCAGGTGGACGTAGATGTGCATCCCGTCCGGCCCTGCCGCCCAGGCGCCGAAGGGTATCTCACGGGAAAAGCCCCGCTCCTCACGGTCTCGCACGTCGCTGCTGGCCATCACGGCTGCTCCTTCTGATCTTCGCGATGCTGCAGGATTGCGGCGCGAACGGCGCGCAGGGCCGATTCCACCTCGGGCTCGAACAGCGGGCACTTCGCCTGGCGTTCGGCATCCCAGTGCGCGCGGGCACCGATGGCCTCGACACGGGGGTTCGGTTGGGCGTTCTGCCCCGGCCCATGGCCGGGGAAGCCGAGGGAGTGCAGGGCGTACCAGAGGCCCCGATCCAGCAGCTTGAGCCCGTTGAACTGCGCCGGCGCCAGCACGCCGCCGTTCAGGCGTGCGGCATTCAGCAGTCCCATGAGCGCGGTGGTCTCGAAAGCATGGTGGCGGGTGATGGCCTCGGCCGGCTTGACCATCGTTCCGTCCGCGATCAGCGCGTCCGCGGCCGCGAGCACCGAGGGCGGCACCTGCAGTGGGGCGTCGGGCCCGGCCGGTCCGTGGCCCGTGTCAGTCGCCAAGGCTTCGGCAAGGTCGCCCAGCAGCGCGAGGCTTTCCTCGCGGCGGCCCGCCAAGTGCAGGCCGAAGGCGGCGAACATCACTCGGGATTGCGGGCGGGCGGCAGTTGCGCCTCGCCAGACCGGACCGAGCTGGGCGATGAGCCCCTTTCGGACCCGATCGGCATCGTACTCGGACGAAGCCTCCTGAAGCTTGCGCCATTTCCGCTTGGGCTTGGCTTCGACCGTGCCCCCGGCCTGTTCCGCCTCGGAAGTGGCCGGCTGCGTCGAGGGCACCGGATCGACCGCCGGTTCCATTTTCTGTTCCTCGACCGGCAGCCGCAGCAGCCATTCGTGGGGATGGAGGGCCGGATCGGCCGGGCGGGGGGCTCCCGTGGGAAGTGCGACGAGCCGTAAGCCGCGGCCGAGGTAAGCGCCGGCCGCGCGGAAGAAGCGCGCCTGCTCCCGCGCCAGCCCGTCGAGATCGAACCGGCGCCGGAAGCGGGCGGGCGGGGCCCACACGAAGCACAGGACGGCCAGGGCACCGATCAACGCCGCGGCAGGGATGCGGATGAGGGTGTTGACCCGACCGCTCATCGCCACGAGCTCGTCGAAGGTCACCGTTTCGTAGCGGGCGGTCGTCACCATCCTCGACAGGTCCCGGAGTTCGTCCGTCACCAGCGACAGCGCCGACATCTTCCACAGCTGCAGGGTGGCCACTGCCTCCACCACCTCGGCGTGGTGGTAGCTCCACAGCATCCAGCCGCCGAAGGCGAGACCGACCACGATCACCGCGAGGCTGAGGAAGGTGTAGTCGTCGCTCGAGGCCCAGCCCGAGCGCCCCATACCCTTTCCCGCGCTCACGACGGGAGGCTCCCGGCGGACCAGGAGGGTAGGGCCACGAACAGCACCATGGCGTGCTGCCGGCGGGCCTCGCTGCCTTGCTGGCCCTCGTAGGAAAGCGCCGTGTCGTAGCCCGGCAGATCCGCTAGATAGGCGTTCAGCGGATAAACCAGACTTTCGGGCATGTTGGGCATCGGCTGCTCACGGAACCAACCCGTGGCCCAGCACGGCAAGAGGAAGGCGCGCCGGTTGGCGAGGGTGGCGACCGAGCGCAGCTGCAGCGCCAAGCGCACGGCGGCCGCGTCGAGCCGCAATACTTCGCGGTCCCGCATCCACGTCAGCACCGCCGCCGCCGCGCCTAAGAGGCGGGTGGCCCGGCCTGTCAGGGGCTCGCCGTCGGATGCCACCTGCCAGTTGCCGAGGTGGCGCAGCAACAGGTCGCGGACAACGGTGGCATCACCGCTGTGGAGTGACGGCGGCGGATCGGTGAGGGGAGACGGAAGGTGCATCGGGTGGCTCCAGTGGCAACCCGGCGACTATGGTGGTGAGCGGCGCGAACGGTTTGACGAGACTGATTCGGGATAGGGTGACTTGCGGGAGCCCTATCGCCTCCTCTTTCCGCGCTCGTTCGGCACCTCAATCCGCTCGACGGCAAAGAAAAGCTGGTCGACAGTGATGCGGCCTAGATCCGGCCCCTCCAATATAACCTCTCCCTTCATCCTGCGAGCAGGAAGCAGGGCTTGGAGCACGGCAGCCGCCACAACCTGCCCAACCTCGCTGTAGTGCCGTAGGACGGATGGCGTGCATGGGCTGCCATCCTGCTCGGCCAGCGCTGCAGCTGCACAATCGACCAGACGTTGTGCGAGTGTGGATAGGTCATCCGCCATGCCATCAGCCTAATGGCCTGCCAGCCTCGACGTCTACGAGAACGGCTCGTAGTTATCTTAGTGGACTTTACTGGCGTGCCGCTAAGCGATCCGTTGGCAAAACGATGCGCTGCAGCCGCATAACGTGCTCCAGTACCTTACGCAGGTATCGCGTCTTGAAGACCTCGGTGCGCGAATGGTAGCGGCCCACACCCTCCCAGAAGTCACCGTCGGCGCCGTCGATCTCACGCCGCAGGATCCACGCTCCCGCTTCGACGTTGGCGCAGAAGTTGTTCAGCAGCGCCTCGCGCGCCGCTGCGGGTGTGGTGTTCCAGCGCCGCGCGATAGTCGGCAGATGGATCTGGTTGATCTGCATCGGTCCTATGTCCACCGTGGCGTTGGTGTTCTGGCTCACCCGTCCGATTGAGCCGCCTTCCACCGAAAGCAGTACCACGATCACGCCCGGCGGAACCCGGTGCAGTGCCGCCGCGGCCTGGATGCATTCCGTCACGGCCGACACGGTGCCGTCCGACACCGAAGCCCTGGCGGGTGCTGCGGCTACCGACACGGCGGCCATCACTGCGAGAAGCAGCGCCCTCATGGCGTTGGCCCCTGCGGACGGCCGGGAGCGGCGTCGCGCTCGCTCATAGCGCCAAGCGGTCGCAGCTGCTGCCAGAGCTTGGCAAAGTCCGCGACCGGAAGAGCCGACGGCGTGCCGGTCCGCTCAATGGCCTCCATGGCCGAGAGCATGACTACGGAGAACGGCTCGCCGCGGATGCCTTTCACCCGGTAGCCCAGCAACGCGTCGGGATCGTGCTCCTGCTCGATCCCCAGGTGCCGGCCCGTCGCAGCCCGCCACACGACGTTCGCCGCCGCCAGGAAGTTAGGCATCAAGCCTTCCGGGGCGGCGACCAGTGCGGCGGGCAACCGGTGATCAAGGCCGGTGGCCTCGTCGCGAAGCAGCAGCGGGCGCCCGTCACGCTCCACCAGCCGCTGAAGGGTGCGCCCGACCACGCCGAGGTCCAGAGAGCTGCTCATGCCAGCCTCCGGCGCTTCCAGGCTGGCACCGCCGGTCGGAGCCGACCGACGAGCCAACCCCGGACGATGCGGAATAGCGCTGGCAGGGTCAGCCCGAAGAACGAGAGAGCGCCGAAGAACGCGGTCCCGAGCAGAGCGATATAGAAGGTGGTCCAGCTCCAGTAGGTGACGAAGCACAGCACCGGCAGCAGGGCGCGTGCGTCCAGCATCAGGAAGCGAATGGGCAGGGCAGTGTTGCGCCACATCAGCCGATCCTCCTCATCTCACCCTCGGCGACGGCGGGGCTGATCCGGCCCTCCTCCAGCGCGCGGGTGATGGCTTGGTGATAGGACTGGCCCTGGGTTTCCAGCGTAGTCCGGATCAGGTCGGGCCAGTCCGAGGGTGAGGTCTGCATCAGGTGCCGCCGAAGCGGAGCGTCGAAAACGAGGTACTCGCGCAGCGCGGTGCGCTTGCCGTCGGTCGAGAACACCAGCCGCTGATTGATGATGAGCCGCAGCGATTGCGCGATTGAGGTGACGAGGTTGTCGCGTTCGTCACCAGGGCACAGCGCCACCATGCGCTGGATCGTCAGCGCTAGGTCGTCGGCGTGGATGGTGGTGGTCACCGTCGAGCCCGCCATGGCAGCGTTGAGCGACGCGGACATCGTCGCCCCGTCGCGGCTCTCACCGACGATGATGTCGGTGGCTTCCCGCCGCCAGCAGCCGCGGATGAAGGCCTCGAAGGTCGGCAGGTCCCGCGGGATCTCCGTCTGCGCGATGGTCGAGGTCGGACCTTGCAAACGGTCGAACAGGAACTCGATAGGCGCCGCGCCCTCGACGATGTTGTAGTGGCCGTTCGGGTCTCTCAGCTTGGCCACAGTGAAGCCGCCGATCAGCGTGCTCTTGCCAGAGCCGGTGGAGCCGCTGACCACCACGAAACCGCCTCGCGGTCGGTAATTCTCCAGGATCTCCGGTTCCACGAGCTGCGCATCGAGGTCCGGGGGCATGTCCGGAATGGGCCGCAGCACAAGATTCGCCCCGCCGCGGCGGCTGGTGTGGATGGGCGTCGCGTTGACGCGGAAGCGCAGCCGCTCCGTTCGGTCGATTGCCACGGCGTAGGACACGTCGAAGTCCGATCCGCCCTGCAAGCGGGCGGTGCCGTCGGCGCCGTAGAGGTGGTTGGTGACGACGGACACCTCCACCTCACTCAGCGGATTGCTCGTGGCTCTGCGGTTTCGCCCGTGAACCATGATCCAGACCGGGTGGCCCGTCTGAAAGGAGATCCGCGAGGCGCCCTGGCGGTGGGCCCAGGTCAGCAGGGCGTCCAGCCCTGGCGCTGACTTGCGGGGATCCTCGACCCAGCGAAGACCCTGCTCGGGCCAGCCCTCGGTGGCCGCTGCCGCGTCACCGCGGCGCGCTTCCAGAACAGTGCTCATCGGCAGCCCGCCCCTGGCTGCCAGCGGCGTGAGTTGCGCTGCAGCCCCGGCTGGTCGGTGATCCGCACCGTACGGTCGCCGATGGCAAGACGCGAGCGCCCGCCATCCGCGGCGCTGCTCTCGAAGGCGATCCGCGGCTCCTCCACCAAACCGGCGCGCAGCAGCACCCGGAAGCGGGCCATGCCGATCAGGTCGCGCTGTAGGCGGCCGAGGTCAGACAGGAAGATGTTGACTGCCTGCTTCTCGCCCTGGGCCCAGCCTTCGGCCACCCAGCGATCCCAGTATCGCACCTCCTCGCGGGTCCGTGGCAGGGCGGCGTCGGCCGGCCGCGCCGGGATGCCCCAGGACCGCACGAGGTAGGAGCGCCAGTCCGGCGGCGCCGAGGTCAGCTGCGCCTCGCGCGTGATCTCGAAGATGCAGCTGGTTTCGCGGGCCACCTGCCCGTTCTCGCCCAGCGCGAACGCCATCTGCGCCTCCGACACGATCGGCGGGCGCATCAGCGTCTGGCCGCCCCCGACCGAGAGCACCAAGGGGCGGAAGTCGTAGGTGGTGGTGAGCTGAGCCTCGTAGCGGCGCAGCATCTCATTGATGCCGAAGGAGCGGGCCGCCAGACCTCCCTGGGCGCCATAGATGGTGGCGGCCTGGCGCAGCACCTCGGCGCGCCCGGTCTCGAGGCCGTCGCCCACCTGATCGCCGGAGCGGGCGGCCTGCAGCGCTTCCAACGAAGGCGGCGCCTCGACCCCCTCCACCACCGGCAGGGTGCTGGCGCCGGTGATGGGCTGGTTGATCTGGTCGGCCAGGGTGCGCGAGGCGGCCTCGTACTGCGTTTGTCCCGACATGGGCGGGCTCGCGAGGAAGCTGACCGAGCCCTCGGCGCGGGCGGCCGGCGCGAAGGCCAGGGCCGCGAGCGCCGTCGCGGCCAGCAGGGCGGGTCGCAGGCCGGAGCGACGGGGCTCAGACATGGTGGACCACCTGCACAGTGCGACTGGCGGGATCGAGTTGCACCGTGGCGTAGGCGCCGGCCTGTTCGCCCAGGGCCGCAAAGGCGTCCACCAGGGTGGTGGAGGGCAGGTTCACCGCCACGGCCACGGGCTGCGGCCGCTCCACCCCGGACACGACCACCGTGTAGCCGATGGTCCCGGCCAGCTTGCGCACGCCTTCGGCCAACGGCCCGTTCCAGGTGAAGGCCACCGGACGCCGGAGCTCCTCCGGCACTACCGGACCCTGGCCAGCGGCCAACGCCGGGCGGTTCAGGCCGCCGAGTTGGGCCATCTGCTGTCCCACCTGCTCCATCGAGCGGCGCAGGGCCACCTCGGGATTGGGCATGCCGGTGGTGACGATCTCGGTGGTCGGGCCTGTGCCGGCGCAGCCGGCCAGGGCCACGAGCCCCGCGAGTGCCACCGCCAACCTCAGTCGTGTGCTTGCCATGGGGATCTCCACCTCGTCGCAGCGGAGAGTGCGGGCATTCGGCGCGAACGGGATGCGCCTCTTGCGAAGGCCATCAAGTCGCCAGTGGGTCGGGTTCGACGTAGCGCTCGCGGTACGGCCAGCGGTCGCCGTCCGGCTTGGTGGTCCGCACCAAGCATCGGTGCGTGACCAGTTCCACCCGCTCGGCGTCCGTCAGGTCCTCGTCGACCGGCGGGCCGGAAGTGCCAGCGCGGGAGCCGAGCACGTCGTGGGCGTCCACGTTGTAGAACAGGCGGCCGCCCTCGGCGTAGTCGCGCCGGAAGGCCGTGCGCCACTGCGAGTTCGACCCCCAACCCAGGCTAAGGTCCTCAGTGCGCCGGTGCCGGCGCCGCCGAGCGAAGTAGAGCGTGGTGCTGGTGGCGAGGTGGGAATCGAGCATCCCCGGCTGGCACCGGACACGCACGCCGGCTCGGGCGAAAAGCATGTGGCCGAACCGCAGGGCCGGCCATAACACCTCGTCCACCACGGGCTCCTCGACGGTCGGATCTTCGACGACCCCGACGACCTCGTGGAAGAAGGGGGTGAAGCGGTCGCGCGCTGTGGGTTCGATGCCGAGGGCGCCGCAGAACCGAACCTCGGCCTGCGGGGTGAGGCCGGGCACGAACCAGCCGCTCAGTCGATCGTCGCCGCTGGGCGGCGGCTGCAAGCCCAGGACGAGGAGCTCGTGGACGCGGCTCAGGGCGTACTAGGTCCACAAGTCCTCGGCGGGGCCGGGTGGAGGGGCGGTGCCAAGGCTGCGGTAGTGAGCGAAGGCAGGCGCGAAGGCCGAGAGCCGTTCGGCGGCCGGCGCCAACAGGTCGCGCTCGGGGTTCCCGACGTCGTGTTCGAGAAGGTCGTCGTAGAGCTGCACGAAGATGTCCTACATCGTGGCAGACTAGGCGGTGTGTTCATCTTGAACACACCTTCCCATCCCTCCGGTTGCCCTACTCGGCCGCCATCATCCGCCGCGGCGTCTCGTTGTCCTGCGCCACGTCGCGCAGCACGATGCCCAGGCCTCGGCCATCGGTCAGTTCGGTGGCCAGTTCGTCCACCACACCGGCCTCTGCCCGGGCGTCCAACTCGCCCCGCTTCAGGCGCTCGTTCTTGCGGCGGTCGATCTCGTCCACGGCCGAGCCACGCGGGAACACCCGCGCCAGACGGCGCAGCGCTTCCTTGAACCCCAGCGCGGCGTACAGCCGGTTGCGAAGCGCCGTGTCACCGGGCGTGGTGCTCAGCGCCCACAGCTCCACCGGCCCCAGGAAGTTCACCAGCATCTGCTCGTACTTGGCGCCCCCGGCCAGCAGCACCGCCAGGAACGGCGCACCCTTCGGACCCGGGCCCTGCAGGGCGAAGCGCACGACGTCGGCGCTGGCCTTGCTCAGCCCGAAGCGCTCGATGACCTCGTTGCACTCCTTCTCGTCGCCGGTCTTGAGGATGAACCGTCCCGTGGACTGGCCAACAAGCTCCTCGCCCATGTCACTCAGCCGCTGCGACGCGAAACCCAGCTGCAGGTTGTGCTTGCGCCCCTCGCGGACGTCCAGCGCTGCCTGATCGCGGACCTGGGGACTGCCCTTGGTGCGGTGCCACTCGTCGTAGTCGAGCCGCTTCACCGATTCCATGATCTCCTGGAACCGGGCGCGCTGGTGATCGCGCACCTTCTCCGGAACGTATTCGGCGTAGTCCGGGTGCAGGGTGAAGTTGCGCGCCAGGATATGCCGGGCCAGCAGGTACATCATCTCCGGCTGCCGATCGTTCACCGCCGAGCCGGTCGGCGCCACGGCGGCGAGATCCAGCACGATGATCCGCGCCGGGCCAAAATCCAGCTTGGTCGGGGCGTTCAGCGTCGGGAACTTCTTGATGAAGTCGTAGATGTAGCGCTCGAACAGGCCGATCGCGTCCTCGCTCGTGGTGGCGATCTTCAACTCGTCGAAGATGTCGCGCACCTGATCACCCTTGGCCGCGATCACGAGATCCTCGAGCGTCGGCACCGCGTGGCGCTGCGCCACTTCGGCGAGCCGCCAATCCTGCCGGTCGACCAGGGCATCCACCACGTCACGCCACCACGGCTCGGCGTGCTCCAGCACGATGCCGTGCCGCGACAGCGCGGCGTCGACCGTCGGCTCGACACCGGCCCGGTAGGGCTTGGGGGAGCCGCCGGGCACGTCGGTGCAGAGGCGGTAGGCCTCGTCGATGACGTAGCCGATCAGCTGGCTTAGGCCCTCGAAGGGCGTGTTCTGGCCCGGCGGCATGGTGGCCAAGGACAGGAAGTTCTGCAGGAACGCCTTCTCCATGGGCAGCGGATAGGTGCAGCCCACCTGCAGGTCGAAGATGTTGAACTCGTAGCCCGCCCGGAACTGCATCGTCACGAAGATGGCCTCGTGCTCGCGCTCCGGTCCTAGCGCCTCTCGCACCAGCCGCACGAACCCCTGGGCGGAGGGTCCGATATCGGCCTTGCCGATCAGCGGTAGCTTCGCACCCCGCGAGCCCAGCACGGCGGTGCTGAGGCACAGGCCGAGGTTGATCGTGTTGGCGAGCACCGACTTCCCGGAGCCTGGCGGGGCCACGAAGATGTCGCACACGAGTGGGCGCTTGGAACTGCCGGCGGGCTCGTAGGGCCAGATCGCGCCGTCGGGCCGGGTGAACAGCACAGATCCCTGCTCCCAGGGCGAGGCGCAGCGGTTCCAGGGCAGCATGGCGAAGGCGTCGCCCAGCAGCGCGATGCCCGGCGTGCCGGTCGAGGCGAGTGCCAGGGCCGGGACGCTGCTCAACGCCCCCTCCAGGGGATCGCCCGCGATGCTGGTGGCCTTGCAGTTGCCCCAGCCTTCCAGCCGCTGCGTCAGGGTGGAGGCGCGACGGCGGAGCTTCTGGGTGTCGCCGGTCGGCGCCCAGGTGGCGAAGGAGGCCCTCAGCTTGACCCCAATATGGCTGTTGACGTCGCGCTCCTGCTTCAACGCCTCGAAGGCGCGGCGCACGTCGGCATTGCCGGGGAACATCGAGAACAGGGTGGCGCCGAGCGACTTCAGCAGCATCGCCGATCGCCCGCCGCCCTCGATCAGGATCGAGCCACGCCAGGGGATGCGGTCCTGTCCGAGCCGGGCCGACAGCTCGACGAAGGGCCGGGGGTCTTCCGGGCCGACGGCCATATCCACGGGAGCGTAATCGTTGTCGCCGATCCGGACCCGCTGGCCGCCCTGGGTCTCGGCGTCGGCGTGAAAGATCTGCTCGCGGATGGCGGGCCACAGCATGCCGGGCGCGGCGTCCACCTTTCGGGCCTCGTCCTCGGTCGCCCGCGGCATCACTCGGTCGCCCATGAGGGTGGCCTTCCAGTCCGACCCGGAGGTCTCGCGGTACACCGCCTCCCGCACCAGCTTCAGTGCCTCGTGCACGCCCAGCCTGCGGGTGGCGATGTCGTTGGCCTTCAACGCGGCCTCGACGCGCAGCACGAACGCGTTGTGACGCGCTGCCATGACCTCCGATCGGAGATAGTAGCGCTGGCTGTCACCGGCGCGGGGCCCGGCCTTCGCCAGGGCGGACTGCTCCTCCCCCATCTGCTTGCGCTCCTCCTTGGTCAGGACGGAGCGGCGGGTCCACAGCACGTAATAGGCCGCCTCCCAGCGCATGACCTTGGGCCAGAGCGCCGCGCGCTCGTTGAGCACGTCGCCGACGTCCAGACCGAGCTCGCGCGCGATGGTGCGGCAGGAGGCGAGGTTGAGGCGGTCGATCTCGACGGCCGACTGGTCGGGGTCGGAAATGAACCAGCCCATGATGGCGTGACCCGGGTCCTCCAGGGCGCCGGATAGGTCCATCCGCTGGGCGAGCGCGATGCGCTCGACGTCGGCGCGGGTGGCCATTCGCCGCATGCCCTCGATGCGGATGACGGTGAGGTAGTCGGAATGCTTGGTCACCAGCGCATCGCCGTGCGTGGTCTCGACGTCGCAGAAGGTGCCGATCGGCTGCTTCAGGGTAAGGGACAAGCCCGCCAGGAGGCGGGAGATGGCGCCGATCATGCGGCCCTCCCCGGAGTTGCGGGGGTGGAGGCGGGGAGGGGGGCGGAAGCCTTCGGCTCAGCCCGGCCGGCCCAGGCGCGGAGCAGGCCGGGGTAGATGTCCTCGCCGCCCACCAGCATTCGGCCTGTGGGCACCAGCCGGACGCTTCCCAGCAGGTTGGCGCGGCCGCGGTAGGCACCGGAAGTGAGCGCCAGCAGAGCTGCACCGAGCACGCCGGGATCGGACGTTTTCAGCCGCGCTTTGGCCTGCTCCTCCCGGCCGAGCAGGGCCTTGAGAGCCCGCCACGCGGCCACCGTGGCATCGGTGCCCCTGGCGGGGGGCACCTCCAGCGTGGGGTCGGCACCGGCGTCGAGCAGGGCGAGATGGGCCGAGCGCGTCAGCATGAACACTGCCGCCTGGCTCACCTCCGGCAGCCACGCCAGCACGAGGGACCGCTGGCGGGCGGCGACGTCGAGGTGCTGAGCGAGGTGGCAGAGGCTGCAGGCGGCGGCGAGGTTCGCCGGGGCGTGGTTAGCATGGTCGCTGTCGAGGTGAACCACCTCCTGCCGGCCGGCGGCGAAGGCACCGCAGAACCGGCAGGGAGCGTCGGCGGCGGCGGCGCGGCACTGCCGCTCCACGCCGGCCGTATCCACGCCCCAGGCGGAGCGGTGGGCGGACAGTGGGAGCGGCAGGTAGCGCACCGGGATCAGTTCCCGAAGGTGACGGGGGCGTTGGTGCCGGTGATGGTGGCCGCGCCGCCGCTGGTCGTCTGCGCGGCCTTGCCGATCCAGGTGCCACCGGCGGCGAAGAGCCCGCACAGCACGAGGCCGGCGATCCCCTTGGAGAGCATGCCGCCCTCGCGCTGCTGGGGCTGCCGGGACTGCCAGAGCGCCCAGGCGCCGCCAACGAGGCAGAGCAGCGCGGCGAGGTACATGGCCATGGAGCCGACGTTGCCGCCAGCGGTGGTGGCCTCCTGCGCCATGGTGCTGACCTGCCCGCCGATCCCGGTCCCGGCCGCCTGGGCGAACGCCTCGCCCGAGGTGAGCAGGGCCGCGCCGGTGGCCAGCATGGCGGCGCTGGCCTTCAGCGACCGGCGGCGGGTGGAGACGATGACGGGGCTGATGGACTTCACGGAGTTCGCTTTCCTGTTGCCGAGGAACCGTGCGGCGCCTCTGAAGGGAGATTCCGGGAAATCGGCGCGCGCGGCGCCGATCTTTTTTCAGGTGTTCGCGCGAAACATCGTGGCCAGCAGACGCGACAGCGGCAGCACGTTGATGAGGGCCACACCGAAGGCGAACTGCACGAGGCAGCCGCCCTGTCCGCGGCGGCTGGCACCCCGCACCACGCTCCACCAGGCGAACACCGCCAGCAGTGCCATCATGGCGCCGAAGGCCTGGAAGAAGCCCTGGAACACCTGCACGACGTTCACGATGGTCTCGGCCGGCGTTGCGCCGAGCACGCCGCCGGCGCCGACGGACGGGACGTAGCCGAAGGCGCCCCCGGTCCCCACGGTGACCGAGCCGCCCCCGGAGTTGCTGGCCAGGGTCAGGATCCGCGGGAAGGCTGCGAACACGCCGCTCAGGATCAGCGACAGCACCGGGATCCACGGCTTGCCGCGGAACGGGTTCGCCGGCTGGGCCTGCTGCCAGAAGCCCCATCCGGCGAACAGGAAGGTGCCGATCGCCGCGAGGTAGGCGAAGGCCGGCACGAGGTAGGCGAGCGCGATGCCGATCTCGGCCGCGAAGTCGACGAAGCCCTGCATGACGGCGCGCCCTACTGGATGGCGCCGCGCTCGGCGCGGACCACCCAGTTGCTGCCTTGCTGGGCGATGGCCGTGATCTTGCCGTAGCCCGGCACCTCGTCGCCCACGGCCACCTGCAACTGCGCGCCGCTATCTCCGGTCCGATCGACCTCCGACAGCATCGCGAGGCCGGGCGAGGCGGCCTGGACTCGGTAGCGGCGGCGCACGCCGTCGTTCGTCGCCTGGGCGGGGGCCTGCGTCCGGGCGGCGACCGGTGTGGCGGCGGGGGCGGGAGGCGCGGGTGGAGGGCTGGCGCTGGCCGGCACAGGGGGCGGCGCGGCGGCCGCACCCATGGCCGCGTTCATCGCGCCGCGTGCCTCGGCGAGGGCGAGGCGGCGCCCGAAGTCGGCTGTGGACGCCTCCAACCGGTCGCGCATGGCCGCGAGGTCGGTCTGCATCTGCCGATCACGCTCCTCCCGATTGCGCATGATCACCGCCATCTGCGTTACCAGGCCGAGCACATCGACCTGCTGCGGCGTGCTCATCGGGGCGGGACGCAGGCTGGCAGCGACCGCGACTGGATCGGCCGGTGCCGGTGTGGCGGGCGTCGGCGGCGGCACGACCACCACAGGAGCAACCCCCGCAGCGGACGTTGAAGCCGGGTTGGCCGCCTCGACAGGAGCCGGGGACGCGACCGCTGGAGCGTTCACTGCCGCGACGGCAGTTGCCGGAGCAGGAGCTGGCACGGCCGCGGCAGGCGCGATCGGCGTCGCGGCCGCCGCGGTTGCCACCGGGGGCTGGGCCGGCTGACCCGGTTCGGCAGGGCGCGGAGGCTCATCCACGCGTCGAGCGAGCGGCGCCGGCTGTGCCTGTTGGGTATCGCCCAGGCGGCGCGCCAGGGGCGTGGGCTCGATGGGACGGCGATCGGCCGCTGGCGGGACCGGCTCGGTGCGCGGCTGATCCGCCGTGCCGGACGGCCGGGTCAGGTCCGGAGCGCCCTGGCGCTGCCGATAGGCCATCACTTCGTCCAGCTGTGCTTCGCGCGACGTGCGCGGGGCCGGCTCGCGAGCGGCCGGGGCCGGCACGGAAGCGGGAGGAGGCGCTGCAGCCATCTGGGCCGCCGGGGCCATCAGCCCGACCGCTTCCGCGGCGTGGCGCACTGAGGTCCCCGCGCTCTCGCGCGCGGTTGCGACCGCGTTCTGCACGCTCAGCGGCAGGATCGTGTTGTAGGGAGAAACGAGGAACACCCCAGCGCCCACCACGACCACGGCGACCGCGACGGAGCCGAGTAACATGCCGTGGCGGCTCTTGCGAGGCGGCGCGGCAGGGGCGGAAGCGGCGGCGGGGGAGGCGGGGGGCAGTTCCCCTTCCTCCTCCCCCGGCAGCGCCATGCTGGGGCGCCGCGTCGACAGCGGCGGGATCAGCGTGTTGTCGGGGACGTGGGTGTCCATGGTGCCCTACCTGTCTGAGACCGACAGGATGGGCGGACGCGGCGCGAACGGCGCCGCGCCTTTTCTGACCTCAGTTCGGCGCCGTGAGGTTCGACAGGAACATCACGCCAACTGGCGCATTCGCGGACAGGTGGACGAGCGGGCCGCGCGGAGCGGACTGCTCGAGCGCCCTCCCGACCTGGGCCGCAGCCGCCCCCGCACCGACGGCCAGCTGCTGCTCGGGGTTGAGGCGGGTGATGTAGGACTGCCCCCCGAACGGGCTGACCTGGTTGAAGGTGTTGGACGTGGTGGCCACCGCCTGTCCCAGTCCGGCGATGAACGCTGCCGCCGCCGGCAGGAGGAAGCGCTCGCCCAGGCGCTGATCGACGCTCGACGCCACGGCCGTCTCCATGGTGTCGGGCGCCACCACCAACCCCTCGGCGGGGATCTCCATGCCCTGGAACTGTACGGTGTTGATCCGGACCACTAGGCGGCTGATCGTCCCCGGCTTGGTGAAGGTGCCGATCAGCCGGGCACCGGCGATCGGGCCGGTGTCCGCCTGCAGTACCACCGGACCGCCGCTCTCCGAGTTCACCGCCAGCACGGTATGGGCGTAGATGCCGCGGCCTGCCGGCACCAGCACGCGGCCCTGCGACGGTGCGGAGGAGCGCGGGGACGGCACTGTGGCGGCGGCCGGCGCGACCTCGCCCGCCGAGACCTGACGGGCCAGGGCAGGCGCCGGCGGGGCGCCGCGGCGTCCCTCATCGCCCTCAGCGGCCGAGGCCGAGCTCGGCGGGGTAAGCGTCACGGTGGTTCTTCCCGGGCGCCCCTGCCAGCCGCCCATGAGGCGGTTCAGCGCGTCGCGGAATGCCGGGTCTTCGACCTGCTGCTGCTGCGTCGTGGTCTGCGACACCGTGCGGATCGCGTTCTGCTGTGGGGCCGCCGCGACCGCCGGCTGCACGCGCGCCGGAGCGGCGGGCGTCTCGAACAGCACCGGAGCAGCGGGCGGGGCCGTTGGAGTCGTCGGCCTCGCCTGCGTCGGCATCGCTGGGTGAGGAGGCGCCGTCACGGCGGCCACGGTGGTCGGCGCCGCCGGGGGCGGCACCAGCGCCGCCATATCGGGCGCTCGCTGGCTGGCCGCGATCGGCGGGGTGTAGGATTGCCCCCGGGCCTGCGCTTGCTCCGCCTGCCGCTGGTTCTCGGCCACAGCCAGCCGCGCCTGGTAGGGCGAGGAGTTGGTGCCGCCGGGCAGCTGGTTGACGGTGCCCTGCCGCGCCGCCCGGCTCTCGGGAAGCGCATCGCTGCCGGCCATCGTCGCGGCGACGACGACCCCGGTGATGGCAAGGCCGACGCCGCCGATGACCACGAACCGCATCGGGCCGGCGCTGGCCGCCTTGTTGAACGGACCGCGGAAGCCGCGGCGCGTGGTGGTGCCGGACATCAGCGCTCCTCCCGCAGCTCGGCCGAGACCGTGCGGTTGTTGACCGAGAGCAGGACCACCGGCGTCGCCGGCAGCGCGTACACGGTCGTGCCGCCCTCGCCGTACTGGGACGCGTCCCAGGGCGGCGACATCAGCGTGTGCCGGGTGCGCAGGTAGATCTGGCTGCCGAGGCGCCACGCCCGCACGTCGTCGGGCGACACGCCACTGACCGCGAGGGGTACCGCGTCGGCCGGCGCCACGCCCGACAGCATCGCCGTGAGGAAGGGCGCGCCCGTCACCGGAGCGTTGGGGCGGGTGTCGATCTGAATGCGGGCGTTGGGACCGCGGCTCGAGACGTGGACGCTGACGTCGGCGTCGTAGCGCGTCTGCCCGGACACCATCAGGAAGGAGATCGGCTTGGGAGCGCCTTGCAGGTTCACCAGCAGGCCGCCGCGCGGCGAGATCGACATCGGGGTGATCTGGATAGTGTTGGAGCCCCGCACGGGCACGCAGACGTGGAAGCCCGCGAGTTCAGCGGCCGGGCCACCGGGCCCGGCCGGCCCGGCATTGGGCGAGGTGGAGCAGCCGCCCACGCCGCCGCCGCCGCCACCCGACACGTTGGCGTTGTTGGAGTTGGTGTCCCAGGCGATGGGCCAGGGCTGCCCGGTGGCGTCGAAGAAGCTGAGCGCGGTGGGATAGCCGCGCACGGTCTGCACGATCGAGGTGGGCTGGCCGGGCTGGTAGGTGACGTTGACCGGCCGGCTTACCGGCGACGCGATCAGCGCGGTGCTCTCCTCCTGGGCGCGCTGCACCTCGCCGTAGCGACGCGCCAGCTCACGGATCATCTCGGGCGTGAGCGGGATGGCGTCCTCCAGCATGCGCTGGCGCACCGCGCCCCGGTCGACGGGCTGCTGCGAGGGATTGGGCGCCTGGGCGAGGGCGGCGCCGGAAAGGCACGCCCCACTGGCCAGGGCGATGACGATGGTGCGCGGTCTCACGGCGTTCGCTCCTGCTGCGATCATCGGGCAGTCGCGACCAGTTGGTCGATTACGAGCCCGTCGGGACGATCCTCGTCGTTGGTGCGAACGACGAGCGCCGTGATCGTGAGGTTCTGTTGGCTGGTTTGCTGCGAGTTTTCGCAGGTCTGCACGATGGGAAACTGGATCTCGTAGGCCAGCCTACCGCTGATGATCTTGGGGTCGGTGATGACCGCGGCACGCTGTGTCTGCGCGAAGCACGTCAGTCGGCCGCGCTTCATGGCTTCGAAGTTCCCCGAAGCGATGTAGCTGCGCGCGAAGGTGTTCCAGCCGTTCAGCGAGAAGCGCCGCCCCGCAGCGTTAAGCTGCGTGGCGTAGTCGTGATAGTTGACGTTGTACGCGGCAAGGACGGATCTCACCGTCCATTCCAGCAGCTGCGTGTCGTCAACCACCGGGCTTTCCAGGCCAAGGATCGGCCGGGGCGGATTCCGTCCGTCCACGAGGAAGTAGCGCGTCTCGCTCGGCCGCGTTTGCAGCCAGAAGGAGTGCGCCAGGGCTGCCGTTGTCACCAGCGTCAGCGCGATCACCGCACCGATCAGCCGTGTGACAACCTTGCCCTGAAAGTCGGGGTCGCTCAGGCGACGCGTGACGGCAGCGGCTTCGTTCTGCATCGGGTGTTCCTCAATCTCGGCACCCATTGTTCGTGCTGCCGGCGCGAACGGCACCGCGATGCGCTACTCGCCGCGCAGATCCCGAAGGATGACGGCTATGCTCACGGACGACCACGCCTGCTGCGACAGCTCTGTCAGCAATGCGTCCATCGAGGCATCGTCGATTCCCGCCTCGTGGTGTTCCGTATCGTCTGGGCGCGCGTCATCGCTAGCCAACGCCGATGGCGTCTCGCTGCAATCGTTCATGTCCGGTTCCGACTGTTTTTGCCCGCGTGTCTCGCGCTTAGTGTCAGCCGAGAGGTTTAGAAGGCGGTCAGGGAAGCTTTCTGGTAAGCCTTCGATTTCTTCGCGAGCTTGCTGGTCGTCTCCCCATAGTGGGCCGACCAGAAAAACTGCCCCTTGCGGAAGCTGCACTCCCGCCACCGGTAGCCGGAACGGCGCAGTCTCTCCCTGCCGAGCGCCGGATCGTAGTGCTCGACTAAGTCCTCCCGCTCGTGGGACGGCATGCCGATCAGGGACAGGCGCGTGCGAACGGCGCGGTGGGAGATGCTGAGCGCCTTACCGATCGCCTTGTAGTGCTGGTTCGCCCAGCTGCGCTCAGAGATCTCGTGGTCGAGCGCCGGCGTCCAACGAATCTCGTTGCGGTTCTTCTTGCGCTCGATGCGCAGGATTTCGCCGTTGGCCCTGGTGATGATCTGAACCAGAGTCTGATCGGGGGGGGTGACGACATCACGGTAGGTGTGCCCGAGGGAGCCCCACTCCCTCTGCATCCGCTCGACCGTGTCACGCGCGGGCTGGTGCAACTCGCGGCGCGGGCGGCGGGGCAAGCCCAGACGTCGCACCTGCGCGTAGATGCTATTCACACTCCGACCGAGAGCCTCGGCGGCACTTGCCGCTTTCCAACCATCCAACCAGCAGTCGATCAGACGCCGGAAGTGAGCCGCCGGCCAAGCCTTCGGGTGCCGGCGGGTGCGGAGCGGCCGGTCGTGTGGGGTCGCCAACCCCCGCACGAGGATGCGCTCCAGCACGAAGGCAGTGTCGACCCCGAGGAAGGTGGCGATGGCCGCGACGCCGTGCCCCTTGGCCACCATGCCTGCCAACGCCGTATCGTAACGCCACCCGACCTGCATAACCGCTTCCCCCGCCAGGGAAGAGATGGGCAGGACCGGAGCGACAACTGGGGCATGGAACAGGAACACAGCGGTTCTCCACCTTCCGTGCTCCGATGATTACTCATCACGGCGAGGTGCTGCAACCGTTTATAACGGTGTGAAGAGGAAAAACCTCGCTCTGGTGGTTTGTTGCCTTGTTGTGTGCGGTGAACCTTACTGTTCTTGACCGCGCTCCCCGGCCGAAGGGGGTTGGTGTGGTGCTTGTTGGGAGTGCCGCAGAAGGAACGAGACGAGTTGGGCCAGGCGAGCCGCTTCCTGGGTCACTCGGTCCAGCTTCTCGACAGCCTCGGCCAAAGTCTGTGGCGGCGGTCTTTCCTGCTCCAAAACCTCAGGCGTGACCGGCATGAGGTCGCGCACGGTCGTGTTCAGACCTTTTGCCAGCTTGCCCAGCGTCTTCAGCGTGAGGTTCTGCAGGCCGGCTTCGGCCGAGAAGATCAGGGTTTGCGGTACGTCACAGGCATCGGCGGCCTGGATCTGCGTCAGTCTCAGGCCGGTTCGCCGCTCACGCACCCGCTTGCCGACCCCAACGAGGAGCGTGTCCTTTTCCCGTTCGACCTCGGGAGCCTCCGCTTTCCTCCTGCTCATGCCCCAGTCTCCACCCAGCCCGAATCGCATCTCACGGTCCTGTTCGTTCGTGCCCGAAAGGTCCTGGAAGTCGGCGCGCTCAGAAACTTGGCGGTTCGGCCCTGTCGTTCGCGCCGATCCAGTCCAGCGTCCTCCGGACGAAGGAGGCCCCGATGGCTCTGACAACAGCGTTGCTTTTCACGACACACTTGCTCGCTCCCCACCCACTCTCAGTCGACTTTCGTCTCTCGCCCTCCGGGCCGCCACAGGGACAGACTGTCATCACCGGGCGGCCGGCGGACGGTTCCCCCGCCGATATGACGGAGAATCGAACAGTTACAAAGCCCTCGCCCCGCCGGACGGCTAGAGCTAGCGTGTCCTTCACGGCAGCGCGAGGATTCGGGACGGACGTTCCGCTGTCGTTCGCCGCCCGTCAAATCGTTCCAGCCACTTTTTCAGTGCGTTACGCAGATGACATCGACCCGGATGCGCTGGTGTCCTGGGTCGGTGATAAGCCCTGGAACCGTGCCCTGCAGGACGCCATCCGCCCTCTCGGACTGCGGATGACCCTGCTCCGCAACACCCTCACCATCTCGCGCTAAGCCCGCGCCGTTCGCGTCGACCGCCGACACCCTGCCCCTCCTACGAGTGGAAGGAAGCCCGGCGATGCCCGACCTGGAACGATCAGACGTGCTGGACTGGCTCCAGCGAACCGAGCCCCGCCTATCGGGAGCGGAGGTGCCGGTCTTTCGCCCGGTGGAGGACACCCCGGAGGTGCGGGCACTCCTCAGCGACTTCGGGCAGGCCCTGGGGACGGCCAGTGCCGAGCAGATCGGCTGGGGGATCGGCGAGGACGATGGTGCGACGGCGCGGGAGGTGCTGGCCCAGCTCGGCGTCGCCCGCATGCTTCGGCTGGTGGAATGGCTCGATGGGGCGGCCGGCGGCGCGGCTGACAATGCTCAGGCCCTACTGCTGAGAAGCGACACCACCGAGGCGGGCCGCTTCATCCGCACAGTTCTCGACGCCCTGCATCGCCAGGACCTGCTCGGCCGCATCTTCGCTCCGGGGCGCCTTCAGGCGCTTCTGGCGGCCTGTGGCGAACCCGCGAAGGAGGCTGCGTGATGCGTCGGGTCACTCTTCTCGTTCGTCGCGCAGCCCTGACCATGGCGCTGCTGAGCGTGCCTGTCCTGGCGCACGCGCAAAGCACCGGAAGCGTCGGTTGCGCTGCTCTCACCCAGGCGGCCGCCGACGCGATCTCCGCGCGCGTGCAGGCCGACGACGCCGCGATCCGGCCGCCGAACAGTGTGAGGAATCTCTCCTGCCTGGACGGCTTCTTCCGCGGCGTCGGTCTCAACGTCATCTCCAATCTGCTCGACCCGACCTCTCTGCTCGACGCCGTGCAGGGACAACTCTGCGCCGCCGTGAACCAAGCGTGGCAGTCGGCGCTGGGCTCGGCGCAGTGCGGTCTCACGGTATCGGGCTTCAACCTGGGATTCGGGGGTTTCGGCGGCGGCGTGATGTGCCCGCGCCTGAGCTTCGGCGGCGGCGGCCCCCCCATCGGCTCGATCGGCACCGGCGCCAACACCACCGGCAGCCTCTACGTCAATGGCTCTCCCCTGCCGCCGTCCGGCTACACGCTGCCCGGCGTGGGCCGCTAACGCGAGGAAGGACATAGCCCATGCGCAACCGCTTGAAGTCCACGGCCGCCGTCCTCGTCATGACGGGCGGCCTGCTCGTCGTGGCGCCGAGGCTCGCCCATGCCGAGTGGCCGACCTTCGACGCCATCACGCACTTCCTGCTCCAGCAGGCCCAGAACGCGATGACCAGCGCGGTCGACAAGGTCTATGACAACATCACCAATATAGGGACGCTCATCAGTGATCGCCTGACCGGCGTCGGCAGCCAGCTGAACGACCGCCTCGGCGATGGATTTACCCAGACGGCCAACTACCAGCGTGCCCAGATCGGTGCTGTCCAGCAGATCGCCGACGCCTCCAACATGGCGAACGCGCGGGTCGCCCGCGATCTCCGCAACACCGAAATCCGCGACGAGCACACGGCCTCACCGCAGGCTTGTCTCGCCTTGGACAGCGGTCAATCCACCAATCAGTCCCAGATCCAGGGAGCGCGCATCGCCACGGCGATCGCCGACGTGATGGATGTCCGGGGCGAGGGCGGACCGAACACGCCCGCCTGGTTCGGCCAGGCGCAGTCCATGACGGCGTCCAACGCCACGCACCTGTCCCGCTACTGCGACCAGGACGAGGCGGCGGCCGGGCTTTGCACCCTCTCCCCGCGTCCGAACGCCGACGTGCGCGCGGTCAGCTTCGTGCGCGAAGTCTACGCCGATGGGGATCAAGTGAACGCGGCCAACGACTATGCCACCAACGTCGTGCAGCCCGTCGTCCCGGCTGCCCTGCGCGGTGACCACCTGACGTCGGTGGAAGGGCAGGATGCTGCGGCACGGCGCCGTGCCTACGACGCCCGCATGTCGCTGTCCCGGTCGGTGTTCAGCCACCAGATCGCGCTGCAGGCGCCCACCGTGACGCTGAACGAGGCGCAGCAGGCCCAACTTCGGGCCCGCGGTGTCGAGCCGCCGGCCGCCGGCTCCTGGATGCAGGTGCTGGCCCTGGAAGTGGAGCGTCGCTTTTCGGACGTGGGCTGGGCGGCTTCGCTGCAGGCGATGACGCCCGCCGCGGTCAATCGGGAGATCGCGCAGCAACTGGCGCTGTCGAACTACCTCGCGCTCGCCAGTCTCCGCCAACAGCAGCAGTCCGCGGCCGTCGGTGCCGCCAACCTCGCGGTGGATGTCGAGCGTGGCTTCACCGGCTTCACGCCCATGCCCTCTCCCACCATCGCAGCGAACTGAGGAAGCCCAGGATGTCCGCCACCATGTCCGCCGCGCCGCAGGCGCCACCACCCTCGCATACGGGAAAGGACCCGCTGCGGGAGCTGATCGAGCGCATGGATCAGCACCGGCACGCGATCGCAGCCCACGATCCGAGGCTGAACCAGCAGATCGAAGCCCTGGCCATGAACAGCCAGAATGCCGCTGCGCTGACTGACGCCACCTTCCGCACCCGGGTGGCCTACGTCTACCAGGACTTCGCCCGCCTCGCCGGCCCGGCGGCAGGCATGCCTGATCGGCTGCGCTCGGAGCTGGAGCACCTGGCCACGACGGCTCCGGGCCTGACCAACCAGCGCATCCACGACCTGCTCCGGGAGGTTCCGAAGCTCAACGATCCCAAGCTGGCGGGCGATATCCGTCGGTTCGCCGTCGAGGTCGGTCGCGAAGGTGGCGACCAGAACCGGCACGCCGTGCTGGACAAGATCGAGAACCTCGAGCGCAAGGTGAACCTGCTCGGCCCGCCGCCAGTCCCGCCGCGCCCGGCGGCCGATACCTCGCCGCCGCGCGTGGCCGAGGTGGCGCAGGCCCCGGCGGCGGTCGCCTCTCCGAAGCCCGAGGAACGGGTTCAGGCTGCCAAGTCGCCCGGGGAAGGATCATCACAGCCCGCCGTCCGAGCCACCATGCCCGGCGCGCCTCCACAGCAGGCCGCTGGTCTGTCCCGACCTCAGGAGGCCCAGGCGCCTGCAGCAACTTCCTCGCCGCAGACGCCGGAGTCTACGACGGGTGCCCGGAACGGCGGCGTTATTGGCCGCGCGGTCGTCATGATGGCCGATCCGCGCCCCGACGTCCGCCTGCCGTGGGATCAGCCCCCGACCCCCATCGGAGAGCGTATCGAGCGTGTGGTCAGCCGGTTCAGCCATGAAACCGCTCTGAATCTGGCCGAGAAGTCCGGCCAGAAGGCGGTCGAGGCGCTGCGAGGCTTCGTCCAGGGGGCCGGTGCCGGCGTCATGGCCCTCATCAACGAGGCCGCCCGATCCGACCCCCAAGGGATCCAGGGCGTGCTGTCCGAAATGCGCGAGGGCGGCCGCCACGCCGAACTTCGCACGCAGTTCAACAACGCGCTCGTCCAGGAGAAGGGGGTCGCCGCCGCCTACGACGCCGCCCTGACGGCGGTGAAGCAGTATGGCACCGACCGTCAGGCTGCCGAGGCGGTGCTGCTCAAGCGCCCGGACCCAGGGGTCCTGGCGGGCCGCTTCGAGCGCCTGGATGCCCAGATTGGCGAGGCTGCTTCCCAGGTGCCGGCCCGTCAGGAGGGCAGGAACGTGATGGAGGAACTCGGCCAGCGCTTCTCCGACCTCGTGCGGCGGGCCACCGAGGCCGTCCGCACCGCCTTCCAGGGCGAACCCCGCGCCTCGGCCTCGGCTTCTTCCGGCCCGTCCCCCGGCCCCTAAGCGCCGTTCGCGTCGCCCGGTCGCATCCTCGTGGGGAACCCCGCCCGCGAGGATGCGATGCGCCACCCACCGCCCACACTGTTCCTAGGACTGCTGCTTCCGACGCTGCTCCTCGCCAGCCCCGCCCTTGCCCAGACGGGCGTGGACATGAGCTGGTCGGCCCTCGACCCCGGCGATGACTGGGCTGCCACCGTAGTTCGATCCGTGTTCCCCGTCGGCGGCGCTTCCGGCGGCGTTAGCACCGGCAACGCCGCTACCGTCGTCGGCACTCTGGTCCGTTACCTGACCGGCTTCGTGTCCACCATCGCCATGGTGTTCCTAATCTACTCGCTGCTGATGCAGATGTGGCGCGGCGCTGAGACGGGGCGTCTCCTCACCGATGGCATGAGCGGCATGTTCGCCCTGCGCCTGGGCTTCGCCGCCATCTTCATGTTCCCCCTGTCCTCCGGCTTCAGTGCCGGGCAGGCGGCGGTGGTACAGGCGTCCATGTGGGGCATCGGCATGGCCCGCACCGTCTACACCAGTGCCGTGCAGGCCATCGGCGCCGATGCCCGGGTGATCGCCGACCCCATCGTGCCGGGCACTCGGACCATCGTGGCGGGGCTGATCCGCAACGAGTTCTGCCGTGCCCTGGTCAATGCCGCCTCCAACAACCCCGGCCTCGTGCCCGCTCCGACCCCGGTGGTGACCCGCTACGCCGCGACCCGCAACACCCGCTCCGTCACCTACGAGACGTGGACCTATCGCCTCTCTGCAGGGAACGAGTCCGGTGCGCCGGTGTGCGGCTCCGTCACCCTTCAGGTCTCAGGTGGCAACGACGGCGCCGTGGCTGGGGTCAGCCTCGACATGGGCACCAAGCAGCGAGAGATCCTGACCGCTGTGATTGAGGCCAGCATCCGGCCCCAGGTCCAGCAGGCCGCCCAGCTGCTCTACGCCACCCGGCGGGCCAACGCGCTGGAGCCTCTGCAGGGCGTGTTGATGGCGGCCACCGCCGACTACACCACTCGCCTCACCGCCGCCGCCAGCCAAGCCATGAGCCAGCTGCGCAACACCATGGCCGACGCCCGCGGCACCGGGGCCAACGCCGACGCCAGCCAGACCCGCCTCGCGGCGCTGGGCTGGAGCTCGGCCGGCGCCTACTACCTCGAGTTCAGCCGGCTCAACGGAGCCACCCTGTCGCTGATGAGTGCGGTCCCCTCCGTCACCAAGCCCACCGGCCAGGGCCTTGGGCAGGCGCTGACGGCCGACCTGCTGCCCTTCACCGCGTCGGTGGAGACCTTCATGAACCGGATGACGGCCCACGTCGCCACGGTCGACCAGGTGAACACGCCCATCGGCGGTGCCACCCTCTTCGCCGGCGCCTCGCCCGCCGAGGACGGCGCCGGGCTGATCGACCGCCTATTCCGATACATGAACCTGGGTGAATCCCTCCTGGGGATCATCACCAGCTACCTCCTCGCCCCGGGGGTGAGCGTCTGGACGGATCCTTTCGGCAGCCTGATGCAAGTGGGGCATGCGATGATCACGGCCGGGCTCGGGGCGTTGGGCGCAGCCGGCGTCGCGGTAGGCGGAGCCGAGGCCACCACCACTGCCACAGGGGGTATTCCCCTGGTTGGAGGGCTGTTCGGCGCTACCTCGGCGGGGATTGGCAAGGCGTTAGAGTTCTTCTCTCCCGTCATCTTCGCCCTCGCCAGCGGGCTGCTGCTCCCAGGCCTGACCATCGCCTACGTGCTGCCGATGATCCCCTTCCTGATCTGGCTGGCGGGGGTGGCGGGATGGCTGATCCTGGTGTGTGAGGCCGTGATCGCCGTACCGCTGTGGATGCTGGCGCACATGACCATGCGGGGCGAGGGCCTGCATGGAAAGGCGACCGAGGGCTACTCGCTGGCCTTCAACGTCCTGTTCCGGCCTGTCCTGATGCTGCTGGGGCTGTTCTTGGGCTACTTCATCTTCGCCAGCATGTCGTGGCTGTTGCGGCAGGGGTTCGGAGTGGCGGCCGGCTTCGTGCTGGGCAACGGCTGGGTAGTCACCAACGTCATCGGCGTAATCGTCCTGATGTGCATTTTTGTTCTTTGTCATGTCGTGCTGGCTGTAATGTCCTTTCGAATGATCTCGCTTGTGCCCCACCACGTCCCACGCTTAATCGGCTTTCTGCCGGCCAACCGGGTCGACATGGACGGCTTCAGCCGGGATGCCGCCTTGGTTGGAGCGGCTGGCGCGCTTACCAAGATTCAAGAGGGGGCAGCAGCCATCGCGGACGGTGCTAAAGGAAGGGATCCAACTGCTTCATCGAGGCGGTTGCCAGGTCCTGGGCGGCCCGATAACGGAGATGGCATGGACTCTACAACTCGAGCGGCCACGGACGTGTCCGAGCCCAGGCAGGATAGCTAAGGATGCATGACGAGGAAGGCGGAGGGATAAGCGGAGGCGCTGGCTACGTTCTGGGCCGTATGTCGGTTCAGGCGGAGCAGGCTCGCAGCCGTATGCTCACGGCCTTCCTCGATAGGCGGCGACCGGCTGCAGGGCCGATGTATGCTGAGGCGGAGGTTCTCGCCAATATTGAAGAGTGGCGAGCCTCCGTGCGCTCGAAAGAGAGAACCATCGAGCAGTTGCGCGCGCACGGCACTTCGCTGGCGATCGAGCGCGACCAGCTTCTCGCCCGGGTTGCTGATCTGGAGGCGCACACGGCCGAACGTCAGACCGAACTCGCTTCCCTGGAGCGGGCTGAGCGTGGAGCCAACGCGATGCTGAGAGATAGAACGGACGAACTCGAAGCCTTGGAACTGGCTTTCGCCCGTATGTCAGCGCAAATGGCTGACCTACAGAGGGAGAACGAGCGCCTCAGGCGAGGCGGCAACTAGGCCGCCTCGTTCGCGTCGCTTAACGGCAGCATAGGCCATCAACCAGGATGGACCCATGCGCCGCTCTTCAACCCTCCTCCTCTTCGCTGTACTTGCCCTTGGCGCATGCAGCAGGGGCAATCTTCGCTCGGTCAGCAGCTACACCGCCCCGGCCGCCCCGACCGTCCGGCACCCGAGCCACGATCCCTTCGCCTCGCCCGGCTCAGCGAACGCCACCTGGGCGCCTCCCGTATTGAACCGCAATGGCACGATCGTCAGGCCTCACGATCCCAGTGTCCTGGCCGGTCGGCCGGACTACGAACGCGCCCCCTGGGCGACCGGGGCAGCCGGTGGCTCCACCGTCGCCCCGCCGGGTACGTTCTAACCCGCGCTCGGCCAGAAGGGCTCGGCCGTGCGGAGGTAGTCGCCGGCCGAGCCTAGCTGCCCCGTCCGTAGCTGCCAGTTCTGCCAGGCGCTGCGGAACGAGAGGACGAAGAAGGCGGCGCAGAACGGCAGGAACTGCACGGCTGCCCAGACCCGCTCCTGTGTCCAGGGCGTACCCATTGCCTGCCACGCCCAGAGCGCCAGGAAGCCCCAGCCGGCTGCGAAGCAGCCCCAGGCCACTCGCGCCGAATGCTTGCGCCGGACAGCCCAGATCCTCCGCAGTTCATTCTCGGAGATCCCCATGACGAAGGCGGTCGCCGCAGCGTCCAGCCGCCCGTTCTCATCGGCGACGGGGCCCGCCCCTGCCGGTTGCCCGCGACGCAGCACTGCCGTCAGGTGACGGATCAGTCTCGCACCGCCGCGGATCTCCCGGGTGCCGGCCGCTTCGCTGGATCGGCGGAGCACCCACCGGGGGCCCGCCAGCACCCAGCTCATCCGCCGCCGGAGCTCCTTGGCAGCGTCCCGCTGGCCTGGGCCGAGGTCGATCGACACGCTCAGCCCCCCTGCATCGAGGCAACCAGGGCGTCGAGGTCGGACGGCATGCCGTCCTGGCGCCCTTCGCTTCCGTCCGCCCGACGCCACACCAGCGTCGGTGTGCCCCGAAGGCCGATGGACTGTGCCGCCTCCATGTTGCCCCGCAACCGAGCTGCCGCTTCCGACGTGGGAGGGGCCCGGAGGTCGCTGCGGCTCCAGGCCTGCACCATCTGCTCGGCGGGGCGGCTCAGCATGGCCAAGCTGTCGGCCGTGCTGCGCCCGGCATTCTGGTGATCGAGGATCGCCACCGGCACCACCGAGACCCGCACCCTGCCGCTGGCGACCAGCGGCTGCAGGCGCTGCATGGCCTGAACCGAGTAGCCGCACTGCGGGTCGGCAAACATCCAGACATGGGGGGCCGACGGATTACCCACCGACCCGGCCGCAGTGCGTTCGGCGATCGCCAGTGCCCCCCGCGACGGCACCGTCACGGCGACGCGGGTGGCCGGGGGCGCGGCTGGGCGAGGGGTTGCGGTGGCAGCCGGGGTTGCGGTGCTGGACACGTCGCCGATGGTGACCGTGGGAATAGCGCCCTCGATCGACGAGACCTGCTCGCGTGTGAGGTTCTTGCCCGTCGCGTCCCACATCACCCCGGGGATGACCCGCTCGGCATTTGGGGTGGCGTAGAAAACCTGAAAGGCGTCGCCGCTGCGGACGAGAAAGCTGCGCAGGCCGTGGTGGTCCCCGAGCTCGGTGACACCGACGCCAGCGACCTCACGCAGCCGTGCCACTGACAGGTCCGCAGGGATGCCGGCGACCATCGCCTCACCCGACGGGGCGACGCTGAGCAGCATGAACTCGGCTCCGGAACGCGCCACCACCATTTGGAGCCCATCGCGCACACCCAGTTCCTGGATCGAAGCGCCGGAAGCCACGATGTGCCGCAGTACCGGAACGCTCAGCGACAACGAGGGCGGGACGGCGAAGCCTTCGACCCGTGGCGGTTGAGCCGCTGACGCTGCGGGAGCTTCAGCGCTTGGCAGACGGGCGATCGCCGGCACCGTTCCCAAAACCGGCTGCGGCAGGGCGAGCAGGGGTGCCGCTGCAGCGGTCGGCGGTCCCTCCGCCGACACCGGCATGCCGCAAAGAGGGTTCGCCATCACGTAGGCGGGCAGCGACACGATGCACGTCGCCAGAAGAATGCGCTTCATGAGCCTCGTCCAATCTTTGACGACGCCATGTTGCCGGTTGGTGGCGCGAACGGCGCGCGCCCTTGCGCCTCAGATGACAGGCTGGAGAAGTACCGTGTCGCAGAGCTTCAGGCCGAAGATGATGACAAAGCTTGAGATCGCTGCTCCCGGATCTTGCCGTGCTAGCCCGGCGATGATGCCGGCCAAGGCGAGCAACTCGGAAACGCTGCGAACGTCTTGATGAGCCAACTGGCTCAACTGCACTGCAAACTGTTCTTCCCTGTTAAGGTACTCTGCCTCACCCGGCATCTCGGACACGGAACTGGAGGCGTGGCTTTGCGCAGCGGTCGCTAGCGACAGCAGTAACGATTCACGCATGGTGATGTAGTCGAGGATCGAGGTCGTAAGCGTGCGCAGGTCATCGCTCTCGAGCCTCAAGGAGGTTTCATCTTCCTCGCCGCGTGCGGCCACCATTGAGTAGTGTGCCAGCACCTCGTCGGCGAATGCCGCCATCAGCAGCAGATGCTCCTCAGCCACTTCGTCATGGAAACGAGGCAAGAAGTGAGCGAGTGTCGACGCCTTCAAACCGAGGCCGATGAGAGACGCAGCTCTCGTCGATCCCAACTCGAGCAGGGCCTTGAGGATGCTCTCGACCAACCGAGCACACTCGCGCTCAAGCCGCTCGCAAGTACCCAGATCGCCTCGGCTACTGGCCTCCGTCACCATTCGAATGCCGCTTTGAAAGCGATCATCCAGCAGCCGGATTCTATTGCAAGCGTCCGCGACCTTCCGGTCCAGTTCCTCGAGATTGTAAAGCCCGAGCACGATAATCTGCGACGCTGCGGAGGGCTGTGCAAGAATGTCTGGAGGGCTGCTCGACAGGTGCATGTGCCGTCTTCCTTATCAGAGCAGTGTTCTAGGCGACGCCGACACGCACCTTCTTCGAATGGAGTAGATGCAGTGAGCGCTGCGCGTCGCGCAGCGATGGTCCAGGGCGGTTCGCTCGGAACGAGTCCCTGCTAAGTTTGCCCCTGGGCACCATGGTTGATGTAACCGGCCGACCAACCTGTAACATCGTGATTTCCGGTAGTTTTTCACCATTAGCCGGTGCTAACATGCCATGTGCCTTTGGTCTGCTCGGGGAGGCAACGCGCCGGTCTCGGTGTGAATGACTACCGCAGCGTAGAACCTATAGGCAACAGTTAATGGTAAGTTGGACCTAACGTGATAAAAAGCAATCTTATCACAGGACAAGACGCTTGTATCATTAATGGTACGAGGTGGAGGTATCTTCTCTGTGAACCGAGTCCACAAGATGGAGCAAAATACTGAAAAGTCAGGAAGCTGGCAAAGCAGGCCTTCCCAACAAGATTGGAAGGAGAGCAGCGTCGTTGTCGTCAGCGCACGAGGTGCTTCGACGCGATCCGTGACACTCAGTTGTTGCGAGCAACTACGGCGAGCGATGCCCGCATGTCCATCTATCCTACTCGTTCTCGGTGGCGGCAAGCATACACCGGAAGTCGTTTTGGAAACGATCGCGAGCATGTATCCGCGGGGTTGTGTCGTTGGCGGCGCGTGTGCCGGCATCATCGTCGCAGATGGCAGTAGCTGCTCCGGTTCAGAGATCGGCATGGTTGCATTTCTTGCTCCAGAGATCTCCCCAAAGCTGCAATGTGTCGATCTGCTCGCGCACGGTGATCTTGAGGCCGGGCATCAACTAGGCCGTCTGGTTCGTGACCAGCATGCTTCCGATGCAGCGGTGTTGCTGCTGTACGATAGCGTGCTCTCCTTCCAGCCGCGCCGACTGCACTCGGCCGGACACCTGCTGCAAGGCTTCCAGGCCGAGTGGCCCGGTGCCATGGCCACAATGGGGGGTGGTCTTCTGACCGACCTTAACCTGACGGACGGCTGGATCCTTCTAAACGGGGAGGTGAAGCGCCACGCTGCATTGGCCCTGGTGTTCCCGAGGAGCGTGACCGCTGACGCCATCATCCTGCGTGCCGCCCGGCCCATCAGTTCCCTCATGAGAGTGACCCACATTGTGGGTGCTGAGATCTTCACCCTGGATGGCCGACGCGCACTCGATGTCGTGGAGGAACACCTCGACGCACCGCTGACGGACACCGCAAGCCATCCAAGCCGGATCATGACGCTCGGCCTCAAGCTGGGCGAGCAGTGGGAGAGCGGCACGCCGGACGACTACGTGAACCGCCTGATTGTCACCGCGGATCGTGAGAAGGGCAGCGTCACCCTGTTCGAGCCTGACTTCTACGAAGGCGCTCTGGTGCAGCTCATGCAGAACGATCCAGCGATGATGCTGGACATGGCGCGCAACCGCGTCGCCGCAGCGCCGATGCGCTGTGAGGGTGGACGTCAGCCATTCCTACGTTTGTACATCGACTGCGCCGGCCGGGCGAGTGCGATGAGCGGGGCGCTGGTGGAAGAGGCCGATGTCGTGGCCGAGGTGCTACCGGATGATACACCCTTTCTAGGCTTCTACTCGGGGGTCGAGATTGCGCCACTCTGCGGCAGAAGCCATCCCCTGGACTGGACTGGAGTTCTGGCAACGTATTCGAGGGTGGGCTGATGAACACGCCTGTCCGCGCCGCGGCCGAGAAGGAACTCATCTACTACCGGCGGATGTGCAACGAGCTCGGCAAAGATCTGCAGCGGGTTCAGGAAGAGAACGAGCGTCTCGTTCGTGAGGTTCGGCGGTACCAATCTCAGAGTCGATTGGATCGGGAGCTATCCCATGTGACGGGGACCGCCGCGGATATGGCCAGTATGGCTACGCTCGTGCTCGACGCCGTCATCGAACACTCGCTTTGCGCGAGGGCCATGATCTTACACGAGCGCGCCGATCATGCGGGATGCTTCAACATCCTGGCCGCTGCGGGTTGCCGAGACATACTCGTGAAGCCCAGTGCTACCCTCGACGCAGCTCCGGCATTCGGCCATTCCTTCGAAGGTGAGCATTTTCCTGCTGGAGTGGCCGCGTTCTTCAAAGCAGTCGGCAAGCTGATCGGATCAACTCATCTGATCTGGAACTATGACGACGACAGCGGCTTCGCCATCCTCATGGCTGGAGCGCTAGGCCCCGGCGATGTCATGTTCCGGCAGCAGGGAGATGATCTGAGCTACACAGCGCTCGCCCGGCTGGTAGACGGCTACTGGCGTCTGCAAGCGCGACAGCCTGCGAACGAGATCCCGGAGATCAGTGAGCCGCCGCCGTGCATTGAAGCATCCCCCGCACCTTCACAGGATACTATCCCGCGGCTTGACCGTGCACGACCGACGATCCGTGAGTACGAGATCGCGAGTTCGATAGCGAAAGGGGGCGCGATCGAGCAGGTTGCTGTCCTGATGCGTGACGACGGTGAGTATGAACTGTTCGTGCGGCCGAGCTGGAGCACTGGTTTCCGGCAGATGCTGACGTTCCGCGGCCATGCGGAGAAGGTTTACAAGGACGTCAATCGGCTACTCGGTTACGTCCGCACGGCCTGCCGGCACGATGGAAGCATCGTTTTCTATGCGGGCGGATCGAAGCAGTTCGAGGCACTCAAGCCGGCAGCACCTACGTCGCTACCGGACGATCGCACGCGGGAGGCATCGGCGTATGATGCCACCGGTGCAACTGACGTGCCAAGCATACCTTTCAAGCGGAGTGGGGGCACCGATGAAAACCGGTCTTAGCTTTGAACGGCTCGCGAGCGTGCTCCTACTTTCCCTTGCTTTGACGGCTTGTCAGACGAGCAGTCCATCGGTCCCGCTCGTCACTGGCGTCCAGCCGGGCCGAATGGCAACAGGGCGCGAGGGTCTTACTCCGGCTGCCGCCGCCATGATCGACTTCGTCGTGGACCGCTACACCTTCGCTTCGGACAGGCAAGGAATGGCAGGTGTCATCGCGGCGATCGACGAGTGCTACCTGTCGGCCATTGCACCGGGCAAGCGTCCACAAGATGTCCGAAACTGCCTTGTCCTGGATATGCTGGCCTTCCGCATAGATCAGCACGTTTCCGGCGGCCCTCCGGGGAATGATCGCCAGCTTCCCTTTTTTCAGCGGGCGCGCGCTGCTCAGCGGTGGGAGCGCTATGCACCACTCGGCAATCTGCGACCTGGAGAGGATGCTGCGAGCTTCATGATGAACGGCTCCGATGCGGCTGCCTTTGAACTCGAACGCCGGCGCCGTGCGCCCAGAATGTCATGATGCGGGTACGAACGCTGTTGGCGTATGTCGTGGCAGGAGCGCTGCTCGTGGCTTTCCCTTCTGGGGCGTCAGCGCAACAGGCCATCGGTCGCCCGGTGCCCGACGCCGTGAACGCGCCCGGCCTTCGGTGCTGGGGCATCCGGGGCGGCCCGTCCGCTCAGACATTCGTCTTCCAGGAGCCAACGACCTCCGCGCAACGCATGGGGTACGTCTCCTCCTGGGTGGCCGTGACGGGACCAGCCCGCAACGGCTTCCTACCAGTCGAGACCCCTACCGGGCCGCGCGGCTGGGTGATGCAGGAGACCGTGGAGCGCGATACCTGGAGCAACATGAAATGCGTTGCACGACGCGGACCAAACGGGCGTGTCTTTTTCATCTACGGAGGCACGCCGCCAGGCCGCTGACGAGTGGCCCATTCCCGTCTTACTGGGAGCCGATCAGTGCTTGTGGATATCACCCGCTGCTTGCTTTGAGAAAGCCACGACGTGCTCATGGAAGAAGCCGATCAGCGCATTGTGCAGATCCGTCGCCTTCTGCAGCAAGCCGGCGCTACGTTCGTAAAATGGAGCGCGTCCTTGCTTCTGAGTGGCATCATCGTGGTAGTTTACCGTGTGCAGCCAAACCGTGCGTAGCGGCTCCATGATCTCGTCCATCTGAGCCTCAAGGGCCGGCCTTTTGCTACCGATTGCGCGGTAGCCCTCACAGGTGGTGAACAACGCAGCGAGCCACATCGGAAGAAAGGCCTGATATCTTGCAAAGGGGACTTCGCGTTCGCTGGCCTTAGCATTCCTGGTGGCGCGCTCGGCCTCCTCAACCATCTCGAACGCGCGTCGGGCCACGGAGAAGTAGTTCCAGTAAAGAGCGAGCACCGGGTCGTTGCCGGTGTTCGGATCTTCGCTGCGCTGAGGACTACTTGGCGTGGACACGCGCTTTCTGGGCACTTGCAACTCCTATGCAGGCACGAACTCTGGCTTCCCTAGAGCATTCAGACCAAGGCAAACCAGCCCCAACCTGAAGAGCGCGAGAATGGTGTCGCGGATGCTTCGCAACCGGCGGTGGATCGCGCGATAGAGTTGTGTTGGTGTGAGCAGGAGCCTGATGACGCCTCCCTCATGGTCTGGCCGCCCGTAGTTCCTCGTCCAGGAGCGCGTCGAGCTGAGACCGCCGCCTACTGAGCGGAGCTGCTACCTCGATGTAGCGGATGCCCGCGCGGGGCAGAACCGTCCGCTTCACGGCATCCCGCTCGCTTGCATTGCCCTGGTAGTGCCCACTCCCTTGGTACTCGATCACCGCCACGGGCCACCCCTCGCCGTCCACCACAAGAAAGTCGGCGCGCTTGCTGTTGATCCAGCGGAATGCCTCACGGTCGGCGTCGGAGCGTCCCTCGGTCCGCAAGACCTCGCCCAGGCTGACCTGCGGCCACACCCGCCATGTCGGGTCGATGCGGGTCGTGATGCTGCACGCACTGGCGTAGACCGCGGCCTCGCCCCCGTTCAGCACCCTCTTCGGCCGCCACACCACCTCTTGTCGACTGACTGCGGCCACCTGGTCGGGGCGGGTGCTCGGTCGAGAAAGCGCCCGACGCGCCAGCACGAGCGCCAGCAGAGCCAAGCCGATCGCGAGGAGCAGCCCGACAGGACCGAGGGCGGCCAGAAGTGGTCCGACCACTGGAATAGCTTCTACGACGGTGACTGGGGACATGCGGTGTTCCTCGGAAAGGCTGCCCTCATGGTGGCAGGCGGTGCGAACAGGGAGCGAAGACGAGGGTATGCTTCGTGGCCAGTCAGGCCGCGCGCTCCACCTCCTGCCCGTATGCCCTCAGGCCGATAGAGGCGAAGGCCGCGTCCTGCTCGAGGGCGGAGACGCCTTGCTTGGTCAACTTCAGCGCCGAGATGAAGGTGCCGGCGATCCCCGACCTCCCGCGCAGGACCGATACGGCTTCTCTGCCGGTGTCGGGAAGAAATGACCCGGGGTCACCCCCCCTCCGGCTGCTCGGATAACCGCGCTCGAAGCCGCTCCAGTGCCTCGGCCAAGGTCCAGACGTCCAGCAGGGGTGGCGCATAGGGCTGTGCTACTTCCCGCTTCGTCCGTGCTGGCACGTCCATCAGGTCGAAGCACGCCAGCAGCAGATCCAGCAGGTCGCCGCTCTCTCCACTGCTCGAGGCGGGCGCCGCCTCCGGGGCCCCGCAGGCGAAGACCTCTTGTCCCAGCTGCGGCCGCCGCTCCAGCCAGCCCGTCAGTTCCCGGGCCTGCCGGCGCTGCTGGGCGCGGACCAGCCCCTCTCGCAGACGCTCCGCTTCCGGCACCTCTGGCTCGTCCTCGGTCTGGACCAGAAGCTTCGACTTGAGCAGCACCAGCCAACTGGCGGCGATCAGCCAGTCGCCCCGCTCCGCCAGCGTCGCCCTTGCCCCCGGCGCCTCCACCGCGGCGACGTACTGGTCCACCAGCGCCACGATCGACAGGCGACCGAGGTCCACCTTCTGGGCGCGGGCCAGATCCAGCACGAAGTCGATCGGCCCCTCGTAGCCGTCGAGCTGCACAATCGAGGCGGAGCCGGCGCCATCCCGCCCAGCCACGTTCATCCAGAGGTGCCGACGGCATGCCGTAGGCCCAATCGCAGGTTGGGCCAGGCCCTGGCCAGCCGACGCACCGCCGAGGCGGGCCCTGCATCGGCTGCGAAGAAGCCAACCCCACCTCCGCCTGCCCCTTCGGTCGCCGCCCTGCGGAACCGGACAGCCTCTCCACCCGGCGCAGCTCCTCGGTGCCCCAGTGGGATCGGAGCCATTGCCGGGCATCGGGATGGTCCGCGCCTAGGGCCAGGACGGCTGCCGGCACAGGAAGCAGAGCATGCAGGTCCAGCGGCCGGGCTCGGCTCTCTTCGGCCGCCACTAGGACCTGCCGGTGCCGATCCTCGGCGCGCTCACGCAGCTGGGCCGCGAAGACCCGGCAGCCCTCCAGCGACAGCCGCCCGGTGCGGGGGTAGAGGGAGGCCAGGCGATGGAACACGTCCTCCTCCAGCGCCGCGAAGTCGACTTGCCAGGGCGTGACGCCAGACCCCGCCGCTGCGGCGGCGAAGGCCGCCACCGCTTCGGCCGGCCCATGGACGGTCAGCCGGAACGGCAGCCACTCCGTGTGATGAACGGCCACGTCCCCGGTCGTGGTCGCCGTCCCCTGCCGCTCCGGGTCCTTCGGCGCAGCCGCCGGCGCATCCGCCCCGGGATGGTCGGTTGAAGCTTCCTTCGGACGCCCGCGCGGCCGCTTGGGGACGCTCGGCTTCGCCTCCCGAGGGCGGGACGGCCGGACCGGCGCCTCGTCCCAGGGAAAGCGGAAGGCCGTCACAGCCCGACCTGGCCCGCCGGGCTGTCGGTGAGGAGGCGGGCGAGACGGACGTAGCCGTGCATCGTCTTCACGTCGCGGTGCCGGCTGTGCCCCATGATGTCGCGGTCGCGCAGGCCGTGGTCGTAGGCCTCGGTGATGAAGCCGGCGCGCAAGCCGTGCGCGGTGAGGCGGCTCGCTCCCTCCACCGGTAGCCCCGCCTTGCCGGCCCGGGACAGCAGGACGAACCGCACCGAGGCCGGGTTCAGGCGGTCACGTCCGATGGCGCCGCTCTGATGCACGGCGCGGAACAGTGGCCCGGTACGGTGCTTCAGCACGGCCAGCCAGGCCTCGAGAGCCCGGATCGGACAGGTCGCGGGATGCTTGCTGCGGGGGATACCGACCTCGGCGCCTTCGGCCTCCTGGTCAGTCTTGGAGCGGCGGATGCGCAGGCGGAGGCCGTCGGGCTTTTGCACGACGTCGGTGACATCGAGCGCGACGATCTCCGAGTGCCGCAGCGCGCCGGCAAAGCCGAGCAGCAGCAGGGCGCGGTCGCGCCGCCCCACGGCGTCGTCCTCGCAGGTTGCCAGGAGCCGGCGGAGCTCGGCCAGGCGGATGGCGGCGGCTTGCTGGGTGGGGCGGTCGTGCCGGCGATGCGCGCCGCGCAGGGTGGTCTGCACCTCGGCATCCTCGGTGGGCACCGCGACCCGGGCCAGACGGTGCGCCAACCGGATCGCCGCCAGGCGGCGCCGGACGGTCGCGGGCGAGCGGGTCTTGGACGAATGCACGAGGTAGGCACTGACCGTCTTCGGGGTGGCCGGCATGGCGATGAAGCCCATCGCGGCGCAGAAGGCCATGAAGTCCTTCCAATCCGTGCTGTAGGCGCGCTGCGTGGCGGGCGCGAAGGAAAGCTTCAGGTACTCCTCCGTCGCCAGCAGGGCAGCGAGACCCTGCTCCGTCGGCTCGGCCACCCATTGTGCCGCGGCCTCAACGGCGGCGCCGTTCCCGGGCGATGCGGCAGCGGGCAGCTTGCTCATAGCCCTGAGTTTCCAGCGATTGTTGGGCGCATCGGGGTGGCGCTAGGCCCGGAAGTCACGTCGCTGAGCATCCTCACCTTCCCGTTCGCCCGACCTCGACGGGGCCTTCCAGGAGGAGCTTGCCGCCCCGGCGGCGCTCGAACAAGGCTGCCAAACACCGGACTTACGTAAAGGGGTGTTATATAAAATAATGAAAAAATAATGTGCCCGGCGGCTTGGTTCCTAACATTAACACTGAATTCTTTTAATATCTGAGAAGGGAGGGGGACTCTCTTCTATAAAAGTCGGCTTTATCCTATCTCGCAGGAGGGGGGCACTTCGGGCTTCAGCCTCGCTGGACGTCCGACCGGCGGCTTCCATTCTCCGCGCTTGCGCGCTGACCAAGCATAACGGGGATCGTCGTCAAGCAGGTGTAGGTGGTCAGCTAATCGGTTGCGCTCCAGCCAACCTACCGCCGCCTCCAACTCGGCCAAGGTCATGGCAGCTCGCGCCTTGTCACCAGTCACCCGCTTCAGGGCCGCGTTGTACCGGTGATAAAGCCCGGCCCCTGCCACGCCACGGTGCGGCCCGGCCAAAGACGCCTCGTCCTCCACGGCCTGCGCCGCCACCATCTCGCCAAGGCGGTTGCGCAGGCGCCGTTCGACAACGGAGGGCACCTCCAGAAGCTCGCCTTGCACTTCCTCCTGCTCAGGGCGGCGCATCGCCAGCTCCGGCCCGGGCGCAAGACGGTCGAACCGCATGGCGAGCGCGTTGGATGAGAGCGGCACGATGCCCTCCTTCGGGGCGGGAAGCTGATCCAGCAGCCAGTCGGGCAGCGTGGACTGCCCCCGACGAGGCTTTGGGCGGCGCGCCATGGTGCCCTGTTCCGTCTCCATACGTCGGCGGAACAGGCTGAACAGCGGGTCGTCCGGGTGAAAGACGAGGGCCTGCTGGGTTTCGTAGGACCCAGCGTTCGGGTCCACGCGCGTCGCGCGCGCCACCATCTGCTCCAGCCAAGGACGTGAGCGGATGTGGGTAAGGGCGGCCACCACTGCGACCTCTGGCGCGTCCAGCCCCTCATAGGCCATGGCCACTGTCACCAGAACCGAGGGCTCCGGCATCAGCCGGAAAGCGGCGAGCAGCTCGTGTGCCCGCGGCGTATCTGAGGTGGCGAGCTGGGCCACGATCTCGGCCTGTGACGCCGGGACCCACTGCCGCACCACCGCGAGGTAGTACCGCGCGGTTGCTTGGTCGGGTGCCACAACCAGCAGCTTACCCAGTCCCCGCGACGCCTCGCCGGGCGCCAACCCACGCGCCTGACGGCGCCGCGCGCGTAGATTGCGGATAGCCACGAACGCCTCGCGTAGCAGGGCCTCGGCGAACCCGGTGCGGAGCGCGGTGAAGAGGGCAGGGCGCGTTGTCTCGTCCGGGTGAAAGCCGGAGATGCGATGCGGGCCTAGCTCGTTGCCGTCCTCGTCGCGCCAGCTGGCCTCACCGTCGAGCGCGCCGAAGGTGACGGGCAGCACGGCGCGTTCGGCAAGCGCCTGGGCGCGGGAGTAGCCGACCACGGCCCAGCCCTCCGCGTCCAGTGCCACCTCCCGCGTGCGGGCCTTGGGACCTTTACGGTAGGGCAGCCAGAGGATGCCCTTGCCGTCGGCGCGCTCCAGCGTACCGGAAAGCAGAAGCCGCACGCGGGCGCATTCCAGCAGGGGAAGGATGGCGCGCGACCAGGCGCTGGCTTGGCCCTCATCCTCCTCGGACTGTGCGGCAGTGACCGGGTCAATGTCAGCAAGCGCAGGGAGGTGGTGCACCTCGTCCACCACCAACAGAGTGCGGTGGCGGCGAAACTCGGCCAGGTGCAGATCCGGCGCCGCCGCGATGCCCTGGTAGGTGGTGATGTAACCGGATAAACCCCGGCTCGGGTCTGGTGTGTTGTCGGCGGCGCGTACGGACAGACCATGGCGGAGCGCATCGCGCCAAAAAGGATCGGCGAAGGCTTCCTCCGCCTGAAGCCGCAAGCTGTCGCGCGGCACCACCCAGCAGATTCGATCGACGACACCGGCTGCGACCAGCCGGCTTGCGGCGATCACGGGTAGCAGCGACTTGCCACCGCCGGGCGTGACCGCAGCCAGAATGTCGCGCGCTGAGGTTTCGCCCGTGACGATCGCCTCAATCACGCCGGCAAGCTGCTGCTGGTGTGAGCGTAGGGGCCGGGCTGTCACAGGCAATTATGCAGAGGGCAGGGCACGCCAAGACTCTGATTCAGCCCGATTCCTCTGTCTACCCCCTCGCCGCGTCATAGCCACTTCAACAGCCTCGGGTAAAAATCTGATGCTGATCGGCCAGGAAATACCCGTGTCGCCCTGACTGCAATATTCCCGTAAAGTCAGTCACCAGCCGTGGTCTGCCCCCAGAGCCGGCGGGCAGGGCCGGCTTGAGGCACCCCACCAGCCTCGCCGGCCTGTCTTTTTGCTGCGTCGTCGCAAGAAGCAGCAGAGCCTGCATAACCGTCAGGCTGCTGCGGGAGTAGAGATCAAGATTATACACCGCTTTGATTAGGCCTCGTTGAGGCGGCTTGATAACGGGAAGTCGCCAGTGCCGCCTAGGAGCCCGTCTCGGTAACCACATTTCGAGCTGACACTGTGGAGCGTTGAGGGGCGCCCGTAGTGCGCCAGCTTGCAGTGCGGGTCATCCTGTTGCTGCCTTGGCGAGCTTGGTGAGGTTGTGGGCGGTGCAGACCAGCGCCCACTCGTGTTTCACCTTCTCAAGGCCGCGGAGGAGGAGCTGTCGGAACCCTCGTGCCGCCTTGATCTGCCCAAACACGGGTTCGACCACCTGCTTGCGTAGCCGGTAGCGGCTGCGACGGCCGGCGCGTCTGAGCCGCAGCCGCATGGCTGAGACCAGTGGGCCTCGGCGACGGTCCTCGCCGCCATCGGGGTGCTTGGCGCGGCCGGTGGCGACGTAGCCGCGGATGCCGCGCCGGTCGAGGTCGGCCAGGTTGGCCTCCGAGCAGTAGCCGCTGTCGGCGGAGACCTCGGCGGGCGTAACGCCGGTGTTGGTAGTGACGGCGCCGAGCAGCGGTCCCAAGGCGTCCTGGTCGGAGGCGTTGTTGGTCAGGTGATGCGCCACGATGACCTGCGCCGTCGCATCCACGGCGGCCCCGGCGTTGTAGGCCTGCACGAAGCCGTCGCGGCCCTTCATGATCCGGCTCTCCGGATCGGTGAAGTTGCGCTGTGCAGTGGGCCTGGGCTCGCCCGGCGGGTGCTTCGGCTTGCGTCCGCGACGCCCACTCGGCGAGCCATCGGCCTTGGTTCCCGGATCCGGCTTGGCGGCGGCTGCGGCCCGCGCCTCGGCCTCGAGTTCCGCTTTCGCGGCACGGATCCGCTCCAGGCGGCGCGCCTTGTCACGCATCCAGGCCGGCATCTCGTCGCCGCGCCGCTCGGCCCCGAGAGTGGCGTCCTCCTCGGCATCCGTCTCTTCCGCCTGCGCCAGCCAGCCCTCGACCTCGGCCGCCATTTCGGCCTCGGCCGGGCCCATCCGGGCGTAGCTCATCGCCTTGTGCTTGGAAGCATTGGCCCGCAGCTTGGTGCCGTCCACCGCGACATGGCCGAGCCCGACCAGGCCGGCACGTCGGCACAACGTGAGCACCTGCACGAAGAGGTCGGCCAAGGCCGTCAGGTGGCGCCGGCGGAACTCGCTGATGGTGCGGAAGTCCGGCCGGCTCAGCGCCGTCACCGCCTGGAAGTCCAGGCGCTCCTCGCAGGCACGCGCGATCCGCCGCGACGAATAGACGCCTCGGCTGTAGGCGTAGAGCAGCAGCGCCACCATCATCGCAGGGTGGTACGGCGGATAGCCACGAGGCTCCGTGTAGGCCGAAAGGATGGCGGAGAGGTCGAGTTCCTCCGCCACGATGTCGCGGACCAGATGCGCAGGATGCCCCTGAGGTACAAACTCCTGCACCGAGGGCGGCAGCAGCCAGACCTCGTCCACCTTCCAGGGCCGAAAGCTCTTCGTCATACCGGCGAGCGAATCACCACCCAGCCCACCTGTCGAGCCAATTCAGCCGTTACCGGGACACGCTCCTAGCTTTAGATGGCATGGTTGGCCCCTTCAGGCCCTGACGCAGCGCAGCCAGGGCATCCAATGCCGAGTGATCACGGCCTCAGATGTCAGGACTGCAGGGACATCACAGGTCCCTGATAGAAAAACCTTCAGGTTGTCCCAATCTCCCAAAAAATGCGGTTGGAATGCGGTTGCGTTAGCTGAACAGCATAGGGGAGCGGGCATGGCGGTGATGGAGCCCTTCGGCGAGTTGGTCCTGGACGAGCGGGAGGTGGCACTTCTTTCTTCACTGCCTGATGCGGAAGACCAGGCCCTGCGACACCTGATCGCGATTGCGCGAACCCGGGGTCACGTCAACCACGCCGAGGTGTCTGCCGCCCTTCCGTCGGACCAGCTTTCCTCAGATCGTATCGAGGATGCTTTGGGCGTGCTGTCGGCCATAGGCGTCGAGATCACTGACGAAGAGGAAGTGGACGAGGAGGTTCCCACAGAAGGAACGGTGACCGCGACCGAAACTGATGAGGAGCCGGCAGGGAACGCCAAGGAGGAAAGCGGGGGCAGCGCCGACCCAGTCCGCATGTACTTGCGGGATATGGGCACGCTCACGCTGCTGAGCCGAGAAGGCGAGATCGCCATTGCCAAGCGCATCGAGAGCGGGCGCAGTGCCATGATCGAGGGACTTTGCGAGGCGCCACTGGTACTCGACGCCATCCTGGGCTGGTACCGGGCGGTTCAGGACGGAAGTATGCTGCTTCGTGACGTCCTCGACCTGGAGGCGACGGCGGGCGCAGCCGAGGGGGTGGCGAACGAGACGGCGGACCCGGACGACGATGAGGTTGGTGATGCCAGCGATGTAGGCAGCATGGTCACGCCCTCGGTACTCGAACAGCAGGTCAAGCCCGAGGCCATGGCAGCCTTCGAAGCGATCGACGCCGCCTCCGAAGTGGTGCGGGGCCTGCAGGCACGCCGCATGGCGGCCTATGTTGAGGGGCACGCCCTTGGACAGATGGATGAGGCCGAATTTACCCGGCTTCGCGGGGAGTTGGTGGCGCTCGTCGGCGACGTGCACCTTCACGCTAACCGCATATCCGAACTCGTCGAGCGCTTACGTGAGATCAACAAGCGCCTCATGGGCGCAGAAGGGCGCTTGCTCCGCATTGCAGAGACAGCGGGCGTGAAGCGTGAAGATTTTCTCGCCCTTTACCACAGAGGTGGCTCGGTTTGTCTGAACAGCAGTTCGTGCTGGGATAAGTGGAGCCCTGCCGGGTTTAGGCCGCCGCGATCTGCGGGAGCCGGGTGAAGTATGCTTGGTCTGGCGTCTGTCGGTCGAGGCTCGAATGAGGCCTGCGGCCGTTGTAGAAGGTCAGGTAGCGGCCGATTGAGGCGCGGGCCTCGCCGACGGTCTCATAGGCCTTCAGGTAGACCTCCTCGTACTTGACCGAGCGCCAGAGCCGCTCGACGAAGACGTTGTCGCGCCAGGAGCCCCTGCCGTCCATGCTGATGGCGACACCGGCCTTGAGCAGCATTTCGGTGAAGGCCTGGCTGGTGAACTGCGATCCTTGGTCCGTATTGAAGATGTCAGGCCGGCCATGCCGGACCATGGCCTCCTCCAGTGCCTCGACGCAGAACGCCGCTTCCATGCTGATCGACACTCGCCAGGACAGGACCCGGCGGCTGAACCAGTCGAGCACGGCGGCGAGGTAGACGAAACCACGTGCCATGGGCACGTAGGTGATATCCATGGCCCAGACCTGGTTCGGGTGCTCGATCTTCATCCCGCGCAGCAGATACGGGTAGATCTTGTGGCCCGGCGCCGGCTTGGAGGTGTTCGGCTTGCGATAGATCGCCTCGATGCCCATGCGCTTCATCAGCGTCGCAACATGGCATCGGCCGATCTCGACACCTTCCTTGTTCAGGAGATCACGCAGCATCCGGCTCCCTGCAAACGGGAACTCCAGGTGCAGTTCATCCATCCGGCGCATCACCGCAAGGTCGGCCGCCGACACCGGCCGCGGCAGATAGTAGACGCTGCCCCGACTGATCCCGAGAAGGCTCGCCTGCCTGGCGATGGGCAGGCCATGCTCGCGGTCGATCATCGCTTTGCGCTCAGCAGGCCGGCTTTGCTGAGCGCGCCGGACAAAAAATCATTGCTGAGCGTCAGCTCGCCAATCTTCGCGTGGAGCGTCTTGACGTCCACCGCCGGCGTGGCCAGGTCCGATTCGGTCTCGGAACCGAACACCCCGGCAGCCCCCTCCAGGAGCTGGGCCTTCCACGTCGTAATCTGGTTCGGGTGCACGTCGAACTGCTGGGCCAGCTCGGCCAGCGTCTTCTCGCCCCTCACGGCAGCCAGCGCCACCTTCGCCTTGAAAGCCGGGGAATGGTTCCGTCGAGGTCGCTTGCTCATCGTCTCTCCTAATCTGCAGCCATCCTGGCCGCCGTCAGGCAGAAACTCCACTCATCCAACCTGTCCAAATTCCCCGAGCCACCTCTCCACGCCTCCGCCTCTTCGGCGGGCTGGATGGCTCAGCTTTCTTCTCGGAAGGGGAGGGGATGGATGGCTCTCGCAACACGTCATGCCTCGGAACTGGAGGAGGCGCGCACCGCCATCGACGCCATCGCGGAGGAGGCAGGACTACCTATCCCCGAGTTCCGTCGCGTGCAAGCGGTCGTGGCTAAAGGCGAGCGCGACATGAACCGCGCCAAGAAGGAGATGATCGAGGCCAACCTCCGCCTCGTGATCTCCATCGCCAAGAAGTACACCAACCGCGGCCTGCAGTTCCTGGATCTGATCCAGGAGGGCAACATCGGCCTGATGAGAGCCGTCGATAAGTTCGAGTATCGCCGCGGGTTCAAGTTCTCCACTTACGCCACTTGGTGGATCCGCCAAGCCGTGACACGCAGCATCGCGGATCAAGCGCGCACCATTCGTGTGCCGGTGCATATGACTGAAACCGTAAACAAGCTGCACCGCACCTCCAGGCAGATGATGCACGAACTCGGGCGGGAGCCGACGCCGGCTGAGCTTGCGGCGAAGATGGGTATGCCGGTCGAGAAGGTGGTCAAGGCGCAGAAGATCGCGCGCGAGCCCGTCAGCCTTGAAACGCCGCTCGGTGACGAAGAGGACAGCACCCTCGGAGCCTTCATCCAGGACGAGAACGCCGTAATGCCGCTCGACGTTGCTGTTCAAGCCGGGCTGCGGGACGCCGCCACAAAGGCGCTGTCCGGCCTGACAGCTCGTGAGGAGCGGGTGCTTCGCATGCGGTTCGGGATCGGCATGAACACCGACCACACCCTGGAGGAGGTTGGCCAGCAGTTCAGCGTAACCCGCGAGCGCATCCGCCAGATCGAAGCCAAAGCACTGCGGAAGCTGAAGCACCCGACCCGGGGCAGGCAACTGCGCACCTTTCTTGAGGAGGGTTGAGGGCAGAACCTACGCGCCAGGAGGCTACGTAAGCGCATGGTTTTACCAGAGATTTCCCAACAATTTTACATAAATACTATTATGCGACTAATGTATGTAGATCACCGATAGAGATGTCACCCGCCTCACCGATAGAGCTGACACTGTTGGCCTGGTGGTTCCTGGGCGCTGGGGTGGCGGTGGATGACGGTGATCACGATGAGTCGCAAGGAGCTCGCTCGCCTGCAGACACTGGTGGATCTGGCGGATGGCCGGATGCCTGTGGAGGACGCGGCGGCGCTGATGGGCACTGGGCGGCGGCAGGCCTATCGGCTCTTGCGCGCCTTTCGAACTGAGGGCGCGGACGGGCTCATTTCTCGGCGGCGTGGCAGGCCGAGCAACCGGGCGCACGGGAGCGTCTTCCGCGGAACGGTGTTGAGCTTGGTCCGGGCGCACTATGCCGACTTCGGGCCGACCCTGGCGGCCGAGAAGCTGGCTGAGTTGCACGGTATGCCAATCGGCGTCGAAACGTTGCGGCAATGGATGGTGGCCGAGGGGCTTTGGGTTAAGCGGCGGGATCGCGGCAAGCGGGTCCACCAGCCTCGGAGCTGCCGGGATTGTTTGGGGGAATTGGTGCAGGTTGATGGTTGCGAGCACCACTGGTTCGAGGACCGAGGCCCTCCCTGCACGCTGCTGGTATTTGTGGACGACGCGACCAGTCGACTGATGCACCTGAGGTTTGCGCCCAGTGAGAGTGCCTTTGCCTACTTCCAGGCCGCGCGGGAGTACCTGGAGACGCATGGAAAGCCGATTGCCTTTTACAGCGACAAGCACTCCGTATTCCGCCTGGCCAAAACCGATGCTGCCGGGGGCGACGGCATGACGCAATTCGGCCGTGCGATGCACGAGTTGAACATCGACATCCTGTGCGCGAATGCACCGCAGGCGAAGGGCCGTGTGGAACGGGCGCACAAGACGCTGCAGGACCGGTTGGTGAAGGAATTACGACTGGCTGGGATCAGTGATCCAGAGCGTGGCAACGCTTGGCTGCCTGACTTCATGGCAGCCTACAACGCGCGCTTCGGCAAGCCGGCGCGGGTTGCCAAGGACCAACACCGACCCTTGGCGCCGCAGGATAACCTTGGCGACAGTTTCGCTTGGCGAGTGGAGCGGACGGTGACCTACGCACTGACGGTGCAGTATGACCGTGTGATGTTTCTGCTGGAGCCGAACGAGGTGACACGGGCACTGCCACGGCAGAAGGTGACCGTATACGACTTCCCGGACGGACGGGTTGAGGTCCGATGCCAGGGGAGGTCCCTGCCCTACCGGACGTTCGATCGGATCACCCGGGCAACCCAGGGCGACGTCGTGGAAAACAAGCGTCTCACCGAAGCACTGGAGTTCTGCCAGGTGCTGCAGGCGCAGATGCCGCCCAAGACACGCAGCAGTCGGGCTCCGAGAAGAACGGCACAGCCGAATCACATGTTTGGGGTCACCTGATGCGGCTCGGAACCAGCCTTGTGACATCTCTGTCCGTGACAAACTGGGACTTCTCTAATGGTGAATAACAATGTATGTAAGCGCAATATTAAGCTGTTACTCCTGTGCCAGATAGAGATGGCACCCTGCCCGGCAGTTCTGCCGTGGGAGGCTGGCTGTGGCGGTTGTGACGATGGGCAGACACGAGTTCGACCAACTTGAGGTGCTACTAGGTGTACAATCCGGCCGGCCGTGGGTGGCTGATGCCTGTACTCTGCTGAATCGGTCGCGCCGGCAGGTATTCCGCTTGCTGCGAGGCATACGGGAAGCTGGTGCCGCAAGCCTGGTTTCTAAACGGCGTGGCACGCCGAGCAACCGGCGTCTGCCCGACGCGGTGCGGCAGCTCGCCATGAGCTTGGTGCGAGAGCACTACAGCGACTTCGGTCCGACGCTTGCGGCCGAGAAGCCTGCGGAACGCCATGGCTGCAAGGCGTCGCGGGAAACGCTGCGGAGCTGGATGGTCGCGGATGGGCTGTGGCTGGAGCGGCGTGCCCGCCTGCCCTCACCGCACCAGCCGCGGCGTCGGCGCGAGTGCCTCGGCGAGCTGGTTCAGATCGACGGCTCCGAGCATGCCTAGTTCGAGGATCGCAGCTCCGTCTGCACCTTGCTGGCGTTTGTGGACGACGCCACCAGCCGCCTTCTGCTGCTGCGGTTTGTGCCGAGCGAGTCGGCGTTCTCCTACTTCGTGGCGGTGCGGGCCTACCTGGAGGCACACGGCAAGCCGCTTGCTTTTTACTCGGACAAGCACGAGGTGTTTCGGGTTCTGAACCGCCCCGGGTTCGCCGGAGGCTGGTGAACTTGAGTCAGGCCGCCAGCGCAACATCCTGCTGGGCGGCATAGTAGCGCGCTTCGGCCTCGGCCGGCGGGATGTTGCCGATCGGCTCGAGGAGGCGGCGGTTGTTGAACCAGTCCACCCATTCGAGAGTTGCAAACTCGACAGCCTCCATGTTGCGCCAAGGGCCGCGTCGGCGGATCACCTCAGTCTTGAACAGGCCGTTAATCGTCTCGGCCAGCGCATTGTCGTAGGAATCACCGATGCTACCGACGGAGGGCTCAATCCCGGCTTCGAGTAGCCGCTCTGTGTACCGAATCGCAACGTATTGACTGCCCCGATCGCTATGGTGAATGAGACCGCCCTTCAGCGGACGACGGTCATGCAGCGCCTGCTCGAGAGCATCGAGGACGAAGTCGGCATGCGCCGTCCTCGACACCCGCCAGCCCACGATGCGGCGGGCGAAGACATCGATGACAAAGGCCACATACACAAAGCCCTGCCAGGTCGCCACATAGGTGAAATCGGATACCCATAGAGCGTTCGGCTGCGGCGCCCGGAACTGCCGGTTCACCTTGTCAGCCGGGCAAGGCAAGGCTTTGTCGGCGATGGTCGTCCTGGTCTCCTTGCCGCGGACAGCGCCGCGCAGGCCTATCCGCCCAGGCGTTCCACCGTGCAGCGGGCCACCACGGTGCCTTCCCGGCCAAGCTGCCGCCAAACCTTGCGGGCGCCGTAAACCCCAAAGTTGGCCGCATGCACCTGCCGGATCCTCTCCATGAGCACCAGGTCCCGCCGAGCTCGAGGCGAGGCCCGCGCCGGATCGGCCCGTCGCACGACATGGGCATGATAGGTCGACGGTGCGATCCGCAGGATCCCGCAGATCGGCTCGACACCGTAGACCTCGCGTTGATCGTCGATGAAGGCGATCATGGCTTCGGTCGGCGGTCGAGCTCCGCCATCGCAAAATACGCCGATGCCTTCCGCAGGATCTCGTTTGCCTGGCGCAACTCGCGGATCTCGCGCTCCAGTGCCTTGATGCGCTCCCGCTCCTCGCTCGCCGCGCCAGGTCGTTGACCCGCGTCGCGCTCAGCCTGCCGCACCCACTTCCGGAGCGTCTCGGCCGTACAGCCCATCTTGGCCGCGATCGAGCCGATTGCGGCCCACTGGGAGGCATGGTCGCCCCCATGCTCCAGCACCATCCGCACAGCCCGCTGCCGTACCTCAGGCGAAAACCGGTTGGACGTCTTCTTTGTCATAGCCCCATCTTCTCAACAGTTGGGGCCTCCGACAAACCCGGGGCGGTTCAGTTCATCCGGTGCGGCGGCGACTGCTTTGTGCGCCACGTTCAGGTCGGGCAAGTGGTGCAGGAAGCCCAGCCGCGCCAGCGCCACAGCCCGTGCGGGCGCCACCGGTGCGTCGTCCTGGGAAAGGAGGGCGCGAAGCGCGTCAACCTTGCGTAGCTGCTGGAAGGAGCGCACCTCCCGCCAGACTCTCCAGAGCACCGCCAGCAGCCCGGCACCAAAGACCAGCACCGTGATCCAGCTCAGCGTAGCCGAGCGGGCGAACTGGTCCCCGACGAAGCCCACCGCTGAGAGCACCAGCCATCCCAGCAGCAGCACGGTCAAGCCAGCGGCCATCGGGTTCAGCGAGCCCTGGGTACCGCCCTGTGCGCAGCAGGCCAGGAGCGCAGCAGGCCAGGAGCCCAGCCGTGGTCGACGCGCCCTCCCGGCATGCCCTCCGGTCCAGCAACGCCGGCGCCAGGAGGGGCAGCAGATCCGCCGCCCCGTCCAGCAGGCCCGCGGCGGGTGGCAACGCCCCGCCCGCCTCTGGTGCCAGGCTGGTGACCATCATGGGCGGCTCCTCGCCCGGTGGTTCAAGCAGGACGGGGCTGAGGGCCTCGCCGGTCACAGCTTGTCGCCTAGCAGCGTCGTGAGCACCTTGTCCAACCCGAGATGCGGAATGGCCTTCAGGCCACTCGCCTCCATCCTGGGCGGCTCGAACACCGGCAGCATGAAGCGCCGCTGGTTCCAGAAACCTTTCTGCGGCGGTCTGCGGGCGATCTAACCAACTGGCTAGCTTCCATGCTCGGCTGAAAGCTCTCCATCGTGAGGCACTGGTGGACCGGGCTGCAAGGCGTCTGGGTTGCTCCAGGTCAGTTGCCACTCGAGGTTCCGCAAAGCTTCAACGTGTTGCCGCACAGGTGGGTGGTGGAACGAACGTTTGCCTGGATCGGACGCAGCTGGCGCAAAGCCAAGGCCTACGAGCACCTCAAGAGGACTGACGAGATGCTCACCTACATGCCCATGTTGCGCGTCATGCTCCGCAGGCCCACCTCTACAGGCGGGCGGTTTCAGCAGAACGGACCAGCATCTCGGTGAATGCCTCCGCCGGCATCGGCTTGCCGTACATATAGCCCTGAACCTCCTCACACCCTTTCTGGCGCAGCATGTCCGCCTGTATGGCGGTCTCCACTCCTTCGGCAATGGTGTGCACACCAAGAGCATGGCTCATGCCCACCACCGCACGCACGATGGCCTCGGCGCTGCGATCGTCCCCAAGGTGGCGGACAAAGGAGCGATCAATCTTGACCTTGTCGAAGGGAAACTTTTGCAGGTAGCCGAGGCTGGAGTAGCCGGTGCCGAAATCGTCCATCGCGATCTTCACACCCAAGCTCCGCAGCCGTCGCAGTGTCGCCAGCGTCTCATCGGTGTCGTTCAGCAACACACCTTCGGTGATCTCCACCTCGAGGCGCTCAGGAGCCAAGCCGCTGCTTTCCAGGGCCGAGACGACAGCCTCGAACAGGCCGGCTTGACGGAACTGAACAGGGGACACGTTGACGGCGATGGTGAGGTGGTCAGGCCAGGTCATCGCTTCCCGGCAAGCCTCCTGCAGCGCCCAGGTGCCGATGGGCCCGATCAGCCCAGTCTCCTCGGCCACGGAGATAAAGCGATCGGGCGGCATGTTGCCGACGCCTGGCCTTTCCCACCGCAGGAGCGCCTCAGCCCCCATCACGGCACCGCTCTCAAGGTTCACCTGCGGCTGATAGGCAAGGCGAAAGTCGCCCCGAGCGAGGGCGACGCGCAGATCAGCCTCCAGCGCTCGCCGCTCCAGCAGCTTCCGGTTCATCTCGGGCGAGAAGAAGCGGTAACCGCCGCGGCCACCTTCTTTGGCCTGGTAGAGGGCAAGATCGGCGTCGCGCATCAACTGGGTCAGATCAGCGGACCCACTCTGATCGACCATGGCGATCCCAATGCTGACCCCGACACTTGCCCAATCACCGCCCAAGTCGACCGGCGCTTCCAGAGCAGCGATGAGACGACGGGCGAGGGCATCGGCCGCTTCCGGTTGGCGCGCCTTAGGCTGGATGATAGCGAACTCGTCTCCTCCCAGTCGCGCCAGCGTGTCACTCTCCCGCACAACCGCGGACAGCCGTTTCGCGACCTCCTGGAGCAGGCGGTCACCGGCAGCATGGCCCAGCGTGTCGTTGACCTCCTTGAAGCGGTCCAGGTCGAGACAAAGAACGGCAAGCGGCTCGGCGTCACGACGCGCAAGCGCCAACGCCTGCCGAAGCCGGTCGGTGAACAGCCCGCGGTTGGGCAAGCCGGTCAGCAGGTCATGCGCGGCAAGATAGCTGGCTCGCTCCAGTGCCTGGTTCAGTAGCCGGAGCGGAAGCACCCGCAGGACCGCGAAAATCGCCGTACCTATCCGCCGAGTACCGCCTTTTTTGAGGGGTGATGTTCGCTGACCTTAGTGACGCTCATAAGGGCGACGCAAAGGACGGGGCGGGATGGAGATCATCACCGGGGTTGAGCGGCGGCGTCGCTGGCGTGCCGAGGACAAGCTTCGCGTGCTGGCCGAGGCGGCACAGCCTGGAGCGCGGACGTCGGAGGTGGCGCGGCGACACGACATCAGCCGTGGGCTGCTATGGTACTGGCGGCGTCAGTTGCGCCAGGGTCGGCTGGCGGTGCGTGGCGCGCCGGAGCCGATGTTTCTTCCGGTACAGGTGAGTGGCCCTGTGCTGCCCGAGCCTGTGGCGCCCGGGATGGCGACGAACCCACAGATCGAGATCGCGCTGCCGGATGGCACCTGTGTGCGGGTGGGGACTGACGTGGACGCGGCGGCGCTGCGGCGCGTGCTGGGGGTGCTTCGGCGATGATCCCGGTTCCATCGGGTGTTCGGGTCTGGCTTGCCGTTGGTCACACCGATATGCGCCGTGGCATGAACGGGCTAGCGCTGCAGGTGCAGGAGGCGCTCGGGCGTGACCCGCATGCTGGGGATCTCTACGTTTTTCGCGGCAAGCGCGGCGACCTTCTCAAAATCGTCTGGCACGATGGGCTCGGCATGTCGCTCTACGCCAAGCGATTGGAGCGGGGACGCTTCCTGTGGCCTGCCCCCGCGGATGGCGCGGTCGCCATCTCCTCCTCTCAGCTGGCCTACATGCTGGACGGGATCGACTGGAGGAACCCGCAGCACACCTACCGGCCGCAGGTCGCGGGCTGATCCTGTCAGGACAGGGGTGATTGTGCTGGCGGTGGGTTTCGCCGTCTGATTCACTCCCTCCATGACGGCCGCGCCGGACCCTGCCGATGATGTCGAGGCGCTCCGCGTGGCCCTTGCCGCGGAGCGCGAGGCGCGCATCGCCGCCGAGGCGATGATCGCGCACCTCAAGCTGGTCATCGCCAAGCTGCGGCACGACAAGTTCGGCGCCTCCTCCGAGCGCGGCCGCAAGCTCATCGACCAGCTGGAGCTGGAACTCGGCGACCTCGTCGCGACCATGGCCGAGGAGGCGACCCGGACCGAGGGCCAGGGCGGGGAGCGGCAGCCCGGGGCACCACCGCGCAAGCCGGTCCGGGGCCCTCTGCCCGCCCACCTGCCGCGCGAGCGGGTGGTGGTGCCCTCGCCCTCTGCCTGCCCCTGCTGCGGGGGCAAGCTGTCCAAGCTGGGTGAGGACGTCACCGAGACCCTGGAGGTGGTGCCTCGGTCCTGGAAGGTGGTCCAGACCGTGCGCGAGCGGTTCAGCTGCCGGGCCTGCGAGACCATCACCCAGCCGCCCGCGCCGTTCCACCCGATCGCCCGTGGGCGCGCGGGGCCGAACCTGCTGGCCATGGTGCTGGAGGCCAAGTACGGCCAGCACCTGCCGCTGAACCGCCAGAGCGAGACCTACTCTCAGGAGGGGGTGGAGCTGAGCGTCTCCACCCTGGCCGACTGGGTCAGCACCGCGGCCGCGGTCCTCTCGCCCCTCCACGCCCTCATCGGGGCCCATGTCCTGGCCGCCGAGCGCCTGCACGGGGACGACACCACCGTGCCCCTGCTCGCCCGCGGCAAAACGGTCACGGCCCGCCTCTGGACCTATGTCCGCGACGACCGGCCCTTTGCCGGACCGGCTCCGCCCGCGGCCTTGTTCCATTTCTCCCGCGACCGCACGGCCGAGCACCCCAGGCGCCACCTGGCCTCCTACGCGGGCATCCTGCAGGCGGACGCCTATGCTGGGTTCGGCGAGCTCTACCGGCCCGACCGCAAGCCGGGACCGATCACGGAGGCGGCGTGTTGGGCGCATTTCCGCCGGAAGGCCTTCGAGCTGGCCGAGGTCGCTCGCGCGCCTCTCGCGGCCGAGGCCGTGCGGCGCATCGACCGCGTGTTCGAGGCCGAGCGCGAGGTGAACGGGCGACCGGCCGCGGAGCGCCTGGCCCATCGCACCGCCGTGGTGGCCCCGCTGGTCGCCGACCTCCATGCCTGGATGCTGGAGACCAGGGGAAGGCTGTCGCGCCACAACGATCTGGCCAAGGCGCTGGACTACGCCCTCAAGCGCTGGGAGGCGTTCACCGGGTTCCTTGGCGACGGCCGGGTTTGCCTGACCAATAACGCAGCGGAACGCGCCCTCCGCGGCATCGCCCTCGGCCGAAAGGCTTGGCTGTTCGCTGGCAGTGACCGCGGCGGCGAGCGGGCTGCCGTGATGATCTCGCTCATCACCACGGCGAAGCTGAACGACATCGACCCGCACGCCTGGCTCGCCGATGTCCTGGCCAGGATTGCCGACCATCCCGTCTCGAGGCTGGATGGGCTGCTGCCCTGGAACTGGGCCAGGGAGATAGAGCGACGAAAGGCGGCGGCATGACCACCAACAGCATCGCGCGGCTCAAGATCACCCTTGATGAGGTCAAGCCCGCGGTCCTGCGCCGGGTCGAGGTGCCGCTGACGATCCGGCTCGATCGCCTACACCTTGTGCTCCAGGCCGCCATGGGCTGGACCAACAGCCATCTCTACGAGATCCGTGCCCGCGATGTGGGCTGGGGCATTCCCGACCCGGACTGGGGCGAAGGCCCCCTCGACGCTCGCAAGGCGCGTCTCCTGGACGTCATCGAGGACACCGGCGCGAAGACCCTTCGGTACCTCTACGACTTCGGGGATGGTTGGGAACACACGGTCAAGATCGAGCGCATCACCGATGCCGTGCCCGGTCTGACATACCCGCTCCTCATCGACGCCGTGGGGCGCTGCCCGCCCGAGGATGTTGGCGGCCCTTGGGGCTATGCCGAGTTCCTCGAGGCCGTCGCCGATCCGCAGCACGAAAACCATGCCGAGATGATCGAATGGGCTGGCGGGCCGTCCGATCCCAACACGATCGACATCGACGATCATGCCAAGGCCGTCGCAGCCCTGGCCAAGGCATGGTCGCGCAAGCCAGCCGTCAAGCGCAAACCTGCAATCTGACCCGCGGCCCTCGGCGGATGGGTACAAATCGCCCCACCCAGGCAGACGGATGCGCAAGCGACCAGCAGCATCGTGAGCAGCGCATCCCGCATCGAGCGTGCGGCTTCCGCCTCCCCGAGCTTTTGCCCCCCCTCGTTGATAGGCTCCCGGTGGCTGAGCACAGGCCAGGCCAGTTCCTTCCCGGGAACAGACTCGATCACCAGGCGGCCTTGCTCGTTGAAAACGCGTCGCCGCTCGACGGATGCCCTCCCCTCCGCCGGGGCTGAAATCCTCAGCCCTTCAAACTCCCAGAGCGCCGGGTTGACTCGCGATAACTCCGCGACCTCGGCCGCGTGCAACGTGGCGCTCGCTTCGAGCGCGCCGCGCAGGCGGAAGTGGGCGGCCGATAGGTAGGTCACCGGAAGGGCAGCGGCGATCAACAGCGCCGCAAAACCTGTCAGCACGGTGACCGTGCGCGTTACGGTGCGGCTTGGCGCTCCTATCTTCGCAGTGCTGGAGGGAATGGGTGGACGTTTGCTGACCCAGCCTCGAGCCGCTCGGGCGAGGATATAGGTCACCGGCCTGAGGCGCTGGATCGTGCTGTCCGACATTCGCCTGAGACTACCGAGGCGCTGGCAAACAATGTGTTAACAAGAACCGCCAAATACTCCCCTGGAGATCGCTCATTTTTCAGCTTGCGGCGCCAAGTGGGCGGGATCGACGAAACCGTCGTTCGGAGATGTTTCTCTCGTGGGCAAAGTTTCAGCATGGGACGGACCGCTTGCAGTGTACAACTCTAGCCGGGCGGACTTGCCCGCGGCTGACCCAGGCACGACGGGCGGTTGGCTACCTGGCGGGTCGCCCTCGCGCCAAGCTCCGCTGGGTCCTTCCCTTGTTTCTAA
>NZ_RCVR01000031.1 GCF_016107305.1 Roseomonas sp. KE2513
AAGGTAAGCAATTCAGCTAAAGGCGAGATGAACCTTAACGGTGCTGCCGGGATCGCGCTCGATCAGGTCAAAGGCCTCGCGGGCATCATCGGCAGCGAAGGTCTGGGTGACCATGGCAGCGGGCTGCAGGTCGCCGCTTTGCAGCCATTCCACCACCTGGGGCAACAGGCGGCAGTTCAGGCGTGAGCCGGCCAAGGTGAGTTCCTTTTTCACGATCTCCTGCTGGCTGACATTGCAGGCTGCCGGCGAGAAACCAAGGATGCCGATGCGCCCGGCCGGGCTCGCGACACGGCAGGCTTCCTCCAGCAAGGCGGGAACGCCGGCGCCGTCGATCACCAGAGAGGGGCCGAGGCCGTCATGCTCGGCGGCCACGACGTCGGGCACCGAGCGGGCGCTAGAGTTGATGACTAGGTCGGCACCGAAGTCGCGCGCGCGCTCCAGGCGTGCCTCGTCCAAGTCCGCCACGATGCAGCGGGCGCCGTGCAGCTTCGCCACCTGCAGCACGGTCAGGCCCACCGTGCCTGCGCCATAGATGAGCACGGAATCTTCTGCGGTGATGCCGGTGCGGGTTAGCACGTTGGCCGCGATGGAGAAGGGCTCGGCCAGGGCGGCGACCTCGATGGGAAGGTTCCCGGGAAGCTTCACCGCGTTGGCCGCGGGCACCGCGACATGGCTGCGGAACCCGCCGTCGCGGTGCACGCCGAAGACCTCGAGCTTGCCGCAGACATTGGATCGGCCGGCCCGGCAGGCATAGCACCGCCCGCAGGAAACAACAGGGTCGACGACGACGCGGTCGCCCTCGGCGAGCCCCGAAACTGCGCTGCCCACCGCCTCGACCACGCCGGCGAACTCATGGCCGATGATGCGGGGATATCGCGCGAAGGGGTTGCTTCCGTGATAGATGTGCAGGTCCGAGCCGCAGATGCCGGCGCGCTGCACGCGGACAAGAACCTCCTCGGGGCGCGGCGCTGACGGCTCGTCTGCGAGAATCTGCAGGACATGCGGCGTGGTGACGGCGATCGCGACCATGGGCGTTTCCCTCCGAAAGGCGCTTCAGCGCCGCGGGGTAAAGAACTCGGGTTTGCTGTTCAGCAGGCGCTCAATGGCCGCGAAAACCGTCCTTAGGTGCTCGCGCATCACTGCCTCTGCACCCTCAGCATCTCCGGCGAGTACGCATTCCACCAAGTGCTCATGCTCGGCCAGGAGCATTTCCAGCCAGTCCTGGCTCGAGAAGGAGAGGTAGCGTACGCGGTCAAGCTGGAGCTTGACGTCTTGAATGACGTTCCAGACGGCAGGACGGCCAGCCATGCGGGTTAACTCGCAGTGCAGGACTTCGTCGGAGCGGAAGAAGGCCAATTCATCCCGTGAGACGACGGCGCGGCGCTGGATCTCAATCTGCTCAGCCAGACGGGTACGGTCAGCGGAAATGCTTATTTCTGCGGCCATACGGACGGTGCGGCATTCCAGCGTCTCGCGGACGAACTGACCATCGTGGACGGCGGGAAGGCGAATGGGGGCAACAAAGGTGCCGATCTGCGGACGGATTTCGAGCAGCCCCTCATCGGCCAAGCGGCGGAAGACCTCCCGCACCGGAGTGCGGCTAACCTTCAGCTGCTCAGCAACCGGCGCTTCGGAGATGGCCATTCCAGGCAGCATGGCGCCTTGCAGGATCTGCTGGCGCAGGGCCGCGTAGAGCTCGCGGGCGATGGGCTCCCGCCGTTCGAGGATAAGGTCAAGCACAGTACGGCGTTTCCTCAACTAGTATACTAGTAGTCAACGTGTGCAGCTCCTGTCAACCATGCCTTGCAAGCCGTGCGAGTGCGGCGACACCGAGCAAGAAGGAGAGGTTTGGCCCGCTGACGTGCTCTGTAGAAGCGGCCCGCCGGTTACGTCTTCGAGCGGCTGTTTTCATCAGATTGAAGCTGGTTGGAAAAGAACGCATACGCTGCAGTGGGTGTTACGCACTGGCAGCGAGTTCTGCGGCGCGGTTGAGCAGCAGGACGGTGAGGGCGACGAGGTGCAGGCTTGTCAGCGCCTCAAGCAGTCGCTCGTAGTCGCGGGTGAGGCGGTGGAAGTGGGCGAACCAGCCGGAGGTGCGCTCGACGAGCCAGCGTCTGGGCAGGAGCACGAAGCCGTGCTTGACCTGGAGTAGTCTGACGAACTCGAGCGCGACACTGCGCTGCTCGGTCCTGAGCCCCGTCAGCACGCCCCGGAGCAGACGCGTCGTTAGATCCTTGACGTCGCGACCACAACCTTCGCGGGAGCGAAGCTAATTGGTGCGCGCGTGGACGAGATCGCTGCCCACACGCGGACGAGAAAGCGGATGATTTACTACTACTTCGGTTCCAAGGACGCCCTCAAAGGCGCGGTGATCGAACGCGCATACGGTGACATTCGCGATGCCGAACGCCGGCTGCAACTCGACACCCTGCCACCGAAGGGGGCGATGCGCCGCCTCGTGGAGGGCCCGTTCGATTACCACCACGCCAACCCGGCCTTCGTGCGCCTTGTTGCCGTCGAGAGCGTCGAGGAAGCCTGCTACATTCGCGCTAGCACCGTCATCGCGCAACGCAATGCCGAGGTGGTCTCGACTTTGCGGAAGCTGCTGGAGCGCGGTGAACACGAGGGCTACTTCCGCACGGGCGTGGACCCACTCGACGTCCACATCCTGATCAACGGCGCCAGCTTCCATCGTGTGAGCAACCGCCACACCCTGAACGCCATCTTCGCGCGCGACCTGCGTGATCCGGCGGTGGCGCGAGCTGCTGATGCACGCAGTGCTCGCCTACTTGCTGCCGGGTTGAAGGTATCTGTTGAACATGATCACGCTCAGTCCTAATCGAGGTTTCAGAAATGCGTTTGCATCTGGTCGTCACCGGGTTCCAGCCCAGTATTGCGGCGGAAGGCGTGCTCGGCCTGGAACACAGCCATGTCGCCGCCATAGAGCTTGCAACGGCCCAGCGCCCGTGCCGCCCGGAGCTGCGGCGTCCTCGATGGAAAACAGACTATCTCCGCGGACCGGCGCCGGGAGTACAGCAGCCCGGCAGGCAGGGATGGGCGGCGGTGCCGGTCATCGTATAGCGAACCAATCCGTCGCCCTCGCGCGTCACAGGGACAGGTCCGTACGGGGGTCGGCGCTGCCAGCATCATCCTCGTCGTCGACGGTCCGACGCCCCCCGCAGCACCGCTGTTTCCAGGGCGTTGAGGACCAACACCCCCTCCAAGCGGCCGCGCAGCAGTGGCATCACTGCCTGCTTGCACGGGAGGGCGATGTTAGGTCCGATGAAGCCCATCCGGTTCGCGGCGCTGAAAGGCTCCGGCAGCACCTGCGGCTCTAACCCTAGGCGGGTAAAGTTGAACAAGCAGTTGATAGATAAGAGGCCCCGCCTAGCTGCCTCGGGCAAGGGCGGGTGGGGTTCGGGACAGCCAGAGTCCCACTCCAATAGGCACGATCAAGACGGAGTTGCTCACGCAGCAGGATGCGACGGCCGGATGGAGCCGGGCATGACGAGCGAAGATGCACAACGCTCCCTCTTTATGCTTGAGCCACTAATGTACCAGTCGGTACATTCGCCAGTAACGCGCTCCCGAGGAGCGGTGAGGGGGAACATCCAGATGCAAATTAGCCGCCGTACGCTCGGCACCGGCCTTGGCGCGCTCGCCTTCTCCCGCGCCGTTCCCGCCATGGCGCAGGCCGACTATCCCGCTAGACCCATCACCCTCGTCGTCTCCTGGGCGCCGGGCGGCTCCACGGATTTCGTCGGCCGGTTGCTGGCGCAGGGCATGAGCCGCCAGCTTGGCCAGCAGGTAGTGGTGGAGAACCGTGCGGGAGCTTCGGGCACGATCGGCCACGCCTCCGTCGCCCGTGCGCGGCCAGACGGCTACACCATCCTGCTCGGCGTGAACTCCACCTACGCCATGGCCACCCACCTCTTTCCAAACAAAGGCTATGACGACGCGCGCTCCTTCGCGCCGATCGGCCGGGCCGCAGAAACGCCGATCTTTCTCTGCACCACACCCGCAACGGGCGCGAAGACGGTCGCCGAACTGATCGCGCTGGCCAAGCGCCAGCCCGGCAAGCTTTCCTATGCCTCCTCCGGCGCCGGCTCCTCCGCCCATCTCGCGACCGAGCTGTTCCTGAAGATGGCCGACATCGACGTGCTGAACGTCACTTACCGTGGCGGCGCGCCCGCCGTGCAAGCGCTGCTGTCCGGAGAGGTGCAGATGGCCTTCGTGGACGCGGTGACCGCGCTGCCGCTCATTCAGGCGAAGACCGTCGTGCCGCTGGGCGTCTCCAGCCTTCAGCGCTCGCCGCTCGCGCCTGACGTGCCGACGATTGCGGAATCAGGCCTGCCGGGCTTCGAGTGCTCCTCTCAGTTCGCGCTGCTCGCTCCGGCCGGCACGCCAGAGCCGATCATCCGCAAGCTGAACGCGGCCATGCTGGCGACTCTGAAGGAACCGGACGTGCTTTCGCGCTTGCAGGCCGCCGCCAACGCGGTCACGCCCGGCTCACCCGAGGAGTTCCCGTCCTACCTCTCCGCCGAAAGCAGCAAATGGGGCGAGGTGATCCGCACCCGCGGCATCACCGGGGAGTAGGACATTCACTAGTTGATGCTGCTCTAAAGCGAAAATTTTTCTCAGGAGCAAATCGCCTTCCCTTCAGCCAGCGGAGCGGACGAGCGGATCACGGCGCTCCTTGCTCCCCATCTTGCCCTAAGCAAGAACAGGATTTGGCTCACTCCTGCATTGGCTCCCTCACCGCGATCAGAGCCTCAATCCGTTCGACCAGTTGCGTGCCCCGGACGGGCTTACGCAGGAGGGAGTAGGTTCCCGAGATCGCGCCGCCGACTGCTATGGAGGCACCATCTCCTGCATAACCGGTCAGCAGGACAGCCGGCAGGTGCGGCCGTCGTGCCTGTGCCGCCGCGATCAGGGCAAGCCCTCCCATCCCTGGCATGGACAGATCGCTAACGAGGACGTCCACGGCCTCACCGGCATCCAGCAACTGGAGCGCCTCCGCGCCGCTGGCTGCGGGAAGTACAGTATAGCCCGCCGTCTCAAGCATGCCCAATAGCATCTCCCGCACGACCGGCTCGTCATCGACGACGAGAACGCGGTGCACGACCGCTGATGCTGTTTGTGCATTCATTGTTGCAGGGCATGTATCCGACCGAAGTGCTTCGGCAGAGTTAGGCGCTGGCGGTAGCCAAAGAGCGACAACAGTCCCCCTCCCCGGCTCGCTCTCTACGGTGAGTGCCCCGCCGGATTGCTCCGCAAATCCCTTTGCCATGGAGAGACCAAGCCCTGTACCCGCGCCCCTCGGCTTTGTGGTGAAGAAAGGCTCGCCGACGCGAGAAACCGTCATCGGATCCATGCCGATCCCCGTGTCCTCGACGGCAATCCGGATGTAGCGGCCGGGCATCATCCCTCTCGGGCCGGAGCTACCTTCCAATCGCATTTCGGCGGCACTCATCGTCAAAGTGCCTCCTTGCGGCATCGCATCGCGCGCGTTGCTGGCAAGGTTCACCAGCACGGTTTCAAGCTGTCCCTTGTCGGCGAGCAGCGGGGGTATGCCGGGTGCCACGTGGTAACGGCAGGCGACCTCTGCACCGAGCGTATGCGACAGCACCTCGCAAAGACCGGCCAGCAGCGGCAAAGCTTCGATCGGCTCGGCCTGCAGCTCGTCGCGGCGCGCAAAGGAGAGCAGACGGCGGGTCACCGTTACCCCCCGACCGGTTGCATCCAGCATCATACGGGCCAGCCGCCGGACTCCGGCGGCATCTCCCGGACGCCGCTCGATCAGGGCAGCGCCGCCCTGCACCGCCTGCAGAACGTTGTTGAAGTCGTGAGCGATGCCCCCCCGCGAGCTGCCCGAGCGCCTGCATCCGCTCAGCATGCGCCGCCCTCACCTGAGCGGCTTGCCGCGCCGCCACTTCCTCGCGCACGCGGGTCTCCAGTTCCGCGTTCAGACGGCGCAGATCCTCCGCGGCGGCGCGTTCCGCGGTCACGTCCCGAACGACCCCGACCAGCCTCTCAGCCCGCCCTTCCGGATTGCGCCGGATTTCGGCCTGAGAGGCGATCCGCCTCACCGCTCCGTCGGAAGGTCGGATGATGCGGAACTCCGTCTCGTAGCCCACTGCGCGCCCATTGAGCGCGGTTCGCACCGTCTCGTCGTGCGTAGCCCGGTCTTCCGGGTGGATGCGCGCCAGCGCAGCCTGATGGGTGTCCGTCGTGGTTCCGTCCGGCAGTCCCGAGATGGCGACATATTCGGGCGTGACCGCCGCAGCCGGCTCGTCGAGCCGCTGGTCAAAGCTACCGATCCGGGCGATCTGATGGGCAAGCCGTAGGCGGTCCTCGCCAACGCGGCGCAGATCGGCCTCACGGCCCCGCACTTCCGCCGCCGCCTGGGACAGCGCTGCGGCCACGCCATCCACCTCCGCCACGCCAGGTGGCACGGCGACGGTCTCGCCCCGGCCGGTCGCCTCGGCCGCACGGGCTAGTGCCGTTACCCGCCGGCCAAGTCGCCGGCTGAGGAAGCCCGCTGCGCCAAGCGCCAGCACCAGCGCGAGGCTACCAAACCAGACGATGCTACCGACGGCACGCCACACCGCCGCGTCGATAACCCCCTGGGGCAGCGACACCGCCGCTGTCCAGGGCGCCATCGCGGTCCGATGCAAGGCCGCGTCAATCGGCTCGCCATTAACGCGGCGCGTCTGCACCGCCGCAGCGGTGCCGGGTAGGCCAGCGAGGGCGAACTGCGCCATCTCCGGAGGGGCAAGTGCCGTGGTGCGGTCACCTTGCGGCGTGGAGGTGTGCGCTACGAAGCGGCCGTTGGCGCCGATGATGGCGGCCAGGGAACCTTCCGGCAGCACTGATGCGATGGTTGTCTCGAAGTGATGGGTTCGAATCCCGATCCCGACGGTCCAGCCCGGCTCGCTCGATGTGGGAACAGAGGCGTTGACAGTGACGAGCGGCACCCCCGCGTAGCGGCCGATGAACGGGTCTGACACGGAAGGGATGGGTAATCCAGATTGTGGTCCGCCTCTCCTGTCCGGGAGTGCCGCCCCGGGTGGCGCAAGCGTGTTCAGGATCTGGCCAGCCTCGTGCCGAAGGAGAACGACGTTAAGCCAAGCTGGATTGAGGGCGAGCATGGCTTGGAAGCGCGGTCGGAGGCGCTCCGGCTCGGCAAGATCCTCGGAGGTGAGCGAGAGGGCCATGACCTCCGCAGCCTTCCGCATCCCGACGATCTCCTGGTCCACGGCTGCGGCCAAAGCCTGAGCTTGGTTAGCCAGGCTACGCAGTTCCGCCTGTCGCCTTTCCTGGGCCTCTCGCAGAAGAAGGCTGCCACCCAATGCGAGAGCGGGGATGGTCAGCGATACGACCAGAAGCACGAGGTGCGTGCGGAAGCGCATGGGTATCCGCACTCCTTCAAGATCAGTGGGTTGAGAGTGGACAAGCATCGAGGGCCGAATCAACCAGCCAACCCAGATCGAGAAACGAACAATTAAGATCGGCGAAGAAAGGCGTCAATAACAGCGTAGCCGGTGCTCGGCGAGCACTCCGAAATGCCGGCGCGCTGCTGCCCTCTCACCATGGGTGAGCGCCTCTCAAATTCATTTGTTCAGCTCAGCAGCGGAAGTGCCACTTTCAGCCAGACCCAACCGCGTCGGCTCAGCGCCCATATACGAAGCTTGAGAGTGCCGTGCGGCACCTGGGCGTCGATGTCGAGGTTGCCCCGATCCCTATTAGAGGCCAGCACCTCCGCAAAACGGTCCCGGCGGCTCGGGGTGACATCTGCCTCCCGAGCCGCCCAAGCGGGCTGGTCAGGCTGAAAGGCGCTCACAGCAGCCGAAAGCGCGCGCAGGGACAAGGCTCAAAAGCAGACACGGTCAGTTGGGCAGCCGATGATTAAGTTGAGGCATGAGCAGGCCTGCTCCAGCACCGTCATCAGGTGCTGAGGAAAAGCGCCCGCTGGTAAATGCCGGGATCGACGTTCGCGCCGGTGAGTGCCACGGCCACGGTGTGACCGGCGATGGGCAGACGTTCGGACAGGGCAGCAGCCAGCGCGACGGCGCCGCCCGGCTCAACCACCAGCCCGAACTCCTCAAGGGCCACGCGCATGGCCGCGAGCGCCTCGGCATCGCTTACTACGAGGCCACCGCCGAGGCGCGGGGCATTGATCGAGAAGGTCAAGGCCCCGGGCATCGGCGCCAGCACGGCATCGCAGATGGAGGTCGTGCCGGGCGCGTTACCCAGCCGTTTGCCAGCGGCGAGGCTGCGTGTTGTATCGTCAAACCCTTCGGGCTCAACTGCAAAGACACGTGCGCCGGGCAGCACGGTTTCCAGAGCCAGAGCGCAGCCAGCCGTGAGGCCGCCCCCTGCGCAGCAGACCAGCAGAGCCTCGGGCGTCGCTCCCATCGCCGCAGCCTGCTGCGCCACCTCTAACCCGAGCGTGCCCGCACCCGCGATCACACGGCGGTCGTCATACGGCGGCACCAGGATCAGGTTGCGCTCCTCCGCCAGGCGGTGTCCCAAGGTCTCGCGGTCCTCGGTGGCACGGTCGTAGAGCACCACCTCAGCACCCCAGCCACGGGTCCGCTCGATCTTGGCCGCGGGCGCGTCCGCCGGCATGGCGATGACCACCGTGCCGATGCCCAAGCGCCGCCCGGTCCAGGCGACCGCCTGGGCGTGGTTGCCCGAGGAGAAGGCGACGACGCCCCGCGCGCGCTCTTCCGCCGACAGCAGCGAGAGGCGGTTCCAGGCGCCGCGCGCCTTGAAGCTGCCGGTCCGCTGGAGCCCTTCCGCCTTAACGAGGAGGCGCCCGCCCAGCCTCGCGTTCAGGCGCTCGCTCTCCAGGAGCGGCGTCTTCACAAGGACGCCCCGGATTCGGCTGGCCGCCTCCCCGATCTCCTCGAAGGAGGGCGCGGTCAGGTGCCAGGGGGTCGTGACGATCTCGTTCATCCCCCGAGGTTGAAAGCTCGGGCACCTTGAGGCAATCGAAGCATTGTCGCAGCGACAATGGCCTACCGATGAGCAACAGCGCGAGGGAAATCGCCACGATCCTGGAGGCGGAAATCCGCGACGGGCGACTGCTCCCGGGCGCGCGGCTGCCCGCCCACCGCGATCTCGCCTTCCGGCACGGCGTTGCGCTCAACACGGCGTCGCGCGCCATGCGCCTGCTGGTAGCGCGGGGCTTGGTTGTGGGTGAGGTAGGGCGCGGCAGCTTCGTCCGCGCACCGGGCCATGTTGACGCCGCGTCCTTCCGGATCGAGGAGGGCGCGTCCAACGTCGTCGATCTCACCCGCAACGTCATGCCCCTCCCGGGCTTGGCCGACCAGTTTGAGAAGGCCGCGCGGCTTGTCCTCCGGCGAGAGCGCATGGTCGTGGCGGACTACCAGCCCCATGCCGGGCGAGCGGCCGACCGGGCTGCCGGGGCGGCGTGGCTATCGCGGCGCGGACTACCCGAGGACCCGTCCCGCGTCGTGATCTGCGCGGGTGCGCAGCACGCCGTCACCCTCGCGCTGATGGCCACCACCCGGCCCGGAGACACCATCGCGGTGGAGGCGCTGAGCTGGCCGGGCATAGAGGCCAGCGCCGCCGTCCTTGGGCTGAAGGTTCTACCGGTTCCAATAGACCGGAACGGGCTCCGCCCGCGGGCTCTGCTGCGAATGGCAATGCGCCACCGGATCGCGGCGCTGTACTGCATGCCATCCCTGCAGAACCCGACGGCCGTGACGATGCCCGCCGGGCGACGCGAAGCAGTGGCCGCGATCGCCCGGCGGCTCGACTTCCACCTTATCGAGGACGACGCCTACGGTTTCCTGACGGAGGACGACCCGCTGATCCCGCCGCTGGCTGCTTTCGCGCCTGAACGGAGCTGGCATCTGCGTTCCACCTCGAAGAGCTTCACGCCGGGCTTGCGGGCCGCCTGGATGCTCGTGCCGCCGGGGCGGGAGGAACAGGCCTCGAACCTGGTCCGCGCTACCGTCTGGACTGCGCCGCCGCTGGGTGCCGCGATCGCCTCCCTCTGGGTTGGTGACGGGACCGCCGCCCTTCTCGAGACGGAGAAGCGCCACGAGGCACGGACACGGCAGGCGATGGCCAAGTGCCTGCTGCCGCTTCAGGCATGGCCCTCATCGCACCCTGCCTCCATGCACCTGTGGCTCAACCTGCCGCGGCGGACGGCCGCGCAGAATTTAGTGCAGCGGCTGACCGTTCTCGGCGTGCGGATCACCCCCGGGGCAGCATTCGGGATTGGCAGCGCACCCAACAGCGTACGACTTGCCCTCGGTGCACCCATGAGTCGCGGCGATCTGGAGCGGGCTCTGCGGATCGTCGCCAGTGCTCTGTGATTTGAGGAGCTGCTGCCTGCGTCCCTCGAAGAGCTACCGACGGTCCGACCCGGGCAGGCGAGATCTGCCCCCGCGCTTCCGCTCCCTCTGCCGCTTCCCGGAAACGGCCGAGCCGCTTACGGCCGGACCCTGCCATTGCGGCTCGGCGCCCAAGTCGGACAGCGGCTTCCACCGCCTTCTCGCCCTGGAGCATACGCTGAGGCAACCCACTCCTTCTCAAGGGGCTTACCTCTGAAGGAAGGCAGCACGCTGGGACCCCTACATTGCCCAACCATCGCTGCTCGCGAAAAGGCGCGCCCGCGATCTGTCCGGCTGCGGCAGCGTCGTCGCCCCCCAGGCCCAGGGTCCTCGTCCATGATCCCCCCCGAGTGGTGGTCCCAACCGCTTCGGCTCCTGGGTCGACGCGAGGGCAGGCCAGTGCCTCCTCAGGATCGTCCGGGTACAGGAGCAGTGCCGGCGCTGAATGTCGGGCGGAAGGTAGGCCGCCGCAGGCTGGGTGGAGCGCGGCAACCGGCACCTCGGACGCGGCCAAAGCGGCTCGCCCGCGCCAAAGTTGAGAAGACCAATGCGCACCGAAACCAGCTGTCACGGCGCGAGATGGAGAGTCATGGCGCGCAGCCCTGACAAGGTGAGGAGCGACGCGCGTCCTCCGGCGTATCGGAGCCGAGCTGAATTCTGACGATTCCTGCGGCCAGGAGGTAGGCCACATAGGACTCCCCTCGCCCGTCCGGGCTGGTGCGATCAGATCGGATCAGCACGGCGGGAACCGAGCCTGTCCTGTTCGATGGCAGGGAGCGCCATGCGGCGCCAAACGGCGTCACAAGCCGGGGACCTCTTCCGCTTCAGCGTCGAGGGAGCGGTCAGGAACAGCAACGCTGCGCAGACAAGAGCCAGAGCGCGGCCGACGCTCACGCCAGCCCCCGCCAGATCAGTTCGCCGCCGAGGACAAGTAGGCCGATGAAGAAACCGCCGCGAAAGATCTCGGGCCGCACCCTCAGGCGAAGCCAGCCACCGAACCACATCCCGGCCAGGGCTGGCAGGACGGCCAGCAGCGAGGTGCCAGAGGCATCAAGTGGCAAGGCGCCATGCAGGGCGAGGCCAGCGGCAAGGGCGAGGGTCGAGACGGTGAACGATAGGCCGAGCGCCTGTACGAGGTCGTCACGACCCAGGCCGAGAGAACCGAGGTAGGGAACGGCTGGAATGACGAAGACGCCCGTCGCCCCAGCAACCAGCCCTGTTACCGCACCGACCAGCGGCCCCGCCCAGGATTCGATTGTGGGTGGGAGGCGGGGCTGCGGCTTCAGGAGGCCAATGAGGCCATAGAGGAACAGGGCGATACCAAGCCCCATAGTCGCCGCCGAGGCAACCGTACCGGCGATGATCCCCGAGCCGGCCAGGGTGCCGATGACGATGGCCAGCATCATGGGCCAGAGGCGCCGGACCAGCGCGGTAAAACGCGGTCCGGCCAGTAGCTGCCAGACATTCGTCACCAGCGAAGGGGCGAGAAGGAGTGCGGCAGCCTGAACGGGAGGCATGGCGAGGCCGAGCAGGCCCATGGCGACGGTCGGCAAGCCGAGGCCCAGCAGGCCTTTCACCATGCCTGCCAACAAGAAGATGCCGAACAGCATCAGGGCGAAGGAAATCGTGTCCATCATGGGTAGGACCCTGCCGCCCGGCGCCACTGCCGCACAATGCGGGATTAGCGTAGCCTGCCTTAGTTCTGGGCGAAGGCACGCCGCACGTGCATTTTGATCTGACAGACCTGCGCCTGTTCCTGCATGTGGTGGAAGCGGGGAGTATCACGGCAGGCGCCACACGCGCCGGGCTCGCCCTCGCCTCCGCCTCGACCCGGATACGGGGGATGGAAGAGCAAGCTGGCGTGCCGCTGCTGGAACGGGGCCGGCGCGGGGTGGGGCCGACGCCCGCCGGACGCACGTTGCTGCGGCATGCACGGTTAGTGACCGGGCAGATGGAGCAAATGCGCGGCGAGATGGGCGAGTACGCTCGCGGGCTACGGGGCTGCGTACGGTTGCTGGCCAATACCGCCGCCGCAGCCGAGTTCCTACCCGAACTCCTGGCCGACTTCCTGCGCGCCAACCCGAACGTGGATGTGGACCTCGGTGAGCGACCCAGCCCCGAGGTGGCGCGGGCTGTTGCCGAGGAAGAGGCGGAGGTCGGGATCGCGGCGGGTCACGCGGACTTTTCAGGCCTGGAAGCCCTGCCTTTCCGGACAGACCGGCTGGTGTTGATCACGCCGCTGGACCACCCCCTGGCGGGACGTGGACGAGTGACCCTCTCGGAGACGATGGACTTCGAGTTCGTGGGCCTCTCGGACGAGAGCGCGCTCGGTGGGCACTTGGCCGGGCATGCAGCGCGTGTGGGCGGGCGGATGCGGACGCGCGTGCGGGTGCGCGGGCTGGACACAACATGTCGCATGGTCGCACTCGGTGCGGGCATCGCCGTGGTGCCCGAGGCTGCGGCACGACGGTGGGACACGCAGGACACCCTTGCCATGGTGCGCATGGAGGATCCCTGGGCCGAGCGACAGCTGGTGGTGCTCGTCCGTCGGCTCGACGCGCTGTCGCCCCATGCGGGGAAACTTGCGGAACACCTGGCAGGGCAGCGGGAGATGGCGGGATTGGCTATGGGCGACCCGACAGGGTGACATCCTGACGCTATCGAATGGCTACTGCCCCGTTGGCCACTCTTCTATGCGAATTGTACAGGAAGAGAAGTGACGCTCGCGGCCAGTAGAGGACTGCTCGCTGCCGAGCGTCCCCTGCCCTGTCCAACGCGCCACTGGACGACCGGTCTGTCTGATTCCGAGGCCGCACCTGTTCGCCGCGCCCGGCGGGCTGGACTGGGCTTATATCTTGCGCCCTATAGGATTTCGGAGAGAACGCGCGCTGCCCTTTCATGCATCATCCCATAGGCTGCCTGACCATGACCACGATCGCACCCTGGGCGCCCGCTAGCCCTGAGGAACACGAATTCCACTACAACCCGCAACGTGCCTTCCCCGACTTCGCGGCGCACCGGTCACGACGGGCACCCATGAACGACACCGCTCTCGGCAGCCTGCGACGCACCGCCGACCTAACCTATGGCGAGCACCCGCGCCGCCGCCTGGACATCTACCCCGCGGCCCGGCCGCGAGCGCCGATGCACGTATTCTTTCACGGGGGGTACTGGCGGACGAACGACAAGAGCGGCTTCGCCTTCGTTGCCCAAGCTCTGGTGCGGCGCGGCTTCACGGCCGTGATCCCGAACTACGAGCTCTGCCCGGACTCCACGCTGGACGGCACCGTCGACTCCGCCCTCGCCGCCATTGAGTGGACTGTGCGAAACGGCGGGGCACATGGTGGGGATCCCACCTCCGTCAGTCTCTCCGGCCATTCCGCCGGGGCGCATCTCTGCGCGGCGGCGCTGGCGACCGATTGGACCGCGCGCGGTCTGGATCCCTCCTTCCTACGGGCCGCGACATTGATCAGCGGCGTGTACGACCCTGCTCCGGCCATGCTGACGACCGTCAATGAGGATCTACGGCTCACGCCGGAGATCGCGGCACGCCACGATTATGAACGGATCACGCCGAGGTCACGTGCCCAAGTCAACCTCTTCGTCGGCGGGAAGGAGCCCTGGCGCTGGATCGAACAAACTTTCCGCTACTCGCACCATCTGCGCCGACACGGTGGCGACCCTGCCGTGCAGGTGATCTCCGGCCATGATCACTTCAGCATTCTGGACCAGTACGTCGCCGATGACAGCCCTGTCCTCAACGCCATCTCGAGCCATGCCTAAGCTCTGAAACAGGGGCGAAGTGGTGGATGGAGCGACCAGACGAGGTCAGGGAAACAGCTCCTGGAGATAGGTGTCGGCCTGTAAAGTCGTGGGTCGCCGTGGAGCAAGATGTGTCCACCTAGTACCTGCTTTGCGTGGACTGCCAGCCAGAAGAGATCCGGCGATCTTACCACTGGCGGCGGGACGTCCGCGGCGCTGATGGGCCCGGAGTTCAAGGAAGGGTGCAGCACCTAACAGGATAACTCCGTTCGGAGGTGCCGCTCGTGCATGCGCGTCCGCTTCGGAAAAACCATCAATCTGAGCCACCAGCGAAGAGGGGCATACAACCGCCGCCCCCGATCGTCGGGCAGCGATGTCCGGTCGCCTACGAGGACCAGACCGACAGATGACAGGCGCGAGATTCCGGGCAGGATCGAACTCGGCTGCGGAAACGGGACTACCAGCCCTACGCCTTCCCGGCTCCACCTTCGGGGATTACAGTTGCGCTTCGGGGCCAAGATCGGATTGCTTTCTAGATCCGCACTACCTGTCAGCTTGATCGCTGTCGGGCGAGGAGGTTTAGTTGTGAACCAACGGCGCGACCTTATTGCCATCGCTCTCAGCCTAGGGGCTACCTGGGCAGGGCCAGGGTGGCTGAGAGCGGCCAGCGCGCAGGACGCTGCCGGGGTGTTGCGGATCGGCATGGCCGCGCCGAACACCACCCTCGACCCCCACCTCTTGAGCAACGCCCCCAACAACGCGGTCGCCACGCATCTCTTCGACAGCCTTACGGTGAACGACCACGCCTCCCGCTCTGTCCCTGGCCTCGCCGAATCCTGGACGCGGCAGGACGACACCCACTGGCTCTTCCGCCTCCGCGACACCCGCTTCACCGACGGCACGCCCTTCACGGCCGATGACGCCATCGCTTCGATCCGGCGCGCAACCGAGATCCCCAGCGCCGCTTCCTTCCGGACCTACACGCGCAGCATCAAGGCCATGTCGGCGCCCGATCCGCGGACCCTGCTGGTGGAAACCGCAGCGCCCGATCCCCTGCTGCTGAACGCCATCGGTCGGGTCCGCATCATCCAGGCTCGACTTGCCGGTGAGCCCAGCGCCGAGTTCAACGCCGGCCGCGCCGCGATTGGCACCGGCCCCTATAAGCTGCGTGAATACATCCCGGGCAACCGCATCGCCCTCGACCGCAACGAGAGTTGGTGGGGCGGCCCCACCCCTTGGGAGCGCGTCGAGCTGCGTGTTGTCACGGATGACGCCGCGCGCCTGGCCGCGCTCCTGGCCGGCGACCTCGACATCATCGAGGCCGTCCCCTCCGGCAACGCCGATCGCGTCCGCGCCGACCCCCGCCTGCACCTCATCAGCGGCGTCTCGTCGCGCTTCGTCTATTTGGGCCTCGACCAGGTGAACGAGGTTTCCCCCTTCGTCACCGGCCCGGACGGAAAGCCCCTCGACCGCAACCCCTTCAAGGACCTCCGCGTCCGCCAAGCCATCTCCCTCGCCATTAACCGCCAAGCGGTTGTCGAACGCGTGATGGAGGGTCAGGCGGTCACCGCCACCCAGTTCTTGCCCTCCGGCGGCCCCGGCACGGATCCGAGCCTGCAACCCACCCCCTACGAGCCCAACCGCGCCAAGGCCTTACTTGCCGAGGCCGGCTACCCCCGCGGCTTCCGCGTCACCCTCCACGGCCCGAATGACCGCTACATCAACGACGCGAAGATCGTGCAGGCCGTCGCCGGGATGCTCACCCGCATCGGCGTCGAAACGCGGGCTGAGGTGATGCCGTGGTCCACCTATGCCGGGAAGAACAGTCAGCGCACCGAGCAGTCCCTCTTCCTCGGCGCCTGGGGCGTGAACACCGGGGAAACGAGCAACCCCATGGCTGCCCTCGTCGCCACCGAGGACCGCCCGGCGGGTTTCGGCATCTCAAACGGCGGCCGCTACTCGAACCCCGAGGTCGACCGCCGCCTGAAGGAGGCGCTCCAAACCATGGACGACAACGCCCGCAACGCACTGCTCGCGGAGGCCAGCGGCATCGCCTTTCGCGACGTTGCCCTCATCCCCCTTCATCACGAGGTCTCCGTCTGGGCGGCGAAGAAGGGCCTTGGCTACGTCACCCGCGCCGACCAGTACACGCTTGCCACCGGCGTCACGAAGGAATCCTGATCCCCGTGCTCACCACCACCGAAGACACTCAGGCGAAGCTGCTGCGCGCCACCTACGACATCGGCAAGACCGCCATCTACTCCGCGAAGGTTGATCCGCGGTTCCAGTACTGCCTCTACGTGCCTCCCCAGATCGGCCCGGACACCGAGCTCGTCGTCTGCGTCCACGGCACCTCGCGCACGAGCTTCCGCGACGGCTTCGCCGAGTTCGGCCGGTGGAACAACTGCGTCATCCTCTGCCCCATCTTCCCCATCGGCCCGCTCGGGGACGGCGCGCGCAGCGGCTACAAGTACATGCAGGAGGGCGACATCCGCTACGATCGCGTCCTCCTCGGCATGGTCGAGGAAGTGGCCGCGAATTACGGCCGGAGCTGGGAAAGCTTCGCGCTCTTCGGCTTCTCCGGGGGCGGCCACTTCGCTCACCGCTTCGCCATCCTCCATCCGCGGCAGCTCTGGGCCGCCTCCATCGGCGCTTCCGGCTCCGTCACGCTCCTCGACACCAGCCGCGACTGGTGGGTCGGTATTCGCAACCTGCGTGAAGTCTTCGGCATCGAGTTCGACCGCGACGCTCTGACCCGCGTTCCCGTCCAGATGCTCGTCGGCGACGCCGATCTCGAGACCTGGGAGATCACCCATAAGCCCGGCGGCACCTACTGGATGGAGGGCGCCAACGACGCCGGGCGCACCCGCCCCGAGCGCCTGCGCGCGCTCCAGCAGTCCTTCGAATCCGCCGGCGTGACGGTCCGCTTCGACCTGGTCCCCGGCGTTGCCCATAGCCGCATGCTTGTCATCGACCGCGTGCAGGACTTCCTCGCCGACCTCCTCCGCCAGAAGCGGAGCGCCTGACCGTGCCCAGCATGATCGTCGCGCCCCAACCCGAAGCCGTCGAAGCGGGCGCCCGCGTCCTTGAGCGCGGCGGCAACGCGGTCGATGCCGCCATCGCCTGCGGCCTCGTCCAGGGCGTCGTAGATCCGCAGATGGTCGGCATCGGCGGCTTCGGCTCCATGCAGGTCTTCCTGCCGAAGCGCGGCGTCCACAAGGTCCTCGAATTCTTCTCCCGCGCGCCGCTCGCCGCCACGGCGGACATGTGGGAGTCGAAGTTGCTGGGCCAGTCCCGTGACGGCTTTGCCTTCCTGCTGGAGGGCGGCGTCAGCGAGGCCGGTCACCTCGCCGTCTGCACCCCCGGGAACGTCGCCGGCTACGCGGAAGCCCTGCGCAACTGGGGCACGATGGAGTGGCGCGACGTCTTCGCCCCCGCCATCGCCCAGGCCCGGCAGGGCTGGATGGTTCGCCCGCACGTCCATTGGTTCTGGTCCCAGGACCAGTCCGCCAGCGGCCAGGTGAACACGATTGACAAGCTGCGCATGACCGCGACGGGCCGCCGCGTCTATTTCCGCGAGGATGGCAGCCTCAAGCGCCTCGGTGACATCATCAACAACCCCGACATGGCCCGCAGCCTCGAACGCCTTGCGCAGGGCGGACCGGAACTTTTCTACACGGGCGAAATGGCCGAGGAGATCGCCGCCGACTTCAAGGCCAATGGCGGTCTCCTCACGATGAAGGATCTGCGGGCCTACCGCACCTCCGTCGCCGACCCGATCTGGGGCAATTACCGCGGCCACCGCATCGCCACCAACCCACCGCCGAGCAGCGGCTTCGCCATGCTCCAGGTGCTCCACATCCTCGAGCACTTCAACATTGGTGCCCTCACGCACTCCGGCACCGAGCACATCCGCATCCTGACTGAAGCCATGAAGCGCATGACCATCGACAAGGATCGTAACATGTCGGACCCTACCTTCGTGCCGGTCCCGACCGACCAACTCCTTTCCCGCGACTACACCGCGAGCGTTGCAGAAGGTATCCGCCGCGGCGACCGCCTCCGCGTCAGCCGACTGGAGCGGAAAACCGAGCGCGATACCACCCATGTCTCCGTCATCGACGGGGAGGGCAACTGCGTCACCATGACCCACACCCTCGGCAGCCCGTCCGGCGCCATCACCGAGGGCCTTGGCTTCATGTATAACGGCTCCATGAGCCGCTTTGACCCGCGCCCCAACCGCGCCGGCTCCATCGCTCCCGGCAAGCGGCGCGCTTCCTCCTCCGCCCCCACCATCGTGTTCCAAGGCGACCAGCCGCGTATCGTCATCGGTGCCCCAGGTGGAAGCTACATCGCCCCTGCTGTAGCCCAGGGCATCTCCAACGTCCTCGACTTCGGCATGTCCATGCCGGACGCCGTCGCGGCCCCTCGCATCGTGGCCGTCTCGGACTCGATCGATGTTTCCAACCGCATCCGCCGCGGCGTCACCGACGAACTCGCCGGCATGGGATATGACATCAAGCGGAGTCCGATGAGCTACGCCTTTGCCGCCCTGCACGGCATCGGGAGCATTGACGGACAGCTAGAAGGCGGTGCCGACCCGCAGCGCGACGGTATGGCACTGCGGGTGGCGTGACCCAGCTCATGGCGTAGCAGCCATCGTGGAGACCAGGCCGAGCATGCAGTCATTGACCCTGTGAACCTGCGGACGAGTATTGCGGAAACTTCATTGCCGGTAGCGGGGCCTGCTTGCAGCCCGAGGCTGCCTCCAAGAGAGACGGTCTGCCTTGGACCTCACCATGGCGCTACCTTCGACCAGCATACGCTGCGAGCCATGCCGTTCGAGCCTCGGCCTTTATTGGCGTCAGCGCAGCGTTACATGAACGTCAGGCCCACATCCCCTTGCTCACGAGCCATCCCTGGATGAGTTCGGCCACGGTGTCGCTGTTGCGGTCCATCATGATCATGTGGCTGTTCCCGCGGATTCCGCGCTCCGGAAGGTTCACCACGTCCACACTACCGCCCACGTTCCGGATCGCTTCAGCGAAGCGCATCCCGTTTGCGCGAATGGTAGGCCAGCGCGCATCGCCGTCGATGTAGTCGCCATAGAGGACGAGCATCGGGATGTTCTTGAGCGCGGCAACCTTCGAGATGTCGCCTACCGCGGCCGGCTCCACGAGCACTAGGGCGCGGACCTTGTCTGGCCGTTCCTGAGCCGCGCGCCAACCGAAGAATCCGCCCTGGCTGTGTACCATCACCACGCTCGGGCCCACACGGTCGAGCAGGGCGCCGTATGCCTCCAGCGTCAGCTCGTCCGTTGTGGTGAAGCGTGGCACGTTCTGCCGCATGAAGTTGCGGTAGCTGTCCTTGTCCGCCGGGAACTGGTTGCCGGGTAGGACGGTGCCGCGGGCGAGGGAGCCGGGGCCATCGCCGATGCGGAAGCGCTCATAAGGGTTGTCCTGCGTCAGGAAGATTGGCTGTCCGCCGGTCGCTTCCGGGATCATCGTCCAGCCTGAGCGCCCGCGCTCGGTTGCGTCCGAAACATAGACAGGCCAGCCGCGACGAAGGAAGAAGTGCTGCCAGCCCTCCCGTCCGTCGGGCGTGGTCTCCCAGGTCACGCCGGTCAGGCCACCGCCATGCCACATCAGCAGAGGGAAGCGGCCGTGCTGCGGCGAGGGAATCATGTACCCCGCATACATGCCGCCGATGAGGTAGGTGCCGTTCGGATCGACCCGCGCGGGCTGACCGCCGGGGGAGAAGAGCACCTCCCGCGTCGGCTGCCCGGCGATGACGAAGTCGCGCCCGCCGACGTGGAAGGAGCCAAAGTCAGCAAGGGTGATCGGCGCACGCGGCGCGGCCGGGACAGGGGAGACGACTCCTGCCTGCCCCGATGCGGTACCCTGGGCACTGCCGGTTCTGGGCAGTGCCGCGGCCGCGACGGTCATTGCCGCCCCCTGCAGGAACGTTCTTCTCATCTTCCGCCTCCTTCCCACGTAGCGTGCATCAATCTGCACGCCGCCTGACGCCGTGGCGAGGCACCGCGAGGGTCACGGATCAGCAAAGTGATCAGTTGAACCGGCCGGCCCGGTATGGCTCCGGGTCGATGAAAGGCCTCGTCTCCGTCATCATCTCCGCCAGCATACGGCCTGTCGTGGGGCCTAGGGTCAGGCCCTGATGGGCGTGACCGAAGGCACCCCACAGTCGGTTCTCGCTGGGGATGCGCCCGATCACGGGCAGCATGTCCGGTGTGCAGGGCCGCACCCCCAGCCAGGGTCGGTCCTCGACCCTTTCAGCGAGCGGCAGGAGGGATCGCGCGATCGGCTCGGCCCGCTCCAGCTGAACCGGGGTTTGCGGGGCGCCGGGTCGGGCAAACTCGGCGCCGGTTGTCAGGCGGATGCCGGCCCGCATCGGAACGAGGCAGAAGCCGCTGACCTCGTCGATGAAAGGGCGGTTCAGCACCGCGTTGCCCTTCAAGCGGTAATGCCGGTGATAGCCCCTCTTGCCGAAGAGAGGGGGAGAATAGCCGAAGCGCCGCGTCACCGTGCCGGCCATCGCACCGAGCGCCACGACGGCATGCGCGGCCTCGATCGGTCCCTCCGCCGTCCGGACGCGCCAGCCGGCGCCGGTGCGCTCCAGCGTATCGGCATTGCCGAGGACGAAGTTGCCGCCCTTCGCCGCCAGTAGGCGTGCATAAGAGGTGGTCAGCGCATGGGGATCGCTGACCGAGTAGGGATCGGTCCAGTGCAGCGCGCCGGCGCGTCGGACCATCAGGTGCGGCTCAGCCTCGGCGAGCGCGCCGCCATCCAGCATGCGGTAGCCCACGCCATGGTCGCGATGCGCCGCCTCGGCCTCGAGCCGGGCGGCGTCCATCTGCGCCTCCGTGCTGAACAGGCGCATCCAGCCGATGGGCCGCAGAAGCTCCGCCGAGCCGGCCTCGGACGCGAGCGCCATGTGCTCGTCCAGACAGGTGACGATCAGTCGGGCATAGGCCCGCGCCACAGCTTCGTAGCGCTGCGGTGCCGAATGCCACCAGTAGCGTAGGAGCGGCGCTGCCAAGCCGGGCAGGGCCGAAGGATGATATACGGCATCCACGCCGCGGTTGCGGGCAATGCGCGTGAGTTCCGCGAGGCGCCGCGGAAAGGGATGGGGATGCACCGCCTCCCGTTGGATCAGGCCGGCGTTGCCGAAGGAGGCCCCCTCCCCCGGCGGCCGCCGGTCGACCAACACAACATCCCATCCACGCTGCCGCAGATGCAGTGCGGTCGATACGCCGACCATCCCTGCCCCGAGCACAATGGCCGATTTCGCCATGCCCTGCCCCTTCATTCGCCCCGCGGCGGCACCGACGCGCTATGATTCCGATGCCTCACGGCGTCCGCTCAGCAACGCGATTAGAGCCGCGTCCAGATCCGGATCGACCCCCGAGCAGACGACGACGGCGCGCGCTGTGCCCTCCCCCGCGTTCAGGTAGGCGTGGCCCATGCTGCTATCGAGGTAGATGCCGTCCCCGGGTCCCAGCAGGTCAGGCGCGTAGAACTCCGTATGCACCGCGACGCGGCCCTCGAGGACGTAGCAGTACTCCTCACCCGCATGCCGAATCAGGCGCCCGAATTCGGCCAGGGAGCGGGCGTGCATCTCGGCGAGGATCGGGATCATGCGCTTCCGTGCAATATCCGCGAACTGGTATAAATAGTCGTAGCAGTCCGTCTGCACGCGATGTCCTTCCTTGGCGCGGCTGACGCCACGGCGCGCGGTGACGGACCGATGCGGCATGCCAGGCATCTCAAAGAGCCTAGCCACATTCACCCGCAGCCCCTCGCTCAGCGCGAGGAGCTTGTCGTAGGTCAACGACATCTGGCCATTTTCGACCTTCGACAACGTCGAGACGGCAAGGCCCGAGCGGGCACTGACCTCCTTCAGCGTCAGTCTCTGCGACCGTCTGGCGGCACGGACGGACTCTCCCAACGAGGGGCGGCCTGCCGTTCTATCTAAGACCTCCATCATGTTGACATATCCGCTCGGTCACTTTCACTATCGGTCAAATTTTGACGCATCGTAGGTGTTCGTCAACGCGGATGCCAGTCTGAAACACGGAGGTCGGGTTCGTGCGGATCTTCATTGCTGGGCTTGCTACCGAGACCAACACCTTCTCCCCAATCCCGACAGGGTGGTCCGGCTTCAAAGAGCAGCGCGTCTGGTTCCGCAATGACGGCAGCCGCAAGCCGCCCGTCGCGGGCAACGTTCCGCTGATCGCCTGGCGCCGCTTGGCCGAGGCCGACGGGCACGAGGTCGTCGAGAGCCTCTGCACCTTTGCCCAACCTGCCGGAACGACGCTGCGGCATGTTTACGAAGGTCTGCGGGACATGCTGCTTGACGACCTGCGTCGCGCGGGGCCCACGGACGTCGTACTACTCTTCATGCACGGCGCCATGGTCGCCCACGGCTACGACGACTGCGAGGGCGACACGCTCACCCATGTTCGCGAGATAGTCGGCCCTCAGGCGAAGATCGGCATCGAGTTGGATCTGCACTGCCACCTGACAGAGTTGATGCGAAGCTCCGCGGACGTGATCATCACCTACAAGGAATACCCACACATCGACATGGCCGAGCGAGCGGCGGAATTGTACTCTCTCTGCACCCGCGCTGCCCGGGGTGAGGTAGCCCCGGTCACGGCCTACCACGACTGCCGCATGATCAGCATGTGGCGCACACCGCAGGAGCCGATGCGGTCCTTCGTCGAGCGCATGCAGTCGCTGGAGGGCAAGGACGGCATCCTCTCCATCTCCTTTGGTCACGGCTTTCCCTGGGGCGACGTGGAGGAGGTGGGCGCGAAGATGGTCGTGATCGCCGATGGCGACATGGCGAAGGCCGAGGCGCTGGCGAAACGCCTGGGCAACGAGATCTGGGCGATGCGCGACGAGACCTCCACCCGGCACGACACGATCGACGAGGGGATCGACCTCGCGCTGCCGGACCAGAGTGCCCCGCTCGTCCTGGCGGATGTGGCTGACAACGCTGGTGGCGGCGCACCATCGGACAACACCGCCATTCTGCGACGCCTAGTGGACCGCGGTGTAAAGGACGCAGTGATCGGCTGCTTCTGGGATCCGCAAGCAGTTGACTTCTGCGTCGAGGCTGGTGAGGGAGCGACCTTTCTGCTGCGCATCGGTGGCAAGTGTGGCCCCTCCTCCGGCGACCCCGTTGACCTCATGGTCACCGTGCGGAGGCTAGATCCCGATTTCACCCAGACAGGACTGAGCGGCGGCCGTGCGAGCTTCGGGCCGAGCGCCTGGGTTTCGGCCGACGGAATCGATATCGTTCTCGTCAGCAAGCGTCAGCAGACCTTCGCCCCGGACGCCTTCACCGGCCTCGGCATCTCGTTGGTGGACAAGGCTCTTGTTGTGGTCAAGTCCACCCAGCATTTCCACGCCGCCTTCGAACCGATAGCGCGCGAGATCCGCTACGTGGCCGCGCCCGGCGCCATTCCGCCCGACTATGCGAACATACCCTTCAGCAAGCGCACGCGCCCTTACTGGCCCCGCGTGGCAGATCCCTTCGCACCGACCAACATCCTCCAGGAGCCTGCCGCATGAAAGCCGCCACCCGCCGCACGCTCCTCGGTGCCACCGCCGCCACGGCGCTCGCGCCCAGTCTCGGTTGCCCAGCGCTGGCGCAGGGCGCGAAGATCGTGAGCTTCGTGCCACAATCCGACCTTGCCGCCCTCGATCCGATCTGGACCACGGGATACGTGGTCCGAAACCACGCCTACATGGTCTACGACACGCTCTACAGCATGGACGGCAGATTCCAGGTGAAGCCTCAGATGGCCGAAGGTCATGAGGTGTTGGATGATGGCCGCACCTGGACCATCCGCCTGCGGGATGGCCTTAAGTTCCACGACGGCGAACCCGTGCGCGCGCGGGACTGCGTCGCGAGCATCCGCCGCTGGGCCGCGCGGGACGGCTTCGGCGCGACCCTCATGGCGCAGACAGACGATCTTTCGGCAGTGGATGATCGGACGCTGCGCTTTCGGCTGAAGGCCCCGTTCCCGCTGCTTACGGAAGCGCTGGGCAAGCTCTCCAGCCCCGTACCCTTCATCATGCCGGAGCGGCTGGCCCAAACCTCGCCCCAGGAACAGATCCGCGAAGCCGTGGGCTCCGGCCCCTTCCGCTTCGTGAAGGATCAGTGGGTCGCCGGAAGCCAGGCCGTCTACACGAGATTCGACGGCTACTTGCCGCGCGCTGAGGCGCCGGATGGCGCCGCTGGCGGCAAGCGCGTCAACGTGGACCGCGTCGAGTGGAAGGTTATTCCCGACAGCTCCACGGCCGTCTCCGCTCTGGCGACCGGTCAGGTGGACTGGATCGAGAACGCGCCTACAGACCTGCTGCCGATCCTTCGCCGCTCACGCGACATCACCATCACCACGCGCGATCCGCTCGGCGTTTACGTGTTGCTGCGCTTCAACCACCTCTACCCGCCCTTTGACAACCTGCGGGTACGCCAGGCCGTGCTGCAGGCGGTGAGCCAGCCGGATTACCTCCAGGCCATGGTCGGCGACCCGTCCCTGTTCAGCGAGTGCAAAGCATTCTTCCCCTGCGGCACGCCCCTGTCCACCGGCGCCGGTGGGGAGGCCATGGAAGCCAACCTCGCCAAGGCACGTGAGATGCTGAGGGCCAGCGGCTATGATGGCCGCAAGGTGGTGGTCATCTCGCCCACCGACATGCCCTTCCTGGCACCCATGGGGGACGTAACGGCGGACCTGCTGAAGCGCCTTGGGATGAACGTCGAACTGGTGACGACCGACTGGGGCACCGTGTTGGCCCGCCGCGCCTCCCAGAAGCCGCCGGAGGAAGGCGGCTGGAACATTTTCCACACGACCGCCGTGGCCCCGGAGTTCATGAGCCCGGCCTCTCACCTCGCGCTGCGCGGGAACGGTAGGGCAGGCTGGGCCGGCTGGTTCAGCGATGAGAAGTTGGAAGCCCTGCGCACCGAATGGTTCGGCGCGAGGGACGAGGCGGCGCAGAAGGCGGCGGCCGCGGAGATGGAGCGCCAGGCCTTCGCGACGGTGCCGTATGTGCCAATCGGAACCATCCAGCAGCCGACCGCCTACCGGAACACTCTCAAGGACGTGCTGCCGGGCACCGCGCCGGTCTTCTGGAACCTGCGGAAGGCCTGATCCCATGCGCGGCTTCATCATACGTGGCGTCAGCCTGCTCGACCTGGAGACGCGCCTGGCCCCTACGGGTGATGTCGCCACCATGGAGGACCGGATCTTCGCCGCGGGCGTGGTGGAGGGCCAGGGGCGTGAGATCGATGCTACCGGGCTCACCGTCGTGCCGGGCGGCGGACCGCGCTAACCAGCAGGGCGACTACTCCTGCGTGTCCGACGGAATGGTGCATCTGATGCGCCTACGAAGAAAGGTATTGGAGACGGAAGTCGGGCGCTAATGCGGACGCTTGCTCATCTGCCTCTTCATCCGATCTAAATGTTTTCGCATCACAAGAAATGAGGTTCAAGTCGATGCTGGCCGAGGCTTGGCGGTGGTCGCCTCCGGGGTGAAGGCGCTAGCGGCCCAGACCGCGAAGGCGCCCGAAGAGGTCGGCGCTCAGATCAACGCCCTGCAGAGCGAGGCTAGTCAAACAGTCGGAGCAATTGCGGGCATCGTGCGTACAATTGAAGCGGTGAACCATGTTACTGGCGGAGCGGGGCATCACCGTCACGCACGAGAGCATCCGGTGCTGATGCCGGAAGCTCGGCTCGGAGTTCGCTGCCAGGCTGCGGTGGCTCCAGCCGAAGTTGGGGGGACCTGGCACCTTAATGAGGCGCTTCTGTGCATCAACGGCATGCGCCACCATCTCTGGCGAGCGGTGGACTGCCACGACATGATGCTAGATATCGTTGTTCAAGACAGGCGGAACGGAAGCGCGGCCAAGCGGTTCGTCAAGCGCCTGCTCGCGGACCTGAAGTACAAACCACGTCGGCTGGTTACTGACGGACTCAAGAACTACATCGTGGCAAAACGCGAAATCCTGCTGAAGTCTGGCACCGAGCCAGTCCCCACCTGAAAAATCGGACGAGGACCTCGCATCGCCTCACCCGACGGCGAGAGCGGCAGATGCAGCGGTTCAAGTCGGCCGGGCAGGCTAACGACTCCTCTCTGGGCGACCCATGTTCTGTGTCCATTTCTGTTCTCGCCAGCACCCGATGACGGGCGGCGACTACCAGGGGGGCGGGATCAGGACCTTCCGTATTCGGCATCAGAAGGCCTGCACCCAAGCAGCATCATAACCCTGCTACCCCCTTGGTCCCACGGCCGACCGTGTGTTCTTGTCGAACAACTTGCCAGCGCTGTGCGTCCTTGCCGAACCACGTAGCTTTATGGGCTTGCGTCATTCTCCGATACCGTATGTTATAACGTGTCGCTCGAAAGAGCGAACGCTTTGCCTGCGATCGATGCGGAATGCTGGAGTTTTCATGACCAACTCGTACCGTTCTGCGCTGCTAGCTACAGTTGCGGTGCTCGCCTGCATGGGCCTCCCGCAGGAAGCCTTTGCACAAGCGGCGGAGACTTCTCCTATCCAGATCCCGACGGTCTCAGTCACTGCGAGCCCGATTACCACGGACCAGCTAGGCAGCTTCCTGCCGGTGACGACGCTGGAGCGGGATCAGATCCTGGAACGGCCGGCCCGCAGTCTTGGCGACGTGCTCTTCACCGAGCCGGGGATCACCGCGTCCACCTTTGCCCCGGGCGCGAGCCGCCCGATTATCCGCGGGCTGGACACCTTCCGGGTACGCCTTCAGGAGAATGGCTTCCTTTCAGGGGACGCCTCGAACCTGGGCGAGGATCACGTCGTGCCGCTGGATCCGCTCTCGGCAGAGCGGATCGAGGTGGTGCGCGGCCCAGCCTCTCTGCGCTGGGGATCCCAGGCGATCGGCGGCGTGGTGAACGTCATCAACAACCGTATTCCTACGGTGCTGCCCGACCGGGCGGTGCAGGGGCGCCTTTCCGGCGGCTGGAATAGCGGCTCGCGCGGGTGGGACGGCGTGGGCACCACGGACGTGCGCGCCGGCAACTGGGTCGCGCATTTCGATATCTTCGGCCGCTACGACAGCGACTATCGCATTCCCGGCGGACGGCGGCAGGAGAACAGCGGCGTCCGCACCGACGGAAAGTCGGCGGGGCTGAGTTATATCTGGGACCAAGGTTTCATCGGCAGCTCGGTCTCGCACTTCCGCAGCCTTTACGAAATTCCTGGCGGCGAGGAGGCAGCGGCGCGTACGGCGATCCGCGCGGAGCAGGTACGCTGGTCCACCCGTGCCGAGTACCGGCCCGGCAGCGGCCCCATCCAGCGCATCAGCGGCTGGTTCAGCTTCTCCAACTACCACCACGAGGAGATCGGCGCGGAGGAGGCGGGCGATCTCGGCATGGACGAGATCGGTGCGGGAGGGCTGGCGGGACCGCGGGTGGTCCATGGCGGGTTCCGCAACAACAGCTGGGATGGCCGCATCGAGCTGCAGCACGCTCCCGTCAACACGGGGCTCGGGCCGCTGAACGGAACCTTCGGCCTGTCCATCGAGCAAGAGCGCATCCGCACCACCGGCGAGTTCCTCGATTTCCTGCCGCCGAACCGGACCGACCGCTATGCCGGCTACCTCTTCGAGGAGCTGACCCTGACGCCTCGGCTCCGGCTACAGGCCGCCGGGCGGGTGGAATTCGACCGGATCGTCGGGGCCACTGGAGACTTCTCGCAGGGCAACCTTCCCGTCGATCCCGATGCGGAACTGAACAGCAGGGGCCAGCGTCGAACCTATACCCCGTTCAGCGTCAGCCTCGGCGCGCTGTACGACCTGCCTTGGGCGGTGCAGGCGCGGGTGACAGGGCAGTACGTGCAGCGCGCCCCGACCTCTGCGGAGCTCTTCTCCCGCGGCGCGCACGACGCCACTGGCACCTTCGACATCGGCGAGCCCAACCTGAGGAAGGAGCGCGCGGCGACTGCCGAGCTGGGCCTGTCCCGTACGGCCGGTACCACCCGCTTCGACACCAGCGCCTTCTATTCCCATTTTGACGGCTTCATCTACCGCGCGCTCACCGGCAACAGCTGCGGCGAGGAGTTCAGCTCCTGCGTGGCAGGGAGAGGCGAGGCGTTTCTCCAGACGGCCTTCGGCCAGCGGAACGCCCGCTTCTACGGCCTTGAGGCTAAGGGCGAGCAGGACCTCTTCAACCTCTGGAACGGGAGCGTCGGCGTCTCCGGCCGCTATGACTTCGTCCGGGCACAGTTCGAGAACGGCGCCGGGAACCTGCCCCGCATCCCGCCGCACCGGCTCGGCGGCGGCCTCTTCTGGCGCGACGGCACCCTCCAAGGCAGCGTCGATTACCTGCACGCGTTCAATCAGAACCGCGTGGGCGAGAACGAGACGCCGACGAAGGGCTATGAGCTACTGAATGCCCGGATTGGATACACGGCGCGGCTGGACGACATCAGGACCGCAAATTTCTCGGTAATCGGAACCAACCTGCTGGACTCCGACATCCGCAACGTCGCGTCCTTTAAGAAGGACGAGGTGCTGCTGCCCGGTCGTACCGTACGCCTCCTCGCAACGCTGACCTTCTGATCATCGAGCGCGAGTAATGAGTTTGTTCCACCGACCCGGATGCGGGCGAGACCACCGGGAGCCAACCCAAGGCTCCCGGTGGTCCAGGAAGCGGCCCGATCTCACCTGACAGCTACGGCCTCTTGCCGGTCCGCAGCCCGCGCCCGAAGGACACTGACAGCCGCTGCGACGTGCGGGAGCGGCATGCCATAGGTCTTCCGGTGAGCCGCATCGGCGGCCGCCCGCTCCATGGCTTCGCATTCATCCAGGCCGAACCGACCCGCAGGTCCGTTCAGACTGACTCTCGGGGCTTCGTGGCGATGGGGAAGGCTTCCATCACCATCGCCTCCTCGCCGAGGATGGCACCGGTCGTCGCTAATCGTTCCAACTCCTCCGGAGCCAGGCGACGATGCAGCACCGCCAGGAGGCGGTCGTGCACGGCCTGCGAACCGAAGCTGCGCAGGATCCCGCGCTGCGCGTGACAGGACTCCACGTAGCCGAAAAGCCGCCCTGCCGTGCCGAGATTACCCTCGCGTGCTGCGATCAGCGCCAGCCGTTCGAGATTGGCAGTCACCTCGTGCGGCAGGCGCATGAGCCGCGCTGCGGTGAGCCTCTCCGCAATAATCGGGCGCGCACCGATAATGTCATCCTCCGCCAGCCTGTAAGACGCCACGGCGCCGGCGATGTGCTGCACCCAGGCCGAGCGCGCCTGCACCGGGCCGAGAGAAGCCAGCGCCTCCTGCGCTACCGCGACAGCCTCGCCCATCCGGCCGGCGGCGCAATGCAGCTCGGCCATACTCCCCAACGTAAGGGCGACATCGCGCGGGCTGCGGAGGCGTCGAGCGAGGGTGAGCGCCTCCTCCAGCTCCGCACGCGCCACGTCGGGCTGGTTGCCGCGCAGGTGGAAAACCGCCTGGGCCCTCAGGCAGGAGACGAGGGCCTTGTTGGGCTTCTCGCCGCGCAGCACGTCCTCGGCTTCCTCCAGCAGGGGCGCAGCTGAGGCCAAGTCGCCAGAAAGGATGTGCTGCCAGGCCTGCCGCCACAGCGCGCGCCCGAGCTCGATCCGGCTGCCGGCCTGGCGGAACAGCACGACCGCCCGCCGCGCGGCGTCCAACGCTCGGGCTCCCCTGGGCGCAACCCATCCGCACCTACCGAGCCATAATCGGCCTGCGATCTCCGGCGGCGTTGCATCGTCCACCCGGGAGATCGCGAGATCGAACCAGGTCTGCAACTCGCCTGTGAGAGAAAGCTCAGCCCAGACGTGCTCCGTCTGGCTCGTCAGCTCCACGCCCAGGCGCTCGTCGCCGTCCGGTCCGAACGCCCATGCCAAGCCCGCCCGCAGGTTCTCCACCTCGGGTGCATAGAGGGCGAACCACTCCTCGTCAGGCATGAACGGCCAATCCGCTTCGGCCCGCTTATAGGCCCGCGCCAGCCACCGCACGAGGCTGGCCCGCGCCTCCGCCAACTCAGGTGCGGAGAGGCGATCGGCGGCGTAGTAGCGCGTCGAGTCCAGAAGGCGGTAGCGCGCCTGCAGCCCGGTCAGGTCCGCGTGCACCAACGACTTGTCCACCAGCGACGCAATCAGGGCGCAAACCTCGTCCTCTCCCGAGGCGCAGCCCGCCACGGATGCAGCGGAGCCCGCCGTCCAGGTGCCGTTGACGACAGACAGTCGGAGCAGCAGCGCGCGCTCCAAGGGAGCGAGGCGGTCGAGACTCCAGTCGATCGTGGCGCGCAGCGTCTGCTGCCTGACCAGGGCGGTCCGTCGCCCGGCGGCGAGCAGGTCGAAATGCCGCTCCAGCCTCTCGCGCAGCTCCGTTAAGGTCATGGCCTGCAGTGCCGGGGCAGCAAGCTCGATGGCGAGCGGGATGCCGTCCAGGCGCTGGCAGATGCGCATGATCTCGGCCGCATCGGCATCGCCCGGCACGAACTCGCCGAGCGCCGCGCGCGCCCGCTCGACGAAGAGCTCGCTGGCGGGGTAGTCCGCCAGCCGTTCGGCGCCGAAGGTGCCGTCGGGGGCCGCCACATCGAGGGGATGCAGGCGCTGCACCCTTTCCCCCTCCGCGCGAAGCGGCTCGCGGCTGGTCGCGAGGATCACGACTCCGGGGCAGCTTCGCAGGATCAACTCGGCGGCGCCGGCGGCGGCTTGTAACAGGTGCTCGCAGCCGTCGAGCACCAGGAGTCCGCGCGTGGCGGACAGTGCGGCGAGCACGACGCGCAGAGGGTCGCCGCCGCCGACATCGACACCCAAAGCGGAGGCGATCGCCGCCGGGACGAGGCGAGGCTCCTCCACCGGCCCGAGATCGGCGAACCAGGCACCGCCCGGGCAGGAGCGTCGGATACGGTCGGCGGCGGCCAGGGCGAGCCGTGTTTTCCCCACGCCACCCGCCCCCACCAAGGTGACGAGGCACGACTCGCGAAGCCGCGCCTCCACGCGCTCAAGGTCGCCCTCCCGGCCGATTAGCTTCGTCAGAGGGCGCGGCAGGTCTCCGGACCAGGGCGCGGCGCTCGCCGCTCCAGCCTGGGCCGCCTGCGGGAGGGACGCGGCGGGCCGGGACTGCGGCCCATCCTCGACCGGAACCTCGGTGATAGGTGCGACGAAGCGGTATCCCCGCCCCGACAGCGTCGCGATGATCCCGCTGCCGAGGAGCTTGCGCAGACCGGCGACATGGACGGTCAGGTTTCCCTCCTCCACGACGCGTCCGGGCCAGACAAGCTCCATCAGCTCGTCCTTCGAAACAACGCGGTGCCGGTGCTCCACCAGGGCGAGGAGCAGGTCGAACGCCCGCCCGCGGACAGGCACTTCCCGGCCTTCGGCGACGAGGATGCGGCGGTCCGGAACCAGGCGAAAGGGCCCGAAGGCAAAGGCTCTCGCAGTCTCGGCCATGGCGACGCGGCTCCCTTTAGGAAGAATTTGGGCCTCTTGACCCTTGCAGCCACCGGATGGCCGCCATCATCCCACCCGACACCATAGCTGCCGTGCGCGACCGACCCAATTCACCCCTGGGATTGATAGCGAGGATGAAGCCTTGTGCAACGGCTCCGCAAGGCAAGCGAGCCTCGCCGGGAAGGGGCGCCGCAGGCCGCTGGATCGGTGGGCAATCCTGGAAAATTTCGGTTTTCTTTGGCGCCGCGACGAGGATTGGGAGGGGTCGGAACGGCACCCTTCCGCTGGCCAGGGCGGAACGCCCGCCGCACCCAATCCCCAGAATGGAACCCCTGTGATGACCCGTCGTGATCTCGTCGCATCCGCTGCCGTCGCCGGCATCACCGGCGCAGCCCAGGCGCAGCCCGCCACGCCGGCGCCTGGCTCCCAACCCGTGCGCAACGTCGTACTCGTTCACGGCGCCTTCGCCGACGGCTCGGGCTGGCGCGGCGTCTATGATGACCTGACCCACCGCGGCTATCGCGTCAGCATCGTCCAGAACCCGCTGACCTCGCTTGCCGAGGATGTCGCCGCCACCCGCCGCATTCTCGACCGCCAGGACGGGCCAGCTATCCTGGTCGGTCACAGTTGGGGTGGTACCGTCATCACCGAGGCGGGCGTCCACCCGAAGGCAGCTGGCCTCGTCTATGTTTCCGCCCTCTCGCCCGATGTCGGCGAGACCACCGCGCAGCAGTACGAGGGCTTCGCCACGCCGCCCGAATTCGTCCTCGACACCGGTGCAGACGGCTTTGGCTTCGTGAAGGCGGAGAACTTCAAGGCGGGCTTCGCGGCGGACGCGAGCGACGCCGACGCGGCCTTCATGCGCGACTCCCAGGTGCCCATCGCCATGTCGGTGTTCGGCACGAAGCTCGCGCAGGCCGCCTGGCGCACGCGGCCGAGTTGGGCGGTGATCGCGACCGACGACAAGGCCTTCGATCAGCGCATGCTGCGCCACATGGCGAGCCGCATCGGTGCGAAGGTCACAGAGATCGCGGCCAGCCACGCCGTCTTCATGACGCAACCGAAGGTTGTCGCCGCCGTCATCGACGAGGCCGCGCAGCACGCCGTGCGTGCCGCCCGCTGACGACCACGGCACCACGCTGATCGTGACCGGTGCCGGGGTGAGCCCGACGCCGGCCGATTGCCCCTGCAACTCCGACAGGCCGGCCGTAAGCGGCGGGCGCTTGCAAGTCGCGTCCGGATGATGCCGACGGATTGAGTAAGGCGTTTCACACGATGATTGATGTTGTCTCTTCTGAGGAGCGCGAGTTCTCCGTGCAGGCCCGCGAAAACCAGGCGCGGCTGACTGCCCGGCTGCGGCCGCGCTACGACGTGATCGTCTGCGGCGCCGGTGCCTCCGGCTCGGTCGTTGCGCGGCGGCTTGCGGAGAACCCGGACGTCCAGGTGCTTCTATTCGAAGCCGGCGGCAGCGACGAGGTGGAGGCCGTGCTCGATCCTGCCCTGTGGCCAATCAATCTCGGCAGCGAGCGCGACTGGGGCTTCCAGGCGGAACCGAACCCACACCTGAACGGGCGCCAGCTTCCACTGTCCATGGGAAAGGGCCTTGGCGGTGGCTCGAGCATCAACGTGATGGTCTGGGCCCGTGGGCATCGAAGCGATTGGGACTTCTTCGCCGCGGAGGCCGGTGATCCGACCTGGGGCTACGACAACGTCCTTGAGATCTATCGCCGGATCGAGAACTGGCAGGGTACCCCCGACGCGCAGTACCGCGGCACGGGTGGGCCTGTCTGGGTGCAGCCAGCGGCCGATCCGAGCCCGATCGCCGCCGCGATGCTCGACGCCGCGGGCGAGATCGGCATTCCGACTTTCCCGCATCCGAACGGTCGCATGATGGAATCCACCGGCGGTGCCGCCATCAGCGACATGCTGGTGCGCGACGGCCGCCGCCAATCGCTCTTCCGCGCCTATGTCCGACCATGGCTGGATCGGCCCAATCTGACCGTGCTGACCGGCGCCCTGGTGCGTCGCGTTCTCTTTGACGGTCACCGCGCGACGGGCGTGGAATTCCTGCGTGACGGCCAGGTCACGACGGTCGAGGCCGATACCGAGGTCGTGCTCTCGCTGGGAGCGATCCAGACGCCGAAGGTGCTGATGCATTCCGGCATCGGCGACGGCGAGGAGCTCCGCCGCGTCGGCATCCCGCTGCTGCAACACCTGCCGGGCGTCGGCCGGAATTTCCAGGACCACGTCTCCTTCGGCTGTACCTGGGAGTACATCGAGCCCATAGCGCCACGGAACAGCGGCAGCGAGGCAACCCTCTACTGGAAGAGCCGGCCAGAGCTTGACGCGCCGGACTTGCTCTTCTGCCAGGTCGAATTCCCCGTGCCGAGCGACCGCACTGCCGCGCGCGGCGTGCCGGCGCATGGCTGGACGATGTTCGCCGGTCTCGCGCAGCCAGCCAGCCGCGGTCGCCTGCGCCTGCGAAGCGCCGATCCAGCGGCCCCACCCTTGATCGACGCAAACTTCCTATCCGACCCGGCCGACATGGCGACCGCGCGGGCCTGCATCGAGCTCTGCCGCGCGCTCGGCAACGCGCCAGCCTTCCGTCCCTTCGTGCGCGGCGAAGCGATGCCAGGCGAGCTTCGGGGCGAGGCGCTCGACCTCTACATCCGCGACGCCGCCGTCACCTACTGGCACCAGAGTGGCACGGCGAAGATGGGGCAGGACGCGATTTCCGTCGTGGACGGCACGCTCAAGGTCTATGGTGTGGAGCGCCTGCGGGTGGCAGATGGCTCGATCATGCCGCGCGTCACCACCGGCAACACCCAGGCGCCCTGCGCGATCATCGGCGAGCGCGCCGCGGCGATGATCCAGCAGGAACACGCGCTATAGCCGCATGTGGCCGCGGCGGGACCGCGGCGAACGCCACAACGCCGCCACCCGCCCGATCGCGGCGGCTACCTCTTTGCTGATTGGGAACTGCGCTTGCGAAGAAGAGCGCTGGGCGGAACCTGCCGAAACTCCTGGTTCAACGTCGTCGCTGGTACTATCGGCGGAGCCGCGCCGGGAAGCACCTGCGCCCTGACACCGAGGAGAGCCATATGCTGCATTCCCTGCCACCTACCCAGGCCTGGTCGGCGGCACTGATCGCGGCCCTTGTCGGCTTCGGCGGCACCGTGGTGCTCGTCGTCCAGGCCATGCGCATGCTTGGCGCCTCCGTCGGGCAGACGGCGTCCGCCGTCACCGCGCTGTGCCTCGCCATCGGGATTGCCGGCGCAGTGATGTCCATCATGTCGCGCATGCCCGTCGTCCTTGCTTGGTCGACGCCGGGGGCGGCGCTGCTCGCCGCCTTGACTTCGGCCCTGTCCTGGCCAGTGGCGGTTGGCGTGTTCCTCTCGGCGGCGCTCATGATGATTGTGCTCGGCGCCGTGCCTGTGCTGGGCCGATGGGCGGAGCGGATCCCCTCCTCCATCGCCGCGGCCATGCTGGCAGGCGTGCTGCTGCCATTCTGTCTGGCTCTCTTCAGGCTCGGCGCCACGGAGCCGGTGCTGGTGGCCCTGCTCGTCGCCGTCTTCATTGTGGCGCGCCAATGGCTTCCCTTGCACGCCCTCCTGCTCGTGCTGGCGGCCGGCATGCTGCTCACCCTACTGCGCGGCGATCTGGCGCCGCTGCCGACCGGGGCCACCTTTGGCAGCCTGTTCCCGGTCGCACCGATCTTTGACCCGGCGCCGATCCTCAGCGTCGGCCTGCCCCTCTTCTTGGTAACCCTTGTGTCGCAGAACCTGCCGGGCCTGGTGGTGCTCCGGGCCGCCGGCTATTCCCCCAAGCCGGGGCCGCTGCTGATGGGCACCGGCGTGGCTTCGCTGCTGGCGGCGCCGTTCGGGGCGCATGCAGTCAACCTCGCCGCCATCACCGCCACGATCTGCACGAGCCCGGAGGCGCATCCCCGCACGGCGGAGCGATGGACGGTCGGCGTGATCTATGCGGCGTTCTACCTCCTGCTCGCGATCTTCTCACCGCTTCTGGTGCGCTTCTTCCTCGCACTGCCGCAGGCGGTGATCGCGGTGCTGACCGGCCTCGCCCTTATCCCGGCGCTGACGGGCGCGATCGAGGCGATGCTGACGACGCGGGAGAGCCGCGACCCCGCGATCCTCACCTTCCTCGCGACCGGCTCCGGCCTTTCGCTCTTCGGCCTCGGCTCCGCCTTCTGGGGCTTGATGGCCGGATTCACCGCCCTTGGCGCCGCCGCCCTGCTGAGGCGGGCTTAGCGGAACGTCGTGGGCGGCACGCGGCGGCTACACCGTCGGGACCGTGCCGCCGTCAATGATGTATTCCGCGCCGTGGATGGCCGCCGCCCGGTCGGAGGCAAGGAAGGCGATGAGCTCCGCCACCTCCTCCGGCTTGGTAGGGCGGCCGATCGGGATGCCGCCGAGCGCCTCCAGGATGCCCCTCCTTGCCGCCTCCGGCGTTCCCCCGCTGCTGGCGGCGAGCCGCTGCACCAGGGCGTCCGCCGCTTCGGTGTAGATCCACCCGGGTGAGACGACGTTCACCCGCACGCCCTTCGGACCGACCTCCTTCGAGAGAGCCTTGCTGTAGGTCGTCAGCGCGGCCTTTGCCGCGGCGTAGGCCGCCGTGGAGTCATGCAGCGGCAGGCGCCACTGGATCGATGCCACATGGATCACCACCCCTTCACCGCGCGTGACCATCTGCGGCAGCAGCAGGCGGTCGAGCCGCACCGCAGGCATGAGGTTCTGGTCGAACTCGGCGCGCCAGTGATCCTCCGTGAGGGCGGTGAAACCTCCGCCCGGGGCCCTGGATCCGCCGAGGACATGCACCAGCACGTCCACGCCGCCGAGGCGTCCCAGCGCCGCCTCCGCAAGGGCGCGGATGCCGTCCGGGCTGGTGAGGTCGGCGGCCACGAATTCGACGCCCCTGAGATCCTCGGCCCTGTTCCGCGCCGCCGTGATGACCCGCGCCCCGGCTTCCAGGAAGCGCTCGACGGTCGTGCGGCCGGTACCCTTGCTGCCTCCGGTGACGAGAACCCGGCGCCCCTCGAACTCGTCGGGATGGCTGCGCGGTGGCATCAGCCGATCTCGAGGGCGGCGATGGCGCCGCCGCGGAGCGTGAACCGAAAGGTGAGATAAATCGGGCTGCCCCGGAAGTCGCCGGTGGTCGGGCCTGTCACGATGATGCGGCCATTCTCGTCGCGCCACATCTCGGGCGTGAAGACGGCCCGGGCGACGATGATGGCCGAGTTGATCCATGCCCTGATCGCGTCGTGGCCCACATGGCGGCCGCCATCATCTCCCACCACAGCATCAGGCGCGAAGGACGCCAGAATGCGCTCCGCATCCAGGCGCGCATTGGCTGCGACATAGGACGCGATCGGTGACGGCAGGTCATCCTTCAAGGCATGTCTCCGCTGTTGCTTGCCCCGCGGTGAACCTGTTTCTAGGCTGCCCGGATGACAAGAACGGACGAAGAGGTAAGCGACTTACCCCGAGGTAAGCGCGTGACCTACACGCCGGAATCAGCCGCGCGGGGCGTGCAGAACGTCGTCCGGGTGCTCGAAGGGCGCTGGAAACTGGTGATTCTGTTTCAGCTCTTCGGCGGGCAGGTTCGACGGTTCTCCGATCTCGAGCGCGCCATTCCCAGCGTGTCGCAGAAGATGTTGATCCAGCAGTTGCGTCAGCTCGAGGCGGACGGCGTCGTGGCACGCATTGTTCACCACCAGGTGCCACCCAAGGTCGAGTACCGCCTGACCGAGTGGGGGCAGTCGCTCTGCCCGGCACTCGACGCCCTGCTTATCTGGGCGGAACGCGCACCACCCGAGATGGCCTCGCGGCTGGTTGTGACGACACGTTGCGATTAGCAGGATGTTGAATTTCAGTGCGCGGACCAGCGCGCCCTATTTCGTGCTCTCGCGCGCCCCCTAGGCTCGGAAGCCCCAGGGCCCGCGCGACTACAGCGGCAACGGGCCGTTCGTCTTCACCTCCTCCATAACGGCGTAGGTTCGCGTCTCGCGGACTCCGGGCAGGCCGAGCAGTACCTTGCCCAGGAAATCGCGGTAAGCGGCCATGTCGCGAACGCGGGTTTTCACGAGATAGTCGAAGCCGCCCGCGACCATGTGGCACTCCAGGACCTCGGGGGCGCGGTTCACGGCCTCGGAGAAGCGCTCGAAAACATCCGGCGTGGTCTTGTCGAGCAGCACCTCGACGAAGATTAAAAGGCCGAAGCCCAGCCGATGTGGGTCGAGCCGGGCGCCGAAGCCCGTCACCAGCCCCTCCTTCAGCAGTCGCCGCATCCGCTCGCTCGTGGCCGTGGGAGACAGACCGATGCGGTCGGAGAGTTCGAGGTTGGTGATCCGCCCTTCCCGCTGGAGGATGGCCAGCATCAAACGGTCGGTTCGGTCCAGATCCTGCATCTTTCACGCCCACTCCGGACCGAGTTAGTGAATCCTGCGGCAAGTCGTCCTATCTATCGCATGTTGATCCGGCGCAACCACCCTTAGTCTGGCTCCGCCCCTTTAGGACCGACGCGACGATGAGCACCGCCGCCCTTCCCGATGCCGGCTGGAGGCCGTTTCAGCCTCTTGCCGACGAAGTGTGGCCTCAGGCACCGCTGCGCGCGGCCGTGACGGCGGCCTACCGACGCCTTGAGGAAAGGTGCCTGCCCTCTCTGGTCGAGGCAGCCGCGCTGCCGCAGGAGGCGGATGCAAGAGCTGCCTCCCTCGCCCGCCGCCTCGTCGCGGCGCTCCGCACCAAGCGCCGGGGTGGCGGGGTGGAGGCGCTGGTGCAGGAGTTCTCGCTCTCCAGTCAGGAAGGGGTGGCACTGATGTGCCTCGCCGAGGCTCTGCTGCGCGTACCCGATGCCGCCACGCGCGACGCCCTGATCCGCGACAAGCTTGGCGGCGGGGACTGGGCTGCCCATCTCGGCCATTCCCCTTCCCTTTTCGTCAATGCCGCCACCTGGGGGTTGGTGGTCACGGGTCGGCTCTCCTCCACCAGCAGCGAGGCGGGGCTGGGCGCGACGTTGACCCGGTTGATCGCCCGCGCGGGGGAGCCAGTTATCCGCCGGGGCGTCGACCTCGCCATGCGGATGATGGGCGAGCAATTCGTCACGGGCCAGACGATCGAGGAGGCACTTGCGCGCAGCCGCGCGCTGGAGGCGAAGGGGTTCCGCTACTCCTACGACATGCTCGGCGAGGCCGCGACGACAGCCGAAGACGCCGCGCGCTATCTGCGGGACTACGAGAACGCAATCCACGCCATCGGACAGGCCTCGGCGGGGCGCGGCATTGTCGAAGGCCCGGGCATCTCCATCAAGCTCTCTGCCCTGCACCCGCGGTATGGCCGCGCGCAGAGGGCCCGGGTGATGGCGGAGTTGCTCCCGCGCGTCGTCGGGCTGGCAGCGCTGGCCCGCCGTTACGACATTGGGTTGAACATCGACGCGGAAGAGGCCGACCGACTGGAGCTCTCGCTCGATCTGCTGGAAGGCCTTTGCCAGGACGAGGCGCTGGCAGGATGGAACGGCGTGGGCTTCGTCATTCAGGCCTATCAGCGCCGCGCACCCTTCGTCATCGACTTTGTCGTCGATCTCGCCCGCCGCACAGGGCGGCGCATGATGGTGAGGCTGGTCAAGGGTGCTTACTGGGACAGCGAGATCAAGCGCGCCCAGGTGGACGGCCTGGAGGGCTTTCCCGTCTTTACGCGCAAGATCCACACGGACGTTTCCTACCTCGCCTGCGCCCGCAGGCTCCTGGCAGCGCACGATGCGGTCTTCCCGCAATTCGCCACCCACAACGCGCGTACCGTGGCCGCGATCCACGAGATGGCGAACCCGGCGGCATGGCACCCGCGGCAGTACGAGTTCCAGTGCCTGCACGGCATGGGGGAGCCGCTCTACGAGGAGGTGGTCGGGCATGACCGCCTCAATCGCCCCTGCCGCATCTACGCCCCCGTGGGCACGCACGAGACGCTGCTGGCCTATCTCGTCCGTCGCCTGCTGGAGAACGGCGCCAACTCCTCCTTCGTGAACCGCATCAACGACCCGGACGTGCCGGTGGAGGTGCTGATAGCGGACCCGGTGGCGGAGGCGCGCTCCCTTTCGCCACTCGGCCGCCCGCATGACGGCATCGCGCAGCCGCGCGACCTGTTCGGTGATACGCGCCGCAACTCCGCCGGGCTGGACCTGACGAACGAGGATCGCCTCGCCGCGCTGGCGGAGGCTTTGCAGGGGGGTGCCGCACCGGTCCGCGCGGCTCCTCTGCTGGGCAGCGGCGCCATGGATGGCGAGGCCCGGGAGGTCCGCAACCCCGCGGACCGTCGTGACCTGGTGGGCCACGTCGTGGAGGCGGCGGACGACATCGTGGACGCCGCCCTGGCACAGGCCGAGGCAGCCGCGCCTGGCTGGGCTGCCGTGCCGCCCGCGGAGCGCGCCGCCATGCTGGAGCGCGCGGCCGGGCTGATGGAAGCCCGCATGGCCCGGCTGCTCGGCCCTATCATTCGCGAAGCCGGCAAATCTCTGCCCAACGCGGTCGGTGAGGTGCGGGAAGCCGTGGACTTTCTGCGCTACTACGCCGCGCAGGCGCGTGGCTTCGGCGCGGAGCACCGCCCGCTCGGCCCTGTGGTCTGCATCTCGCCTTGGAACTTCCCGGTGGCCATCTTTACGGGGCAGGTCGCGGCCGCGCTCGTGGCAGGGAATCCCGTGCTGGCGAAGCCGGCCGAGGAGGTGCCGCTGATCGCCTCCCTGGTTGTGGGCCTGCTGCGCGATGCAGGGGTGCCGCCCGCTGTCCTTCAGCTCCTGCCTGGTGATGGCAGGGTGGGGGCGCGGCTGGTCGCCGACCCGCGCACGCAGGGCGTGATGTTCACCGGCTCCACCGACGTCGCGCAACAGATCCAGCGCCAGCTCGCCGGGCGCTTGGGCGCCACGCGCCAGCCCATCCCCTTCATCGCGGAAACGGGCGGGCAGAACGCGCTGGTGGTGGATAGCTCGGCGCTGCCGGAGCAGGTAGTAGCGGACGTTCTCGCCTCTGCCTTCGATAGCGCGGGCCAGCGCTGCTCCGCCCTTCGCGTGCTCTGCCTGCAGGACGACGTGGCGGAGAGGGTGGTGACGATGCTCAAGGGCGCGCTGGCCGAGCTTTCGGTCGGCAACCCCGACCGGCTCTCCATCGATGTCGGCCCCGTCATTACCGAGGAGGCGCGGGCCGGCATCCAGAGCCATGTGGATGCCATGCGCGAGGCAGGCCGCCCGGTGCACGCGCTATCCCTGCCGGAGACGTGCCGCCACGGCAGCTTCGTCGCGCCGGTCATCATCGAGATCAGCGGCATCGCGGAGCTGAAGCGAGAGATCTTCGGCCCCGTGCTGCACGTTCTGCGCTTCCCACGCGATGGGATGGACGCGCTGATGCGCGACATCAACGCCACCGGCTACGGCCTGACCTTCGGCGTGCACTCCCGCATCGACGAGACAATCGAGCGCCTCACGGCCCGATCAGGCGCGGGCAACATCTACGTCAATCGCAACCTGATCGGCGCTGTGGTCGGCGTGCAGCCCTTCGGCGGCCACGGCCTGTCTGGCACGGGCCCGAAGGCGGGCGGGCCGCTCTACTTGCGCCGCCTCCTCTCGGCCTGCCCGGCTGAGCCACCTCTTCCCGCCACGCCGCCCCTTCGCGCCCTGCACGCTCTGACGGACTGGCTGCGGGCGCGGGATGAGGCCGCACTGGCTGACCGCTGCGCCCGCCAGGGCGCGCCCGCGCGGGCTGGGCTGGAGATCGAGCTGCCCGGCCCGGTGGGCGAGCGGAATCTCTATGCCCTGCACCCCCGCGGCACCGTGCTGTGCCGCGCCGCGACGCGCGACGGGCTGCTCGTGCAACTCGCGGCGTGCCTGGCCACCGGCAATTCCGCGCGGATCTCGGCAGCGGATTTCGCCAAGCTTGGGGAACTGCCACCGTCCGCCACGGCCCAAGTCGGCGAAGGTGGCGTCGGCATGGCTGACGCTGTCCTCTTCGAGGGTGGCGAGGGGTCTTTGCACGGCTTGCTGCGGGAGGTCGCGGAAGCTCCTGGACCCATCCGCCCGGTCATCACCGAGCGGGACGGCCTCTACCCGCTCGACATGCTGGTGGCGGAGCGCTCCACGAGCACCAACACCGCGGCGGCCGGCGGGAACGCCAGCCTGATGAGCCTCTGACCCGGCCGCCCCGCCTCTGGCGGCCTGCGGGGCGTCAGGCCGCCATCGCCACGCCGTCCCGCTGCGGGTCGGCGCCGCCGGTGCAGCGGCCATCCCGGACCAGTAAGCCGTGCGGCGCGCCGAAGGCGTGGCTCTGGTAGGACCGGGCGACAGGATAGCCCATGGCCTCCAGCGCCGCCTGCGTGGCGTGCGGGATGCGGTTGCACAGGTCGATCGTGTCGCTCAGCGCGACGATGCGCGGCGCGGCCACCGCGTCGCTCATGCTCATGCCGAAATCAACCACGTTCATGACCGCCTGCGCCAGGGCCGGCACGATGTAGGTGCCGCCGGGCGCGGCCAGCACCATGCAGGGCGCCCCATCTTCCGATCCGCCGTCGAAGAGCATGGTCGGCGCCATGGCGCTCGCGCGGCTCTTGCCCGGCGCGATGGAGGCGGCACGGCCCGGGCGCGGGTCGAACCCGCTCATGCAGCCATTGTACATGAAGCCCAGCCCATCGGTGATGACGCCGGAGGGAATGCCGAGAGTGTGCGTCAGCGCGACCGCGCCGCCCTGCCCGTCCACCACGCAGACCACAGTCGTGTCGGGCGGGTCGCGCGGCTCCTCGGCTCGGATCACGCGCGCCTTCTCCCTGGCGCGGATACGGGCGGCCACCGCTCCGGTGTGCTCGCGAGACAGCAGGCGCTCCAGCGGCACGTCCACGAAGTCCGGATCGCCCATGTGGGCGTCCTTGTCCACAGTCATCCACTTCATCGCTTCGGCCAGCACACGCAGGTGCTCGGGGCAGCCGTGCTCCATGGAAGCGAGGTCGAAGTGCTCGAGAATGCCGAGTAACTCGATCAAGCATCCGCCACCGGCGGGCGGCGGGTTGGAGGAAACGCGAAGACCGCGATAGTTCCCCCAGACCGGCACCTTCTCGCGCACGCGGTAGGCCGCCAGATCCTCCATCGTGATCAGGCCGCCATGGGCGGCCATGTCGGCCGCCATCTCGCGCGCGACGTCACCGCGGTAGAACACATCGGCGCCGCCCTCCGCGATCCGCTCCAGCGTGCGGGCCATGTCGGGGTTACGCAGCGTGTCGCCCGGGCGCTTCAGCCTGCCGTCGGCGCGGAAGTACACCTGCCGCCCCGTCCTGCTGAAGCGCAGCTTGTCCTCCACGTTGACCTGGCCGTCGCCGCCGTGGTCGATTGCCCAATAGTAGTGCATGTAGGGCCGTACCATCACGCCTCGATGGGCCTGGGCGATCGCGGGGGCCATCACTTCCCGCAGCGGCATGGTGCCGAAGCGCGAGAGCGCCTCCGCGTAGCCGGCCACGTTGCCGGGGGTGCCGATGGAGCCGTAACCGGCGTCATTGCTCCTGTCGTTCAGCAGGAAAACAAAGCCGTCCCGCGACTGGCCCACGAACTTGTCCGCCCACATCTCCGGCGTGGCGGAAAGCGGGGCGCGGGCGAAGAATTCCAGCACCGTATGCACCCCCTGGCTGGGCATGCAGACCTGCATCGCCCCAAAGCCGGCCAGGCCGCACATCTGCGGATCCACCACGCCCTGGCTGAAGGCGCAGGCAATGGCGGCGTCCACCGCGTTGCCGCCAGCCCGCAGCACCTCCACCCCGGCCTCGGCCGCCTCCGGCTGCGCCGCCACCACCATGCCACGCATTGTCGCTCTCCACAGATCCGGCGAGAACCAGCCGTCCCGGTGATGGGGCGGCGGGGTGTCTCTTTGTCAGTCGATAGCCCGCAAGGGCAGCTCAAGGAAGGAAGCGCGGTCGCCGCCGCGCAGCACGGTCAGCACGGGCGGGCGGCCATGGGGCACCTGCACGCAGTGATCCGCGTCGGCGCCGGCGATGGAGAGCCGGATGCGGCTGCCCGCGCGGAAGCGCCAGGCCGTGGGCAGCAACGGGATGCGGATGCGCTCCGCCCTACCCGGGACAAGCGGCGCCGCGTCCTCGCGGCGGAAGGAGCGGAAGGGCCAGGTGGTGCGATAGGAGGCGGGTGCCGGGCTCTCCTTGCGGTGCAGGGCGCGCAGCAGCCCCTCAGTGACGTAGCGCACGGTCCCGTCCACCTCGACCTCGGAGAGGTAAACAAAGAGGGCGGCGTCCGGCTCAGAGGACGCGATCCAGAGGTCGGCAAGGCCGTGCCCCGCCATTTCGCTGTCCACCGCGAGTGGCTGGGAGGTCCAGGAGAGCAACTCTGCCTGCCGCTCCGCCCAGTCCGCGTAGTAAGTGGTGCTGTTGATGCCCGCGATGCGCTCGTAGCGCGTGCCGCGGCCGGAGCCGGCCGCGAAGTCGGCGCGGGTGCTGTCCTCCCCTTCCTCGTCCGGCGCCTCGGCCAGCGCACCCCCGGCCGCGAAGGCGAGGCGGCGCGTCTCGGGCACCGGCGGCCAGAACGGCGCGCCGCACCATCTCTCCGCGTGCATCGCGAAGTAATGGACCCGCTCCTCAGCATCGAGGCCGGTGTCGCGCCCCATGAGGTAGTGGTCGAGGAAGCGCGTCAGCTCGCCGAGCAGGTCGAAATCGGGGGCCGTTTCCCGTCGCCAAGGGGAGACGTTGCAGCGCGCCCCGTGATCCCAGGGGCCGAGAAGCAGGTGGACCGGGTTGCTCTTCAGCGTCAGGAAGCGGCTGATCGCGCCGTTCGCGTAGCCCGCGCCGTCCATCCAGCCGGAGCAGGCGAGAACCGCAACGTCCGGCCGGATGCCGTCCCGCACGGAGTAGGGGCTGAAGGAGGCGGAGGAGAAGCCGGGGTCGTAGGGCAGCGCCTCTTCGCGGAAGCGGAACTCGCCCATGAAGTCGGGCTGGCGGAAGTTGCCGAGGTGCTCGTGGATCGCCTGGGCGAGCAGCGCGCCCTCCGGATCCTCGTCCACGGGGTGCGGGCCACGCAAGTCGGGGTTGGCGTAGTAGACGTAGTCCCGCAGCAGGTCGCGCCGGTCGTGATCCATAGCGACCATCAGCTCGTCATAGGACCGGGCCAGTTCCTTCAGCAGGATGCCGCCGGGGTAGTAGTTGTCGGCATATGTGTCCCAGACGGCGAAGAGCGGCGCGATTGCCTTCACCGCAGGATGCCCTGTGCTCGCCAGGAAATCCGAGGCGGCGCCGGGATAGGAGATACCGGTCGCGCCGATGCGCCCGTCGGACCAGGGCTGCGCCACCACCCAATCGGCAATCTGGTAGCTGTCTTCGCGCTCCTTGGGCGAGCGGAAGCTGTCGCGCGTGCCGAAGCTGGCGCCGGTGCCGCGCACGTCCACCACCACTACCGCGTAGCCGCGCGGGACCAGGTGTCGCACGAACTTACCCGCATTCGGGATGGGATCGGCTTCGCTTCCTGGTGCGACGGCGAAGCGGCGATAGTAGGGCGTCAGGATCAGCACCGCCGGCACTGGTCCCGTCGCGCCCTCGGGCAGCCAGGCATCCAGCGCGATCCGGCAGCCGTCCCGCATCGGCAGGTAGCGGGAAAGCGGCTGGGCCGGCAGGGCGAAGGGCGCCTCCCGCCTGGCCGCGTAGGCGCTCGGCGATACCTTCCAGGCGGTGCTGTCGCGGTCGCTGTCGGACATGCGGCTCCTCTCGTGCGTCCCGGCTGGACGGGGTGGAACCTCGTCGCGGGCGGCCAGCGATGGACCGGCAGGCGGACCGCGTCAAACCCCCGCGACGGCCAGGGGACCGGCGTCGCACCACCCGGAGCGGTGAGGCCCTGGCGCGGGCGCCGTAGATTCCTCAACATGCCAGGTCTTTGCTTGTGGCTGCTTCGATGCGCAGACTCGGGACGCACGAGGGCAGGAGCGAGGAGCAGAGCATGCCGGGCGCGGACTTCATGCAGGAGCGCCAAGCGGGGTGGGGCATGCGACCGGCCGCGGCCCTGCTCGACCTGCCCTCCACCGGCACGTCGGTGATCCGCTGGAGTCGCGACGGGGCCAGCGCCTTTGAGATGCGGCCGCTGCTGTCCGACCACACCATCGTCTCGCTCAACCTTCGCCCCATGCGGGCGGAGGCCTGGCTGGGGCAGAGGAAGGTCTGGGCCGGTCCCATCGGGCCCCACGCGGTGCGGATCGTGCCTCCCGGGGTGGAACGCCGCTGGTCCACAGCCGATCCCTTCGACCTGCTGCACGTCATGCTGCCGCCGCGGGCCTTCCGGTCGGTGGCCGGGCGAGGGTGCGGACCATTCACCTTGTCAGACCCGCTATACGGGTCCGACACCCTCATCCGGCAGCTGGGCCTGCAGGTTCTCGACGCGATGGAGGGTGGCGGACCTTATCTGACGGAACTGGCGGACGGTCTCTGCCGGGCGCTGGTCGCCCACCTGCTGCGTCGTTATCACCTTCCCGCCCCGTCCAGCCCGCCCACCCCGTCCCTCGCCCTTTCACCGGCCCGCCTGCGGCGGGTTGAAGCGCTGGTCCGCGCCCGGCTGGCGGAGGAGTTGACGGTGGCGGAGATGGCGGGCGCGGCCGGCTACAGCGAGTTCCACTTCGCCAGGCTCTTCCGCGGCGCGACCGGCCGCACGCCACACCGCTACCTGCAAGAGGCGCGCATCGCCCACGCCTGCGGGCTGCTGCGGGAGGGCCGGGACGGTGTTCTGGCCGTGGCTCTCGACTGCGGCTTCAAGGACGCCTCCCACTTCTCCCGCGTCTTCCACGCCCGAATGGGCATCACGCCGCGGGCGTATCGGAACGGGCCCGCCTAGCCTGGAGCAGGATCAGCACGATTTCCGCCGTTTCCGATGGGTGGAGCGGGTGCGCCTGCCCTAACGTCCCTGCGCCAGTAGGCCGCCGACAGGCGGTTGGGGGAGCGCCAGGATGACAAAATCGGTCATCGACGACCTGATGGGCCGGCAGGGAGCCATCCGCGCCCGGCTGGACGCCTTCCTGCGCCTGCCGAGCGTCAGCGCCGATCCGGGCTTCGCGGAGGGGATGGAGGCCGCGCGCGACTTCCTGCTGGACTGGCTGCGCGGGATCGGCCTCTCCGACGTGCGGCTGCTGGACGGCGGCGGCGAGCCTGCCGTCTACGCGGCCTGGGAGGGGGCGCCGGGCCGCCCCACCCTGCTGGTCTACGGCCACTACGACGTGCAGCCCCCTGCCCCCCTCGCGGCCTGGCGTACCGACCCCTTCGAGCCCGTGCAAAAGGGCGGGCGCCTTTATGCGCGCGGCGCCTCGGACGTGAAGGGCTCCACCACCATCGCGATCGAAGCGGTGGCCGCGTTCCTCCGCGTGACCGGGCGTTGCCCGGCGAACCTGAAGTTTTTCCTGGAGGGCGAGGAGGAGACCGGCAGCCCCAGCCTGCGCGAGCTGGTACGGCGTCACGGTGAGCTGCTGCGAGCCGACGCCGTGATCTCGGCCGATGGCGGCCGTGCGAGCGAGACCATCCCTACCATCAATGTCGGCGCGCGCGGAATCGCGGGCCTGGAAGTGGCGCTGCGCAGCGCTGACAAGGAGCTGCATTCCGGCCGCTACGGCGGCGCCGTGCGCAACGCACTGCACGAGATGGCGCGGCTGGTCGCCTCCTTGCACGATGCGGAGGGGCGGATCGCCGTGCAGGGCTTCCTGGCGGCCGTGCCGGCGTTGACCCCAAATCAGCGGACCGACACGGCGGCCTTCCCGCTGGACGAGGCCACCTTTTGCGGTGAGGTGGGCGCTGCCGCCTTCGGCGAGCCCGGTTACACTCTGCGCGAGCGCCTGACGCTGCGCCCGGCCATCGACGTGAACGGGATGTGGGGCGGCTACACGGGCGCGGGCAGCAAGACCGTGATCCCGGACGAGGCCTTCGCTAAGATCACCATGCGCCTCGTTCCCGGCCAGGATCCGGAGCGGGCGGTGGCGGTGGTGGCCGAGCACCTCGCGCGCCACTGCCCCTCCGGTGTTTCGCTGCGGATCACGCCGAAGAGCGGCAATTCCCCCGCTTCGAGCCTCGCGGAGGACCATCCCCTGCTGCGCGCGGGCTCGGCGGTGCTGGAGCGGCTGATGGGACGACCACCGGTGCCGGTGCGGCTCGGTGCCACAGTGCCGGTGACGGCGCTGTTCCAGGAGCTGCTTGGGATCGACACGCTGATGTTCGGCTTCAACCTGCCGGACGAGGACGTGCACGCGCCGAACGAGTTCTTCCACCTCGATTCCATCCCGCTCGGGCTGCAGGCCTGGGCGATGCTGCTGACCGAGTTGGGCGGGATGGCAGAGGCGGATTTTGCGCCATTCCGGCGCACCGTGAGGGGAGGCCCGGCATGAAGGGCATGGTGGTGGCGGCCCAGCCAGAGGCGGCTGAGGCCGGGGTGCTGACGCTTCGGCGGGGCGGCAACGCGGTCGACGCTGCGATCGCCGCGGCCTTCGTGCAGGGCGTAGTGGACCCGCTGATGACGGGAATCGCGGGCTACGGGACCATGCAGGTCTACATGCCCCATCGCGGCGTTCACCAGCACCTGACCTTCTACGCCCGCGCCCCGCGCGCGGCGCGGCCGGAGATGTGGACGGACATCGTGACGGGCCAGTCCCGTGACGGCTTCGCCTATCTCGTCAAGGACCACGTGAACGAGATCGGCTACCTGGCCCCAGGGACGCCCGGGAATCTGCGCGGCTACACCGACGCCCTCTCCGACTTCGGTACGATGGAGCTGGCCGACGTCATGCGTCCGGCTATCGAGCAAGCACGGAGCGGCTTCATGGTGCGCCCCTATGTCCACTACTACTGGACGCTGGACCAGCGCGCGACGGGGATGCTGAACCCCGCGGACCTCCTTCGCTTCAGCAGCACAGGGCGCGAGATCTACTGTGCGCCGGACGGAACGCCGAAGAGGCCGGGCCAGACCGTCTCCAACCCCGACATGGCGCGCTCGCTGGAGCGGATCGCACGGCACGGGCCGGATGTCTTCTACTGCGGGGAGATGGCGGAGGAAATCGTTGCGGACTTCCGGCGCCATGGCGGCCTGCTCTCCATAGAGGACCTGCGGAACTACCGTACCCTGCGCAGCGATCCCGTATGGGGCAGCTATCGCGGTCACCGCGTGGCCAGCCTGCAGGCACCCGGCGGCGGGCTGAGCCTCGTGCAGCTGCTGCACATACTGGAGAGGTTCGACATCGGCGCGCTGGAGCACGGCAGCGCCGAGCACCTCCGCATCCTCGCGGAGGCGATGAAGCAGGTGGCCATCGACAAGGACACCCATATCGGTGACCCGGAATTTGTCGAGGTTCCCGTGGAGATGCTGCTCTCGAAGGACCGTGCGGCAGAGATCGCGGCCCGCATCCGGCGCGGGGAGAAGGCGCATGTCGCCCGCATGCCCTACGAGGCGGCCGACACCACCCATGTCACGGTCATGGACGCCGAGGGCAATGCGGTGGCACTGACGCACACGCTCGGCAATCCCTCCGGCGTCATCACGGACGGGATGGGCTTCATGTACAACGGGCTGATGAACGGCTTCGATCCCCGCCCCGGGCGTGCGGGATCCATCGCGCCAGGGAAGAGCCGGACGTCCTCCCAGTGCCCGACGATCGTATTCCGGGGGGATGCCCCCTACATCGTCCTTGGCGCACCGGGGGGCACCGCCATCGTGCCGGCCCTCACACAGGGAATCAGCAACGTGATCGACTTCGGCATGACGATGTTCGAGGCTGTCGCCGCGCCGCGCATTTCTGTCAACAGCGACACGATCGACGTATCAAACCGCATCCCGCGCTACGTGACCGACGCCCTGGAGGCGCAGGGCTACCCGATCGCCCGCTCCTACATGGGCTTCGCCTTCGCGGCGATCCATGCCATTCGCGTGGAGGACGGGCGGCTGACGGGTGGTGCGGACCCGCAGCGCGATGGCGTGGCGCTGGCGGCGTGAGCCGGAAGAGGCCTTCCCGGTAAAGCCGGGTGATGCGAATAGCGCTTCTCCCGCGGCGATGGCGGGCAAGAGAGGCAGGAATGGTGAAGGAGATGTCCCATGCAGCGCCGTAACCTTCTGGCGGCGGCAGCGTCGCTGACCGTCTTCCCGACCGTGCTTCCCCGCGGCGCCCGGGCCGCCGGCACCGATCTGGAGATCGGGCTCGGCGGAGCCTTTACGACGATCGACCCGCATTTCTTCCACGCGACGCCGAACCACACCGTGGCGATGCACATGTTCGAACGGTTGGTGGACCGGACGCCGGACGGCAAGCTTGTGCCCGTGCTTGCGGAGAGCTGGAGATCCATCAGCGACACCCTCTGGGAGTTCAAGCTGCGCCCGGGCGTGAAGTTCCACGACGGCGGCGAGCTGACGGCCGACGACGTCGTCTTCACCTTCGAGCGCGCGCCAAACGTGCCGAACAGCCCGGGCGGATTCGGCACCTTCCTGCGCGCTGTCAGCCGGTTGGAGGTGCCGGACGCGCTGACGCTCCGCGTCCACACCCACCAGCCCGCACCGGATCTGCTGCTGAACCTAACCTATGTCGGCATCCTCTCCCGCCGTGCCGGCGAGGGTGCCTCGACCGCCGACTACAACTCCGGCAAAGCCGCCATCGGAACGGGCCCGTACCGCTTCGTTTCCTTCACACCCGGCAGCCGCGTGGAGATGCGGCGATTCGACGGCTGGTGGGGGCCGAAGCAGCCCTGGGAGAAGGTGACGCTACGATTGCTCTCTAACCCGGCGGCACGCAGCGCGGCGCTGCTCTCCGGCGATGTGGGCGTGATCGACACGCCCTCGGTCAGCGATCTTCCGAAGCTGCGGAGCGAGCCACAGGTATCGGTGGTTTCGGTGGGCGGCATCCGCTGCATGTACCTTGTCCCCGACTTCTCTCGCGAGGGCGAGAGCCCCTTCGTGCTGGGGAACAACGGCCAGCCCCTCCCGAAGAACCCGTTCCGCGACCGTCGGGTGCGCGAGGCGCTCTCCTGCTCCATCCAGCGCTCGGCCCTGGCGGACAGGATCATGCTGAACACCGCCGCACCCACGAACCAGTGGATGCCGGAGGGCGGCTACTCCTACGCGCCCGGCGTCACGGTTCCTGAGTACAACCCGAACCGCGCGCGACAGCTTCTCGCAGAGGCCGGGTTGGGCCAGGGTTTCCGCCTCACCCTTCACACGCCGAACGACCGGTACCCGAACGACGCGCGGCTCGCCCAGGCCGTTGCCCAGATGTGGGCGCGCATCGGCGTGCAGACGAACGTCGAGGCGCTGCCCTGGAGCAGCTTCTTCGGCCGGGGAACGCGGCAGGAGTTCTCCATGGCGCTCTGGGGCTGGGGCAGCCCCACTTTCGAGGGCGGATACATGCTGACGAACTGCATCGCCACTCAGGACAAATCGAGGAACCGGGGTTCCTACAACTACGGGCTCTACTCCAACCCGGAACTGGATCGGTACATTTTCGAGGCGGTGGAGGAGATGGATGAGGCCAAGCGCGAAAGGCTTCTGATCAGCGTCACGGAGCGGACCATGGTGGATATTCCCATTATGCCGATCCTGATGCTCGAGAATCTCTGGGCCACGCGGAAGGACATCTCGATCCAACCGCGGCGAGACGAGCGGACGCTGGCGATGGACATCAAGCCGGCCTGAGACAAACCGCCCCTTCGACTGGAGCGGACCTCGTCAGCGGGTGGGGATGACGCCGGCTCATCCCCACCTTCGCTGCATCATGCCTGGACTTGCGCCGTCCTGACCTTTCAGGGTGTCGGTACTGGGCCTCCTTGAGCGCTTCGGAAGCGCCAAAGGCGATCAGTTTCGTCCTGACCGGTTTGAAGCGCTCCGGGTATGCCGGAGGCGTCGAACGATGAGAGCTTCACACGGAACTCTGTTGCACTGGCATTGCCAAACTGATCCGGGCATCATCACCGGAGCACGGTGGGCCCAAACCTGTCATGGCAGTGACTCAGCCCTATTCCTCCTGCCTTGCGCACGGGATGCTGTTCCGCGCTGGGGTGACGGAGTACCTGTCCAGCCTGTCCCAGGGCTGGCGATCACTGTATGCCTCGACTCAGCGCGAGCAGCCTTATGAGCACAATTGCCCAGGCGTGCAGGACCACCTGCTCGTCCTCCACATGGACGGGCCCGTCCCGGTAGAGCGGGAGCTTTCTCAGGGCCGCGGCACCTCTCTCATCCCGGAGGGAGGGACACATATCATTCCCGGTGGCACAGTCTTCGGCGTTCGCCTGCGCGCGCCGCTGACCAGCCTTCACCTTTACCTCTCGGACGCGGTCCTTCGTGCGGTGGCTGCAGAGTGCGAGATCGGTGACCCGTCCCGTCTGGAGGTCATCCCCCGCTTCGGGGACGTGGACCCGGCCCTCACCCATCTTCTGCTGGCTGTGCGAGACGTGCTCGCCGACGGACATCCCGCAAACAACTGCTACGTGGACCACCTCGCGGCCGCGATCGCCGCAAGGCTCATCCGGCGGCACTCCAGCAGCCCGTCCGCCGCGGCCCAGGCGAAGACGGTTAGGGCTCGTGACATTGCGCCGGCAATAGACTTCATGCGGGCCAACCTTCACCGGTCCATCACCCTCGCCGACATCGCTGCGGCGAGTTCCTGCGGCCCTGTCCAGCTCACAAGGCGCTTCCGCCAGGTCCTGGGCAAGCCGCCGCACCAGTATCTGATCCAGCTCCGCGTCGAGGCGGCCCGCCTCCTGCTCACGGGGTCACGCCTCCCTATCGCCGAGATCGCGCTGGAATGCGGGTTTGCGAGCCAGGAGCACCTGACTCACCTCTTCCGACGGGCTACAGGCATCACTCCCGCCGCCTTCCGCCGACAATCCTGCTGAGCCGTATCTGGCTGAGGCCGTAGGGCGCGCCGCTGGGCGCCCTGCGTGAGCGTTTCATGACGGGATCACGCGCGGATTGTGCAGGCCCGGCCCGGCCTTCCCTGCCTAACATCCAGCCAAGGCCAAAAGGCCGCGAAGGAGGAAACGATGGCCAAGGATTACGTGACGGGGATGCACCACGTCACCTCATGCGTCGGCAAGGCGCAGGAGGATATCGACTTCTTCACCCGCATCATCGGGCAGCGCATGGTGAAGCAGACCGTCCTCTTCGACGGAAGCACGCCGATCTACCATCTCTACTATGGCAACCGGGACGCTCAGCTCGGCACCATCATGACCACCTTTCCCTATCGCCAGGCGGGCATCCGAGGCCGCAAGGGCACCGGTCAGGTGGCGGTGACCGGTTACTCCGTCGCCGAGGATGCACTGGAATTCTGGGCCCGGAGGCTGGAACGCCTGGGCGTGGCGAATGATGGTATCCGTCAGCGCCTGGGCCAGTCCGTCATCCGCTTCGAGCACCCCTCCGGTCTGGAGTTCGAGATGGTCGGCGATAACCGCGACGACCGGGCGGGCTGGACGACCGACGAGATTGAGGAGAAGGACTCTGTCCGCGGCTTCAATGCCGTCACCATGTCAGTTCGGGACCGGATAGAGCAGGAACGCTTCCTCGTGGACGCGGTGGGCTTCCGCAAGACCGCGGAGGACGAGCGCTACCAGCGGTTCGAAATTGCGGAAGGCGGACCGGGCTGCACGGTCGTCGTCCGCCACGACCCCGATGTGCCGCAGGGAAGCTGGACTTTCGGCGAGGGTACGGTCCACCACGTCGCCTTCGCCGTGCGGAACGACGCGGAGCAGATGGAGTTCCGCGAGCAGATTGTCGGCATGGGCTACACGGACTGTTCGGAGTCAAAGGACCGAAACTACTTCCACTCCGTCTATTGCCGCTCGCCCGGCGGCATCCTCTGTGAGTTCGCCACCTCCGACATCGGCTTCACGGTGGACGAGCCCGCGGAAGAGCTGGGCCGGACGCTGCTGCTGCCGCCCTGGTTCGAGAGCCGCCGGGCGGAGATCGTTGCGCCGCTGGAGCCGATCACGGTGCCGGCTTCCTCCCTCGGCAGGAAGGTGCCGGCCTGATCTACCCGGCCGGCCGTTCCCGCAACGCACCACATGCCGTGCGGGAACGCAGCGGAGCACCGCGCGTCGGCCTGGCGTGATCCTCCAAGGAGGCAGCATGGGTACCGTATACGTGCCCTCCGGATTAGCGTGGGCGCAGACTGTGCCGGAGACGGGCGGGTCGGCAGCCTTTGATGCGCGTCCGGTACGCG
>NZ_RCVR01000032.1 GCF_016107305.1 Roseomonas sp. KE2513
CGACCTTGTCGGCTACCGCCTGCAGCTTCTCTCCACTGAGTTCGATGCCCAGCGTCAGGTCGCCACCATCGAGCGCTTGATCGGGGGCGATCTATGAGCACGCGCCCCCTCATCCTGGTGGGCGGGATCCTCCTCGCTGGAGCGGCTACCCTCGGCGCTTACTGGCTGGGTGACGGAGAGTTCACCCCCGTCGCGGCGCGAGCCGCGTTGGCGCAGTCATCCTCCCCGGCTCGGCAGCCCCTCTACTATCAGGCACCCGACGGTGGCACGGGCTTCTCGCCGGTTCCAAAGAAGGACGCCCAGGGTCGGGACTACGTTCCCGTCTACGACGAGAGTGAACGGACGCCCTCCACACCTCCGCCAACCAACTCCACGCCGATGCCGTCGCTCTCCACGCCACCGGCGTCTCCAGGGCGCCCCGCCCTCTACTACCGGGACCCCTCAGGCCAGCCTGAGTACTCTGCGACGCCCAGGAAGACTGCCAACGAACGGGACTTCACTCCGGTCTATGAGGATATTGCTGCTCCGCCAGCGTCCCCACCGACATCTCGATCGCCGTCACCAGGCGGTCGTGGCCGGATCCTCTACTACCGAAATCCTATGGGGCTGCCTGACACCTCCCCCGTTCCCAAAAAGGACTCCATGGGGATGGACTATCTTCCCGTCTTTGAAGAGGAGGCGAACCAGCCTGCCGGTACGGTTACCGTCAGCCCAGAGCGGGTGCAGTTGCTGGGCGTGCGCACGGAGGCCGCCACTCAGCGCACGATGACCCGCTCGATCCGAGCCGTCGGCACCATCGCTGTGGATGAACGTCGCCTCGCGGTAGTGGCCCCCAGGTTCGAGGGCTGGATCCAGAAGCTCCTCGTCAATGAGACCGGGCAACCAGTCCGGAGGGGACAACCCCTGTTCGAGGTCTACAGCCCTGACCTGGCGCTCGCCGAGCAGGAGTATGTCGTCGCCCGCCGAGTGGATGGCGGCATCGCCAACGCGGCGCTCTCCAGGCTTCGCAACTTCGATCTCCCCGAGGAGGAGATAACTCGCCTGCGGCGCACGGGAATCGTCAGCCGGGCGCTGACCCTGACTTCGCCGATGGATGGTGTTGTCATGGAGAAAGCCGCCCTGCAGGGGATGCGCTTTGCGCCAGGGGAGATGCTGTACCGCATCGCGGACCTGTCAACCGTTTGGCTTCTGGCCGACGTCTTCGAACAGGACCTTGGGATCGTGGGCCCCGGACAGGAGGCCAGCATCGCGCTGACTTCCTACCCCGATCGACGGTTCACCGGAGTGGTCACCTTTGTCTATCCGACCGTCAACGCCACCACGCGCACGGCCAGGGTCCGGGTGGAGATCCCCAACCCGGACCAGCTGCTCAAGCCGGACATGTACGCCACCGTCGAGATCGCGGCCGCCCTAGGCTCCACCTCGGTTGTGACCGTGCCGGACTCTGCGGTGCTCGACACCGGAACGCGCCAAGCCATTCTCGTCGAGCGAGCCCCAGGCCGCTACGAACCTCGAACGGTATCTGTTGGCCGTCGGGCAGACGGTCAGGTAGAAATTCGGCAAGGCCTCAACGCTGGCGAGCGCGTGGTTGTTGGCGCCAACTTCCTTATCGACGCCGAAAGCAATCTGAGGGCTGCCCTACAGTCATTCTCACCACCCCCCTCAGCTCCTGTCCCCTCCCAGGAGCAACCTCGATGATCGCCCGCGTAATCCGCTGGTCGGTGGCCAACCCATTCCTGGTCTTGCTCGCCACCCTGTTCGTCATTGGCGCCGGGATTTGGGCTATCCGAAACACCCCGCTGGATGCCGTCCCAGATCTCTCGGACGTCCAGGTCATCGTTTACACCGAGTATCCCGGTCAGGCGCCTCAAGTCGTGGAAGACCAAGTCACCTATCCGCTGACCACGGCGCTCCTGACGGTTCCCCGTTCAAAGACAGTCCGAGGCTTCTCGTTCTTCGGCTCCTCCTTTGTCTACGTGGTATTCGAGGACGGCACAGACCTCTACTGGGCGCGCAGCCGGGTCTTGGAGTACCTGAGCCAAGCCGCTCGGCGCCTTCCTGAGGGAGTGACGCCATCCCTGGGGCCCGACGCCACCGGGGTGGGTTGGGTCTACCAGTACGCTGTCACAGGGGCGCAGAGGACCCTGGCTGAACTCCGGTCCGTTCAGGACTGGTTCCTGCGCTACCAGCTCGCCCGAGCCGAGGGCGTGGCCGAGGTCGCCAGCGTTGGCGGCTTCGTCCAGCAGTACCAAATCGTGGTCGATCCACAGCGGCTCCAGGCCTACCGCATCCCGCTGTCCCGGGTCACCGAGGCTGTGCGGGCCAGCAACCGGGACGTTGGTGGCCGCTCCGTCGAGATGTCGGAGACGGAGTACCTCGTTCGAGGGCGCGGATATCTGCGTGGTATCGGGGATATCGAGCAGATCGTGCTCACCATGCAGAACGGCGTCCCCGTCTTGTTGCGCGATGTCGCCCGGGTAGAGCTCGGCCCAGAGGAACGTCGTGGCATCACGGAGCTGAACGGTGAGGGCGAGGTGGTCAGCGGCATCGTGCTCCAGCGGGAGGGACAGAATGCTCTGACCGTCATTGGGAGCGTGAAGCAGCGTCTCGCTGAGATCGCGGGTAGCCTGCCTGAGGGGGTGACTGTCTCCCCGGTTTACGATCGCTCCGCTCTGATCGAGCGCGCCATCGAAACCCTGAAAGGAACGCTGATCGAGGAGAGCGTCATCGTCGCCCTCGTCTGCGTAGTCTTCCTGCTCCACGTCAGGAGCGCCCTGGTGGCCATCCTGATGCTGCCGGTCGGCGTCCTCATCGCCATGGCACTCCTGCATCTCCTGGGATTGAGCTCCAACATCATGTCGTTGGGTGGGATCGCCATCGCGCTGGGTGCCATGGTCGATGCGGCCATCGTGATGATCGAGAACGCGCACAAGCGCCTTGAGCAGGCCGCGCCTGGAGCATCCCGGGTGCAGGTGCTGACAGAGGCCGCAGTGGAGGTTGGTCCGGCGCTGTTCTTTAGCCTAGCCGTCATCACCGTGTCCTTTCTCCCGGTTTTTACCCTCGAGGATCAGGAGGGGCGGATGTTCCGGCCCCTGGCACTCACAAAGACCTTTTCCATGGGCGCGGGAGCGCTGCTCTCGGTAACCCTGGTGCCAGTGCTGATGGTGCTATTCGTCCGGGGCAGGATCATGCCGGAGCGCCGCAACCCGGTGAACCGCTTCCTGATCTGGGTTTACCGCCCGCTCATTGCAGGCGTTCTCCGAGCCAAGACGCTGACCATCATGGTCGCCGTTGTAGCCGTTGGCCTGACCGCCTGGCCGCTGGCACGCCTTGGTAGCGAGTTCATGCCGACCCTGAACGAGGGAACACTGATGTACATGCCGGTCAGCCTGCCCGGTATGTCGATTACCAAGGCAGCCGAACTTCTTCAGACCCAAAACAGGATCATCCGGACCTTTCCCGAGGTCGCGAGCGTCTACGGAAAGGCTGGTCGCGCCGCGACAGCGACGGACCCCGCTCCGACCGAGATGTTCGAGACCATCATCAACCTAAAACCTGAGAAGGAATGGCGGCCCGGGATCACTGTGGACGCCCTCATTGCTGAAATGGACACCGCGCTGCGGATGCCGGGCGTCAGCAACGCGTGGACGATGCCGATCAAGGCCCGCACCGACATGCTCTCCACGGGCATCCGCACCCCGGTGGGCGTCAAGGTCTATGGCCCAGACCTCGCTGGCATTGATCGGCTATCGCGTGAGGTCGAGGCCGCCGTGCGATCGGTGCCTGGCACGACCAGTGCCTTCGCCGAGCGGGTAGAGGGCGGCTATTACCTGGAGATCGAGCCCGATCGGGGGGCATTGGCCCGCTACGGCCTGATGGTCGGCGACCTCCAGGAGACAATCACCACCGCTCTGGGCGGAGAGCCGGTGACCACCACCGTCGAGGGCCGGGCGCGGTACACCGTCAACGTCCGCTATCCTCGCGGGCTCCGAAGCGATCCGCAGGGCATCGCAAGCCAGGTTCTCGTCCAGACCGCCCAGGGAGCCGCCATACCTCTGGGGCAGTTAGCGGCGGTCCAGCTACGCCGCGGTCCGCCGACGATCCGAACCGAGAACGCCCAGCTTGTGAACTACGTCTATGTCGACATGCATGGCCGGGATATCGGCGGCTACGTCGCGGATGCCCAGCGCGCTGTCGCTGAACAGGTCAGCATGGCCCCAGGTTACCATGTCGAGTGGAGTGGACAGTTCGAGTACATGCAGCGCGCAAAGGCAAAGCTGGCCATCGTGGTGCCGGTGACCCTGCTGCTGATCTTTGTGCTCCTCTATCTGAACTTTGGCCGCCTCACCGAAACGCTCATCGTCATGCTCTCGGTTCCGTTCGCCTTGGTCGGCGGCGTCTGGCTCATGTACCTCATGAACTTCAACATGAGCGTGGCCGTCGCCGTCGGCTTCATCGCCCTGGCCGGGGTCGCAGCCGAAACAGGTGTCATCATGCTGATCTACCTGGATCACGCTCTCGCGGAGACAATAGAGCAGCGTCGTGCCGAGGGAAGGCCACTGACTCGCGAGGACCTCCGCCACGCCATCATGGAGGGCGCAGTCGAGCGGGTGAGGCCCAAGATGATGACGGTGACAGCCATCATGGCAGGCTTGGTGCCCATCCTATGGAGCACTGGTACGGGGTCGGAACTCATGCAGCGGATTGCTGTCCCCATGGTTGGTGGGATGGTGTCTTCGACGGTGCTGACCCTGCTGGTCATCCCGGCAATCTATGCAACCGTAAAGGGGTGGCGACTTCCCCGGGCTGAGAGTTCTGCGCAAAAGGCGAAAACACGCTGAGGGTTGAGAGCCACATAGCTACCTGTAAAAACATGGGGACGCGAAGGCCGGGTTGAACCCGGCACGAAGTGCCACCTCGTCACGCATGTCCAGGGCAGGCAGGGCCGCTATCGAACGGGTGCCATGCGGTAGCAGAGGCTGTTCGGCGGCTGCTCGGCGAGGTTGAAGTAGCAGAGCGCGAGGGCACCCTCGCGGACAAGGTGATAGGCGAAGGCGGGACCGGATTGGGATACGGCGACGATCTGCCAGCCCTCCGCGACGAGCGCAGCGACGGAGCGGTCAAGCTGCGTCTCCGTCATTCGCTCCCCGGCGGGAGAACGTCCTGGACCGGGCTGCGAAAGCGCCACGCGACTGGGAAGGGACATGAGCGCCGCACAGAACAGGACAACGGCAACTCTGATTTCGGGTCTCTTCGCCATTTGCATCTCGCTCAGCTGATGCTTGGACCCTACGGCAGGTCGGGTGATCGCGGCAGGCTCATGCCGCGGATTTCGGCAGAACCTCCGTCACGAATTCATGCCTTGCCCCTGCGCATGTTTTCGTGACTCTACTTCCATGATCATTCGCCGATACACGAGCCGCTTGGCAGGTCTCGCACTCACTACCGTCCTTGCCGGCCCCGCCCTAGGTCAGGGCTTCGGGAGCCCCGCCGTTGGGAACTCCGGCCCGCCGTCCGATGCGCTGTTCCCGGCGCTGGCGGAGTACCAGGACCGGCTGGAGGAGGCGGGATGGATCCTGCGGGGTCAGGGCACTTTCGTCCTCCAGGGGCAGGCCGGCTTCCGCTCTCCCTACCGCTCGGACGCCAGCCTTCGCCCCGCGGCACAGGCCCGCAACACGACCTCCATCGACCTTGTCCTCGGGCGTCGGCTTTGGGACGGGGCAGAGGCGATCGTGGACGTGTCGGTCACGCGCGGTTTCGGTCTTTCCAACTCCGTGGGCGTCGCGGCATTTCCGAACAACGAGGCGTTCCGGCTCGGCACGACGGAGCCTTACGTCTACACGCCGCGCGCCTTCGTACGGCAAACGATCGGCCTCTCGGCGGACACGATTCCCTACGACGGTGATTCGCTGCGCTTCGAGGGGGCGCTGCCGCGGCAGCGGATCACGATCACAGCCGGCAAGTTCGGCGTGTGGGACATCTTTGATGATAACAAGTACGCCCATGATCCGCGCACCCAGTTCCTCAACTGGGGGCTCGTTGGGGGCGCCGCTTTCGATTATGCGGCCGATGCTCGCGGCTGGACCGAGGGAATCGCGGTCGAGTACGATGATGGCGCCTGGGGTGTCCGCACGGGTGCCTTCCGCGTTCCTCGCCGCGCCAATGGCTTGTTCCTCGATACGGCTCTCACCCGGGGTTGGCAGGTACTCGGCGAGGTGGATCGGTTCTACGAGGTAGGCGGACGGCCGGGCGCGGTGCGCCTCATCTACGGTGCGACCCGCGCCCGCCAGTCCTCCTGGGGGGAGATCTCCGAGAACGGCTTCGACACCTACTATCAGAACCCATCAGGCTACCGCCTCAAACACAATGCGACCCTGAACATCGAGCAGGAGATCACGGCCGATCTCGGCGCCTTCGCGCGGCTCTCCTGGAGCGACGGCCGGATTCAAAACTTCATGTTCACGCAAATGGACCGTGCGGCATCCGGCGGGCTCTCGCTCCGCGGCGCGCAGTGGGGACGCCCTGCGGACACCGTCGGCCTCGCGACCAACGTCGGTTGGCTATCCACGGGGCAGCGTCGCTACCTCGAAGCAGGCGGGATCGGGTTCATCGTAGGCGACGGTCGCCTGAACTACCGTCCGGAGGTTGTGACCGAAACTTACTACGACATGCGTGTCGCGTCGGGAATCAACGCCGCTCTGAACTACCAGCTCGTCGTGAACCCAGGCTACAATCGCGATCGTGGGCCTGTGCACGTGTTCGCCTTGCGGCTCCGAACAGCGTTTTAGAAGCCTGCCTTGGAAGGCAGCCGAGACGACGGCTCAAGGTTGGCTCCAGCCCGACCAAGTCACAAGCGACGTCGCGCTTGATGGACCAGGTTTTTATACGTCAGATGTTCACACAATGCGGAAACAGATATCCGATGCTTCAATTCTGCAAATGGCGGTTTCATGCAATGCTATATACCGCTGTTAGTCCCTTCGCGCTGATGACGACGCTGGCACTAGCCCAGACGGATCGACCTTCTCCGACCAACAGGGAGAGAGGCGTGACTGCGGGGAGAGTAATCGACTCGCGCGGTGCCGGTGGAGGTCACCGTGCCAGCGATCTGCGAGAGCAGCAGACGGTCAGGGTTCCGCTCTTGGAGGCCGTCGAAGCGGCCGAGAGCCGAGAGTCCGGGCGCGCTATCGAGGCTGGCTTTGAAATCGGAGGGGGTGGGTATTATGAAATCAAAGTGCTCGGCGCCGACGGCATGATCATGAGGCACTTCGTGGATGCCAACTCCGGGCAGGTTACGAGGACCGATCGCCAGCAGATGGAGGAGTTTTTCACTCGGCTCAGGCTCATCGACATGCAGAACGCCCGTACGACGCTCCGGCAAGCAATCGTTATTGCTGAACAGAGGGTGGGTGGGCGAGCCGCCGAGGCGGAAGTCGAGCGCGATGGCGATACGGTAAGCTACAGAGTCACAGTCACAAACAATGACCGTCTGCAGGAAATTAAGGTAAGTGCCGATGGTCAGGTCACATCCTTAAGGTGATCCAGCTGGACAGATAACTCACTGAACCTTCCGTAGCGGAACACCCTCATAGGGCAAGCTTGACGTAGCAAGGGCGAACGGAGGCGCGTGATGGAAGGTTTGGTCGCGCGAGACAGCGGGCAAGCCCGACGAGGCGGCGGAACTCGCGGCGGTGGTGGACGCGGTGCAAGAGAGCCTTGTGAGACCGGTGCGCGGATGTGCGGGCAGGCGTGGGTTTCCTGCCATTTCTTGTGTTGGGCGCCGTCGAGGTGGCAGGTGTGCCCGCATAGCAGCGTGGTGCGGCCTGCTGGTGTGATCCAGGCAGACTCGTCCTGTACTAAGGGCCCGTCCACCGATAAGTGAATCGGCTTTGGGGTTGCGGCTATGGAGCAGGGATTCTCCTGCGTGAGGCCGAGACGTAGCGTAGCGGGATGATCGACATCGAGGGGGTCCAGGCGCGGTTTTCGGATCTATCGGCGCATTTGGACGAACGCGGTCGCCGGTTGCTTGCGGCGTCAGAGGCGCGCGCTGCGGGCTATGGCGGGATCGCTGCGGTGTCGCGGGCGACGGGGCTGGCGGCGAGCACGATTGGTCGAGGCCTGAAAGACCTGGCGTGCGGGCTACCGCCGGGACGTGTTCGCAAATCCGGTGGCGGCGGCAAGACGGCGGTGGAGCGGGACCCCGGGCTACTGCCTGACCTGCTGTCGCTGGTGGAACCAGGGGCACGGGGCGATCCGATGTCGCCCCTGCGCTGGACCTGCAGGAGCCTGCGGCGGCTGGCGGCGGAACTGACGGCGCGCGGCCATCCGGTCAGCCGCACGGTGGTGGGAAAGCTGCTGGCGCGGGAGAAGTTCAGCCTGCAGGCCAACTGCAAGACGCGGGAAGGCAGCGAGCATGCCGACCGGGATGCGCAGTTCGCCCACATCAACGCCAGCGTGGCCGCGGCGCTGGCCGCACGGCAGCCGGTGATCTCGGTAGACACCAAAAAGAAGGAACTCGTCGGCGACTTCAAGAACGCGGGCCGCGAGTGGCGCCCGCAAGGCAACCCGGAGGAAGTGCGGGTGCACGACTTCCTGCTGCCCGAACTCGGCCGTGCAGTGCCCTACGGCCTCTACGACCTGGCAGCCAATGCGGGCTGGGTGAGTGTCGGCATGAACCACGACACCGCCACCTTCGCGGTGCAGACAATCCGCCGCTGGTGGCAAGACGTCGGCCGTGTGCGCTATCCCGCGGCCGAGCGTCTGGTGATCACCGCCGATGGCGGTGGAAGCAACGGCTCGCGCCTGCGGCTGTGGAAGTACGCGTTGCAAGGCCTGGCTGACGAGATCGGCCTCGGCATCGAGGTGCACCACCTACCGCCCGGCACCAGCAAGTGGAACAGCATCGAGCATCGCCTGTTCTCGTTCATCAGCATAAACTGGCGTGCCAAGCCGCTGGTCAGCTACCGCGTCATCGTCGACCTGATCAGCGCCACCACCACGACCACCGGCCTGACCGTACACTGCGAGCTCGACAAAACCCACTATCCAAAGGGTACCGCCGTCTCCGACGAGCAGATGGCTTCCCTCAACATCACCCGCCACGACTTTCATGGCGAATGGAACTACACCATCCACCCGCGCAGCAACTCAGATGAAGCGGTTATCCCCTGACAAGCCCTAAGCGGCAGCGTGCAGCAGGGTGACCGTGCGCTGGAGATTGTAGGCAATGGCGGTGAGACGGGCTTGCAGTCCGGCTTTAGCCAGACCGAGCCACCGCATCCGCCGCAGGCCATAGGAGCGCTTGCAGGTGCCAAACACCTTTTGAATCCGACGGCGTATGCGCCGGACCTGCGCGTTGTGCGTCTTCAGCTGTGCGAGCGCCGCGGCCCCGTCCCAGGTACCCGTCTGCACGACCTGCGGCATGCCGCCACGCGCAAGGATTGCTTTCCAAGGCTTGTCACCGTTGAAGGCGCTATCGGCATAGACGTTTCCTGCCTCGGGCGGCAGCACAGCTTCCAGCTCGGCGGCGTCATGGATGTTGGCCGTGGTCACCGCCAGGCCGCGGATCAGGGCCGCCCCTTCATCGGTCGCCACATGCGCCTTGCAGCCGTGCACGGGCTTGCGGCGGCGATGCCCGGCCCAGCGGTTCGACGTATACGTCAAACCATCGTCCTTCTGGATGCGGGCCGAGGGGATCAGCGTCACGTCCACCAGCGTGCCGGTGCGCACCATCAAGCCCTTGGCTTCGAGTTGGCGGGTCACCGCCTCGAACAGCCCGCGGTCGAGGCTGCGCCACACCAACTCCCGCCGGAACCGGACGAAGGCGGTGCGCTCGGGCGTCGGCTCGTAGGCAGCGAAGCCGCAGAACCGGCGGAAGCTGGTCCGGTCGTCCAGCGCCTCGGCCAGCTTCACGTCCGACAGGTCATACCAGGTGGCCAGCAACAAGCCACGGAAGAGAGCCAGTGGGGGCCAGCCACGTTCGCCCTTTGCCGCAGCCGAGATATCAGCCGAGTGACGATCTATCTCAGTCCAGTCCAGCAATACGGCGAGTTCCAACAGCGGCAGTGCCGCTCACGGTTCCGCCCGTGCGATGAGATCTTCCTGACCGATCCGCCGCCGCGACATGTTGACCTCCCTCGTCTACACAGGCAGTGAATGGGCCTATGTCGCGCCGGGTCCACACACATCCGCGCACAGGTCTCCTTAACCGGGTAGTCGGGACGGAGAGCCGAGGGCACATCGCGCACGGAGCGGTGGAGAGGGCGGTCGAGCGCCAGTGCGAGGCCGAGCAGGAGCGGCTGCGAAACGGTCCAGCGGCAGTCGGAGGTAAGCATGGCCGTCCGCTTCTGGCTCAGGCAGGCGACCACCGCGCAGGTTGACCTGCAGGGCGAGCAGCATCAGATCGGGCAAGGGCAAGGATTGGTCGCGCGCCTGCCGCATGGCTATGAAGCTTGCCGCGTCTGGGTTGCCGCGCAGATGAATATTAGTGGCGCGCTGCTGCACGATGGAGGTTTCCCATGCTGCCGCTCGGCCCTCTGGAGGGTAGTCATGTCCGGTGAACAGGCGCGTGCCTTCCGGAAGGGAAAGGAGGCCCTGAATGCTTTCATAAAGCGCGCGGGCGTCGGCGCCCGGGAAGTCTGCCCGCGCCGTGCCGATATCAGGCATGAACAGCGTGTCGTGAATGAAGGCGGTGTCTCCGATCAGATAGGTGACCGAGGCAGCGGTATGGCCGGGGCTAGCGATCGCCTCGATCGACAGACTGCCGAGCTCCAGCCGGTCACCGGGGATCAGCAGTCGGTCCCACCACGCCGTCGAGCGCAGCTCGGGCAGGTTGTAGAGTTTGGTCCAGATTTCCTGCACCATGGTGACGGTCGCGCCCGTCGCCGTCCGCGCGCCAAGGCGCTCGCCTAGATAGGCCACCGCCGAGAAGTGGTCGGCGTGGGGGTGGGTGTCGATCACCCACTCTGCCCTCAGCCCCTCGGTCTGCAAGTGGAGCGCCATGGTGTCGGCAAACTGCGTGTCCACTTGCCCCGAGCGTCGGTCGAAGCCGAGCACCGGATCGATAATGGCGCAGCGCCCTGTGCCCGGGTCCGAGGCGACGTAGGCCAAGCTGCCTGTCGGCGGGTGGTGGAAGGCCCGGACGATTGGGTGGTCCTGCATCAGCAGCCACTGTCATCCTTCTCCGACCGGATTCCCGGCTGGGGCACGACGCGGAGGTAGGGCTTCACCGTCGTCCATCCGCCCGGGAACTTCTCCCGCGCCTGCTCGTCCGTGATGGAGGGGACGATAATGACGTCCTCGCCCGCTTGCCAGTCGGCGGGCGTTGCAACGCTGTGCATGGCAGTCAGCTGTAGGGAGTCGATCACCCGCAGCAGCTCCGCGAAGTTGCGGCCGGTGCTGGCCGGATAGGTTAGGCTAAGCTTCAGTTTTTTGTCCGGCCCGATTACGTAGACTGAGCGGACCGTAAAGGTGTTGCTCGCCTGAGGATGGATCATCCCGTAGAGCTTGGAAATCGAGCGATCGGCGTCGGCGATGAGCGGGAAGTTCAGCGCCTGTCCTTGGGTTTCGGCGATGTCACTGGCCCAGGCGTGGTGATCCTCGATCGGATCGACTGAGAGGCCAATCACCTTGACATTGCGGCGGTCAAACTCCGGCTTAAGCCGGGCGACAGTGCCGAGTTCGGTCGTGCAGACCGGAGTGAAATCTTTTGGATGGCTGAACAGGACGGCCCAGGAGGTGCCCATCCAGTCGTGAAAGCGGAGCGACCCCTGGGTAGTTTGAGCCTCGAAGTCCGGTGCCGTGTCGCCGAGCTGAAGCATGTCGGTCCTTTCTGTTCGATCCAGCAACCCTACTGCTACTGGGCATCCCTACATCAAATGCTGTGTTGGAGACGCCGATTAAACCCGCTTTCAGCCGAAGGAGGCTTCAGAAAAGAAAGTAAACAGCCCGGACACACAATGTCTTTCAACGACCGGAATCCGGTGCGAACTCATAATGGCTGTCGTGCAGGCGTAAGCAATTCTCGCAGGGCGTTACGAGAGTTGGTTCACAATCTCGGTCGGCATCGAAGCTCCTACAGCCTTCAAGTGGACGTTGTAGCTGCCCGGAGTGAATGGCCCAGGGCGGCAGGGGTGCCAAAAAAATTTGCGGGCCATGGAGCGTTTGAGACAGCGGACGATATCGGACTTGCTCTCGTGCGACAGCCTTACTCTCCATCCTAGCGGCAGCGTCGTCTGACAGTCTCCGGCGGCGTGTTACGACGGCTCAGGCGAGAAGCGACAGACGCCTTGAGAGGTAGCGTCCGTCAATGTGGTGGAAATTGCATTTGGGCTTGAGGGGAACACGGCTCAGGCGGCTTTGGGTGGGAGCTGCAGGGTTTCGTTGGTGGGCGCCGGGTTGAGCATCTCGCCCATGGCCTCGACGCCCATGTAGCGGTGCTGCAGTTGCCACTCGTCGTTGGCCTCGAGCAGCACAGCGCCGATCAGGCGGATGATGGACGCCTCAGAGGGAAAGATGCCGACGACGTCGGCGCGGCGTTTCACCTCCTTGTTGAGGCGTTCCAGCGGGTTCGTCGAGTGCAGCTTGGTCCGGTGCGGCGCCGGGAACGCCATGTAGGCGAGCACGTCATGCTCGCTGTCGTCCATCAGCTTGCCGAGCTTGGGCCATCGGGTCCGGAACTGATCGGCGACATGGCGCCAGGTCTGCCGCGCGGCCTCCTGGTCAGACTGCAGGAACGCCTGGCGCAGCGCGGCCGAGGCCATGGACTGCTGCGCCTTGCCGACATGGGCCAGGGCGTTCCTCATCCAGTGGACGCGGCACCGCTGCCAGGTCGCGCAGAGGACGCGGGCGATCGCCGCCTTCAGCCCCTCATGGGCATCGGAGACCACCAGCTTCACGCCTTTTAGGCCGCGCTTCACCAGGCTCTTGAGGAAAGTGGCCCAGAAGGTCTCGGCTTCCGACGGGCCGATGTGCAGGCCGACGATCTCGCGCCGCCCCTCGGCATCGCAGGCCACGGCGATTATCGCCGCGACCGAGACGATGCGGCCGCCCTCGCGCTGGCGGAGATAGGTGGCGTCCAGCCAGAGATAGGGCCACTCACCCGACAGTGGTCGGTCAAGGAAGGCCGTGACCCGCTCGTCGATGTCGCGGCACAGCTCGGAGACGGTCGACCTCGAGATGCCCGACAGCCCCATGGCCTGCACCAGCTTGTCGACCCGTCGCGTGGAGACGCCACCGATCCAGGCTTCCTGGATCACCGCCACCAACGCCTTCTCGCTGGTCTTCCTGGGCTCCAGGAAGGGTGGGAAGTAGCTGCCTTGCCGGAGCTTGGGGATCCGCAGCTGCAGCGACCCCAGCCGGGTGTCCAGCGTGCGGTCGCGAAAGCCGTTGCGGTAGTTCAGCCGCTCGCCGGTGCGCTCGTGCCGGGCGGCGCCAATCTGCCCCTCCACGTCCGCCTCCATCAGCATCTGCAGCACCGCCTCGGCGACGCTGCGTAGGAAGTCACCATCTCCTGCTTTCGCCAGCAGGTCAGCCAGTGGCAGTCTGTCCTCGGTCATCGGGTCCTCGGCCGGTCAGGGGTGGGAGCCTCGCAACTCCACCCTAGCCGCCAGGTCCGATGGCCACCCAAGCCCTACACTCCGGACCACGCCGGATTTTCCACCACCTCCGTGGACGCTACCCCTTGAGAAGCGAAGCGATTTGCTCGACCGTCTAAGGCGTGTAGAAGGCGGCCGAATTTCAGGCCACTTACCCGCCCCGCGGCGAGCTCCCCAGCCCCCATGGTTTCAAACTTGGATCTGCCGTAAGGGCTTGAGCAGATTATCTCCTGGTAGGTTCGCTGCATCCGCCAGGGGCAGGTGAAGTGACCTAGTTTTACTCCGCGCCGTGACCTGAAATGGGACCGCCCTACAGAGAGGCAGAGAGGTCGCCACTCGGGAAGAGCAAACGCCACAGCGCGCCTATGCCATGGCAAGCAGAGGCACCGCAGGGAATCCCTGCCGTGCCTCTACTCTGGCGTGAACAATTAACCTCGCGCGGGGGCCGCCTAAAGATTGAAGATAAAGGCGAGCGCGATGCTCTGGAAGTCTCGGTCACGTCCAGGGATGTCGATGGTGCCGTTCTGGTACTGGAGGGTCAGCTTCGTCTGCGTCGTGGGATACCAGTTCAGCGCCGTGCTCCATATTCCCTGGCGGCCGCCGCGTACCCGCTCGTCGTTCAAGTTCACCGCGCTATAGCCGGCGGCAAGCTCCAGGGCGCCCCAGTCATTTTGGAAGTCCACGTCCTTGCCCGTACCGCGGCGCCAAGTGGCGCTGTTGGCATTGTGGCGTCGCGGCTCGCCGAGCAGCGGGTAGGCCACGTTGATGTACCAGCCATCGAAGTTGAGGTCCGGGCCCGTCTTGGTGGCAATCTCAATGTTTTGGTACTCGGCCGCAAAGTGCAGCTTCCCGATCATGCCGGAGAGCTCGGGCCCGATCGCCCAGGAGCTGTTGGCCGGGATGCTTCGGGTATCGGCGTAGCGGAATGAATTGAGCCGCAGCTCCGGGTAGTCGCGCAGCCGCTGGGCCTCGCTGCTGTTAGACCCGGGATGCGACTGGTAGGCCCCGTTGACGCCCAGCTGTACCTTCACAGTACCGTCGAGCGCCAGGCCTGCGGCGCGGCCCACAACGCCGCCCTGGTCACTGTCGTGCAGGGTCGAGGCGACACCCTGCGTCAGGAAGGCGGAGGTGTACCAGCGGCTTCCGCGGAACTCGGCGCCAGCGGCGATTCGGGTGTCGCCCGAGGCAATGCTGGTCGCTAACGCCGTGATGCTGGGACGCTCGATGAAGATCAGCTCGGACGAGCTGGTAGCGTAGGCGAGCGTATGCGGAAGCGTCCAGGCGCCGGCCTGGATATTGACGCCCTGGATCCCCGTGTAGGCGACGGATAATTCGAATAGTCGCCCTCCGCGGGGGGGCTCCTGCGGCGTAGAGGGGGCGAGTTCCCAGGTAAAGTTGTAGGCGATGTCACGAGCAACGGTGCCCCGCAGGCCCAGCCGCCCACGCCGGACGTTGGTGCCGCTGGAGAAGCGGTCGGTCAAGCCTGCGGGCTGGTCGAAGTAGGACCCCGCGTGCAGATCGATGCGGGCCACTGGCTGCACTGTGAAGTTGCCGTCCGCGAGCGTGACTATGGGCCGGATGCCGGACCACCTGACGCCGTCATGGGCCAAGGTCGGATTGCTGGTCGCGGAACGGGTGCCGGTCGTCACCTGATCACCAGATGGGGCCTGTCCCTGGGCCAATGAGGCACCGCTGGGCGACAATGCCCCGAAACATGTCAGGGTAGCAACGAAAGCAAAACGATACAGATCCACGGCAACACCTCCGGAGTTTACGGAGGCAGATACTGCGTCGGTATGAAAAACCCACTGTACGAAGATTTCTTATTTATTAAATATAATCTACCACAACTACGTTCAGAAACATTGTAAATATTCTTTGCCATTTTATTTCTGAATGTAAGTTGGAAAGAACGCATTGTTTCGTGAACGGGTAACAGCCGTTGAATTGCTGTCAGGTGTAACCTAGGGGCCGCGAAATCCATGGCATGGCGCTATCCTGCGCCGTGCCATCGACATGAACGTGTCAGCTTGCTCGCGTCTGGCCGTCACGCGCGCGAAGGTCATTGTGCAACGTCGTGGCCGCGATCGCCGCATGGCCCATCGCGACGCTGATCTGGTCCAGCGCATAGACGATGTCGCCGGCCGCATAGATGCTCTCGTGGCTCGTGCGCTGCTTCTGGTCGACCGCAATACAGCACCCGTCGCCCATCTGAAGGCCAAGCGCCTGCGCCAGCGCGTCATTCGAGTCCGAGCCGAGAGCGGGGTACACCGTGTCAAAGCTCAGTCTTGTGCCATCTTGCAGGCGCGCTGTTACGCGGTTCTCGCCGAAGTCGAGTCCTTCGAATGAACGCTCCTCGATCCTAATACCGGCGGTGCCCAGAAGGGTGCGGTCGTCCTCGTCGATCTCGACCCTCCCTGCGGCGAGCAGGGTAATGTCGTCCGAGTAAGTGCGGAGGAACATCGCCTCCATGACGCCGCGTACGTCACCGCCGATCACGCCGATGGCCTGCCCGGTTGCCTCGAAGCCGTCACAGACCGGACAGTAGCGCAGCAGCCCGCGGTCGAGTGCTGCACGGTGCGTCGCCAAGTTGATGTTCGGCCGCCGGTTCTTGGTGCCGGTGGCCAGGAGGAGGGTGCGCGCTTCCAGTGCCAGCCCCTCGCCACGCGCGAGGAAGCAATCCTGACCCGCCTCGATCGCATCGACGCGCCCGTTTAGCAGGCGTGCGCCGTACCGCTTGGCCTGGACACGCATGCGACCCAGCAGATCCGTGCCGCCGATCCCGTCTGGGAAGCCCGCATGATTGTGGGAGATTGGGATCCAAAGTGCCCGGCTGTTACCATCGTCGACCACCGCGACCCGGCGATGGTAGCGCGAGAGATAGATCGCGGCTGTCAATCCGGCCGGCCCGCCGCCAATGATTAGGGCCTGTCCTCAGATGAGCCAGACATAGGCTGCGGCGAGGTGGATGGCGCCGAGGAAGTTGCGAGCGGTCTTGTCGTAGCGGGTGGCGATGGCACGGAATTGCTTGAGCTTGGCGAAGAAATTCTCGATCAGGTGACGTGCTTTGTAGAGATGCCGGTCGTAGTCGCGCTTGTGCTTCCGGTTCGCTTTGGGTGGGATGATGGCCGCCTTGCCTGCCGCAGCCAGTGGTTCCAACACGCGGACGTCGGCATCGAAGGCCCGGTCGGCGATCAGCGCGTCAGCCGCCATGTCGGGCAGCAGTGCGTCAGCACCGGCGAGATCATGGGCTTGGCCCCCCGTCAGAGCAAAGCCGACCGGATTGCCGAGCGCATCCACCAGAGCGTGGATCTTGGTGCTCAGGCCACCCTTGCTGCGCCCAATCGCCTGCTCGTGCTCCCTTTTTTGTGGGCTCCAGCGGCGTGCTGGTGAGCGCGCACGACCGTGCTGTCCAGCATCGCATATTCCGTGTCCGCATCCACCGCGAAATGCCGGAGCAGGCGCTCCCACACGCCACCCTTGGCCCAGCGGCTGAAGCGCGTATGCACCACCTTCCATGAGCCGAACCGGTCCGGCAGGTCGCGCCAGGGAATACCTGCGCGGTAGCGATAGAGTACCGCTTCAACGAACAGGCGGTTATCCCGCGCCGTCATGCCGACATGCCCAGCTCGACCGGGCAGCAGCTCCTCGATCCGCACCCACTGATCGTCACGCAACGCGTATCGCCGCATTCGCTGGCTGCTCCATAACTTGCCGACACCCTATGAATCACTCCAGCGCCATCCTGGGAATCCCCCATCTGGGGACAGGCCCTAGGCAGTCGAGCCGCTCAACAAACTGTTCCGCCTCATTGAGCAAGTCGGTCTCCGGGGTTGGGTGGTTCACGGATTCGCGGTCGGCGAACAGCAAAAGAGCAGGAGCGTGTGCTCCTGCTTTAATCATCGGGATCAGATTTGGTGCGTGGTGGGGCTTGTGAACAGTTGGTGGCCGACAAAACTTACCCTGTCCGTCTGACATACAATGTAAAGGGCAGGACGCCCACAACCGACAGGATCGGCCCGACAAAGTTTGCGGCGAGACTGTCCGGAAAGAGGCGCTTCAGGGCGAGCACCGCATCGGTCGCGATCAGGGCGATGGACGTGAGGGCACCGATGACGAACAAACCCTTGGTCACGGCGAGTACTCTGTGACGAGACGGTTCATTGCCAGATGAGAGAATGACCGATCACGGCCGTCATAGTGCTTCCTCCAGCATGAGCCGTGCGAGGAAGCCCACGAAGAAGGCGGCGGTGACCGCCGGAGTTTCTGGCTGCTCGTGTGCCTCCACAAGCAGTTCCTCAGTCTCGACTCAAGCTCACCGACATGCAGAACGCGCGCACGACGCTCCGGCAAGCAATCGTCATTGCTGAACAGAGGGTGGGTGGGCGAGCCGCCGAGGCGGAAGTCGAGCCCGACGGCAATGCGGTAAGCTAAAGAGTTACGGTCACAAACAATGACCGTCTGCATGTGATTAAGGTGAGTTCCGATGGTCAGGTCACATCCTTAAGGTGATCCAGCTGAACATATAACTTACTGAATCTCTCGTAGCGGAACATCCTCATAAGGCGAGGTTGACGAGCATCGTGATCGCTGCGGCCCCCATGACGAGCGTGGCCGCCCAACCAACAGCGCGGAGCCACCCCGACACGGCTACCTCGCCCATAATCTCCCGCCGGCACGCCATGAGCATCATCACGGCCATTACGGGAACCGCGACGATGCCGTTAATCACCGCACTCCAGTACAGGGCTTTCATCGGATCAATCGAGGAAAAGTTGAGTCCCACACCGATGGTGGTAGCGAACGCGATGGTGGCGTAGAATGCCTTCGCTTCCAGCGGTTGCCGCCCCAGGCCAACCGGCCACTTCCTCGCCTCGCCGAGCGCATAGGCCGCCGACCCCGCAAGCACCGGCACGGCCAGCAGGCCCGTTCCGATGACACCGAGCGCGAAGACGACGAAGGCGAACTTGCCTGCTACCGGGAGGAGCGCCTCCGCGGCTTGACGAGACGTCTCGACCTCGGTGATGCCGTTCGCGTGCAGGGTGGCGGCGGTCGTGATGATGATCGCGAGCGCCACAAGGTTCGACAACCCCATGCCCACGTAGGTGTCGAGCCGGATGCGGGCCAGGGCGCGGGGGGCCTGCTCCGGCGCGTCCACGAGCGGCTCCCGGCGGGGACTGGCGTGCTGGTCCTCCACCTCCTGGCTCGCTTGCCAGAAGAAGAGATACGGGCTGATCGTTGTGCCGAGCACCGCGACAACCGTGGACCAGAACCGCGCATCGCCCGAGAGCGTCGGTACGAGGAGGCCTTCCGCGACCTCGCCCCAGGGGACATCGACCGCGACGACGGTGCCGAAATAGGCAAAGAGTGAGAGGGTGAGCCACTTCAGGACCGAGACGTAGCGCGCGTACTGGAGAAGGATCTGCAGGCCGACGCAAAGCGCGCCAAACAGGACGACGTAGAGGAGGTGCGGCCCGCCGGCCACGAGGCCGAGCGCGTCGGCCATGGCACCGAGGTCGGCGCCAATGTTGATTGTGTTGGCGATGAAGAGCAGGACGACAATGCCCTGGAGCATCCAGTTGGGGTAGTGCCGCCGGATGTTACCGGCAATGCCGCGGCCCGTGGTCCGCCCAATGCGCGCGCTGATCTCCTGCACGGCGGACATCAAGGGATAGGTGAACAGCATTGTCCAGGTAATCGAGAAGCCGAGTTGCGCGCCCGCCTGGGAGTAGGTTGCGATGCCGCTCGGGTCATCATCGGAAGCGCCGGTGATCAGGCCGGGACCGAGCACCTGGAAGAGGCGCGGTTTCGTCGGGCCGACGACGGCGCTGGCATGCCCGGAATCCGGTTCGGTCGTCACGTTGGTCCTGCTGTCTGCTGCATTCGGCTGATCGGCGCCTCGGCCAAGCGGCTCCTCCGGGGGGGCGAGCGGCTTCAGTTTCGCCGCCTGAGGTACCACGTAAAGAGTAGGACCCCCACGACCGACATGATCGGCCCGACAAAGATCGGAGCGAGGCTATCTGGGAAGAGGCGCTTCAGGGCGAGCGCCGCATCGGTTGCGATCAGGGCGATCGCCGCAAGGACACCGATGACGAACAAACCCTTGGTCACGGCGAGTACTCTGTGACGAGATGGTTCATTGCCAGATAGGAGAATGACCGATCACGGCCGTCATAGTGCTTCCTCCAGCACGAGTAGTGCGAGGAAGCCCACGAAGAAGGCGGCGGTGACCGCCGGAGTTTCCGGCTGCTCGTGCGCCTCCACAAGCAGTTCCTCGGTCACGAGGTAGAGCAGCGCGACCAAACCGAACGCAAAGAACGCGTCCAGGTAGGGGCGGGATAGCGTACCGGCCAAGCCGCCGAGGAAACCGCCGACGGGCAGCAACAGGCCGATGCCGGCCGCCACCAAGAGCACCGCGAGGCGTGACGTGATCCGCTCCCGCAGTGCCAGTGTGGTGGTGAGGCCCAGGAACACGACCTCTAAGGTGAGTGCCACCGTCAGCAGCACGCCCTGCTGCTGACCCGCCACGAAGCCAATCCCAAGCACGAGGCCGTCGATCAAGATGTCCACGGCGCCGATCGCAGCGAGGCCGGCCGAGCCGCCGGCGCGGCGCCCCGCCTCCTTCACCAGCAGCATAGCGACTACTCCCAGTGCGCCGCCGACGGCGATGGGCAATCCCGCTCCCTGGTGCTTCAGCCCCGGCAGGATCTCGCTCGCGGCCGCAGCGAACACCACTCCGGCCGCGAAGTGCTGGATCGCGCTTTTGGTCTGCGGTCCGGGTGGCCGGATCACCGCTGCCAAGGCTCCCAGGAGCAGCCCGGCCAGCGGTATCAGGGTGTAGCCGACGGCTTCGCTCAGCATGTCTCGTCCTTGGCATTCTTCGGTCAGGTCTTGCCCGCCAGGACCGGCAATGAGGAAAGGTTGTTGGCGCGGCGGAGGTGTCGCCGGGTGAAGGCCAGAGGCTATCCTTCCGCTCCGCCGGGCTTGTTGTCACCGTCTGGCTTGAGCCGGCCGAGAATGACGAGGACGAGGAAGTTGGCCAGCGCCAGCACGAAGCCGATGTCGTAGAAGCCGAATCCCACCGCGCCGCCGACGATGCCGGTGTTCAGAATACTTGCCGCTGTCGCAGTGCCGTGCGTGGTACTGCCGGCCTTGAGGATGGCCCCGCCGCCGATAAAGCCGATGCCGGTGATCAGGCCTTCCAGGATACGCGCCTGCCCGGGCGAGCGCTCCCCGAGCACCTCGATCGCGAGCACCACGAAGCCACAGCTCGCCAGCGCGACGATCGGGAAGGTGCGCAGGCCGGCACTCCTGGTTCCATGCTCCCGATTCCAGGCGATCGGCAAGGTGAAGAGGAAGGCCAGGGCCATGCGCACGAGGTGGTTCGTGACATCACCCCAAACGCCCCATAAGGAGCTTGTCATGCCGCTTCCCTGGCCCGGGTTGTTGATCGAGTAGTCATACCTGCATCGCGACCTCTGTCCCGCGCAGATCCTCGTCCTCGATCTGCACCGTGATGTGGTCGATCCCGAACTGCTCCTTGACCAGGATACGTACGTCGCGCAGCACCCGGGCGCCCTCGGCCGGGTCCTGCACGGTGACGTGCGCGCTCATGGCGTCCAAGCCAGAGGTGATCGTCCAGACATGCAGATCGTGCACTGCCACGACGCCTGGGATGGCGCCGATGTTCCGCTCCATCAGGCCCACGTCCACACGTGGCGGCGTGCCCTCCAGCAGGATGTGAGTGGCCTGGCGCAGCAGGTTCCAGGTCCGCGGCACGATGAACAGTCCGATACCGGCCCCGATGATCGGGTCCGCCAGCTCCCAACCCGTCCACATGATGACGAGGGCTGCCACGATCACCCCGAGCGAGCCGAGCATGTCGCTCAGCACCTCGAAGTAGGCGCCCTGGACATTGAGGCTTTCGGACGACCCACCGGAAAGCAGGCGCATGCTGATAAGGTTGACCACCAGGCCCACAGCGGCGACCAGCAGCATGGGCCAGCCCAGCACCTGCGGCGGGTCCACGAAGCGGCGATACGCCTCGTAGAGGATGTAGATGGTGAGGACCAGCAGGACGACGGCGTTGGCGAGTGCGGACAGGATCTCCGCGCGAAGGTAGCCGTAGGTCCGTTGCGGCGTTGCCGGCCGTTCCCCGAAGCGGATCGCCAGGAGCGCGAGGGCGAGGCCGCCGGCGTCGGTCAGCATGTGAGCAGCATCGGCAAGTAAGGCGAGGCTGCCGGTGAGCAGCCCGCCGACGACCTCGGCACCCATGTAGGTGAGCGTCAGGCCCAGTGCCCAGGCCATCCGGCGCTTGTGCCGTGCCGTGGTTGAGCCGGTCGTAGGTGCCTGCGTGTGACTGCCATGCATTAGCGTGTTCCTCGCCCGGTCAGGGGCTCCTGAGCGCGGAAGGTGACCACGCGGTAAAGATAGAGGAGCACGAGCGCACCGACGATGAGGTTCGAAATCGGGTTCACCCATGCTGCCACGGCTTGGTACTGCTCCTGGAGTAAGTAGCCGAGCCCTGCCAGGAAGGCGGTCCACAGCGCCGTGCCGAGCGTGGTCCAGGCCAGAAAGCGGCCCAGGCCCATGGCGGCAATGCCGGCCGGGACGGAGATCAGCGTGCGCACCGCCGGCACAAGCCGCCCGGCGAACACTGCCGGTGCCCCCCAGCGGGTAAAGGCGGCTCGGGCGCGGTCCACCTCCGACGGTGAGAGGGTCAGCCAGCGGCCGTGGCGGGCGGCGAAGCGCCGCAGCCGATCCGGTCCAAGCCACCGCCCGACGTAGTACCAGGCCAGCGCTCCCAGCACCGACCCGATCGTGCCGGACAGGATGACCAGCATAACGTTCAGCTTGCCCTGCGCGGCCGAGAAGCCGGCCAGCGGCATGATCAGCTCGGAGGGAATCGGCGGGAACAGGTTCTCAGCCAGCATCAGCAGCGTGATGCCAAGATAGCCGCCCCGCTCCACCAAGCCGACGATCCAGTCGAACATCACGCCTCCTCCTACCCGATCCGCTGGCCACGGCGTCGGCCTGCGCGTTGCCAGCGCCAGGCGGCCACACCGGCGCCGACCGCGACCAGAGCAGCGGCAATGGCCACCCGAATGGGTGGAAGGAGGCGAAGCGCGCGGACAAACGTCTCGGCCATGGCCTCGGGGTGGTGCGGGTCGAGCGCGTGGGTTTCAGCCAGTTCGCGCTCCGCTTCCGACAGTTTCGGTGGATGGAAGGGCACCAGGGTAGGGCCTGACGGTCGCGCCAACTGGTCCAATGCCCGAATGAGCGACCCGCCCGCTGCCTGCAAGACCGCCTGGAACTCGTCACAACCGACACCCAGGTGTTCCGCGAGCAGGCTGTCGCGCACCCGCAGGATGCCGGCGCGCACATCCGACGCTCTTGCGTCTTCCGGCCGGACCTCCACCGCCAGGTCGCACTCCGTATCCACGCCCATGGAGCGGTTGTTGATGTTGGACGAGCCGATCCGCAGCAGCGTGTCGTCCACCACCAGCACCTTGGCGTGAACGTAGATGGCGGCGCTGCCCGCAGTCACAGGGGTGCAGAAGCGCAGCCGGCCGTGACGGTCCGCCTCACGCAGCCGCCCGAGCAGGAGGGCGCGGCCCGCCCCCATCACTTCCTCCTCGAGCCAGCCTCTCGCCCGATCGGGATTGATGATGACAACCTCAGGCCCATCCGGCTCGGCAAGTCGTTGCGCCAAGGCCTCGCTGATCCGGTGTGCACTAAAATACTGGCTTTCCAGGTAGATGCTGCGACGGGCCGAGGCGATCGCCGCCAGGTAAAGCGCCTCGATCTCGCGCACTTCTGGCTGGCCGCGATAGGCGGGTTGGGTCCGGGCAATCGCGACATCCACGTTCTGAAACGTCGCCTCCAAGCCCTCGGGCCAGCAGTCCCGTTCGGGATGCGGCGGGTCGGGCCGCCAGCCGCTGGCCGCGAACCAGCGGTTCCGGGCGAGGTCGCCGAGCGCGCGTGCGGCCTCGCCGTCCACCGCCGTCGTCACGTCATGCCAGGGGCCGTGCGGCGTTCCGTTGGGCCACAGGCGAGCCGGATCGTCGTCGCGGTGAGCTGATGTGTCCCACCGGCCCCCCGTGACGTCGATGCCGCCGCAGAAGGCGACCGCGTCGTCGATCACCGCGATTTTCTGATGGTGACAGCCGCCTGGCGGATGGTGCTGGTCCAGATGGAAGTGGAGGCGATGCCCGCCGAGCCATTCGAGCAGGAAGAACGGCGTCGTGCCGCGGAACGGCATCTTGAGAAAGGCGAGGTCCCAGCGCAGCACGTAGACGCGCAGGGCCGGGTTGCGCCGTGCGGCGTAGTTCAGCAACTGGCCGATCTTGTTGGGCACCGAGGCTGGGGCACTGCCGCTGCGGTCGAGTTGGATGCGGGCGTCGAAATCCCAGCCGACGAGCAGGATGGAGTGCCGTGCCCGCAGGATCGCGGCCTTGAGGTGGAGGAAGTAGTCGGCCGCATCGATAATCACGGCCATACGGTCAGCGTGAGCCAAGCGCCAGCAGGTCGTGCCGGGCATTAACACCTGACTGGCGCGGTCGGGCTCGCCACGCTTGCTCTGTTCCGGATCGGTCAAGGTTTTTGCTGCCACGACTCCGCTCAGCGGAACAGCCTGCCGAGGAACGAATTGTTGTGCCCGTCGCGGCTCCCACCATGTCCCCCGCCGTGCCCACCCCCATGCCCTCCTCCGTGCCCGCCGTAGCCGCCATGTTGATCGTAGCCTTGCTGCTGCCCCCAGCCGGGAGGAGGCGGCGCACCTGGGGCATAGCTGGGCGCTGCCTGGCCGGGAGCCATCCACGGGCTTGCCGTGCCAGGAGGAGGGGGCTGGGAAGCCGCTGCATCCGGCACCGAAGGCGCCTGGAACTGCGCGTTGCGCTCGATAACCTTGTCCAGCTCTCCGCGGTCGAGCCAGACGCCGCGACATTGCGGGCAATAGTCGATCTCGACGCCCTGCCGGTCGCTCATGACCAGATCCACGCGGCAGCGCGGGCAGGGCATGCCGACGGCAGGCCGTTCAGTGGTCGGATCGCTCATTTGCTGCTCCTGGGTTTCCGGATTCGGTGCCGGGCGGTAGGACGGCGCTTGGCAAAAGGTAACGACAGGGCCGCGTCCGTGCGGCCCTGTCGTCAGGCACGTTCCTCAGGTCTTCGGCGAGGCACTCTTGTCGCGGTGCCCGTGCTCGTCGAGATCGCCGGGCTTGTGGCCAGGGTGGTCGTGGTGGGCGCCGGGCTTCTCCGTCACACTTTGGTCCCGGTGACCCTGGGGGTCGAGATCACCAGGGGTATGGCCGGGGTGGTCGTGGTGCTGACCAGCAACCTCCTGCGTGGCTTTGTCGCGGTGCCCGTGCTGGTCGAGATCACCAGGGGTATGGCCGGGGTGGTCGTGGTGCTCACCGGCAACTTCCTGCGCGGCCTTGTCGCGGTGCCCGTGCTGGTCGAGGTCGCCGGGCTTGTGTCCGGGGTGGTCGTGGTGCTGACCAGGCTTCTCTTGCGGCATGACTGCTTCCTCTCTTGGTTGCAAACGCGAGCGACCACGCGCCGTGTTGGCACGTCCTCGCCCCTACCTTCAACGCGCATCGTAATGAACGGTTAGCGCGTCAAGGCTCAGTTCCCGGCACAAGCGAATCATCTTCACCGGCCAGAGAACCCTGCTACATCCTCTAGCTACTAGAGGAGCAAGCGGGCATGTCGCAGCCAATGCCGATCGGAACAGTGTCCAGGCTCGCCCGCGTGAAGGTGGCCACCATTCGCTATTACGAAGGCATCGGCCTGCTACCCGTCCCTGCCCGCACCGGCGCCAATCGTCGCGGCTACGACATCATGGACGTGCGGCGCCTCAAGTTCATCCGGCACGCCCGTGACCTTGGCTTCGACCTGAATGCCATTCGTCAACTCCTGGCGCTGGCGGGCCTGCCGGAGCAGCCCTGCGACGAGGCCGATGCGATCGCCCGCACCCACTTGGCTGCCGTCGGGCAGAAGATTGACCAGCTCACAGCCCTCCGCAAAGAGCTGGAAGCGATGGTGGAACGTGGTACCCACGGACGCATCGCCGAGTGTCACGTCATTGAGGTTCTCGCCAACTCCGACGAGTAGCCGGTATGCCGCTTCCCGAGGCTGCCGCGCGAACATGCTGCCTTCCGCGAGATATGGGACGTTATGGCTCTGACCGGAGTGCCCCTGGATCCTCTCGTGGTTGCTTCGGTCATGGAAGAGGCCGTCAGCAGCCGGGATAGCAGGCTAGGAGGGCCTCCCAGTCGCGGAGTTCCTCCTTCCAGGAGCGGATGACTGTCTCGGCGAGGGTACGGAGTTCCGGGCTCTGACTGTGGTGTCGCGGGGAAACCTCGGCGGTTCAAGGAAACTCCAGGCGGTCCAAGAATCGTTATAGCGCTTGTCTAGTTTCATCTGAGGGAGAGCCAGCGATGGATCTGTCGTCTTGCATTCAGGATTGCCTAAATTGTCACCGCTCCTGCACGGAGACGGTTACCCACATTCTGCACGGGGGCACCCAGCATTCCGAAAAGGACCACCTTGTGGCCCTTCTGGACTGTGCCCAGATCTGTATCACGGCAGCCGACTTCATGGCCCGGCAGTCGCCGCACCACGAACATCTGTGTCGCGAATGTGCCGAAATCTGCCGCGCCTGTGCCAAGCTCTGCGAGGCGCATGAGGACCCTGACGGCAAGATGAAGGCGGCCGCCGAGGCATGCCGCCGCTGTGCCGAGGGTTGCGACAAGATGACGGTCACGGCTGCCAGCCGCTAGGGGTTCCGTGGCATGGCGCCACCCGGCGCCATGCCGCCAGTATGAACGTGTTAGCCCGCTCGCATTTTGCCATCGCGCATGCGGAGGTCGTTGTGCAACGCGGTGGCCGCAATCGCCGCATGGCCCATCGCGACGCTGATCTGGTCCAGCGCATAGACGATGTCGCCAGCCGCATAGATGCCCTCGTGGCTGGTGCGCTGCTTTTGGTCGACTGCAATACAGCACCCGTCGCCCATTCGAAGGCCAAGCGCCTGCGCCAGCACGTCATTCGAGTCCGAGCCGAGAGCGGGGTACACCGTATCAAAGCCCAGCTCTGTACCATCCTGCAGGCGCGCCGTCACGCGGTCCTCGCTGAAGTCAAGTCCTTCGAGTGAACGCTCCTCGATCCTTATGCCGGTGCGGCCCAGAAGGGCGCGTTCGTCCTCGTCGATCTCGATCCTTCCCGAGGCGAGCAAGGTGATGTCGTTCGAGTAAGTGCGGAGGAACATGGCCTCTGCGACGCCGCGCGCGTCACCGCCGATCACGCCAATGGCCTGTCCGGTCGCCTCGAAGCCGTCGCAGACCGGACAGTAGCGCAGCAACCCGCGATCGAGTGCCGCACGGTGCGTCGCCGGGTCGACGTTCGGCCGCCGGTTCTCAGTGCCGGTGGCCGGGAGGAGGGTGCGCGCCTCCAGTGCCAGATCCTCGCCGCGCGCGAGGAAGCAATCCTGTGCCGCCTCGATCGCGTTGACGCGCCCGTTCATTAGGCGTGCGCCGTACCGCTCGGCCTGGACACGCATACGGCCCAGCAGCTCCGCACCGCCGATGCCATCCGGGAAGCCCGCATGGTTATGGGAAATCGGTATCCAAAGCGCCCGGCTGTTGCCGTCGTCGACCACCGCGACCCGCCGGTGATAGCGCGCGAGATAGATCGCGGCCGTTAAACCGGCCGGCCCACCGCCAACGATCAGGCAGTCGAGCCGCTCCACCGACTGTTCAGTCTCTTTAGCCAAGTCGATCTCCGGAGCTGGGTGGTTCATGGATCGCGGTCGGCGCACAGGAACAGGGCAGGAGTGCGTGCTCTTGCTTTAATCATCAGGATCAAATCCAGATGCGTGGTGGCGCTTGTGAACAACCGGTGGGCAAAGCTTAGCCCTTCCGGCTGACATACCAAGCACAGAGAAGGACCCTCACTGTGTTTCGGCATGGCACGCCCACGGTCACGACCATCCCTCGTTTACAAGGACGAGGAGACCGAGGCCGATGAACAGGACGCCGTAGACCCCCGCCTCCCATCGCGCGATCCGGGACAGGTCGAACCCTTCGAGGCCGGTCAGGGTCAGCCAGGTGAAGAGCCCCATCGCCGCGACCGTCGCGACCGCGAGTACGCAGGAGAGGAGGACGAAACCCGCCCATCCAAAGACGATTCCTGCACCGTAGACCGGCAGGAAGCCCTCGCAAGGCGAGAGGGTCAGCAACGCGAAAAGACCCGCGATTACGGCGACATCGGACCGGCGTCTGGCGCCGCTGCGTGGGGCCCCATGATGGGGGGCATGGTGATGGCTTGCGTCATGCGCGTGACCGCCATGGCCGTGCTGGTGACCGTGATCACCCCTGCCGAAGAGGTGGACATGCCCGTGACCCGCGCCGCGTGCCTGCCGCCAGAGGTAGAAGGCTCCGACCGCGATCAGCGCTCCGCCGGCGAGCCAGCCGAACGTCCGGCCGAGCGTGCCGCCAGCCTCGACGCCGGCAAAGACGAGCAGGGCGCCGAGGAGCGCCGTCAGGAGCACGTGGCCCGTGCCGGCGAGCGCGACGACGCCCAGGGTGCGTGCGCGACTCCAGCCCTGGCCGCGGGCTGCGAGTACGAAGGGGAGCCAGTGGGTCGGGATCGCGGCGTGCAGAAAGGCCACCACGACGCCGGTCGCGGCGATCGGCGCGAGGAGTTCGGGCTGCGCGACCACTATGCCTCCGTCGCGCCCGGCTTCCAGCCCAGGAGCCGGAGGGCATTGAGCGTCACGAGCACCGTCGCGCCGGTGTCGGCGAGGATGGCGGGCCAGAGGCCGGTAAGACCCATCAGCGTCGTCACGAGGAAGACGAGCTTCAGCCCGACAGCGAGGGCGACGTTCGTCTTCACGTTCGTCATCGTGGCCCGTGACAGGCCGACGAGTTCGGCCACCCCCGTGACGCGGTCCCGCAGCACCGCCGCGTCCGCCGTCTCCAGCGCCACGTCCGTGCCGCCCCCCATGGCGACACCCACGTCGGCTGCGGCGAGCGCCGGGGCGTCGTTGATGCCGTCGCCGACCATGACGACGGACCCGCGGTTCCGAAGGGCTGCGATCTCCCGCAGCTTGTCGTCGGGCAGCAGCCCCGCCTTCACGTCCAGGCCCAGGCCGGCGGCGATTGCGGCCCCGGTGCGGGGATTGTCCCCCGTGAGCATGACGGAGCCGATGCCAAGGCGGGTGAGGGCCGCGATGCCCTCCGCCGCGTCATCCCGCGGCTCGTCCCGGATCGCGAGGAGGCCCGCAACGGTCCCGTCCACGATGACGACCACGGTAGTCTTGCCCTCGCTCTCCAAGGCCTCGACGCGCCCCGCGAGCGTGCCGAGGTCGACGCCGGCCTCCCCGGCGTAGCGGGGAGAGCCGACGGCGACGCGCCGGCCGGACACGAGGGCGGTGACCGCGCGGCCCTGCACGGCACCCGCCTCCGACGCCGGGGGCGTCGCGACGCCGCGCGCGGTGGCCTCGGCCATCACTGCCTTCGCCAGCGGGTGAGCGGACCCCGCCTCGACGCCTGCGGCATAGGCAAGGAGGTCCCGGTCCGATGTTCCCGTCGCGGGCACCACGTCCGTGACGCGTGGGCGGCCTTCGGTAAGCGTGCCCGTCTTGTCGAAGGCGACCGTGCGGGCCGCACCGATGCTTTCCAGCGCCGCGCCGCCCTTGATGAGCAGGCCGCGCCGCGCGCCTGCCGAGAGGCCGGACGCCATGGCGGCGGGCACCGAGATCACGAGCGCGCAGGGGCAGGCGATGAGGAGGATCGCGAGGCCGCGATAGACCCCCGTCCACCAGTCCCAGCCGAGGAGGAGCGGCCCGCCGAGGATCACCGCGAGGGAGACGATCATCGCTCCGGGAGTCCAGTAGGTGGAGAACCGCTCGATAAAGCGCTGCGTCGGCGCGCGGGAGGCGGTCGCCTCCTCCACCATGCGGATGATCCGCGCGATAGTGTTGTCGGCCGCAGCGCGGGTGACGCGGACCCGCAGCGCGCCGTCGGCGTTGATAGAGCCCGCGACGACCGCCTCGCCGGGGCCGCGGCTGACGGGCACGCTCTCGCCCGTCACCGGGCTCTCGTCGAGGGCGGAGGCGCCGTCCTCGATCAGGCCATCACCGGGCACACGGTCGCCGGGGCGGATAAGGATGAGGTCGCCGACCGAGAGGCGGTCCGATGAGACCTGCTCCGTCGAGCCGTCGGCGCGGACCCGCAGCGCCATCTTCGGCATAAGGGAGGCGAGCGCGCGGATGCCCGCCCGCGCCCGGCCCGCCGCCACGTTCTCCAGCAGCTCACCGAGGGCGAAGAGCAGGACGACGACGGCCGCCTCCTCCGCCGCGCCGATGATCGCGGCGCCGATCGCTGCCGTGACCATGAGCGTCTCGATGGAAAACGGGGAGCCCGCGCGGGCGAGGGCGATCGCGCGCCGGCCGAAGGGCACGAGCGCGACGCCAGTGGCCGCGAGGAACAGCGGATAGGTCAGCCGTTCCGGCAGGATGAGGGAGAGCGCGTAGGCCCCCAGCACCAGGGCGCCGAGGAGCCAGACCAGCCGGGCTTTGCCCGTGGCATACCAGGGCTTCGCCGCGTCGGCCGGGTCGTCATGGTCGGCGTGGGAGTGGCCGAAGCCGCCGTGGCCCTCGTCCGCCCCCTTCGCGTGGCCACCGGCGCCGCTAGCGTGCGCATGGCCGGAGTCGTCGTGGTCGGCATGATCGTGCGCGGCGTGGTCGTGGGCGGGCCGTGCCGCAGCGGGAGGGGTCACGCCGCCCCCGGACAGGGGGCGGGCGGCGTAGCCGAGACCGGTAAGGGCTTGCTCGATGGTGGCCGTGTCGGTTCCCCCGGGCGCAAGGCGGAGCGTCAGCCGCTCGGCCATGAGGTTCACCGCGATGTCGGAGACGCCGGGCAGGCGTTGCAGCGCGCCCTCGACCTTCGCGACGCAGGAGGCGCAGTCCATTCCCTCGACCTTCCAGGCCAAGGTCGCGGGGGCGACGGACGTCGGCGCGGCGGAGATGATGGGGGAAGACGTCGTCGCGGCAGACGCGTCGAGCCGGGTGGCCTTGTAGCCGAGGGCGGCGACCTGTCGCTCCACAGCCGCTGCGCTCGCGGGATCGGCAAGGGTCGCGGTGAGGCGCTCGGCCATGAGGTTCACCGCAATGTCGGAGACGCCAGGCAGGCGCTCCATGGCCTTCGTCACCTTTGCGACGCAGGAGGCGCAGTCCATGCCCTCCACACGCCAGGACACGGTCCCGCCGCGACCGGCACCAACCGCCCTCGATCCGTCCATCATGCGAACTCCCATGCCTTGCACCGCTCATATGGCACCTCCAGCCACTAGAGCTTCAAGGGTGGTGGGGAGTGGTTTTCTCCGTAACGCTCCTGTCGCGGTGCCAATGCTCGTCGAGGTCGCCCGGCGTGTGGCCGGGATGGCCGGGATGGCCATGGTACATGGCCTGGCTTCTCTTACGGGATTTTTGCGATTTTCGCTGACTGGCCCAGGGCCGTCGTCGCCGCCGGCCCTTATGGGTTCCGCGACGCGATGCTTCGGCTCCGGAAAAGCCTCATCTCCCGCTCCGCTTTTCCACTTCTAAATATTTACTTTTGTAAACGTCAGTCGGGTTCAGGGCGGGAGCCCTGGGCCGGTGGGTATCCTCTGATGCGGCCTAGTTCTGCTGGAACGGGTCCTGAATGTCGGAGGCGCCAGCCTGCAGGTTCGGCGGCCCTTCACCCCTGTGATCCGGGCCGTGCGGGGCCGCTGGGGAGGCCGTGGCTCGGGACTATCGCGGCCGGGTGTCCGAAACCGACTGCTTATGGGACGAGCCTCACCTTTTCTCGGCGGCGGCAAGCCCGGCCTGTTGGCCCGTGCCGAGCCTGGGCATCAGCTGCATGTAGAAGAGCGAGGCCACCAGCTCGACCAGGGTCTGCAGGACAATGACGGCCGGGAGCAGCGGCATCGCGCCCGGCACGGCGAAGGCCAGCGGCAGGACCACCAAAGAGTTCCGCGTTCCCGCGCTGAAGGCGACGGCGCGCCCGGCGGGAGCATCGAGGCCTGCCAGCCGTGCCACGCCCCAGCCGAGGATCGGCGCGAACAGGGCGTAGGCGACGTAGAGGGGAAGGGCCCGGACCGCTCCATCCAAGGCCATGCCGAGCTGCGGGGTCACGGACGCGATGACCACGAACAGCACGACCGCCGTGGCGGGAACCGGCAGCAGGCCCAGGACCGCCGAGATCCTGGCCGCGCCAGCGCTTCTCCCAGCGACGAACTGGACGGCAGCGGCCAAGACGAGCGGACCGGCGATGAGCCAAACAAAGGCGTGGAGGAACGGCTCGGCCCGGACTAGGCCCGCCGCGTCCTCCCCGAGGAACAGGCCCAGGTAGAGGGGCAGCAGCAGCATCTGCAGCAGCAGAAGCATCGGCGTCGCCGCGAGCAGGAGGCGGGCGTCGGCGCGCCCGATGTGGGAGAAGGTCACCACGTAGTCGATGCAGGGTGCCAGCAGCACCAGTAGGACCCCCAGCCGCACCATGGGATCGGGCGGCAGGAACTGGATGAGGCCCAAGACGAGCACGGGGATCGCGACGAAGTTGGCGGCCAGCAGCGCGCCAATGAACCGGACCCGAACCAGGGCGCGGCCCAGGTCAGCAAGGGGAACCTGCAGGAAGGTCGCGAACAGCATCACGGCCAGCGTCGGATTGATTCCGCCTTCCAGCGCGGCTGCGGCCGGTACGAGGAAGCCGATGAGGGCGGCGCCGATCACCGTCCCGAAGTAGATGGCGACCTGGTGGGTCTCCAGGATGTCGCGCAGGCGGTTCATGCCTTCACCCCTTGGCGGGCGCCCGGGCGGCCGGACGGCACGGCTTCGGAACACACCAGGGCCGGTCGCGGCGCCTGATCGGCCACTGCCTGGGGGCGGCCATTGCACCGCGCGAACAGCGAGATGGCCTGGTCACAGACCTCACAGTGCCCCTCGCAACAGTCGCGCATCAGCAGGGCAACGAGATCGGACAGGGCCGTAAAGATGGCGCTGTAGATGATGGAGCGCCCCTCGCGGCGGCTTCGGATGAGGCCTGACCGTTCGAGATCGCTCAGGTGGAAGGACAGGCGGGAGCCGGAGACGCCCACGGCCTCCCCGATCGCACCGGCTGCCATGCCGTCCGCTCCGGCCACCACAAGGCGCCGCACGATGCGGAAACGTGCTTCCTGGGAAAGCGATGCGAAGGCATCGAGGGCCTGCTGTTCCTGCAAAACACTTCAACCATTCTTGAATGATAGAAGTATTCTATTGCCACTCGCCCGTGGTGTCACGACGTCCAGCTCGGGATGCCGCTTCCCATCCGGATCTCCGCATCCGCGCGGCGCCTAGCGCCCGCGCCATAAGATCCTTGAGAACTCCAGTGACTGGAGAATCGAGGACAAAGTGCAAAGGTCTAGAAGCTCTCGCCTGCCTATGGCCCGATCTGGCCTTCTGGCCCGAGGCGTCGCCCAGACATAGCTGTGTCGTTGATCTTCGCGGCGGCAACGTCGACCGCGTCACTCCCGCTTGGTCCGTCCATCGATGACCATCCGACGTGGAATGATCAGGGAGACCCGGCTGGTTGCCCGATTTCCCCGACCAAGCCCGCAAGAGGGAACCTTCAGACTCCCGCCCATCGTTTACGGGAGCGGCGGCGCGCTCTTGTCGCGGTGACCGTGCTCATCCAGGTCGCCGGGCTTATGGCCGGGGTGATCGTGGTGCGGGCCGGGCTGCTCCGTCACGCTCCTGTCGCGATGGCCTTCCGGATCGAGGTCGCCCGGTGTGTGCCCCGAATGGTCGTGGTGTTGACCGGGAACCTCGCGGTTCGCTTGGTCCCGATGTCCGTGCTGGTCCAAGTCACCCGCCTTGTGGCCCGGGTGGTCGTGGTGCGGGCCCGGCTTCTCTTGCGGCATCCTTGCTCTCCTACCTGGCTGACTTCAAACCCACCGTCGCCGCCCGCCGGTCCTGGCATCCTCGGTACGACGCCTCGGTTCTCCGTAAACTCCAGCTTCCGAGAAGCTGTTCCGCGCCCAGACATTTAGTTTTGTAAATGACGAGCCCGACTGGATAGTGCGGGGTCGAACGCATGCCTCCTGGCCCCGGCCACCCGTTAAGGCGTCCGGGGCCGTGGGCCGCCTAGTTCTGCTGGGACGGGTCCTGAATGCCGGGGACGCCAGCCTGCGGGCTCGGCGGCCCTTCACCCCTGTGATCCGGGCCGTGCGGGGCCGCTGGGGAGGCCGCGGCCCCCGGCACACCTGCGCCCTGGTCCGGGACCGTCGCGGCCGGGTGCCCGGGGTGGGGCGCGGTGGGAACCATGACCTGGGGTGACGAGGGGTTCTGCCTCGCCGGGGACTGGGCCAGGGCAGGCAGTGCCATCAGTCCGATGGCCAAGGCGAAAGCATAATTCTTCACGAGGTGTCTCCTGCTGGAAGCGTGGGGCTGGGGAGCCGGGTGCGGCTCCTGGGCTAGGCAGCCGCCCTACTAGGATATGCTACGAGCCTTGGCCTCCGCCACCCGTCGCGCCGCTCTGCTCCAGGAAGGTCTGGTTCGAGCCCTGGATGCCTGGGTAGGCGGGTTCGGCCGGACGCGGACGGTAGTGGTCCTCGTGCGTGTGGGGCCGCAGGTTACCGCGGGACTCAACCTGCGTCTGGAAAACCCGCGGCGGGTAGTAGCCCTCGGCTGAGGCACTCGTGCTGACGAGAGGCGCGAACATGGCGGTCGCGAGGCCCAGGGTCGCGGTTATCTTCGCCATCTTGCTGCGGAACATCTTCTCTTCTCCGTGTGAATGCTGGCGATTTTTTTTCGCCGTGCCGAGTAGATAACGCTCCTACCTCCAGTTTTCATCGAACCCAAATATTTTGATTTGTGTATTTGGAATTTTATCTCAACTGAAACTATGGTTTTCTAGTGTATTGCTGGTTCGTAAATACGGGCAGGTTGAGACGCCGGAGTGGAAGGACGGCATCGCCGTCAGCGCGGCGGTTGGCGTGCCTCCATGTCGGCCAGGCACCGCCTGAGAGCTGGCCTCGTCTGCGCCAAGCCCGTCGCCTTGAGCGGCCAGACGCCGCGACCCGGCAGGATCAGCTCCACCGAGGAAGCATGCGAGAGCAGGGCGATAAGACGGTCGCGGTCCGCAGCGTCGGCGGCGAGGACGCCGCGCGCCATGAGGAAGCCGTTCGGTAGCTGCCGCACAAGGTCGACCTCAACGATCCCACGAGTTTGGTCGATACCAAGCGTCAGCTCGCTCCCGGCACTCAGGCCACCCATGACCGCTCCCTCGACGAACAGGAACAGGACGCTCTCGTCGCCCCGCATTTGGAACGAGACGCTGCGGCCCAGGCCATCCGCCGGGTCGGTCCACGTTGTGGTCCAACCGCACCAGCTATCGCCGCGCTCCCCGAGGTAGCGGGTCACGCTCCAGGCGCCTGCGCGTTCGGTCCAGGCGACGTCCGCCACGGCCGGGCCAACCAGGGCTAACGACGTGGGCAGGCACAACAGGATGGCAGCTCTTGCCTGCCATCCCTGCCACCACTTTCTCGGCATGCGCGTACAATCCTCCCAGGCTTGTCCCTGTGCCTCCTCCTTTGCGTCATCGGCGCGGAGCAGGTGCCGAAACCGGCATCCGCTCCGCAGCAGTGCCTGCCTATCGCCGGGAGGGAGGTGTGAGTTCCGTGACCCGCCAGGGGCGGGCGGTCCACATGGCGGTGGAACTCGTAGCGCTCTGTGCAAGGGTAGCACCCGTCTCCTTGTCGATCGTGTAGGTTGAATTCAGCACGAAGGACGAGTCCAGCATGCTTCTCAGGGTACCCTCCACCACCCAGGCTGGACGCTCCTCGCTCTCCGTCTGGAACCTAGTCTCGCCAACCACGCGGAAGCTCTCCTCGAAGGGGACGGGCTGCAGGTCGGGCCGCATCGTCTGGTTGACGAGCTGGTACCGGGCCGTGGACGAGCGGCCCGGCGCCAGCGGGAACAGAGAGGCCAGAGCCTGGCGGCGGACGCCCTCGTTCATGGGATGCGTGGTCAGGAGGCCGCCGAGGGCGCGGGAGGTTCCCTGTTGCGTACGGACCAGGCAGACGGCCGGATCATTCGGATCGGCTCCAGCGTAGCGGACGCGGCTGCCGTCATCGCGTACCGCAACAGTCCCGGCGGGCGGGCAGACGACGCCGCTCAACGCCGTCGTCGCCGGCGGTGCCGAGGCCAGCTGCCCGCCGGAGCAGGCAGCCAGGGCCAAGGAGGCACCGACAAGCGCGAAGGGTGTTGTGAACTTCGACACGGGAAGTCTCCTCGGGGTGATGTTGCGCCTCCGATTGTGCGGCACCCATATGCACGAACAACGAGAATTAGTTCACGTCAGCACAGCAGAAACAACACGATGAAGCCTGGAAACAGCCAGCAACAATTCGGAAACGTATTACTTGATTTTCGCCGTCTGTACCGGCGTTGGATTCCTCGCCGGGAGACGAATAGTGGCGACGGTTCCCCGGCCAGGCTCGCTCATGATCTCGAGGCTTCCGCCATGCGATTCGGCGATGGCCCGGGCGGTGGCCAGGCCGAGGCCGCTGCCGCCGCCGCTGCTTCGCGCACGGTCGCCCCGGAAGAAAGGCTCGGTCACGCGGGGGAGGTCCGCTGCGGAGATGCCGGGACCGTGGTCGCCGACGCGGATAACGGCCTCGCCCGGCGTCGATTCCACCTCCACCCAGGGCCGCTCGCCATGTCGGAGAGCGTTGGTGACGAGGTTCGTGACGGCCCGCTTCAGGGCAACGCGACGCACGGTCGCGACGGCCCGCCTGTCCATCCCACGCTCCTCGACGGCATGCCCGGCATCGGCGATCTCGTCGGTAATGCTGTGGAGCAGGGCGGCGATGGCCAGGGGACGCGCGACCTCAGTGCCATCCCCGCCGCGCAGGTAGGCCAGGACGTCTGAGACCATCGTCTCCATCTCGGCCAGGTCGCGGCGGAGCGGCTCGCGCGCCTCAGGCGGGAGGTCGTCGGCCCGGAGGCTCATGCGCGTGATCGGTGACATGAGGTCGTGCGAGAGCGCTCCCAGGGCAAGCGTGCGCTGACGGAAGGCATCCCGTGTCCGCCCGGCCATCCCGTTCAGCGCCTCGGCGAGCTGCCGCACCTCGCGCGGCCCCCTCGCCTCCAGAGCTTCTGCCTCGCCCGCGGGGTCCATCCGGGAAACGGCACCCGCCAGTGCCGAGACAGGCGCCGCGACGGCGCGGGCGGCCAGCCCGACCGCGACGAGTAGCGCCAGGCCGAAAGCGGCCGCGTAGAGGTATAGCGCCTTCAGCTCCGCCGAGAGCAGGTCGAATGTCCTCATCTCGATGTCGAGGCGCGATCCATCGGACAGGCGCGCGGACGCGGCGATGCCGATGAGGTGCCCGTTGGCGGGATCGACCCGCCCTGCTTCGATCCGGAAATCCCTAGCGACGGCGACCAGGGCCTGGGTGCGCTCAGAGATCCGTTGGGCGGCTGCGTTCAGCGTGCCATCTGCGACTGGAACCTGCTCGGCCGAGTGGCTGATTTCGAGGCCCGGCCGGGAGATCGCCCGCGCGATGCTGTCCTGGGCATCGCGCGGGGCTGCGGCGATTGAATCGAGGAGTGTCGCCAGCCGCTGCGACAAGAGCTCCTCCGTGCTCCAGTCGACGGCGTGGCGGAGGAGGTAGTCGTGGACGCCCACCATTGCGGCGAAAAGAACCACGAAGCCGAGCAGGAGGGCTGCGACCGTTCGGGTCGCGAGCGTCTCGGGAAGGAGCCCCCTCAGCCGGTCCATTCGACCGGGCTCGTGAACATGTACCCGACGTTCCTGACCGTCTTGATAAGGGATGGGCGTGCTTCAGCGCCGGGCAAGGAATCCAGCTTGGACCGCAGGCGGCTGACCTGGACGTCCATGGAGCGGCCGAGGCCGCCATAGGGGCGGTTCCGGGCGAGGTCGAGGAGCTGATCACGGGTGAGAATGCGCTGGGGCCGCTCCACAAAGACCAACAGCACGTCGTACTCGCCTCCTGTCAGGTCGACGCCCACGCCGTCGGGTTGGGACAGCTCCCGGCGCCTCGTGTCGAGCGACCAGCCCACGAAGTGCGCGACCTCGCGCCTGGGTGTCGCTCCATGTCCATCCCTACCGTCGGTCCGCCGGAGCAAGGCCCGTATCCGGGCGACCAGCTCGCGTGGCTCCGGCGGCTTTACGATAAAGTCGTCGGCCCCGAGTTCCAGCCCTGTCACGCGATGCGACGTCTCTCCGAGGGCGGTCAGCATGATGATGGGCACATCGCCATGGGCACGCAGTTCGCGACAGATCTCGAATCCGGACCTACCGGGGAGCATCACGTCCAGCAGGACGAGGTCCACAGGCGCCGAGACAAGCAGCCGCTCCATCTCGAGGCTGTCTCGCGCCCCACTGGCGCGGAAGCCGCTGCGGCGGAGATGCGACAGAAGGAGCTTGCGCATCTCCTCGTCATCCTCGACCACAAGGACGTGGCGCCCCTCGCCAGACAGGGGCAGTTCCGCCGGGAACGGGCCGCCATGCGGGGGCTCGCTCGCCGCGCCGCCAAGGTTCCTCTCGTTCACGCGCCGCCTCCGGGCACTTGTTGCCTGGTAGGCATAGCCCGGCTCTGCCGGGGCCACTCCGCGGCCCTGGGATCTCTCGATTGTGTCTGCATCGGACGTTCCCCAATCCTTCACCGCCACGCGAAGAGGCGTGGCGGCAGGCGCCCGCCCCGGATCGGGCGGGCGATCAAACGGGCTGCGGGCTCAGAACCGCGCCTGGCCGCTGCGGCCAGCGGGGTTCTTGATCTGCAGCGTGATGGACGTTCCACGGGCGACGGGGGTCGCCGCCGTGCCGGACATCGTGTTCTCCGCCCCCGGCGCGAGCTGGACGACCTGGCGCGACCCGCCGGAGCCGACCAGGGCTGAGGCCGTGTAGCCTGTCGCGGGAACGGGCTTCCCGGCCTCGTCGTAGAGGTGGATCGTGAGCGCGCGCTCGGCGGCCAGCAGCTCCGCCTGAACGCCCACCACGTCCTGCATCTTCCCGCCATGCGGGCCCTGCTCGTTGTGACTGTGCGTCTGCGCGAGGGCGGCGGTGGCGAGCGAAGCGGTCGCGATGGCCGCGAGGATGATTTTACGCACGTGATGATTCCTTTCTGATGGAGGTGGTTCGGTCCGGTGGCCCCTGCTCGCGAGGGGCCCCCGGCACACTCACTCGGCCGGGGCGTGACGCCCTCCGGCCGGAACTGGCTCCTCGGCCACCGGCGCCTGCACCTGCCCGAACTTCAGATAGAGGGCGGGCAGGACCAGCAGGGTGAGCAGGGTCGCGGTAATCAGCCCGCCGATGACCACGGTCGCCAGCGGCTTCTGCACCTCGGCGCCTGCCCCTGTGGCGATGGCCATGGGCACGAAGCCCAGCGATGCGACAAGCGCGGTCATGGCCACGGGCCGCAGCCGGGTCATGGCGCCCTGGTAGACCGCGTCCCTCAGGGACAGGTGTCCCCGAAGGATGAGGTCGTTGATGGAGGTCGCCATCACCAGCCCGTTCAGCACCGCCACGCCCGAGAGCGCGATGAAGCCGACCGCCGCGGGCACCGAGAACGGCATGTCTCGCAGCCATAGGGCGAGAAGCCCGCCCGACAGGGCCAGCGGCACGCCGCTGAACACGACGAGGGCGTCTCGCACCGAACCCAGCGCCGCGTAGAGCAGCACCAGGATCAGCAGGAAGCACGCGGGTACCACGACAGTGAGCCGCTCCCGTGCCTTGGCCAAGTTTTCGAACTGGCCGCCCCAGGTGATGGTGTAGCCGGGCGGCAGCTGCACCTGCTCCGCGACTTTGGCCTGCGCCTCGGCGACAATGGAGCCGATGTCGCGTCCGCGGGCATTGGCCTGGATGACGACCCGGCGCCGTCCCTGCTCGCGGCTGATCTGGTTCGGCCCCTCGACCACGCGCAGGTCCGCCAGCTGCTGGAGCGGCACCGAGTTCGCCGGGCGCCCGGCTATGGGCGGCAGCGGCACCGGCAGGCTCCGCAGGGTCTCGAAGTTGCCCCGCAGGTTGTCGGGCAGCCGCACCACGATCGCGAAGCGACGGTCTCCCTCGTAGACCATGCCTGCTTCGCGTCCGCCGACTGCGGTCGCCACCACGGCCTGCACATCAGCAACGCTCAATCCGCGGCGGGCGACCTCCGTACGGTTCACGGTGATCTCCAGGAAAGGCAAGCCGGTCGCCTGCTCCACCTTGACGTCCTCCGCGCCTTCGATACCGTTCAGGATGGTCGAAATCTGCGCGGCGACCTGCAACATGGGGCCGTACTCGTCGCCGAAGACCTTCACCGCCAGGTCGCCGCGCACGCCTGCCAGCAACTCGTTAAAGCGCATCTGGATGGGCTGGCTGAACTCCAGCACGTTGCCCGGGATGCCCGCGATGGATTGCTCGATGCGCTGGACCAACTCGGCCTTGGGAAGGGACGGGTCAGCCCACTGGTCGCGCGGCTTGAGGATGATGAAAGTGTCGGACGCGTTCGGCGGCATCGGGTCGGAGGCGACCTCGGCCGTGCCGGTCTTGGAGTAGATGACCTGCACCTCCGGGATCCGCGAGATGCGGCGCTCCAGCACGGACTGCATCGCCTGGGACTGCTGGAGCGAGGTGCTGGGGATGCGGAGCGCCTGCATGGAGAGGTTGCCCTCGTCCAGCGTCGGGATGAACTCCTGGCCCAGGCGGGCGAACAGGCTGAGGGACCCGGCGAACAGCAGCGCTCCCACGACGATGACCAGCACCGGCGCGCGCAGGGCGCCCCCGAGTGCGGGCGCGTAGAGGCGCTTGAGGCCCCTGACGATCCAAACATCCTTCTCCTGCACCCGCCCGCTGATCCAGATGGCGATGAGGGCCGGGACCAGGGTCAGGGAGAGCACGAAGGCGAAGAGGAGCGCGATAATGACGGTCAGCGCCATCGGCACGAACATCTTGCCCTCGACCCCGGTGAAGGTCAGCAGCGGCGCGTAGACGAGGATGATGATGGCCTGACCGTAGAGCGAAGGCCGGATCATTTCCCTGGCGCTCTCGGCCACGGTCTGGAGGCGCTCCTCCAACGTGAGCAGGCGCCCCTTCTCGTGCTGGCGCTCCGCCAGGTGCCGCAGGCTGTTCTCGGTGATGATGACGGCGCCGTCGACGATAAGGCCGAAGTCCAGCGCACCGAGCGACATCAGGTTGGCCGAGATGCCGCCCCGGACCATCCCGAAAGCGGTCAGCAGCATGGTCACCGGGATGACCACGGCCGTGATGATCGCCGCCCGGATATTGCCGAGCATCAGGAACAGGATGACGACGACGAGGAGCGCGCCCTCGCTGAGGTTCTTGGCCACGGTCTTGATGGTGGCGTCCACGAGGATGCCGCGGTCCAGCACGGTGGTCGCCTCGATGCCGCGCGGCAGGGTACGAGCCAGCTCGGTGACCTTGGCGTGGACGGCCTCGGCGACGAGGCGGGAGTTCTCGCGGATGAGCATGAGGGCGGTCCCGACCACCATCTCCTGCCCGTTGCCGCTGGCGCTGCCCGTGCGCTGCGCCTGGCCGATGGTCACCCGGCTGACGTCCCGCAGAAGGATCGGCACGCCCTCCCGTGTGGCGACCACCACCTGCTCCAGCTCGGCGACGCTCGTCACGCGGCCGGCAGAGCGGACCACGAGGCCTTCGCCGCCCCGCTCCACATAACCCGCGCCGGTCGAGACGTTGTTGCGCTCGATGGCCGTGCTGAGGTCCGAGAAGCTCAGGCCTAGCGCGATGAGCCGGGCGGTGTCGGGCTGGACCACGTACTGCTTGGTGTAGCCGCCGATGGCGTCCACGCCCGCGATGCCCGGCACGTTCCGCACCTGCGGCCGGATGATCCAGTCCTGAACCGTACGAAGATAGGTCGCACGGTCGGCCTCGGTGGTGAGGCGCTCCTTCTCGGGCGTGAGATAGCTGCCGTCCGCCTGCCAGCCCGGCTGCCCGTCCGGCACGACGTCGCCCGGCTTGCGGGGTGCGAAGTTCACCGTCCACATGGTGACCTCGCCCAGGCCGGTGGAGACCGGGCCAAGGCGCGGCTCCACCCCTTCCGGCATGGCTTCGCGCGCCTCGATCAGGCGCTCCAGCACCTGCTGGCGAGCGAAGTAGATGTCGGTGCTCTCGCTAAAGACAGCGGTCACCTGGCTGAAGCCGTTGCGGGACATGGAGCGGGTGCTCTCCAGGCCCGGGATGCCCGCGAGCGCCGTCTCAATCGGGAAGCTGACCTGCTTCTCGATCTCGTAGGGCGAGAGTGAGGGCGCCAACGTGTTGATCTGAGCCTGGTTGTTGGTGATGTCCGGCGTGGCGTCGATGGGCAGGCGGGCGACTGACCACGCGCCGATGCAGGCCGCGATGACGGCCAGCAGCACGACGGTCCAGCGGTTGCGGACGGAGAAGTCGAGGATAGGGCCGATCATGTCAGGTCGCTCCTCAGTGACCGTGCCCGGCTTCGGACTTGCTCGTCTCCGCGCGGAGCGAAAAGGCGTTGGCCACCGCGATCTCCGCTCCGGCGTCCAGCCCGAAGATGATTTCGTAGCCGTTGGCGTCCTCGCGTCCGACCTCGACCTCGCGCAGCTCAAAACCCTCGTCATTGCGGACGAAGACGACCTTCTTGCCCTCGACCTCCTGAATGGCGTCGCGGGGAACAAGCACGTCCACCCGCTGCTCGGCGGTGGAGAGGTGGGCGGTCACGAACCCGCCCGGGCGCCACGCGCCGTCCCCGTTCGGGATCTCGGCCACCGCCCGGGCGGAGCGGGTTTCGGGATCCAGGACCGGGCTGAGGAAGACGATCTTGCCCTCGGTCCGGGTGTCCCCCTCGCCGGTGACGAGCACCGTCTGGCCCTGCCGCGCCATGGGCACGTTCCGCGGCGGGACCGTTATCTCGACCCAGAGGACGGACAGGTCGGCCACCGCGAAGACCTCGGCGTCGGCGGCCACAGAGGCCCCCAGCACAGCGTTGCGGGCGGTAATCCGCCCGGCCATGGGCGCCCGCAGCTCCAGGCGCCGGAGGGTGGCGGCGGGCTGGCGGGCCAGGGCGGCGACCTCCGCCTCGGACAGCCCGAGGGCGGCCAGCCGGGCTCGCCCGAGGTCGACCTTGATGCGGGCCTCCTCGGCCGTGGTGCGGGCCTGAAGGAAATCCTGCTCAGCCGAGATCCGCTGCCGCCAGAGGCGGGTCTCACGGGCCAGGGTGGTCTCGGCCAGGGCGGCGGTTCGCGTCGCCGCCAGGAACTCGCCCTTGGCGTCCGCCACCTCCCGGCTCTCGAGCACGGCCAGCACGTCGCCCCGGGCGACCTCCTCGCCCAGGGTCTTCCGGACCTCGGCGACGATGCCGCCGAGACGGGCAGTCACGCGCGCCTGACGGTCCTGGCTGGCGGCCAGTACGCCGGGAACGGCGGCGCGGGTCACCAGCACGCCCGGAGCGACCGCAGCCACGCGGATCCCGGCAGCCTCAACCTGCTCGGCCGTCATTTTGATGTGGCCTTCCTCATTGTGGGACTCGCCTCCGGCACCGCCGGGGTTACCGGCTCTGGGCGCGGCAGCCGGTGCAGGCGCTGCCGCCGGTGCAGCCCTGGCGGGCGTGGATGCCATTCCCAGCAGGCTGCGGCCGGTCTCGGGGATGGCGGGGAAGGCCATGGCCAGGGCGAAGCCGCCGACAGCGGCTCCTGCCATGAGAATGATGCGGAGCATCAGCGGGCACTCCCGTTCGGGGCGTTCACAGGCTGGGACGGAACGGCGGGGAGATCGCCGCGGAGGCGCTGCACTTGGGCGCGCAGGGCATGGAAGGCCTGCATCGCCTCCACCAGTTGGGCGCGGGTGTCCGAGAGAGCCCGCTGCGCGTCGAGAACCTCCAGGAAGCTGAAGCGGCCCTCGCCGTATCCGAGCGTCGCGAAGCGGGCGGCCAGCTCGGCCGAGGGGAGCGCCGTTCGCCGCAGGGTGTCGACCGACCGCCAGGCCAGGGCGAGACGCTGCTCCGCCGCGACCAGCGTCGCGACCAGGATGTTCCGTCCGCGCTCGGCCTCGGCTTCGGCCCGGGTCAGCTCGGCCTGGGCGCGGGCGATGCCGCCCTGGTTCCGGTCGTAGAAGGGCAGCGGGATGGAAGCGCCCGCCACGAAAGCTGTCTCGTTGCTGTCGCCGAAGCGGCGGACATCACCCGAGATGGTCACGTCGGGCACGGCGATGGCTCGCTGCAGGGTCACGTTCGCCCGCTGCTGGTTAATGGCCGCGTCCAGCCGCGCCAGCTCGGGGCTGCCGGATAGGCGGGCCAGTGGGTTGGCCGGGACCGGGCGCCCCGGGTTGGGGCCGATGTCGTCGAACCAGGGCTGTCGTGGGGCGAGCTCGACGCGTGGCACGCCGATGAACACGGCGAGATCCCCCACGGCGATCTCTAGCTCCCGTTGGGCGCGTTCCGCCGCGATGTCGGCGGTGGCCCGGACCACCTCGGCCCGCTCGGCCTGCAGCAGCGGGTCGCGTCCGGCCTCAACCCGGGCGCGAGCCGCCCGGAGCGTCTCGGCAGCTAGCCTAGCGCGCTCGCGCTCGACGCCCACCAGCCGCCGGGCGGCCTCCGCGGTGGCGAGGGCGGTCACCACCTCGCGGGCGATCTCCAGCCGGAAGCCGGTGAAGTCAAGCACGGCCACCTCCCCACTACGGGCCGCGAGGCCAATCCGCGCCGAGCGCTTTCCGCCGAGCTCGATGATCTGGGCGAGGCCGACTGTGCTCTCCAGAGTGCGGAAGCCGCGGTTCTCCTGGCGGCCGCCGAAGCCGCCGAAGTTTTCGAAGCTGCCCCTCAGTGCCGGGTTGGGCCGCAGGCGCGCCTGCAGGGCGTCAGCCTGCACGGCCTGCCTGGCGGCTCCCGCACCCCGGAGGGCAGGTGATGCCGTGAGCGCTGCCTCAACGGCCTGTGGGGGAGAGGTGACGGTGAGTGGTGCGACGGCCGGACGAGTATCCTGCGCGTGGAGGACGGCCGGAGCGACGGCGAAGATCGCAGCCAGGCAGAAAGCCTTGATTGTCATGAGGGCACCTGAAATCGCGAGCCGGACACGGACCGCGCAGTTCTCCGATCAGGAGAGACCGAACTGTGTCCGCAGGAAACAACGGTTCGCTAGGCGCGGGGTGGTCTGGTTGGCAGCTCCGACGGTCCGGACTGCAGCACGCGTTCTGGGGCGAGCATCAACTCGGCCTGTTGACCTTCCGATAGGGGAAGTCCTGAGGCCACGGCTGGAGGCAGTGGTGCAATCTGACCACAGAAGTGGTGCGCGCTATGGCAGGGAAGGTTGTCCGGCTGCAAAGGCTCATCCGTACTGCCGGAATTCACGTTGAGGATTTCAACGAGGCCAACGGTGACAGGAGCCGCCCTGAGAGCGGCTTCGGCGGAGCCCAAAGCCAGGAGCAACATCAGCGCGCAGAGGAGTGCCGAGAGCCCGCGACGGCAGGCTGACAAGACCGGCGATGTCTCCGCGGCGAACATGCTGCTGGCGCCTCTAACCCATCTAATGCTGGCTGTCACGCGCAGCGCCTGGGGCAGCATGAACCTCATCAGAGAGGGCTCACCGCCTGACAGACGCTTTAATGGCACCTCTAGCCACTAGAGATTCAAGAGGTATTTTACTCCGGTATGAAAATGGATGAGACGGTGATTGTCCTGCTCCACCAGTAGGCAACCGATTTCCGGTGTACCACCTTCCAATGATGAGCCTGCCCAAGTGGCCAATGAGCATCGGTGACCTGTCGCGCGAGACTGGGGTCAAGCCGACAACCATCCGCTGGTACGAGGCGGAGGGGTGGTTACCGGCTCCTGCCCGGACCGACGGCGGCCACAGGGTCTACGGGGAGGTCCACCTGAAGCGGCTTGGATTCATTCGGCACTCGCGGGAGCTGGGATTCTCCATGTCCGACATCAGGTCCCTCCTCGACCTTGCCGAGCGACCCGGGGACGATTGCTCGGCGGCCCATGCCATCGCCATGGCCCAGATTGCCGAGGTGGACGCCAGAATGCGACGACTTCAAGCCCTTCGAGCCGAACTGGAGCGAATGGCTCATAACTGCATGGGCGGCCATATCGGCGACTGCCGGATCATCGAAACCTTGTCCGACTTCGGACATGGACACTGCGCAGCCCCCACACACGGCGACCCGGCGTCGTATCTGGGCTGAGCGTTTTGTCGTTCTTGACCCTACGTCCGCAGTACCCTTTGCCGGCCCGATCAGCGGCTTGGGCACCATGCAGGCCGAGGTCAAACACCGCTCCACAGAAGCGGCGCACGCCAAAGCAGTGTGGAGGGGGCACCTCGTAATGGGCCTCAGTAACGGTCGTAGCCCAGGAACGGTGATGGCGGCGGGGCTGGCTGGGACAACCAGGGCGTAGGCGGAGGCGGTGCGAAGTAGGCCGGTGGCGGCGGGGAGGCCCATCGGCGATAGTAGCTTGGCGGAATCGTCGGGGGCGCATAGTAGCGCGGACGCGCGTTGTAGTTCTGGGTGAAGTAGTGCTGGGCATGTTGCAGAAGCGTGGTGGGCCGGCCGTTCGGCGCTGCCTGTGGCGCGAGTGCCGGGGCCGGCCAGGGCGCTGCGGCTAGGGCGCCCGCCACGGCTGCGCTGGCCAGGGCCCTGCGAAGGCTTCCGCGTTGGATGGTGTTGCTGAGGGACGGGACCATGCTCTCGAAGCCTCCTCTGGTCGGTGGTGGGACGGGCCGGGCGCCTGGGAGATGGCGTCCATGAGGACAGAACGAAGGGGCGTTGTTGCGGAAAACTCGTGGGTGATGGGCCATGAGGAAGGATGGGACGGGGGCTGAGCGGCCGAGGAAGCGGTATCGCGTGCGGAACTGGCGCGAGTATGACCGGAGCCTAATCGCCCGCGGCGACCTGACCGTCTGGCTATCGCTGGACCTGGCCTGGCATGCGCCGGCGGGCACGGGCAAGCGGGGCCGGCCGCTGGTGTTCAGCGGCGCCGCGATCCAGTGCGCGCTGACGCTGAAGGTGCTGTTCCAGCTGCCGCTGCGGGCAGCCCAGGGCTTGGTGGAAGTCTGATCCGCCTGGCCGGGCTCGGGTGGCCGGTGCCGCACTTCAGCACCCTCTCGCGCCGGCAGCAGGCGCTGACCGTGGTCATTCCTTACCGCGCCCGAGGTAAGCCACTGCATCTTGTCGTGGACAGCAGCGGGCTCAAAGTGCTGGGCGAAGGGGAGTGGAAAATCAGGAGGCATTGTGCCAATCGTCGCCGCATCTGGCGCAAGGTGTACCTGGCGGTCGATGCAGACAGTCACGAGATCCGGGCTGTCGAGATGACTGACCACCGGCACGGCGATGGCGAGATTTTGGCCGATCTGCTGGCGCAGGTGCCGCAAGGGGAGCAGATCGCCTCCGTTGGCGGAGACGGGGCCTACGACACTCGCACCGCCTACGCGGCCGCAGCGGCCCGCAATGCGGAACTGCTCGTGCCGCCCCGACGCAACGACAAACCTTGGAAGACGCCGACCCGAGGAGCAGGCGAGCGCAACGAGACCCTGCGTGCCGTTCGGCACTTCGGCCGGCGACTCTGGAAGCGCTGGAGCGGCTACCATCGCCGCAGCCTGGCCGAGACAGCGATGTCACGCATCAAACGCCTCGGCGAGCGGCTCGCGGCACATGATCCCGCCCGCCAAGTGGCTGAGGTGCAGATCCGCTGCGCCATCCCCAACACCTACAACCAGCTCGGCATGCCCAACACCCTCGCTGTCGCCTGACCAAACCAGACCTGGCCAAACTAGAATAGAGGGGCAGTCGTGCTCTTCACCCGAATTGCGCAACAGGGCCCTTCCAGGGTGTCAGGGAGGCCCCATTTTCTTTCCCACAATTGCATAGATAAATCAGTGGTGTCCTACGTAGCAGGCGATATGCGGATGCACGGGGCATACGCGGCTGTCGATCCGCATGCGGTGGTGTGGAAAGCCGCGAGCTTCTGCTTCATCTTCACAAGCATGGTGATTAGGCATACATCCTATGAAGTCCCACTCCGTTCGACTTTGGATGGGGGTCGGAGACATCCTTCGTATACCCTGATCAAGGCGCATATTTAACAGCATAGAACTTATAATTGGGCTTATATCATGATCTTTCTTTAATTCTTCTGCCCGACCTTCTGGAAGGCCGAGCATAGCGAACGCAATGAATAAAATAACCAGTTTCATTTTATGAAATCTCCCGAGCAGATTGTACTATTCACAGTTTTGGCGGAGCTTAGAGAGACTTGAGCCTCGTTCCAACAAAATTGTTGCGCGGCGGATCATAGGCGCGAGCGAGATAGCCGCCGAGGCGGGCGACCTTCATGAGATAGCGCGGCATCGTAGCTGCAGCAGGTATTGCTGGTCGATCTCGGACGGTGCAGTCGAGGAGGACGACCTTGATTTCGGTCAACACAACTTTGGTTGGGGCACATGACGCAGTGCGGGCAACCATGGTCCATTTCAGGCTCCCAACAGCCTTTCCGCCCGTCAGGAGCTTATCCAAACTGGCCCTTCCTCGCCAATCTGGTTCCCCTGCCGCGAACTCTGACAGCTTCCATTAGAGTTCCCACCTTCTTGGCCCACTCTGACCGTTTCGGCGGGCGCCTCCGAGTCCGTGCTCCCACCATTCCCAATTGTGCTTGCCGGCCTTCACTTGTGGCAACCGCCCCCTATCCCACCCTTGGGCACGATAATAGGCTGTTATCGTGCGTAGGAGGCCGCTTAAATAACCTAACCTACTGATTTTACTGGCCGTTTGACCAGCGTCACGCTGCGGCGGGTATACTTCTCCGCCCTCTCCTACCGTTCCGTCCGCTAACCGATATTTCCGGACGGAAGGGGTGCGCCATACTCGCCATGAGTGAGCCCCTACCGACGATGCGCCCCCTCCCCTGCCCTCACCAACCCCGGCGCCAGCCGGAACCCTGGTGCTCCACACCAGCCTGCTCGGCGACCTGTGGGTCCAGGGAGAGCCCAACCAAGCCGTCGAACTGCAGGCGTGATCCTGATCCAAGGTACCTTAGCTCCACCGGGCGGAACAGGTGGTTGGCGCCACTGGAATAGGCGAGGTTCAGCTGCTTCCCCCTCATGGAACGCCGACCTCTATCGCGGACGAGTAGCACGCGCCCCGCCAGCCACTTGCAAAAACAGTCAACGTCAACCTTAATTGTTGACGTTGACGGAAGAGTCAAGAGGGAACAACTTCTAGGGGCAAAGGTGTTCTGACGTCAGAACTTTGGAACTGGGGGCGATCTATGGACGGAGGCGAACTGAGGGCGCTGCGGCAGCAACTGCGCCTGAGCCAATCGGAGTTAGCAGACGCGCTCAACGCCGTGCTGCAGCGCTCCTACGACAAGCCGCGTGTGTCGCGCTGGGAGAACGGCCGCGAGCCCATACCCGAAGAGGTAGCCCATTCAGCAGCAGGCTTGGCCAATGGTCAGCCGCGCCATGCGCGTATTTTGATTTTGGCTAACCAGAAGGGCGGGGTGGGGAAGACCACATCTGCGGTCAATCTCGCGTGTGGACTAGCTCGTCGTGGTGCGCGGGTGCTGCTAGTCGATCTCGACCCACAAGCGACTGCGACTGTCGCAATGATGGCGAGTGGCAGTGTTGATGCTTACCGCCAGGGGCGGACGATGGCCCACGTCATTCTGCGCGATCTTCCGCTAGAGCAGGCGATCTACGGCCAGGATAACCCGTTACTGGTCGCGCGTGGCGGCTTCGACTTGGTGCCTAGCCATATCGACTTGGCAGAAACTGATGGACGGCGTGAGCCAGGCTTCGACGTAGCGCTCCGGGAGGCACTGGAGGTCTCGCGCGAGCGCTACGATTTCATCGTGCTAGATGCGCCCCCTAATCTTGGCATGCTGACGGTAATGGGTTTGGCTGCCGCAGACGAGGTAATTATCCCCGTCCGCACTGAACCCTACGACAGTATGGGTGTGGGCTTGATACTGGGCACAATCAGCAAGGTGCAGCGCCGACTCAACCCTGCTCTTCGTCTAAGCGGAATTCTGCCCACCCAGTTCGGTGCCCGTAAGTCGGTGGATCGAGAGGTGCTTGAGCATCTGGTAGCTGTGATGGCTGGCAAAGCTCCGGTGCTGGAGCCAGTGCAGGCCAGCGCCGTCTTTGGGCACGCCGCCCGCAATGGCCGTATCGCACTCGATGCTTCTCCCAGTTCAGCAGCGGCAGTCTACGGTCGCTTGGCTGCTGCGCTCGCGACCGGCAGCGCCCTGCCTCATGCCACCCTTGTGCCTCAACTATTGGAGTCCTAACGCCATGGGTCAGCAGCGTAAGCAGCCTCCCTCTCCTATGCTGGGTGCAGCAATGGCGGCCATCGGTGAGGCATCAGAAGGGCTAGTGGCTGGCAATAGCCGCTTTCGTCACTCGTTCGAAGCACCAATCGCTCGCGTCCGGTCTGATCCGAACCAACCGCGCCGGCGCTTTAACGACGCTGATATCGAAGCTCTCGCGACGACGATGCAGGCCGAGGGGCAGTTGCAGCCCGTGCTGGTGCGGCGCGATCCCGAACAGCGCGGTGCCTGGATACTAGTGGCTGGCGAACGCCGTTGGCGCGCCGCCCAGTTTAGCGGCTGGACCACTATCCTGGCTATAGAACACACAGGTGACGCCGACCTTGCTGCGCTCCTGGAGAACCTTCAACGGGTCGACCTAACACCTGTCGAGGAAGCACGCGGGCTGCAGCGCTTGCTGACGCAGAAGGGGGTAAGCCAAGCGGCAGCGGCAGAGATGTTGGGGCGCAGCCCAGCGGAGGTGAGTGCGTGCTTGCGAATGCTAACCCTGCCACCGGAGTTTCTGGAGCAAGCAGTAGATGTGCCGCGGAATGTACTTGTGGAGCTAGCCCGCTTGGAAGATGGTCCGGTGCGGAACCATCTGATGCAGAAGGCAACCGATGGCTCTCTAACAGTGCGGGCAATTCGTGATGCTCGTGCGGCAACTCCACCTCCTCCCAGACGACCCTCGTCAACCGACTACTGGTCAGCGCTTGAGCGAATGACGTTGAAGCTGGAGCACCGGAAGGCGAAGGGCGAGAAGCTGAGCGAGGCTGAGCGACATGGACTGGCTACTCTGCGCACGCGCATTGAGGCGTTGCTCGAATTCTGATGTCAGAACTTCCCGGCTTTGGCACAGGAGGTTCTGCCGATTCGGTTGGACCCTACTCACGGCCACCGGGTTCCATCCCCAGTAGGCGGCTTGGACTCTACTCACGCTTAAGAATTGGACTCTACTCACGCGAATCGGGCTTATCCCCAGGACTTTGCTCACACAAGCTAATAGAATTATCTAATAGCCTTCAAATAGCTTGCGTGAGGACAGTCCAACTTGCGTCAGAGGGTAACTTCGTCTCGGATGGAAGGCATGGGGGCTGTTCATCATCTAATCCTGACTAGAGGCATTGAGGCAGCAAGGCGCGAGGCAAATGGTGCCTGCGCGAACCAGCGCCTGTGCGTCGAGGCCGCTTTCGAGGTCATGGGTGACGAGGCAGGCAAGATCGGCATTGCTCATGCCGGCTTTGCCATGGCAGCGCTGCCGCACAAGAAGACGGCTGAAACGATCTGGGAGCGCGAAGCAGGATCAGTCAAATTGCTTGTCGAGAGCGGTCTCGACACGAACCGACAGCCGATCGGCATCCCTTATGGATCACTAGCTCGGCTAATCTTGATCTATTTGCAGACACAAGCCGTTCGAACTCGGAGCCGCAAGGTAGAACTGGGCGCGTCGATGAATGCTTGGCTTAGCGCAATGGGCTTGCCCGTTGGTGGGAAGACTTACCAACTCGTCCGTGAACAATCGCGGCGGCTTTCACGGTGTCGCCTTACGTTCTTTCGCCGTTCAGGCGGTTCTGAGTTAGTGACAAATGGCGCGTTCGTACGCGACTCAATTCTACCCTTGGACTCTACTCACGGGCAGATGCCACTTTGGCAAGAGCAAGTCACGCTAGACGAAGGGTTCTACCAGTCGCTGATTGATCACCCACTACCTCTCCGGGAGAAGGCAATTCAAGCAGTTTCAGGTCGTTCCATGGCGATCGACATCTACGTCTGGCTGGCTTACCGGCTGCACGTCCTGTCCGGACCAGTCGAGGTCAGCTGGCCAGCCCTCAAGTCGCAGTTCGGCGAGAGCTACAAGGAGCTGCGCTTTTTCCGGCGTGACGTGTTGCCTTCGCTTGATCTCGCGCTAGCAGCTTACCCCGAGGCGAGGGTTCATATCGATGAGAAGCGGGGTCTCACCCTCTATCCATCGGCACCTCCAGTACCCGAGAGAAAAATTCTGGCAGGCTAGCTACTAGCAAGAGGTTCTAGAACCACTTCTGACCTCAGAAGCTTTCCTTTGCGGGTCGCCGAAGGGTACCGGTGTAGGTGGGAATCCGGCGGGCGCTCCTCGCCTCTCTTGATGCCGCTGGTCTTGGGGTCGATCTCCAGCAGGCGGTGAATGGTCCGGGCCTCCAGCCCGGTGCTGTCGGACAGGCGCCTGGCGGCGCGGCCGGTGGGGGCACAGAGCGCCACCTCCACCTCTTTGGCACACAGCACCTGCAGGATGGAGTTCACCAGCGTGGTCTTGCCCACCCCGGGGCCGCCGGTGATCACCAGCACCTTGGAGCGGGTGGCGAGGGAGAGGCCGGTCCTGCCCTCCACCCAGGGGATCGCCCGCGCGGTGTCGATGTCAGGCCAGGGTGGCGCCCCCGGGCCAGGGCGCGCAGCCGCTCGGCGATGACCCTCTCGGCGCGGTAGAGCCCGGCCAGGAAGACGCAGCGCTCCCCCTCCAGGGTGTCCGCCACCACCTCGCCCTCGGCCAGCTCCAACTCCAAGGCCGTCTCGATG
>NZ_RCVR01000033.1 GCF_016107305.1 Roseomonas sp. KE2513
TCTCGTCCGCAGCCGCAGGAGCACGAAGCCGCTCGCCTGAGCCGAGGCTTCAGCGAGGCATCACCGCGCCACCTGCGAGTGACGCAACAACGGCTGGGTGCCTAAGCACCCGGCCCCTTCGGGAACCTTGAGGTAGGAGATCGATGATCGTGCAAGGCACGCCCGACCAGTTTATCGAGATCCTACGGGAGACCATTGTCTCCCTCGTTCGCCGTGATGGACCGGACCTCACGGCACGGCAGCTCAGCATCTTCTTAATCGTCCATCTCGGCGAGGGACCGCATACCGTTCGCGGCTTGGCCTCGGCGCTGAACGTCCCGAAAGCCTCAGTCACCCGCGGGTTGGACCGGCTGAGCAAGTTCGAGCTCACCCGCCGCAAGACCGACCCGCAGGACCGCCGCTCCGTGCTCGTACAGCGCACGAGCAAGGGCACCGCCCTGGCGCGCGAGATACAAGCCATCATGGGCGAGGCCGCATCCGCGATGGAGCAAAAGCCTAGCTCGAGGAAGGGATATGCTGGCGGCCACACGCACTGACTAAGCAGACGACGTCGGTTTGCGCCGATCAAGACATGAACCTGATTGTGTTAGCCGCCATGCTCTCCAGGAAAGGAAGATCTGTGCTCAACATGCTGCGTCAATGCACTGCGCTCGTCATAGACGTGCTGACGTTTGACGAAGCTGCACATCTTTTTCGATCCCATCGACCCAGGGAGGATAGCATGCGGCATAAGCCTTCGTACCGTCTGCCGTCGATGCTGCGGCGCCTAACGGTCAGGCCGGAGAGGATTGCAAACCAGGGGATGAGATCACGGATTGCAAAGTACGGGCTGTTCAGAACATCGGCAGGTGAACAAAGGCGACTGCCGATGGTGGCGCCCCGCCGCTCCTGACCCGCAATCTCTGGCAAGGGACACATCCGATGCTCAAGGCTGCTGATCCGATCACCACCCTGTCCGACCGCTTCCACGATGCGCTCGACCAAATGCGAGAAGCAGACCCCGAGCTGAGCAAGGAAGAGTTTGCCGTTCTCTTGGAGGAAGCGCTCGCTGCTGTCCGTGCATTAGCGTCCGTCCGTGCTGAGACATGGCAGCAGCACGCGGAGAAGCTGATCGTAGCGGGCCGCGTCCGCGAGGATCTCAGGTCTAGCACCGCCGAGGTGCTGATCAGATCCTGCATCTCTGATGCCATCTTCCTGTCAATGCTAAAATGAGCTACGGCGCGCACGACGTCCATCAAGGCGCTGATCAGGTGCTCGGATGCGATTGGATTCAGAAGCGCAGGTGCGGCAGGGTGGCACCGTTAAGTTGGCCTGCCGCCAGCTTACCGCAGCGGCTCACTTCCGGGTAGGCGGGTGGCCGCCCCCCCGCCCGCTGCGCGGTGAGCCGCTGGAGCGGAAGATTGCGGTTCTGGAGGGCGACCGCTCTTTGGACCGCTGGGGGTTGAGGCGGTGAGTCAGGTCATCTCCCTAGCCATGAGCCACGCCTACGGCCTGGCCCGGGTCGCTCGGGTTTGGCATCTCTCCCGCGCCACAGCTTACCGCCATTGCGCGGCGCCCGCCCCCCGGCCCTGGCCGGTCCGCCACGCCGAGCCCCAGTCGATGCCTGCTCCGATGCCGCGTTGCTCGAGCACCTTCGCGCCCAGACCCTCGGCTCGCGCGCATGGCGAGGGCTACCGGAGATCTCGGTCCGCCTGCGTCATGCCGACATCCGCATCTCGGCCCGGCTGGTCTGGTGCCTGATGGGTCAGCCCAGGCTGCTAGCGCCGCACCGGGTCGGCCGCCCGGAGAGGCGCGCTTACGAGAAACCATCACCACCACGACCTCGGACGTGATGTGGAGAACGGATATGACTGAGACGGTCACCCTGAAGCAGGGCCGGGATCGGGTGTTCGTCGCCGTTGACTACTGCTCCGGCGAGCGCATCGGCCGCCATGCCGCCCGTTCAGCTAACCTCTTCAAGGCGCTTGAGCCAGTGCGCCAGAGTGTGTTGCGCCTCTTCGGCCGCATCGAGAAGGACGCAGCCAGGAGTCTCGCCCTGCGCCACGACCACGGCTTCAACCACATGTCAGGCGACTTCCGACACGAGATCGCCTCCCTCGGCATCGAGAGCTCGCGCTCCTTCGTCCAACAGCCAGAGGGCAACGGTGCCGCCGAACGCTTCATGCGCAGCCTGAAGGAGAACTTCCTTTGGGTGCACACCTTCGACACCATCGAAGAGCGATGCCGCGGCTTGCAGGAGTTCGTCCCCCACTACAGCGCGGCCTGGCTCGTTGCCCGGCACTGCTACCGTACCCCGAACCAGATCCGCGCCGAGCACCGCAGCCTTGCTCAATGCTCGTCGGCCAACCTACCCTTGGCCGCCTGAGTAGCGCAGCCAGCTGCCTCATCAGCCGGACGCACTACAGTTCCGCCATGTCGCCACCTCACGGCACCGACAACTCAGTCTGCAGAAAGCTTCTGGCTGAAAGCGTCGGCAGGCTTCTGCATGTCAAGTCTATCGGCATTCATGACCTTGTTCCACGCTGCCACGAAATCTCGCACGAACTTCTCCTTTGCGTCGTACGAGGCGTAGACCTCCGCCTGCGCGCGCAGCTCAGAATGCGAGCCAAAGATCAGGTCCACACGGGTGGCTGTGTAAGTCGGCTGCTTGGTCTTCCGGTCGAGTCCCTGGAAATGGTTCTTGTCTTCCGTCGCCGTCCACTCGGTCTTCATGTCGAGCAAGTTGGCAAAGAAGTCGTTGGTAAGCGCGCCAACCTTATCGGTGAAGACACCGTCCCTCGAGCCGTCGAAATTCGTGCCCAGCACGCGCATGCCGCCCACCAGCACCGTCATCTCGGGAACGGATAGGCGGAGGAGCTGAGCCTTGTCGACCAGTGCCTCCTCGGGGGCCATGAAGCAGCCGTCCCAGTAGTAGTTGCGGAAGCCGTCGGCTGCCGGCTTGAGTGCCTCGAAGGACTGGGCGTCGGTCCACTCCTCCAGAGCATCCATGCGGCCCGGCGTGAACGGCACCGTCACTTCGACGCCCGCGTCCTTCGCCGCCTTCTCGACGCCCGAACAGCCAGCGAGCACGATGAGGTCGGCCATCGAGAGCTTCTTGCCGCCTTCTGCCGAGCTCTCGAACTCGGACCGGATCCTCTCCAGCTTACCGAGCACGTCGGCAAGCTCGGCGGGCTTGTTGACGTCCCAATCCTTCTGGGGCGCGAAGCGGATGCGCGCGCCGTTGGCACCACCGCGCTTGTCCGATCCCCGAAAAGTCGAGGCCGATGCCCACGCAGTCGAGACGAGTTGCGGCACGGTGAGGCCGCAGCTGAGAATCTTCTCCTTCAGCGCCGCGACGTCCGCCTCATCGACGACCGGATGGTCGAGCGCCGGGATAGGATCCTGCCAGATCAGCGTCTCCTTCGGCACGAGCTTGCCGAGATAGCGACCGACGGGTCCCATGTCGCGGTGAGTAAGCTTAAACCAGGCGCGGGCGAAGGCATCCGCGAATTGGTCCGGGTTCTCCAGGAAGCGACGCGAGATCTTGTCGTATTCAGGATCCGCGCGCAGCGCGAGATCCGTGGTGAGCATCGTCGGGCGGCGCTTCTTGTTCGGATCGAAGGGGTCGGGCACGTCCTCCGGGGCGTCCTTCGCCACCCACTGCTTGGCGCCCGCCGGGCTCTCTGTCAGTTCCCACTCGTACTTGTAGAGGTTTTCGAAATAGCGGTTCGACCACCGGGTGGGCGTCTGGCTCCAGATGACCTCGAGCCCGGAGGTGATGGCATGCGGGCCCACACCCGTTTCGAACTTCGAGCGCCAGCCGAGGCCCTGGTCCTCGATCACCGAGCCCTCCGGCTCGGTGCCGAGGAATGACGGATCGCCGGCACCGTGCGTCTTGCCGAAGGTATGGCCGCCCGCGATCAGGGCGACCGTCTCCTCGTCGTTCATTGCCATGCGGCCGAAGGTCTCGCGTATGTCGCGCGCCGAGCCGGCCGGATCGGGCCTGCCGTTAGGGCCCTCGGGATTGACATAGATGAGACCCATCTGGACAGCACCGAGCCCGGGGTGGAGCTGACGCTCGCCCGAGTAGCGTTCATCGCCCAGCCAGGTACCCTCGGGGCCCCAGAACAGCTCCTCGGGCTCCCAGGTGTCGGCGCGGCCGCCGGCGAAGCCGAAGGTCTTGAAGCCCATGGATTCAAGCGCGACGTTCCCGACGAGCACGAAGAGATCCGCCCAGGAAAGCTTGCGGCCGTACTTCTGCTTGATCGGCCACAGGAGGCGGCGCCCTTTATCAAGGCTCGCGTTGTCAGGCCACGAGTTGAGCGGCGCGAAGCGCTGCTGGCCGCCGCCGGCGCCGCCGCGGCCGTCGGTAATGCGGTAGGTGCCGGCAGAGTGCCAAGCAAGACGGATGAAGAGGCCCCCGTAATGACCGAAATCGGCCGGCCACCAGTCCTGCGAGTCGGTCATGAGCGCGGTGAGGTCAGCGATGACAGCATCGAGGTCGAGCGTCTCGAACTCGGCGGCATAATCGAAGTCTCCGCCCAACGGATTCGAGCGCGGCGAGTGCTGATTGAGGCCCGTCAGGCTCAGGTTTTCCGGCCACCACTGACGGTTCGTCGGGCGGCTCTTCCTTCCGGCGCCGTGCATGACAGGGCAGCCGCCGCTCGCGACCGTCTCACCTACCTTCCCATCCATGGTCGGCTCCTGTGCTCTGCTCCTTGCTTGATGCAAGGTAGTAGGGAATAGCGCGGGACAAGTAATTCCGTGTTCAAACTGGTCAGGCACGAACTAGGCCGGACGCTGCGTGCTGACGTCGATTATGACCAAAGCAACGTAGCATTGTAATCTTTTTTATCCCTGGCCGATCGATGACGTGCTCGCTGCCTTCCCCAAGCTCCTCGTCCTGATGAGAGGGCCTCGGCGGTGAGGGGCGATTGACGCAGGCATTCACGCTCGTTCTGAGGCCTCCACTCCGCTCATCAGGCGCCTGCACGTCGTCGGCCTCCTACTTTCGGATTACCTTTCGAGCGGAAGCGAAAGGCTCGTTGAGTAAGGCCTTGTTGCACAAACCTTGCTGGTAGGCCTGCATGAGCAAGGCACTGGCCCGAGGCGGACGCCCGAAGACGCGCTATCGGACACGGAACTGGCGTGAGTACGACGGGGGCCTGATCGCACGGGGTGACCTTACGGTTTGGATCTCACCTGACTTGGCATGGCATGCCGCCGAGGGCACGGGTCGGCGCGGCCGGCCACCAACGTTCAGTGATGCGGCGATTCAAGCGGTGCTGACGATGAAGGTGCTCTTCCAGCTGCCGCTCCGGGCAGCCCAGGGCATGGCGGGCACTCTGATCCGCTGGCGGGGCTGGAATGGCCGATGCCTCATTACAGCACCCTCTCGCGGCGTCAGAAGAGCCTGACCGTCGCTATTCCCTACCGCCCTCGGGGTGGGCCGCTGCACCTCGTCATCGATAGCAGAGGGCTCAAGGTGCTGGGCGAGGGCGAGTGGAAGGTCAGGAAGCACGGTGCCGACAAGCGGCGGATCTGGTGCAAGGTGCATCTGGTGATCGACGCGGACAGCCATGAGGTACGGGCCGTGGAGATGACCGACCACCGGCACGGAGACGGCGAGATCGTGCCGGACTTGCTGGCGCAGGTGCCCAAGGGGGAGCGGATCGGCGTTATCAGCGGTGATGGGGCCTATGACACCCGTGGCGTCTACGAGGCCTCTACCTCTCGCGAGGCGGCCCTGGTTGTGCCACCCCGGCGCAACGGCAAACCCTGGAAGGCGCGAACCACCGGTGCGAAGGAGCGCAACGAGAGCCTGCGCGCCATCAAACGCCTTGGACGTCGTCTCTGGAAGCACTGGAGCGGCTATGACTGGCGCAGTCTCGCCGAGACCGCCATGTCGCGCCTTAAACGCCTTGGCGAGCGACTATCAGCCCGTGATCCAGCCCGTCAGGTTGCCGAGGTCCAAATCCGCTCCGCCATCCTCAACACCTTCAACGCCCTTGGTATGCCCGACACCGTCGCCCGCGCCTGAGCAAAGCGGGAAGGGTAAACACACGCCCCTAGCTTGATTTGCGCAACAGCGCCCTTGAGCACTCTCAACTCGGTGCATTTCGAGGGTTAAACACGCCCAGCAGGTGGTCGCCATGGCGACCTGAGCCTGTCCACTCACCGAGGGCGCACGACGACGCGCGCTCAACTTCGTCACTGTCCCACGCCGAACCGGAGTAGCAACCAAGTTCCATCCTTTCCAGGTGTTGCTGGGGGTGCAGCCAGACCCGCGATGTCGACTTGGGCGCCACACTGGCAGCAACGGAACTTCGCTATGGCTTCCATCCATGTCAGGTCAGGGGAAAGATCCGGCACTAAATCTGCCACGAAGCAGCGTCGCCTCGTGCATGGGCCGGCGCACTGCACCACCAGCTCCCATTGCTTTGCCGGGTCCGCGAACTCTCCCACGGTGCGGTGTAGAGCCTCATGGCCGCGCCAGGCCGGTACGGGCTCGTCTATCGCCATGTGGCCCTTCTCCTGCTGGAGTGGACACAGATCAAGGCTCATGCGGCCGCGGCGAGTTGTTCCATTTCGGCTGAGACTCTGTAGCCACTCACCGAGCAGCCGCGTCTATTTATAAAGTCCTTCAACGACGGCAAACAAGGCGGAACTGAGAACCTGCGGCGTTAGGATCGTCACCTTATGATTACTGTCGCATGGGCAGGCAAAGGGCACAGTCAACTTGGTCGGCCGCCAGCTTGCCCGAGCGGACCACTACCAAAGGGTCGGGTAGGATGACTGCCCTCGTGCTTGCCCCCAGCTCTGCCGGTTATCGCTTTCCGGCCGAGATCAAGCCGCACGGCCTAGCTCTATCACGTGTTCAGCCTGAGCCTGTAGGGCGTGGAGCTGATCGTAGCGGAGCGGGACATCACCGTCACCCACGAGAGCATCCGGTGCTGGTGCCGCAAGCTTGGCTCGGACTTCGCGGCCAAGCTGCGGCCCCAGCCGAAGCCGGGCGATCCTCACTTGGCCACAGATGCTCCACGCCGATGGCTTGGTTCGTGGAGAGCTTCTGCCGCACGATCCAAAGCGCCTTCTCTTTTGGTTTACGCCGTGACCAGGTACTACTACTTGGCCCTCATGTCTGAAGCCGCCGCGTCCGAAGCCGCGGTTAGGTTTCAAGCTGTCACGAAACTGCATCTTGCGGCTCTTAAAGCTGCAGTTCGTCGCCATCCGCGAGCAGCACGGCTCGGCGAAACCAGTAGACCCCGGTTCGTGGATGTCGATGCAAATACATCACGGATGGTATCCGTTGTAGGACTCCTTTGTGCCACTGGGCGCTTGGGAAGCCATTGATTCGCATGTTTCTGTGTACAACAGCCACTTGAGAGCGGCTGGCGTCCCGTACGGGATTCGAACCCGTGTTGCAGCCTTGAAAGGGCCGCGTCCTAGGCCTCTAGACGAACGGGACAGGCCAGAGCCCACCTGAAAGGGGGCGGGGGCGTCACTACAATGCCGAGACGCCGGCGTCCAGCACCCGCGTCGACACGTCAGAGGGCGAGCGGTGTATCGGGCGGCACGAGCGGTGCCCGTGGGGAAGGAGCGGAGGCGGGAGAGGCTGCCGGCTCCGGCCCTGCGGCGGGCGCACTGCCGGCCGCCGTCCCGGACGCTGCCGCGGCAGGGGCGGGCGTGCTGGTGGCTGCGGGCGGGTCGGCCCGCACAGGCGCTTCCACCACCGCAGGGGCTTGGCCGGCAGGCTTGGCCGCCACGGGATCGGCCACGGTATAATCAGGCACGATTCGCGCCTGGGCGCCGGCGATCACGAGCACCTTCTGGCCGATCGGCAGCGGCGGCACGTCGCGCTGCGTAACGTTCACCAGTTCCCCGTTTGTACGGCGGACGATGTATTCGGTGCCACGGTTGTCGTTCACGACGCGCTCGGTCGCGGTGCCCAGCAGGCCGCCGACGAGGCCACCGCCAACCCCGGCCAGGGCGGAGGTCAGGTGGCTGCCGGTCGCGGCACCGCCGACGAGTCCGCCAGCGGCCGCGCCCACCGCCGCGCCCGTCGCGCCGTCGGCGGAGATCGCGACCTCGCGCGCGCCAATGATGACGCCCTGCTGAACCGGATTAACCTGCTGCACCGCGCGCGTGGCATAGGTATCGGCCGAGTAGCTATTGCCACAGCCGGCGAGGAGCAGGAGGGGGAGCAGGAAACGGGCAGGCGGCATGGGCACTCCGCGGTCTGTGCGGCGCGGGGGCCCCGCGCCGTCCCAGGGGTCGGTGGGGGCTCAGGGGGCCGAGTTAAAGCCATGCGGGGTCGCGAACAACCCGGAACCCCTAGATTGGCCTCTCAGGCCGGAGCTGCGTCCTGCACATGAAGGCAGGTTGAGACCTCGCCGTTCCAGCTTTCTGCCCGGAGCACGCCGCAGAGGTGCAGCGGCACCTTGCGCGGGCCCAGCAGAAGCTCGGCGAGCGGTCCCTCCTTCGCGCGGAAGGCCACGGCCTTCAGCCGCGCGCCCCCCTCCCCTTCCAGGAAGAGGCGGATCGTCGCGCCCTCCTTTCCCACGCGGTCCGCGCGCACCACGCGGGCGTGGCGAAGGGCGAAGAGGGGTTCCTCGTTGCCGGTGCCGAAAGGAGCGAGGCGGGCGACCTGCTCCGCCATGGCGGTGTTGGCTGCCGCGACGCTCAGCGTGCCCTCCACCATCAGGGCGGCGGCGTCCGGCAGCTCGGCGGCGCGGGAGAGGCGGTCGTTGAGGAAGGCGCGGACCTCCTCCAGCCGCTCCGCGCGGAAGGAAAGGCCCGCGGCCATGGCGTGGCCGCCGCCCGTCAGCAGCATTCCTGCCTGGCGCGCGGCGATGACGGCAGCGCCCAGGTCGATGCCCGGCACGGAGCGGCCGGAGCCCTTGGCGATACCATCCGCCAGCCCCGCCACGATCGCTGGGCGGTTGAAGCGCTCCTTCACCCGCCCGGCGACGATACCGACGACGCCGGGGTGCCACCCCTCCCCCAGGATGAGCAGCACGGGGTCACCGGCGGCGGCGGCGGCGGCGGCCATGCGAAGAGCGGTTTCCATCACCTCCGCCTCCACCTCCTGGCGGCGACGGTTGGTGGTGTCCAGGCGCTCGGCCATGGCGCGGGCCTCTAGCGGATCCTCCTCCAACAGGAGGCGCAGCGCGAGGTCGCTCTCCCCGATACGCCCGGAGGCGTTGAGGCGCGGGCCGAGGCCGAAGCCAAGGGACTGGGCGCTGGGTATGTCCTTCACCCCTGCCACCTCCAGCAGGGCGGCCACGCCCGGACGGGAGCGGCGAGCCATGACGCGCAGGCCCTGGGCGACGAGCGCGCGGTTGAGGCCGGTAAGGGGCATCACGTCGCAGATGGTGGCGGTGGCTACGAGGTCCAGCAGGTCGAGCAGGGGCGGCTCGGCGCGGTTCTCGAAGAAGCCCGACTTGCGGAGACTGCGGTGAAGCGCGACCGCAGTCATGAAGCAAATAGCACCGGCGCAGAGCGTGCGAAGGCCGGAGTCGCAGTCCAGCCGGTTCGGGTTCACCGTAGCCAGGACTGGCGGCGGTGGGCCCTCGGCCTTGTGGTGGTCCAGCACCACCACGTCCGCCCTTCCCTGCGCCGCCGCCAGCGCGTCATGGGCGGCAATGCCGCAGTCCACGCAGACGATGAGCGTCGCGCCCGCATCGCAAAGCGCAGCGATGGCCGGCGCGTTGGGGCCGTAGCCCTCCTTGATGCGATCCGGCACGTAATGGGTGACGATGGCGCCGAGGTCTCGCAGGACGCGCGTGATCAGCGCGCCCGCGCAGGCGCCATCCGCGTCGTAGTCGGCGAAAACGGCCACCTTCTCCCCCGCCCGCACGGCCTCCGCTAGGCGCTCGGCCGCGCGGTCCATGTCGCGCAGGCAGGAGGGGTCGGGCATGGCGGCGCGCAGCCGCGGCTCGAGGAAGTCGGCCGCGTTCTCCACGCCGACGCCGCGCGCCGCGAGAAGGCGGCCGACGAGTTCCGGCACCGCCAGGCGCTGGGCGATGGCGAGGCCCGTACGAGCGTCGCTCTCGCGCCAGATCCAGCGGCGGCCGGTGGCGCTGCGCGTGACGCCGAGGACGGCGTCCGGGTGCGGAAGATCAGGCAACGAAGACGTTCGGCTTGATGGTGAAGTTGTGGTGCCCCTCGATGTAGCGGACCGTGCCGGTCTTGCTCCGCATGACGATCGAGTGGGTGACCGCGCTGGTGGCCGTGCGCCGCACGCCGCGCAGCATCGCGCCCGTGGTGACGCCGGTGGCGGAGAACATCACGTCACCGCGGGCCATGTCCTCGACGTTGAAGATGCGGTCGGGGTCGGTGATGCCCATGGACTTCGCGCGCTCGCGCTGGGTGTCGTCCTCGTAGATGAGCCGGCCCTGCATCTGGCCGCCGATGCAGCGCAGCGCAGCGGCCGCCAGCACGCCCTCGGGCGCGCCGCCCCAGCCGATATACATATCCACCCCCGCCTCAGGCTGGGAGCAGGCAACGACGCCGGCCACGTCGCCGTCGGGGATCAGCATGATGCGCGCCCCGGCCTCGCGGCAGGCGCGGATGATCTCCTTGTGGCGGTCGCGGTCGAGCGTGCAGACGACCAGGTCCTCGATCGAGGCCTTCTTAGCCTGGGCGAGGTTCCGGAGGTTCTCCTTCGGGCTGGCGTCGATATGCACCACGCCCTCGGGCAGGCCGGGGCCGACGGCCAGCTTGTCCATGTAGATGTCGGGGGCGTGCAGGAAGCCGCCCTTCTCTGCGACCGCCAGGGTCGCGATGGCGTTGGGCATGCCGCGGGCGCAGATGGCGGTGCCCTCCAGCGGGTCCACCGCGATGTCCACCTCGGGGCCGCCCGAGCCGACCTTCTCGCCGATATAGAGCATCGGCGCCTCGTCCATCTCGCCCTCGCCGATCACCACGGTGCCGGTGATGGCGACGCTGTCGAAGGCGCGGCGCATGGCGTCCACGGCGGCACCGTCGGCCGCGTTCTTGTCGCCGCGGCCGATCCAACGGGAGGCGGAGATGGCGGCGGCCTCGGTCACGCGGACCAGCTCCATCGCGAGGTTGCGGTCGCTCTGCAACGGGGCGTCGGGGTTGATGCTCATGGTGTTTCGATCCGGATGAGGGCGGGGGGTTCGAGAACGGCGTCGAGGGCGGCAATGCGGGCCAGGGCCTCGCGCATCGCGACCTCGCGGGCCTCATGCGTGGTGACGACGACCGGCACGGCCTCACCGGGCGCGCGGCCGCGCTGAAGCATCGATTCGAGCGAGATTCCGGCATCGCGCAGCACGCCAGTCACGTCCGCGATCACGCCGGGGCGGTCCACCACCATCAAGCGGAGGTAGTAGGCGCCCGCGTGGCGCTCCATGCCAACCGAGGGAAGCGCGGAGAAGGATTCCGCACCCCAGACCGGCGTGTGGCGACCGCGCGCGATGTCGATGAGGTCGGAAACCACGGCACTGGCCGTGGGGCCCGCGCCGGCGCCGCGGCCGACGAGAACTACGCGGCCGACATGGTCGCCCTCGGCCACCACGGCGTTGAAGACCCCGTCCACAGTGGCCACGGGGTGGCTCGCCGGCACCATGCAGGGATGCACGCGCGTCTCCACGCCCCCTTCCGAGCAGGAGGCGATGCCCAGCAGCTTGATGCGGTAGCCGAGTTCCTCGGCGAGGCGGATGTCGAGCGCGGAGACGGCGCGGATGCCCTCCACATGCACGGCCGCGAAATCGACCGGGCGGCCGAAGGCGAGGGCCGCGAGGATGGCCAGCTTGTGGGCGGCGTCGATGCCGTCCACGTCGAAGGTCGGGTCGGCTTCCGCGTAGCCGAGCTTCTGCGCCTCGCTCAGCGCCTCCGCGAACTCCCGCCCCCGCTCGCGCATCTGCGTCAGGATGTAGTTGCAGGTGCCGTTCAGGATGCCGGTGACGCGGGAGATGCGGTTGCCGGCCAAGCCCTCGCGGATGGCCTTAATGGCGGGGATGCCGCCGGCCACCGCGGCCTCGAAGGCGAGCGGGACGCCGGACTTTGCCGCCTGCTCCGCCAACTCGGCGCCGTGGATCGCAAGCAGCGCCTTGTTGGCGGTGACCACGGGCTTCCCGGCCGCCAGCGCCGCCTGGATGAGCGCGCGCGCCGGGCCCTCGCTGCCGCCAATGGTTTCCACCACCACATCCACGGCAGGATCGTTGGCCAGCGCGACAGGGTCGTCATACCAGCGCAGTCCATCGAGGCTGATGCCGCGGTCGCGCGTGCGGTCGCGGGAGGAGACGGCGGTGACGGCGATGCGCCGGCCCGCGCGGGCGGCCACGATCTCCGCGTTCTGGCGCAGCAGGCCGAGCACGCCCGCACCGACCGTGCCGAGGCCGGCGACGGCAACCGCAAGGGGACGGGTCATGCGCGGACGGCGTCCTCTTTCGCGGCCTCGTCCATGGCGGGCGCGGCGTTGTCTCCCTGCAGGAAGGAGCGGATGCCGCGCAAGCCCTGGCGGATGCGGTGGTTGTTCTCCACCAGCGCGATGCGGACATGGTCGTCGCCGTGCTCGCCGAAGCCGATGCCCGGCGCCACCGCCACCTTCGCGCGGGCGAGGAGCAGCTTGGAGAACTCGACGCTGCCGAGATGGCGGAAGCGCTCGGGGATCGGCGCCCAGATGAACATGGAGGCGTCCGGCGAGGGCACGTCCCAGCCGGCCTGGCGCAGGCCCTTCACCAGTACGTCGCGGCGATCCTTGTAGAGGGCACGCATCTCCGCGATGCAGTCCTGAGGGCCGTTCAGCGCCGCCGTCGCCGCCACCTGGATCGGCGTGAAGGCGCCGTAATCGAGGTAGGACTTCACCCGCGTCAGCGCCGCGATCAGCTTCGGGTTGCCCACCGCGAAGCCCATGCGCCAGCCCGGCATGTTGTAGGTCTTGGACATAGAGGTGAACTCCACCGTCACGTCCTTTGCGCCCTCGACCTCCAGCACGGAGGGCGGCGGGGTGGTGCCGTAGTAAAGCTCCGCATAGGCGAGGTCGGAGAGGATGTAGATCTCGTGCTTGCGGCAGAAGGCGACGAGCTCGCGGTAGAACTCGATGCTTGCCACCAGCGCCGTTGGGTTCGACGGGAAATTGACGATGACGGCCGTGGGCTTAGGCACGGAATGGCGCACGGCGCGGTCGATCGCGCGCAGCATCTCGTCGTCGGGCGTGTAGGGGATCGAGCGCACGGAGGCGCCGGCGATCAGGAAGCCGAACTGGTGAATTGGGTAGGAAGGGTTCGGCACGAGGATCGTGTCGCCCGGGGAGGAGATGGCCTGGGCAAGGTTCGCCAGTCCCTCCTTGCTGCCGAGGGTCGCGATTACCTCGGTATCGGGGTCCAGCTTCACGCCGAAGCGGCGGGCGTAGTAGGCGGCGTGGGCCTTACGGAGCCCGGGAATGCCCTTGGAGGCGGAGTAGCGGTGGGTGCGTGGGTCCTGCACGGCCTCGATCAGCTTCGCCACGATATGCGGCGGCGTCGGGCTGTCGGGATTGCCCATGCCAAGGTCCACCACGTCCTCTGCCGCGCCGCGGGCCTTGGCCTTGGCGGCGTTGACCTCCGCGAAGACGTAGGGCGGCAGGCGGCGGATGCGGTGGAACTCGTCGGTCATGGTCCGGGTGCTCGGCGTTCTGTTCGTCGGGTCGTGGGGATCGAGAATAGCGGGGGCGGTCAGCGCCCGCGAGGCGCGATGGACGGGAAGCTGGGTGGCGCAGCGAGATCGGGTGCCGCGGGGGCGGTGAGCGTGGGGGGCGGCCCGGTGGGGGCCTCCTCCTCGATCCTCGGTGGCTCGGTACCGGGCAGGAGGAGGGTGGCCGGCCCGGCGCCTATGCGCGGGGCGGCGGAGAGGCGCGGCGGCGCGGGCGGCGCGGCTGGCACGGCGGCCAGCCCCTCCGTCGCCGGGCGGTCTGGCACGGGGGCACCTGGGACGATCGGGGCCGCCGCCGCCGCGCGATTGGCGGCCAGCAGCGTGGACAGCTCCGCCCGCGCGCTCGACGGCCCGCGGGAGGGGCGCTGAGGCACGGTCGCCAGGTTTGGGGATCCTTTGTCGAGTCCGGGCGGCAGGGGGCGGCCCGCGAGGGCCTCGCCGTTGATCTGGCGATAAAACTCGAAGACGCTCTCGCCGGGAGAGCCGATGCAGCCGCCGAGCGCCATGGCCAGGGCCAGCGATACGCCGATGCCGGCCGCCTGCGCTGCACGGGAGTGCGCTTGTTTCGCCCCACCCAGGTCCCTAGCTTCGATGAACCGGCTGGCATCCGACCGGGACGGCATGGCCCTCTCTCGCATCGCACGCTCCTCTCTCCGGGGGGTTTGCCGCAGAATGACCGCCGGCGGAAGCCACGTAACGAGAGCTCTACCGGCTGCCCCAGTAGGCGACCGGGTAGAGAGGAGGAAAGCCAGGCATGAGCGACAAGCGGAAGAGCGGCCGGACTCCGTCGGAAGTCGCCCAGTCGGGTGCGGAGGCGCTCGGCGCGACCACACAGGGCAGCCCGCCCGCGCCTGTGGTGGCGAAGTCGGTGCCGAAGGGCCAGCGGGTGAAGGCGCCGGTGGCCCAGGCCGAGGAGGCCGCGCCGGTCGCGCCCCCTGCCTCGTCCCCTGGCTCGCGCGGGGGGAAGGCTGCCGCGCCCGTGCCCCTGCTGCCAGAGGAGGACCAGCGTGCTCCGATGGTGCGAGCCAACCCGCCGGGTGCGGCCATGCCCGCGGCGGAGCCGGAGGCCTCGCGCATCGCCATGGCGGTTGCGGCCTCCTCCCCCTTGCCTGAGTTGCATGCGCCTGCCGCGGAACCGCCTAAGCAGAAGGCCGAGATGCCTGCCGCGGCGCCGCCGCCAAGCGCCGAGGTCCCGCGGCCAGCCGCGCCGCCCACCGAGCCGCCCCCCGCCCCCGCCGCGCCTGCGTCGGCCGCCCCGAAGGAGGTGCCGCCCCCGCCACCCGAGGCGCCAAACTTCCGCCTGCCCGACCCAGCCCTAGTCACCCGCACCATGGCCGACGTGGCTGAGCGCGGGCAGCGCTTGGTGGGCGAGTTCCTGCGCCGCCAGGCCCAGGCCGACGGCCGGCCTAGCGCGGACCCGTTGAACATCGGCAACGCCTTTCTCGAGATGACGACACGGCTGATGTCGAACCCGGCGCGCCTCGTGCAGGCGCAGATCGGCTTCTGGCAGGACTACCTCACGCTCTGGCAGAACACCGCGCGCCGCATCATGGGTGGCCAGGCCGAGCCGGTGATCGCCGAGCGCAAGGGGGACAAGCGCTTCAAGGACGACGCCTGGCGCGAGAACGAGGTCTTCGACTTCATCAAGCAGTCCTACCTGCTCTCCTCCCGCTATTTCACCAACGTGGTGCAGGGTGCGGAGGGGCTGCCGCCGAAGACTGCGCAGAAGGTGGATTTCTACACGCGCCAGTTCGTGGACGCGATGAGCCCCACGAATTTCTGGATGACCAACCCGGAGGTGCTGCGGAAGACCGCCGAGACGGGTGGCGAGAACCTTCTTAAGGGCCTGTCCAACCTTCTCTCGGACCTTGAGCGCGGGCACGGCAAGCTCCGCATCAACATGACAGACGAGAGCAAGTTCAAGATCGGCGAGAACATCGCGGTGACGCCCGGCAAGGTGGTCTACCGCAACGCGCTGATGGAGCTGATCCAGTACACGCCGACCACCGAAACGGTGCTCAAGCGGCCGCTGCTGATCCTGCCGCCCTGGATCAACAAGTTCTACATCCTCGACCTTCGGCCGAAGAACTCCTTCGTGCGCTGGGCGGTCTCCCAGGGCCACACGGTCTTCGTCTGCTCCTGGGTGAACCCGGACGAGTCGCTCGCCGAGATGGGCTTCGACGACTACATGCGCCTCGGCCCCTATGCCGCGCTCGACGCCATCCAGCAGGCGACGGGGGAGCGGCAGGTGAACGCCATCGGCTACTGCCTCGGCGGCACGCTGCTCGCCTCGACTCTCGCGCATATGGCGAAGAAGGGGGATGACCGGGTCGCCTCCGCCACCTTCTTCACGACGATGCTCGACTTCGAGGAGGCCGGCGAGCTCGGCGTCTTCATCGACGAGGAGCAGCTTCAGGCCATTGAGGCGAAGATGAGCCAGCGCGGATTCCTGGAAGGATCGGAAATGGCCGATACCTTCAACATGCTGCGCGCCAACGACCTCATCTGGTCCTTCGTCGTGCAGAACTACCTGCTGGGGCAGGAGCCCTTCCCCTTCGACCTGCTGTTCTGGAACGGCGATTCCACGCGCATGCCGGCCAAGATGCACTCCTTCTACCTGCGGCGGATGTATCAGCAGAACGACCTGGTGAAGCCCGGCGGGGTCGAGCTGGACGGGGTGGCGCTGGACCTGCGCGACATCAAGGTGCCTTCCTACTTCCTCGCGACGCGCGAGGACCACATCGCGCCCTGGAAGAGCAGCTACAAGGCTACTCACCTCTTCTCCGGGCCGGTGCGCTTCGTGCTCGCAGCGTCCGGGCATATCGCAGGCGTGGTGAACTCCCCGGACAGCGGCAAGTACAGCCACTGGGTGCGCGACGGCTCCTTCCCCGAGAAGTCCTCCGACTGGTTTGAGACGGCGACGGAGCTTGCGGGTTCCTGGTGGCCGGACTGGCAGCGCTGGGTGACGGCGCAGGACCGCAGCATGGTGCCCGCCCGCCAGCCTGGTGAGGGCGGCTTGCCCGCGCTGGAGGACGCGCCGGGTAGCTATGTGAAGGTGATGGCGGGCGACTGAGCGGCCCGCGCCGGTGACTTCGGGGGGGGGGGGGAAAGAAAAAGGGTTCTTCCTCTCCCCGCCTTCCTCAGAACGCCAGGGGGATAGGCCCGCGTCCACCGCGATCGGCTGGCACGGGCGTGTCGAAGTCGGCGCTCCAGCCGTTCGTCTCGTCCAGCACCCGCACCCGCTCCGCGAGGTAGGTGGTGGAGATCTCGCCCTGCGGGAGCGGGCCGGGATCGCTGAGGCGGAGCAGGGTGGCATCGCCACCCCGCGGGAAGAGGCTGCTGGGCAGGGCCGCCGCGGCGGCCGCACGGTTCCCGCTCCGCAGGGCTCGATAAGCCGCGGCAAGGGCCGCCGCGAGGCGCGGCGAGTCGGCCAGCGGGTCGGCCCCGAGCGCTCCGCGCATCTCGTCCCGCGCGAGGCCGATGCCGGCGCGCGCATCGGGCGGCACGGCGCTCCAGCGCGCCCTGTTCAGTTCCACCGCCATCCACTCCATCAGCCCGGCGGCCTGGGCGATGCGCCCGGGCTCGTCCTTAATGCCGCTGCTGGCGCCGAGCATCCTCTGGGCCATGATGTTCACGGCAGCGCGGCCGGGCTCCTGGTCTACTGGAAGCAGGCCGGGCGGGACAGGCCAGGGGACGTTCGGCCGCTGAAGCTCCGCGCAGCCGCCGAGCCCAGCCGCCCCCAGCACGATCGGGGAGGCGAGAAGAAGAAGGGCGCGGCGTCGCGTCATGGAAGCATCCGGAACCGTGGGACGCGCAGGATGCCCTGCGCGGCCGCCCCCGTCACCCAAGGGGGCGTCAACGGAGTTCCATGTCGTCGCTACGGCCGAATTCGATGTCGCGCTGCGCGCGGCGGGTGGCGAGGTTGGCCTGGGGCAGGCGGGTGATCGTGCCGAGCCGCTCCAGCGTGTCCGGCGAGAAGACCGGGGGCGGGAGGGCCGCCGTCGCCGCGGCCCGGTCCCCGCGAGCGAGCGCGGCGGCCGCGGCCTCCATCCCGTTCATCACGGCCACTCCCGAGGCGTCGGTCTGGATGCCGAGATAGCGCCGCACCTCGTAGCGGGCGGCACTGAGTGCGGCAGGGGTGCCGGCGCTGAAGTTGAAGAAGCTGCGATCCGCGCCGACTGCGAGAGTGGTCCATTCCAGCCGGCTGACGGCGACGGCGGCGTCCGCGGGCTTGCCGAGAAGGACGCCGGTATTGCCGAAGGCTTCCGCCGCGCCGCTGATGGCATTGCGCGCTGGCGTCTGACCGCCATAGGCGGCCAGCGGCGGCACCGGCGGGACAGTGCCGGAATAGGGCACCGCGCAGGCGCCGAGGAGGAGGGTCAGGCCGAGGGAGAGCGCGGTGCGTCGCATGCTGCGTTTCCTATTCGAGGCTGGCGCGGTGTTCCTTCGCCAGTTCCGCATAATGGGGCGCGGTCCGGTCCCAGCCGGCCCGCTCCTCGGCAGACATGGTGCGGACCAGCCGGGCGGGAGCCCCCAGCCACAATTCGTTTCGTCGGATCACCTTGCCCGGAGAGAGCAGTCCACCAGCGCCCAGCATCCCGCCCTCCTCAATCACCGCCTTGTCCAGCACGGTGGCTCCCATGCCGACGAAGGCGCGGTCCTCCAGGGTACAGGCGTGGATGATGCAGGCGTGACCGATCGTCACGTCCGCGCCGAGGACCGCCGGCATGGTCCCGGCGTTCACGTGGACGATGGTGCCGTCCTGGATGTTCGTGCGCGGGCCGATCCGGATAAAGTTTGTGTCACCGCGCAGCACGCAGCCGTACCAGACGCTGGCATCCTCCCCCAGCTCCACGTCGCCGATCACCGAGGCGGTAGGGGCCACGAAGGCAGTAGGATGAATCGAGGGCCACTTACCCTTGAAGGGGAAAAGAGGTCCGCTCATGCCGCGCGCTCCAGCTGGTTGGCCCCGGATAGGCCGAGCATCAGGTTCATGTTCTGCACCGCAGCGCCCGAGGCGCCCTTGCCGAGGTTGTCGAGACGGGCGACGAGCACCGCCTGGCCGCGCGCCTCGTTGCCGTAGACGCGAAGCTCAACGAGGTTCGTGTTGTTCAGGGCTTCGGGCTCCAGCTTTCCGCCGGGCTCGGCAGGCATCACGCGGACGAATTCCTGGCCAGCGTAATAGGCTGAGAGCGCACTCTCCAGCGCGGCCGGCGAGGGGCGGCCGCTCAGCAGGTCGAGGTGCAGGGGCACGGAGACGAGCATCCCCTGCCGGAAGTCGCCGACGCTGGGCACGAAGATCGGGCGGCGCGTCAGACCGGAATAGTGCTGCAGCTCCGGCAGGTGCTTGTGCTCGAGACCAAGGCCGTAGAGTTCGAAGGCCGGCGCGTCATCGGCTTCTTCGAACGTCGCGATCATCGACTTGCCGCCGCCGGAATAGCCGGAGACGGCATTCACCGTGACAGGGTAGTCGCGCGGCAACAGCCCGGCCTCCACGAGCGGGCGGAGAAGGAGGATGCCGCCGGTGGGGTAGCAGCCGGGATTGGCGACGCGGGGGGCAGCGGCGATCTTCGCGGCCTGGTCGGGCGCGAGTTCGGGGACGCCATAAACCCAGTCCGGGTTCACCCGATGCGCGGTGGAGGCGTCGAGGAGGCGCGGCGCCCGCTCGCCGAGACCGGCAGCGACCGCGGTCGCCTCCTTAGCGGCGGCGTCGGGCAGGCAGAGGATCACGAGGTCCACCTCGGCAAAGAGGTCACGCTTGGCGGCGGGGTCCTTGCGGTGCTCGGGCGGCAGGGAGCGCAGGGTGAGGTCCGATCGGCCCTGGAGGCGCTCGACGATCTGCAGGCCGGTCGTACCGGCCTCGCCATCGATGAAGACGCTCGGGATGCTGCCTTGGGCCATCTTGCTCTCCTGACTCCCGCCCTGGGGAGGGAAGGGATTGGGACTTGGGGTGGGCGGAAACGCAAGAGGGGCGGCCCCTGCGGGCCGCCCCTCCTGATGAACAGTCCAGAACGGACCGGCGTGAGGCCGGCCCGCCGGCTTCAGCGCTTGCTGAACTGGAAGGAGCGTCGGGCCTTCGGCTTGCCGTACTTCTTCCGCTCGACCACGCGCGGGTCGCGGGTCAGGAAGCCGGCCTTCTTGAGGATCGAGCGCAGGCCCGGCTCGTAGTTGGTCAGCGCGCGGGAGAGGCCGTGGCGGACCGCGCCGGCCTGGCCGGAGAGGCCGCCGCCGACGACCGTGCACATCACGTCGAACTGCTGGTAACGGTCGGCCACCAGGAAGGGCTGGGCGATCAGCATCCGCAGCACCGGGCGCGCGAAGTACTTCGAGGCCGGCTTGTCGTTGATCGTGACTGTGCCCTTGCCCGGCATGATCCAGACGCGGGCGATGGCGTTCTTGCGGCGGCCGGTCGCGTAGGCGCGGCCGAGGCTGTCGCGCTTGGGCTCACGGGTGACGGCGGCCTCGGGGCTGGCGGGGGTGCCGGCGACGAGATCCTTGAGGTCGGCCAGCGAAGTGGCGGTGGTCTGCTCGCTCATGCTCAGGCGGCCTTCTTCGCGGCGGCAACGTTCTTGCGGTTCATCGCGGCCACGTCGAGGGGCTGCGGCGATTGGCCGGCATGCGGGTGCTCGGCGCCGGCATAGACGTGCAGGTTGCGCATCTGGGCGCGGCCGAGGTTGTTGCGGGTGATCATCCGCTCCACGGCCTTCTCGAGCACGCGCTCGGGGAAGCGGCCCTCGAGGCCGGCGCGGACGGTACGGCCCTTGATGCCGCCGGCGTAGCCGGTGTGCCAGTAGAAGACCGACTGCTCGGCCTTGTTGCCGGTCACGCGCACGCGCTTGGCGTTGATGATCACGACGTGGTCGCCGCAATCGACATGGGGGGTGAAGGTGGGCTTGTGCTTGCCACGCAGCCGGTCCGCCACGATGGCGGCGAGGCGGCCGAGAACGAGGCCGTCGGCGTCGATGAGGATCCAGTTCTTCTGGACCTCCGCCGGCTTGATCGAGCGGGTCTGGGTTTGCAGCATGATCCGTGTGTTCAGTCAGAAATGTCGGCCGCATATGGCCGGGGCAGCCCAGCGCGTCAAGGAAAAGATGTGTGGTAACATGATACCACAGTACGTCGGGGCCTTGCCGCACCTCTTCGCAAGCACCTTCTGATGTGCCGCTGGCTCCCCCTTCTCCTCCTGCCGCTGCTAGCGGCGCTGGTGCTGCTGCTGCCGCGCGCCGTGGTGCTGCCGCCGGCCTGGGACCCTTGGGCGCCGCTCGACCTGCGGGCGCCGCCGGGCGTCCTGACGCGCTACAAGCTCTCCCGCATGGCGCGGGAGCCCGGGTCCTGCGCGGCCGCCTTTGCGCTTTCCGGCATCCCGCTCCACCAGCTTCCGCCCCAGCCGCTACGGGAGGGTTGCGGCATCGTGGAGCCGGTGAGGCTCGCGAGCGAGCTGCGCTTCCTGCCCTCGGCGCCGGTGGTGAACTGCCCGATCGCGGCGGCCTGGGTGGTCTTCGAGCGGCACGGGTTGCAGCCGGCGGCGCTTGCCTCCCTCGGGCAGCGGGTGACGGGGGTGCGGCACCTCGGCACCTACAACTGCCGCAACGTCTACGGCCAGGAGGGAGGGCGGCGCAGCCAGCACGCGACGGCGAACGCGATCGACATCGCGGGCTTCACCCTGGCGGATGGCCGCAGCGTGGGACTGCCACGGGACTGGAACGCGCCGGATCAGGCGGGCGATTTCCTCCGCCGCGCGCGGGATGCGGCGTGCCGGGTCTTCGCGACGGTGCTCGGGCCGGACTACAACGCCGCCCATCGCGACCACTTCCACCTTGACCGCGGGGGCTGGGGAACATGCCGATGAGCACCGGGCCCATCGCCGTCATCGGCGCCTCCGGAAGGTCCGGGCTGGCCCTCTGCCGCGCTCTGGCGGCCGAAGGGATCGGCTTCCTGCCGGTGGTGCGCCACGCGGAGCGATGGGCCGTGACGGGGATGCCGGGCGCGCCGCGGATCGCCGACCTGCGTGACCCCGACACCCTGCGGGCCGCGTTGGAAGGGGCGGCGCGCGTCGTCTCCTGCGCCCATGCGCGCCACGCGCCCGCCATCCTCGCCGCCGCCCCGCCCGCCGCGCCGCTGGTGCTGATGGGCAGCACCCGCCGCTTCTCCCAGTGGCGCGACGACCATGGGGACGGGGTAAGGCAGGGCGAGGCGGCGCTGATGGAGAGCGGCCGGCCCGGCGTGATCCTGCACCCCACGATGATCTACGGCGCGGAGGGGGAGGACAACGTGCAGCGCTTGGCTACCCTGCTCCGCCGCCTTCCGGTGGCCCCCCTGCCCGGCGGCGGCACCTCCCTCGTGCAGCCGATCCACCAGTCGGACGTCACGCGCTCCCTGATGGCAGCGCTGCGGCGGGACTGGGAGCGGCCGGAGGCGGTGGTCGTGGCGGGGCCGAGGCCGGTCCGCTACGCCGATTTCCTCCGCGCCGTCTGCCGGGCCGCCGGGTTCCGCCCGCCGCGCGTGGTGCCCTTGCCGCTCGGGCCGCTGCTGGCGCTGGTGCCGCTGCTGCGGGTGGTGCCCGGCCTGCCGCGCATCCGCGCGGCCGAGCTGCGCCGGCTGACGGAGGACAAGGCCTTCGACATCGGCCCGATGCGCGCGCTGCTGGGCGTGGAGCCGATCGGCCTGGATGAGGGTCTGGCCCTTACCTTCTCGCGCGGGGTTGCCTGAGCAGGGGCTTGGCACCCCGCCCCTGCCCGATCACCATCCGTCCCCTTTTGCCGCTGCCGGAGACCCCATGCCCATCATCAACCGCATCGCCGAGTTCCACGACGACATGACGGCTTGGCGCCGGGACTTCCACCAGCATCCCGAGCTGAACTTCCAGGAGGTGCGGACAGCGGGGATCGTCGCCGACAAGCTGCGCGAGTTCGGCTGCGACGAGGTGATCACGGGCATCGCCACCACCGGCGTCGTGGGCGTCATTCGCGGGCGCGGGGAGGGCGGAGCGATCGGCCTTCGCGCGGACATGGATGCGCTGCCGATCCACGAGGAATCGGGCGTGCCCCACGCCTCCCTCACCCCGGGTGTCATGCATGCCTGCGGGCATGACGGGCACACCGCCATGCTGCTCGGCGCCGCGCGCTACCTCGCGGAGACGCGGAACTTCTCCGGCACCGCCTACATGATCTTCCAGCCCGCCGAGGAGATGGGCGGCGGCGGCGAGGTCATGGTGAAGGAGGGGCTGTTCGAGCGCTTCCCGATGGACCGCGTCTTCGGCCTGCACAACTGGCCGGGCGCCCCCGAGGGTACCTTCCTGTGGCGCGTCGGGCCGGTGATGGCGGCGGTGGCCGATATCCGCATCACCGTGACCGGCAAGGGCGCGCACGGGGCGATGCCACACCAGGGTAACGACCCGATCGTCATCGCTTCCCAGATCGTCACGGCCTTCCAGTCCATCGTGGCGCGCAACGTGGAGCCGGTGGAGGCCGGGGTGATCACCATCGGCAAGATCGAGGGCGGCATGGCCTTCAACGTCATCCCGGAGGTGGTGAACCTGCGCGGCACCGCCCGTTGGTATTCTCCGGAAGTCGGCGACATCCTGGAGAACAAGGTGCGCTCGCTCGCGACGGGCATCGCCGCAGCCTATGGCGCGGAAGCGGAGGTGCATTTCGACCGCATGTACCCCGCGACCATCAACGAGGAGACGAGCACGGGCCTTGCCGCCGAGGCCGCGCGCGCAGTGGCGGGGGAGGCGAAGGTGCAGTTGCTGCCCAAGCCCACCATGGGAGGCGAGGACTTCTCCTTCATGCTGAACGCGAAGGACGGCGCCTACCTTATGCTCGGCGCCGGCCGCACGCCGGAGGACCCGCAGGTCCACCATCCCCGCTACGACTTCAACGATGCGGTGCTGCCGCTCGGCGCTTCCTGGTGGGCGACGATGGTGGAGCGGCAGCTGCCCCGGCAGGGATAAAGCCGGGACTGAGGGCCGGGTTCAGCCGAGGACGGCCAGCCCGTCCACGGCGCGCACCCCCTCCCCTTCTGGCAGGACGAAGAGAGGGTTGATCTCGGCCTCCAGCAGCCGCTCCCCCGCCGCCCCAACCATGGCGGCGAAGGCGAGGATCGCGTCCACCAGCGCCGGCACATCGGCTGGGGGTGCGCCGCGGTAGCCTCGCAGCAGGGGGGCGGTGCGCAGTTCCGCAACCATCCCCTCCGCGTCGGCGCGGGTAATGGGCAGCAGGCGCAGCGCGGTGTCACCCAGCAGTTCCGCCGCCACGCCGCCCATGCCCAGCAGCAGCGCGGGGCCGAGCTGCGGGTCGCGGTGGAAGCCGAGGATCAGCTCCACGCCGCCGCGCACCATCTCCTGCACGAGGAAGCCCTCGGGCGCGGGGGCGCCGGCGGCACGCAGCCGTTCCAGCATGGCGGCGGCGGCCTCCGGCAGGGCGGCTGGCGGCAGGCCCACGGCCACGCCGCCAAGGTCGCTCTTGTGCGGGATGTCGCGGGAGAGAACCTTCAGCACTACGCGCTCCCCCAGGCCTTCGGCGGCGGCAATGGTGCCGGCAGGGTCGCTCGCCACCGCCTCCCGCGCCGCGGGCAGGCCGAAGCGGGCGAAGAGCGCCTTGCTCTCGGCCTCGTTCAGCGGCCCGGCCGGCAGGGCGGCGATGGCAGGGTCGGGCGCCGCGGGTGGGGGCGGCGCGGGGGGCACCGGCCGCGGCTGCAGGGCCGCGAGGACGGAGGCGGTGGCCTCGGGCGCGGTGAAGGCGGGGATGCCTTGCCCGTTCAGCAGCCGCGTCACCTCCGGCGCGTGCGGGCTGACATAGCAGAGGATGGGCTTCTCGCCCCGCGCCTGGCACTCCACCACGGCGTCAGAGGCAAGGGTCGGCTGGGCAAGGGCGGAGGACCCGACGATCACCACGGCGGCGTCGAAGGACGGGCTCTCCTGGAGCGCGTCGATGGCGCCGCGGAGCAGGTTGGGGCGCAGGCCCGCGAGGGTCAGGTCCACCGGGTTGCGCCCGGCCGAAGCCGCCTCCCCCGTCAGTGCGGCCAGGCGCGCGGCGGTGGGGGCGTCGGGCACGGGCACTTCGAAGCCGGCGAGGCCGAGGCTGTCCGCCACCAGCGTCCCCGCCCCGCCCGTGGAGGTAAGGATCGCGACCCGCTTGCCCGCCGCCCGACGGCCGGGTGCGAGAGCGGTGGGGATGTCCAGCAGGTCCGAGAAGGTTTCCGCCCGGATGACGCCGCACTGCCGGAACAGCGCGTCGTAGACACGGTCCGCGCCCGCCAGTGCGCCGGTGTGGGAGCTGGCCGAGCGGGCGCCGGATTCAGAGCGGCCGACCTTGAAGACCACGATCGGCTTGTTCATCGCCGCCGCCCGCAGCGCGACCTCTCGGAAGGCTTCGGGGCGCCGCAGCCCCTCCATGTAGACGGCGATAACGCGGGTGGCCTCGTCGTCCAGTAGGTGCTCGATGAGGTCGGTGCTGTCGAGATCCGCCTCGTTGCCGGTGGAGGCGAGCTTGGCAAAGCCGACGCCGCGGTCCGTCGCGCGGGAGAGCAGCGCGCCGAGGATGCCGCCGCTCTGCGACACGACGGAGATGGCGCCCGCGCGGAGATTTCCCATCTCCAGCGCGCCGGTGGCGGAAAGTGTGATCCGGTTCGTCAGGTTCACCAGCCCGATCGTGTTGGGGCCGAGCAGGCGCATTGGGCCCGCCGCCTCCTTCAGGGCCCCCTGCCGGCGCGCCCCTTCCTCATCCGTCTCGCCGTAGCCGCTGGCAAGGACGATCGCGGCCGCCGTGCCGCGGGCGGCGAGGTCGCGCACGGCGGCTTCCGCGCGCTCGGGGCCGAGGAGCACGATGGCGGCGTCCGGCGCCTCCGGCAGCGAGGCGACGTCCGGGTAGCAGGTCAGACCCGCGATTTCCGTCACGCGCGGGTTCACGGGGTAGATCGCGCCCGTAAAGCCGTGCTTGCGGAGGTAGCCGACCGGCCGTCCGGTCATCTTCGTCGCATCGGCCGAGGCGCCGATGACGGCGACGCTGCGGGGGGCGAGGAGGCGCGCGATGGCGTTCACGACGAGCCCTCCTTCCGCTTCGCGCTGCGCTCCAGGAAGGCGGCGACGGAGTCGAGGTGGTCCTGGGATGAATAGCAGATTGCCTGGGCTTGGCTGCCCAAGGAGAAGACCTGCTCCATGCTCAGTTCGAAGCTCTGGTCGAGGATGGTCTTGCTGAGCGCGACCGCCCCGGGCGCGTTCTTCGACAGCTCGGCCGCCCAGCCCTGCGCCTCCGCCACCAGCGCCTCGGGCGCGGCCACGCGGTCGATCATGCCGATCCGCAGCGCCTCCTCCGGCTGCACGGTGCGGCCGGAGAAGATGAGCTCCTTCGCGCGGGATAGGCCGACGCGGCGCGGCAGGAAGTAGAGGCCGCCGCCGTCGGGAATCAGGCCGCGCAAGACGTAGCTCATCGCCAGCATCGCGGCCTCGGAGGCGATGACGAAGTCGCAGCACAGCGCGAGATCGCAGCCCAGCCCGGTGGCGGCGCCGTTCACCGCGGCGATGGTCGGCTTAGGCAGGGTGTGCAGCGCCGAGAGCATGTGGTGCGTTCGGTGCTGCCGCCGCCAGCCGTTGATGCCGATCATTCCCTGCGGCGCGCTCAGCCGCTGCTGCATGCCCTTCACGTCGCCGCCCGAGCAGAAGCCCTTGCCGCTGCCGGTGACGACAAGGGCGCGGATGCTCTCCTCCTTGGCGACATGGTCGAGCGCGTCCAGCATCTCGTAGCGCATGGCGTCGTCGATGGCGTTTCGCGCCTGAGGGCGGTTCAGCGTCATCGTGGCCACGGGACCATCTGTGGTCAGGATGATGGCGTCGTAGGTTTTCACGGCTCTCTCCGGGCGGGCGTCAGGCGGCCCGCGGTTGGGGTGTCAGCGGGTGCGGCAGCGGCTGGCCGACGTCGAAGGCGCGCAGCGCGGCCACCGCCCCCTGGAAGTAGAGGCGATAGTTCTCGGCGGTGACGTAGCCGAGATGCGGGGTCAGGATGGTGCGCGGTGCGCGCAGGAGAGGATGGTCCGGCGGCATCGGTTCGATGTCGTGCACATCGATGGCGGCGCCACCGAGATGGCCGAGTTCGAGCGCCGCCAGCAGCGCCGCCTGGTCCACCAGTCCCGCCCGCGCGGTGTTCACGAGCAGCGCGCCCGGCCGCATCGCCACCAGTTCCGCCGCGCCGAGCGTGTTGCGGGACCGCTCGCCGAGAACGAGGTGCAGCGTGACGACATCGGATGTGGCCAGCAGCGCCGCCTTCTCCACGCGGCGCGCGCCGGCGGCCGCGGCGGCTTCCTCAGTCAGGTTGCTGCTCCAGGCGATCACCTCCATGCCGAAGGCGCGGCCGAGCGCCGCCACCTGCCGGCCGAGCTTGCCCAGGCCGATCACTCCCAGTGTCGCCCCTTGCAGGCTGCGTCCCGGCCCGGTCTGCCACCTTCCGGCCCGCAGCGCCGCGTCCTCGAAGGGCACCCGCCGCGCGAGGGAGAGGATGAGCGCCCAGGTCATCTCCACCGTCGGCGTATCGAGGGAGGGCGTGCCGCAGGCGGCGATGCCACGCGCTTCGCAGGCCGCGAGGTCCAGCAGCCGGTTCTTCGCCCCGGTGGTGACCACCAGCCGCAGCTCCGGCAGGCGCGCGATGAGGGACGCGGGAAAGGGCGTTCGCTCGCGGATCAGCACCACCGCGTCGAAGCCGGCCAGCCGCTCGGCCAGCACCGCCTCGTCAGCTACATGGTCGGGGAAGAAGGTGATCGGCAGGCCGGACCAATCGGCCGACCCGCGCGCGGCGGCGCCGAAATCGTCGAGCACCGCGATGCGGCGCAGCGGCACGGCCGCTACTCCGCCTTGATGTTGGCGCGGCGCACCACGTCCGCCCACCGCTCGCGGTCCTCGGTCAGGAAGCGGGCGTAGTCGGCCGGGGTGGGGCTCGGCTGCACCTCCACGCCCTCGTCCAGCAGGCGGCGGGCAATCTCGGGGTCGGCGAGCGTCGCGTTCAGCGCGGTGTGCAGCCGCGCCACGCGGTCCGCCGGCATGTCCTTCGGCCCGACGATGCCGTACCAGGTGGAGGAGAGGATGGTTGGGAAGCCCTCCTCTCCCGTGGTGGGGATGTTCGGCATCACGGCAGAGCGGGCGCCCGCGGCCAGGGCGATGGCGCGCAGGGCGCCGGACTCGATATGCGGCTTCAGCGGCGCGAGCGCATTGGTGATCATGCTCAGCCGCCCCGCCAGCACGTCGGTCAGCGCAGGGCCCGTGCCGCGATAGGGCACGTGCTCCATCTGCACGCCGAGGGTCAGCGCGATCATGGCGGGCAGCACATGGCCGGTGGTGCCGACGCCGGGGGAGCCGTAGGTGAGCGGCGGGTTCGCCTTCTTCGCGACCTCCTGCAGTTCCCGTAGGTTGCGGGCGGGCACGGAGGGGTTGAGGCAGATGACGTTGGGCGCCTGCCCGATGAAGCCGACCGGCGTGAAGTCCGCGGCCACGTCATAGGGCACGCGCGGCTGCACGAGGCTGCTGATGAGAAAGCTGCCACTGCCGGCGAGCAGCAGGTCGTAGCCCTCCGTCCTCGACTTTGCGACGAGATCGTTGCCGATCAGTCCGCCCGCGCCGCCGCGGTTCTCCACCACGAAGGTCTGGCCCAGCCGCTGGCCCATGCCCTCTGCCACTAGCCGGCCCACCACGTCGTTGCTGCCGCCCGTGGCGAAGGGGATCACGAGGCGGACGGGACGGTCGGGGTAGCGCTCCTGGGCGCGGACGGGGCGGATCAGGCCCGGCATGACTAGTGCGGGCATCACAAGGGCGGGCAGGGTCAGGGCGGCACGGCGGCGCATGGGCATTCCTCCTCCCCGGGATCTGTCCCGGTGGCTTTCCTGCCGGTGCGGCCGGCGGCCCCCTCGTTTGGGGGAACTGGAGCATGCGCGCGGACCAGGGTGGCGGCCAGGGAGGAATGGTTGAGCTGCCCCAACCTGGGGTTATGCTGGCGCATGGTGGATGACCTACCCTCCCTCGCCTCCCTCCACGCCTTCGTGCTGGTGGCGGAAACCGGCAGCCTCAGCGCGGCGGCGACGCGGCTGAACGTCACCCAGCCCGCCGTGAGCAAGCGGCTGAGGGAGCTGGAAGCTCGGCTGGGCGTGCCGCTGCTCCGGCGCGGCGCCAACCTCGTTCGGCTCACCGAGGCTGGCGCAGCCTATGCGGAGGCGCTGGGCGAAGGTTTCACCCGGATCCGTGCGGCCACCGCCGCCCTGCAAGGGGGATCGCGCCCGGTGCGGGTGCTCGCCTATACCACCTGGGCGCTGCGCTGGCTGATTCCGCGCCTGACAAGTTTCCGCGCGGCGCATCCGGGCATGGAGGTGGAGGTCTCCACTTCCACCGACGCGCATGCGGCGAGCGACGCACGAGCGGACGTGGCCGTACGCACCTCCCCTGCCGAAACGCCGCCCGCACCGGGCGCGCTGCGGCTGCAGCCGGTGCTACTGGCACCCTTCGCTGCGCCCGCCCTCGCGCGCGGTCGGTCGCTCGCGGGGCTGCGCCTCCTCGCCAGCCGCGTCCGGCCGAATGACTGGACGCTATGGCACGCGGCGCACGGGTTGGCACCCGCTTCGGCGCCGCTGGTCTTCGAGAGCACCACCCTGGCCATCCAGGCGGCGATGGAGGGCATGGGGGCCGTGATCTGCTCCCCCGCCTTCGTCGAGCGCGAGTTGCGCGGTCGCGTCCTGCGCCGACTGGCCCCCGACACCATCCCGGCCGGGGACCACTACTGGCTGATCCGGCCCGCCGGCCCCCTGCGCCCGGCCGTGGCCGCCTTCACGGACTGGCTGCTGGAGGAGGTGGCGGAGCCTAGCTGCCCACCTTGAGCGTGGAGACGAGGCCGCGCAGGAGGGAGAGGATCGAGAGAGGGGTGAGCTTGCCCGTGCGCGGGTTGGTCTCGCTCGGCACCCCCTCCACGGTCATGGTCAGGCGGGCGGCGCCGGCTTCGGCGCGGATGGTGTGGGTGTTGCGGGGCAGGCCGGGCACGGCCCAGATCTCCACCGTCGTGCGCTCCGGCCCGATGCCGGCCAGGGCGAGGGCGGCGGCGACGTTCACGTTGGCGGGGAAGCCGCGCGCCGCATCCAGGGCATTTCCCTTGAAGACGAGGGTCGGCTCCGTCACCGCGGCCATATCGAGGCCCTTCTCCGCGAGGTAGGGGGCGCCCTCCAATCCGCGGGGCGGCTTACGAGTCTCGATGGTCACGCTCTCCACCGGCCCCTCGGCGACGGCACGGATGGCGTCGAGGCCCAGCAGGGCTCCGGTGGGCACGAGGATGCGGGCGCCGGTGCGGCGCGCCTCCTCCACGAGGTGCATGCGGGGTAGCAGCGCGCCGACCGAAGCGGGGACGAAGAGGCGCCCCCGGGCGATGGCGGGGCGCGCCACCTCCTCGAAGACGGCGGCGGGGGCGCATTCCACGACGATCGCGGCCTCATCGGCCAGCGCGGCGAGAGGGACGAGCTTCGGGCGATAAGCGAAGCCGGCGAGGTTCGCCTCGGCCTTCGCGGCGTCGCGGGCCGAGACGGCGACGAGGCGCAGCCCTTCCGGCTGCCTGTCCAGCAGCCGGGCGAGTTCCAGGCCGATGGCGCCCAGGCCTGCAATCGCGACAGTCTTCTCCACGGAAATCTCCTCAGGGAACCGGCGAGAGGCCGCCATCGACGTTGATGGCGGTGCCGGTGACGTATTCGCCGGCCGCGGAGACGAGCGCCAGAGCCATGGCGGCGAACTCCTCCGCGCGGCCCATGCGGCCCATGGGGATGGCGCGGCCGGCCTCCTCCTTCCATTCCTCGTAGGTCTGGCCGGCGGGGTCGGCGGCGTGGCGGCGCACCCACTGGTCGCTGTCGATCTTGCCGACGAGCAGGGCGTTTACGTTGATGCCGAGCGAGGCCCCCTCCCCCGCCAGCACCTTCATCAGGGCCAAGCCGGCGGCGCGGGAGACGGCTGTGGGGGCGCCGCCCGCGGGCGGCGCCTTGGCCCCGGTGTTCAGCACATTGATCACCCGCCCGAAGCGCCGCTCCGCCATGCCTGGCCAGGCGAGGCGGGTGAGGCGGATGGCGGCGAAGAGCTTCAGGTCGAGGTCCGCCTGCCAGTCCGCGTCGGTAATCCGGGTGAAGGGCGCGCGGCGGGAGGTGCCGGCGTTGTTGACGAGGATGTCCACTCCGCCCAGCCCCGCTTCGGCGGCGGCGAAGGCGCGCTCGCAGCCCTCGGCGGTGGCAAGGTCCGCCTGAACGGGCACGCTGCCGGGGAGGGAGGCGGCGGCTTGGGCGAGCGGCCCTTCCTCCCGCGCGACGATCGCGACCCGGGCGCCGACCTCGGTGAAGGCGCGGGCCATGGCGAGGCCGAGCCCGCGCGAGCCGCCGGTGACCAGGGCGCGGCGCCCTTCGAGGCTGAGATGCAAGGCCGTTCCTCCGATCCTTCGCGGCGCCAGTCGTGAAGGATGCGGCGCGGCTGTCAACCGGGAGGGGGGCGACTGGGCGGACTGGAGGGGAAAAGGGGAGATGGGCGACCTACGGGGCTCGAACCCGTGACATCCACGACCACAACGTGGCGCTCTACCAACTGAGCTAAGGCCGCCATACCGCCGGAACCGAAGGTTCCGGCAACCGACCGGGAGTTCCGGCCGGCGGCGCGGTTTAGGGTGCCGGACGGGCTCCCGTCAACGGGGGTTATGCCCGGCCGGGGTCAGCCGGCCGCGCGGACCGCCCCGCGGGCGCCTTTCCAGGCGGCGAGGCGGCCCAGCGCCTCGTCCAGAACGGCGTCGGCCTTGCAGAAGGCGAAGCGGGCATAGTGGTTCGGCGCCCCCTCCCCCGCATAAAAGGCCGAGACGGGAATGGCCGTGACCTTCGCGGCCTCGGTGATGTGGCGGCAGAAGGCGACATCGTCTCCGGCAAAGCCGAGCGGGCGGAAGTCGGCCGTCACGAAATAGGAGCCCTGGGTGGGCAGCACCCCGAAGCCGAGTGCCGAGAGCCCGGCCGCCAGCCGGTCTCGCTTTGCCCCGAGCGAGGCGGAGAGCCCGGCGAAATAGGCGTCATCCAGCCCGAGGCCCACGGCGATGGCCCGCTGCAGGTTAGGCGGCGTGGTGAAGGTGAGGAGCTGGTGCGCCTTGGCGACGTTGGGTGCGAGGGAGCGGTCGGCGGTGACGTATCCGACCTTCCAGCCCGTCAGGCTGAAGGTCTTGCCGGCGCTGCCGATGCGCATGCAGCGCTCCCGCATGCCTGGCAGGGTCATCAGCGGGATATGGGACCAGCCGTCGAAGGTGAGGTGTTCATAGACCTCGTCGCAGATGGCATAGGCGCCGTGGCGCTGGACCAAGTCGGCGATGAAGGCGAGCTCGGCGGTGGTAAAGACCTTGCCGGTCGGGTTCATCGGGGAATTGAGCAGGATCGCCTTCGTGCGCGGGCCGAAGGCGGCGGCCAGTTCCGCGCGAGGCAGCTCCCACTTCGGCGGCGTGAGGCGGACGAGCTTCGGGATGGCACCGAGCATCCGCACCACCGGCAGGTAGGTGTCGTAAAGCGGCTCGATCAGCACGCACTCGTCGCCGGGATCGAGGACGGCCATGAGGCTGGCGGTGATCGCCTCGGTTGCGCCGGAGGTGACAACGACCTCGGAGGCCGGGTCGATTTCAAGCCCGTAGAAGCGGCGGTTCGCCGCCGCCACCGCGGCGCGAAGTTCCGGCACGCCGGTCAGCGGCGGGTACTGGTTGCGGTGGTCCAGCAGGGCATCGGCCGCGGCACGCAGCACCGGCTCCGGCCCCTCGTAGTCCGGGAAGCCCTGGCCGAGGTTGATCGCCCCGTGCTCCACGGCGAGTGCCGACATCACGGTGAAGACGGTCGTCCCGGTTCCGGAGAGAAGGGCGTTCTGCGGCTTAAGGGACGGATGGGAGGGGGCGTTCATGCTTGGCCTGGACGTTCCGGAGGGGGCGGCGGTGCGGGTTCCGCGCGGATCGGGCCCGGGAGGGGTTCGGACCCATGATGGGGTGAGGCGCCCGCTGGCGCAATCGCGCCTGGGCGAATTGCCTATTAAATGGGCAAAATGCCCCATCTCCCCTTCTCCGACGGGAGGGGCTTTCCAGAATCGCCCGGCTGCGGCATTGCCCGGGCGGCACGGGCCGTGCAACGTCCGCCGGCCAGCGGCCCTCAGTACGGGGTCGCGGCCAAGACGCGGGAGGAGCGGGGTGCCCCGGACCCCGCGGGATACGGAGCCGATGAAAAAGATCGAAGCGATCATCAAGCCCTTCAAGCTCGACGAGGTGAAGGATGCGCTGCACGAGATCGGGTTGCAGGGCCTGACCGTGGTCGAGGCCAAGGGTTTCGGCCGTCAGAAGGGGCACACCGAACTCTACCGCGGCGCGGAATACGTCGTGGACTTCCTGCCGAAGGTGAAGATCGAGGTGATCTGCTCCGACGACCTAGCCGAGCGCGCCGTGGAGGCGATCACCGCCGCCGCGCGCACGGGTCGGATCGGAGACGGCAAGATCTTCATCACCGAGGTGCAGGACGTGGTGCGGATCCGCACCGGGGAGCGCGGCGAGGAAGCCGTGTAGCAGCTCTCCCGCCCGCTGGCCCGAGGGGGCGCGGGCGGGCCAGGCGGGGCAGGAACGGTCCCGCAAGTTTAACGCGTTTCAGCCGAATAGGGGCCATCGAATGGCGAATAGTAAGGAAAGCGTCTCCAAGGTGATGGAGATGATCAAGGAGAACAGCGTCGAGTACGTGGACTTCCGGTTCACGGACCCGAAGGGCAAGTGGCAGCACACCGCCCAGCACGTCTCCACCATCGAGGAGGACACCTTCTCTGAGGGGATCATGTTCGACGGCTCCTCGATCGCCGGCTGGAAGGCGATCAACGAGTCTGACATGATCCTCATGCCGGACACGCTGAATGCCTGCATGGACCCCTTCAGCGCGAAGCCGCAGCTGATTCTCTTCTGCGACATCATCGAGCCCTCGACCGGCCAGCTCTACTCGCGCGACCCGCGCGGCACGGCGAAGAAGGCCGAGGCCTATCTCAAGTCCTCCGGCATCGGCGACACTGCCTTCTTCGGCCCCGAGGCCGAGTTCTTCGTGTTCGATGACGTGAAGTTCGGCACGGGCGGCAACTACGGCATGTACCGCCTCGAGAGCGGTGAGGGCCCGGGCGCCTCCATGAAGGAGTTCCCGGAGGGGAACATGGGCCACCGCCCCGGCGTGAAGGGCGGCTACTTCCCGGTGAACCCGGTAGACTCCGAGGTGGACCTGCGCGCCGAGATGCTCTCCACGATGATGGAGATGGGCGTCCTCGGCGAGAAGCACCACCATGAGGTGGCGCAGAGCCAGCACGAGCTCGGCACCAAGTTCGGCCCGCTGATCACCCAGGCCGACCACATGCAGATCTATAAGTACTGCATCCACAACGTCGCGCATTCCTACGGGAAGACGGCGACCTTCATGCCGAAGCCGATCTATGGCGACAACGGCTCGGGCATGCACGTGCACCAGTCCATCTGGAAGGACGGAAAGCCGCTCTTCGCCGGCAACGGCTACGCGGACCTGTCGGACCACGCGCTGTGGTACATCGGCGGTATCATCAAGCACGCGAAGTCGCTGAACGCCTTCACCAACCCGCTGACCAACTCCTACAAGCGGCTGATCCCGGGCTTCGAGGCCCCCGTGCTGCTAGCCTACTCGGCCCGCAACCGCTCCGCCTCCTGCCGCATCCCCTACGCGACGAGCCCGAAGGCCAAGCGCGTCGAGGTGCGCTTCCCGGATCCGGGCGCGAACCCCTACCTCGCCTTCGCCGCGATGCTGATGGCGGGCCTGGACGGGATCAAGAACAAGATCCATCCGGGCGAGCCGATGGACAAGGACCTCTATGACCTGCCGCCGGAGGAGCTGAAGGGCATCCCGACGGTCTGCGGTTCGCTGCGCGAGGCCCTGCAGTCCCTCGAGGCCGACCACGAGTACCTGCTGGCCGGCGACGTGTTCTCGAAGGACCAGATCGAGAGCTACATCGAGCTGAAGTGGCAGGACGTGTACCGGTTCGAGCACACCCCGCACCCGGTCGAGTTCGAGATGTACTACTCGGTCTGAGCCACTTCGCTCACGGCTGATCGCTTGGGGGCGGCCCGCGTCGAGAGACGCGGGCCGTTCCTTTTTCGGGCCCGCAGTGGGTTAGGAGCGAGTGGGTCAAGAGAGCTTGATGCCGGCGGCGCGGATGAGCGTGCCCAGCCGGGCGCTCTCCGTTTGCATAAAGCGGGTGAACTCCGCGGGGGTGCTGCCGACGCCCTGCACCTCCATGCCGCGCAGGCGGGTGCGCACCTCCTCCGTAGCCAGCGCGGCGACAACCGCCGCTTGCAACCGCGCCACCCGGTCGGGCGGTGTCGCGGCCGGCGAGAAGAGGCCGCAGATGTCGGAGAGGGCATAGTCGGGGATGCCGCATTCCGCGCCCGTCGGCACGTCCGGCAGGCTCGGGATGCGCTCGGCGGTCACGGCCATCAGGGGGCGGGCGCCGGCGGCCAGGGCGGGCTGCAGCGTACCAACGGAGTTGAAGCTCGCCTCCACCACCCCGGCCGCGAGGTCACGCGCCGCGTCGGCACCGCCGCGATATGGAACGTGCTCCAACCGGATGCCGGTGCGGAGCTGCAGCAGCTCCGCCGCCATGTGCTGAGCGGTCGCGTTGCCGGGCGTGCCGTAGGTGATGGGCTCCGGCCGCTTGCGGGCGAGAGCGAGGAAGCCTGCCGCATCCGTCACCGGAAAATCCCTCCGCACCGCGAGTACCGTCGGGAAGAGCACGACCAGGCTGACGGGGGCGAAAGCCGTCGCGTAGTCGAAGGACAGGCCGCTGAAGAGGTGTGGGTTGGAGGCCTGCGTGAGCGTGGAGAGAAGGACGGTGTGCCCATCCGGCGGCGCGGCGGCGACGAAGGCGGCGGCGTTGGTGCCGCTCGCGCCGCTGCGGTTCTCCACCACGACTGTTTGGCCGAGCACCTCGCCCATGGCGGGCGCGATCAGCCGCGCGACGGTATCGGCCGCGCCACCAGGGGCAAAGCCCACTATCAGGCGCAGCGGACGCGCGGAGATGGGCTGGGCCCGCAGCGCGGCGGGCGCGGCAAGCCCCGCGCCGGCGAGGATCGCGCGGCGGGGGAACAAGGGGCGTCCCATCACCCTAGACCGTGATCTTGGCGTCGGTGATCAGCTTCCGCCAGGTCTCGAATTCCTGGCGAAGGGTAGCAGCAGCCTCGGCGCTCGTGCTGCCGCGTCCCTCCGCACCGACGCGTTCGAGGCTTGTGGCCGTCTCGGGGCGACGGATAACCTCCATGGCCGCAGCATGCATGCGTGCGATGATTCGGTCCGGCGTCGCGGCCGGAACGAGCAGCGCGAGCCAGAGATCCACGACGAAGTCTTCCATCCCGGACTCCCGCATCGTCGGCAGGTCCGGAAAGGCGGCGCTGCGCTGCGGGCCGGTGGTGGCCAGCGCACGCAGCTTGCCGTCGTTCACCAGGCCACGGGCGCCCGCGATGCTGCTGAAGGCGAAGGCCACCTGCCCTGTCATCATGTCGGTGAAGCCCGCCGCGATGCCGCGGTAAGGGACATGCGTCGGCTCGCAGCCGGTGATGCGGCCGAACATCTCGCCCGCCAGGTGCGGCGTGGTGCCGGTGCCGGCGGAAGCAAAGCTCAGCCGTCCCCGGTTCGCGCGCGCATGGGCGACGAAGTCAGCGATGCTGCGCACCGGAAGGTCCGGCCCAACGACGAGAACGAGCGGCGAGCTGGTGAGGATGGAGACCGGCCGCAGATCCTTGAAGAGATCATAGGGCACCCGCGACTGGAGCGAGGGATTGATGACGACCGCCGGGTCCATGATGAGCTGCACGTAGCCGTCAGACGCCGACTTCGCGACGTAGTCGGTGCCGACGACGCCGCCCGCCCCCGCACGGTTCTCGGCCACGACGGATTGGCGCAGCGGTTCGCTCAGGCCTTGCGCGAAGACGCGGCCGACATAGTCCACCACGCCGCCGGGCGCGTAGGGCAGCACGAGGCGGATCGGGCGGTCCGGGAAATCTTGCGCCCAGGCTCGGCCTCCACCGGTAGCCGCCAGCGCCGTGGCGGAGAGAAGGGTGCGCCTGTTCAACTTCAGCATGGGGTGCCATCCGCCCGAAGGTGTCGCCGACCGTGCCACGCGCTTCCGTAGTGTCTTACGGCGGCTCTTGCGGCCACCCGTTGTGCATGCGCGGCTGGTTCGCGCCGCGGTGTCACAAGCGATCCGAGCATTTGCGCGGACATAATGTCAAGACATTAGCCCGTTGCTCAGCAATCCTCAGACCTTCGCCAGATCCTGTACGGAGGCCGGGAAAAGCTCCTCGACCGCGAGCTGGCGCACTGTCAGTCCCTGCGACCAGGCGTAGTGCGTCATGCGTTCTAGCACATGCGCGTTCGCCGCGGCGCCATAGGGCCAGAAGTCGTAGCCCATGAGCGCGCGCGTGCGCTCCAGTTCGTCCACTGCCCAGGGTAGCGTGGTATAGAGATGGCCGATCTTCGCGTTGTCGATGAGGCAGAGGCGCTTGGCTTCCTCGAAGGCCATCTGCACGTTCACGGGCAACCAGGGGAAGCGCTCCACGAGGGAGCGGCGGATGCCGACGAGATGCATGATGGGAAAGATGCGCGTCTCGCGGAAATAGGCCTCCTCCGCCGCACGGTAGTCGGGGAAGAGCCGCACGACCTCCGGCACGCGCCCGAAGCAGGAGGGCGCGCGGGCAGAGAGAAGCGCGTCGATCGCGCCGGAGGCGAGCTGGCCGGAGAGCGTTTCCCCCTCGGGGATGGGGCGCAGATCGACGCCTTCGGGGAGGTTGATAGAGACGACATTGCCGCGCCCCGGTTCCTCCAGCCCGCCGCTGCGCCAGCGCATCTCCTCCGGCTGCACACCGTACTGGTCCGCAAGGATGCCGCGCATCCAGAGCGCGACGGTCATCTGGTATTCGGGCACGCCCACGATCCTGCCCCGAAGGTCCTCCGGCCGCGCGATGCCGCGGTCCGTGCGGATGTAGAGGGAGGAATGGCGGAAGAGGCGCGAGGGAAAGACGGGGATGCCGACATAGGGGCAGCGCCCCTCCGCGAGCTGGACCATGTAGCTGGACATGGAGAGCTCGGTGACGTCGAACTCCTGGTGGCGGAAGTTGCGGTGGAAGGCCTCCTCCGGTGACATGGCGACGGGGTAGAGGTCGCAGCCGGCGACCGTCACGCGCCCGTCGAACAGCGCGCGCGTGCGGTCGTAGGCGACGCAGGAGAGGCTGAGCGGGACGCGGCTCACCGCAGCAAGGCCGGCATCACGACGCCACCACGCGCCAGGCCATGGTCTCCCCGCCCCGATAGACGAGGGCGCGCTCCTCCGGCCCCTCGACCGAGATTTCCTCCGGCACGGTCCAGGAGGATTTCTCCAGCGTGATCGTCGCCTCGTTCGGCCGCAGGTCGTAATGCGCGGGGCCGTTGAGCGAAGCGAAGGCCTCGAGCCTGTCCAGCGCGCCCTCCTCCTCGAAAACCTTCGCGTAGGTCTCGATGGCCACGGGCGCGTTGAAGATGCCGGCAGCGCCGACGACGGCGAGCTTCTTGGCCACGGAATGGGGCGCGGAATCGGTGCCGAGGAAGAAGCAGGCCTCGCCGGAGGTCGCGGCCCCGCGTAGTGCGAGCCGGTCCGGTTCCGCCTTGATGACAGGCATGACGTAGTTGTAGGGCTTGTTGCCCCAGCCAAGCCAATCCGTCCGGTTCAGCTCCAGGTGGTAGGGCGTGATGGAGGCGCCGACCTGCGGGGCGGCGGAGCGCACGTAGTCGACGCCGACCTTCGAGGAGAGGTGCTCGACGATGAACTTCAGTCCCGGGTAGTCGCGCGTCCAGGGGATCAGCCGGCGCTCGATGAAGACGGCCTCGCGGTCGAAGACATCGACGGCAGGGTCCACCTCCTCCGCGTGCATCAGGAAGCGGATGCCGAGCTTCTCCATCCGCGCGAGCACCGGGCGGATCAGCTCGTAATCCGTCACGCCCGCTGCGGAATTGGTGGTGGCGTTGGCGGGGTAGAGCTTCACCCCGGCGACCACGCCCTCCTTGAAACCACGCTCCACGTCGTCGGGATCGGTGTGGTCGGTAAGGTAAAGCGGCATCAGCGGCTGGAAGTCGGAGCCGGGCGGGCGCGCGGCAAGGAGGCGCTCGCGGTACGCCGCGGCATCCGCGGTGGTGCGGACCGGCGGCACCAGGTTCGGCATCATGATGGCGCGGCCGAAGTGGCGGGCCGTCCAGGGCAGGGCCGCGCGCATCATCTCGTTGTCGCGCACGTGCAGATGCCAGTCGTCTGGCTTGCGGATGGTCAGGCGCTGGGTCACGCGGCACTCCCGGAGGCTTGGGGATCGATGAGCGCGAGCAGGTCTACCGGCGATAGCGGGACCTGGGCGATGCGGACACCGAAGGGCGAGAGCGCATCCTCGATAGCGGAGGCGATGGCGGCGGGCACGGGGATCACCCCCGCCTCTCCCACGCCCTTGATGCCCAGCGGGTTCAGCGGAGTGGGGCTGTGCATGTGCAGGATGCGCACGGGCGGCATCTCGGTCGCGGTCACCAGCAGGTAGTCCGCGAGCGTCGTGGAGGTGGGCTGTGCCTCCTCGTCGTAGCGCATGTGCTCGAACAACGCGTTGCCGATGCCGTGGGCGATGCCGCCCATGAGTTGCCCGTCCACGATGCGCGGGTGCAGCGCGTTGCCGCAATCATGCGCGAAGACGAGGTTGTTGATGGTGACGCCGCCGGTCTCGGCATCCACTTCCACCTCTGCCACCGCGGTGCCGTTGGCATAGGCCATGGCGTCGATCACAACCTCCTCGCTCGCGGCGAGGCCGGGGCCGCGGCCACCGGGGATGGCGAAGCCGGGCGTGCCCGCCACCGCGCGCGCGACGGCGGCGAGCGTGACCTTCATCTCCGGCACGCCCTTCACCTGCACGGCATCGCCCTCGATCTCGAGGTCGCCCTCCGCCGCCTCCAGCATCGTCGCCGCAACGTGCAGCACCTTCTCCCGCACGCGGGTGGCGGCAACATGCGCCGAACTGCCCGCGAGCACGGCCTGACGGCTGTTGGAGCCGCCAATGCCCATCGGCGCGGCCGCCGTGTCGCCGGCGATGACCTGCACGCGCGACATGTCGCCGCCGAGCTGTTCGGCCACGAGCTGCGCGAGCATGGTGTGGGTGGACTGCCCCATCGCCGCCGCCCCGGTCGCGACGACAATGCGGCCGGACGGCTCGATGCGGACCGAGACGTGCTCGAAGGGGCCGCGTCCCGTCCCCTCCACGTAGTTGGCGACACCGATGCCGAGGTAGCGGCCCTGTGCCCGGGCGGCGCGCTGGCGTTCGGGGAAGCCAGCCCAGTCGGCGCCTTCCAGGGCCATGGCCTGGCAGCGCGGGTAATCGCCGCTGTCCAGCACCACCTGCATGCCGCCGCGCGTCTTCAGCGGTGTCGCGTAGGGCATGCGCTCACCGGGTACGAGATTGCGGCGGCGGATCTCCCCACGGTCGATGCCCAGGCCTCGCGCGGCTCTGTCGAGCAGCCGTTCCATGGCGAAGACGCCCTGCGGCTGGCCCGCGCCGCGCACGGGGGTGGTCGGCACCTTGTTCGTCACCGCCACCTTCATGGCCATGCGGAAGGCGGGCACGACATAGGGGAGCGGCATGGCCGAGACCGCGCCCTGCGGGATGTTCACGCCGCGCGCCGTCCAGGCTCCATGGTCATGCACCAGCGTGCCGCGCAGGCCGAGGATGCGGCCCTCGCCGTCCGTCGCCAGCTCCACGTCCCAGGACTGGTCGCGCTCCTGCGTGGTGGCGACGAAATGCTCGCCGCGATCCTCGATCCACTTCACGGGGCGGCCGAGAAGGCGGGCCGCGAGGGTGACCACCACCTCCTCCGGATAGAAGATGAGCTTCGGGCCGAAGCCGCCGCCGACATCCGGGGTGATGACACGGATCGCCCGCTCATCCAGGCCGAGGAGATCGCAGAGGAGGCGGTGCGCGGTGTGCGGGGTCTGGGTGCTGCTCCAGACCGTCAGCCGGTCCTCCAGCGGGTCGGGGCGGGCGACGACGCCGCGGCACTCCATGGAGTGGCTGCCGCCGCGATGGATCGACAGATGCTCGGCAAAGCGGTGCGGGGCGGTGGCAAACACCGCGTCCACCGCGCCGTACTCGAGCACCAGCTCCGCGGCGAGGTTCGAGGACGCGTCACGATGGGCGGTCGGCGCGTCGGGCTCCAGGGCGGCGACGCAGTCGGCGACCGGCGGCAGGGGATCATACTCCACCTCCACCAGCGCCGCGGCATCCTCGGCCAGGTGGCGGCTCTCGGCGATCACCACCGCCACCGCCTCGCCGACATGCACCACCTCCGTCTGCGCCAGCACGGGGCGGTGCAGCTCCTGCCGATAGGCTGGGCTGGGAAGCGCGACGACCAGACGCGTGTCATTCAGGTGCGGCGCGAGATCGTCCAGGGTGAACACCGCGTGCACGCCCGGCAATGCGCGGGCCGCCTCGGTGTCGATGTGAGCAATCGCTGCGTGCGCGTGGGGGGAGCGCAGGAAGGCGGCGTGCAGCAGGCCGGGCGGCGCAATGTCGTCCACGAAGCGGCCCCGGCCGCGGATCAGCGCGGCGTCCTCCACGCGCGGCACGTCGCGGCCGACGAGGCGCATCGTTGCGGGCATGGCGGTCATGCCCGTGCTTCCCGCAGCGCCCGCGCGGCCTCCATCGTCGCCGCGACGATGCTGTCATAGCCCGTGCAGCGGCAGAGATTGCCGGAGATGGCGACCCGCACTTCCTCCTCCGTCGGATCCGGGCTGTCCTTCAGGAATTCGGCGAGGGTGGTCAGCATCCCCGGCGTGCAGAAGCCGCATTGCAGCCCGTGGTTGGCGCAGAAGGCGGCCTGCAGAGGGTGAAGCGGGCCGTTATCGGGCGCCAGCCCCTCCACGGTGGTGACGGACCGCCCCTCGGCCTGAACCGCCAGGATGAGACAGGCGCGGACCGCACGGCCGTCCAGCAGCACCGTACAGGCGCCGCAGACACCGTGCTCGCAGCCGAGATGCGTGCCGGTCAGCCCCAGCGTGCCGCGCAGGAAATCGGCGAGGTGCTGGCGGACGGGCGTCTCGGCCTCGTGGCGCGCGCCGTTGACGGTCAGGGCGATGCGGCGCGCCGTCATACGGCGGCCCGTGCGGCGGCGGTCTCCAGCGCGCGCCGCGTGAGCACGGCGGACAGGCGGCGACGATACCAGGCAGGGGCCTGCGGGTCGCTCATTGCCTCGATGCCCGCACATTCGGCGGCGGCAGCGCCGAAGGTGGCTTCGGAAGGAGCCCCGCCGACCAGCATTGCCTCCGCCGTGCGCAGACGCAGCGGCCCGGCCCCGACGCCGCCGAGGGTGAGTGAGGCGCGCGCGATCCGGCTGCCCTCAAGGACCAGCAGCACCGCGGCGGAGACGATGGCGTAGTCGCCGTGTCGGCGCGCGAACTCGGTGAACGCTGTGCCGTGGCCGGCGGGGGGTACGGGAAGGCGGATAGCGGTCAGCATCTCTTCCGGCGCCAGCGCGGGGGTCATGAAGCCCACTGGAAAGTCGTGGATGGACAGCTCGCGTATGCCCGCCGACCCCTGCACCTCCAGCACCGCATCCAGTGCCGTGGCGACCGCCACCAATTCCGCGGAGGGATCGAGGTTGCAGAGGGAGCCGCCGATCGTGCCGCGGTTGCGCGTCTGGCGGTGCCCAACATGCGAGAGAGCCTCGGCCAGCAGCGGCAAGCGGGCGCGGATTACCTCGCTCTCCTCGATGTCGCGCTGGCGGGTCATGGCGCCGATCCGGATCGAGCCGCCCTCCTCCATGATCCCTGTCAGGCCTTCCACGCGGTTGAGGTCGATCAGGTGGTCGGGAAAGGCGACGCGCATGTTCAACATGGGCATCAGGGACTGCCCGCCCGCGAGAAGCCGCGCGTTGTCGAGCGAGGCGAGCAGGTCCAGCACCTCCTCGATGCTGCGGGGATCGTGATAGGCGAAGGGCGCGGGCTTCATGCGGCGCCGTCCAGCATACGGCGCACCTGCGCGGGCAGGATGGGCAGGGAGGTGACGGCACCGGGCCGGCGCAGCGCGTCGTCCACGGCCGCGGCGAAGGCGGCACCGACCGCGTTCGTCCCCCCCTCCCCGGCGCCCTTCACGCCCAGCGGGTTGAGCGGGCTCGGCGCGTCCTCGGCGATCAGCACGTCCACCACCGGCATCTCGGCGATGGTGGGGATGAGGTAGTCGGCGAAGGTGGTGGAGAGCGGCTGGCCCTGCGGGTCGTAGCGGAACTCCTCGAAGAGCGCGCCGCCGAGGCCCTGGGCGAAGCCGCCGCGGATCTGTCCCTCCACCAGCACCGGGTTGATCGCCCGGCCGATGTCGTTGGCGACGAGGTAGCGCTCCACCGTGACCGCACCTGTGCCGCGGTCGATGCGCAGTTGCGCGAGGTGCACGCCGTAGGGATAGGCCATGTGGTCGCTCCAGAACCACCGTTCGGCGGTCAGGCCGGGCGTGCGGCCGCGCATCTCCGGCGCGTTCGGGCCCATGCGGCGGGCGACCTCTGCGAGCGTCACCGAAGGACCGGTCGCGCCATCGGCGCGGCACACCACGCCTTCGGCGATCGTCAGCTCGGAGGGAGGGAGTTGCAGCAGCGTGCCCGCCGTCTCCAGCGCCATTTCCCGCACGGCCAGCGCCGCCTCCCAGGTGGCGGAGCCGGACATGACGGTGACGCGGGAGGCATGGGCGCCGTTGCCGAATTCGATCCGGTCCGTGCGGCCATGGACGACGCGGACACGCGCGTAATCGACGCCCAACGCCTCTGCGCAGATCTGCGCCAGGACCGTCTCGACGCCCTGCCCCACCGAGGCCGCGCCGCTGACCAGTTCCACCGCACCCGTCGCATCGATGGAAATGCGCACCCCGTCCGAGGGGCCGAGGCCGCTCTTCTCGACGAAGAAAGCGAGGCCGGCGCCGACGCACTCGCCGGCGGCGCGTCGGGCAGCCAATTCCTCCTGCATCGCGTCCCAGCCGAAGCGCGCGAGCGCCTTGTCCAGCAAGCCCTCGTAGTCGCCGGAATCGAGGATGATGTCCGTGCCGAGCGTGTCGAGCGGGCGCGCAAAGGGCATCTCGGCGGCGGCGACGAGGTTGCGGCGCCGCACCTCCACCGGATCGAGGCCGAGGCGGTGGGCAATGGCGTCCATCAGCCGCTCCCGCACGAAGGTCGTCTCGAAGCGGCCGGGGGCACGGTAGGTGGCGGCGGGGGTCTTGTTGGTCAGGCGGAAATGCCCAGCCACGCGGTAGGCCGGTAGGCGATAGGGCCCGGGCAGCATGCCTGCCGCCAGGTCCGCCACGCGCGCGCCGTGGGTGCGGACATAGGCGCCCTGGTCGTGAAAGAAGGCATCGTCGATCGCGAGCAGCCGGCCCTCTGCGTCCACCGCGGCGCGGATGCGGTGGTGCTGTTCGCGCGAGTGATTGGTGGCGACGAAGTGCTCGCGCCGGTCCTCGATCCACTTGATGGGCCGGCGCAGGCGCAGCGCCGCGGCGCAGACGAGCAGGTCCTCCGGATAGAGCTCGCCCCGTACGCCGAAGCCGCCGCCGACATGCCCCTCGAAGAGGTGCACGCCGTTCGGCGGGCGGCCGAGCAGGCGGGCGATCTCGTCGCGGTTCCAGTGCTGCTTCTTGGCGGTGCCGTGCAGCTCCAGCACGTCGGACGAGGCGTCATAGCGGGCGATGGCGCCGCGCGTCTCCAGCGGCACGCCGGAATGGCGGCCGACCGAGAGTTCCAGTTCGACCACCGCGTGCGCCGCGCGGAACGCGGCGCCGACCTCGCCGTACTCCTTGCGGACAACCGTGGGCTCCGTATCGAGGCCCGGGGCGAATTCAGCCGGCGGCGCGGTGGCGTCGAGCAGCACGGGAAGCTCCTCCGCCTCCACTACCACCATCTCGGCCGCGTCCTCGGCGCGATAGGCGTCGTCGGCGAAAACGACGGCGACGGGTTCACCCACATAACGCAGCCGGTCGCGCGCGAGGACCGGCTGGCAATACGGTTCAAGGCCCCGCACCTTCGTCGCGCGGAAGGGGATGGGCGGGATCTCCGCCACGTCCTCCGCGGTCCAGACCGCGACGACACCGGGCATGGTGCGCGCGGCGGAGGCGTCCACGCGCAGGAGGCGGGCATGGGCGAGTTCGGCGCGAACCACGCGCATGTGGAGCTGGCGCGGGAAGTTCACGTCGGCGGCGAAGCGCCCCTCGCCGCGCAGCAGCGGCCCGTCCTCAATGCGAGCGACGCCCCGGCCAACCACCTTGCCGGGGCCGGCGGGCAGGATGTGGCGGGCAGCCTCGGGGGTGATGCCATCCATCATGCAGCCCCTTCCGTGCTCATCGCGTCCGCCGCCGCGCGGATCGCGCGTGCGATGTTGGCGTAACCGGTGCAGCGGCAGAGATTGGAGGAGAGCGCCTCCACCAACGCCTCGTCGCTAATGCCAGGGTCCGTCTCCAAGATGGCGGTTCCGAGCATGAGGAAGCCTGGGGTGCAGTAGCCGCATTGCAGGGCGTGGTTCTCGGCGAAAGCGCGCTGCAGCGGGTTCAGCGCGCCGCCCTTGGCCAAACCTTCCACCGTGCGGATCGCGCGGCCCTCCGCCTGCACGGCGAAGAGAAGGCAGGCGCGCACGGGCTGCCCGTCCATCAGCACGGTGCAGGCGCCGCAGACGCCATGCTCGCAGCCGAGATGCGTGCCAGTCAGGCCGCAATCCTCGCGCAAGGCATCGGCCAGGGTGCGGCGCGCCTCCACGCGGATGGCGTGGGCCTGGCCGTTCAAGGTGAGGGTGAGGTCGTGCATGGCGTCGCTCATGGCGCGGGCATCCCCGCCGCGGCCGAGAGGGCGCGCCGGATGACGGTTTCGGCGAGATCGAGGCGGTAAGGATCCTCGTCCACGGGCACGAGGCCAGCACGGGCGGTGGTGGCGGCCTCGCGGAACAGCGCCTCGGAGGGCGCGCGACCAGCGAGCAGCGCTTCCGCTTCCAAAAGTCGGCGCGGACGGTCCTCTACGGCGCCGAGCCCGAGGCGCGGCGCGGCGATCACCCCCTCGCGCAGTTCCAGAACGGCGAGCGCGGCGGCCTGGGCGAAGTCCCCCGCGCGGCGGCTGAACTCGTGGAAGCCCGTGTGAGCGGCGTCGGACAGGACCGGCAGGCGCAGTTCCACCAGGATCTCGTCCGGGGCGAGGGCCGTGGTCATGAAGCCGCCGAAGAAAGCATCGGCCTCGATTACCCGCTCCCCCCGTAGGCTGCGCACATGGAAGCGGGCGCCGAGGGTTGCGGCCAGGAGGCACCATTCGGAGGCCGGGTCGGCATTCGCCAGGCTGCCGCAGACGGTGCCGCGGGTGCGGATCGGTAGGTGCGCGATCTGGCCGCGCACCACCTCCAGCAGCCGGCCGAGCGGGCCGGGCACCGCTCCCTCCCCCAGCGCCGCGTGGCGGACGAGGGGGCCGACGCGCAGCCATCCGTCCTCGACAGCCAGCCGGTCGAAGCCGGCGACGTTGTTGATGTCCACAAGGTGCGAGGGGCGCGCGACCCGTAGTGCCATGGCGGGCACGAGGCTTTGCCCCCCCGCGATCACCCGCCCCTCCTCCGGAGCCAGTTCCGCCAGGAGGGAAAGGGCCTCCGCCTCGGTGCGGGGCGCGTGGTAGCGGAAGGGGGCCGGCTTCATGCGCGGCGAAGGGCCCTGCCCAGGGGCCTCCTGCTCCGGTTCATCGCCATGAGGACGCCTCCGCGCGGGCCGGCGCCCGCCACCATAATGTCAGGACATTTGACGCGGGGCGTGTTGCTACGTCAAGCCCGACGGTTCAGCGCACCCCCGATTGGATCGGCGAGTCGAGCGTGAACTGGAAGCGCTCACCGTGGAACCACACTGTGCCGTGCAGCACCGGCGCGCCGGAAGCGGCGAAGTAGGTGTGCTCCGTGTGCAGGAGCGGCGTGCGGCCGGGCACGTCCAGTGAGCGGGCGATGCGCGCCTCCGTCGGGATGCAGCGCACGGTGTTGGTGATTCGCGCGGGCGACGCACCCAGCGCCGCCGTCAGCAGGGAGATGATGGCCATCTCCTGCAGCATCTCCTCCGTCACCTGGCGGGCGACGAACAGCGGCAGGTAGCGCTGCTCGAAGGCGAAGACCTCCTCGTCCAGGAAGCGCAGGCGCTCGATATGCTCTACCGCCTCGCCGGTCTTCAGCCCAAGGCGCTGGGCGACGGCCGCGGGGGCCGGCACCTCCCGCCGTTCAAGAAGCCGGAAGCGCACGGTGCGGCGGGCGGCGCGCATCTCGTCCTCGAAGGCGAGGCTGACATCGTGGTTCAGCCGCTCCGGCGCCACGAAGGTGCCCCGCCCCCGCCCGCGCGCGACGAGGCCCATGGAGACGAGCTGCGCCATCGCCTGACGCACAGTGGGCCGGCTGACGCCGAAATAGGCCATGCACTCCAGCTCGGTTGGCAGGGCATGGCCCACCAGCGCCGCGTGGCGCGCCTGGATGGGCGCCGAGAGCCGCTCAGCGAGTTGCATGTAGAGTGGCATAGCGCTTGAAAGGTCGAGCGGCGGCAGGCTCTCCAGTGCGAAGGCTCCGGGTGCGTCGCGGCCGGGAATCCGGTCCGGGACGTCTCGGGCGGGCTCGGCACGGGGATGGACAGGGGGCATAGCGGCCTTTCTCGGACGTCCGTACCCTCTAGACCAGGATGGGTCCTGCGTCGAAAAATGTGCCCGGCGGTTGACACCGCCTCGCGCTCGGGAAGTATTGTCCTGACATTAGGGCGGAACGGCCCGCCGGGCGAGGCGCATGAGCAACACCCTTCTCACCACCCTCAGCCGCGAACGCCTGCGCGAGGGCTATGAATCCGGCTTCTGGCGCGAGGAGACGGTCTACGCCCTGGCGGCCGAGCGCGCCGCCCGCAATCCCGGCGCGCCCGCCCTGCGCGAGGCGGGGCGGCGCATCACTATCGGGGATCTGGTCGCGGCCGCCGACCGGCTTTCGGCCGAGTTGCGCCGCGCCGGGCTGCGGCGAGGCGAGCGGGTGGCAGCCTGGCTGCCCAGTCGGGCGGAGGTGGCCGTCGCCCTCCTCGCCTGCTCGCGCGACGGACTGGTGCTCTGCCCCTCCCTGCACCGGGACCACACGGTGGCCGAGGTGGCGGGGCTGCTGACGCGCATGCGGGCTTCGGCGCTGATCGCCCAGCCCGGCTACGGCGCCGACGCGGACCGGCACGATATCTTCGCCCAGGCCTCCGCCATCACTTCCCTCCGCCTCGTCTGCCGACTGGAGAAGGCATCGGAAGCCACGCCGCCTTGGCCCGAGAATGGGGCCACCCCTGCGCCGCCGATGGCCGATCCCGACAGCGTGGTCTATCTGGCCTTCACCTCGGGCACGACGGGCGCGCCCAAGGGCGTCATGCACAGCGACAACACGCTGCTGGGCAATGCGCGCGCCATTGTGGCTGACTGGTCCCTGGGCCCGGACGACGTCATCGCCACCCTCTCGCCGCTCTCACACAATCTTGGCTTCGGCTCGATGGTGATCGCCCTCCTCTGCGGGGCGGAACTCGTGATCCACGACCTGCCGCGCGGTCGCTCCCTGCTGGACCGGCTGGTGGAGACGAACACCTCCTACCTCGTCGGCGTTCCAACCCATGCCATCGACCTGCTGCACGAGATGCGCGCGCGGGGGATGAAGACCCTCGGCCGGGTCCGTGGCTTTCGCGTCTCCGGCGCCGCCGTGCCGCGGGTAGTCGTCGCGGGGCTGATAGAGCACGGCGTGACGCCGCAGAGCGGCTACGGCATGACCGAGGCTTCCTCCCACCACTACACCCTGCCGGACGACCCGCCGGAGCGGATGGTGGAGACCTCCGGCCGCGTCTGCCCGGGCTACGAGGTGCGCGTCTTCGACCGGGACAACCCCGAGCGCGAGCTGCCGGCGGGCGAGGTCGGCCAGATCGGTGGGCGCGGCGCCTCCCTGATGCTCGGCTATTTCGACGAGCAGGGCGCGACCGAGAGCAGCTTCAACGCGACCGGCTGGTTCATGACGGGCGACCTCGGCTGGGTGGACGAGGCCGGTTACATCCGTATCACCGGCCGCAAGAAGGACGTGATCATCCGCGGCGGCCACAACATCTTTCCCGCAAAGATCGAGACGCTGGCTATGCAGCACCCCGCCGTGCTGCGCGCTGCCGCCCTGCCCGTGCCGGACGAGCGCCTCGGCGAGAAGGTGTGCCTGGCTGTCATGTCGCGCCCCGGCGCCGTAGTGGACGCGGAAGATATCCTGCTGCACCTCGATGCCGCCGGCCTCTCGAAATACGACCAGCCCGAATACTTCCTGCTGGTGGAGGAAATCCCACTGACGGCAAGCGGCAAGATCCTCAAGCGCGCGGTGGCGGCGCGGGTGGAGGCGGGCGAGCTGCAGCCCCGTCCCGTCCGCTTGCCGGCGCGGGCCTGAGGGAGGGCACGCGATGAGGGCAGTTGTCGTGCGCGAGTTCGGCGGGATCGACGCCGTCTCGGTGGAGCAGCGGCCGGACCCGGTGCCAGGCCGGGGCGAGGTGCTGGTGCGCGTCGGCGCGGTGGCGGCGAACTTCGTGGACACGCTGGTCATCGGCGGCACCTACCAGTTCCTGCCGGAACGGCCCTTCACCCCCGGCAAGGGACCAGCCGGCATCATCGCTGCGCTGGGCGAAGGCGTGACGGGGCTTTCGGTCGGCGAGCGCGTGCTCGCCATGGCGGAGATCGGCGGCTATGCCGAGTTGGCGGTGGCGCCAGCCAACCAGTGCTACCGCCTGCCCGATGGCATGAGCGTCGAGGAGGCGGCTTCCATGTCGCTGGCGGCTGACACCGCGTGGTTCGCGCTGCGCGAGCGCGGGCGGGTGCAGCCGGGGGAGAGCGTGCTGGTGCTGGGAGCGACCGGGGCGGTGGGCATCGCCGCCATCCAGCTCGCCAAGGCCTTCGGGGCCCGGGTGCTGGCCGGCGTCTCCTCCATGGCCAAGGCCGACCTCGTGCGAGAGGCCGGGGCAGACGCTGTGATCGACCTCTCGCGCGAGCCGCTGCGGGACACCCTGAGGGACCAGGTGAGAGCCGAGACCGGCGGCGCCGGGGCGGACGTGGTGCTGGACATGCTCGGCGGCGACCCCTTCGACGCCGCACTGCGAGCGCTGGCCTGGCGTGGCCGACTGGTGGTGATCGGCTTCGCGGCTGGGCGCATCCCCTCGGTCAAGGCGAACTACCTCCTTGTGAAGAACATCGAGGTCAGCGGGCTGCAGATCAGCGACTATCGCAAGCGCATGCCGGCGCTCGCGTGGCGCTGCTTCGAGGAGCTCTTCTCCCTTCATCAGGCGGGCAAACTGCACGCACCGCCCTTCCGCACCTATCCCCTCTCCCGGGCACGGGAGGCGCTGGGAGCGCTGCTGGACCGCCGCGTGCGTGAACGGATCGTCATGCTGCCGGGGGGCTGAAGCCCGGCAGACTTGGCGGCCCCTTGAGCGTTACCACGCCACGTCGGCACGGCCTCCGTGCCGCGAGGATCACCGCCGCGGGAATTGAACCATGAAGCTTTCGCAAGCGTTCCGGCGCCAGCCGTCCCGCGTCCTGGTCTGCTCGGCGGCCGCACTGCTTCTCGCGGCACCGGCGGCTCTAGCCCAGGGCACAGCCGGCAACAGCCCTATCTGGAACGGCCGGCAGCACCAGCCCACCCGCGGCGAGACGGAGCAGCGCCTGCGGCAGGACGGCACCCCTTCCGGCGACGAGCGGGAACGGGGTCAGTTGCGCGAGCTGAACGAACTGTCGCGCGAGTTGCTTCCCCCCGGCAGCACCGAGCCAGCGCCCGAGGCGGAGCGAACCGGCCGCTAGCCAGCGGCTGAGGGCGCGTCTCCCTCGACAAGTTATCCGCGGCGTCCAGCATTGATTAGCTGAACGATTCACGCAGGCGGAAGAACCATCTCACCTCGCCCTGGGCACGCCACTGGCCCGATGGCGTCTATTTCGCCAAGGGCCTCATCAACCCGCAGAAGACCGGTCTTGGCGGGGATTGGCTCTACGCGCACGACGTCGCGAGCAGCATGAGGACAAGGGCCCCTTTTCAGGATCGCTGCATGGGACGAGGCTGGCGCCATGAAGATCGCTATCCCCGACCTCGTCTCGCCCTCCTACTTCCCCGCCGAAGCGGCTGTGGAACTCGGCTGCTTCGCCGCCCGCGGGATCGACGCACAGATCGAACTCATGTCGCCGGTGGAACGCGCCTATGAGGCTATGCGCGACGGAGCGGTGGATTTGGTCGCGGGCTCGGCCCACTCGGCGCTGTCGGCTTTTCCACGCTGGGCGGGCGCGAAGCTTCTCTGCGCGCAGTCGCAGGGAATGTACTAATTCCTAGTGATGCGCGCCGACCTCGGCGCGCGGCGCGGGGATCTCGCGGTGGTGAAAGGCAAGCGCATCGGCGCCGCGCCGTGGGTCGGCATGGGACTGCGGCACCTCCTGATGCAAGCCGGCATCGACCCCGCGCGCGACGAGGTAACCATCGCCCCAACGCCGATGTCGCTGGAGCCGCGGGTAAATTTCGGCCTCATGGCCGTGCGTGCCCTGGAGGCCGGCGTGGTGGACGGCTTCTGGGCGAACGGCATGGGCGCGGAGATCGCGGTGAGCCGCGGCGTGGGCACCGTCGTGCTCGATGTGCGCCGCGGCGACGGGCCGGAGGAGGCCTTCAACTACACCATGCCGACGGTCGCCGCGACGGACCGGCTGATCACGGAGAGGCCCGAGGCGGCCGAGGCCGCGGTGCGCGCCATCGTGGACGCGCAGAACATCCTTCGCACCGATGCGTCACGTGCGCGGGAGGTGGGCCAGAAGCTTTTCCCGGAGGAGGCAGACCGCATCGAAGCGCTGATCCGCCAGGACCTGCCCTTCTACCGGGCGGAGCTGACGCCGGAATTTGTGGCGGGCATGAACCGCTTCTCCCAGGCGATCGGCATTCTCGACGCCGACGTGCCCTACGCGGCCGTAGTGGCGGAGCGCATGCGCCCGCTCTGGTAAGCCACACCGCTTCAGGTCGCGTGCGATGCGGCCTGTTCGGCGAGGCCGAGCCGTATTGTCAGCACCCGCCTGACCGCGGCGACGATCCCGCGAGAGCCCGTGCAACGGCAGAGATTGCCTGAAAGCTCCTCGCGCACGCGCGCTTCGTCGGCATTGGGCAGGCGGCGGACCATATCGTACGCCGTGACCAGCATCCCCGGCGTGCAATAGCCGCATTACAGGGCGTGCTCCGCCGCGAAGGCCTCGCGCAGGGCCGCCATTACCGCATCGCCCTCGAAGCCTAGATTGTGCGGGCCGTCGCGCCGCCGCAACGGTCTTAGCATCGACGATAATGGGGATGGGCAGGCGTGTTATACGGCTTCCTGCGCCATAGCGGTGCGATTCAGTGCGGTGCGCGCGAGGGCGGCGCGCCAGGGGCTGAGTGCAGAAACGGCGCCGCCGCTGAGCTACTG
>NZ_RCVR01000034.1 GCF_016107305.1 Roseomonas sp. KE2513
ACATTGCTCAAGAACCTGCCCCTTGAGCTTCTGCGCAGGCACGATAATCCCCCATTATCGTACGGGAAGGCAGAGGAAGGACTCATAACGCCGTTCTGAATGGCCAGGTTCGGCCGGGAGCGGAATGGTAGCTCCCAAGCTTGAAGTTACGAAAGCTGCCTGCCGCTAATTCGCGGAGGTGCAGGAGCTTCCCCGACCTCTTCGGCAATAGAGTACTCGTCCTCCACCACGACGATGTGCCGGCTCCGGAGCGCCTCACCTGCCGCGCTCATGATCCTACCTCCTCCACGACCCTAAACGCTCCGGCGGGGAGCGAGATGGAGCAGCGCACCCCGTCAGGGGTGAACTCCAGCGCCGTCTCCGCGCGCATCTGATAGGGCAACGCCCGGGTGATGAGCTCGCTCCCATAGCCTCGGCGAACGGGCGGGCCATCGGGCATCGCTACCCCGCTCTCGCGCCAGGCAATGACCAGCCGAGCCCCGTCCTCCGCATCCTCGACCCGCCAGGTGACGGAAAGCCGACCCGTTGGCTGCGCGATGGCGCCGTACTTCACCGCGTTAGTGGCCAGCTCGTGCAGCGCGAGCGCCACGGGCTGTGCGCCCTCGCCGGGCAGGTCCACGGGCGGGCCCTCGACCGTCACCCGGTCCGATGAATCGTCGCCCGCGGCCTGGATCTCAGCCTCGACGAGGTCGCGCAGCGCCACCCTGTAGCGGCTGCTCCGGGCCAGGAATCCCTGCACCCGCCCGAGAGCGGCCAGGCGCCTATCGTACTCGTCCCGCCCCGGCTGCGGTGGGATTGAGCGGCGAGCGACGTTGCGTACCACCCCGAGCAGGTTGCGCGTGCGGTGCTGGAGTTCGGCGACCAGCACGGTCTGCTCGCCCTGGAGCCGCTTAAGATCCCCGATGTCTGTCGTCGTCCCGAGCCATTCAACGATGCGGCCTTCCGGCTGCTCGGCGGTCGGGCCGTTGCGAACGGGCAGGGAGCGGGTCTGATGCCAGCGCCAGGCGCCGTCGGATGCGCGCCTCACTCGGTGCTCCACGTCCAACTGCCCGTGCCGCCGCGCCGCGTGCCAGGCCGCCATTGTCCGTGCCCCGTCCTCGGGATGCACCGCATCGAGCCAACCCAGGCCGTGGCTCTCCTCGTCCGACTGTCCCGTGTAGTCCTGCCACTGCGGGGAGGCCCAGGTCCACTGTCCCGCGTCCCTCGAGCGCCAGACGAGCTGGGGGATGCCCTCGGCCAGCGTCTGGAACCGCTCCTTCTGCGCCTCGAGCGCCGCCGTCGCGTCGTGGATGTCTGTCACGTCCTGCACGATGCCGCCGATCCAGGCGATGCCCCCGGCTTCATCCCGAATGGGGAACCCTGTGTCACGGAGGTGCACGACGCGGCCGTCCGACGGGCGAAGCACCCGGTAGTGAACGATGGCCATCTCTCCCGCGAGGGCGCGCGGCATGGCCCGCATCGCCTCCACCCGGTCCTCGGGATGCACGAGTTCCGCCCAGCGGCGGAGGTCGGCGGTAATCTTCGCCCGATCCTCCCCAAACATCCTTTCAAAAGCGGGCGAGAGATACTCAAGCCGCCTCCCGTCAGCGCTCACGATCCAGATCACGTCGGCCGAGTTTTCCGCAAAAGCCCGGAACCGGTTCTCGCTCTCCCGCAGCGCGGCCTCCGCCCGGACCCGCACCAGGTCGGCCCACAGCCGCTCGGCGACCTCCCGCACGAGTTCAATCTCGCCCTCGGTCCAGCGGCGTACGGCGTGCTGGTGCACGCTGACATTCACCACGAGCCTGCCTTCGACGATCAGTGGGACGCTGAGCAACGCCTTCACGCCGAGCTCCGCGATGGCTTCGAGGTCGGTCCGCTCGAAGGGTGGGCCGGTATTCTCTATTCGGACCGTCCGACCGGCCCTGAGATCGCGCAGGATCGGTCCTTCGTAGTCCGCCAGCCGCATCACTGTCGGGAACGGCGTCGCGCCGTCAGCGAACCAGCCATGGAAGATGTGGGCGAGGCCTCGCCCCTCGTCGAATTCCGCAACCATGATCCGCGAGGCGTCCAGGCGCTCGCCGAGAAGGCGGCAAGCAATTTCGACCATCTCCTGCGCACCCGGTTGCGCACGCATGGCATCGCCGAGCGTGAGCAGGAAGGCTTGGCGCTCCATCGCCCCCCGCAACGCTGCCTCAGTCCTCTTGCGCTCGGTGATGTTGGTGAAGAGCACCGCGACGCGGTTCCGATCACGGTCCAAGGTAAAGATGTTGAGGTCGAAGGTGCGGCCGAGCGTCGGCTCGTCCTCCTCCACCCGGATCGACCGCCCGGTGTCGAGCGCCTGGCCGTAGAACTGGGTCCAGCGCGGATTGGGCGTTCCGAGCAGTTCCGAGGCGGTTTTACCGACCGGCCAGGGCATGGCCGTGTGCTCCAGGAAGGCCGGATTGACCTCGAGGAACCGGAAGTCCGCCCACCGGCCGCCATCGTCCTTCAGAACCTCGACGACGGCGTAGGCTTCGTCCATGCTCTCGAAGAGAGCGCGATAGCGCTTTTCACTCTCGCGGAGTGCGTCTTCGGCCCGCCGGCGATCAGTGACGTCACGCCAGAATACGGCCGAGGCGCCGTCCGCTGCCGGGAACGCCCGCATTTCCAGCCACCGGGAGCGCCCCTGGTCCCAGGCGTACTGGTGTTCTAGCGAGACCGGCACACGCTCAGCCATGGCCTTCCTGAGAAGCCGCCCCACCTCGGACTGCTCACTGCCCGGGTAGACCTCCCAGTGCGAGCGCCCGACAACCTCGTCGCGGGGACGTCCGTCCAGGCGCAGGGCTTCGTGATTATGTTCTAGGATGGTGAAGTCGGGGGCAAGCAGGCCGAAGCCCTCGCCCATGCCGTCCAGCACGCGGGTGAGCCGCTCTTCGCGCTCCGTCAGCCCGTTGCGCGCCTGCTCTCGCTCTGCCGTGACGCGCAGGCGGTCGATGACCGGCCCCAGCACCATGGAGTAGGTCTTGAGGAACTCGATGTCTTTCTGGCCAAACTCTCGTGGCTCACGCGCGTCGACCTGCAGGACTCCCCACGGCCTCCGGCCAGGCAGCAGGATGGGCACGTTGACCAGCGCGACAACGCCGTGGTCGTGCAGGAAAGACGGGAACTCGAAGCGTACCTCGTGCGCGATATCGTTGGTGATGACCGGCTCTGTTTTCTCGATCGCATAGGCCTCGGACGAGCGATCGCTCAGGCTGACATGCTCGTGGCCGACGATCCCTGGGCGCCAGCCGACACCGGCCCGCACGAAGCCCGTGTTCGTCGCCCGGTCGATCTCCATGACCTTGGCCAGATCGGTGCCCAGGGCCCCGGCGATAAGACGGCAGCCCTCGGTAAGGATCGCGTCCAGATCCTCGTGGTCGAGCACGAAGTCTCCGAAGTCAGCCAGCACACGCTGGCGCCTCATCATCGCGTCCTGCTTGGCCATTCTCCTCATCCGCCTCCTAGGCCAATCCAGAGAGCGTAACGCTCCAGCCAATGCCGGGTCGTTGTGGGAAAATCCTGGCCTGTCCAGGGCCGCAGGACGGGATTGCACCTGCCCTTCCATCCTGCCGCTGCTGTTCACTTCTCGACCCACCTTCCCCACCCGTTCCCCGGCTCGCTGGCGCCCCGCGCCTATTCGACCTAAGGGCAGGCACGATGTCCCGCCGCGTTCTCGCTCTCCTCCTCTTCGCTGCCACCCCTGTCGCCGCCCAGGACGAGCCGATCGAACTCGCCGATGACCCGTTCGAGATCACCGATCCCATCGCCGCCGCCCCCGGCACCGCCGAAGTCGGCTTCGTCGGCATCTATGAGCGCGCGCGCCAGGGCCGCGTCCGCGACACCGGCGCCATCCAGACTGAATACGAGATGGGTGTCCTTCCCCGGCTGGAGCTCCGTCTCGGCCAGACCGGCGCCTACGGCAATCTTGAGACCCGGCGTCGCCTCGGCACCGCCGTCGACCTCACCGACGGGGACGCCCTGCCGCAACAACAGGAAGAGCGCGAGCGCGCCCGCGCAGGCGGCACCAGCGGCCTCGGCCTCCTCTACCAGCTCTCCGAGGATCGGGGCGCCGCCCCCGCAATCGGCCTCCTCGGCCGCGTCCGCACGATCTACGGCCCCGGTCGCACCGCCTACGAGGCGGAGGGCGTGGCGCTCGTTGGCAAGACCTTCCGACCGGGCCGCCTGCCGCTTGGGATCCACGCCAATTTAGGCTTGACCACCCGCATCGATCCGCAACCCGGAGATCGCCCCAACCGCTACCTCTTTAACGCCTCCATCGGCCAGGCCGTCACAAGCGACCTGGCCCTCGTCCTCACCTACGCTCTCTCGCAGCAGGAGCGTGGAGACCGGGACTTCAGCCTGCTCCAGGTTGGCTTTCGCCATCGCCTGCCAAACGGCGCCGTTGTCGGGGTGGCCGGAGGCGCTGGGCTGAACCGCGATACCCCTGCGCTCCAGATATCGGTCGCCGTCCAGTTCGCCATAGGGAACTAGGTGCGACACACCTACCAGCGGTTGTAAGAAGGCGAAGGATGGCGTCGCCTTCTCCCGCCGATATTGACCCAGTGCAGTCGTTGAACCCCCCGCCCACTCTGGAGCGAGGTGATCGTGATTGCTATGATGCGGCAGGATTAGAGCGCCTGCCGGCTGCCTCTGCCGGCTTCTCTCGACCAAGGCCCCGGTCTTGCCCGTGGACAGGAGGTTGGCCGACGGCCTCGGCACGCGGAGAGGCCCGTTTTGGAACGCTTACTCCGTCTTCTCGCCGGCCGCCGCTGGCCGGCTGCCAAGCGCTACGGCGCCGCGGCGATCATCGTGCTCGCCGCCACGGCGGTTCGGAGCATCCTTCCGGCACCCGATCTCCCGTTCCTGTTCTTCATCCCGGCACTGATGGCGGCGGGCCTCACCCTGGGACGTGGCCCCGGGTTCTTCGCGACCGGGCTGTCCATGATCCTCGCCGCCTCCTTCTTCCTCGCGCCCGTCTTCAGCCTCGCCCTGTCGCCACAGGATTGGCTATCGACCCTGCTTTTCGGTGCTGTCTGCCTCGGCATTGTTGCGGTCTGCGACGCGCTGGGAGCCAGTCTCCTCAGCCGTGAGGCGAACCTCGCGGAACTGGCCGCGAGCCGCGCTTCCCTGGCTGCGAGCGAAGCTTTTCTGAGGAGTGTCCTGGCTGCCTCCGCCGATTGCATCAAGGTGCTCGATCTCGACGGCAATCTCGTCTTCATGAGCGATGGCGGCCAGCGCGTCATGGAGGTGAGCGACTTCAACCTCATCCAGGGCTGCCCTTGGCCCGACTTCTGGCACGGCGAGGGGCACAGCGAGGCCAAGGCGGCTGTAGCCAGGGCGCGGGCGGGGGAGCGCAGCCATTTCCGCGGCCACGCCACCACCATGGCCGGCACACCTCGCTACTGGGACGTGCTGGTCACGCCGATCTTCGGGCCGGACGGCAAGCCGGAGAAATTGTTGTCGGTGTCGCGGGACGTCACCGACACGCGAACGGCCGAGGATGCCCTGCGAGACAGCGAGGCCCATTGGCGAGGGCTATTCGAGCGGCTGCGCGAGGGCATCATCCTGGGCGAGCTGGTGCGCGATGCCAGGGGTCAGGTAACGGACTGGCGCTACCTCGACGTGAACTCGGCTTGGGCCGAGCAGGTCGGCTTGGATCAGAGAAGCGCTGTCGGCCACACCGTTCGCGAACTCTTACCCAGCATCGAGCAGGCCTGGATCGATGAGCCGGCCCGGGTGGTCGAGACTGGCGAGCCCACGACCTTTGTCCGGGAAGTAGGCGGCATCGGCCGCTGGTTTGAGGGGCGCATGTACCCGATCGAAGGTGACCGCTTCACAGTCATCTTCCAGGAAGTGACGGAGCGCCACCTCGCCGGGCGGCGCCAGACGGCGATCATGCAACTGGGCGACCGTCTCCGCGACCTGACCGACGGCGAGGCCATGGTCATGGCGGCCTGTGAGACGCTTGGCACCACGCTCGACGCCATGCTGGTGGGCTACGGCGACGTCGACCCGGTCCGGGAGACAATCACCGTGGAGCACGATTGGACGGCCGGCGGGGCCGAGACCCTGGCGGGCACGCTCCACTTCCGGGACTACGGCTCCTACATCGAGGACCTCAAGGACGGTCAGACAGTCGTGGTCACCGACTGTCGCACCGACGCCCGCACCCGTGCCCACGCGACGGCCCTGGAGGCGCGGAGCGCTCGGGCCTTCGTCAACACGCCCCTGTTCGAGCGCGGTGCCTTCGTGGCGATGCTCTTCGTCTGCACCGATCAGCCACGGGCCTGGAGAGCGGAGGAACTCGCCTTCATCCACGAGGTGGGGTCACGACTGCGCTCAGCCGTCGAGCGGGTCCGGGCCGAGGCGGCGCAGGAGGTCCTGAACCAGGAGATCTCCCATCGGCTGAAGAATACCCTGGCCATGGTGCTGTCGATCGCCGGGCAGACCCTTCGGCCGGTCCGTGACCGCGAGCCGGTCAACGCCTTTGAGAGGCGTATCCACGCCCTCTCCTCCGCGCATGACGTGCTGCTGCAGAAGAACTGGGCCAGTGCCTCGGCCCACGAGGTGGTGCGGGCTGCAATGGCCGGCTCGGGACAAGGTGACCGCTACGAGATGCACGGCGCCGACGTGGAGCTCGGGCCGCGCTCCACATTGTCCCTCTCGCTGCTGCTGCACGAACTGGCGACCAATGCCGCGAAGTACGGCGCCCTGTCGGTGCCGGGAGGCCGGGTCAGCATAGAGTGGCGGGCCGAGGGAGACGGCGACGACGCTCAGATCGTCTTCGAGTGGACGGAACTCGGCGGCCCTGAGCCCGCCGCGCCTGTGGCCGGCGGCCGGAAGGGCTTCGGGTCGCGGTTGATCCGGATGGGGTTGGTGGGAACGGGCGGGGTCGAGCTTCGTTATCCGCCTACAGGATTTCGGGCACTTATGCGGGCGTCGCTCGCCCAGCTGCGACGTTCGTGAGGGAGTAGATCGTGGGTCAGGCAGCGCCCCCGGGCAGACCGGTCGTTCTCGTGGTCGAGGATGAACCGATCCTGCGGATGATGGCGGTGGATGTGGTCGAGGAGGCGGGCTTCGAGGCGGTCGAGGCCGCGGGCGCGGAGGACGCCGTCGCCATTCTGGAGACCCGGCCCGACATCCGCATCGTGTTCACAGACATCGACATGCCCGGCGGAGCCGACGGCATGAAGCTGGCGGCGATGATCCGCGATCGCTGGCCGCCGATCGAGATCATCATCATCTCGGGCAGACGGACGCCGCGCCCCGAGGACATGCCGGCTCGCGGCGTGTTCTTCTCGAAGCCTTACAAGCGCGAGGAGATTGCCGAAACGATCCGGCGCCTCGCTCCGTAGCGGTCTGACCTGCTCGGAATACGGGAAGGCGGTCAAAGCCGGGAGCCGGTTTGTACCCAACCCAGTTGTCGCTGTTTACCGAGGTCACGTCCGCTCTCGGAACGTCAGCCAAGGCATCCGAACGGCCGGGACAGGCGCAAAGCAACATCAGAACTGGCTGGCTGACCAAGTCCGCCTTCCCCCAGTCGTCCATCGCGCCTTGCTGTGTTGACGGTCAGACCTGCTACCGGACCTGCTCCGCCACCTTGTTCCAGATGCACTGAGGGCGGCAGGGGAAGGGGAGGGAGCCTCATCCAGATCCATGCGGCACTCTATCGCAGGAAGTTCTGTCCGGAGAGCGGGATTGCACCGTTGCTGGCTACGGTTTAGTTCAGCCGCAGCCTGTTCCACCGCCGCACTTGACCCGAACTTGACCTCCCATAGCACGCCGGATAGCCGGGTCTGGCCGGAAGCAGCCCGGCAGCTACGGGGTGGCCGTCATGCGAAAGCGGACCTTCCTCGCTGGAGGACGGAACCGCTGCTGGCGATCCGCACCAGACTTTCGAGCAAGGCGGTGCACGGTCGTCTGCCGCACGGTTCAAGTATCCGGACCCGATCCGGGGTGCATCGGCGCGCCGAAACCGCTGGGCCCCTTCCGGGCCCTCTCGAGAGGAGACCGCCGTGCCCGCACCCGACGTGCCACGCCCGGACCACCCCCTCGCCGCGTGTGCGCGAGGCAGAAACCCAGGCGGGCGCCGGCGACCCGTCGGGGCTGCGGGACCTTCAGCCCCCGGACATGGTGGTCCACGCGCCCGGGACTTCGATCCTCGACGGCGACACGCGCAGGCGCGAGGCGCTCTACGCGCAAAACCGGGCCATGGCCGACGAGGGCCGATGCCACGGTGGAGCATCGATTTCGCCCGTCGCGAGTTGACCTGATCCAGACGATGCTGGAGCGGCGCTGGCGAGGAGCGTAGGCCTGGGGCATCGAGGAGGGGGAATGCCCGACATCGGTCAGATGGAGAAGCGCCAGCAAGCGCTCGCTGATTTCGGTGAGTTCGCCTTGCGTTCGGACGACCTCGACGCGGTGCTGACCCGGGCCTGCCGGCTCATCGCCGACGCTCTCGGGACGGGGCACGCCAAGGTGCTCGAGATCGAGCACGAGAGGGGGACCCTCTTCGTGCGGGCGGGCGTGGGCTGGGACGAGGGCGTCGTCGGGCGTTTGCGGCTTCCGATGGGCGAGCACTCCTCGGAGACCTACTCCGTCGAAAGGGGCGAGCCGGTCATCACCAACGACTTGGCGAGCGAGAGCCGCTTCGACTTCCCGGCCTTCCTGAAGGACGCCGGCGTCCAGGCGCTCGCCAACGTGCCGATCTTCCTCCCCGGCGGGCGGCCCTTCGGCCTGCTTCAGGTGGATGCCTCCGAGCCGCGCGCCTTCGGTGATGCCGACAGCCAATTCCTGCGCACCTACGCCACGATCCTCGGCCCGGTGATCGACCGCTTGCTCAAGGTGCAGCGCCTGAGCGCGACCGAGGAAGCGCTTCGCGAGAACGAGGCGCGCCATCGCCTTCTTCAGGCAGCTTGGGAGGCCGACGGCAGTGGCCTGGTTGTCGCGGACAGCCCGAGCTGGCGCGCTTACACCGGCCAGACCTTGGAGGAGTGGCTCGGCTACGGCTGGCTCGACGCAGTCCATCCGGATGACCGAGCCTATGCCGAGCGGCAGTGGCGGGAGGCGGTCACGGTCCACGGGCTCGTGGATGCCGAGTTCCGGCTGCGGTCTCCCGATGGCGGCTGGCGCTGGACCAACATCCGTGCCGCTCCCGTACTCGATCCGGGCGGAAGGATCGAAAAGTGGGTCGGGATCAACGTCGACATCGACGCCCGCAAGCGCGCCGAAGCTGCGCTGCGGGAGAGCGAGGAGCGGGGGGCCTTCCTGCTGGGACTCGCCGACGCGCTGCGGCCCCTCGCGGATCCTCCTGAGATCATCCGGGTAGCCGTGCGGCGGCTGCGCGAGGCGGTGGGCGCCAGCCGCGCCTACTACGCGGAATGGCCGCGCGGCGTGGATTACTGCGAGATCTGGGGCGACGACGCAGCCCCGGGTCTCCCGAGCCTCGTCGGGCGCTACCCGAACGACGCCTTCCGCCTCATCTACGACCGCATACGCGACGGGCGGACCTGGGTCGTCGAGGATGTGGCCGATGGCACGTTCGCCGCGGCGGAGAGGGACTACTGCCTCGCGCACGGGGTGGCCTCCTGGGTCGACGTCCCTCTCGTCAAGGCCGGCGAGCTTCAGGCGGCGCTGTTCGTGGTCGAGGACAGGGCGCGGCGCTGGACCGTGACGGAGACCGCGCTCGCGGAGGAGACGGCGGAACGGACTTGGGCGGCCGTGGAACGTGCCCATGCCGAGCGCGAACTTCGCGAGAGCGAGGAGCGGGGAGCGTTCCTGCTGGAGCTGAGCGATGCGCTTCGACCCCTCGCCGACGCTCGAGAGATACAGGCCACCACGACCCGGCTGCTCGGCGAGCACCTGGGTGCCGACCGCTCGATGTACGCGGAGGTGACGGGCGAGCCTGGCACGGAGAGAGGGGTGATCCGTGGCCAGTTCATCCGGCCCGCGGCTCCCGGCCGGCCTTCACCGGCCCCCTTCCCGGATCACTTCAGCTACGAGACGTTCGGGGCCGAAGTGATGGCGAGGCGCTACAGCGGCGAAGGGCTCGCCGTCGCGGACGTGAATGCTGACCCGGGGTTCGACGAGACGGAGCGTGCGGCATGGGCCGCGGTCGGCGTTCAGGCGGCGATCGTCGCGCCGCTCGTCAAGGACGGTCGGCTGGTCGCGGAGCTCGGCGTGCACTCCGGGACGCCGCGCGCGTGGACCGACGCGGAAGTCTCGCTCGTGCACGAGGTCGGCGAACGCACCTGGGCCGCGGCAGAACGCGCCCGGGCCGAGGCGGCGCTCGCCGCGAGCGAGGACAAGCACCGCACCCTGTTCGAGACGATGGGCCAGGGCTACAGCGAGCTGGAACTCGTGCGTGATGCACAGGGGCAAGCGGTCGACCAGCTCTATCTCGAGCTGAACCCGGCCTTCGAGCGACTTTTCGGCACGCCGGTCGCCGCCGCGAGAGGCCGAACGGCGAGCGCGTTGTTCCCCGATCTCGATCCGGTCTGGACGCAGCACTTCGCGAACGTTGTTGCCACGGGGGAGCCGCAGCGGATCGAACACCGATTTGGCTCGGATCGCTGGTTCGAGGCCGTTGCCTATCCGAGGCAAAATGATCGCGTGGCGGTGCTCTACGAGGAGGTCACCGACCGCAAGCGCGCCGAGCGGGCGTTGCGTGCGGGCGAAGAGCGGTTCCGGCTTCTCTTGGAGAGCGTCCGGGACTACGCGATTTTCACCACAGACCGGGACGGGCTCATCACCTCCTGGCCGTCCGGCGCGGCCGCCGTGTATGGGTGGTCGGAGCAGGAGATGCTCGGACGCTCTGTCGACTTGACCTTCCTGCCTGAGGATGTCGCCAGTGGCGCTCCGCGTGACGAGCGGGACACCGCCGCACGGACGGGGCTGGCCCCCAACGTCCGCTGGCATCAGCGCAAGGATGGCGCGCGCATCTTCATCGAGGGCTCGACCCAGCCTCTCGTGGGCGCGGACGGTCAGATTCGCGAGTTCATCAAGATCGGGCAGGACGTCACCGAGGTTCGGCGGACGCAGCAGGCCCTGGCCGAGGGAGAGCAGCGGCTGCGCACCCTGATGGAGGGCATCCCGCAGCTCGTGTGGCGCTCCTGTGACGAGGGCCGCTGGACCTGGTCGAGCCCGCAATGGCAGGCGTTCACCGGCCAGAGCCCGGTGGAGAGCCTGGCGCTCGGCTGGCTCGACGCCATCCACCCCGACGACCACGACGCGACGATGCGGGCCTGGGAAGCGGCTCGCCCCCACGGCAGGCTCGACGTGGAATACCGAGTCCGCCGCGCCGCCGATGGCGCGTATCTCTGGCACCACACCCGTTCGGTACCGGTCCGCGACGAGGCGGGCCGCCTTCTGGAGTGGCTCGGCACCACCACCGATGTGCAGCAGCTGAAGGAGTTGCAGGAGCGCCAGGAGGTGATGGTCGCCGAGCTCCAGCACCGCACGCGCAACCTCATCGCGGTCGTGCGCTCCATTGCGCAGCAGACCATGGAACAGACCGGTCCGACCGAGAGGTTCCGCGAAGAGTTCAACCACCGGCTGGAGGCGCTCGCCCGCGTGCAGGGCCTCCTCTCCCGCTCTGACGAGGAGCCGATTACTATGGACGGTCTGATCCACATGGAGCTCGACGCGCTCGGGGCAAGGGCGGAGCCCGGCCGCCTCGACGTCGACGGCCCCTCGGTGCGGGTCCGCCACTCGGTCGTGCAGACGCTTGCCCTCGCACTCCATGAGCTTGCCACGAACGCCCGCAAGTACGGCGCCCTCTCGAACAGCGATGGCCGGCTCACCGTCACGTGGCGGACCTACGGGGAAGGGAGGGGAGAGCGACTCGCGCTCCAATGGGCAGAGAGAGGCGGTCAGCCGCCCAGCAACAACGGTGATGCCCCTCGTGGCTATGGGCGCGAGCTGATCGAGCGCGCCCTGCCTTACAGCCTCAATGCCAAGACCTCGTTCGAGCACGACGAGGCGGGCTTGCGCTGCACGATCGACATGCCGCTCGAGCGGACCAGAAGTCGGAGACGCTCCACATGACCTCCCGTCTCGCCGGCCTTCGCCTGCTCGTCGTCGAGGACGAGTACTTCCTGGCCGACGACCTCAGCAAGGCGCTGCGGGCCGAGGGAGCCAAGGTGATCGGACCCGCGCCCAGCGTCGATGCAGCGCTCGACCTCCTCGACGAGACCGATCAGCTGGACGGGGCCGTGGTCGACATCAACCTGCAGGGAGAGACGGCCTACCCTGTCGCGGACGCGCTGATGGACCGCGCGATCCCCTTCCTGTTCGCGACCGGCTACGATGCGGTCCACATCCCGCGCAAGTACGGCAATGTGCCCCGGTGCAAGAAGCCGACGGACGCGGCGGAAGTTGTGCGCCGTCTCCTCGGCTGAACGAGCCGCGAACTCGTGTCGCGGCGCAGGCGGAGCAAGTAAAGGCAGTTGTGGCCTGCTGGGACAACGCTCAATGAGGCGGGCGGGTCCGCCCCTTGGCGCAACTTCGGCTCGCCACATTGTTCGCGCCATGCCCGCCTCCTGGCTGGCGAGCCGCGAGCCTCCACGACCGGCTTGGGCGCAAAGCCGCGTGCCCGGGTCTGGCCGGAAACGGCCTGTCCGTTTCCGTGCGACAAGGCGCGGTAAGCCGCCGCCCCGCCGCCGGAGCGTTCGGTTTACGTAGCGGCCGCCGCCGGTTTCAGCGCCTGAAGGTGAGAGCGGCGGAGACAAAATCCCTCATGGAGGCGGCCGGGTAGTCTGGCTGTAGCGGCGGCGCGAAAAAGGAGCGCTGGTGGGCTTTTCGTCGGAGGTTCTGACGAAAGGCCTGGGGGATGAAGGTCGTGAATCTTTATGCGGGGGTTCGGCGTGGTTGCCATGTGGATGGCATGAGCCAGCGGCAGGCGGCGCGGGTGTTTGGCATTGACGCCAAGACGGTGGCCAAGATGCTGCGGTTTGCGGTGCCGCCGGGGTATCGGCGGAGCAAGCCACCGGTCTGTCCCAAGCTCGACCCGCTGCGGCCGGTGATCGACGCGAGCCTTCGGCGTTTGGAGCAGTGCTCCGAACCCTGGAGGAGGATCAGGGCCGCCCCGGCAAGCAGCGGCACACGGCACGGCGGATTTTCGAGCGGCTCAAGGCGGAGCATGGCTTCCCGGGCGGGAGATGTTCGTCCCCCTGGTTCACTCGCCCGGACACGGCCAGGCCGACTTCGGCAAGGCGATGGCCCGAACGCCTGGGATGAGGCAGCCGCCTTCTGAGCAGCTTTCCTTGCTCTTCATGCCATCGAGCGCCGTTTTGGTTGAGAAGTTCCGCCTCTCAATCAGACATTGAGGCGGAAAAACTTTCCGGAGAGCGAAGTTCAGGACTGCCTTAAACCAACGACCTTGGATGCCAGATACAGGTCGCGGCAATGCGGTAGCAGGAGGTCGTCATGTCGGAGACCCGGATTGAACGCGAAGAGCGCATCCGTGAACAAGCCTACTTTCTCTGGCTTGAGGAGGGTCGTCCTGAGGGACGAGCGGACGTCCACTGGAGAATGGCTTGCGCGCTGAACCCTCAAGGCGGGGCCGAGGTTCATTGGAAGGTTGAATGTACACGTGACGATCAGCGACAGGCTTATGTCGATGAGGAGGGAGAAGAGAGCTTTCCCGCCAGCGACCCGCCGTCACATACACCTCTGACAGGTGAGGGACGCAGGGATGCTCGAGACAGGCCTGAGTGACCCCTGTCTTGTGGCTCCTGCTCCTTGAGGCAGCCACCTCGTTAACCGTAAGCAGCTTCGCGACGGCGACTTGACGCACCCAGAGGCCGCTGCAGGCCGGCTGGGATCTTCCTGTCAGCGTGGAGGCTCGCCACCCCACTGAGCTAGGCTCCGTCGCCTCGGCGGTCATACCTAGGAACGCTCGGCGCGTTGGGCGGGTACAGTCCGGGTTCGGTGGGGCAGGGGGACGGCCTCTCCTACGTCGCTCGCCATAAAACCTCAGCAAAACGGGGATTTTCCGGCAAGTTACGCACGATAACAAATTATTATCGTGCGTGAAGAGTTGGGAGGGGGCGGTTGCCACACGATGGTGGCTCCTGGCACAATTTTGCCGGCCAGAAGACGGGCGCGGGGGCGCCCTTCGGATTGGCCCGAGCGGAGTAAGAGGGTGGGGACTTTGGTGGGGACCGCGGCTGAAAGGGCAGAGAACACCGGGCTTTTTGGTTGTCGGCCTGTAAGGGAAGCGGCGTGAGCGGACACGGCGGGTCGAGCGCGGCGGTCGTCCCCGGGGCCGTGGTGCGCCTGGCCGCGGGCGCGCTCCCCGCGGAGGCACTCGCCGTCCTGGCCGGGCCGGTTGGCGAGGCGGTGGCGCGGGCGGCGGGCTATGCGGGGCAGGCGCTGTCGGAGAACACCAAGCGCGCCTACGTGTCCGACTGGCGCGCCTTCTGCGCCTGGTGCGAAGCGGGTGGCGTCTCAGCCCTGCCGGCAGCGCCGGTGGTTGTTGCCGGCCACCTGGCTAGCCTCGCCAAGACGCTGGGCCGCAGCGGACTGCGTCGGCGGCTGGCGGCCATCGCGCACCACCACCGCCAGGCCGGGCACCTCTGGGAGACGCGCCAGCCGGCGATCAGCGCCACCATGCGCGGCATTCTCGCCACCCACGGCAAGCCCGCGCGGCCGGCGGCGGCGCTCACCTCGGCCGAGGTCAAGCGCCTGCTGGCCAGCTGCGGGACGGACGTGGCGGGGTTGCGGGACCGGGCGCTGCTGCTGGTGGGCTTCGCCGGCGCGCTGCGGCGCTCGGAGCTGGTGGGAATCGACCGCGAGCACCTGCGCTTCACCTCGGAGGGCATGACGGTGCTGATCCCGCGCTCCAAGCGCGACCAGGAGGGGGAGGGAGCCTCGATCGGCGTCCCGCGCGGGCTGAACCCGCTCTCCTGCCCGGTGCGGGCGGTGGAGGCCTGGCTCAAGCGAAGCAAGATCCAGTGGGGCCCGGTGTTCCGGCGCGTGAGCGCCGGCGGGTCGCTGGAGGACCGGCTGACCCCGCAAGGGGTGTGGCGCATCCTCCGGCGGCGGGCGGAGATGGCGAACCTGGTGGTGCATGAGAGCGAGCGGCTTTCACCGCACGGGCTCAGAGCCGGGTTCATCACGGAGGCCTACCTGAAGGGGGCACTCGACGAGCAGGTAATGCACCACACGCGGCAGCGAAGCATCGCCACCACGCAAGGCTACCGCCGCCGAGCCAAGATCACCCAGGACAGCCCGGCGCGGCTGCTCGACCTCTGAGCCCGGGGCCGGGAGGGGAGGGTGTGGGACGCGCCTCTTTGCGGTGGTCGGAGCGTCAGCGGTTGAGCACGCGCCGGCCGGCCTCGTACGCGGCCTCGGCGCCCGCAAAGCCCGCGGGTGAGCGGGCCACCAGGGTCGACCCCTTCCAGATCGACCAGCGCCAGGTATTGCGGCCGGAGCCCTCCCGGCTGATGCGGATCTCCTTCGTCTCAGGGGCTTCGTGCGAGGAGTGGAGCGCCTTTGTCAGCATGGCCGCGTCCTAGGAGCGCCGGCAAAGGATGCCAAGGCACGAGACCGTGGCCACCACCAACGTCCCCGACTCACCTGACCCGTCCTGGCGACCCGAGCGCACCCACACGGACTGGCTGCGCAACAAGCTGGTGGTGAGCGGGCCTAGCGAGGAGGTGGCGCGGTTCCGGGCCGCGGCCGCGGGCTCGGGCGTGATCCCGTGGGAGCTGGACCTCGCCGGCCTGGAGGAGGAGTTTCTGCTGCCGATGGCAGCCCCCGAGGACGGGACGCCGGCGATCAGCCTCGCGGGCGCCAAGCTCCTGGCGCGACGGCTGCGGGACGCAGTGGCCCTGAACCATCAGCGCGCGCTCTCCCGGATGCGCACGGACCGGAGTTGCCCCTTAGACCTGCACCGGCTGCTGCCGGTGCCGGCGACCATCCTTCGGCTTGGTCCTGAGGAGGGGGAGAGCCGGGCCTGGCTCGCCCGGCACTGGGGCGTGACCCGTCCGCTCCGGCACGTGGTGGAGTTGTCATCCACCCTGGACCGGCGGCGCAAGAAGATGGCGGAGCTGCGGGTAGGCTTCTGGTCGGCGGACTGGTCGCCCTGGCAGGCGGTGGTGCGGCTCAGGCGGAACTGGCCCGAGCTCCTCTTCGTGCTCACGCCGGACTACGTGCCGGGCGGGACGGAGGGGCAGGGCGAAGCTGCCGGGGCGGCGAGCGCGGGTGAGAAGGACAAGTCCGCCCCGGTAAGTCGGGCCCGAGCGCGCCGTGGCTGAGGCGCTCGGCCTGGAGGAGAAAGCCAGCGGAGAGGGGCAGGGGAGGGGCGCTCACGAGGCCGGCCGGGGTGAGGCCACCCCGCACCTTCGGGTAGAGGGCTACGAAGGCCCGCTCGACTTCCTGCTCGAGATGGTCCGGCGGCAGCGGCTGGATCTTGGCCCGCTCTCCATCCTGACGCTCACCGACCAGCTGGTGAGCGCCATCGAGAACAGCGGCGGGGGTGCTCGGCTGGAGCGGCGGGCGGACTGGCTGGTCATGGCCAGCCAGCTCCTGCTGCTCAAGGCGCAGCTGCTGGCGCCCGCCAGCCCCAAGGCGGCGGAGGAGGCCGGCGCGGAGGCAAGGCGGCGCCTCGCGCAGCTGGACGAGCTGGCCCGCATGCGCGCGGGCGCCGCGTGGCTCTCGGCCCGGCCGCAGCTTGGGCAAGAAGTGTTCACCAGAGGACAGGGCGAGGCGCCAGTGCCACGGCCCCAAGCGGAGCTGTACGTGGCCTTCCTCGAGGCCACCCTCACCATGCTGGAGAGCAGGGAAGGACAGCGAGCGGAGCCGCTCCCGACCTACCGACCCGCGCCGCCCGACCTCTGGCGCATCCCGGACGCCATGCTCCGCATCACCGCCATGCTTGAACAGCAACCACGACACTTACCCTTCGAGCGCTGCTTGCCAAGCATCGCGCCCGCCGCGCCGGACCGGCTGCTGCGCTTCCGCGCGGCGCTCGCGAGCACGCTCCTGGCCAGCCTGGAGCTCACGCGCGAGGGGAAGCTGTCGCTCACGCAAGTGGACCCGTTCGGACCCATCGCCCTCGACGCATGCGGGATGAGCCATGATGGTGTTCAGGACGCAGCCTGACCGAGATCGTCAGGCGTGCCCTGGTTGCCCGCTTCACAGGAGGATTGCCGTGGAACCGCATCCCGCCGTCAGCGACGCGGAGGTCGAAGCTGCGACCACCCGGCTGTCCATCACCCCGAACCTCGACGTGCCTCTCTCTGGAGAGGCGCTGCGGCAGGTGGTCTCCATCGCGCTCACCGCGGCCGCCCAGGTACGACAGGCGAGGCTGGTGAGGGCCGATGGGGTGGCGTTCCAGATCGGGACCACCTTCTCGACCGGGCCGGCGCTGTGGCGGTGCACCGACGTTGGCACCCGAACCCTCGTTACCGTGCGGATCGATAAGGTCATCAAGCCACGCCCACTCGGCGAAAGTCAGACCTGGGCCACGGACCAGGACGCCGCGGACCCGCGCAAGCTACCTGGCTGGTTGAACGGTCCACCCTACGCCCTGGCCGAGTTCTGCTTTGACGAGCAGGACATCAAGGGGGTCGAAATCGTCCCGCGCGACAAGGTCGCGGTCTGGGATCCGAGACCTCAGGCCCAGGTCTGATCAGGTTGCACGAGATGCCCTCGGGTGCAGAGCGACGCATCCTCAGCGTCAACCATCGGTGGCCCGGGTCCGGTGCCGCGCGTCCGATTGACACTCGGCCGGGGGGTGACTGAGAGAGGGGTGGAACTTTCCTCCTTCGTCCGGCGCTTTTCTCTCGATGGGCTGCCGCGCCCTCAGGGCCTGTGCCCGAGAAGAGCAATGGATGCTGGAGACGAGGACCATGAACCAGGACAGGACGGATCAGAAGCGGGACGAGGAGACCGGGCACTGGGTCTCGGATCTGCATGCCGGGGCGACCTCTGAAGCCAAGGTCGACAAGGGGGTTGAGGACACCTTTCCCGCCTCGGACCCTGTTCACAAGGGCGGCGCCACGGGCTTCATCTCCCCGGATGGGACGGACACCGCGATCCACGGCCAAGCGGCGGTATGGGACAGCCAAGCAGGGGGAACAGCCCGCGCCGCTCTCAATCAGCACCCGCTGCCCGCTCTCCTGATTGCCGGGGCTGTCGGCTTCGTGTTCGGGCTTCTCACCAATGATCGGCGGTAGGTTGAAGCGCTTGTGCTGGCGGAACAGGCGGAGAGCCAAGTAGGCGTGGAACGGTGACCGAATGACGTGCGACGTCCTCCTCCTCGACGACGATGAGCTGGTCCTGGACGTGATGGTCCAGGCCCTGGAGGACGCAGGCTACACTGTACAGATGGCCGAGCATGCAGCCGCCGCGCTGGAGTACCTCGAAGGCTCAGCGCCGTGTCAGGTTGTTCTGACCGACATCAACCTGGGTGAGCTGCTGAACGGGTTTGCGGTCGTCGAGCGGACCCGGGCCGTCCGTCCGGACATCAAGGTGATCTATTACTCGGGCCTGCCCAGCAACTGGCACGGCCGCTCGCTGGGGCCAAAGGAGCGGCAGCTGAACAAGCCCTTTCGCTTCGAGGAGCTGCTTGAAGCAATGGAGGCGCTCAAAGTCTGGCCGAGTAATCCTCCGACGCTCGGTCGTGATCGGACGACCTTCTAGCTGCGACCTGTCAGCCGCCGGAACCTTCTGACCGCTCCTCGTCCGCCAGGGTGCGAAGGTGCCGTCCCCACCCTGCTCTTACGACAGTGCTCGTTGCCCTTCCCTGAACGTCCGGAAAGTTCATGTACCCAGCGCCAGCTTGCAACGCGACGATTGCAGCACAAGACCTCTAGAACGCTCACGCTGAGCAGCGAAGGTTAGTCTCTGCACGTTGGTCAGCAGGGCTGCTGACATCCTGTTTTGCTCCTATCCTTCCTTCTCGATCTTCGCCGTCTCGATCACGCCTTCCCAGAGCTTGATCTCGCTTTCCAGAAAGGGGTGGAACTGCGCCTGGGGCAGCGGCGAGGCCGTGAAGCCGGAGGCCGCATAGGCCTGCTGCACCTTGGGCAGCGCCAAGGCCTTGGCCGTCTCTTCCTCAAACCGGGCCAGAACCGGCGCAGGAAGCTTCGGTGGAGCGACCAGCCCGTACCAGTTGGTGACACGAAAATCGCCGACCCTGCTGTCTAGCGTCGGTGTCGCAGGGCTGCGAGCCCAGGGTTCGCCTGAGGAGATGGCAAGCAAGCGGAGTGCGCCTTGCTCGATCAGCGGCCAGCCCGTCGCGTCGGCGAAGGCCACATCCACGGTGCCGGCGGCGAGATCGGTCAGCATCGGCGTGGTGCCCCGGTAGGGTACGTTCATCGTCCTCGTGCCGAGGCGGATGTTCAGAAGCTCCAGCGACAGATGAGTGCTGGAGCCGATGCCGGCGGAGGCGAAGCGCACCTCGTCCGGCCTCGCGCGCATCCAGGTGAGAAAGGCGTCCAGGTCCGGCACCGGCAGGCCCTTGCGCGCAACGAGCATCAACGGGCTGGTCGTAAGGCGTGACACATGAGTGAGCGCCATCGGTTGGTAAGGAGTTCGGCGTAGGAGCGGACCGATGGTGATGTTGCCCGAGCTGGTGATGCCGAGCGTCTGGCCGTCCGGCGTGGCCTGGTACACCTGCTCGATGCCGAGCGCGCCCGCAGCGCCGGCCCTGTTGTCCACCACCACCGGTTGGCCGAGTTCCGGGGCCAGCGCATCAGCCAGCACGCGGCCGACCAGATCCAGCCCGCCACCTGGCGGGAAGGGAACGATGATCTTGACCGGGCGGTCCGGTGCCCACCCGGCCGCCCGACCAACGGAGGCAAGGGCGGGTGCCGCGAGCAACCCGAAGGCCGCGCGGCGGGTGAGGGAGGTGGTCATGGCGATGATCCTGGAGCGGTGCGTCAGGCGGGAAGGGCCACCTGCCCGCGAACAACATGGGCAGGGCGGGGCAATCCGAGATGCTCGCGGAGGGTGGTGCCGGTGTAGCCGGTTCGGAACAAGCCGCGGCGCTGAAGCTCCGGCACCACGAGGCTGGTGAAGGCGTCCAGGCCGGCGGGAAAGGTCGACGGCATGACGTTGAAGCCATCAGCCGCTCCACCCACGAACCACTCTTCCATACGGTCGGCGACCTCGGTCGCGCTGCCCACGATCATGTGGTGGCCGCGCGACACGGCGATCCGTTCGTACAGGCGCCGGATGCTGAGGTTCTCGCGCCTGGCGAGGTCCGCGATCACCTTTATCCGTGCCTTGCCGACATCCGTGTCCGGCAGGTCGGGCAGCGGGCCGTCCACGTCATAGCCGGAAAGGTCAAAGCCGCCGGTGAGGAATGAGAGGAGCGAGAGACCGACATCCGGATGCAGTAGGCTCTGCAACTCCGCCATGTGGTCCTCCGCCTCAGCACGGGTGCGACCGACGACTGGGAAGAAGCCGGGCATGACCTTCACCAAGTCGGCGTCACGGCCATGGGCCACCACCCGCGCCTTCACGTCGGCGTAGAAGGCCTGCGCGTCCGGCAGAGTCTGGTTCACGGCAAAGATTACCTCGGCCGTGCGGGCCGCGAGGTCGCGCCCTGCGTCCGAGCCGCCGGCCTGCACCAGGACCGGATGGCCTTGCGGCGGGCGCCCGAGATTGAGCGGACCGCGGACCGAGAAATGCTCGCCCTTGTGGTGGAGGACGTGCAGCTTCGAGGCATCGAAGTAGAGGCCGCTCTCCTTGTTCCGGATAAAAGCGTCATCCTCGAAGCTGTCCCAAAGACCCTTGGTTACCTCCACGAACTCGGCGGCGCGCTTGTACCGGTCCGCATGAGCGGGGTGGCTTTCGCGGCCGAAGTTCCAGGCCTCGAGCGAGTTGGAGGTCGTGACGATGTTCCAGCCGGCGCGGCCGTTGGAGAGGTAATCCAGTGTCCCGAACGAGCGGGCGATTTGATACGGCTCGGAGTAGGTGGTCGATCCGGTCGCCACGAGGCCGATGCGCTGCGTCACCACCGACAGCGCCGAGAGCAGGGCGACCGGCTCGAAGATGTTAGGCCGCGCCATGCGCCTCACCGCCAGCCAGTCGTCCTGCTGAATGCAGTTGTTGTCGGCCAGGAAGACCATGTCGAAGCACGCGGCCTCGGCCCTCCGCGCCATGTCCGCCATGAAGCTTGGATTGAAGGTGGCGTCCGCCTGTGCGGTCGGGTGACGCCAACCGGCGACATGGTGGCCGCTGGCAAAGAGGAAGAGGCCGAGGCTGATTTGGCGCTTAGCGAGCATGGACGCAATCCGAATGAAGGCCGAGCCAAACCCTGGCTGCGGCGACGCGTGCGAGTGGCGGAGAATGCAACCCTTGCCCAAGATCTACTAGCCATCTCGCCTATCCTAGATCGACAGCCTTCAGCGCCTCGCCCATCGTGCTCCAGTCGCGAGCGATCGTGTCGCCGATCTCGTCGAGCGAGCGCTCCGCGAGCCGCAGCCCAACACGCTCCAACAGCGGTCCAACGGCCGGGGTTCGCATGGCGGCAGCGAAGTCCACCTGCAGCTTCTGCCTCCGCTCGAGCGGCGTGCCAGCGGGGGCGACGACCGCGTACCAGAAATCCAGCGACCAGTCGGCGAGTCCGAGCTCCGGCAGGGTCGGAACCCCCGCCAGGTCCGGCCAGCGGTGCGATCCGATAACGGCGATGCCGCGCAGGTTGCCCGATTGGGCAAAGGGCAGCGTGTTGGGCCCCATCACCGCGTGCGCGTGCCCCGCGAGCACGGCGTTGATCGCCGGCACGATGCCATTGAAGGGCGCGTGCAGCATCTCGAGCCCGAGCCGCCGCTGCAGCATCGCCCCCGCCACATGGCCATAGGAGCCGACACCGGGCGAGGCGTAGACAAACTCGCCAGGGTGCTCGCGCACGAGCCGCACGAAGCCAGCAAAGTCCTGGACGGCCAGGTGAGGGCTGATCGCGAGAAGGTTGTAGCTGTCCCCGAGGAAGGCGACCGGCGCAAAGTCGCGTGTCGGATCGAACTTTACCTCCGACAGGCGCGGCACCATGCTCAGCACGGCATTGTTGACCAGCAGAAGCGTGTACCCGTCCGGCCGGGCGGAGAGCGCCTGTTGCGCGCCGATCCCGCCCCCGGCCCCTGGCCGGTTATCCACGACGACGCTGCGCTGATATCCTTGTGACAGCACCTGCGCGATGCCGCGGGCGGCGCTGTCGCTGGTGGCGCCGGGCGGAAAGGGCGTGATCAGGCGGATGGCCTGTTCTGGCCAGGTCGCGAGCGCGGGGCGGGCAAGGGCCAGGGTGGGCAGGGCCGCGAACATCGAGCGGCGTCGGAGCGGGAACATGTCGCACTCTCTGAAGATCGGCTTTGGGCAGGATTGCGTGGTGCAAATCGTGAATCAACCTCGAATCTTCGTGTATTAAGCAGAGCCACGTTGAAAAGAAGGATTTAGCTGCATAGGCTCTGACGTGGAGAAGGAGCCGCCCATGTCTGAGACGATCACGAGGCCCACGCTGCGGATTGCGCCGAACAGCCCGGTGTTCGACCTGCCCATCCATGTCGCGCTGGAGCACGGTCTGTTCGCGAAGGAAGGCCTCGATGTCGCCTTCGCCGATACCTACGACGCCAACATTTCGTCCGCTGACGCCTTCGTTCGGCAGAAGGAAGCCCTTTACGAGAGCGGCAGCGCCAGTGCCTACAATCTCTGTGAATGGGCCGGCTTCGACCGGTCCGAGCGGGGACAGCGCCGCAGCGTGGTGGCCTCGCTTCGTCCGGCGGTCGCGGCGCAGGCGCTGGTGACCTTCGATTCAGCGCTCCGCGAGCCGCACGATCTCGCCAAAGTGCCCGTCGCGATCAACGACCGAACGGGATCGCATTACACGGCACTGCAGCTGCTCGAAGGCACGCTTGAGCGAAGCGAGATCGTGGTAGAGCACCTCGGATCCCCGCTCGCCCGGTACGAGGCGCTGAAGTCCGGCAAGGTGCGCGTCGCCATGGTGATGGAGCCCTATATCAGCCTCCTGCTGAAGGAGGGGGCGCACCTGATCGGTGTCATTTTCTATCGCGGCTCGCAGGTCATCTCGCCGGAGCTACCGCCCGAGGCAGTGACGGCCTATACCCGCGCCGTCGATGCCGCAGCGGCGCTCATCACGCAGGATTTCGCGCGCTACAAGCACTACATTGTCCAGCCCGTGCGGGATCGGCTGAAGCCGGAGGAGCTCGCCAACCACTTCGTCCACTATGCGCCCTCCCGTCCCGTAGATCCGGCCCGGTTCTCCCAGACCTATTCCTGGATGAAGTCCTGGGGGCTGACCGACGGGCAGAACGACTTCGGCACACTCGTTGTCTGAGGCCACCGGCCGAACGCAACCGGCCCGGGGCGCCTCGCGCTGCCCCGGCCGTTTTCGGCGGTTCGGCTCATTGGGAACTCCTTGAGGCAGCGCCGCACCGTGAAGGCTAGAAGGCGCCGGTGGTGGCGATGCGGATGCGCGGGAAGAAAGCTCGGGCGCGTTGGAGCCACTCCAGTGTCAGTGCGGAGTTCTTGGCACTACGGCGCTGCCGCTGCCAATTTAGAACAAGTCGCGCGACCCTTTAGGCGTCGGCACCCTGCGTCGAGCCAGCCGAGATCCCGCGCAACGCCATGTCCATCGCCGGCGCGAGGTCGGCCACGCGATCCACGACGTACAGCCTCTGGCTTACCGTGTGGAGGAATCCGACGGCCTCGCGCTCGTCCATGAAACGATAAGATTCTCCGGCAGCTTGGCTGCGAGACATTGTTCCTTCCAGCAGCTTCAGGATGGCTGCGTAGCCGGCGCGGATCCGGGCTTTGGCCTCCCCCGGTGCAAACATTCTCCGGAGCGCGATGAGGCTACAACGTGTTGCACCCCTCATCGCCCCCTCCCGTGACTGCCCTACTTCAGGCAGCCGCCAAGGCATTCGCACGCGGGCCGATGGGTCTGGTCCCCTTGATGGTCGTTCGGTGAAGCGTCCGCGCCTGATCGGCGGGACAACCGGTGGCGAGGTGCGTCACGGCCCTGTTGTCCCAGAGCACGAGGTCGCCCACCCGCCAGCGGTGGCGGTACAGCACCGATGGGTCGAGAGATGCCTTGAACAGCGCCCCCAGGAGGGTGCGGCCCTCCTCCTCTGGCACGCCCAGGATCCGCGGCGTGAAGCCCTCGTTGACGAAGAGGGCAGGGCGCCCGGTGCCGTCGTGCAGCCGCACCACCGGGTGCACCACGGGCGGCACCCTCGCGCGCTGCTCCGGCGTCAGGCGCGGGCGGGTGCCCGCATCGGCCTGGATGTCGCCCCGATAGGCGTAGTCGTGCACCGCCTCGAGGTGGTGGATCCGGGCGCGCAGCGTGGGATCGAGGCGGTCGTAGGCCGCATGCATGGAAGCGAAGAGGGTGTCGCCGCCATCCCGCGGCAGCACGCGGGCATAGAGGGCGGAGCCGAGGCTCGGCTCGGCCAGGTAGGAGAGGTCGGAGTGCCAGTAGTGGCCGGCATCGCCGAGCCCGATGGGCTTGCCGTCCCGCGTCTCGTTGGAGACGAGGAGGATCTCCGGCGCCTCCGGGTGCAGGAACTGCTTCAGCACATGGATCTCCAGCTCGCCCAGGCGGCTAAAGGCGACCTGCTGCGCGGGCGTGATGTCCTGGCCGCGGATCACGAGCACCGAATGCGCCTCGAAGGCCCGGCGCAGCGCGCCGAAGGCGTCGTCATCGAGCGGGTGGGACAGGTCCACCCCGAGCGCCTCGGCGGCGAAAAGGGGGTGGAGGGAGCGGATCTCCATCGTTGCTTTCCTCATTGGCGCTGCAGGCCCCAGCGGCGCACGGTGCGCGCCTCCAGGCCCCGGAAAACGACGCCCTCGACCAACAGGCCGATGCCGACGACGACGAGGAGGCCCGCGAAGACCTCCGGGATCTCGAGGTTGTTCCGGTGCTCCGCGATGAACCAGCCGACCCCGCTGGAGCGGGAGGTGGCGCCGAAGACCAGCTCCGCCGCGATCAGCGTGCGCCAGGCGAAGGCCCAGCCAATGCGCAGGCCCGAGATGATGGCGGGCAGCGCTGCCGGCGCGAGGATGAAGGCCGCGAGGCGAAGGCCGCGCAGGCCGAGATTCTCGCCGACCTTGCGTAGGGTTGGGGGAATGGCGCGCACCCCTGCATGCGCGTTCAGCGCCACAGCCCAGAGTACGGAATGCCTGACGACGAAGACGAGGCTGGGCGTGCCTAGCCCGAACCAGAGCAGCGCGAGCGGCAGCAGGGCGATGGCCGGAAGCGGGTTGAACATCGCCGTCAGGGTCGAGAGGAGCGCGCTGCCGAAGCGGGATGCGACCGCGAGGCCGACCAGCAGCGCCGCCACGGCGAGGCCGATGGCATAGGAGATGCCGAGCACGCGGAGCGAGCCCAGGACGCGCGCCGGCAACTCGCCCGAGGCGGTGACGCGCGCCAGGGCCGCGAGGGTGCCCGTGAAGGTCGGGAAGATCAGGTCGTTGTCGACCCACCGGCCGTAGCCCTCCCAGGCCAGGGCCAGGAGGGCGAGGATCAGGGCGCGCTGCGCTAGGTCCTGCAGCAGCGGGCCGGGGCGGGCCGCCCGGGGCGCCGTGCGCAGCGGCGGCGCGGGGGGATGGAGGAGCGATCCGTCAGGCATCGGCGAGCACCGCGTCCGGGCCGGTCGGCAGCAACTGGCCGCGGAGCAGTGCGCCGAGGCGGGCACGCTCCGCGTCGTCGGCGCCGGCGGGCACCGCATGCTCGGCGCGAAGCCGGCCGGGATGCGCGGAGAGCACGGCCACGCGGCTGCCGAGCAGCACCGCCTCCTCGATCGAATGGGTGACGAAGATGAGCGTGAAGCGCAGCTCCCCCCAGAGGCGCAGCAACTCCTCCTGCATGCGGCGGCGGGTGAGGGCGTCGAGCGCGGCGAAGGGCTCGTCCATCAGCAGCACGCGCGGAGCGGCGGCCAGGGCGCGGGCGATCGCAACGCGCATCTTCATGCCGCCCGAGAGGGTGTGAGGAAAGGCCTCCTCAAAGCCACGCAGCCCGACCTTGCCGATCAGGACCTCGGCCCGCCCCTCCGCCTCGGCGCGGCTCCTGCCCGCGAGGCGCAGGGGGTAGGCGACGTTGGCGCGCACGCGCTTCCAGGGCAGGAGCTGGTCGAATTCCTGAAAGACCGTCATCCGGTCCTGGCCGGGGCCGCGGACGGGCACGCCGTCCAGCAGCACCTGGCCCGCGGCCGGCATCAGGAAGCCGCCAGCCGCGGCCAGCAGGCTGGACTTTCCGCAGCCGGAAGGCCCGAGCAGGATCAGCCGCTCCCCCTCCCTCAGCGAGAGGTTCACCCCCTCGCAGGCGACCATGGCGCCGCGCTCGGTGTGGTAGCGCAGCGTCAGATCGCGAAACTCCAGGACAGGCGCCATCAGCTTCCCCCCAGGTTGTGCAGGGCGGGGAAGAACAGCTCCTGCCAGTTCGCCGGCTTCACGGGGATCTGGCCGCTGCGCTGCTGGAACTCGGCGAAGGCCAGCACGCGCGCGGGCGCCGACGTGAAGCTGATGCCGGCCTCGCCCAGGATGGCATCGACGAAGCCGGCATCCAGGGGCGAGCGCTCGGCGCGGACATAGAGCTCGGCGGCGGCGCGGCGGTTCTCGCGGATCCAGCGATGCGCCGCGTCGAGCGCCGCGACGAAGGCGGCCGCCGTGCGCGGGTTGGCGTCGTGCCAGCGCCCCGTGGCATAGGCGAGATTGCCGCTGTGCGCGCCGCCCAGCACGTCGAAGGAATCGAGCACCCTGTGGATGCCGGGATGCTGAAGCTGCTGCTGCTGGAACGGTGGATTGCCGAAATGGGCAGTGATCTCCGTGCGCCCGGCGATGAGCTGGGCGGTCGCGTCCGGGTGCGGAAGGGAGACCGTGATGGGGTCCAGCCGCCCGTGCTGGCCGGGGCCGAAGAGCTTCTCGGCCGCCATCTGCAGGACGATGGACTGGAAGGAGACGCGCACGGCCGGAAGGGCGATCCGGTCCCGCTCGGTGAAGTCCGCGATGGTCTTCACCTCGGAGCGGTTCGTGTTCAGCCAGATGGACTGCGAGCCGAGCGCGCCGAGCGAGCGCACCCTGAGGTTGGACCGCGTGCGAGCCCAGAGGAGGACGAAGGGCGGCACCCCGGCGGCCGCGATGTCGAGACCGCCGGAGAGCAGCGCGTCATTCATCGCGGCGCCGCCACTGACTTGGATCCAGGACACCTCCGGCTCCGGCAGCCCGGCGGCCTTCACGGCCCCCTCAAGCAGGCGCTGCTCCCGCAGCACGATGAAGGGCAGGTAGATGAGGCCGAACTGCTGGGCGATGCGGATCTGCCGCGTCTCGGCTGGCTGGGCCGCGGCACGCTTGGGAAGGCCAAGGGCGAGCGGGGTAGCGAGGAGGTGGCGACGTCGCAAGGGCGTGGTCTCCAGCGAATGGGCGAGTAACGGCGGTATGGCGCGACGACAGCGTCAGTTCAGAGGGAGCTTGCGTCCCGGTCAATGAAATGCGCTTCCAACTTTCGTCCTTGACGGAGAACAACAATCTAGAATGGGTAATAGGCCCTGCACGGCCGCTCGGTCCTCCGCGGATGCTCCGTGCGGGTTCCCCGCCGGTGAATTCGCCGCCGGGAAGTCCCGGGGAAGCTCGGGACTCGCGCTGATCCCATCGACCGGAGAAGGGAACAGCGCCCCTGCCGCCTTGCCCAGCTGCGCAATGATGCTTGCAGCCCATCCAGGCCTCGTCAGAGCGTTCGCCATGGCCGAACCTCTCTTTCCTGTTCGGCAGTTGCATCGGAAGAGGTCAGATATTTCCCCCCGAGACGGCTCAACCGCGTGACTGGAGCGCACGGATGTCGCGGAAGCCTTGCACGATGCGGGCCTCAGCCTCCTCGCCGATCTGGAAGATGGCATTGCCGCCGTCCTGGGCCACGCGCCCGAAGTCCGGCGGCTGCACAGCCTCCGCAAGCGCTTCCCGCAACCGCGTGAGAACAGAGGGTGCGACGCCCGCCGGGGCGAAGAGGCCCTGCCAGTTTCGGAAGTCAAATTCAGTAAGGCTGATGTCACCAAAGCTCAAAACGTTGGGCAGTTCCTCGAAGCGGGTCGGACCTGTTCCGATCAGTGGCGTCAGCGCGCCGGTCTGCAGATGCTCGCGCACCAGGTTGATGTCGAACATGGTGAACTTCACCTCGCCCGAGAGCACGGCAGCCATGCGTGGTCCGCCACCTTGGTACACTACCTCAAGGAACTGCAGGCCGTATTGCCGCCGTATCGCCTCGGCGGCCATCGAGGCCGCGGCGCCCGCGCCGGAGGACGCGAAGGGAAGGGGCTGAGGGCTTTGCCGCGCAGCCTCGATGAAGCCCTGGAAATCCTTCACCCCAAGAGAGCGGTGTGCGACGAAGAGGCCAGCACTCTCCTGGACGATGCCGATCGGCACGAGATCCTTGAGCGTGTCGAAGCGCGCATTGGCTGGGTTGTTGGCAACGCTGCCCACAACGGCTGTGTTGTTGGCCAGGAGCAGCGTGTAGCCGTCTGGTCGGGCGCGGCTCACCTGCTCAGCGCCGATCAGCCCGCCCGCCCCTCCCTTGTTCTCAATGACCACGGGCTGACCGAGAACCCGACTCATCGCATCAACAAGCGGCCGCCCGTAGCGGTCCACCTGGCCGCCCGGCGGCCAGGGAATCACGACGCGCAGGGGGCGCTGCGGCCAGCCTTCCTCTGCGCGGGCGGGGCCGGCGGCCAGGCCGGCCAGCGCCGCCGAAAACACGCGTCGGCCCATGACGGGTGGCACCAATCGGACCATCCGGATCCTTACCCCTTCGTTGGTCAGGCCTGTCCTGGCCGCTCAAACAGTATGATTCCGAAGGGGCGCCTCCGAAATGGAATGACCTCCCAGATATCGTGCTCGCGGAAGGACGGACATTCGGTTCCATGCCACTCTGAGGAAACGATACGTCTCGCGCGAGTACAGCGCCGCCGGCCGGATCTTTGGCGCTGCGGGCGCGCCGCTTGACGCTTCTGCTTCGGGAATGCTCTTCGCCACCAGAAGAAGCACTGGCAGGGACGAACGGCGTTGACGAACGATCATGTGGCTGGCACGGACCGGTCGTCCGGGAATGTCCCCCCGTCCCAGATGAGCCTTGGGCTCTTCGCGCAGATGGCCGGGCACCATGTCGCGGGATGGAGGCATCCGGACGCGCAGGCGGGCGGGGAGAATTTCGAGCTTATCCGCCATGTCGCCCGCACAGCGGAGCGAGGAACCTTCGACCTATTCTTCCTGGCGGATGGTCTGACCACTGGTGCGGACGCGCATCCTTCCACCGTTGCGAGACTGGAGCCTCTGGTGTTGCTCTCAGCGCTTGCCATGGTCACGACCCATATCGGCCTGGCCGCCACGGCCTCGACGACCTATGGCGAGCCCTTCCACACCGCGCGTGTCTTCGCCTCACTCGACCACATCAGCGGCGGGCGCGCGGCTTGGAATGCGGTCACCACCTCCTACGCGCGCTCAGCCGCAAACTTCACGCGCGGCGAGCACCCGGCGCATGATGAGCGCTACGCGATCGCCGAGGAGTATCTCGATATCGTCCGCGGCCTCTGGGACAGCTTCGAGGACGGGGCAGTGGTGAAGGACAAGGCCGCGAACGTTTATGTCGATCCCGCCCGCCTGCACACGCTCAATCACACGGGTCGGTACTTCTCGGTCAAGGGACCACTGAACGTCTCCCGCCCGCCGCAGGGGCATCCGGTCATCATTCAGGCCGGCTCCTCTGAGCCCGGGCAGGATCTGGCAGCGCGCACGGCCGACGTGGTCTTCACGGCGCAGCAGACGTTCGAGGAGGGGCGCGAATTCTATCGTAGCGTGAAGGGACGCATGGCACGATATGGGCGAGATCCTTCCAGCCTGCACATCATGCCGGGCGTGTGCCCCGTCATCGGCCGCACGGAGGAAGAGGCCCGCGCGCTCTACGCGCAGCTTCAGGGCTGGATTGACCCTGCAGCGGCGCTTGCACTGCTGTCGGACCGGCTAGGACATGACGTTTCGGGTTATCCGCTGGACGAGCCGCTTCCGGATCTGCCGCAGTCCGACCAGCTCCGCTCTCGCGCGAAGCTGCTTACCGACCTCGCGCGGCGCGAGGGGCTAACGCTGCGCGATCTCTACTACCTCGTCGCTGGGGCGCGCGGGCACCGCATTGTCTGGGGCACCCCGGAGCAGGTCGCGGACGCGCTGGAGGAGTGGTTCACGGGCGGTGCGGCGGACGGCTTCAACATCATGCCGCCCTTCTTCCCCGGGCAATTTGACGATTTCGTGGATCTCGTTGTGCCGATCCTCCGTCGGCGCGGCCTTTTTCGCCAGCATTACGAGGGCACGACGCCGCGGGAACACCTTGGACTCGCCCGGCCTGAGAACCGTTTTGTGAAAGCGACAGCCAGCACATAATTCTGTCACCTCCGCGGGATCTTTCGCGCTTCCTTCTCGCGCCGGTGTGCGCAGTGCATGGGCGACGCCTGGGGTGCAGGAATTTTCGAGCAGCCGCGTTGGGATGACATCACTACCGGGACATGCATCAAGAGGATGTCCCTCTTGCAGTTCACACGAACTTTGGAAAACGTCTCTGTTTCCTCGTGGCAACTGTTCAACTAGCATTATGCCATGAGGATGATCTCTCGCGGCACACGGATGCGCGGAAGAGACCGCGTTCATGCTGTCGTACCCCGCGCACTTACTGTCCGACCTGAGGCGGACCAGCGCAGAGAACATCCCTGCACTTCGCCGAGCTGATAAGGTTTTGATCATGACGACGTCCCGCTCCGGACGACGCGCCATCCTGCGCGCCGCTGGCCTGTTCGGTGCTGCCCTGCCGCTGGGCGGGATGGCAGTCTATCCCCGCATCGCCCCACGCGAACCCGGGCTTCCCCTTGGCTTCGACGCCTCCGCCATTTGCCGTGCCAGCACCGGTTCGCCACCTGCCACGGTCCCGGGGGAACGGCGTGAGCTGAAGCTGACCTGGAACGCGAACGCGGTGTGCACGGTCGGCGTTCCCGTGGCCGAGCAGACTGGTATCTTCGAGCGGCATAATCTGAAGGTGGAGCTGATCAACTTTGGCGGTACCACCGATCAGCTGTTGGAAGCGATCGCAACGGGAAAGGCGGATGCCGGTGTCGGCATGGCGCTGCGGTGGCTAAAGCCGCTGGAGAGCGGCTTCGACGTCAAATTCACCAGCGCGATTCATGGCGGGTGCCTCCGCCTCTTCTCGGCGCCGAACTCCGCCTTTGCCACGTTGGAGAGCCTGCGCGGGCAGACGATCGGCGTGCCGGACATGGCGGGGCCGGACAAGAACTTCTTCTCAATCCTCTTGGCGCAGAAGGGCATCGACCCGACGCGGGACGTCACCTGGCGCCAGTTCCCGGCGGACCTGCTAGGCGCAGCGCTGCAGCGCGGGGAGGTGCGGGCCTTCTCGCTCAGCGACCCATTGGGCTATGTGATCCAGAAGCGCGACAGGCTGCATGAGATCTCGAACAACCTCACCGGGGACTGGGCGAGCCGCGCCTGCTGCGTGCTTGGTGTTCGAGGCAATCTGATCCGCCGCGACCGGCCGGCCGCACGCGCGCTTACTGCCGCTCTGCTGGAGGCGCAGGACTGGGTGGTGGCCAACCCGGCCGAGGCCGCGCGCATCTTCGCCCCTTACGCCCGGGCGCCCGTCCCAGACCTCGAGGAAATGATCCGTGCTCATACACACCACCACCATCCGGTGGGTGCCGGTTTGCGCTGGGAGATCGCGCGCTACACCGAGGAGCTGAAGCTGGTGCAGGTCATGCGCCCGAACACCGACCCGACGCGCTTCTCCGAGCGTGTCTTCGCGGATGTTCTCTCATGAGTGCGAGCGTGGAGGCGGGGCTCATCCCGGATGCGCGGGAAGCGCGCCCCTGGCAAGTCTGGCGAGGCGGCACCCTCGCTGGCCTCGGTTGGCTGGCGGCGGCGGCCGTCGTCCTTGGCTGGCCGGATTCAGATGAGTACGGACGCACGCAGCTGCTTGGCGGTGCCATGGCCGTGCTGGGCCTCGTGTTCCTTGCCGCAGGGCTGGCAGGCGCGCCCGGGCCCCTGGCGCGGCTGCGCCCATCAGGGCCCTGGCTCATCGCCCTTGCCGCGGGCCTCGTCGCCTGGGAATTAGTAACCGCGAAGCTGGACATCCTGCCGCGCCCCTTCTTCGTCGCGCCACAGGCTCTGCTCGAGGTCTTCACTGATGATTATGCCAAGCTCGGTGAAAGCGTGCTGCACTAATTGCTTCTGCTGGTGCCCGGCTATCTCCTGGGCGCCGCGATTGGCTTCGTGGTTGGCGTGGCCATGGGCTGGTCGCGCCTCGTCGGCTACTGGGCGCAGCCGGTGCTACGCCTGATCGGACCGCTGCCCGCCACGGCCTGGCTGCCGATCGCCTTCTTCGCCTTCTCGACCAGCCGTCAGGCCAGCACCTTCCTGATCGCGCTGGCGAGCTTCTTCCCGGTCGCCGTCCTCACCTGGTCCGGCGTCGCCTCCGTCTCCGGCAGCTTCTACGACGTGGCGCGAACCATGGGCGCCAAGCCCTGGTTCCTGATCCGCAAGGTGGCCGTCCCGGCGGCGCTGCCCTCGGTCTTCGTCGGGCTCTTCATGGGGCTCGGCGCCTCCTTCTCGGTCCTCGTTGTGGCGGAGATGATGGGGGTGAAGGCAGGTCTCGGCTTCTACACGCAGTGGTCTCAGGGCTGGGCGGCCTACCCCAATGTCTATGCCGCGCTGCTTGTGATGGCGGCCATGTGCACTGGGCTCGTCACGCTGCTCTTCCGCGTGCGGGACTGGAAGCTAGCCTGGCAGAAGGGGGTAGTCCGGTGGTGAACTCGATCGGGCTGCGCCTGCGCGGCATTCATCACGCTTTCGCCCTCAAGGGACAGGACCTGCCGGTGCTGGAGGATGTGGACCTTGATGTCCGGTCCGGCGGCTCCGTCGCCCTGCTCGGGCCGTCCGGATGCGGGAAATCCACGCTGCTGCGGCTGGTGGCAGGGCTGGAGCCGCCGCGTCGAGGGACTCTGGAGGCGGACGGGGTGCCGATCACGGGGCCCGATCCTTCCCGCGTGCTGATGTTCCAGGACCCCACCCTCTATCCTTGGCGCAGCGTGCGCGCGAATGCCGCGCTGGGGCTGGAGGCACGCGGCCTGTTGAAGACCGAGGGTGCGCGGGTGGAGGAGGCGTTGCGCCTCGTCGGGCTGCATGAGTTTGCAGAGGCCCTTCCACATCAGCTCTCCGGCGGTATGGCGCAGCGCACGGCGCTGGCGCGTGCCCTGGTGAACCGGCCGGGGCTGCTGCTGTTGGACGAGCCGTTGGGCAAGCTGGACAGCCTGACCCGCTTGCGGATGCAGGAGGAGTTAGTTTCGCTCTGGCAGCGCGAGGGTTTCACCACGCTTCTCGTCACTCATGATGTCGAGGAGGCGCTGCTGATGGCCGAGCGCGTGCTCGTCTTCTCCCCGCGTCCCGCCCGGTTGGTGACGGAGATCACCGTTAACCGGCCCTTCCCCCGCCATCGGGACGACCCGCATCTTGTCGCGCTGCGCCGCGAGGTGCTCGATACGCTCGGCCTTCACCAAGCCGCCTGAGGCGCTTGCCATGACACAGAAGCCCGAGACCTTGGCCCTGCACGCGGGCTGACGCGCCGATGCCGCAACCGGGGCGGTGGCGGTGCCGATCTACCAGACCACCTCCTACCAGTTCCCGAACTCTGATCCAGATGTTCAAAGACCCGACGGCAACACTTGATTACAAAGACATTACCTTGAATCCATATTCGGTGCCGCTAATTAGTGCGGCGGCGGTCGTGCTGCGAACCGCGTCATACCTAGCGCTTACCGTCTCAACATGGGCTCAGCCCGATGTTGGGAGGATGCGCATGTTTGTAGTCCTAGTAAGGAGATTTTTGTTGAAGGTGTCTGGATTGAGTTTCGCTTTCGCTGCTTGCTTGGTGGGAACGGCCGCAGTCGCGCAGGTAGACGCTTCTGAGCGCAAGCAGCTTAGCGTGTCCTCAGCGATAACGGAACGCGCGCCTGAGGGCTTAACTCGTGATCAGGGGGCCGGTGTTCCTGGCATGAGCGCGTTCGGTGCAGCACCCTTCGGCTCTGCTGGAGGACCGCCTAATCCTCAAGCATTCAGCCCCGGTGCAGTTGATACGATGCTACAGGGCAGTTGACGTCGCCTCGGCGTCCTGCCGGATCCTGTCCTGCGTGCAGGACAGGATCTTTGCACCACTTTGCTGGGCGATGTCTTTTGCCGCACGTCATATCGATCATCTGCGTGTCAATTTTTGGCGGGGGTTATCGGCAAATGCGCCAGCCATGCAAGCCACAGCAGGCGGCGCTCCGCTGCTGATCGCATGCAGCGCTACTTCAGCACAGAACCGTGGGTGCCGTTTAGGTGCTCCGCCTGGCCTCGATGCGCTTGGCAAGAGCCGTCTCGCAGCTGAGCGATGCTACCGCGGCATCGACAGCAGGTACACGGGAAGCGGTTCAGCCTTGCCGTTGTCGCGTTCCTCAACTGTGTTGCAGTTGGTCCACTTGTCTAGGTGGATTCTGTCTAATACCTGTGTCACCTTCACTCATAGGTCTTACGCATTGTTTCTCCCCAGGTCGCTTCGCGCTCGATGGGACATCGGCCAGAACTTGCTTCTGCTGCTGGGATTGTCTCTAGGATCGTCCGCTGCGATCGCGCAGCAGAGTCCGCCCCTGATCACACTGGATGAACGCAGCATCAGGAGTACCGGCATCGAGTGGGCGCCAGTGGAGGCAGAGGAGCGGGCTGCGGAGATTCGACTACCCGCTAACGTCGCCATTCCTCCGCAGCAGCTCCGCGTCGTCGCAGCGCCGGTGGGCGGCCTGATTGAGGCGTTGCTCGTCATGCCTGACGAGATGGTCCGCACTGGCCAGCCGCTCGCGCGTATCCGCAGCACGGAAATGCTGGAAGCACAGCGTCTCTTCTTGGATGCCTTAAACGGCGAGGCGCTGGCACGCGAGAAGCTACGGCGCGACGAGGCCCTGGCTAGGGACCGAGTGATTGCTGAGCGCCGCCTCCTTGTCACGCGTGCCGAGCATGTGGTCGCTCTGACCACGATGCAGGAGCGTGAGCAGGTCCTCGCCCTGTTCGGCATGGAGCAAGCCGACATCGCGCAGCTCCGCAGCGGGCGGCAGCTCAGCGCCACCATCACAGTGCACGCCCCGGCGGACGGAATCGCCATGGGTCGCGACGCCGTTGCCGGGGAACGCGTGGCGCAGTCCGCGCCCCTTTTCAGCCTTGCCGAGCTCGTGCCGCTCTGGCTGAACATCCAGGTTCCGCTCTCGGCGGCCGCGGCGCTGGAGGAGGGTGCGCCGGTCCTCGTGCCGACCCAGGGTGCCGAGGGCAAGGTCCTGCGCCTCTCGCGCCGTGCGGACGCCGCCACACAGTCGGTCGCCGCCATAGCCGAGATCAGCCGCGGCGCCGAGAACTTGCGTCCTGGCCAGGCCGTTGTGGCCGTGCTGCCGTTGCGAGCCAATGGCTCGGCCGGGCAGTGGCGCGTGCCTGCCGGCTCCGTGGTACGCCACCGCGACCGCAACTGGGTTTTCGTCCGAAGCTCCAGCGGCTTCGAGCCGCGTGCCGTCCGTGTGCTGTCGGAGACGCCAACTGCCGTCTCAGTTGGCGGCAACCTCACGGCCGGGGACGCCGTGGCGACGCGCGGCATTCTCTTCCTTCTCGGCGCCATGGTTGAGCGCGAGGGGGCCTGAACTGTGCTCGGCAAGCTCGTTTCCATCGCGTTGCGCCAGCGACTGCTCGTCATCCTGGCCGCGCTCGGCCTCGCAGCCTGGGGGTGGACCTCCTATCGCTCCCTGCCCATTGATGCTTTTCCGGACGTCTCACCCACTCAGGTCCTCGTCTCCCTTCGCGCCAACGGCTTGACACCGGAGGAACTTGAGGAGCGCGTAACCGTACCGGTCGAACTAGCGATGACAGGTACGCCAAACCTCGCATCCATGCGCTCGACGACCCGCTACTCGGTGGCGCTGCTGACTTTTGAGTTCACGGAGGGGACCGACATCTTCTGGGCGCGAGCGCAAGTGAACGAGCGCTTGACCCAGGTGATGGACGAACTGCCCGATGGCACGGAAGGTGGGCTGGCACCCATCGTCACGCCGCTGGCGGAGATGCTGCTCTTCACGCTCGACGCGCCGGGCCTGACGCTGGAGCGCCAGCGCACGTTGGTTGACTGGACCATCCGCCCGATCCTGCGCGCCGTGCCAGGCGTGGCGGATGTGAACGTCATGGGCGGCCATGTGCGAACTTACGCGGTGGTGCCAAGCCCCGTCGCCATGGCTGCGCGCGGCATCACCATGTCCATGCTGCGCGAGGCAATCACCGACAACAACCGCAATGACGGCGCAGGTCGCGTGCGCGACGGCGAGGAAGCGCTGCTGGTGCGCGCCGAGGGCCGCATCCGCAGCCTGGACGAGCTGCGCACGATCGTCGTGGCCGCACGGCCGAACGGCGTCGTCCTCGTCTCCGATGTGGCGGAGGTGCGCTACGATACCCTGGCCCGCAACGGTGTCGTCACTAAAGACGGACGGGGGGAAGCGGTCTGGGCGACCGTGCTCGGCCTGCGTGGCGCCGATGCGCGCCTCGTGGTTGACGGCGTGAAGGCTCGCCTACCGGAGATCGAGGCGGCCCTGCCGGAGGGAGTGAACATCAATGTCTTCTACGACCGCGCGGAACTGATCGGAGCCGCCGTCTGGACCGTGCAAAAGGTCCTGCTCGAAGCGGTGGTGTTGGTTGTCGTGCTGCTGCTGCTCTTCCTCGGTAACATGCGAGCGGCGATCGTCGTCTCGGCCATCCTGCCACTTGCGGTACTCGGCACCTTTGGGGTGATGAAGTGGCAGGGGCTGACGGCGAACATCATGTCGCTCGGCGGCCTCGCCATTGCCATCGGCCTGCTGGTGGACTGCGCCGTGGTGGTGGTGGAGAACGCGGCGCACCGCCTGGCCCATGCCACGGGGAAGGTGGACCTGCGCCACCGGGCAGGCCTCGTGCTGGAGGCAACGCGTGAGGTGGCGGTGCCGCTCGTCTCCGGCGTGGTCATCATTGCCACCGTCTTCTTTCCCCTCCTCTCGCTTCAGGGTCTGGAGGGGCGCCTCTTCGGGCCGGTGGCGCTCGCGATCGTCTTCGCGATCTGCACGGCGCTGCTCCTCTCCATCACCGTGGTGCCCGTGCTCTGCGCCTTGCTGCTCAAGGCCGGGCACGAGGGGGAGCCTTGGCTCGTCCGCCAACTCCACAAGGCCTATGATCCCCTGGTGGCCTTCGCCGTGCGCAAGCCCCTGCCGATCGTTGCTGTGGCCCTGCTCGGCCTTGGGGTTGCGGGCTTCGTCTACCCGCGCATCGGGTCCACCTTCATGCCGACCATGGACGAGGGGACGCCGGTGGTCAGCATCCGCAAGCACCCGACGGTGCGGGTTGAGGAGGCGGCCGAGACGGATATTCGCATCCAGCGCGCCCTCATGGCGGAGGTGCCGGAGGTGCGGGGAGTGGTCGCGCGCGCAGGCGCCGACGAGCTGGGCATTGATCCCGTCGGCCTGAACGAGACCGACCTCTACCTGCAGTTTCGCCCCAAGGAGGAGTGGCGCGCCGACGCCGACGGTTCCACCGAATGGGTGATGGAGCGGGTGCGGGAGGTACTGGACCGCTTCCCCGGCCTCTCCTTCGCCTTCGCTCAGCCGATTGATATGCGCGTGCAAGAGATGATCATCGGTGCGCGCGGCGACGTGGTTGTAAAGATCTTTGGCAACAATATCGGCGAGCTGAACCGGATCGCGACGGAGGTCGCCGGCGCCGTGCGAGGCGTTAGTGGGGCTACCGATGTCTTCGCTCTCCGCAACGAGGGCATGAAGTACCTTACCGTGCGCGTGGATCGGCTGGCGGCCGGGCGGCTGGGGCTGAACGCGCGGGACGTGCAGGAAGCCCTGCGCGTCTGGGTGGACGGGCAGGAATTGGGCATCGTGGTCGAGGCTGAAGGGCCCCGCGTGCCGCTGATGCTCCGGGGCTCGGAGTTACTGCGCCGCTCGGGCATCGATCTCTCACGCGTGCCGATCGTTCTGCCGGGCGGCGGGACCGTGCCGCTCAGCGCCATCGCGAGCATCGGCGAGGAGGAAGGCCCGGTGCAGGTGGTGCGCGAAGGCAGCGCCCGCTTCGCCACTGTGCTCGCCAATGTCAGTGGCGGCCGTGACCTCGTCAGTTTCGTGGCGGACGCCCAGGCGGCAGCGTCCAAGGTGACGATGCCCGCGGGCTACCGCCTGCAATGGGGCGGGCAGTTCGAGAACCAGCAGCGCGCTTCTGCCCGTCTTGCTGTCGTGGTGCCTATGGCGCTTGGGGTCATTTTTCTGCTGCTTTACCTCACCTTCGGATCAGTCCGGCAGGCGGTGCTCGTCTTCTGCAACGTGCCCTTTGCGGCAATCGGCGGCATCGTCGCTCTCTGGGCCTCGGGTGAGTTCCTGTCCGTTCCGGCTTCAGTGGGCTTTATCGCCCTTATCGGCATCGCCGTGCTGAACGGCGTGGTGCTCATCAGTGCCATCAACCGCCTCATTGCCGAGGAGGGGCTGAACCTGCGGGAAGGCGTTCTGGAAGGGGCCAAGCGCCGTATGACGCCGGTGGTCCTTACCGCCACCATCGCGGCATTTGGCCTCGTCCCCTTCCTTTTCGCGGACGGGCCGGGCGCAGAGATCCAGCGCCCTCTTGCCATTGTGGTGATCGGCGGGCTGGTGACGGCGACGCTGCTCACTCTCGTGCTCCTGCCCATCCTTTACGACCGCTTCGCCCTGCCGAAGAGCAAGCGTGCGCAGAAGACCGTGGCGGACCAGCTTGATCCGACAGGTGCCGCCCCACAATCCGGCGCCGTGCGCCTTCCCTCGGCCGCGGAGTAAACCGATGCGATACGTTATGGCGGCTGCTCCGGCGGCATCGTTGATGCTCGCCTTCATAGCAGCTGTCCCTCTTCCCGCGGTGTCGCAGGGTACCAACCTCGGCACCGCTCAGGGGACGACCCAGAGAACCGTCGATGGTTCTGTGCGAGGTGAAGCGCGGAGCGGCCAGACCCCGGCGACGCGCCGGAGCACGCCTCGGAGAGCAGCCCCTGCTGTGCCCTCGACCGCAGCGCCGATCGCCGCTCAGGGTACGCTTAGCGACCACCTGGAAGCCGCTGTTGCCATTGATGCGGAGAGCCACGCGATTGAGGCGCAGCGCGAGGCTGCACGCGCCCGCTCGGCGTTTTCGGACAGTCTCGTCCCAGGCAGCTTCGCCGCCTCCGGCAGCTTCCGCGCGGACACTCGTGGCCCCGGCATGGCGCGGGAGGCGCAGGTGGACCTCGCCGCGCCGCTCTGGCTGCCAGGCCAGCGCTCGGCTGTTGCCAGCACGGTGGTGCGCGACGTGGCGAGCGCTGATGAGCGGCTCCGCCTACGCCGGCTGGAGCTCGCCAACCTGCTCCGGGAAGCTTGGTGGGAGGTGGCGCTGCGTCGCGCTGAAACGCGCGTGCAGCGCGACCGCTTGGCGACCGCGGGCGACATCCTCGGCGACGTGCGCCGCCGCCTCAACCTCGGGGAAGTCGCCGAGCCGGACCTCCTGCTCGCCCAGAACGAACGGGTGGCGGCCGAACTGGCCCTCGCCCAGGCCCGGGCGGCCGAGCAGGAGGCCGAGCTGGCCTACCGCGCGCTGACCGGGGGCGCCGCGCCGGGGCAGGGCGTGGAAGGTCTCGCCGAACCGCGCGCTGCGGCGGGCCTGCACCCGGCGCTGCGCGCCGCCTCGGCCGCAGTGGCTGCCGCCGAGGCGCAAGTGCGGCTCGTTGCGGCAACCCCAATCGATAACCCTGAACTCGGCGGCTACGTGATGCGCCAGGAGGGTACCGTCACGGAGCAGGGAACTAGCTTCGGCCTACGCCTCCGTGTGCCTTTGCCGAGTGCGGCCCGCAACCGCCCCCGCGAAGCGGCGGCAAGGTCCGAGTTGACGAGTGCCACCAGCCGACTGGTTCAGACCCGGCGTCTCACCGACGCGGCCGTGCAGCGGGCAGAGGTGGCCCTGCGGGCAGCGGAGGAGACCGAGAGTATTGCCCGGAGGCGCCTTGCCATCGCGCGGCAGCAGCTCGCCTCCGGCAACCGTGCCTTCCAGGCAGGGGAGATGACGCTGTTCGATCTCGTCCGCGTCCGCCAGATCGCAATCGACGCGGCAAGCGCCGCGGCACGTTCGGAAGTCGATGTAGGGCTCGGCCGTGCCCGGCTGAACCAAGCCTTCGGCGCGGAGCCGGTGGCGCTGAGGGGACCGAGCCGAGGGTCAGGACGATAGCCTGGCGAACTCGTGCTGGTGGCGCAGCAGCAGACTGCGTTGCACGGATGACCTTGCAGGCGCAGTAGGCCACAAGTTGGTCCGCAGTCACACGATGCGGACGTACTCCGGCCGTCCAAGCTCGAGCATTCGGTTGATTGTGCGGACGGCAATGACCACTTCGGTCGCGCGACGCCCGTCCGTGCGTGAACGCAGTGCGCCGCCGATGACGCGCTTGAACCTGCTGATGTCCGCCTCGACGAAGGCGCGCCAGTCATAGCCATACGCCTTCTGCCAGCCCATGCGCACGCGCCCGACGATGGTCCTGAGGTGCCCGTCGCGCCGGGTTGGCGCCGTCTCGGCCGTGGCAATCGGCACAGCACCCGAGCGGGGTGGGACGATCATGGCAGCATCGGGGTGCCGCGCGGCGACCTCACCGTAGACGGCGTCCTGGTCGTAGGCAGCATCGTCGGTGAAGGAGGCGATTGGGTCCGCGGCCTGATCGAGCAAGGGACCGACCTGCGAGGCGTCATCGACGCCGCTTGTCATCAGGGTGGACGCGACGATCCGCCCCGTGTCGGCATCCACACCGATGTGCAACTTGCGCCACGACCGGCGTGTCCTGCTCCCGTGCTTCTCGACCAGCCACTCGCCAGGTCCGCAAAGGTGCAGCCCCGTACTGTCGACGATCAGATGTATGGGACGGGCCCTGGGCTGGGGCTGGGGCACCTTCAGCGTCTCGGCTTGGCCGCTGAGGGTGCTGTGGTCCGGCACTGCCAGGTCGAGACCGAGCAGGGCGATGATCGAGCCGATCAACCCTTCAGTTTGACGCAAGGCCAGGCGGAACACGGCCCGAAGCGTCAGGGCCATAGTGATGGCCAGCGCCGAATAGCGCCGCTGCCCGCCCCGGGTGGTTTGGGGCTCGGTCTTCCAGGCGGCAGTCGCCGCATCCGTGAACCACACGGTTAGACTGCCACGTCCGCGCAGGGCCATATCGTATTCCGCCCAGTTCGTCGCCCGGAACCGCTGCTTCGGAATACGGTGACGGCGGGCGGCATTCGCCTTGAACGGCAAGCTGGGCTCTCCTGGAGGAGGACGGGCGTCGCCTCCTCAGGAACCTACCCCAGCCAGACCGCCAGGCCGATCGATGCAACTATGAGTATACTGGTGCGGTCTGGAGGGCCTGACCCTCGATGCAACTGACCTGGTGTCGTGACGGTGGTGTGTCGACCCTCCAGGCTGCACCTGTCTGTCGAGCGGATCGTGACTTCATAGGAGCTTGAGGGCACACCATCCCATCACAGTTCTGTCCGCTTGCTCGATGGTCAGGCCTCCTTTCGGCCTGGAGCGTCGTATCATGAGCGAGATCCTACCCAGCACCGACGTCGTCATCGGCGTCGACACCCACAAGTCCATCCATGCCGCGGTCGCGATTAGCGCGCTCGGTGCCCGCCTCGGTAGCCTGTCCAACCCGGCCAATAGCCGCGGCTACCAGGCTCTGCTGGACTGGGCACGATCCCTCGGCCCGATCCGCGCCTTTGGCGTCGAGGGTACCGGCTCCTACGGTGCCGGTCTGTCCCGGTTCTTGAGCGAGCACAGCTATCCCGTGCTCGAGGTCAACCGTCCCAGCCGCCAACTCCGGCACCAGAAGGGCCAGGATGATGGCGTCGATGCCGAGAGCGCCGCCCGCAGCCTTCTTGCGGGGCAGGCCACGGCACGGCCGAAGTCCGGAACAAGCACGGCCGAGATGATCCGGCATCTCAAGGTAGCCCGCGATGCCGCCGTCAAAGCCCGGAGCCAGGCCATGCAGGCGCTCAAGGCCATCATCGTCAGCGCGCCCTCAGCCCTGCGCGAGGGGCTCGACCGCCTAACCGGAAAGATGGCACTGCTCCGGCATCTCGCCGCCCTGCGCCCCGGCCCGCTTACCTCGACCATGGCCTCGGCCAAGGCCAGCCTGCGAGCGATCGCCCGGCGCTGGCTCGCCCTCGACGCAGAGGTCAAAGACCATGATGCCAGCCTTGGTCAGCTGACCCAGCAGAGCGCACCCAAGCTGATGCAAGCTCACGGCATGGGCGCAGGCACCGCCGCCGAGATACTCATCCTCATCGGCGATAACCCGGAACGCATTCACTCGGAGGCGGCCCTGGCCAAGCTCTGCGGCGTCTGTCCGGTACCAGCCTCCAGCGGCAAAACCACCCTCCACCGCCTCAGCCGAGGAGGCAACCGACAGGCGAATGCCGCCCTCTACCGCGTGGTCATCGTCCGCATGCGGGCGCACCAACCCACGCTCGACTACGTCAGGCGTCGCACCGCAGAGGGGAAGAGCAAGCCCGAGATCATCCGTTGCCTCAAGCGCTACGTCGCCCGCGAGATCTTTGGCTACCTCTGCCGCCCAGTCCATCCACCCCAGACCGCTCCAGCAGCCCCTTGCCCGCTATAGGAGCATCACAACAGTCACGCCCGCACCGTGAAGCACGTGCCAGGGTTCCGGTCGCCCTCAACGGCCATGTCCGCACCGATGCGGCCGAGCATCGCCCGTATGACCCGCATGCCCAGCCCACCTGACGTTCCAGGGGCGGGCTTGCTTTCCCAACCAGGCGGCAGACCTCGGCCCGCGTCGCAGACGCGCAGTTCAACCCCCCCGCCGTTGCGGCCCCGTATGCTGACCTCGACAGGCCCCTCCTCACCAGGGCGGTACGCGTACTTCAGCGCGTTCGTCACGAGTTCCGTGGCGATGAGGGACAGAGCGACCGCCACCCCGCTGGGAACCATCAAGCCCGGCTCTGTCGCCACCGCCAGCCTTCGTTCCGCACCGGTCATCCCCGACGCGAGATCGTCGCAGAGGCGTAGCAGGGTGGCGCCGAGGTCGACGTTCTCGATGTCCTCGGACCGGTGGAGTGTGTCATGCACCCGCGCGACGCTCATCACGCGCGCGTAGGTGTCCTCGAAGGCGGCGCGGGCGACCGGGTCTGAGACGCCGCGGGCCTGCATCAGCATCACGCCTGCCACGATCTGGAGCGAGTTCTTCACCCGGTGGTCAATCTCGCGCGCGAGGATGTCCTTCGCCTCCAGGGCGCGGGAGAGCTCCTCCCCCTTGGCGGAGAGCTCCGCGATCTTGCGCCCTTGCCGGAGCACAACGCCCTCGATCGCCGCGGCGAGCGCACGGGCCGCGCCAAGTTGCCAGGGCGCCCAGGGCTCCGCGCGCCCACGTCGCTCCTCTACCCACCGCTCGAAGGAGCGGCGGGGCAGGACGACGCAGGTCGAGGGGTCCGCGAGGACCGATTTGCGGGGGTCGCCGCCCCAGACCACCGTCGTCGTGATCTCCGGGCGCAGCCAGACGAGGAGGTGCTGTCGCGCCTCGTCCACGAAGGCCGCGAGCGCCCCCGAGGCGCTCTCTCGCCAAGCCGCGGCCGGGGCGTGATGCGCGGACAGGTCGTCCGTCGCGAAGACCTGCTGATCCGGAGGCAGGGTGGCCCGCAGCCAGGAAGCGAGCCCTGCCAGCTCCTCGCAAGGCGGCGTGCTACCGACGCAGGCAACTCGCCCCTCACTCACCACCGCGGCGCTGTTTGCACCGAAAAGGTCGAGGAGCGAGGCCGCCCCTCCTCCGGAGGAGGTGAGTGCCGCAACGAAGTCGTCCGCGCCGGCGAGCCGCTCCAGGAGCACGTTCTGGGTCGCAAGCGCCGCCCCTTGCTCGCGCATGGCCTCCACGCTCCCGAGTTCGTGGAGGCGGAGCGCAAAGGCTTCGGCCACGAGGCCGGCAAGGGCACGCGTCTCCGGCGTGACGTAGTGCGGGCGGCGGTGATGACCGATCACAAGGCCCCAGAGCGCACCCTCGACCAGGATCGAGGCGGACATGGAGCCGTTTACGCCGAGATTGCGCTGGTACTCGAGGTGCACGGGCGAGAGGGCGCGCGAGGCGACGTAGGTGAGATCGACCGCCGTGTTCCTGGCCTGTGGCCCGGAGAGCACGGCCGCGGGCACCGCATCACGGTCCACAACCCAGCGGGCCGGGGCGCGGGTATAGAGGGCACGCGCCTGGGCGGGAATGTCGGAGGCGGGGAAACGAAGGCCAAGAAGGGTGTCGTCCCAGCTCTCGACCCGGCTCTCCGCGATCGCCTCCCCATTCCAATCGGCATCGAAGCGGTAGACGAGGACGCGCTCGAAGCCGGTCATTGCGTGGATCTCGTCGGCACAGACGGCCGACGCGCGGGCGAGGGTCGGGGCGGCGCGGAGTTCGCGTACGGCGTCCGTCGCCTGGAAGGGTGAGGCAGCCCCGAAATCCTCGGGGCGCTCGGGCAGGGCTTCGAGTTCGACGATGAGACGCTCGTCGTGCCGGTGCGCTGCCACGGTGAAGGGACGCCCCTCGGCCCCGAGCCGGATATCGCGCCGCAGCGGACGCGCCGGGTCGGCGAGGGCACCTTTGGCCAGGGCGGCACGAAGTACGCCGACGAGCTGCGTGGGCAGAAGCTCCTCGAGCGTCTCGCCGAGCAGCTCGTCTGGGCCGCGGCCGAACGTGTCGGCGACGTTGTCACTGCAAGCATCGACGGTAAGGGCGGCCAGGTGGAACGCAAGCATCACCGCGTGCGGCTGAACGGCGCCAGGCCGATGGATTGGCTCGCGCTCGCATACGCCGGCATCGACGGGCTCGGCGCGGCTGCGCCGCTCCACGACCTCCTCAGCCGTTCGGGACACGAGGCGCTGGGCACTCGGCGCGAGGGCGCCGATCGGGTGGACAGTGATCCAGTAGCGGCCCGGCACGCGGGCATTCCGCATGGCCACCCGGACGCGGACGGGCGGATCAAAGCCGAAGACAAAGGTGAACTCGGTTGCGAGGTGGCCGCGGCGGACACCATCGAGGAACCGGCCGTGGAAGGAGGGCAGGTGCGTGCAAGGTGCGACTTCCCGGAAGAAGTCGCGCCCAATCACCCGGTCGGGTGACCGGCCCGACAGGCGGCCCTCCGTGGCGTTGTAAGAGGTCACCCTTCCCTCGCTGTCCACCCCGATAACCCCGTAGGGGAGCGCGTCCAACTGCTCGGGCGAGAGGTCGTCGAGCGGGGTACCGCTGCGATTCCCCCATTCGTCAGTCCCGATCATGCGCTCGCAGGTGCCCCGAAAGCCGAGCTCGGGCGATGCATCCTCATACAGGCGTCCTTGCAGGTGTCAGCAGCTTCAACGCAGACCGCCAGCAACAGCGATCAGCCGGCTGCCACTGCAGCGGCCCGCCTTCCGGGTGGGCATCGTCCATAGCTCCGAGCGAGGGATCTAACCGGCTAGCCGGCTGTTTGCACGTGAGGATTGCGAGTTGTCTCTGTAGAAGCCGGAGAACACCGTGATACCAGGGCACGACGAATAGTGGGGAAGGCAAGCCGAACCAAGCGGCTTGGACCAGGGTCCGATTTTACCCGTTTCGATTATCCTGGCGATTGGCGGGCTGGGCCTGCCTTCGAAAAATGGACTGCAACCCATCGATCGATGGCACGGCGGGCGGGGCGGGAGCCGGACGGTGAGGGCAGGATGATCACCCCTGACTGGATCACGCTCCGGATCCTGCTGGCGGCCGCGGAGCTGGGCAGCCTCACTCGCGCGGCGGCGCACTGTGGCATGGTCACCTCCGCTGCGGCGAAGCGCCTGCAGCAACTGGAAGCGGCCTGCGGTACCGCGCTGCTGGAGCGAGGACCGCGCGGCGTGCGGCCGACACCAGCGGGCGACCTGCTCATCCGCCACGCCCGCGCTGCCCAGGACGGGCTGGCGCGGCTGGACGACGACCTGCGCGCCCTCGCGGCCGGGGGGCTGGGCAGCGTACGCCTGCAGGCCACCACCTCCTGCATTGCTGGCCATGGCTTGGCCGAGGCGCTGGCGGCCTTCGAGACGGCACGTCCCGGTATCCAGGTGGAGCTGTACGAGGAGACGAGCCTAGTCATCCTGCAGAACCTGCTGGAGGGGCAGACAGACCTTGGGATTGTCACCGTCGGTGGCGCGGTGCCCGCAGGGTTGGAGGTGCATCCCTGGCGCGAGGACCGGCTGCTGGCGGTGATGCGCTGCGATCACCCTCTGGCCGGCCGGGCGACCCTCGGTTTCGGCACGGTGCTGGACGAGCCCCTGATCGGCGCGGTGGAGAGCGGCGCGCTGGCCCTGCTGCTGGAGGAGCAGGCGCAGCGGCTGGGCCGCCGCCCGCGCTACCGCTTCCGGGTGGCCAGCACCGATGCCTGCCGCCGGCTGGTGGCCGCCGGCCATGGCATCACGGTGATGCCGGAGGGCGTGGCGCGGCCCTACGAGGCCGCGCTCGGCCTTGCCGGCGTGCCTCTGGCAGAGGGATGGGCACGGCGCCGGCTGCGGCTGGTGGCCCGCCCGCCCGAGCGGCTGGCCCAGCCCGCGCGGATGCTGCTGGAGCACCTGCTGCCGGCGGATCAAACCTCGGCCCCGAGGCTGAGCGTTCACCACTGGTGAACGGAGCGGTCACGAAATAGCGCTTCTGCCGCGTTCCTGGCGAAAACAGAATGTCGCCAAGGAAACGCGGCAGGGACGTCCATGGTCACGGTGCGAGAGGTGGGGCCGCGCGACGGCCTCCAGATGGCGAAGTCCGTTATGCCGACGGCGGCCAAGCTGCGCTGGATCAGCGCCATGGTCGCCGCCGGGGTGCAGGAAATGGAGGTGGCGAGCTTCGTGCCGCCCGCCGCCCTGCCGCAGATGGCCGACGCCGCCGAGGTCGTCCGCGCCGTCCGCGTTGCCCATCCTTCCCTGCGGCTGGTCGCCCTGGCCCCGAACCTGCGGGGCGCGCAGAACGCTGCCGCGGCCGGCGCGCAGTCGATCATCATTCCTGTCTCTGCCTCCGAGGCGCATAGCCGAGCTAATGTCCGCCGCGCCCGCGCTGAGCAGGTGGCCGAGGTGGCACGGGTTGCGGAGTGGGCGCGCGGCCTCGGAGCTGGCGCGCCGCGGATTGAGGCCGGCATCTCCACCGCCTTCGGCTGCTCCCTCCAGGGGCTGGTCCCGGAGGCGGAGGTCGTGGCCCTGGCGGCCGATCTGGCGCGGGCGGGTGCTGATGTGATCGCCCTGGCGGACACGCTGGGATACGCCACGCCCTCCCATGTCCGCCGCTTGGTGCGGACCGTTCGGACTGAGGTGGGGCCGGAGCGCTTCGGCAACCTGCACCTGCACGACACGCTCGGCACCGCGCTGGCGAATGCCCTGGCCGCGCTGGAGGAAGGGGTGCGCGGCCTCGACGCGGCGCTGGGTGGCCTCGGCGGCTGCCCCTACGCGCCCGGCTCGGTCGGCAACGTGTGCACCGAGGACCTCGTGCACATGCTGGAGGCCGAGGGTTTCGACACCGGCATCGATCTGCCCGCTCTGATCGCGGCGCGGGAAATGCTGAAGGCCGGGCTGCCCGACGAGCTCCTGCACGGCCGCGTTGCCGCCGCCGGCCTACCCCGCACTTACCGTCCGGCCCGCGCCGCGCCGCCGCCCGCCAACGACGCCGCCCCCGCCACGACGAAGGCTCGCCTGCCGCTGGAAGGGCTACGGGTTGTCGAGTTCAGCCACATGGTCATGGGCCCGAGCTGCGGCATGGTGCTGGCCGACCTCGGCGCCGACGTGATCAAGGTGGAGCCCGCGCCGGGCGGCGACAACACGCGCCGCCTGACGGGGCTGGCGGCCGGGTTCTTCACCACGTTCAACCGCAACAAGCTGAGCCTCTGCGTGGACATGAAGCGTCCCGCCGGCCTGGCATTGGTGAAGAAGCTGGCGGCGGACGCGGACGTGGTGCTGGAGAACTTCCGGCCCGGCGCCATGGACAAGCTCGGCCTGGGCTTCGCGGCCCTCTCCGCGTCCAACCCGCGCCTGATCTATCTCTCCTGCAAAGGCTTCTTGCCCGGCCCCTACGAGAACCGCGCCGCGCTGGACGAGGTGGTGCAGATGATGGGCGGGCTGGCCTACATGACCGGCCGGCCCGGCGAGCCAATGCGCGCCGGCACCTCGGTGAACGACATCATGGGCGGCGTCTTCGGTGCTGTGGCCGTGCTGGCGGCGCTGCGGGAGCGCGAGGCGACCGGGCGCGGCGGGATGGTCCAGTCCGGCCTGTTCGAGACGAACATGCTGCTGGTGGCGCAGCACATGGCGGCGGCCGCTATCACCGGACGCAACCCGCCGCCCTTCGGCGACAAAGCCATGCCCAAGCCCTGGCCACTCTACGACGTGTTCGACAGTGCGGAGGAAGGGCGCCAAGTCTTCGTCGGTGCGGTGACGACCACTCAATGGCAGGCCTTCTGCCGCGAGTTCGGGCTGGAAGAGGTGCGGGACGACCCGTCGCTCGCCACCATGCAGCAGCTCGCGGCCGCCCGGCCGCGCATCCTGGCGCGGGTCTCCGAGGTGTTCCGAGCCGTGCCGCAGGCCGAGCTGATGGCCCGCTTCGAGCGGCTGGGCTTGCCATTCGCGCCCATTGCCAAGCCTGCCGACCTGTTCGACGACCCGCACCTCAAGGCGTCCGGCGGGCTGCTGCCGGTGGAGATGGTAATGGGACCGGGCGGGCAGCCGGCCATGCCCGCGGCCGGTATCCCGGCGCTGCCCGTGCTGCTCGGCAGCGGTCGCACCGGCCTGCGCCGCCAGCCGCCGCGCCCTGGCGAGCACACGGTGGCGATAGCCCGGGAGGCCGGGCTGAGCGAGGCCGAGATCGCGGCGCTGTTGGCCGACGGCACGCTGCACGCCGAGAGCCGGACAGCCATGGCCGCCGAGTGAGGCGGCCCGGCCTCGACGCCGGGCCAGGATGAAGAACGAACTGGAGGAACAACAAGAATGATCAGCCTGTCCCGTCGCAACGCGGCCCAGCTGCTCATCGCCGCCGGCATTACCGCCGCGCCGCGCGCCTTCGCCCAGGCTTGGCCGTCCCGGCCGGTGCGGATCATCGTGCCCTTCCCGCCGGGCCAAGCGAACGACATCTTCTGCCGCCTGCTGGCCGACAAGGCCTCGGAGGGGCGGTTCCGCGCGAGCCGCGTGGTCACGGAGAACCGCCCGGGCGCGGGCGGCACCATCGGCATGCAGGCCGTCGCCCGCGCGGCGCCGGATGGCTATACGCTCGGCTTCGGCAGCCTTGCCAGCCTCGCCATCAACCCCGCCATCATGCGGAACATGCCCTACGACGCCGAGCGCGACTTCGTGCCGGTGATCCGTGTCTTCCAGGCGCCGCTGGTGCTGCTGGTGCCGAAGGAGGGACCTCGCGATGCGGCGGAACTGGTGCAAAAGCTGCGCGCGGGCGGGATGAACTACGGCTCCAGCGGCCCCGGCTCCACCCAGCACATGGGCAGCGAGCTGTTCCTGCAGGGCATCGGCGCGCAGGCGCAACACATCCCCTACCGCGGCTCCGGTCCGGCGCTGACGGACCTGATGGCGGGCTCCCTCGGCTTCGTCATGGAAAGCACGGCCTCTTCCATCCCGCTGGTGCGGGACGGGCAGCTGCGGGCCCTTGCCGTGACGGACACCGCGCGCCGGCCGCAGCTTCCCGAGGTGCCGACCATGGCCGAGGCGACCGGGCTGCAGGACGTCACCACCTTCGGCTCCGGCGGGATCGTGGCGCCCGCTGGCACGCCTATCGCGGTGATCGAGGCGCTCTACGCCGCCTTCGGGGAGGCGATGCGCGACCCAACCGTTCGCGCCCGCTTCGAGGAGCAGGCCACCACGCCGCTTGCCGAGGGGCCCGCCGAGTTCGCGGCCTTCCTGAAGGCGGAGCAGGCGAAGTGGAAGGGCGTCGCGGAGCGTGGGAAGATTGTGATCGAGTAGGCGAACGCACTTCAGGGAGGCATAGACATGGCACTTTACGCGCTGGACGGGGCGGCACCGACGCTGCCGGAAGCGGGCCGGTTCTGGATCGCGCCGGACGCGCAGGTCATCGGCGACGTCTCCCTGGAGGAGGATGTCAGCTTCTGGTTCGGTGCCGTGGCGCGCGGAGACAACACGCGCATCGCGATTGGCGCGCGCACCAATATCCAGGAAGGCGCCATGCTGCACTCCGACCCCGGCGCGCCGCTCACCATCGGAGCCGACGTGACGGTAGGCCACCACGCCATCCTGCACGGCTGCACGGTAGGTGACTGCTCGCTGATCGGCATGGGCGCCACGGTACTGAACAAGGCACGGATCGGGCGCTGCTGCATTGTCGGCGCCAATGCGCTGGTGACCGAGGGGAAGGAGTTTCCGGACTTCTCCCTTATCGTCGGCGCCCCGGCCAAGGTCGTGCGCACGCTCGATCCCGCGACGGAAGCGACACTCCTTGAATCGGCAGCGCGCTACGTTGCCAACTGGCACCGCTTCTCGGCCGGGCTGCGGCGGCTCGACTGACCCAGAAATCGCGCTACCCGGTGAGGTAAAC
>NZ_RCVR01000035.1 GCF_016107305.1 Roseomonas sp. KE2513
GTGGCGGTCAATCCGGCGGACAGCACGGTCTGGGGCACGCTCTACGGCACCGATGCCATGCGCGGCGCCGTGGGGGAGATGGCGCTTCTCCAACGGATGCTGGACGTGGAGGCGGCGCTGGCCCGCGCCGAGGCCGGGCTGGGGATCGTGCCGGCGGAGGCGGCGCGGGCGATCACCGCCGCGGCCACCGCCGACAGGCTGGACCTTGCGAAGCTCGCCGCCGCCACACGCAACACCGGCTATCCAGTAGTCGGGCTCGTAAAGCAACTCGGCGCGCTGGCCGGGGAGGAGGCGGCGCGCTGGACCCACTGGGGCGCCACCACGCAGGACATCCTCGACACCGCGCTCGTGCTCGCGCTGCGGGAGGCGTTTGCCCTTATCCGCACCGATCTTGACGCCACCGTTGCGGCGCTCGCGGCCCGAGCGCGCGAGCACCGCAACACGGTGATGGCCGGGCGCACCCACCTGCAGCACGCTCTGCCCGTGACCTTCGGCTATAAATGCGCCGTCTGGCTATCGCCGCTGATCAACGCCCGGGAGACGCTCGATGCGCTGCTGCCCCGCCTGCTGCGCGTGCAGTTCGGCGGCGCGGTGGGCACCCTCGCCTCCCTTGGGGAGAAGGGGCCGGCCGTGGCGGAGGCGCTGGCGCGGGAGCTCGACCTTGCGGTGCCGGAGATCCCCTGGCACGTCGCGCGCGATACGCTGGCCGAGGCGATCTCCTGGTGCGGCATCCTCTGCGGATCGCTCTCGAAGATGGCGACGGACGTGATGCTGCTCATGCAGACCGAAGTGGCCGAGGTCTTCGAACCGCACGAGGCCGGGCGCGGAGGTTCCTCCACCATGCCGCAGAAGCGCAACCCGATCGCCTGCGAATACGTGCTTGCCCAGGGGCGCGGCGTGCACGCGCTGGTGCCGCAGGTGATGTCTGCCATGGCGCTCGACCACGAGCGCGGCACCGGCCCGTGGCAGGCGGAGCCTCTGGCCATCCCGCAGGCACTGCTGCTTACCCATGGAGCGCTGGACCAGGCGCGGCAGATCGCCCAGGGCATGACGGTGGACGCGGCGCGGATGCGGCGGAACCTTGAGGCGACGGGCGGTGCGATCATGGCGGAGGCGGTGATGATGGGACTAGCGCCGATGCTCGGCCGTGGCGCTGCGCACGACGCCGTGCACCATGCATGCGACGTGGCGCTCGCCGAGCGCGTGCCGCTGGCCGAGGCACTGGGGCGGGACGCGGCCGTTTCCTCGCGACTGGACGCGGCAGCGATCGAGCGCATTACGGATCCCTCCACCTATCTCGGCAGCGCGGGCCTGTTCGTGGACCGCGTGCTGGCGCGCCTCGCATGAGCCCGCCCGACGGCAACGGGGCCGCGCCCGTTCCGCCGCCCGCGAAATCGGTTTACCGCACCGTCTCGAAGGATCTCCCGCGCGTCCTGCGCCCGATCCTGGCGCTGGACGACTTCGAGCCGGCGGCGCGGCGAAAGCTTCCGCGCCCGCTCTTCGGGTACATCGCGGGCGCCGCGGAGACGAATGCCTCCCTGAAGGATAACCGCGGCGTCTTTGCGGACTGGGCCTTCCGCCCGCGCTACCTCATCGACGTCTCCCGCCGGAGCATGGCGACGGAGCTTTTCGGCACCACATATAAGGCACCCTTCGGCATCGCGCCCATGGGCATCAGCGCGATGATGGCTTATCGCGGCGACCTCGTCCTCGCCCACGCGGCGCGCGACGCTGGCATTCCGATGATCATGAGTGGATCGTCCCTTATCCCGCTCGAGGAGATCGCGCGGGAAGCGCCGGGGAGCTGGTTCCAAGCCTATCTGCCCGGCGAGGAGGCGCGCATCCTCGGGCTTGTGGATCGCGTGGCCGCCGCCGGCTTTGGCACGCTGCTGCTGACGGTGGACACCACCACCATGGGCAACCGCGAGAACAACGTGCGCAGCGGGTTCTCGACGCCGCTCAAGCCGACGCTTCGCCTTGCCTGGGACGGCGCCATCCGTCCGCGCTGGCTGCTGGATACCATGCTGCCGACATTGCGGCGCCACGGCATGCCGCATTTCGAGAACTCCTACGCGACACGTGGCGCCCCCATCATCGCGCGCAACGTTGAACGCGACTTCGGCGCGCGGGACCACCTCAACTGGTCGCATCTCGCGCTCATCAGGCGCCGCTGGAAAGGCAAGCTGGTGGTGAAGGGCGTGCTGCACGGGGAGGACGCGCGGCGCGCGGCGGAGGAGGGCGCGGACGGCGTCATCGTCTCCAACCACGGCGGGAGGCAGCTCGATGGCGCTATCTCCGCCTTCCGCGCCCTGCCGGAGGTGCGCGCCGCGGCGGGCGCGATGACGGTGATGATGGATGGCGGCATCCGCCGCGGCTCGGACGTGCTGAAGGCGCTCGCCATGGGCGCGGACTTCGTCTTCGTCGGCCGGCCCTTCCTCTACGCCGCAGCGGTCGGCGGAGAGGCAGGGGTGCGCCACGGCATCTCCATCCTCTCCTCAGAAATCGACCGGAACCTGGCGCTTCTCGGCTGCCAATCTCCGACAGAGGTCGGGATGCAGCACCTGATGCGGGTGGGCGGCGCCCCGGCCTGATTGGTCGGGCGCCGCCCACGCGTCAGTCCGGGGCCGGCGAGAGCGCGGCGACGGGCGCCCCAATCGCCGGCAGGTCGCTCAGCTCCAGCGCCTCGATCGCGACACCGCGGCGGGTGATCTTGCCTGTGGTGATCTCGATCTGCTGCACATCCGTCTGCATGTCGAGGAAGTGCTTGCGCAGCCGCGTCACGCGCTCCTCCAGGCGGGACACGTCCTTCATCAGCTCGGCCACCTGGTTCTTGATCTGGCCGGCCTCCGCCCGCATCCGCACGTCCTGCATGAGGGCGCGCATGGTGCCGAGCACGGCCCAGAGCGTGCTGGGGGAGACGATGTAGACGCCCCGCCGCGCCGCCGCGTCCACCACGGGCGCGTGGGCGGCGTGCAGGTCGGCGTAGATGGCTTCGGAGGGGACGAAGATGAGCGCGCCCTCCGCCGTCTCGCCGGGGCAGATATACTTGCCGGCCACGTCATCCACGTGGCGCGTCACGTCGGCGGCGAAGCGCTTCGTGGCGGCGATGCGCGCGGCGTCGTCCGCGGCATCGCGGGCGGCGAGCCAGGCTTCGAGTGGGAACTTGCTGTCCACCGCGATGGGGCCGGGCGGATAGGGCAAGCGGATGAGCACGTCGCAGCGCGTGCGGTTGGCGAGGGTGTGCTGCCAGGAGAAGCCGTCCGGCGGCAGGCGGTCCTCCACCAGTTGCCGGAGTTGCACCTCCCCGAAGGCGCCGCGAGACTGCTTGTTGCCCAGGATCTGCGTCAGGCTTCCCACCTGCACCCCCAGCGCCTCCATATTTGCGCGGGCCGCGTCGATCACGGCCAGTCGCTCATGAATCTTCCCCGCGGTCTCCTCGGCGCGCAGGGCATTGTCGCTCAGCACCTTGCCCAGTCGCTCGTTCTGCCCGGCCAGGCGGTCCGCCAGCGCGCGTTCCTGCGCGGCCAAGCGCTCGTTCTGACGGGCGAGCGCGCTCGTCAGCGTCTCGGTCAGGCTGGCGGTCGTGGCGGAGAGGCGGTCGGCCAGGGCGCGCTCGGTCGCGGCCATGCGCTCGGCAACGGCCATGCCCTGACGGTCCTGCGCGGCGCCCAGGGCGTCGAGCTTGCCGGCCAGCGCCCCCAGCGCCTCGTCCCCGCCGGTCCGGCGCAGCAGGAGGACTGCCACCCCGAGCAGCGCCAGCCCGGCGAGGATGAGGGGAAGAAGCGTCGCCAGGTCAGCCATGCGGGTCTTTCAGCACTCGTCACGCGGGGCGGGGCCTCGCCGTTATCCGGATCCATGCCATATACGGGGGGCCCATGGGAACATTGCCGGAACCCTTCGCGGGCTGGTTCGCCGCGCGCGGCTGGACACCGCGCCCTCATCAGTTAGCCCTCTGGCGCGCCGCGCGCGCGGGTGAGAGCGCGCTGCTGATCGCGCCGACGGGCGGCGGCAAAACGCTCGCGGGCTTCCTGCCCACGCTGCTTGACCTGCACGGGAACCCGCGGGAAGGGCTGCACACCCTCTATGTCTCCCCCCTCAAAGCGCTGGCCGTGGACATCGCCCGCAACCTGATGGATCCGGTCGAGGAGATGGGCCTCGGCATCCGCATCGAAACCCGGACGGGCGACACGCCGCAGAACCGCCGCGCCAGACAGCGCCAGACCCCGCCGCAGATCCTGCTGACGACGCCGGAGAGCCTGGCCGTCCTTCTCTCCTCCCCCGAGGCGTCGGAACTGTTCGGCGGGCTTCGCGCGGTGGTGGTGGACGAGGCCCATGCCATGGCCGGCACGAAGCGGGGAGACCAGCTCTCGCTTCTCATGGCGCGGCTCGATCTGCTGGCGCCGGGGCTGCGGCGCGTGGGGCTTTCGGCCACCGTCGCGCATCCGGATGCCCTCCGCGCGTGGCTTTCCCCCACCGCGCGAGCGGAGGACGTACGCCTCGTGGTCGGCCGCGGCGGCGCGGAGCCGGTGATGGACCTCATGCTGCCGGCGGGGCACCTGCCCTGGGGCGGGCATATGGGCATCGCCTCCGCGCCACGAGTGCTGGAGCGGATCGAGGGCGCCGGCGTCACCATCGTCTTCGTCAACACCCGCGCCCAGGCGGAGCTGATCTTCGCCGCCCTCTGGCGCCTGAACGAGGGCAACCTGCCGATCGGTCTGCACCACGGATCGCTTCAGATCGAGCAGCGGCGGAAGGTGGAGGCCGCCATGTCCGCGGGGAAGCTGCGGGCGGTGGTCGCCACCGCCTCGCTCGACCTCGGTATCGACTGGGGCGCGGTGGACCAGGTGATCCAGGTCGGCGCACCCAAGGGCGTGGCGCGGCTGCTCCAGCGGATCGGGCGGGCGAACCACCGGATGGACGAGCCCTCTCGCGCCGTGCTGGTACCGGCCAACCGCTTCGAGGTGATCGAGTGCGTCGCCGCCACCGAGGCCGTGCGGGCCCACGAGCTGGACGGCGAGCCGCCGCGGCCGGGCGGGCTCGACGTCCTGGCGCAGCACGTCCTCGCCATGGCCTGCCAGGCGCCGTTCCACCCGGACGACCTATACGCCGAGGTCACGCGCGCCGGGGCCTACGCGACCCTCACTCGCCGGGATTTCGACGACGTGCTCCGCTTCGTGGAGGACGGCGGCTACGCGCTGCGGGCCTATGAGCGGTTCCGGCGCCTGTTCCGGGATGCCGAGGGCCTGGTGCACGTGCGCGACATCCGCGTGGCCCGCCAGGCACGAATGAACCTTGGCACGATCGTCGACACGCCGATGCTGAAGGTGCGTATCCGCGGCGGCCCGGTTCTGGGGGAGGTGGAGGAGTGGTTCGCCTCCACCCTCGAGCCCGGGCACTGCTTCATTTTCGCGGGCCAGACGCTGCGCTACGAGGGGATCGACGCCCTCACCATGGTCGTCACCCGCGGCGGAGAGGGTGAGCCGCGCGTGCCCGCCTATGCCGGCGCGCGGCTGCCGCTCTCGACCAACCTTTCGCTCCGGGTGCGTTCCATCCTCGCCGATCCCCGACGCTGGCGTGCCATGCCCGAGCCGGTGCGGGACTGGCTGCGGCTTCAGCAGCGGCGTTCCGAGCTGCCCCAGCGGGACGGGATGCTGATCGAGGTTTTTCCGCGCGGCGGGCGTTGGTTCATGGTCGCCTACTGCTTCGAGGGGCGTCTCGCGCACCAGACCCTGGGGATGCTGGTGACGAAGCGGATGGAGCGCCTGGGCTACGGTCCCATGGGCTATCTCGGCACCGACTACGTGCTCGCCACCTGGAGTGCCTTCGAGCCCGCCGATCCCGAGCGCCTCTTCGAGGAGGACATCCTCGGCGAGGAGCTGGAGGAGTGGATAGCGGAGAGCTCCATGCTCCGCCGCACCTTCCGGAACATCGCGACCATTGCGGGCCTGATCGAGAAGAACCACCCCGGCGCCGAGAAGTCCGGGCGGCAGATGAGCATGAACTCCGACCTGATCTACGACGTGCTGCGGCGGCACGAGCCCGACCATATTCTCCTCCGCGCGACCCGCGCCGAGGCCGCGACGGGGCTTACCGATGTCGGGCGCATCGCGACCCTGCTGGCGCGCATCAGAGGCGCCATCCGGATCCGGCGCCTTGACCGCGTCTCGCCGCTCGCGGTCCCCGCCCTTATCGAGGAGGGGCGCGAATGGGTGGCGGGCGGCGCCGAGGACGCGCTGCTGGCCGAGGCCGCCGCCCTGGTGGACGACGCGACCGGGGGCGCCGACCATTTCGCCGATGTGCTCTCGGAGGTGACGGAAGGGCTGCGCGTGCGTTCCGGGGTGGTGGACCGACCCAGACGACAGGACAGAAAGCGCCGTCCCCCGCCGCGCCGCTTCGTGCGATCAGCCAAACTGCCGGACGGGAGGCCCGCGACGTGACCGCCGCCCCCCTTCACCTCGCGGGGGAGCGGCTGATGCTCGACCCCGCCGGCGTCGTCTCCTGGCCGGCGCGGCGCACGCTGGTGGTCTCGGACCTGCACCTCGAAAAGGGCAGCCATTTCGCCGCACGCGGCTTCTTCGTGCCGCCCTACGACACGCGGGAGACGCTCTCGAAGCTCGCGCTCGCCGTGCGTCGCTACGGGCCGGCGCGTCTGGTCCTGCTGGGCGACAGCTTTCACGACGCGCTGGGCTGCCAGCGCATGGCGCCGGCAGACTGCGCCACCCTCGTCCGCATCCTCGGTGCGGTGGAGGAGGTCGTTTGGGTGCTCGGCAACCATGACCCGGTGGCGCCGGAGGGGCTGCCGGGTATTGCGGTGGAGGCGATGACGGATGGTCCGCTCACCTTCCGCCACGAGGCCGATCCGCGCGCCATGGGCGAGCTGAGCGGGCACTTCCATCCTAAGGCCACGCTCGCGACCCGCGCCGGGCCCGTGAGCCGCCCATGCTTCGCGACGGATGGGCGCCGCGTCATCCTCCCGGCCTTCGGCGCCTATACCGGCGGGCTGGACATGCGCGACCCCGCCCTGGGCGGGCTGTTCCCGCGGGGCGGGCGGGTTTTCATGCTCGGCACGGACCGGCTGCACAGCGTGCCCCTACCCCCGATGCGGCGGCGGGCAGAGAGCGCGGCATGATGGCGCCCTCGATCGTCCGGTCTCGCCAGGACGTACGGTTGGCCGGCAACACCGCCCCGCTCGCGGCGGCGGAGGGGCCGGTGCTGCCGGTCTTCGTGCTCGACGACGCGGCGGTGGGGGACCTCGGCTATAGCTCGGAGGCTCGAGGGGCTGGCGGTGAGGCGGCCCTTCCCCTCCTACGCGAGATCCCATGGCGGGAGTTCTCGCATCACCTCCTCTGGCATCGGCCGGAGCTGACGCGGAGCGCGCTGCGGGAGCGCTTCGCCGCTTTCCCCTTTGTGCCGGACCAGGAATTGCTTGTCGCTTGGCATCGCGGGGGAACCGGCTATCCGGTCGCGGACGCCCGCATGCGGCAACTCTGGCGGAATGGGTGGATGCACAACCGGGTGCGGATGATCGCCTCCTCGCTCTTGGTGAAGCGCCTTCCCCAGCCCTGGCGGGACGGCTTCGCCTGGTTCATGGACGCGGATCCCTTGAACAACGGCGCCTCCTGGCAGTGGGTCGCGGGCAGCGGGACGGATTCCTCGCCCTATTTCCACGTCTTTGACCCGGTGGCGCAGGGGGAGAAGTTCGACCCGGAGGGCACCTATGTGCGCCGCTGGCTGCCGGAGCTGGCCCGAATGCCCTCGCGTTTCATCTACCGCCCCCGGGAGGCGCCAGAGGCAGTTCGCCGCGCCACCGGACCGGAGGAAAGCGCCTATCCCTACCCGGTGGTGGAGCTCGCGGCCGGGAGCGCCCGCTCGCTTGCCGCACTGCGCGCCACGTCCCGCGGCGTCCTGTACGAGGAGGAAGCGGGTTGAGGGAGTTGCGCGACCGCTTCGAGGGCATTCGCGTCGTCGGCGACGTGCATGGGGAGGCCGCGGCTTTCCACGCGGCCGCGGACGGCGCTCAGGCGGAGCGGCTGTTCCTCATCCAGCTAGGCGACCTCACCGATGGTGGGCCGGATGCGCCGGGCGTGCTGCGCCGGGCCTTCGCGCTGCGGGCGGAGGGACGTGGCCTCTTCGTGCTCGGCAACCATGACCACAAGCTGCGGCGCGCGCTTGAAGGGGCGACGATCCGGATTGAGGCGAACGGGCTCGGCCGCACGCTCGAGCAGATCGATGCCGCGGACGATGCGGAGGCGCTGCGCCGGCGGGCGGTGCTCGAGATCGGCCGGGCGCCTGCCTGGCTGCGGATCGACCAGCGGCTCTTCGTGCACGGTGGCTTCCACCCGCGCATGCTGCACGCGGTCTCTCCGCCGGATGCGGGCGCGCGGAAGCCGGAGGGCCTGGTGCCCCGCGCCATCTTCGGCCAGGTGACGAGCCGCATGCGCGAGGACGGCTATCCCGAACGCCTGCACGATTGGGTGGACCGCATCCCCCAGGGCTTCACCATCTATTGCGGCCACGAGGTGCGCAGCGCCAACGGACGGCCCCTGATGCAGGTGGGCGCCGGCGGCGGGGCGGCCGTGTTCATGGACACGGGCGCCGGGAAGGGCGGCCATCTCTCCTGGGTTGACCTGCCCTGGTAACCCGGGCGGTCAGCCGAGGCCGATGCGGCGGTTCACGAAGTCCAGCGAATAGGCCTGCCGGATGTCGAGCCCGGCGGGATAGACGCCGTAGTCGCGCATTGATTCGTAGAAGCGCGCCCAACGCTCGTGCGTCATGGCCCCGATGCCGAGCATCGCGGCCTCGTGGTCGGTCACGATCTTCCGCTCCTGCATAACGCGAAGGCCATAGGCCATCTTGTCCGCGGGCATCTCGGCGTTCTGGGCCTGGATGAGGGCGTTCGCGGCGCCGATGTCCTCGCCTTTCATGTACTCGCTCCATCCCTCTATCGTCGCGTCGATGAAGCGCTGCACGAGGTCCCGCTTCTCTGTGGCCATCTTGCGCGAGATGTCGATCGTCGTGTTGTAGGCCTCGTAGCCTGCATCCGCGAGGAGATGCACGCGCGGCCGCGCGCCGGCCTGCATGGCCGCGAAGGGTTCCGACGAGACGAAGCCCTGCTGGATAGCGCCCTTGTCAGCCATGAAGGGTTGCAGATTGAAGGTGTAGGAGCGGATCTGCGAATCGCTAAAGCCGAAGCGGGCGCGCAGGAAGGGCCAGTGCGTGACGCGCCCGGCCGCGCTCATCATGATCGGCCTGCCACGCATGTCCTCGAAGCCGTTGATGCCGGCTTCCTCATGCGTCATCAGGATCACCGGATCCTTCTGGAAGATCGAGGCAATGCAGAGGAAGGGGATCCGTTCCCGCACGTAGTTCACGGCCTGGAAGGGGTTGGACATGATCATGTCCGCCCGCCCGCCGACGAGAAGTTGCGCGGGCGACTGCTGCGGGCCGCCCTGGCGCAGGTCGCAGTCGATGCCGTAGCGGCGATAGATGCCGTTCGCGACCGCCTGGTAGTAGCCGCCGTGCTCGGCCTGGGCGCGCCAGTCCGTCTGGAAGAGCACCTTGTCCAGCACCTGGGCCGAAACGCGCGCACCCGGCACCGGAACGAGCGAGAGGGCAGTGCCGCCGGCCAGCAGGGCACGGCGTTGAATGACATATTTCGTGCCCATGGGCCGCTTCTCCGTGCCTGGATTGCCGGTTCCGTCGGCGGGCCCAGTGCCCGCCGCGATGCGCGCCAGCCTTGATGCCATGGGGGGCCGGCCCGGCGCCAGGGCCGCGGAGAAGCCATGCGGGCTATCCCCCGCCGCGCCGGTGGCTATGCTGCGCGCCCCCGCAACCGAGAGGTCATCTTCCGCCCCGCATGGCCAGCGCCGTCACCCTTACCCACGTCACCGCCTATCGGTATGACCGGCCGGTGTTGCTGGGGCCGCAGACGATCCGGCTCTCGCCCGCCCCCCACGCGGCCGCCGTGATCCGGCGCCATGCGCTGACGGTGGAGCCCGCGAGCCACCGGCTGTTCCACCGGCGCGACCCGCAGGGCAACCCGGAGGTGCGGGCGGTCTTCGACGGGCGCGTGGAGCACTTCACCATCACGGCGGTGCTGGAGGCGGAGCTGGTGCCGGTGAACCCCTTCGCCTTCCTCTTGGAGGACGGCGCCGACCGCTGGCCCTTCACCTATGAGCCGCTGCTGGCCGCCGAGCTGGCGCCGAATCTGCGGTGCGGGGCGGCGGGCGCCGGGCTGATCGGCCTCCTGCCCGAGGCGCGGGAGGAAGGGGACGAGACCCTGCCGACCCTGCTCTCGCTGGCTCGCCGGGTGGCCGGGGAGATCCGCTACATCCGCCGGGACGAACCGGGCATCTGGGAAGCCGAGGAAGTCGTCTCCCGCGGCGAGGGCTCCTGCCGCGACACCGGCTGGCTGCTCGTGCAGGCCTTCCGGGCCATGGGCATCGCCGCCCGCTTCTGCTCCGGCTATCTCCTCGACACGAACGAAGGGACGGCGGAGCTGCACGCCTGGGCGGAGGCATTCCTACCCGGCGCGGGCTGGGTAGGCTTTGACCCGACCTCCGGACTGCTCGCGGCGGAATTCCACCTGCCGCTCTCCGCCGCCTCCGACCCGCGGCTGGCAGCGCCGGTCAGCGGCACGCACGAGGCCTGCGGCGTGGACTTCTCCGCCTCCCTTACCCTGGCTCCCGCGTGAGCGGCGCTGCCGATCCGGTCGACGAGATGGTCGACGGCAGGGGGCATGTACGGCCGCGCTGGCGCGGGCTGCTCGGCGCTCTCTCCAGCCTGCCGGAGGGCGGGCTCGCCGCCCGCGCGCGGCTGCTCGACCGCGCCTTCGAGGAGGAGGGCTCGGCCGGGCTCCTTCCCTCCCCCGCCTCGCCCGGGCGAAGCGCCGCCGGGCGGCTGGACCCGGTGCCGCTGCTGCTGGACGGCGCCGAGTTCGCGGAGCTGGCGGCGGGCCTAGCGCAGCGCGCCCGGCTGCTGGAGGCGGTGCTGGCCGATCTCTACGGCCCGCAATCCCTAATCGCGGCCGGCACGATCCCGCCGGACCTTGTTTTTCCAAACCCTGCCTTCCTGCGGCCCTGCTGCAACAGCGTGCCCGGGCCCTTCCTGCACCTCTATGCCGCCGACCTGATCCGCGGGGTGGACGGGCGCTGGCGCGTCGCGGGGGACAGCGTGGTCTCGATGGAGGGGCTGGCGCAGGCCTATGCCAACCGCTCCCACATGGCGCGGACCCTGCCGGAATGTGCGCGCGCCGTGCAGATGCGCCCGCTGCGCCCCTTCATAGACGCCTGGCGGGATGTCCTTCAGCGCGCGGCGGGCGCTGAGCCCGCGGGGGCGGCGACCGTGGCCCTGCTGACGCCTGGTGTCGGCCACCCGCACTGGGCGGAGCACGTGACGCTGGCCCGCGACCTCTCCTGCGCGCTCGCTGAGGCCGGCGATCTGACGGCGCGGGGCGGGGCGCTTTTCCTCAAGACGTTGCGCGGGCTGCAGCCGGTGCGCGTGCTTCTCTCCCGCGTGGCGGGGGCGTTGCTGGACCCGCTGGAGCTGGGTGGCCGGACAGCGCTCGGCGTCTCCGGGCTGCTGGACGCAGTGCGGGCGGGCAACCTCTCGGTGCACAACCATCCGGGCGCCGGGCTGGCCGAGGCCCCTGCCCTGCCGGCCTTCCTGCCCACGCTCTGCCGCGACCTCCTCGGCGAGGAACTGGCGCTGCCCTCCGTTGAAACGCTTTGGCTCGGCGATCCCGCCTCTCTTGCACGGTACGAGGCCGCGCCCGCGGGATATGCCCTGCGCCGCGCCGGGGAGGCAGGCGTTGGCGCCGCGGAAGCCGAGGGCGACCCGAGGGGCTGGGCGGCGGTGGCGCGGGTTGCCGCCTCGCTCGCGCCCACATTGGTCGGGGAGAGGCTGGAACCGCGGCCGATCGCTCTGCGGCTCTTCCTGCTGCACGACGGTGCGGGCTGGCGCTGCCTGCCGGGCGGCCTTGCGCGGGTGGCGGATGCGGAGGGGCGTTCCAGCGAGGTCTCGAAGGATGTCTGGGTGCTGTCGGAGGATGGCGCGGAGATCCGCGGGCCCGGGGCATTGCAGGTATCGGCGCTTTCCATCCGCCGCGCGGCGGGTGACCTGCCCTCGCGCGTGGCAGACAACCTCTTCTGGCTTGGCCGCTACGTGGAACGGCTGGACGACTCCGCGCGGCTGATGCGGGCAACCATGACCCGGCTGGGCCGCGCGCCGATGCTGCCCCGCGACCTTGCGGAGGTCGCGGCCCTGTCGCGCTGCCTGCTGGATGCGAAGCTCATTACCGAGGAGGAGCTGCCGACCTCGGGCGACGACGCCGCGCTGCGCCGCGCTCTGCTGCAATCGGGGCGCGGCGGCGGGCGGCTTCACCGGCTGACGGGCGAGGTCGCTCGACTGGTCGAGGGTACGCGGGATCGGCTGACCGGGGACATGCACGCCGCCTTTACCCTGCCGCTGCGCGACTGCCGCGCCGCGCTGATGGAGGCCGCGACTCCCGCGGCGCTGGGGGCGGCACTCGGTGGGCTTGTGCGCTACGCCTCGGGCGTGGCCGGTGTGGCGGCGGAGAACATGGTGCGCGGCGGCGCCCACACCTTCCTCGACCTCGGTCGTCGCCTGGAACGGGGGGCGAGCGTCGCGGCGCTTCTCGGGCACCTGCTGGCTGAGCCGCCGGCGCGGGTGGAGAGCGCGCTCGCCCTCTCGCTCGAGCTTTGCGATTCCGTCATCACCTATCGCACGCGCTACCTCCACCTTCTGCAGCCAGCACCGGCGCTGGACCTCGTGATGGCGGATCCGGCGAACCCACGCGGCCTCGTCTTCCAGCTTGCCGCCGCGGAGGCGCTGCTGGCGGGGGTCGAGGGCGGCGGCGATCCCACGCTCTCGGGCTGGGCGGGGCGGCTGCGGCGGGAAGGCGAGGCGATGGCGGCGGAGGTGGCGGAGGCTTCGGACGCCGCACTGGCCGCGACCCGCCTCTCGCCGCGGCTGCTGGCACTGGAGGACTCGGTCGGAGCCCTCTCGGACGCGATCGGGCGGCGCTACTTCACCCTCATCGCGGCGCCGCGGCTGCTGGGCGTGGATACGGCGGAATTACCCGTGCGGGGCGCAGCGTGATCTACCGGGTCCGCCATGTCACGGCCTATGCCTATGAGCTGCCCGTGGAGATGGCGACGCATCTGCTGCACCTGACGCCGCGTCCCCTGCCGCGTCAGCGAGTGATAAACACGTCGCTGTCCTGCGATCTCGAGCCGGCCCGGCGGAGCGAGGGGCTGGACCACTTCGGCAACCCGACCGCCTGGCTCTACCTCGATCGGCCGCACGCAAGGCTGACGGTGACCGCCGATTCCACGTTGGAGGTGGCGGCGCCCGCGCCACTGTCGGCCGTGACCCCGCCCTGGGAGGCGATCCGAGGCCTTGCCCTCGCGCGCGCGGAGGTGGCGGAGTTCCTTTTCCCAAGCCCGACCCTGCCGCCCGTGGAGGCGGCGCAAGCTTTCCTTGCCCCCTATTTCACGCCAAGGCGCCCGGTCGGGGAGGCGGCGGTGGAGCTGATCGCGCATTTCCGCGACCACATGGCCTTCCGCGCGGGCGTCACCACCGTCTCCACGCCGGTGGAGGAGGTGCTGCGGCGCCGGGCCGGGGTCTGCCAGGATTTTGCGCATCTGCTCGTGACCGGCCTCAGGATGCTCGGCATCCCCGCGCGCTACGTCTCCGGCTATATCCGCACGCGCCCGCCGCCGGGCGGGGTTCGCCGGGTCGGGGTGGACCAGTCCCATGCCTGGGTGGCCGCCTGGATGGGCCCCGAGGCGGGATGGGTGGAGATGGACCCCACCAACAGCCTCTTCGTCGCGGAGGAGCACGTGGTTCTCGGCTGGGGCCGCGACTTCGGGGACGTCTCCCCCCTGCTCGGCGTCATCCTGGGCGGCGGTAGGCACTCCGTCAGCGTTGGCGTGGACATGGACGAGGCATCGGTGTCGGCGGGCTGAGCCGCATCGGCATCGATCCTGCATGGACGCTCGCCTCGCGCCGGGCGATACCGGCGCCAGGTCACATAACTGAGACTTACCGGAGAACGCCGCCCATGCTCTCTCGTCGCACCCTCCTCGCCGCCGGCGCCGCCGGGCTGGCGATGCCGGCCATCCGCCCCGCCGGCGCGCAGACCGCGACGCCTGTTCGCTTTGCCCTCGACTGGGCGCTGCAGGGCAACCACGGCATGTTCTCCCTGCCCGACGACCGCGGCGTGTTCCGTCGCGAGGGCATCAACCTCCGCATGGACCGCGGCTTCGGCTCGGGCGACACGACGGTGAAGGTGGCGTCCGGCGCCTATGATGTCGGCTATACCGATGTTTCGACGATGGTGAAGTTCAACGCCGAGAACCCGGACAAGCGCCTCGTCTGCTTCTACCAGGTGCTGGATCGCACGGCGGCGGCGCTGATCACCCTCAAGAAGTCCGGCATCGCCTCGCCGAAGGGCGTGGCCGGCAAGCGCCTCGGTGCGCCCGAGGGCGAGGGAAGCCGTATGCTCTTCCCGGCCTTCTCGCGCGTGGCGGGCATCGACGCCTCGGGCATCCGGTGGACGAGCATGGCCGCCAACCTGCGCGACACGATGCTCGCCCAGGGCCAGGTGGATGCGGTGACGGGCTTCCTCTTCACCACCTATTTCAACCTTGTGGGCCTCGGCACGGCGGAGAGCGACATCGTGGCCTGGCCCTATGCCGAGAACGGCCTCGATATCTATGGCAGCGCCCTCGTCGCTCGCGCCGACTGGCTGGACAAGAACCCGCAGGTCGCCGCCGGCTTCGTCCGCGCCTCGGTCGAGGGGCTGAAGATGCTCATCGCCGAGCCTGATGCCGGCATGGCTTCCCTCAAGAAGCGTGAGCCGCTCTTCGACGAGGCGCTGGAGAAGCGCCGCTGGGGCATGACCTACGAGCGCTCCATCCTGACGCCGAACGTGAAGGCGGGCGGGACGGGCGTGCTCGACAACGCGCGCGCGGAGACGCTGATTCGCGTGAACGCCGAGGCCTATGGGGTGTCCAACCCGCCGAAGGTCGGGGACATGTTCACCGATCGCTTCCTGCCGCCCGCGGCCGACCGCAAGATCGGCTGACAAAGCGCCGGCCGCGGCCCCAACCGGGCCGCGGCCTCTACGCAACTGCCGGAAGCGACACCCTGGCTTTGAGTGGCAGGTGATCCGAGGCGCGGCGCGCGAGCGGCGTGTCATGCGCCTCCGCTGGCCCGATCAGCCCTGCGGGATGCGCCATGATCCGGTCGAGGCTGAGGAATGGCCGGAAGGACGGGAAGGTCGGCACCTGCGGCGGCGTGCCGAAGACCGGTTGCAGCACGCCGAGGGCCGAGGCGCCGAGGCGCCACTCGTTGAAGTCGCCGAGCAGGACCGTCGGTAGGCGCGCGCCGTGGCCGGCTTCCATCGCCGCCAGCAGGGCCTGCGCCTGCCGCTTGCGGCGCGCGGCGCCCAGGCTGAGATGTGTCGCGATCACGCGGAAGGGCCCCCAGCCGAGGTCGAGTTCGGCCATGATCGCGCCCCGCGGCTCCATGCCGCCGATCCGCAGGCCCATCGGCGGCCGCAGCACCGCCGCGTCACGGCGGATGAGGACGAGGTTGCTGCGCCAGCCCTGCTCGCGCGGGCGGTCGTGCAGCCGGAGAGGGCGCAAACCCGCCTCCTGCGCCAGATGATCCTCATCCAGCATCGGGGCGTCGCGGCGGAGGTAGTGCTGCGCCTCCTGCAGCGCGATAAGGTCTGGGCGGATCTCCGCGATGACGCGGGCGATGCCCTCCGGGCGGAAGAGCCCCGCGGGCGGGCGCCCGCGATGGACGTTATAGGTAGCAACCAGCATCGGCCGGCCGGGCGGCGGGGGTGGCGCGTGCCTCATTCCGCCCGCCGCGCCAGGACCATCGCCGCAACGGTGGCGCCAAGCGTGGTCAGCACGATGTCCGTCCAGGTGTCGGTGAAATCGCCGATGAGGCCGGTGATCGCCTCGAAGACCTCCCAGGTGCAGCCGAGCAGAAGGCCGAAGACGGTGCCGGCGAGGACGATCCGCCCGCTCCGCCGGGGGCGGCCGTCCGCCAGCAGCAGCGCGACGAAGACGGCCCCGGCCATGGCCCCGCTGAAGAGGTGGACAACCTCGTCATAGGGGTTCTCGCCGTAGAACCAGTTCAGCCCGTAGCCGGGGCTGCTGAGGAGCGTCGCGAGGATCGGCGTGCAGTCGAGGGCGCGCGGCAGGGCGCGCAGGCGGGCCGGCAGCACCTCCATCCTCTCCCGCGGGGGTAGGATGAGGCCCAGGCAGCCCACGAGCGAGACGAGCACGCCCATGGAGGCGTTGCGCTTGTCGAGCGACCAAAACCAGGCGGACATCGCGGCGAGGAGAAGGAGGCAGAACCAGGCAAGGCGGGATTGCCGGCGGATGTCGTCGCGCGTCAGCAGAGCCAAGCCCGTTTCTCCCCACGGCGCCGGCCGCTTGAATCGCTGAACGCGGGCATGGGGGCAGGGTTGATCCGCGCGGGCACCTTCCGGCCGGCGGGGGTACTCGACGGGGGATTTCCTGCCCGTCGAGCGGAACAGGGGAAGGACAAGGCCCCTCCCCCGGCCGTTCACGCCGGTTGCGGCAGCTTGTCCAGCAGCTTGTCGAGCGTCAGCGGGTAGTCGCGCAGGCGAATGCCGGTCGCGTTGTGCATGGCGTTGGCGATGGCGGCGCCAACCCCGCAGAGCCCGAGCTCGCCTACGCCCTTGGCCTTCATGGGCGAGGAGATCGGGTCCACCTCGTCGAGGAAGATCACCTCCTGGTGCGGGATGTCGGCGTGCACCGGCACCTCGTAGCCCGCAAGGTCGTGGTTGACGAAGAAGCCGAGACGCTTGTCGAGAGAGAGCTCCTCCGTCAGCGCGGCGCCCACGCCCATGGTCATCGCGCCGATCACCTGGCTGCGCGCGGATTTGGGATTGAGGATGCGCCCGGCGGCGCAGACGGCGAGCATGCGGCGCACCCGTGTCTCGCCGGTCATCGCATCCACGCCGACCTCGACGAAGTGGCCAGCGAAAGTGGACTGCTGGTAGCGCTTGGCGAGGTCGCCGTACTCGATCACGTCCTCCGCCGCCAGGCCCTCCTCGCCCGCCGCCTGGCCGAGCGGGACCTCGCGGTTGCCGGCGCGGACCATGCCGTCGGCGAAGACCGTATCGGCCGAGTTGAAGCCGAGCTTGCGCGCAACCTCCTCGCGCAGCTTCGTGCAGGCCGCGTAGACGCCGGCGGTCGAGTTGTTGGCGCCCCATTGCCCGCCCGACCCGGCCGAGGCCGGGAAGTCGGAGTCGCCGAGGCGGACGACCACCTTCCCGATCGGCACGCCCATCATCTCCGCCGCCGTCTGGGCGATGATCGTGTAGCTGCCCGTGCCGATGTCGGTCATGTCGGTCTCGACGGTGACCACGCCTTCCTTGTCCAGGCGCACGCGCGCGCCCGACTTCGTCAGGAGGTTGTTGCGGAAGCCAGCCGCGACGCCCATGCCGACGAGCCACTGGCCCTCGCGCCGCTGCCCGGGTGTCGCGCTGCGGCGGCTCCACCCGAAGCGCTCCGCGCCCTGCCGCAGGCATTGGACGAGCTGGCGCTGCGAGAAGGGGCGCTCGGGGTGCTCCGGATCGACCTGCGTGTCGTTCAGGATGCGGAACTCGATGGGATCGATGCCGAGCTTCTCGGCCATCTCGTCCATCGCGATCTCGAGTGCCATGAGGCCCGGCGCCTCGCCGGGCGCGCGCATCGCATTGCTCTCGGGCAGGTCGAGCTCCGCGAGGCGCATGGCGGTCAGGCGGTTGGCGCCGGCGTAGAGCAGCTTCGTCTGGGAGACCGCCGTCTCCGGCTTTCCGTCCGGCAGGTTGTGGGAGGCGCTCTCATGCGCGATGGCCGTGATCTTCCCGTCCCGCCCCGCACCGATGCGGATGCGTTGGATCGTCGCCGAGCGGTGCGTGGTGTTGTTCGCGATCAGCGGGCGCGTCAGCCCCACCTTCACCGGCCGCCGCGCCGCCCTGGCGCCGAGTGCCGCGAGGATCGCGTCCGCGCGAACGAAGAGCTTCCCGCCGAAGCCGCCGCCCACATAAGGGGAGTCGAGCCGGACCTTCTCGATGGGGATCCCGAGGGTCATGGCGACGTCCCGCCGGCCCCAGGCGATCATCTGGTTGGAGGTCCAGATGGTGACCTTGTCACCCTCCCAGGAGGCGACGGAGCTGTGCGGCTCCATCGCGGCATGGCTCTCGGCCGGGGTGGTGTAGGTTTCGTCGAGCCGGACGGGAGCGGCGGCGAAGGCGCCTTCGAAGTCGCCGAAGCGGTCCTCCGGCGGCGCGCCACTTCCCTCGTCACTGTCGCCGCCCACCAGCGGGGCGGTCTTCGCGACCGCGGCGAGGTCGAAGCGGCCGGGCTCGCGCGCGTAGTCCACGCGGATCAGCCCCGCGGCCCCGCGCGCCTGCTCGAAGGTCTCGGCCACGACGAGCGCGATGGCCTGATGGTAGTGCTGGATCTCGGCGCCGCCGAAGAGATAGGCGATGTTCATCCGGCCCTTGGCCATCCTCGGCATGTCGAGGGTGGAAACGACGGCAATGACGCCCGGCGCCGCCTTCGCGGCGGCGGTATCCATGGCGGTGACCCGGCCCTTCGCAATCCCGGCACCGACGACGAAGCCATAGGCCTGGTTGGGCGCAACGTCGTGCCGTTCATAGGCGTAAGGAGCGGTGCCTGTGGTTTTGAGCGGGCCATCGATGCGGTCCAGCGGGCGGCCGACGACCTTCAGCTGGTCGATCGGATTCGCTGTGGCGGGGGTGTCGAACTTCATCGTCTCAGCCCTTCGCCTCGGTGAGCACGGAGGTCAGAATTCGCTCCGCGAGGGTTAGCTTGAATGCATTGTCCGGCATTGGCTTCGCCCCGTTCAGGATTGCCGCCATGGCCGGCTTCGCGCCGCGCGGAAGTTCTGCCTCGGCCGCCTCGACGCGCCAGGGCTTGTGCGCCACGCCGCCCATCACCACCCGTCCCGTGCCGTCCGGCTGCACGACGGCCGCCACGGAGACGAGTGCGAAGGCGTAGGAGGCGCGATCGCGCACCTTGCGGTAGAACTGCCGGCCGCCAGCCGGCGGGGGCAGCGTCACCGCCGTGATGATCTCGCCGCGCTCCAGCGTCGTGTCCAGCTGGGGCGCGTCACCCGGTAGGCGGTGGAACTCGGCGATCGGGATCGCGCGCGTCGTGCCGTCGGGCCTGACCGTCTCCACCACCGCCTCCAGCGCGCGCATCGCGACGGCCATGTCGGAGGGATGGGTCGCGATGCAGGCCTCGCTGGCGCCGATGACCGCCAGGTGCCGTGTGACACCGCCGATCGCCGAGCAGCCGCTGCCGGGCTGGCGTTTGTTGCAGGGCTGGGCGGTGTCGTAGAAATACGGGCAGCGCGTGCGCTGAAGAAGGTTGCCCGCCGTGGTCGCCTTGTTGCGTAGCTGCCCGGTGGCGCCGGCCAGCAGCGCGCGCGACAGCACCGCGTAATCGCGGCGCACGCGCTCATCGGCAGCGAGGTCGGTGTTGCGTACTAGAGCGCCAATGCGCAGCCCGCCCTCCGGTGTTGGCTCGATCTTGTCGAGCGACAGGCCATTCACGTCGATCAAGTGGGCGGGGGTCTCAATCCCCAGCTTCATCAGGTCGAGCAGGTTGGTCCCGCCCGCGATGAACCTCGCGCCCTCCCGGTGTGCCGCAATGGCGGCGGCCTCGGCGGGGGTGCTGGCCCGCTCGTAGGTAAAGGGCCTCATGCTTGCCTCCCCGCAACCTCGGTGATCGCGTCGAGGATGTTCGAGTAGGCACCGCAGCGGCAGATGTTGCCGCTCATGCGCTCGCGGATTTCCTCGGGGGTGACCTGGGGCGTCGCCGTCAGGTCAGCCGTCGCGTAGCTGGGGATGCCCTGCCTGATCTCGTCCAGCACGGCGGTGGCCGAGCAAATCTGGCCGGGCGTGCAATAGCCGCACTGGTAGCCGTCATGCTTCACGAAGGCCGCCTGCATGGGGTGCAGCTTGTCCGGTTGGCCGAGGCCCTCGATGGTCGTGACCTCGTCGCCGTCGTGCATCACGGCCAGGGTCAGGCAGGAGAGCACGCGGCGGCCGTCCACCATCACCGTGCAGGCACCGCACTGGCCGTGGTCGCAGCCCTTCTTGCTGCCCGTCAGGCGCAGGTGCTCGCGGAGGGCGTCGAGCAACGTCGTCCGCGTGTCGAGCTCGAGGCTCCGCTGCTGGCCGTTCACCGTCAGCGAGGTCCGGGCGAGCACCGGCACAGCGGCGGTCCCCTCCCCCTCGGCCTGCACCGGCACCTGCGCGGCGGCCGGTATCGCGGGCGCCATGGCCGTCACCGCCGCACTGGCCAAGAGCCCGCGCCGGGAAAGTTCCAGATCGTCGATTTTCTGCATGGCTTGCCCTGACCCCTCTCCCCGCCTGATCGACACAGCAGGGTGCCGATCCCCAGCGAGGGTCTTCTGACTGATAGAACGTCCGCATCGGCAAAGCGCTGCCATCGCTTCGGGCCGCATCCTGTAGACGCGGCCCTGCCCCTATCCTTGCCGGCTGCATGCGACGGAGGAGGTCGCGAATTCCTCAAATCCGCTAACGCACGGCGCGCCGGCATCGCTGATCACGAACGGGGGACAACCGGTCGTCCCAGGCTGCGTCGGCCATCAAAGGGGTCGGCTTGGTCGGCACTCGCAGGATGCCCGAAAGGCGAAGGGCTGCCCTGTCGAGCAGCCCTCCGGCGGTTGAGCCGTCTTTATGGAACGCGAGCGGAAGGGCCGATCAGGCCAGAGAGGATGCGGTTCCCTTCTCCGTCAGGTCGTAGCGAGTGACGTCCTCCAGCGCGTTACCAAACCAGGCATCGATGGCGCAGGCACGCTCGGCCAGGGGAACCATGTTTCCCGCGGTGTCCAGCCGCAATGGAAGGTCGTGCCCGGGCAGGAGGACCGTCCCCGGCACCGCCCGCCAGGTGGCGTTCAGCCGGGAGATCGAAGCCGCGTGCGCCGCGGCGTCGAGGGTCATGTCGGCGCGGCCGGTGACCAGTTCGGAACGGTTCTTCGCGACGTCGGCGGAAAAGATTGTGCGCGTCTCGCCCTCCAGCACGAAGACGAGGTGATGCATCGTATGGCCGGGGGCGGTGAAGCAGGTGATGCCCGGCAGTTGCGTCGCGCCATCGGTGAGGCGCCGCAGCCGGGGATGGCGCGCCAGCTCACGAATGGTGAACTCGGGGTAGAGCGGATCGCCGTCCGGCAGGGCGAGCGCCATCTCGAGCTCCGCCGCGCCGGCGTGGATCGTGGCGCGCGGGAACATCGGCCAGTTAAGGCAGTGGTCGTAGTGAAGATGCGTGAGGAGGAGGTCGGTGACCTCCTCGGGCGACACGCCGGCCGCCTGAAGCTGGGTCAGCAGGCGCCGCCTGGCCCCGAAGCCGCCGGTATCGAGCACGGCGATCCGTCCCTCCGGCCCGCGCGCGAGGCCGATGGTGCTCCAGCCAAGGCCGCCGTGGTATCTCGACTTTCCAGGGTAGCCCTGCTGCAGGCTCTCGACCGTCCAGGACATATGCTCTTCCCCTCCCCTCTGCGCGACGGCTTCAGCCGGCCAGTGCGCGGACGGCATCGAGATCGGCGGTCCCTACTGTAACCCCTTGGCGCTTCGCCCGCGCGTGCAGCGCCATCTCGCGGTCGCCCGGCGCCATCACGGGCTGGGCGGGATCGGCGGGCGGGGTGCTGCGGAGGATCTCGCCGAAATCGGCCATCCGTTCGCGCATCCAGTCGACGGCGTGCAGTCGCTTCGTGTCGATGAGGATGAAGACGTGGCCGAGGTTCTGCGCGGCCTCCGGGTTCTTGTCCCAGGCCTGCACATGCGTGAGGAAGGCGGCGCCGGAGAGGAGGCCGGCGAAGAGGTCCACCATGACGGCGAGCCCGTAGCCCTTGTGGCCGCCGACCGGCAGAAGAAATCCCTCCAGCCCCTTCTTCGGGTCCGTGGTCGGCTTGCCCTCGGCATCCGCGGCCCAGCCCTCGGGCATGGGCTGGCCCTGTTCCAGCAGCTTGCGGATCTTGGCACGCGCCGCGACGGAGAGTGCCATGTCGAGGATGATCGGGTCACCGCCCGGGTTGGGCATGCCAAGGCCGACGGGGTTGTTGCCGACCCGCGTATCCTTGCCCCCCCAGGGGGCGATGGTGGTGGTGGCGTTGCTCGCGATGATGCTCGCGAAACCCTCCTCTGCCGCGAGATAGGCGTACGGCAGGATGGGGCCGAAATGATTGCTGCCGCGGGCGAAGGCGGCGCCGATCCCGACCTCGCGCGCGGATTCTGTCGCCGCCTGCAGCGCGCGCATGCCGATCAGCGGGCCGATGCCGTTGCGGCCGTCCACCATGGAGAGCCCCGGCGCCATGCGCGCGACCTGCACCTCCGCCGCCGGGTCGATGCCGCCCACCCGTACGCGGCCGAGATACTGCGCGACCCGGCTGATGCCGTGGGTGCGGACGCCGAACATGTCGGCGAGGACGAGAACCCTGGCGGTGAGCGCGGCGTCGGCCTCGCGCATGCCGCCGGCAGCGAGGGCGCGTGTGGCGAGGCCGAGGAGCGCGTCCTCGGCGATGGTCGTCTCGGTCATGCTGGTCTTTCGCTCAGGGGTGGCGGCGCTCAGCCTTCGGCCGTGATGCCGGCATCGCGGATAATGGCGGCGAACTTGCCCGCCTCCTCCTGCACGAAGGCGCGGAAGGCGGTGGTGGAGAGGCGGCGGGGGATGATCCCCTGGTCGTTCAGCTTCGCCGCCAGGCTCGGCTCCGCCAGCGCGGACTCGGCGGCGCTCGCCAGGCGCTCCAGCAGCGGGGCCGGCGTGGTGCCCGGGGCGAAGATGCCGAACCAGTTCACAAGCTCGTAGTTCTCGAGGCCCGGTGCCTCGCGCAGGGGCGCCACCTCCGGCAGTTGCGGCATGCGCTCCTTCGAGGTGACGGCGATGGCGCGCAGCTTGCCCTCCTGGATGAGGGGGAGCGCGGCGCCAAGGCTGCTGAAGCTCATCGTCACCCGATCGGAAGCCACGTCGGTCACCGCGGGAACTGAGCCGCGATAGGGCACGTGCAAGACGTCCGTGCCGGCCATCCGGTTCATCAGCTCCCCCGCGAGATGCTGCGGGTTTCCGATGCCCGAGGAGGAGAAGGAGAGCTTGCCCTTGTTCGCCCGCGCATAGGCGATCAGCTCCGCCGGGGTGCGGACCGGCAGGCTGGAGGGGACCACGACGAGGCAGGGGACGGTGCCGCAGAGGGTGACTGGGGCGAGTTCACGCTCCGCGTCGTAAGACATCCGCTCCTTGTAGAGGGCCGGGTTCGCCGCGATCTCCCCCGCCGCGGCGAAGAGAAGCGTGTAGCCGTCGCCCGGCGCCTTCGCGACCGCCTGCGCAGCGATCATGGCGCTGGCACCTGGCCGGTTCTCAACGACGAGGGGCTGACCAAGGGCGGCGCGCATCGGCTCACCGATCAGGCGCGCCACGATGTCCACGCCGCCGCCAGGCGGATAGCCGACGATCGAGCGGATCGGGCGGTTGGGGAAGCCTCCCTGGGCGCGGGCGCTTCGGGCGGCCAGCGCGAGCCCGGCGGTGGCGGCCAGATGGCGGCGGGTGATCATGGCGTCGCTTCCTCGCTCGAGCGTCTTTCAATAATCTTGCATGTTGTCAGCCTGAAATGCAAGAAGCTGGGGAGGTGCATGATGCCGCGCCTGGAGACCCCTTCCTTGTCAGAGAGCCCCACCAGCACCGTTTCGGGGATCGTGCATGCCCTGGCCGACGAGGTGAGCACCGGCGCGCTGCCGGCCGGCGCCCATCTTCCGGCGCAGCATCTTGCGGACCGCTTCGGCGTGTCCCGCTTTCCCGTGGGCCAGGCGCTGCGGGTGCTCGCCGACCACGGCATCGTCGTGGCGGCGCCGGGCCGCGGCTTCTTCGTGGCGGCAGAGGGGAGATCGCCCGCGGCCGCGCTGAGCGGGCGGCGCAAGCCCGATGGCCTCTCGGCTGTCTACTTCGCCATGGCGGAGGACCGGCTCGCCGGCCGCCTGCCCGATAATGTCTCCGAGGCGGCCCTGCGCGAGCGTTACGGCCTCAGCCGCGGCCAGCTCGGGCAGCTGCTGGACCGCATTGCGGCGGAGGGGTGGGCGGAGAGGCGGTCCGGCTATGGCTGGCGTTTCTCGGCGGTGCTGACCACGCCGGACGCGCTGGAGGCTAGCTATCGGTTAAGGCTCGCAATCGAGCCAGCGAGCCTGCTCGAGCCCGGCTACCGGCTCCACCCGGCCCTCGCCGCCCGCTGCCGCGCCGTGGAGGAAGGGATGCTGGCCGGCGAGATCGAGCGGGCCTCGTCCGACGCCCTCTACGAGCGCGGCGTGCGCTACCACGAGGCGATCGTTGGCGCCTCCGGCAATCCCTTCATGCTGGAGGCGCTTCAACGGGTGAACCGCGTCAGGCGGCTGCTGGTTTATCGCACCCTGGTGGATCGCCAGCGCTTCTACCGCCAAGCACGAGAGCACATCGCGATCCTCGACCTGCTGGAGGCCGGCCGGCGCGACGAGGCCGCGGAGGCAATGCGGGCGCATCTGTGCGCGGTCATGGCGAGCATGGCGGCGGCTCGGCCGCTGCTGGAGGCCGGGCGCTAGGCGGCGTTCCGTGGCCTCAGGCGAGCTGTCGCCCGGCCGCCGGCCAGTGCTCGCGCCGGAGCGCCTTCTTGTCCACCTTCCCGTGCGGCAGCCGCGGCAGGTCGGGCACGAAGGCAACGCGGCCGGGCTTCTTGTAGGAGGCGATGCGCCCGCGAACGTGCTCGATCAGCGCCGCGGCTTCGAGTTCCGCGCCGGGCTGGAGGACCACATAGGCCATCACCGCCTCGCCCCAGCGCTCGTCCGGCACGCCGATGACAGCGCATTCCGTGACCAGTGGGTGGGAGAGACAGGCCTCCTCCACCTCCCGGCTGTGCACGTTCTCGCCGCCGGAGACGATGACGTCCTTCTTGCGGTCCAGCAGGTGCAGAAAGCCGTCCGTGTCGATCCGCCCGACATCGCCGGTGCGCAGCCAGCCGCCGGGGGCGAAGGCCGCCTCGGTCTGCGCGGGGTTGCGCCAGTAGCCGGACATGACGCCGGCCGAGCGGACCAGCACCTCCCCTTCCGGCGCGTCCTGCCCGGCGTCATCCACGATCCGCAGGCTTGTGCCGTGATAGGGCTGGCCGGCGGAGGCGAGGCGCCCCGCCTCTGCAGAGCCCTCGGGCGCGTCGAGGTTCTGCTGGAAGGGCAGCAGGATCGTGGAGGCGACGTGCTCCGTCATGCCGTAGAGCTGGTGGAAGACGGGGCCGAAGGCGGCCACCGCGCGCCGCAGGTCGGGCACGGGAACGGGCGCCGAGCCGTAGTGGATGCGCCTGAGGGTCGAGAGGTCGTGCCGCGTGCGCGCGGGGTGCTCGACGAGGGTCTTCACCATCACGGGCGCGAGGTGCGCGGCGGTGACGGCCTCGGCCTCGATCGCGCGGAACACGCTCTCCGGCTCGAAGCGGGGCAGCAGCACGCAGGAGCCGCCCATGTATTGCACCGAGAGCCATTCGATCTTCGCGCCCACGTGGAAGAGCGGCATGGTGATCAGCACGCGGTCGGTCGGCCGCAGCCCGGCCCCGCAGGCGATGTCGCCAGCCGCGTGCAGCATCGCGCCCTGCGAGAGCACCGCGCCCTTGGGCGTACCGGTCGTGCCGGAGGTGTAGATGATGTAGGCGGCGTCCTCCGGCTCCGGCGCGGGGCCGGGCGCGCTTTCGGCGCCGGCGAGCAGCGCCTCGTAATCAAGGGCCCCCGGCACAGCTGCACCGAGCGAGACGAGGAGTGGCGCCCGCGAGGGCAGGGCCGCGACGGCCTCGGAGTAGCGGTCCTCAAAGAGCAGCGCCGCGGGGTCGGCATCCGCCATGATGGCCGCCAGTTCGGGGGCCGCGAGGCGCCAGTTGAGCGGCACGAGGATGCAGCCCCCCATTTCCGCCGCGCCGTAGGCCTCGAGCATCTCGGCCCGGTTCTGCGACAGGACGGCGACGCGGTCGCCCGGGCGGATGCCGCGCGCGGCGAGTGCCGAGCGGAGGCGGGTGATGCGTGCTGCGTGGTCCGCATGGGTCCAGCTGCGGCCGGCATTGGTCAGAGCCGGGCGGCGCCCCGAGAGGGCGGCGTTGCGGGCGAGGAGGTCGGCGAGCGTGCGCATCGGATGATCCCGGCTCAGGGGTGCAAGCGGGCGATGGTCGCCCAGTCGGCGCGGGCGGCGGCGCGCCCGGATGGCAGCGCAACGCGGCCGCCGCGGAGGGCGGGCGGCTCCTTCGTCAGCGGCCGGTCGAAGAGGAGGAAGGTGGAGGTCTCGGCGGGCGGCCAGCCAGGCGGCATCCGTGCCGCGAGCCGCCAAGTGGCGCCGGCGCCGAGATCGCTCTCGCCGAACAAGCCGATGGCGACCTCCGCACCGGCCGCCGTCGCGCGGGCCGCGATGGCTTCGGTGACGGAGGGGCCGACACGGCCGGGCTTGATGCCGAGGGCGCGCGCCCCGCGCTCGAGAAACGTGGCGCCGTCCGCTTCCGACCAGATGGCCGCGTCCACCATGATAGGTGCGGCGCAAGCCGACTGGATCCTCCGGAAGGCCTCGTCGGGGCGGAGGGTGGTGGGGTCCTCCACATGGGTGAGGCCGGCCGCCGCCAGGGACGCGACATGCGCGCGCAGGGCGGGACCGTCGGCGTAGAGGCCATTCATGTCGAGGGTGAGCGCGACGCCCGGACCCACGGCAGCACGGACGGCGCGGACCGTTTCCAAGTCCCGCTCGAAGGTGCGGCCACCCTTCAGCTTCAGTGCCGAGAAGCCGTGCGCCGCGACCATCGCCTCAGCCTCCCGCGCCATCGCGGCCGGGTCCTTGAGGGTGATCGTCCACGAGAGGGGCAGCTCGCCCGAAGGCCCCTCCTCTTCCAGCAGGTCGCGGACGGCAGCGTCGGCCATTGCCTTAGCGGTCGCGTTCTCCGGCACGCGCGCCAGCGCTTTGAGCACGGCGCCGGGGGCTGAGAGGTCGCGATTCAGCAGGCGCGGCAGCACCACGCCTTCGAGCACCGTGGCGAGGGAGGCGAGGGTCGCACCCGACCAGGTCGGCTTGGCCGTTCCCTCGGAGGCCCCTTCCCGCCCGTCCTCCGCCCGCAAACGGAGGATCAGGAGATCGGCGGAGACCTCCGCAACATCGGACCACTCGACCGGCGCCCGATAGGGCAGTCGGACGGGGTGCAGTGACCAGCCGGCGAGGCGCATCCTAGTCGACCCTCGCCCCGAAGGCCTCGACCACCCGGGCCCAGCGAGCGGAGTCCTCGCGCAGGAAATCCGCGAAGGCAGCGGGCGGGAGGTGGCGTGCCTCCGCCCCGGCCCGCGCGAGCGCGTCCCGGACACGCGCATCAGCCAGCGCCTCGGCCATGGCAGCGGAGAGACGGGCGGCGATCGGCTCGGGCAGCGCGGCGGGGCCGAAGAGGCCGAACCAGGCGACGGCCTCGTAGCCGGGGAAGCCGCTCTCCGCCACTGTCGGCAGCTCGGGCGCGAGCGGCGAGCGCGCGGCGCCCGTCACGGCCAGCGCGCGCAGCCGCCCCGCCTCGGCGTGCGGCATAACGGAGGGCGCGGTGAAGGCCATTACAGCCACGCGACCGGCCAGCAGGTCGTTGAGCGCCGCAGGGCCACCAGGATAGGGCACGTGCAGCATGTCTATGCCGGCCACCGTCTTCAGCAGTTCCATCGCGAGGTGCCCGCTGCTGCCGTTGCCCCCCGAGGCGTAGGCGATGCTCGAAGGCCGGGCCTTCGCCGCCGCGATCAGGCCGCCGAGGCTGTTCACGCCGAGCGAGGGATGCACGACGATGACGTTCGGCGCCTCCGCCGCCAGCGCCACGGGCGCGGTGTCGCGCAGCGGGTCGTGCGGCATGCGGCGGTAGAGATGCGGGTTGATGGTGTGGGTGGGGCTCGCGCCGAGGAGCAGCGTGTGGCCGTCCGCCTGCGCGCGAACGACGAGGTCCGTGCCGAGCGTGCCGTTCGCGCCGGGACGGTTGTCCACCACGAAGGGCCGGCCGAAGGCGCGCGACAGCTCGGGCGCTAGCAGCCGCGCCACGAGGTCCGCCGTGCCGGCGGCGGGAAAGGGCACGACGAGCGTGACCGCGCGCTCCGGCCATCCCTGCGCCCGGGCCTTCGCGGCAAGAAGGATGGCGGGCAGCGCGAGCGCCGCGCGACGGGTGAGGCGATCACGCGGCATAGCGACCCTCCAGGACCTCGCGCGCGATGGTGTTGCGGTGGATCTCCGTCGTGCCGTAGCCGACGGACATGCCGCGCACGTCACGGAAGTAGCGCTCGAAGGGGAACTCCTCCGAGAGGCCGTAGCCGCCGGCGAGCTGCATGGCGGCGTTGGTCACGCGCACCGACATCTCGTTGACGAAGGTCTTGGCGACGGAGGCGTCCATCGGCGTGGCCTCGTTCGCGTCGATGCGCCGCGCAGCCCGCCAGAGGAGGGCACGGCCGGCCTCGATGTCGATGGCCATGTCCGCGAGACGCCATTGCAGCCCCTGGAACTCCGAGAGCGACTTGCCGAACTGCTTGCGCTCGCGGAGGTAGGCCGTCGCGCCATCGAGGGCGGCGCCGGCGACGCCAAGGCAGACGGTGGGATTGCCCGCGATCCGGTCTGCATCCAGCACCTTGAACAGGTGGCGCATGCCGCCCGCGGGCACGATGAGGTTCTCCGCGGGGATGCGGCAGGCGTCGAAGTTCAGGCCGGCCATGCCCGTCGCGCGCAGGCCGATCATGTCGAGGTGGTTGCCGATGGTGAAGCCGGGCGTGCCGCGCTCCACCAGCACAGCGCCGACGCCGCGCATCCCCGGCTCGTCCGAGAGCCGCACGAGGACGAGGAACAGGTCTGAGACCTGCGCGCCGGAGCACCAGGTCTTCGCGCCGTCGATGACGTAGCGGTCGCCGTCCTTGCGCGCCCGCGTGCGCACGGCCGCGACGTCCGAGCCCGCCTCGGGTTCGCTCATGCTCCAGGCGGCCAGGGTTTCAGCCCTGGCGAAGCGCGGCAGCCAGCGGCGCTTCTGCTCCTCCGTGCCGAGATGAAGGATGCTGCGCGGCGTCGCGCCATCCGTCCCGCTCAGGAGGATAGCGGTATTGGCGCAGTTGCGGGCCACCTGTTCCATGACGATCACGGTGTCGAAGAGGCCGAGCCCGGCGCCGCCGTATTCCTCGGGGATGAAGGCGCCGCAGAAGCCGTGCTCCGCGAGGATGCGCAGGTTGCCGACGGGCGGAGCGTATTCGCGGTCGGCGCGCGCGGCCAGGGGGCGGAAATGCTCCTCGGCGAGGCTGCGCGCCGTCTCCTGGATCAGCCGCTGGTCTTCGGTCAGTTCCGGCTCTCGCATAACGCCACCCCTCCCCGTCTATTCGGGCTTGGCGCCGGTCGCGGCGACGACGCGGGCCCACATGGTTGTCTCCGCCGCGATCCGGCGGGCGAAGGCGTCGGGCGTCGCGGGCGCGGGCTCGACGCCGAGGGCGGCGAAGCGGGAGAGGAGGTCCTCGCTTGCCAGCGCCTTGAGGATTTCCTCGCCGAGGCGGGCAGCGATAGGGTCCGGTGTGCCTGCGGGTACGACCAGGCCGTACCAGGTGGTCATGTCGAAGCCCGGCACTTCCGAGGCGACGGGCGGCCATTGCGGGAAGGCGGCGACGCCCTCTGCCGGGCTGACCGCCAGTGCACGGAGGCGCCGCGCCTGGATCTGCGGCACGGCCGCGGTCAGGCCCACGAAGCCGAGCTGCACCTCGCCGGTCGCGCTCGCCTGCATGGCCGGCGCCACGCCGCGATATGGCACGGCGACGGCCCGCGTGCCCGAGAGGTTCTTGAACCACTCCATTGCCAGGCCGTGCACGCTGCCTGGTCCGAGCGAGGCATAGGACATGGCATCGGGCCGCGCCTTGAGCAGCGCGATGAGCGTGCGCAGGTCCGTCGCGGGCACAGAGGGGTGCACGACCAGCGCGAAGGGCACGGTGCAGAGGGAGCTCAGCGGCCGCAGGTCGCGCGCATTGTCGTAAGGCACGCTCGGGTAGAGGGCTGGGTTGATGGTGATGGTAGTGGTCACGAGGCCGAACGTGTGGCCGTCGGGCGCGGCGCGCGCCACGACCTCGGTGCCCACCATCTCGGAAGCGCCAGGGCGGTTCTCCACGGCGACGGGCTGACCCAGCGTGTCACCGAGGGCACGCGCGATGAGGCGGCCAACGATATCGGTGCCGCCGCCGGGCGTGTAGGGGATGATGAGGCGGATGGGGCGGCTCGGCGCCCAGGCGGTGCCGGTCTGCGCCCTGGCGGCCGTGGGCGCCAGGAGAAGCGCGCCGAGTGAGCGACGCCCGATGGTGCTAGCCATGCTCGTCCTCCCCCTTCGCGGCATTCCTCGCCGTCTCCTCCTCCACGCGCAGCCAGACCTCGCGGGCGATGGGCTGGCGCAGTTCCTCCGCGATGTGCCCGACGAGGCCGACCGCGCGGCCGATGACCGCGAGGCCGCGGCAGAGACGCCAGTCGAGCCCCATGTCGGACGCGATGGCGCCGAGCGCGCCGGTCGCGTTCACCGGCAGCGACTTGCCGGAGGATGCCTCGGCCGCGCGCGAAACCTCCTGCATGAGAGCGACGTGGCGGCCGGCAATGTGGTGCTCCTCCGCGAGGGCGAAGAGGACGGGCGCGCGCGGGTCCACCGGCTTGTGCAGCGGGTGACCGATTCCCGGAACCACCGCCTTGCGGGCGAAGCGCTCCGCCACGATGCCGCGCGCCATTTCCGCGAGGTCCGCCTCGGCCGGCGCGTCACGCAGTGCCTCCTGGAGCAGCTTCGCCGCGCCCTCCGCCGTACCGGCAAAGGTAGTGCCCATGCCGCAGAGGCCTGCCGCCACGGCCGCCTGGAGGGATTCCGGTGCGCCGAGATAGGTCAGGCGCGTCGCGATCGCCATAGGCGTCATCCCGTGCTCCACGAGCACGACGAGCAGCGCGTCGAAAACCTTCGACTCCCCGGGCGTCGGCTCGCGGCCGGTGATCTCCAGCCAAGCCATGTCCGAAAGCGAGACCTTGCCGAGCAGGTCGCGGCAGAGGTCGCGCCCCTGCACCCAGATGCGGTCGGGCGTGCTCCGGCCCATGCCGGAGACGAGATCGGTGGCTCTCATGCGCCCTTCCCGCCGAGGCCGGGCTTGTAAGCCTTGTCGAGGAAGCCCTGCGCCCCCTTCTCCCGCCAGCTTCCCCCCTGACGCTGCGTCAGCTCATGATACTTCGCGCTGACGTAGTCCTGCGCCGCGTCATGCGACATCTCCTGCGTCAGCCAGAAGGATTCCTTTGTCGCCCGCAGCGCGTGCGGGTCCTTGGACGCGATTTCGCGCGCGAGGGCGAAGGTTTCGTCGCGGAGCGACGCGCGCGGCACGGCGAGGTTCACGAGGCCCATCCGTTCCGCCGCGCGCCCGTCAAAGGGGCGGCCGGTCATGGCGTGCAGCAACCCGTCCCGCGGCCGGGCGAGGCGCGTGAGGGAGCGGGTGACGGGGCCTGCGGGGAACATGCCGAAGTTGATCTCGGAGACGCCGAAGGTCGCGTCCTCCGCCGCGATCGCGAGGTCGCAGGATTCCACGAGCGAGACGCCGCCGCCAAAGGTCCAGCCGTTCACCATGGCGATCACCGGCTTGGGGAAGCGCCGCAGCGTGCGCGCGCGCCACTCATAGGTCAGGCGGTCGATCCGGTCGTACTCGTCCGGCCGGTCCTTGAGCCCGACGAGGAATTCCTTAATGTCCATGCCGCCGCAGAAGGCCTCGCCCGCGCCGGTCAGCACCACCACGCGCGCCTCGGCGTCGTAGCGCAGCACCTCCAGCGCCTCCGCCGCCTCCTCGTTCATGCGCGGGTTCATCGCGTTGCGCTTGGCCGGGCGGTTGAGGGTGAGGACGGCGATGCCTCCCTCCTCCCGGCTCAGCGCGATCGTTTCCCAGTTCCGGATCTCTGGCATGGGGGTTTTCCTCAGGGAAAGGCGAGGAGGATGCTGCGGGCGACGAGGACGGGCTTGGCCGCGCCCTCCGCCTCCACGCTGAGGTCGATCTCGATGCGCGTGGCGCCGCCGCGGGCCGGTTCCACAGCGGCGAGCACGCCGCGCAGGCGCACGCGGTCGCCGGCCCGCACGGGGCCCGTGAAGCGCAGTCGCTCGATGCCGTAGTTCAACCAGCGCGAGGCGCGGCGCACGTCGAAGGTCTCCCCGAGCATGGAGGTGGTCATGGAGAGGGTGAGGAAGCCCTGGGCGATCACGCCGCCGAACTCCGTCTCCCGCGCGGCGCGCTTGGCGTCGGTGTGGATCCAGTGATCGTCCCCGCAGAGCCGTGCGAAGGCGATCACCTTCTCCTCCTCCACCGAGCGCCAGGGCGAGGGGCCGATGGGGGTGCCGACATGGGCGGCGAGGTCCTCGGGCGTCTCGACGGCGAGCACGGCGCCTAATCCAGCCGCAGGTCCATGGCGCGCAGCCGTTCGGCGGCGCGCCCGCCTTCCTCCCGCAGGACGGCAGCGAAGGCTGCGCGGCCGCCAGGCACGGCGACGAGACCCTGGGCGTCGAGGAAGCGCTCCTTCCACTCCGGTGCGGCCATGGCCTCGCTGAAGGCGGCAGAGAGGCGTTCCAGCGCCGGCTCCGGCGTGCCGGCGGTCGCGGCCACCCCGAACCAGGAGCGGGCGACGAGGCCCGGAAAGCCGGCCTCGGCGATGGAGGGCACTTCCGGCAGCGTCGGCTGGCGCGCGCTATCCAGCACGGCAAGAGCCCGCAGGGTGCCGGCCCTGACATGCGGGAGCGCCTGGGCTTGCGAGGCGAAGAGGATCTGGATCTGGTCGGCGAGCAGCGCGGGCACCGTCTCCGCCACGCCACGGAAGGGCACATGCACGATCTCAATGCCTGTGGCCGCGCGGAAGGCCTCCGCCTCGATATGCGGCGGGGAGCCGGGGCCGAAGGAGCCGTAGTTCAACACCCCCGGCTTAGACTTCGCGAGCGCGACGAGCTCCGCGACCGAGCGGGCCGGGAACGAGGCCGGGACGAGAAGGCACTCGACGGTGGCGGCAAGCAGCGTGACCGGCGTCAGATCACGCTGCGGATCGTAGGGCAGCTTTGAGAAGAGGTGCTGATTGAGGGTATAGGCCGCGTCGGAGGCCAGAAGCAGCGTATGGCCGTCCGGCGCGGCCCGCGCGACCGCCTGCGCGGCGACGACCTGACTTCCCCCTGGTCGCGGATCGACGACGAGCGGCTGGCCAAGCGCGGCGGAGATGGCGGGGGCCAGCGCGCGCGCCAGGTTGTCCGCCAGCCCGCCGGCCGGGAAGGAGAGGACGAGGCGCAGAGGCCGGTTCGGAAAGCCCGAGGCTCCTTGCGCGCGCGCCGGCTTGGCAGCGAGGGCGCTGCCCAAGGCAGCAGGCATCATGGCGCAGAACGCCCGGCGGCCGACGGACATCGCGGCTTCCTCCCTGGCCACGCATCTGTCGGCGGGCCCTTTCGATGTCGAAGCCTAGCGCGCCCGATGCCGCGACTTGCACCCACGGCCTCGCCATGTTCACCATGAACGCCGTGAATATCCGGGACCTGGATCTCAACCTCCTGCTGGTCTTTGAGGCGGTGGCCCAGACGCGCAGCATGACGGCGGCCGGGCGGCGCCTCGGCCAGGCGCAGCCGACGGTGAGCCACGCCCTCGCCCGCCTGCGCCGCCTCTGCGGCGATCCGCTTTTCGTCCGAACCCGCGTGGGGGTGGAGCCCACGCCCTATGCCGAGCGGCTCATCGGGCCCATCACGCACGCCCTCGATACCGTTCGGGCCGGCTTCGCGCGGGAACTGCCCTTCGAGCCGGCGACGAGCGAGCGCGTCTTCACCGTGCTTCTCTCCGATGTCGGGCAGGCAGCCTTTCTGCCTCAACTCACCCTGCGGCTCGCGAACGAGGCGCCGAACGCCGCCCTCGTTGCCGCCGAGATACCCCGCGCCGCCTACCGCGAGGCGCTGGAGGCCGGGCGGGCCGATCTCGCCGTCGGTGGGCTCGGTTTCCTCCGAACTGGCTTCTACCGCCGCGGGCTCTTCGTGGACCGCTACGTCTGCTGCGTCTGCGCCAGGAGCCGCGCGGCACGGGAGGGCCTCACCCTCGACGACTACCTCGCCGGGCGGCATGTCGGGGTTATCTCCCCCGGCCTGCCGGATGACGGCGTGGAGCACGCGCTGCTCTCGACCGGGCGCGGCCGGCGCTTCGCCGTGAAGGTCCCGCACTTCCTCGTGGCGCCCACGCTGGTCCGGGGCACGGACCTCATCGCGACCGTGCCCTCGCGCGCGCTCCGCGGCCTGGAGGCGAGCGGCGACATCGCGGTGCTGGAACCGCCGGTTCCCACCGCGCCGATCGATGTCGGCCTCTACTGGCATGAAAGGCTGCACGGCGATGACGGCAACCGGTGGCTGCGGGGCTTGGTAACGAGCCTTTTCGCCGACGCACCGGAACGTCGCGGCTAGTCACGCCGCCTTCCCTGGCCCCGGACATTCACGTGGTGCATCGGCCTTATGGCCCCGGCAGACATTCCCTGGCACGGCCGCCCGGCCGATGATCCCTGAAAAGGAAGGGGAGAATGCCGTGCGGCTGCTGGAGGATGTGCGTGTCCTGGACCTCGGCAGCTTCATCACGGCGCCGCTTGCCGCCATGCTGCTCGCCGAGTTCGGCGCGGACGTAATCAAGGTGGAGCGGCCGGGCGGCGATCCCTTCCGCGCCTTCGGCAAGGGCACCTACAGCCCGCAGTTCCAGGCCCATAACCGGCACAAGCGCTCCGTGGTGCTCGACACGGGCACGCCCGAGGGCTTGGCGGCCTTCGACCGGCTGGTGGAGGGGGCGGACGTGCTGGTCATCAATACCAGGCCTGGGGCGGCGGAGCGCGCGGGGATAGGTTGGGAGCGGCTGCAGGGCATTAATCCGCGGCTCATCTGGTGTGGCATCACCGGCTTTGGGCCGGACGGGCCGGCGGCGCTGCGGCCGGCCTTCGACAATGTGGGCCAGGCGGTATCCGGCTGGATGTCGCGCCACCGCTCGGGCGACGACCCCCGGGTGGCGGGCCCTGCCGTTTCCGATGCGGCGACCGGCCTCTACGCGGCGCTGGGCATCCTCGCGGCGCTGCACGAGCGCGGGCGCACAGGGCGGGGACACCGCATCGACCTGTCGATGCTGGAGGCAACGATCGCGCTCGGGACAGAACCACTGGGACAGTACCTCGCGACCGGTCAGGCGGTACCGATCTATCAGCGGGCAGCCATGTCGCAGGCCTATACGCTCACCTGCGCGGACGGCCATCGGATCGGGCTCCATCTCTCCTCGCCCGACAAGTTCTGGCGCGCGCTCTGCGCCGCCATCGACAGACCGGGCTGGGTAGAGGAGTACCCGCAGCGGATCGATCGGGTAGCGGCCTATGAGGAGATCGCCGCCCGGCTGAACGAGGTGTTCCGCGCCCGGCCACGAGCGGAGTGGGTGGCCGCCCTCGAGCGGCACGACATTCCCTTCGCGGCGGAGAACCGGCTGGAAGACCTGGAAGCCGACCCGCAGGTGGTCCATCTTGGCCTGTTCGGCGAGGTGGTGCACCCGACGCGCGGGCCCATGCGAATGCCCCGTCGCCCGGTCAGCGTCGATGGCTCGCGCGAGATGGAGGCGCGGCCGCCGCCGGAGTTGGGCGAGCACACGGCGGAGGTGCTGCGCCGCGCCGGGCTCGGGGAGGACGTGATCGCCGCCGTGCTCGCCGGACACCGCGCGCCGCCGCACTGAGGCACCTCAGCCGACCTTCAGGCCCATCAGCCCGGCCAGGAGGTTGCGCTGCATCTCGGAAGTGCCGGCGCCGACCGTCGTGCTGCGCGCATCCCGGAAATGGCGCTGCATGTCGAATTCCATGCTGTAGCCATAGGCGCCCATGACCTGCATGCCGACATTCGTGGCACGTACATAGGCCTCGGAGCCGAACAGCTTCGCCATAGTGATCTCGGCCAGCGCATCGCCGCGCCCGAGCGCCCAGGCCGCCCGATAGGTGAGGAGGCGCGCGGCCTCCAGCTCCACGCGCGTGTCCGCGAGCTGGTGGGCGATCGCCTGGTTCGTGCCGATCGGGCGGCCGAACTGCCGCCGCTCCTGAGCATAGCCAACGGCCATGTCGAGCACCGCCTTGCTGCTGCCGCAGTAGCCGGCGGCGGAGCAGAGCCGCTCGAGCTGCAGGCCGGAGAGCAGGTAGGACCAACCCTTGTGGGGTTCGCCGACGAGGTCCGCGGGTGGAACGCGCACGTCGTCGAAGGTGATCTCGTAGGTGCCGGTACAGCGCCGGCCAAGCATGTCGAGCTTGCGCAGCGTGACGCCCGGTGCATCGTTTGGCACGAGGAAGAGCGAAACGGCGTCGCGTGTTCCCACACCCGCTGCGCTCCGGGCATAGACGTTCAGCAGGGTGTCCGGGGCGCCTGCCCCCGTGGACCAGAGCTTGCAGCCGTCCAGCCGCCACGCCTCGCCATCCCAGTGGGCAGTAGTGCGCATGGCCGCAGCGTCGGACCCCGCGTCCGGCTCGGACACGCAGATGGCCATCCGCTGCTCGCCGGAGATGATGCGTGGGACGATCCGCCCGCGCTGATCGGGCGTGCCGTTGTGAAGGATGTTCAGGCCGCAGAACACGCTGGCGGCATAGGCGGTAAAAAAGTCGAAGCCGCTCTCGGACATGGCCTCCGCCAGGACGGCGAGATCCAGTGGCGTGCCGTCCAGACCGCCAACCTCCTCAGGAAACGGCAGGGCGAGGAGACCGGCTTCCACCCAGGCGCCGTATAGTTCCAGAGGGTAGCGGGCTTCGCGGTCGAGTTCACGGATGTAGTCGCGTGTCGCGTAACGGGCCATGAGCTTGCGCACGCTGTCGGCGAGCTGGCGCTGGGCCTCGCCAAGTTCGAAGTTCACCGGCACCTCCTTCTGCCCCGGTGTGGCGCGGGACAGGCCCAGCAACGCCGATTGGCACAGGGAAGATTTACGCACGATGTCGCCGACCGCGAGAGCTGATGACGGCGGACGAGCCATGCGGCAAAAGTTTTCACACCTCGGTTATTCTTGAGCACGAACTTGTATATAGATGCGCAGTTGACGTAAAAAAAAATTCCACCTACAATATAATCTAGCATCTTGAACTGCGCGCGGCTGTATTTCGCGGGCGCCACCATGCAAAGAGCAGTAGCCATGAACAATCCCCTCCCCGTCTTGTTTACCCACTACGGCGAGGATTGGATCCGTGGCAGCGAGGCATTGCTGCTTGATCTACTTGCGGCACTCGACAAGAGCCTTATTCAACCCGTTGTCTGGTGCAATGCGCCGGCGATGGAGAAGGCATCGCGGGAAGCGGGCTATCCGACCTACAGGAGCGATTTTCAATACTATCTCGACTACGACTCCCCCCGCCTGAGCCCGCGTGACTACGCCGCCTCGGTCCGGATGGGGCGTTCGCTTTGTAGGGAGCACGGGATACGCGTGCTGCACGCGAACAGCGCGGCGCCGGTACAGTTCCTCGTACCAGTCGGCTTCAGCGAGCGTGTTCCCGTGCTGGCGCACCTGCATATCGATTACCTACGCCGCAGCCGTTACGCGCTGCTCCTGCATGCCGCGACACTTATCGTCGGCGTGTCGCGCCAGGTGAATGACGGCCCCATCGCCGATGGTATGGCGCCGGAGCGCACCAAGGTTATCTACAACGGCATCGATTTCAGCCGCTTTCCGCCTGCGGCCGGTAATCTTCGCGCAAAACTCGGCATTTCCGATGACGCGCCGGTTATCACCACGGCAGGTTCGCTTATCGAGAGAAAGGGGCACGATGTCCTTTTGCGTGCCTTCCAGGCCCTGCCAGAGGTGCCGGTAAAGCCCCATCTTCTCATTCCCAGCGACGGGCCAGTGCGGGAATCGCTGAAGGCCCTCGCCGTGTCGCTGGGCGTGGCGGATCGGGTCCACTTCCTCGGCTACATCGATAATATCCCGGCGCTGTATCAAACGGCCGACATCTTCGCCCTCGCCTCACGCGGGGACGCCTTCGGGCTCGTTCTAGCGGAAGCCGGGCATTTCCGCCTGCCAGCTGTTTCCACCCGCGTGGGCGGCATCCCGGAGGTTGTGCTCGACGGCAAGACGGGGCTGCTGGTCCCTCCGGACGACGTGCCTGCCCTTTCCGCCGCTCTCGCGCGCTTGCTGGGAGATGAGGCGCTCCGCCGCCGCCTCGGTGATGCCGCGGCCGAGCGGGTGGACCGCGACTTCACGGTGGAGCGGATGGCGCGCCAGTTCGAGGAAACCTACGCCTCGCTTGCCGCGATCCCGCGCACGTCGCTCGGCTGGGGGGGCGTTTTCCAGGGACTGCGCCCCTATACCCGGTTGGTGAGCCAGTTCGGCAAGGCGTCGCCGCCCCGGTATCAGGTCTGACTGGCCGGGTTGCCTGCGCCCCCCCCTGATTGACCGGGAGCAGGGCAAATTCCTGCTCCTGGTCGGCCGCCCTCCTTTCTAGTCAGTTGCCGTGATGGTTGTGCTGACTACGAGCGCGAGCGCGCTGACCCGGTTGAGGCGCTTGCGACGGACGCTGGGAAGCAGCGCCGCCTTTCGTCTCCATCGGCACGGCGAGGGCGGCGTGGCTCCCCATGGCTGGCTGTTCTGCCTGGCCTGGCATGGCATGGCTTGCATGGCCCATCCCTTCCATGCCGTGGACCATGGAGGCGGGGACCAGAACCGCTTCGGCATTGCCCGGATAGGCAGCGATGACACGCTGCATGAGCGCGATCTCCTGGCGCTGGTCCGTGATGATGTCCACGTTCAGCAGCCGCAGGAAGGTGTTTCGCGCGTTCGGATCAGCCTGATAGGCCATCGCCATGTCGAGCGCTCCCTGGTGATGGATGCTCATCGCCTTCGCGAACTGGACGTCGCGCTCGTTCACCAAGCCGGTCACGGGGAGCGGTCCGGGAATGGGGAAGCGGGTGAAGCGGTAGCTTATCGCGAGCCCGTCAGAGGCGGCCGGCTGCACCGCTATTGTCGCGAGGCCGAGGTCCCAGATCGTAGGCGGTTGTGCCAGCCTGCGGCGGACCTCGTCGAGAAGGGCGATCTCAAAGCGCTGGTTATGGATGATCGCCTGCGCCAGGGTCCTCAGCACAGGGCTGCTTCCGCTCGGATCTCGCAGGTATTCCTCCGACATGGTCAGCGCGCCGGCGTGGTGGGGGCGCATGCCGTCCAGGTAGTCCCGGTCCGCCTTCAGGGCGGCGCCAAGGAAACGGGAGGGAACAACAGTGTAGCTGCTCACGATCACGGGCTCGATGCCCTCGTCCGCTCCCTCCCCGACCATCGACCACGCCGGGGCGGTGGTTGCAAGGACGGCGGCGGCAAGGACCGCGAGGCGGGAACAGGGCGTCTTGCGCATGCGGGCTGTCCTGTGGCTGTGGATGACCAGCCTGGAACCTGGGGGTTCCCATTGTGGTAAGGTCAAGGGCGCGGCCGTGGTTTGATCCCGAGTAGGCCGCCACTCCCAGGGAGGCCTGCCGCGGCCACTAACGCGCGGTCTTACCGCTCTTCATCGGCGGCGCCAGTGGGGCGGAGGCGCTCAGGCTGGCCAGATTGCCGTACACCCTGTGCAACGCGCCACGAAGCTGCGCTGTCTCCTCCGGGGCGAGGCCTTGCAGGGCCGTCTCCTCATGCATGACAGCAATGGGGATCAGCCGCTCGACGAGCCGCCGCCCGGCAGGCGTGAGGCTGATCTCGACCATGCGGCCGTTCCCCTCCACCCGACGGCGGGAAACAAGACCCTTGCGCGACATCGTCCCGACAAGGCGCGACAGGGTGGACAGCTCGACGGTCGTGAGGGCGGCGAGCTCGCCGAGGGCAAGGTCGCTGCGCTCCCAGAGGGCTGCCATGACGCGGTACATCGGCAGCGTCAGCCCGTGTGGCACGAGGTGACGCGAGAAGAGCTCCCCCATCAGCACGCCGACCCGGTTCAGCAGGTAGGGGAAGGCATCGGTGAAGCGGTAGTCGTCCATGAGTTCATCTCCGCCGCCCGATCCACCGGGAAAAACTTGCAGTTGCAACACTTTCATTTGCAAATATCCTGGAAGCCGGCCATGCTGGTTTCAACAAGGTTGGCCTAAAGTCCAGCCGGCCCCGGGAGGACGCCATGGGTGAGTACGACGTCGCCGTGATCGGCTATGGACCGACCGGTATGACCCTCGCCGCGTTGCTCGGCCAGCGCGGCCACCGTGTCGTGGTGCTGGAGCGCTACACCGGTCTCTATAATCTGCCGCGTGCCGCCTGCTTCGACGACGAGATCATGCGCACCTTCCAGAAGCTCGGCCTGGCCGGTGAGATCGGGCGCGGCGCCGTGGTGCAGCGCGACTACGAGTGGATTAACGCGGCCGGCGAGACGCTGGTGGAGCTGACCTATGCGGATCCGGCGCCCTGCGGCTGGGCGCAGCTCTACATGATGTTCCAACCCTATGTGGAGGACGTGCTGGACCGGCACGACAAGGCACTGCCTAGCGTGGCCGTCCACCAGGGTGCCAGCGTGACCGAGCTGGTGCAGGATGAAGCGGGCGTGACGCTGCGCGGCACCCGTGAGGGCGGCGCGGGCTTCTCGGTGCGCGCGCGCTTCGTGGTCGGCGCGGATGGTGGGAACGGCTTCACCCGCGGCATGGTCGCCGAGGCGGCGGACGACTACGGCTTCCAGGAGAACTGGCTCGTCTGCGACTTCCGGATGCGGCGCGTCGTGCCCGGGCTGCCGATGTTCCGGCAGGTCTGCGACCCTGCCCAGCCCACCTCCATCGTGCGGATCGGCCCGGATCACCACCGCTTCTCCTTCATGCTCAACCCTGGCGAGACGCGGGAGGAAGCGACGAGGCCCGAGCGGGTTTGGGGGCGGGTGGCCCGCTACATCACGCCCGAGGACGCTGAGCTGATCCGGGCGGTGAACTACGTTTTCCGGTCGCGTATCGCCGATCGCTGGCGGCGCGGACGAGTGCTTCTGGCGGGCGACGCCGCGCATGAGATGCCGCCCTTCCTCGCCCAGGGTATGTGTTCCGGCATCCGCGACAGCCACAATCTTGCCTGGAAGCTCGACCTGATTCTCACCGGCCGCGCGGATGCGGCCCTGCTCGACACCTATCAGGAGGAGCGAGAGCCGCACGTGCGCTTCATTACCGAGCGGGCGATCGAGCTGGGGCGTGTGCAGACCATGCGCGACCCCGCGAAGGCCCGTGAGCGGGACGAGCGGCTGCTCGCCCAGCGACGGGCGAAGCGGGAGCCGGAGAAGCTGCGCTTCCCGCCGCTCTCGGGCGCGCTGATCGCGGGTAATGGCGGCCTCTTTCCCCAGGGGACGGTGAGCGACGGCGCACGGTCCGGCCTTTTCGACGATGTCGTCGGGAACGGCTGGTGCATCGTCGCCGCCGACCCGCACCCGATCGACGCCCTGACGGCGGATCAAAGGGCAGCGTGGGAGGCAATAGGCGGGCATCTGGCCGTCATCGGCGCACCGGAAGGTCTTGAAGATTGCGCCGGTGTCTACGCCGAATGGTTCGCTGCAAATGACTGTAGCGTCGCGGTCGTGCGGCCGGACTGGTACGTCTATGGCACCGCCAGGGACGAAGAGGGGCTGGCGGCCCTTCTGCAACGGATCGGCTGCGCCCTGCAGGGCCGCGGCGCCCTTATTCCTTCGTGACGCCCGCGCGCGGCTTCGGTGCCGCCCGGCGCAATCAGCAAGAACAGGAGAGAAGCAGTGCAAGGCAAGGTCGCGCTGGAGGAGCATTTTGCGATCCCGGACACGCTGATGGACAGCGCCGGGTTCCTGGCCGCCGAGGTCTGGGAGGAGTTGAAGACGCGGCTGCTGGACATGCAGGAGCGGCGCTTGCGGGAAATGGACGCGCATGGCATCGAGGTGATGCTGCCTTCGCTCAACGCTCCGGCGGTGCAAGGCATCCCCGATGTGGCGCACGCGGCCGAGATCGCGATGCGGGCGAACGATTTCCTGGCTGGCGAAGTCGCCAAGCGCCCGGATCGCTTCCGCGGCCTCGCCGCGCTGCCGATGCAGGACCCCGAGCTTGCGGCACGCGAGCTCGCCCGTTGCGTGAAGGATCTCGGCTTCGTCGGCGGGCTGGTGAACGGCTTCTCGCAGATCGGGTCGGAGGACAACGCGACCTATTACGACTTGCCGCAGTACCGCCCCTTCTGGGCGGAGGTGGAGCGCCTCGGCGTGCCCTTCTACCTCCATCCCCGCAACCCCCTTCCGAAGGACGCTGCCATCTATGACGGCCATCCCTGGCTGCTCGGCCCGACCTGGGCCTTCGGACAGGAGACGGCGGTGCACGCGCTGCGGCTGATGGCCTCCGGCCTGTTCGACGCGCATCCTGGCCTGCGCATCATCCTCGGCCACATGGGCGAGGGCTTGCCTTATTCGATGTGGCGGGTAGACAACCGCAATGGCTGGGTGAAGGCCCCGAAGGCCTATCCGGCGAAGCGGCCGCTGGGCGAGTACTTCCGCGAGAACTTCTACATCACCACCTCCGGCAACTTCCGCACGCAGACGCTGATCGACGCCATGCTTGAGATCGGCTCCGACCACATCCTCTTCTCCGCAGACTGGCCGTTCGAGAACATCGACCACGCGGCGGACTGGTTCGACGCCTGCACCATCTCGGAGAACGACAGGCGGAAGATCGGGCGTACGAATGCCTGGAATCTCTTCCAGCTCGATGGGGTGATGGGCAAGGATGTGGCCCGCGCCGCCGAGTAGATTTGACGCAACAAGGGCCTGAAGGTCCGCGGGAGGAAAGCAAGATGACATCCTTGACCACCCCAATTGGGGCGGTGCTGCCGCGCCGCGCCGTGCTTGCAGCAGGACTAGCGCTTGGGATGCCCGGCATCCTGCGGGCGCAGGGGGTCGCGGGCGCGCGGCCGATCACCATCATCGTCCCCTACACGCCGGGCGCACCGCCCGACATCATCGCGCGCGCCGTGGGCGACGGGATGTCGCGCCGCCTAGGCCGGCCCGTCGTGGTTGAGAACCGGCCCGGAGCTTCCGGCAATATCGGCACGGAGGCGGTCGCGCGGGCGGCGCCGGATGGCAACACGCTCCTCGTGCAGGCGACAACGCTCGCGATGAATGTCAGCCTCTTCCGCCGCCTTCCCTACGACCCTGTCGGCAGCTTCGCGCCGATCGCGACGCTGATGGAGACGGAGGGAACGCTCGCCCTCAATGCGACGACCGGCGGCACGGGTCTGGCGGAGCTTCTCTCGCGCGCCAAGGCGCGCCCGGGCGCGCTCAACTATGCCTCGCCCGGCGTGGGCACGCCGCATCACCTGGCGATGGAGCTGTTCAAGCGGCGAGCGGGCGTGGACCTCACGCATGTGCCCTATCGCGGCCTCGCGGGCGCGATCACCGACATCCTGGCGGGCCATGTGGCAACCATGTTCATCCACACGCCGCAGGCGGTCGAGCTGGCGCGGGACGAGCGGGTGCGGGTCGTCGCCGTTACCTCCGAGACGCGCCTGCCCTATCTGCCGAGTATCCCGACGCTGGCCGAGCAGGGCGTTGCGGGCGTGGTGATGCGCGACTGGTACGGGCTCTTTGCCCCAGCCGGGACGCCGCCGGAAACGCTGGCGCAGTTGAACGAGGCCGCGAACGCGGTGCTGAAGAATCCGGACGCCCTTCGCTCGCTCGTCTCGCAGGGCTACGAGATCGTCGGCGGCTCGCCGGACGGGCTTCGCGAGCGGGTGGCCGTCGCCATTCCGCGCTGGGCGGCGGTGGTTAAGGATGCTGGGATCACAGCCGAGTAGGCTCGCCTGCTCCCTTCCCAATAGAGTCGGGCGGAAGCTAGACGGCGGGTTCGGGCCGAGCCCGTATTATGTTCAGCCACGCCTTGGATGCCTGCCGTTCGCCGATTGCAGGTGACTCCCCACCTGGGCGTTACGTTTAGGCAGGTGAGGCCGTCTGAGCGATGACGCAGCCCACTGCCGGCGAGCCTGGTGGCTGGCCGACGTGGGAGGCGCTAACCGGGCGCGGGTCCGCTACACAGTAGAGCACGTGCCGGCCCAGCATTAAGCGCGGGTGTTGCGAGTGCGGAAACGCCTGTGACTTCGTGGTGTCAGCGGCGTTGAACCGGCATGATCGACGAACACTGCCTCAATGTCCGCCTCGGCGATTATCTCGGCCGGTACAGTGGTGCGCCACCAAATGGCACCGAGCACGAAGAGAGGGCGGACAGCGCCGACACTTCCCTCGACGAGGACACCGAGCGTCGCTGACGAAGCGGCCGCATACTCACGAGTGTGTGAAGCCTGGACCCAGCGTCGGCGGCGGTCCGCTTGGGCCGTCACGCATCCAGGACCAAGCAGGCCAACTCATAACGCTAGGCCCTTAGCACCCTCTATCCCTTGGCGCGAGGATAAGCCGCCTCTGCTTCCGGCGCAGAAAGGCATCACCTCTTACTGGATCAGCTCCGCGCCAATCATTTGCCCGCGCCGCGCGCGAGTAAAGCGTGTGTTCGTTCCGATGTGACTGCCACGTCTCCTGTCGATAGCTCCCTCCTCAAAACCCAGAAAATATTGCTTGGCAGCATTGGTATACCGTTATTATACCAAGCTGAAGCAATTCGGACAGGGACGCGAAGGGCGTGGAGGGAGTCGAAGGCATAGGCTCAGTGCCACTGCCGGCAGGCAGCATGGCAGATGGCGCCTACGCGCGTCTTCACGAGATGCTGCTGACTCACCGCTTGCCACTCGACGCGCCTGTTTCCGAACGCAGCCTCGCCGCAGAACTCGGGATTTCGCGCACGCCGCTGCGCGAAGCGTTCCGGCGACTGGAGGGCGAAGGTCTTCTCGAACGACTTCCTGGCGGCGTGCTTCGTGTGCGGCGGATCACGGTTGAGGAGTTCCTGGAAATCCAGCAGCTCCGCCGCCTACTGGAAGGAGAGGCGGCAGCGCAGGCCGCGGGTCGCGTTGGTCTGGGACTTCTGCACGGGCTGCGCGCCCGTATCGCGTCCTTGCTCGCCTCGTCCCACCCCACGTCGTCGCAGCAACGAGACCGGCTCGCGATTGACCTTGAATTGCACCGGGCCATTGCCGCGGCGGCCGCCAACGCCACCCTCGCCCGCCTGCTGGAGGATCTGCGCCGACGCATGTTGCTCTTCGCGACGCCGCCTCCGGCAGAGCGGCTGGAGGATGTCTGCGCGCAGTATGGGGCCATCATCGACGCCCTCGTCGAAGCGGATCCAGAAGCTGCGCGATCAGCGATGACGCGGCACGTGGACGCGCTGCGCACCGGCATCCTCCGCCGCTTGGCCGCGCTGTGACGGCCGCGCGGCTCCCCTGACGAATGGCGACTTCCATGGACGCAACGATCATGAACGAACTGAGCCCCTCCCCGCTCCTCTTCACGCCCATGACGATACGCGGACTGACAATTCGAAACCGCATTGCCGTCTCGCCAATGTCGCAGTACTCGGCGGTGGATGCCGCTCCGACGGACTGGCACCTGGTCCATCTCGGCAAGTTCGCCATGGGAGGCGCCGGCATCGTCTTCTGCGAGGAGACCTCGGTTTCCCAGCGCAGCCGCAAGACCTATGACTGCCCGGGCATCTATACGGGCGAGCAAGCGAGGGCGTGGCGCCGCATCACGGACTTCATCCGCGGCCAGGGTGCCGCGCCGGCCATGCAGCTCGGCCATGCTGGGCGCAAGGTAGCAACGCGCGCACCCTGGGATGGCTTTGCACCCCTCAGCGAGGAGGATGCCAGGGCCGGCCGCGCGCCCTGGTCGGGCCTTGCGCCTAGCCCGATCCCCTTCCGCGAGGGTGCGCTGATGCCGAAGGAGATGGATGCCGATGACATCCGCGAGGTAATCCGCCTGCACGTGGAGGCAACGAAGCGCACCCTCGATGCGGGCTTCGAGATCTGCGAGGTCCACGGCGCGCACGGTTACATCATCCAGCAGTTCCTCTCCCCGGCGACGAACCGGCGCAACGACGGTTATGGCGGTGACCGGCAGAGCCGGATGCGCTTCGGGCACGAACTGATTGAGGCGGTGCGGGCGGCGTGGCCACAGGAACTACCGCTCTTCTTCCGTGTCTCCTGCGTCGATGGCGGAGGTTGGGGAATGGACGACACGGTGGTGCTGGCCGCCGAGCTGAAGGCCCGCGGCGTGGACGTGCTCGACTGCTCCTCCGGCGGCATCGAGGGACCGCTGACGCTTCATCTCGTGCCGCGCGTACCAGGCTACCACGTGCCCTTCGCCGAGCGCATCAAGCGGGAGACGGGCATCCCCACCATGGCGGTCGGGCTGATTACCGACGCGCAGCAGGCAGAAGGCTATTTGCAAGCGGCGCAGTGCGACATCGTTGCCCTGGCCCGGGAGATGATGTGGAACCCGAACTGGCCGGTCCACGCGGCGGCCGCCCTTGGGATGGCGAAGCCGCACGAGTTGCTGCCGCGTCCATACGCTTGGTGGCTCCAGCGCCGCGAGGATGTGCGCGCCCTCAGCATGAACGCCCCGACCGGGACTTAGAACACCTAACAGCACCGCCTGATCTGGCCGAGGCAGACCAGGGCGCGGGCGAGTGTTGTGAACGCTGGGTGGATGTCGGTGCGGCGCTCGTATCGGATCGTCAGGCAGCGGTAGCGGGCGAGCCAGGCGAAGGTCCGTTCCACAACCCACCTGTGACGACCGAGGTGGGTGCTGCTCTCGATCCCACGCCGGGCGATGCGCGGGGTGATGGCGCGGGCGCGGCACTCCCGGCGGCAGCGGCGATGGTCATAGGCCTTATCAGCGTGGAGCTTGCCCGGCCTTTGTCGTGGGCGGCCGCGATGGCCAGTCCTGGTCGGCGACACGGCGTCCAGGGTAGGAGCCAGCATGCGGCTGTCGTGGCGGCTAGCCCCACCGAGCGTTAGGCCGAGCGGCGTGCCGCGGACATCGGTGACGAGGTGGCGCTTCGTGCCCGGTCTGCCGCGATCCGTCGGGCTGGGCCCGACCGCCTCGCCCCCCTTTTGGCCGCGATGCTGGCACTGTCGAGGGCTGCTCGGCGCCAGTCGATGGCACCTGCGGCTTCAAGCCGCTCCAGCAGCACGCGGTGCAAGACCCCCGCCACCTGCCAGTCCCGCAGCCGTCGCCAGCATCTTCACGGTGCAGGAGATCATGCAGATCGGCGGCCGAGCCGGGCGCTTCGGCGGGGTGCATGCGGAGGGAATCGTTGCGGTGCTGGCAGCGAGTAGCGACCCGAAGGAAATTGCCCTTGCGCTTAAGGCAGATCCGGAAGCGCCGATGGACCTGCGCCCTCCAGTCGCGCCCGACGCGGAGATTGTGGCCGGAGTCGCGGAGGAGATTGGGACTGAGAGCCTGTTCGGCACCTTGCGGCGGTTCGAGCGCGCTGTGCTGCGGCCGGATGACCCAAATTACCGGTTGGGAGACCTCTCGACGCAGTTGGCTATTGCGGCCGAGATAGACGGAGTATGGGAACTGTCGCTGATGGACTGCGGAGCTATGCCCTGTGTCCCGTGGATGAACGTGACGAGGCCGTTTCGCGGCTGGCTGACCGGGCGGTCGAGCATGCGCTGGGAATGGCCATGCCACCGCCTCGCGCCGGAAGGCTGCCTGCACCGGACCGTGCGGGGCGGAACGCGCTGCAGCTCGCCGAGCGGGTGCATCGGCCGCTTGTGGCATGGCGTTGGATGGCGCTGCGCTATCCAGGCACCTACCGCGACCTAGCGGGGGCGCTGGAGGAGAGCCGATGCCTGAACGAGTGGATCGAGACGGTTTTGGCATCGACTCCCTCCGGGCGAGTGCGTGCTGTCGCGGGTGGTGCTGACAGTGTGGCGGGCAAGGGAAAGCGGCGCGAATGGACAAGCCGGTTGCGGAGCACTCCGGGGGCTGAGGGTGCTGGCAAAATCCTCCTTGACCTTATGTTGGCGGGCGACTATCTCACCGCTCCGCCGCACGGTGAACATTTTTTGAGGGCACGGGTGACCGGGCTCTGAGATAATGTTAAAAAGGGCACCTTTTGGGGTGCGCGCCATGAGGTGAATGTTCTTCAAGAAATCCGGGCGACCGGGGTTGAAGTTAAGGCCAAAAGGAACTATTTCATTTGTCTGCTGCGATGCAGACATATTCTTGAGAATGTTCCGAAGGAAATCTTGAGGCTGGTGCTTTCGAGCACGAACTCGGCTTTCTTGTGGCGGATCGGTATTCTTTCTGGAGAGGTTGGTCACGGCTTCGGCCATGACTGCTTGTCTTGGAGGCTACGATGCCGATTTTCGGTCGATCCTGATCTTTCAATTGTTAACTCCTGCAGAGATGCGGGGCATTTCCTGTCGGCTGATGCTGGCAGGATCGGCTGTTTGAAAACTGCATCTGTCTTTTGGAAGCAAGCAAGTGCTTGTGGCCTTGTCTGTCGGCGCTATCCTTTAGAGGATGGGCTGGTTTGGTAATGGTCGACGAGTATTTTGC
>NZ_RCVR01000036.1 GCF_016107305.1 Roseomonas sp. KE2513
AGATGCCCGTGAGGACGCCGCCGGTGACGATACCCACCGTCGCACCACGCCGTGCGGGCGGGGCGAGATGGGCGGCAAATGGCACGATCTGCTGCGCCACCGTGGCGGTCATTCCCACGACAAGGGAGGCGAGAACGAGGATCGGTGCGCTGGGCGCCAGCGCGGCCAGCGCGAGCGCGGCGGCGAGGACAACGAACTGACTGACGATCAGCCGCTTCTGGTCGAGCAGGTCGCCCAGCGGCAGCAGCAGGAAAAGGCTCGCGGCATAGCCAAGCTGCGTGGCTGTCGGGATCAGCGCGGTAGCACCCGAGCCCGCGAAATCCTGCCCGATGATCCCGAGCATGGGCTGGTTGTAGTAGATGTTGGCGACGGCAATCCCCGCCGCGCCGGCCATGGCAAAGGTCAGGCCGGAGCCGAGCGCCGGAGGAAGCTCGCTGCCGTCCTCCAGCCCCTTGCCGTGGTCCGGCGCGTGCGCCGCCGCGGGCGCGGCAGATAGCGCCGGGCGGGTAGACAGGGGAGACGGTTGCTGGAGGGCAGCGTCCAACATGGACCTTATCCTAAATGCGAGGTCGGCTATTTCGGCCCATAACGCCCTCGGCTGTAGATCATCATTCTGATCGGGCAGTATAACACGGGTGGATATGATCAACCTCTCGAACCTGGCCGTGCCGGTGGAGGCGGTTCAGGCAGGCAGCCTTGCAGCCGCGGCCCGACGCCTGCGGATCACGCCTATGCTCGCCTCTCGTCGTCTGGCCGAGCTGGAGGAGGAGGTCGGGGCACGGCTGATGCACCGAACGACGCGTTCGCTGTCCCTCACCGTGGAGGGTGAGGCCTTCCTGCCTCATGCCCGCGCATTGCTGGAGGAGGAGGCGATGGCCCGCGCCTCGGTCCGCCCGCTATCGGCCGGGGCGACAGGGACGCTGCGGGTGACGGCCTCGGTGCCCTTCGGCCGGAAGGTCGTGGCGCCCCTGGTCGCCACCTTCCTGCGGGATCATCCGGGCCTGCAGGTGGACCTGCTGCTGAACGACGGGATCGTGGATATCGTGGCGCAGGGACTGGATCTCGCCATCCGGATCGCCTCACTGCGCGAAAACGCGCTCGTCGCGCGGCGGCTGGCTGACAATCCGCGCGGGCTCTACGCCGCGCCATCCTATCTCGCGGAGCACGGCGTGCCGGAGATGCCTGCGGATCTCGCCCGCCATCGCTGCCTTGCCCTTACAGGAGTGAGTCACTGGAGCTTCCTGCAGGGCGGTAAGACCCTGCGTCAGCGCATCTCGGGGCCCTTCACCGCCAGTTCCGTGGAGGCGCTGCACCAGGCATGCCTGGGTGGGCTCGGCGTAACCATGCTGTCGGCCTGGGACGTTCAGGAGGAGGTCTCGGCCGGCCATCTGCTGCCGATCCGGATGGGCGCCTGGGAACCCGAGAGGCTGGCGATATGGGCGGTCTACCCGAGCGCGCGGTTGGTGCCGCCGAAGGTGCGCCTGTTCATCGCCGCGCTCGAGGAGCGGCTCCGGCAGAGCTGAAGCGGCAGGTAGACCTGTTCCGTGGCAGCCAGCCCCAGCGGTGAAATGCCCTTAGGGAGCGAGGCCGACTTGAGGCCGCTATTCCCGCGCTGAACGAGGCCCTGCGGGTGCCGGAGCAACGCCCGGCAGGGCGTGCAAATTATCAATGATCGAGCCCGTACCTGTTCAACTGCCCTCCGAGGAGGCGCCATTTTCGCGCGGTCTTCCGGCTGCGCAGGCATTAATGTTGACAATCTGCGTGGCCGCCTGCTCCCCTGCCGTCAACAAGCGTACAAGGGAACAGGAAATGTCTCGAAGCTCGTTCGGTTGGCTGCGCGCGGGCGCCGCCGCCCTGGGCCTCTTCGCCGCTGCGCCGGCAGCCATGGCCCAGCCGACCGCCGCCAGCCCACAGACTGTCACCATGTGGAGCCACTGGCCGGACGAAGCTTCCAAGCGCAACTACGTTGAGGGCCGCGTCCGCGCCTTCGAGGCATCGAACCCCCAGTGCCGGATTCGGCTGAGCTTCATCCAGAAAGCGGACATCTACACGTCAGCCCGTGCCGCCGTACGCACCGGCCAGGCGCCTGACATCTTCTGGCTTGAGCCGGACGAGATCGCCTTCGCGCGGAACGGCTTTCTGGAGCCGCTCGACAAATACGTCGATCTGAACGGTTTGGAGGACTGGGCCCGCACCTCCTGGTCGCATAACGGCCGCGTCTACGGCCTCCCGCTCGAAGCCTATACGGTCGAACTCTACTACAATCGCGACCGTGTCCGCGCACTTGGCGTGGAGGTTCCGGCCAGTGGTCAGCTAAACCAGGCGCAGTTCACCGATCTCGTCCGCCGCGGCGTCGCGGCCGGCATCACGCCGCTCGCCCAGGGCGTCGCGGACCGGCCCTTTCCCGGCGCCTACTTCCTAGAGGAGGTGCTGCTCCGCCGCCTCGGCCCCGACGACTACCGCAAGCTCCTGACCGGCCATCTGCCTTTCCGTGATCCGCGCGTGATGGCCGCGATGACCTGGGTGCGCGAGCTCGTGGACATCGGCGCCTATCCCCGGAGCATGGCGACGCTCAAGCTCGGCGAATCCCATTACTACTTCCACACCAACCCGGGCGCGCTGATGTTCCCGATCGCCAGCTGGTACACCGGCCGCGCCTTCGTCCCGCCGGAGAGCGGCGGCCAGCCTCCCGGCTTCCCGCTTGGCCTGATGCAGTACCCCGTCATGGACAACAGTGACTGCCCGGAATGCAAGACGCTCGCCGTCGGCGGTAGCTACGTCATGTACTCGCGCAGCCGGAACAAGGAATGCGCCGGCGCCCTGTTGAACTCTTTTGTTAACATTGAGAGCGGCAACCAGTGGATGGAGAGCGTCCTCCTCCAGACGGGCATCCGTACCGATCCCAGCCGCATCTCGGGTATTAACGCGCCCTATTTCCGTGAGCTGCAGCAGCGTTCCGAAGGCGCGCGCTTCTTCATCGGCACGCCCCTGCAGTACATGACCGGCCGCTGCGCCGATACCTTCCAGCAGGTGCTGAACCGCGCGCTGCCCGGCGGGCAGATCTCGCCGCAGGACGCGGCGGCGCAGATGGACGCGGCCTGCGCCGCGGCGCCGCAGTAAGGGGCGCCGCGTGCCCGCACAGGCCGAGACCGCGCGCATCGCAGCACCCGCCACGCCGCGCCGGTGGTGGCCCGCATCACGGCAGGGGGGGCGCGATCCCGGCGCCCCCTCCTGGCTTACCCTCATGGTCTTCCTTGCGCCGGCGCTGGTGCTCTACGCGGGGCTGACCGCCTATCCCGTTGTCCGCACCTTCGCCGACTCTCTGTACGACCTGGAGAACATGGACGCGCCGCGCTTCATCGGCCTTGCCCACTTCGTCCAGATCTGGTCCGATGAGACCTTTCTCCGCGCAATCCGCAACACCCTCGTCTGGTCCTTCATCGCGCCGTTCCTTGATGTCGCGACTGGGCTGCTGCTGGCCCTCTGCCTCTATGCCGGCGTGCCCTTCGCCCGCTTCCTCCGCATCGCCTGGTTCACGCCCGTTCTCCTCTCCTACGTCGTTGTCTCGATCCTATGGCTCTGGATCTACAACTACGACTGGGGCGCGCTGAACCTTGCCCTGCGCGCGATGGGCCTCGACGGATGGGCCCGTGCGTGGCTCGGTGAATCGAACACCGCGCTCGCGGCCCTGATGGTCACCCATGCCTGGAAATGGGCCGGCTTCAACATGGTGGTCTGCCTCGCCGCCCTGCACGCGCTTCCTTCCGAGGTGCTGGAAGCCGCCGAGCTGGACCACTGCGGCTGGGCTGCCAAGCTGCGCCACATTATCATTCCGCTGATGCGGCCGACGCTGCTCAACCTCTACATCCTCGCCTTCATCGGCAAGATGAAGGTCTTCGACCTCGTCTGGATCATGACGCAGGGCGGCCCGATGTGGTCCACCGAGACCGTCTCCACTTATGTCTACAAACGCGCCTTTGCCTGGAACACCTTCGATCTCGGCTACCCCTCCGCCATTGCCGTCGTCTGGTTCGTCATCGTCTTGGCCGCCGCCGCCCTGCTGCACCTGGCCTTTCGGCAGCGCGAAAAGCTGGAGTACTGAGCGTGTCGGACATCTCCATAAAAGGGCAGGGATGGGGCGACCGGCTGACGGCGGTTCTCCGCCGCGGCCCGTTGCTCGCCGTACTCGTGCTCTACACCCTCTACACCACGCTGCCCTTCCTCTGGGTTGGCGCCATGTCTCTCCGCACGACCGCCGAGATCAGCGCCGACCACTACGGCCTGCCCTCTCCCGCGCACTGGGGTAAGTTCCGGGCGGCCTGGGTGGACAGCAACTTCGCCGGCTACTTCTGGAACAGCACCGTCGTCGTCGTTACGGCAGTCGTGATCGTAACGGTCCTGGGGGCCATGGCAGCCCATGCGCTGGCCCGCTACAAGTTCCCCGGCAACCGCCTGCTCTACTTCATCCTCTTCTCCTCGATCATCTTCCCGCCGCAGATCGTCCTGCTCTCGCTGTTCCAGATCCTTGTGAACTACGACCTCTACAACACGCGCATCGGCCTCATCCTCGTCTATGTCTCGCTCCAGCTGCCGCTCACTGTTTTCATCCTCGAGGCCTTCTTCGCCCGCATTCCACAGGACCTGTTCGAGGCGGCGCGCATCGACGGCTATACCGATCTTCAGATCTTCCTCCGCATCGTGGTTCCCGTGGGCATGCCCGCGATCGTCACCACGGTCATCCTTAACTTCGTCCATCTCTGGAATGAGTATCTCTTCGCCGTCGTGCTCGTCAGCGACGAGGAGCTCCGGACCCTGCCTGTCGGCATCCAGCGCTTCATGGGCGACTACTTCCAAGACATCGGCATGATCGCGACGGGCATGATGATCGCCGTCATCCCGGTGATCGTCGTCTACGCCTTCTTCTCCGAAAAGCTGATCCAGGGAATGACGGCAGGCGCCGTCAAGTAAGGGAACCACATGGCAACCGTCCAGCTCCAGGATGTCTGCAAACGCTACGGCGGCGCGGGGGGCCTTACCGCCGTTCAGGATGTCAGCCTCACCGTCGCCGATGGGGAGTTCATGGTGCTGCTCGGTCCGTCCGGCTGCGGCAAGTCCACCACGCTGCGCATGATCGCGGGGCTGGAAAGCATTAGCGACGGCCGCCTGGCGATCGATGGTCGCGCGATGAACACGGTGCCCGCGAAGGACCGCGACATCGCCATGGTGTTCCAGTCCTACGCGCTCTATCCGCACATGACGGTCGCCGATAACCTCTCCTTCGGCCTCAAGCGCCGCGGCACCCCGCGCGCCGAGATCGAGCGCCGCGTGACGGCTACGGCCGCGATGCTCGGCCTCACCGAATACCTCGCCCGTCGGCCCGCCGCCCTTTCCGGCGGACAGCGTCAGCGGGTCGCCCTCGGCCGCGCCATCGTCCGGGAGCCGAAGGTGTTCCTCTTCGACGAACCCCTCTCCAATCTCGACGCCGCGCTCCGCGTCGCCACCCGCAACGAGTTGACGCGCCTGCACCGCCGCCTCGGCGCCACCATGATCTACGTCACCCATGACCAGGTGGAGGCGATGACCATGGGTAGCCGCATCTGCGTCATGAACCGCGGGCGCATTGCCCAAGTGGGCGCCCCACTCGACGTCTATCGCAACCCCGCCGATACCTTCGTCGCCCGGTTCCTCGGCAGCCCGCCGATGAACCTCCTGCCCGCTCGCCTCCGCCGCGCCGCGGCTGGCACCGTTGCCCTGGTTGCAGGTGCCGAGATCCCACTGACTCGCTGGTCCGACGCCGCTCTCGCCGGCATCGCGGAGGCAAGCTTCGGCATACGCCCGGAAGACATGGTCCTGCTTCCCTCCGATGCCGGGCCGCAGCCCTTCATCAGCGGCACGGTTGCCAGCGTCGAGCCGCTCGGTGCCGAGACCCTTCTCTTGGTGGACACGGAGGGCGGGGAGACCACCGCCCGGCTGCACCGCGACACGGCCGCGTGCCCAGGAGACGCGGTCCGCCTCGGAATTCCCACCGCAGCCGCTTATCTCTTCGGCTCCGATGGCCGCGCCATCGCTGCCGACCGGGCCGTGAACTAGTGCTTCGCATCGGCCTCGCTGGCGCCGGCATGGTCAGCCGGCACCACCTCATCGCCTGGCGCGCGCAATCCCACCGCGCCCAGGTCGTCGCGATCGCCGATCCGAGTGACGCCGCCGCTGCGACGCGCGCGGAGGAGTTCGGCATCCCACGCCGCTATCCCGACACCGCCGCCATGCTTGAGGCGGAAGGGCTTGATGCACTCGACATCGCTTCCCCTCGCGAAACCCATGTCGCGATCGTGGAGGCCGCCACCGGCCGCGGCATTCCGACGCTTTGCCAGAAGCCCCTTGCGCCGAGCCTGGCCGAGGCCGAGTCGCTTGTCGCGCGGGTCGCCGGCCGCGCCAGGCTCATGGTCCACGAGAACTGGCGGTTCCGTCCTTATTATCGTGACATGCGCGCCTGGATTGCCGAGGGCCGCATCGGCACCCCGCGCCAGGCGCTCGCGACACTCCTGACCGCCGGCATGCTCCCCAGCCTGGACGGCGCCCGTCCTGCGCTAACCCGCCAACCCTTCATGCGCGACCTCGACCGCATGCTGGTGGCGGAGGTTCTGATCCATCACCTGGATACCCTCCGCTTCCTCCTCGGTCCGCTCGTCGTCGAAGCGGCGACGCTTGGCCGCACCTGCCCGGAACTGCGCGGAGAGGACCGGGCGACGATCGCCATGACAGGGCCGGACAGCCTCGCTGCTGTCCTCATCGGCAACATGTCCGTTGCCGGCGTGGCTCCCACCCAGACCGACGATGTCACCATCATCGGCGACAAGGGAACGATGCGGCTTGCGGGCGACCTGATGACGTGGAACGGGGAAGGGCAGGACGAGCGCCGCTACGATCTCGCGGCCTGCTACCAGGGTTCCTACGACGCGGTCATCGCCCACTTCTTGGACCGGCTGGCGGACGGCGCGCCGTTCGAAACCTCCCCAGCCGACAACCTCGAGACGCTGCGCCTGGTGGAGGACTGCTACGCCCGGGCTACCCCGTCATGAGCTCGCCGGAACCCGAGATCGTCCAGGCCTTGCAGGAGGAGATCATCTTCGGCCGCTTGCAGCCAGGCACCCGCTTGGTTGAAGACGCACTCCTCGCCCGCTTCGGCGCTTCCCGGCACTATGTCCGACAAGCGCTGGACCGCCTCGAACGCCTCGGCCTGGCTGTCGGCGAGCGCAACAAGGGCTTCACCGTCCGCTCCCTCTCGCCGGTCGAGGTCGAGCAGATCTATGAGGTCCGGGAGCTTGTGCAGCGCCAAGCCGCGCTTCGCATCCCACTTCCGGCAGCACCCGCATTGATCGACGCGCTGAACGCCATCAACGCCGAACTGGCCGGCTACATGGAAACGCGTGACCTTCGCGGCGTGCACGACGCCAACGACCGCTTCCATCTCCGGCTCTTCGGCGCCTGCGGGAACGATTATCTCCTGGCCACCGTGCAGCATTACATGCGCCTCAGCCTGCCCGTCCGGGCGAAGACGCTTGCGGATGCGGACTCCCTCCGCGTCTCGCACGGACAGCACCAGCTCATGATCGAGATGCTTCAGGGACGAGATAACTGGGTTCTCGCCCAGCTCTGCGTCGATCACCTTCAGCCCAGCAAGAACGAGTACTTCATCCGCGCCAGGCTCCGCGACACGCACGCGGCCTAATCGCGGATACAGGGCAGGTCGGGCGATACCTAGCGCCGCTCGTGGTATCCGGTCTGTTCCATCGCGCTCGCACGGGAACCTTCCGGGTGTACGGCACGAGAAGCACGCCCGAATGGGACAGTGAGGATCGGGGGGCTCGGCGCCCGTGTTTCGCCGCTCGCCCGGCTGACAAGGTGACAAGGCCGGCACCGATCCCGTTCCAGAGCGTGCCGGCCGGCGCCTGGGCTCCTGGTCAGGCCGGCATGGGCCGCGCGATCAGGGCGGCGTTGAAGTCGTGGACGAGCTTGTGCTCACCGGCCCCGGGATTGTCTCGGATGGCGCGAACCGCTTCCACGACCACCTCCTCGTTGTCGCTGGCCAGCTTCTGCATCGTTTCCGCGATGAAGGCGTCGAGCGGCATGGCCCGCGGGTCGTTGGTCTTCCCGATCAGGTCAGTGTCGACCCAGGGCGGCGCAATCTCCTGAACCGTCACCGAGCTGTTCCGGAGCATGAAGCGCTGGGAGAGGGTGTAGCTGTGCAGCGCGGCCTTGCTGGCCGAGTAGACTGCACTCCCTGCCAGCGGCAGATAGGCGAGGATGGAAGTATTGTTGACGATGGTGGCGCGCGGCTGACGCTTCAGGTGCTCGATCAGCGCCGAGGTCATGCGGATGGGGCCGAGCAGATTTGTCTCCAGAACAGCACGGCTTGCGGCGTCGTCCACCGGGCGCGATGCGTCGTCGAAGGGCTTGATGCCGGCGTTGTTGATCAGCACGTTCAGCAAGGGGAACTCGGCAATCAGCCTGCCTGCGACGGCCTGGATGCTGTCGGGATCGGTGATGTCCAGTTCCATCCCCGCCATGCCGGGGTTGGCCTCGGTCACCTGCTGCAGCAAGGGCAGGCGGCGGCCGGCAATGATCACCTTGTTGCCCAGGCGGTGAAACGCCTCGGCGAGGCCTCGGCCGATGCCGGAGGTCGCCCCGGTGATGAAGATCGTATTGCCCGTCATCCGCATGGCAGTTCTCCTTGGTAGGGCTTGGGTCAGACAGCCAGACCGGCGCGATATCGTTTGGCGGAACCGGCATGCGACAGGTTGGGCAGCGTGGCTTGGCGCATTGTCGCGCGGGCTTGCCGCTCCAGACAGCGGGCACAGCGCTGCCATGCTTCTTTCGCTACGCCCTCTCCTGCGTGGAAGAGCACGGCGGGCACGACTAATCTGCTGGCCGTGCTCGAGCGAAAAATGCAGCGGAGTGGATCCTTCTTGACGGTGGCAGACGAGCCCCTCGCCTTCGGCGACTTCCTGTTCCACCACTCCTCCCGAACCCTGATGCTGAAGGGTGCGCCGGTGACGCTGGGCGGGCCCGCGCGGAGCCTCCTTGCGGCCCTGCTCGCGAAGCCCGGAGAGGTGGTGAGCGCGGCCGCGCTGATGGAAAGCGCCTGGCCGGGCAGCGCGCGCGCGGAAGGAAACCTGCGCGTGCAGATCACGGCGCTGCGGAAGGCCCTGGCGGCGGTGCCGGAGGCTCAGGGAGCAATCCTTAATATTCCGGGTCGCGGCTACCAGTTCGCCCTGCCGGTGCGCCGCCTGTCGGCCGCGTCGGTGGTGGGCCCGCCGGACGAGGAGGCCGGCCGGTCCCCCTCCCTGCTCACGCGACTCATCGGGCGGGAACGGGAGATTGTGTTGCTGGCCGAGCGGCTGGAGGACCAGCGGCTTGTGACGCTGGCGGGCGCCGGGGGTATCGGCAAAACGAGCCTCGCCCTGGCCGCCTCGCGCGAATGGGCCAGCCCAGGCCGGCGCCTTCGCTTCCTGGACCTCACCGCGATCTCCGATCCGGGACTACTGCCGGCCGCGACGGCAGGTGCGCTGGGCCTCGGTACGCCCGGCCTGGACCCGGTTGAGGAGCTCGGCTCCGCGCTGAGGGGCGAGACAATGTTGATCTTCGACGGCGCAGAGCATCTCGCCGATGCGACCGCGCAGCTTGCCGAGCGGCTGTTGAAGCGGAACCTTGCCCTCCGCCTGCTGGTGACGAGCCGCGAGCCGCTGGGCGCGCCGGGCGAGTGGCTGCACCGGCTCGCACCTCTGGCGGTGCCGCCGGAGACGGAGGTGGGCGGCGTGGTGGAGGTACTGGCCTATCCGGCCGCCCAGCTCTTCGTAGAGCGCGCCGCGGCCCGTCTGGGCACCTTCCGCCCCAGGGATGCCGATGCCGCCGCCCTTGCGCTGCTGTGCCGCCGCCTGGACGGCCTGCCCCTGGCCATCACGCTGACCGCCTCGCGCATTGATATGTTCGGCATCGCCGGTCTGGCGGCCGGCATGGCCGACCTGCTGGCAGCGCCCGGCCTCTCCCGCCGCTCCACGCCAGGGCGTCACCGGACGATGCGTGCGACGCTGGACTGGAGCTACGATGCCCTGCCGTCGGTGGACCAGTGCCTGCTGCGGCGGCTCTCCGTATTCCACGGCCCGTTCTCCGTCCTCTCCGCCCGGACCATCGCGGGCGAGGGCATGCCGGCGGACGCCGAGCGCGCGCTGATGCGGCTGGAGACGAAGTCGCTGCTCCATCGCGTGGAGGAGGTGGAGGCGGACGGAAGGCAGCTGCGGCGCCTCCTCGCGACGACCCGCGCCTATGCCGCCGAGAAGCTGGCCGCCAGTGGAGAGGCTCCGGCAGTGCAACGGCGGCACGCCCTGCACATGCTGGAGAGGGTGCAGGCCGCCGAGACGGCGCGGGGCGGGGCCGCACCCGCGGCCTGGCGCGCGGCCCATGTCGTGCTGGCCGATGACCTCCGCGCCGCCGTCGACTGGGCCTTCGGGCCGGAGGGCGAAATGGAGATCGGCCTCCGCCTGCTCGCCCGATCCAGCGCGCTGTGGCTCGGACTGAACCTTGCGGCGGAGTACCGCCACCGCCTGGACCTAGCCCTCTCGCGCCTGGCCGCAACCGGCGCGGCCGAGACCAGGGCGGCGCTGCGGCTCCACATCGCCGCGGGCATGGCGGCCCTGCACAACACGGGCGAGGTCGCGCTGATGGCGGAGCCGCTGCGCCGGGCCATCGAGATCGCCGGCCGCATCGGCGATGCGGCTGCGGCGATCCCGGCCATCGGCGGGCATTGGATGGCCTGCATCATGGCCGGGGATGCCCTTGGCGCGGAGCGCGTAGCGGCGGAGCTGCAGGCGCGCATCCCACCCGATGCGCCGCCGCATTCCCCAATGCGCCTGGCACATCACCGGATGGCCGGGCTGACGATGCACTACCTCGGCAATCAGCAGGAGGCGCGCTGGCATGCCAGCATCGCCCTGCGCCACCTTCCGGCGAGGACCGATACCAGCCCCTTCGGCCTGATGATCGACCATGCCACCGCGGTGCACGTGCTGCAGGCGCGGCTGCTCTGGCTGGACGGACAGTTTGAGAGCGCCCGGCAGGCGGCGGAAACCTCCCTCGTGGCCGCGATGGCGGCGGATGCGGCGCTCTCGCTCTGCTATGCGCTGACTCAGGCGGGCATTCCCATCGCCGTCTGGACTGGCGACCCGGCCGCGCCCGCCCTGGTGGAGCGGCTGGCCGCCACCTCCCTGCGCCACCGCCTGCTTCACTGGAGCGGCTGGGCCCGTTGCTTCGGGAGCGTTCTCGTCGAGTCAGGGGAACTGCCAAGCCTCCCGCGGGAGCTGGAGTTGACGCCTTATCACCTCGAGGTCATGGCCACGATGCACCCGGCCCTGGCAGATACCGCCACTATTGCTCGGGCCGAGGCAGGCCAAGCCGCCTGGTGCGCGCCGGAGCTTCTGCGCGCCAAGGCCGAGAACCTCCTTCGCCGCGCCGGCGCCGAAGTCGGTGCCGCGTGGGCCGCCGAGCGCGTGCTGCGGGAGGCCCTGGCCCTGGCGGAGCGGCAGGAGGTCCGTGTCTGGACGCTCCGCTGCGCCACGAGCCTTGCCCGGCTCTGGCGCAGGCAGGGCGAGCAGGGCAGGGCGGAGGACCTTCTCTCGCCGATTCTTGCCACCTTCGCCGAGGGCCGTGAAATGCCTGACCTGAGAGCGGCCCGTGCCGTGCTGGAGGCGGACAGCCCCTAGCCGGAGGTCAGCCCCAGCCTGCGGATGAAGGGGACCCAGGTTGCCGCCTCAGTCCTGATCCTCTCGCCGACCTGCTCCGGGCTTCCGCTCAGCGGCGTGATCTGGAGGTCCGCAAAACGGGCCTGCGTGGCAGGCGCTGCGATCGCGCGCCCGATGGCGGCGTTAAGCCGAGCCACGACATCGCCCGGCATACCCGCCGGCCCGACCACCGCGTACCACACGGGAACCAGCGGACAGTCGAGGCCGGCCTCGGCCAGCGTGGGCACGTCCGGCAGCGCAGGCAGCCGTGAGGCGGCGAGGAGCGCGACCGGCACCAGCTCCCCGGCGAGGACGGTCGGAAGGCCGCTGCTCACCGGGCCGGTCGCGAGGTTGATGGTTCCGGACATCAACTCCGGCAGAGGTGAGCGCGTCGGGAAGGGCACATGGGTCAGGCGAATGCCAGCGACGTCGCAAAGCATCTCCATCGCGAGGTGCGTCGAGTGGCCGTAGCCGCCGCTGGCGAAGGTCAGCGCCTCCGGCCGCGCGCGGGCCTTCTCCAGAAGATCCGCGACGGTCGCAATCCCGCTGCGCCGGCTCGCCACCAGTAGCATCGGCGAGTTAGCGACAAGGCCGACGGCACTGAAATCATGCAGCGGGTTGTAGGGCGGCCACGCATAGAGCGCGGGGTTGTAGGTGAGTACGGAGCCGCCGCCGAGCATCAGCACCGCCCCGTCCGGCTGCTGCTGCTTCAGCGCGTTCACGGCGACGATGCCGTTGCCGCCGGGGCGCGGCTCCGCCACAACTGGCTGGCCGAGCTGCCGGCTCATCTCCTCGGCCAGGAGGCGGGCGACGAGATCGGGCTGGGTGCTCGGCGCTCCCGGCACGAGAAGCCGGATCGGCCGGTCGGTTCCCTGCGCCCCGGCGGCGCGGCCCATAGCCGCGGCCGCCATGCCAATGGCGGCGAAGGCCCGCCGCCCGGTCCCGTTGCTCACGCCATCCCCTTCTGCAACCTCATCCCGCGCTCCGCCCGCACCGTACCCGAGGAGAAGAGGCTGTGGGCCGCGACGAGGTCGGCCGTATCAAATCCTTCGGCGAAACGCGACAGCACCGTTTCCAGCGCGCCCAAGGCCCGCGACGCGCCTCGGCTGCGGCCTTCCAGCCGGATCCTGGTCATCGCGATCCGCAGCTGCCAAGCCAGCGCGCCCTGGTGCTCCGCGACCTCCTGCGCCCGGTGCAGCAGATCGGCGGCCCTGCCAGGATCGTCCGTCATCAGCCGTTCCGCTTCTAAGCGCAGCACCTCTGGCAGGCCCCAGAAGATCTCGCCGCGCTCGAATCGCGCGAAACCCTGAGGGGAGGCGTTACCGAGGCCGAGCGTCGCGATCAGCTCAATCTGGCCATTGTTCCAGCGATGCCCGCGCAGGAACTCCTCCTCGCCGCCGCAGACTTCCCCCAGCGCCACGGCCGCCGCACGGCGATAAGCCTCGCCGTAGCGCATCCAGTATGGCAGCGCGTTGCCCCGGGCGGTCGAAAGCATGAGGTCCGCCGCCTCGCGCGCCGCCTCCGGCGCGCCAGTCGCCAGGGTGACGAAGCACTGGCCGAGGTTGAGCGTGAACAGCAGCGAGAGGGCGTGGCCGCTCTTCAGTCCTTCGTCCAGGCTCCCCTGCGCCGCCGCCCGCGCCTGGTCGGCGAAGCCCTGGAGCCAGAGGACGCGCGAGAGGCCGCCGAGGATGGCGATGCGGTGCTCGAACTGGTAGCCGCCGAGGACATTGCCGCCCTGGGGCGGCGGGCGGTTCAGCGCCTGCTCGGCGAGCTCGCGGGCACGGCATAGGTCGCCCGTGTGGTGGAGCGACATGGCGGGCATGCGGTCGCGCACGTGCAACGGGTCTTCCTCAGGCGGCGTGCAGGCGCGGAACGCCTCGGCATAGCCCAGGCTTTCGGCATAGGCGCCGACGCCGAAGGCATGCAGCCACAGTCCCCAGAGGCTGCGGCGCTTGGCCGCTATGTCGCCGAGCCGCTCGGCCAGGAGGAGGGCTCGCGAGTAGACGTCGAACACCGCGGGCGTCGCGCCGTCCATGTTGTAGATCGCGCTGCCGAGGGTGAGCAGCAGGCTGAGCTCGGCGGCGTGGTTCAGTTCCGGTGCAGCAGCGAGCGCATCCATAGCCCGAGCGGCCTGCCGCCGCAGTTCGCCGGCCATGGAGATCTGCAGATAGAAGGGGCCCGCCGCGGCCGCCAGGGACAGGCCGAGGCCGGGGTCGCCCGCCGGCGAGAAGGCCCAGTCCAACGCCCCGCGGACGTCATCGAGCAGACGCCGGTTCGCGACCTGGCGCTGCTCCGCCGGAAGGGCGCTCGGCGCGGCCAGCTCAGCCAAGCGCGAGAGGACGCGGACGGCGTGGCGGCGCGAAAGTGCTGGCGCCAGCCCCCCGTCAGCCAGCTTGGCCCTCGCGTAATGCCGCATGGTGTCGAGCATGCGGTACCAGGGCTGGTCGTCGCTGAGATCGGCGGTGACGAGGGATTTGTCTATCAACTCCGCCAGGCTCGCGACCACCGCGGAAGCGCTGAGCCGCGGCCCGGCCACCGGCTCCTCCTCAGGGTCCGCGACCACGGCGAGCAGGCCGTCCAGCGAGAAGACGCCGCAAAAGATTCCTAGACGGTCCAGCAGGGCGCGCTCCGACGGGGGCAGCAGCCCGTAGCTCCAGTCCAGCGTTTCCCGCAGGGTGCGATGCCGGGCCTGGACGGGCTGCGATCCCTCCAGAGGGGTTGAGAGCGCCTCGCCGAGCTGCTCCATCAGCGAGGGAAGGGTGAGGCTACCCAGCCGGGCCGCAGCCAGCTCGATCGCGAGCGGAAGCCCGTCCAGTGCGTGGCAGAGCCGGGCGGCGAGCGGCGCCTCGGCCTCGCTTAGCCTATAGGGCGGGTCGTTGCTCGCCGCGCGCTCCGCGAGGAGACGCATGGCCGGGAACCGCATCGCGCCCGCCGCGTCCCGCTCCGCAAGCGCGGCAGGCGGCATGCCGAGCGGCTGCAGACGATAGAGATGCTCGCCCTCCGCGCGCAGCGCCTCCCGGCTGGTCGCCAGGATGCAGAGATCCGGCGCACCGGCCTGCAAGGCCTCCACGAGCGGTGCCGCGCTGTCCACGATGTGCTCGCAGTTGTCGAGGATGAGCAGCAGGGAGCGGTCACGCAGGGACGCCGCCAATTCCGTCGTCGATTCAGCATCGGAGAGGCGCAGGCCGAGAGTCGAGGCAACGCGGCCGGTGACCAGCGACGGGTCTTGCAGCGGAGAGAAATCGACGAAGACGACGCCGTGAGCGAAGCGGCGGGCAGCAGCCTGAGCCGCAACCAGTGCGAGGCTTGTCTTGCCGATGCCGCCAGGACCAATGACGGTCGTCAGCCGGTGCCGGGCCAGGCTCGTCGCGAGCTCGGTGATCGCGTCCTCGCGCCCGAGAAGCGTCGTGGTCGAGCTGGGCAGCCAGGCGCCGGCTTCTGCGCTTTCCCGCTGCACCGCCGCGGCCAGCGCGTATCCCTCGCCGGGGTGGTTAACAATGCCGTGGCCCTCTCCGAGCGCCTTGCGGAGGCCGGAGACATGGACGCGGATATTCGCGTCCTCCACGAAGATGCCTGGCCAGACCTTTGCCTTGATCTCGGCGTTGCCGACGATTTCCGGTGCGCGCTCCGCCATTAGGGCGAGGATGGCAAGGGCGCGCGCGCCCAGTGCCAGGGAGCGTCCGTTCTTTGTCAGGAGTTGCTGGGCAGGGTCGAGGCGGAAAGGCCCAAAGGCGAAGTTTTCTCGTGCCATGGTGCCGCGCCCCTCAAACCCCAGGGACGGAACGGCACCGCGGCCCCGCACGGGGTCATCACTCGATCATGAGAACCGAGGCTACACCCGCCTTCGTCTGCTGGCAAACATCAAGGAGCATTTCGGCGCGCTGCGGACCCGCGGCGCCATTCCTTCGTTCCGCAGGGCAGCGCTACCGTCACCGTGGAGCCCTCTCCAGGGATGCTGCGGATCCAGGTGTCGCCTCCATTCCTTCTGGCGAAATCTTTCACGGCGAAAAGACCGATCCCCGAGCCGGAGGCGACCTTCGTCGTGAAGTATCGATCGAAGGCGCGGGCTCGCACATCTTCCGGCATGCCGCATCCCGTGTCCGCAACAGAAATCACGGCCTTGCTGTGCGAGGCACAGAACGACGTGCACGGCTATTCCATTTTGCCGCAGATTGTCAGCGCACCCTGGCTAGGCATGGCATCGCGCGCATTCGCAGCCAAATGGAGCAGGGTCTGCTCCCACTCCTGCGGGCAGCACTCCACCGTCACCGCTTCCGCCGGGAAGCCGAGCTGCAGCTCGATCCGACTGCCAACGATCCAGCGCAGCATGGGCAATGCGTTCCTGAGCACGGCCCCTAGCTCGAAGCAGGTCGCCGCTTCACCGCTCGCGGCGCCGTAGGTCAGCAGGTGCCGGGCAGGATATCACGCTCCTCTCTACAGGCGCGATGCCCAGTGGGTTCGGTCACCCGCATCTCCCGTCACGCCGTCTGGATCTGCGTGGAAGTCAGGGCTTGGACCCAGATCGGCCGCCTCAGGCCACCGCCAGGGCGGCGTTTCCGTCCACGATCCCGCGTGACTGCGTGCTCCCGTACCCGGCCCGTATCCGCCGGCGCCAGTCGCTCGGCGTCAGTTCGGCGTGGCGGCGGAAGAGGCGGGAGAGATGCGCCTGGTCCGACAACCCGCAAGCCGCGGCAATCTGCGCCAGCGGCTCGCTTGTCGCTTGCATCAGCACCTTCGCGCGGGCGATGCGCCGCCGCATGACATAGAAATGCGGCGAGCACTCGAAGGACACGCTGAAGGCACGGGAGAAGAAGCTGCGGCTCAGCCGCACCGCGGCGGCCATCTCGACGACGGATAGGCTCTCGTGCATCCGCTCCTCCACGAGGTCGCGGATCCGCCTCTGCTGCCACGGCGCCAGCCCGGCGCAAGCGCGGCGCCGCGCGGGCAGCGGCTCCGCCTCCGGCGCCGATCGCAGCAAGCCCACCGCCATGGTATTCGCCTGCGATAGCGGCGAGTGCAGCCGCCGCGCGCTCGCGGCCAGCAGGCTCTCCGACGCGTCCAGCAGACCGGCGAGGCGCTCGATCTGGCTGGCCGGAACGAGGTGACCGGCGGAGGCCGGGATAGCGAAACCTGTCTGCATGGGGGATGCCCTTTCCTGTCCGGGCTTTCCCTCATGCCGTCTCCGGCGGGATGTGGCCCGTACCAGCCTCATGCATCCGGTGGCGCAGGGGGCGTGAGTAAAGCGGTGTTAAAACCTGCGGCTTCTCCTCCTTGCAGGCGTCTCCGCCACCGCCGGTCCCCGCGCCCGAACAGGAGAAGCGGAAACGACAAGCCTGCCCGGACGGCCAAGGCCTAGGGTCCGTTCCTTGCCGAGATTCCCGCCCAGCGCCGGCCGCTCTCTTCCCTGGGGCCGCCGCGGGGCAACACTCCACCAGGAGGCCGCATGTTTGAGCTGACCATTAACGGCGTGACGCGGAAGGTCGATGTCGAGGGCGACACGCCGCTGCTCTGGGTGCTGCGGGACACGCTCGGCATGACGGGTACGAAGTACGGCTGCGGCATCGCGCAGTGCGGCGCCTGCTCCGTGCTGATTGATGGGCAGGCCACGCGCTCTTGCGTTACGACGGTCGAGAGCGCCGTAGGCGCGCAGGTCACCACCATCGAGGCAATTGAAACGCTGCCGGTCGGCAAGAAAGTGGTGCAGGCCTGGGTGAGTGGGCAGGTGCCGCAATGCGGCTACTGCCAATCGGGCCAGGTGATCGCCGCCACCGCGCTGCTGCAGGAGACGCCTCGACCCACGGATGACGACATCGCTGCCGCGATGACCAACCTGTGCCGCTGCGGCACCTACAACAGTATCGCGGATGCCGTCCGCCACGCCGCCTCGGCGGCTTGACGGGAGAACGGGAATGGACGGCATGATCCCTCCCTTCGCACGCGCCCCTGCGGGGCCTCGTCTCTCCCGGCGCGGCCTGGGCGCCGGGCTCGGCGCGCTGATTCTCGGGGCCTCACTGCCCCGGCGCATGGCTCGCGCGGAGGGCGCCGTGCCGCCGCGCCCGGGCACGCGCGTCAGCGCCTTCCTGGAGATCCATCCCGACGGACGCTTTCGGCTGCTCTCCCCCTTCGTGGAGGGCGGGCAGGGCATCGCCACCACCATGGCGCAGCTGATGGGAGAGGAGTTGGACGTCGATCCCGCGCGCTTCGAGGTGGAATGCGCCCCGCCAGGGCTCGACTACGCGGTCATCGACGGCATGCGGATGACGGGCGGCTCCTCCTCCACCCGCTCCTCCCACGAGATCATGCGCCGGCTTGGCGCCACCGCGCGCGACATGCTGGTGCGCGCCGCCGCCGCGCGGTGGAAGGTGAGGCCGGAGCAACTCGTCACCGAGGACGGGCAGGTCCTGCATCGCCAGAGCGGCCGGCACCTGACCTATGCCGCGCTGGCTGACGAGGCGATGGCGCTTGCGCCGTCGGAGAACGTGAGGCTGCGCGACCCCAGGACCTTCCGCTACATCGGCAAGCCTGTCGCGCGGCTGGACATGCGGGACAAGTCCACCGGCCGTGCGGCCTACAGCATCGACACGCACGTCGATGGGATGCTCCAGGCCGCCGTGCAGCACGCGCCGCGCATCGGAGCGGAGGCCGGCGAGTTCGCGAACGAGGACGAGGTGCGCACCATGCCTGGCGTGCACTCCATCCACCGCCTGACGGACGCCGTGGCCGTGGTCGCCGATAGTTGGTGGCGCGCCCGCCGGGCGGTGGAGGCGCTGGAGGTGGACTGGAAGCCCGGCGCGGGCGGCCTGCCCGAGGATTTTTCCTCCGCCGGCATGCTCGCCGCGCTGAAGGCGGAGCGCGGCGCCGGCGCGGTGGCGGAGAGCGGCGGCGATCCCGAGGCGGCGCTCCGCGGCGCGGCCGCGGTGGTGGAGGCGGAATACGACGCGCCCTACCTCTCCCACGCGCAGTTGGAGCCGCCGTCGGCCCTTGCCCGCTTCAACGCGGACGGCACGCTCGATCTGTGGGTGCCGAACCAGATGCCGGAGTTGTTCCAGGGCGTAGCCGCGCAGGTGGCCGGCCTGGCGCCGGAACAGGTGAAGCTGCACTCGCCCATGCTGGGCGGCTTCTTCGGCAGGCACTTTCTCTACGACTTCGCTAACCCGTTCCAGCAGGCCATCCGGCTGGCCAAGGCGGTGGACCGCCCTGTGAAGGTGATCTGGAGCCGCGAGGAGGAGTTCGCGCGGGATGCGGTGCGGCCGATGGGCTTCGCGCGCTTCGAGGCTGGCCTGAATGCGGCGGGCATGCCCGTTGCGCTCCAGGCGACAGTGGTGGGGGAGGGGCCGATCGGCCGCTACTTCGGAGCGGCCATGGGGAATCCGCCCGTGGACCCCTCGATGGTCGAGGGCATCGTGGAGCGGCCTTACGCCATTCCCAACAAGCGCATCGACTGCGTGAAGCACCCGCAGCCCGCGGTGATCGCCTTCTGGCGCTCCGTCGGCCACTCGATGAACGAGTTCTTCTACGAATCCTTCCTAGACGAGATCGCGGCGGCCGGCGGCACGGACCCCTATGCGCTAAGGTTGGAGTTGCTGAAGGACAGCCCGCGCCAGCGCGATCTGCTGCGCGCGGTGGGCGACCTCTCCGGTGGGTGGAAGCGGGGGCCCTTCGACGCGGAGGGTGGCAAGCGTGCCCGCGGCGTCGCTCTGGCCGGCGCCTTCGGCACGGAGACAGCGACCATCGCCGAGGTCTCCATTCAGGACAGCGAGGTGCAGGTGCACGATGTCTGGGTGGCCATCGATCCCGGCTCCGTCGTGAACCCGGCCATCGTCGCCAACCAGGTGCAGTCCGCGGTGGCGCTCGGCCTCTCCTCCTCCCTGCTGGAGGAGGTGGTCTACGAGAGGGGCGCGCCGCTGGCCCGCAACTTCGACGCCTATCCGATCCTCAACCGCGCGCGCATGCCCCGCGTGCACGTGCGGATCGTCGAGAGCGGCGCCCCCATGGGTGGCATCGGCGAGCCCGGCCTGCCCGGCGTCCCGCCCGCTGTCGCCAACGCGGTTGCGGCGCTCACGGGCCAGCGCGTGCGCAGCCTTCCCCTCTCCAAGACCCGTTTCGGAGTTGTCTGATGCGTGCCTTCTCGATCCTACTAGCGGTCGCCGCGTTAGCCGCGCCCGCCGCGGCCGCGGATGCCGAAAAAGGGAAAACACTGTTCCAACGGCAATGCGCCACCTGTCACCAGCTGGCACAGACACGCAACGGCGCGGGGCCGCATCTGCAGGGCGTCATGGGTCGGGCCGCCGCTTCCGTGCAGGGCTATAACTATTCGCCTGCGCTGAGGGGATCCGGCATCGTGTGGACCCCGGACCAGCTGGACGCCTACCTTGCCAATCCCGTGGGCAAGGTGCCGGGCACGCGGATGGCCGTGCGCGTTGGGAACGATTCCGACCGGGCCGATATCGTCGCCTTCCTGCAGGGTGCCACCGCGCCCTGATCGCGCGCAGCTTTCCGGCCGGACTGCGACGGGCCGGGGAAGATGCCTGCCGCCCCGGCGACAGGCCGCCACATGGAGAGAACATGCCTCGCCGCTCCAGCGCGCGCAGGCCAGGGGCCATCACGGCCGTCAACAGGCGAGTGAAGGTTGGGGCCGGCATCTTACCTGCCGTTCCATCGGCAAGGGCATTCCCCTCCTTCCACGCAGTCGATTTCGCGGCACCATGGGCAGCTGGGACCCGGCCTTCCTCGACGCGCTCGTGAATTGCGAAATCAGGGTCATCACCTTCGACCACAGCGGCATCGGGCTATCCACGCGGGCGCGCAGCTATAATCCGCTGGAGATGGTGGAGGATCTGCGTGACCTGGTCACCGCTATGGAATTCGGCCGGCCGGCGGTGGGTGGCCGGTCGCTAGGGGGGGATGGTCGCGCAGGCGGCGCTGACCGCCATGCTGTCACTGCTGAGCCAGGTAGTGCTGATCGGTACCGTTCCTCCCGGACTAAATGTCCGGCCGGGCGAGCAACTCTACTACGACATCGCAACCGCCCCCGTTTGCAGCCTTGAGGAGGCCGCTGTCCTCTTCTTCGCGGCGCGCTCCGAGCGAAGCCGGGCTGCGGCGCGGCGTTCGGACGCGAGCATGGCGTAGCGCATGAAGGGACGCAGCATCGACGTGCCCGCCGCCTGGGCTGCCGCGCAGCTCGACGACGCGCCGCAGCGGCCCCTTTTTCCCGCCGAGGGCGTCCTCTCAGCCATGAGGACGACAGCGGTCCCGGTGCTTTACGTCAGCGGCGACAACGACATCGGAGTCCCCGCAGAGAACTGGTACACGCTGAACCGCCAGCTGCCGACCTTGAAGGTCATTACCTTCCCCGGCACCGGCACCGGCACCGCTCCGCACCACCACTACCCCAACTCGGTTACCGCCCACATCGCCGCGTTCCTGCGAGGCGGGGGCGATTAGCGAGGCGAGGGCGACCTTTGGCCGGGGAGGGTCGCCCTCGCAGGTCCTCAGCCCCTGATGAATGCGAGGAGGTCGGCGTTGATCACCTCGGCATGGGTGGTGGCCATGCCGTGGGGGAAGCCGGGATAGGTCTTCAGCGTGCCGTGCTTCAAGAGCCTAATCCCGATCCGGGCCGCGTCGTCGATCGGCACGATCTGGTCATCCTCGCCATGCATCAGCAGCACCGGCACCTCGATCGCCTTCAGGTCCTCGGTGAAGTCGGTTTCCGAGAAGGCCTTGATGCACTCGTAGTGCGCCTGGGCGCTGCCCATCATGCCCTGGCGCCACCAGTTGTCGACGATGCCTGGGATGGTCTCGGCGCCTGGCCGGTTGAAGCCGTAGAAGGGACCGGCGGGAACGTCGCGGAAGAACTGGGCACGGTTGGCGGCGAGCGCCTTGCGGAAGCCGTCGAACACCTCCAGGGGCAGACCGCCGGGGTTGGAGGCGCTCTTGACCATGACCGGCGGCACGGCGCCGATCAGCACGGCCTTGGCCACGCGCCCGTTGCCGCCGTGCCGGGCCACGTAGCGGGCGACCTCGCCGCCGCCGGTGGAGTGGCCGACGTGGACGGCGCCCCTCAGTTCAAGATGCGCCGCCAGCGCCGCGACATCCGCGGCGTAGGTGTTCATCTCGTTGCCCTTGTCAGTCTGGCTGGACCGGCCATGGCCGCGGCGGTCATGCGCGATTACGCGATAGCCCTGGGAAAGGAAGAACAGCATCTGGGTGTCCCAGTCGTCCGCGCTCAGCGGCCAGCCGTGATGGAAGACGATCGGCTGGCCCGAGCCCCAATCCTTGTAGAAGATCTGCGTGCCGTCCTGCGTGGTGATGAAGCTCATCGTCCTGCGTCCTTCGCTATAGAGGGTGGAGGAGGCCGGGGGAGGGCCCGCCTGCGCGAGCGCCGCCGCCGGAAGGGCCTGGGCCGCGGCTAGACCGGCTCCGGCCAGGATCGCGTCGCGCCGGTTGATCACGGCGGGCGCGCTTTCCTTCCTGTCCATGTCGGTTCTCCTGGAAGTAGTGCCTTCTGGGCCCGGCATCCTTGCCCTGTCCGGATGCGCAAATCTTGAACGGATCAGCCCTTACGGCCGGGCGGCGGGCGTGCTGCCGGCTGCTGGGGAGGAAGCAGAGAGCGGCCGCCGCTCCAGCTTCAGGCCGCCCCGGAACAGCAGGGCCAACGTCCCGACCACGAGGAGCCCTATCGCGATGTTGGAACCCAGGAAGAGTACCCGCGCCAGCGTGGCGACCGCGCCGGCATCCCCGCGCCCGACCATGATCAGCGCGGCGTTCGCCAGGGCCGTCACGCCGAAGCTGAAGGCCCAGTAGGCGGGGGTGAAGGGCTGTTCGAGTATCCAGGGCAGGAGCCGCAGCAGCAGAAGGGCCTGAAGGAGCCCGTAGCCGAGCAGCGCGTGCGCCAGCAAATCCGGCGGCCCTGCCGTCACGGAGAGGTAGCAGACCGCACCCACCACCGGCGGCGCGAGTTGGATGCCCAGCGTCGGCCTCAGCGGGACCGGCAGGGTGGGACCGTGATACAGGCGGTGGAGCAGCACCGACTCGATCGCGAGCCAGGAGAAGAGCCCTGCCCCGAAGGCGAGCTGCCCCCAATCCGCGAAGCCCAGAGCCGCCGCGCCGGTGCCGGTGACGAACGAGCCCGCCACCGCCGGCAGGTAGAGGATCGCGGTGGTCGCGCCGGGCTCGCGCTCCCCGCGCCAAAGCTGGCCGGAGCGCCAGAGAGCGAAGGCGAGCGTGACGGCCGCGCCCACGGCGTAGAGCACCGCGGCGGCGGCGTGCGAGAGGGGCAGCAGGGCCGCGGCGACCAGCATCGTCGCCACGCCGGTCAGGCCGGCGAAGCAGCACTGCACGGGGTGTGCAATCTCCGCCAGCGCCGCGTCGCGGGCGAGCAGCCACTTTGCCGCGTAGAGGATGACGAGGGCGGCCCAAACGAGGACCCCCAGCGCCAGCAGGACCTCTCCGATAGCGGCGGGCAGGCCCCAGACCCGATGCGCCAGGCGCCAGCCCCCGCCGAGGCCGACGAGGCCGAGAGCGATGCCGAAGAAGGAGGCGGGGACGAGGGGAAAGGATCTCATCGTGGCCTCACGCCGCAGTCCTGGCGCGGCCGCGTCGGTGGCGCGGCGTAGGCATGGTTGCGCGGCTGCATGGGGTTGGCCTCCGGTGCTGATCGGGAGGAACAGCTTGCTCCCGCGCCCCGCGCCGCGTCTTGAACGCTTGTCCGGGACCGGCCCGGAGCCGCCAGCAGCCTGGAGGGCCCCGTTCTCAGCGGAGTTCGATGCCCGACAGGTCGATCGAGGCGACCAGCGGTTCCCGTCCCGACCGACCATCCTCCCCACGTGGGGAGATGCGCTGCCGCCTCGGGAAGGCGATGCCTGACATGTCTGTATAATCCTCGAGATAATGGGCGTCCGGCGTGCCGCCGGCGATGTTCACCGTAGTCGTGCCGCTTCAGCAGGCCTGCATCATCGAGGTAGAGGGGCTGGCGGGCGCTGTGCGTGGCGATGCTCGCGGGGATCTGAGTCCGGAGCCGGTGCCAGATCGCGCCGTTCTCCTCCCAGACCGGCAGCTCCTCGCTCGTCACCTGCGGCTAGGCCAGCAGGAAGGGCATGTTGAGATAGGTCCACATTGCACAGCTCGCGAAGTAGGCAAGTTGCAACTCCGTCCAGGGCGTCCCCAGGCTTTGGCCCGCGAAGCTCCGCCGGGGTTCGGGCAGTTCCTCCAGCACCGTGCCATCGGCGTCCTCGAGCGCCACGCGGTCCGGTTCGAACCGGCTCCTTCGCGCGTCCCGTCGAAAGCGCAAGTGGCTTGCCCACCCCTTCCGCAGTCCGACGGTCACCCTCGCGCGCTCCAGGGTATGGGGGTGCCCCTTCACGGCCCCGAGGACGCCGCCCTGCGCCAAGTCGGCGGACACGGTCTCGAAGGCGGACCAGCGCTCGAGCCCGCCATGCGCCTCGATGACTCACTCTGCCAATGCGTCCACGCCGCTTCTCTTGCCGCCATGTGCCTAACACCGGACTTCCGGCCTTGGGCGGGAGGCTTGCGCGCGCGACCGCCTCCTGGCTTGGATTCTTGAAGCGCCGTGAGGCTCCTTTCAGCACGAGCGGGCAGGGGGAGGGGCGACAGCCGCCCAACTCCGCTCCCCACCATGGTATGCTGAGCCTTACCTTCCGTCCCCTCTGCGCCGAGCCTGTGACCCCCGCCCGCAAGATCATCCACGTGGACATGGACGCCTTCTACGCGTCGGTCGAGCAGCGGGATGACCCGTCGCTGGCTGGCCAGCCGCTGGCGGTGGGCGGTTCCCGGGAGCGCGGGGTCGTCGCTGCCGCCAGCTACGAGGCGCGGGCTTTTGGTGTGCGCTCGGCCATGCCGTCGCGCACCGCGCTCCGGCTCTGCCCGAATCTGCGGTTCGTGCCCCCTCGGTTCGAGCGCTACCGCGAGGTCTCCGCCCGCATCCGCGAGGTTTTCCTGGAGCACACGCCGCTGGTGGAGCCGCTCTCGCTCGATGAGGCCTACCTCGACGTGACCGAGAACCTGCAGGGGCTGCCCACCGCGACAGCGGTGGCGCGGCGGATACGCGGCGAGATCCTGGAGCGCACCGGGCTGACCGCCTCCGCGGGGGTCTCCTACAACAAGTTCCTTGCCAAGCTGGCGAGCGACATGCGCAAGCCCAACGGCATGTTCGTCATCACGCCCGAGAGGGGCGCGGCCTTCGTGGAGGCCTTGGAGGTCTCAAGGTTCCACGGGGTGGGGCCGGCGACGGCGGCCAGGATGGAGGCGCTGGGCATCCGTACCGGCCGCGACCTGCGCGAGCGGAGCCTGACCTTCCTGCAGGAGCACTTCGGCAAGGCGGGGGTGCATTTCCACGCCATCGCGCGCGGGGAGGACCACCGCCCGGTGGTGCCGGACCGGCCGCGGAAGTCCTCCGGCTCGGAGACGACCTATGCTCGCGACCTCACCACCTCGGCGGAGGTGGAGACGGGCATCGCGGCGCTCGCGGAGGAGGTATGGGGATGGTGCGAGAGGACCGGAACTTTCGGGCGCACCGTCACCGTAAAGGTGAAGTTCGCCGACTTTCGGCAGGTGACCCGCAGCCGCACCTCGCCCGTGCCGATCACCAGCGGGCGGGAACTCGCGCGGGTTTCGTTGGAGCTGGCACAGGGCGTCTTCCCGCTGCCCAAGGCCGTGCGGCTTCTCGGCGTGACAGTTGCCGGCTTCGACAACCTCCATGAGGAGCGCTCGGGCCAGATCAGCTTGGACTTTGGCTAAAGCAGGAGCGTGTTGGCGGGCACAGCCGCCCCGGAGCAGCGCGTCAGGAGCCGGTGCACCATTTGCGAAGCGGATCTTCAGGGACGGGGTCAGGCTTGCTTCGCGGCCTCCCTGACCCGTTACTGCCGATGGTTCAGCTCGATTGTCCAAGCGTCGTTCAGCAAGGCGCTTCCGCGCGCAGCGCCTCCGCCAGGACCGAGCCGGCAAGGCGGGCAGTGGCAAGCAGGCGATCCAAGCCGTGGCCCTGCCGCGCCATGGTGGAAAGGCCGGTCATCACCGTGAGCGTATAATCGGCCTGCCGCCCGGCTGCCTCGGGGTGAGTGGCTGCGACGAAGCGGCGAATGGCGTCCTCGCCAGCGGCGGTGAGCGCGCAGGCGGCCTCGCGTGCCTCGGGGTCGTTGCAGCGAGCGCCCTCGATGGCGAGGCAGCCGGCTGCGGCAGGGTCGGTCGCCGCAGGGTCGGCCGCGTAGCGGCGGGCGGCGTCCTCCAGCAAAGCGGAGAGCGCTTCGTCCACGGGGCGGCCGGGGCGGAGGATCTCGGTCAGGGGAATACCTTGCGTGCCGGTATAGCGGCAGAGCGTGCTGGCATAGAGGGCTGCCTTGCTGCCGAAGGCTGCGTAGAAGCTGGGCGGGTTGATGCCGATCGCCTCGGTGAGGTCGGCGACGCTGATTGCGTCGTAGCCGCGGGCGTGGAAGAGGCGCTGTGCGACGGCAAGGGCCTGTTCAGGGTCGAAGCGGCGGGGGCGACCACGAGGGCGTGCTGAATTTGTAGTCACCGATACAAAATGCCTTGACGGGGCGATCCGGCTATTTATGTAGCGACCACTAGGTTGATCCTCAAGGAGGGCCTGATGGCTGGTTTCAGTGGTAAGTCCGTTCTCGTGCTCGGTGGGAGCCGCGGAATCGGGGCGGCGATCGTGCGGCGCTTCGCCGCGGAGGGTGCGGCGGTTACCTTCACCTATGCCGGCTCAAAGGAGGCAGCGGAGCGGCTGGCTTCCGAGACGGGTAGCACCGCGGTGGTGACGGACAGCGCCGACCGGGACGCCGTGATTGCGCGGGTGCGGGGGAGCGGGTCGCTCGACGTGCTGGTGGTGAATGCGGGGGTGGGCGCCTTCGGCGATCCATTAGAGCAGGATCCGGACGCGGTGGACCGGCTGATCCGCATCAACGTGAACGCGCCCTACCATGTCGCGGTGGAGGCGGCGCGACGGATGCCTGAGGGCGGACGGATCATCGTGATCGGCTCCGTCAACGGCGACCGGATCCCCTTCCCGGGCCTCTCGGCCTACGCGATGAGCAAGTCGGCCCTGCAAGGCATGGCACGGGGTCTGGCGCGGGACTTCGGGCCGCGCGGAATCACGGTGAATGTGGTGCAGCCCGGCCCGACTGACACGGACCTGAACCCGGCGGATGGGCCCATGAAGGATATCCAGCACGCCGTCATGGCCCTCAAGCGCCACGGGCGGCCAGAGGATGTGGCGGGGATGGTGGCCTGGCTCGCAGGGCCTGAGGCAAGCTTCGTGACCGGGGCGATGCACACGATTGACGGCGGCTTCGGCGCCTGATTTGGCCATGGCGGGGCTGTCACGGCGCCGGCAGCCCCGTCCGATGTCGTGGCACACCTCGACGCTCCGAGGCCTCGCGTCACCTCTCTGACAGGTTTGGCGGGGGAAGCGCCTCCCACTTGGATGCGGCGTTCGGGTGCGTGGGCTCGGGCGTATCATTGGGCTGCGGATCGAGGCCGTGAGAGCATTCACCGCGTGGCGCCGCTCGGCCCCATGGTCACGCGGCCTCGGCCCTGACCCCGTCCTGGAAGGCGGTCAGGACCTGCAGGAAGGGCTCCGGCTGCTCGCGGAAGGGGAAGCTTCCGCTCCGGTTGATCAGATGGAACTGCGTGGCCGGCTGGTGCTGCGCGATGATGCGGAACAGCCAGAGCATGTGATCGCGCGAGACGAGCGGGTCTTCCGCCGCCGCGATGATCTGGGTGGGAACGGGAAAGGCGGCCTCCCGCGCCGCCCGGAACACGCCGAACTTGGCGCGCAACACGCTGCCGGCCAGAGCCGCGGCCGCGGCCGGATCGGCCATGCGCCGCAGCATGGCCTGGTGCGCCTCGCCCCCCGCAGCCGCCACCGCCGCGTCAAGCAGCGCATCGTCGATGTGGTGATGGGCGTAGGACATGCGATCGAACGCCCAGAACTGCGCCTGCCGCGTGGTGGCCGGGGAGGGCGCGGCGAAGAAGGTAAGGTTGTCCACCCCGTCGCCGCTGGGCGCGGCGGCCGCGCTGGCAACGATGGTAAGGGAGGCGAGAAGGGCCGGCTTCTCCAGCGCCACCATCGCCCCGACCAGTCCGCCCGCATCGTGCCCAACGAGGTGCACGGGACCGTCCGCCGTGGCGGCGATCACGGCGCAGGCGTGACGCACCAGGAACTCCACTGTCAGCGGTTCATCGCCTGCGGGCGTGCCGCCGCTGCCAGGGGAGTCGATGGCGATCACCCGCCGATCGCGGGCGAGGGCTTCCGGGAAGGAGCCCCAGAGATGGGAGCCGCCGGCATAGGGCACCAGACCGGGCAGGCTGCCGTGCAGCAGCACCACGGCGGGGCCTTCCCCTGCACCGGCTTCGAGGATGCGGGTCGCCAGGCCATCCACCTGGATAGTGCGGGAGGGGAGCGTGGTCACGGACGGGTCCTCAACGGGCACTGTGGAGATCGACAAAGCCGGCGAGCAGCGCGTTGAACCGCTCCGGGTGTTCCCGGTAGACGAAGTGGCCAGCCTCGTTGAACACGTTGAAGGTGGTGCGGCGCTCGTGCTTCGCGATGCGCTCGAATAGCTCCATCCCACGCTCCACCAGGGCGGTGCGGTCGTTGAAGCCCCAGATGACCTGCGTGGGGCGCTGCAGGCGGCCCTCGTCGATCCAGGTGAGGGTCTCGCGCTTGTAGCGGGCGAGGTCCGGCAGGAAGAGGCTGGCACCCAGGCCCTGTCCGACAACCTTGTCGACGCCGCGCCGGTAGCTCGGGTTGTTGAGCGTCTCCATCACCACGTCCATCCAGGCTTCCGTTACCACCTCCTTGCGGAAGCAGTAGTTCTCGTAGACCCAGCGGGCGGACTCCCGGGTGAAGGGTGGATGCGGGGGACGGGCCAGCACCACCTCGTTCGTGCCCACGCCGGGACTGAGCGTCCCGCTGGTGACGGTGGTGAGCGAGCGGATCAGGTCCGGACGCTCCATCGCCAGCCGTGCCGAGGCGAAGCCACCGCGGGAATGGCCGATGATGTGCACCGGCGGCAACTTTAGGGCGACGATGAAGTCGCGGATATGCGCGATCACGGTGGCCATCGTGTAGTCCTCGTCCCGCAGGGGCGGGTCGGTGAACCCCTGGCCGATCTTGTCCGGCACCACCACGCGGAAGCGCTTCGCAAGCGGTGCGACCTGCATGTTCCAGGCATAGGCGGAGGAGGCGGAATCGGCGCCGCCGAAATTGCCGCCATAAATGAAGACCAGCGTCTCGGGCCCTTCACCCGCCTCATGATAGGCGGTGCGGATTCCGCCGACATCGATGAACTGCCGGCGCGGAAGAGGATAGGGATCAACCGGCTTGCCGCGGTCCGCCGTCACGCTGTCCATCGCCTGTCTCCCCTTGCGGAACCGCTGCCGACCGCAGGGGGTAGACTACGCGCGGCAGTAGATGGCTATCAATCTTCCGGTCCTCGCTCCTGTCCGTGATCGAATGCTTCAGGACAGTAAGGAAGCTGGCTTGGCGGAGGTTCCGCAGCATCTGGTGCTTGGCATGACGCGGGTTGCCGGTGGTGCATCAAGCGTTGCCGCCTGATGCGTTCACACTGCAGGAAGACAGTGTGCCCTCAGCCGCACGCGACAAGATTGCCAAATACCCTTCGGCGTGGCTGACATCAGCCCCGCTCGACGGCGAGACGCTCTTCCTCAGTGTTCGACAAGCTGGCAAATTCGGCAACGGTCAGTGGCTTCACTGGGCTACGGAGGCGGTAATAGCCGACCTCGGCCGGCGACACGCCGCGCGCTTCCGCGATGACCTCTGTTACCGTCAGTCCGCAAAGCCTCCCCTGGCACGGCCCCATGCCGCAGCGCAGGAAGGTCTTCATCTGGTTTGGGCCGGAGACCTGCAGCCGCTCCGCCGTTTCGCGTAGCGTGCGCCCTGTCACCTCCTCACAGCGACAGGCCAGCGCCTCCTCGGCGGCGCGGCGAAAAACACCGGCCGGGCGATAAAGGGCGTCGAGGAAGGCACGGCCCCGCGACTGACGGGTGAGTCGCGCGCGCACCGGCGCGGCGAGGCTGTCGCGCGCCCTCTCCGAAATGCGGCCGAGCGCCGCCGCTGCGGCCAGCCCTGCCAGCGTGCCGCGGGAGCTGGCTGCCTCGGCGCCCGCGATGCCCGCACCGTCCCCGGCGAGGAAGAGGCCGGGGAGGGAGGTCGCGCCCCATTCGTCCGTGCGCGGCTGGAAGCAGGCCTGCGCCTCATTCCAATCCAGCGCGCAGCCGGCCGCGGCGGGCAGGTTGAGATTCGGTGTCACTCCTTGGTGCAGCAGCACGTGGTCCACCTGCACCGTGACCGGCGCGCCGGTGCCGCGGCGATAGACGACCCGCTCGGCGCGTACCTCGCCCTCGATGGCCAGCTCAGTCACTCCAGAGACGATGGGCACGGCGCGCCGCACCCTCGCCATCAGCGCCAGTCCTTTGCGCGCGTAGGGCGTGGCGAGAAAGGACGGCAGATAGGGCAGGGCGCGGCCCCAGTTGCCCCGCGGCGTCGTATCCAGGATCAGGGAAGGCGGCCGGCCCGCCGCAACGGACTGGGCGGCGAGCAGCCAGAGAAGCGGACCGCATCCTGCCAGCACCACGCGTCCCGTGGCGGCCAAGCCCTGCGCCTTCAGCAGCGTCTGCGCTGCGCCCGCGGTCAGCACACCCGGCAGCGTCCAGCCGGCAATGGGAAAGGGCCGCTCCTGCGCGCCGGTGGCCATCACCACCTGTCCGGCCTGCACCAGCCGCGCTTGCCCGTCCACGGAGAAGCCGACGCGGCGCTCCGCGTCCAGATGCCAGACGGTGGCGCCGGGCTGGTAGGTGGCGCCACTCCCGGCGAAAGCCGCGGCAATGGCGGCGCCCTTCCAGTAATCAGCGCCCAGCACGGCGCGGTCGGCCAGCGGCGTGGTCGTGACGGCGCGGTAGATCTGTCCTCCCGGCCCCGCGCCCTCATCCAGCAGCAGCACGGAGGCACCCTGCGCGACGGCAGCGGTAGCCGCCGACATCCCGGCAGGGCCGGCGCCGACGACGACGATGTCGTATCCGTCGCTCACCGCCCCGGTTCCCTTCGCCCGTGCTGGGTCTCCACCAACATGCCTTCGCGCAGCGGAACGAGGCAGGCCTGGCGGTTGCCGGTGCCGTCGATGACCACCAGGCAGTCGAAGCACACGCCCATCATGCAGTAGCCCCCGCGCGCCGCGCCGGAGACGGCGGTCTCGCGGCAGGCATCGCGCCCGAGCGCGAGAAGGGCCGCGGCCACGCTGTCGCCCTCCCGCCCCTCGACCGGCTCGCCGTCCAGCCGGAAGCGCAGCACGGGCCGCGCCGCCTCATGCAGCCGCCGAAACATCGAACCTCCTCGTTGTGAAGGCGCCGAGTAGCCCTTCGTCCAGGGCACCGGCATCGATCATCGGCGCGAGCAGCAGGGCGTGGGCCGCGGCGAGGGTGACGCCGCTGTGGCAGTTGCAGAGGAAGGCGCCGGGCGCCGCCTCGGACTGCTGGTAGATCGGGAATCCATCCTTCGTCATGACGCGCAGCGCCGACCAGGTGCGGACCACGTTCAGCCGCCCGATCTCCGGGAACATGCGGGCCGCACGCCGCGCCATTACCGCCAACACGCCGAGGCCGAGGCTGGTGTCGAAACCCGCCTCCTCCTGGCTGTCGCCCATCATGATGCCGCCCTCGTCGGTCTGGCGCAGCGTGACCACCGGATGGGTGAGGAAGGGTGAGGCCTTCTCCGTCACCAGTGCCTGACCGCGCTGCGGACGTACCGGGGCCGCCAGACTGAGCATCGGGCCGAGGCGTGCATTGCCCGTGCCGGCCGCCAGCACCACCTTGGCCGCGGCGAAGGCGCCCTTCGGCGTCACGATGCGGAAGCTGCCGCCGGGTAGCGCTTCCATCGTTTCTACCGGATGTTCTGGGAAGTAATCGCCACCGCGCGCGGCGAAAGCGAGGTGGGAGGCGCGGAAGGCACGCAGCGCGTTCAGGTGTCCGTCCAACGGGCAGTAGCTGGCGCCGACCACGTCGGGTCCGATGCCTGGAAAGACCTGCCGGACGCGAGCGCGGTCCCACATCTCGTAAGGGTATCTCTCGAAGCCGGGTTGGGCGTGCAGCCGGGCAAGGAAGGCGGCGCGCCGCTCCATCTCGGCCTCCGACAGCAGCAGGGTGAAGCCGCCGGGCTGGTCGAGGGCGCAGTCCACCCCGCTCTCCTGCTTCAACGCTGCCGCGAAATCCGGCCAGACGGCCGCGGAGCGCCGCGTCCAGGCGGAATAGGCGGGCATCCCCATGCCCTTGCTCTGCACCCAGACAAGCGAGAAATTGCCCCGGCTGGCACGGAAGGCCAGGTCACCCTCGTCCAGGATGGCGGTGCGGCGGCCGAGCCTTACCATGCCATAGCCGATGGCGGCGCCCATAAGCCCGCCTCCCAGCACCGCCACGTCGTATTCGCGCGTCATGCCTCCCCCGCCACACTGCGTGCGCTGGAGAGTCGGGGAGCGCGCCCGCGGGGTCAAATTGGTTCTGTGCGGCAGCCTATGTCTTTTCCTGATGGGCGGGGACGAGCGGAGCGAATCGCGCGTCGCACAGGGCGAGAAAGGCGGCGACAGCGCCGGGCCGTTCCGTCTCCGCCGCGCGCACGGCGACCAGGCCGAAGCCGACGGCCGGGCTGAAGGGCCGGGACAGCCCGCCCCGGGCCACGTGCGCCGCCGCCGTCACCGCGTCCACCAGCCCGATCCCGGTGCCCGCCAGCACGAGATCCGAGACCACGTGGCTCAGATGCGTCTCCACCTGGATCAGCGGAGCGATTCCGTTCTGCTCCAGCACTGCTTCCAGCTGACGGCCGATGCGGGTGGCAGGGGAGAGGGCCACTAGCCTCTCGCCGTCCAGATCCTGCGGCGTGACAATGGTCTTTCCGCCCAGCGCATGGCCCGGTGGCATTATGCAGAGGCAGCCGAGGGCGTAGCGCCGCTCAACGCGTAGACCCGCGAGGGGTGTTGCGTCACTGACAAGACCGAGGTGACATTCCTGCTTCAGCACCATCTGCACCACCTGTTCCGAGGGCACAGCGTGGAGGGAGATGGCGGTGCCAGGCCGCTCCTCGGTGAAGCGCTTCATCACCGGGGTCAGGATGCCAGTTGCGGCGGGCAGCACGCCCAGCGTCAGCGTGCCGCGCCGCCCCTTGCGGATCTGCGCCGCCACCGCCGCGATGCGGTCCAGGCCGATGAGCGAGCGCTCCACCTCCTGGAAGAGCAGAAGCCCCTCCGGCGTCGGCTGCAGCCGGCCGCGCACGCGGTCGAACAGGTGGAAGCCAAGATTCTCCTCGAGCTCTTTCAGCAGGCGCGTGGCTGCGGGCTGCGAGCGGCCCATCGCCTCTGCAGCGGCGGAGACGCTGCCGGTCAGGACCGTGAGTTGAAAGGCCTGCAGGGCGCGCTGGCTCATCGCATGGGGCATCGCGGCGTCCATCAGCTTTCCGGATAGCATGGCCGATAATTTGCATTGGAACAATCGTGCGGCGGGTGGGACCGTGATCGGGCGCAACACAGTCGGCGAAGGGTGAACCGGAAATCCATGGTGCGGATCGGCTTCGACGTCGGGGGAACCTTCACCGACTTCACGGTGCACGACACGCGCAGCGGCATGCTGCGCTACTACAAGACTCCCTCCACCCCCGCTGACCGCAGCCAGGCGATCGAGACCGGCGTTGCCGCCATCATCGCGGAATATGGCGTACGGCCGGAAGAGATCAGTTTCGTCGGCCACGGCACCACGGTCGCGACGAACATGGTCATCGAGCGACGCGGTGTCCGCATGGGCGTCGTGACGACGCGCGGCTTCCGGGACGTGCTGGAGATTGGGCGGCAGACGCGTCCGGCACTCTACGACTACGGCCAGGTGCGGCCACCGCCGCTGGCACCGCGCGCGCTCCGCTTCGAAGTAGGTGGCCGTATCGACGCCGCCGCGGAGGAGTTGGAGCCGCTGGACGAGCCGGGCGTCGCCGCGGCCGCGGAAGCCCTGGCGGCAGAGGGGGTGGAAGCGGTCGGGATCTGCTTCCTGCACAGCTACCTGCGCGACGACCACGAAGCCCGGGCCGCGGCCATCATACGTGCGCGGCTTCCGGACGCCTTCGTCTGCACCTCATCCGAGGTGCTGCCGGAGTTCCGGGAGTTCGAGCGCTTCTCCACCACTGCGATCAACGCCTATGTCGGCCCGCGCATGGCGGCCTACATGCAGCGGCTGCTGGACCGGCTCGCGGGGCTTGGCATCACGGCCGAGCCGGACACGATCCATTCCAACGGCGGGTTGATGTCGGTCGCGACCGCGCGCGGCTTCCCCGTCCGCACCTGCCTGTCAGGCCCGGCCGCCGGCGTGGTGGGCGCGGCGGAGGTGGCGCGGGCGGCGGGCTTTCCGGATATCGTCACCTACGACGTCGGCGGCACGAGCACGGACGTTTCTCTGGTGGCGGAGGGGCGTCCGGCCTTCGCGACATCGCGGCTCGTGGCGGACTACCCGGTCCGCACGCCGATGGTGGACGTGCATGTGATCGGCGCGGGCGGAGGCTCGATCGCCTGGATCGACGATGCCGGCGCGCTGAAGGTCGGGCCGCACAGCACCGGTGCCGATCCCGGCCCCGTCGCCTACGGGCGCGGCGGTCAGGAGCCGACGCTCACCGACGCCAACATCGTTCTGCACCGGTTGGACCCCGTGACGCTGCTCGGCGGCCGCATGAAGGTGGACGAGGCCGCAGCGCGCCATGCTATTGAGGAGCGGATCGCCAAGCCGCTCGGCCTCAGCGTGGAGGCGGCCGCGCTGGGCATCATCCGCATCGCCGTCGCCAGTATGAGCCGCGCCATCCGTTCCGTCTCCACGGAAAAGGGGCACGACCTCGGCCGCTTCGCCCTCTTCCCCTTCGGTGGGGCGGGGCCGCTGCATGCGGGAGCTGTGGCGCGGGAATGCGGCATCCGCCGCGTCCTCGTCCCGCAGGAGCCGGGCACGATGTGCGCGCGCGGCATCCTCATGTCCGATATCAGCCTCGACTTTGTCCGCAGCGAGATCGCCGAGGCCACTGGGGAGAACTGGCCGGGCATCATGGCCCGCTTCGAGGCCATGGCACGCCAGGGTGGGGAATGGCTTGAAGCTAGCCAAGTGGAGCCGGTGCGCCGCACTGTCCACCGCGTGATCGATGCCCGGTACAAGGGCCAGAACCACGAGGTGCAGGTCCGGCTGCCTACGAAGGGCGACTTTGCGTTGGATGACTTCCAGCGAGAGTTCGCGGCCGCGCACCGCCGCGAATACGGCTACGACGTGCCTGGGCGCGCAGTGGAGGTGGTGAACGCCCGCCTCAAGGCCGTGGGTGGGGTGGACCGCCCCGCCGCCCGCTTCGAGGGCGGTACCTCCGGCACGCCAGATCCCCGCGCCAAGCGCCAGGTGCATTTCGATGCGGGCTGGGTAGAGACGCCCATCTTCGACCGTGCCACGCTCTCCGCGGGCGCCACAATCCCGGGTCCCGCCATCCTGGACGAGATGAGTTCCACTACCGTCGTCGAGCCCGGCCAGCGGGTGACGGTGGATCCTTCCGGCAACCTGATCGTGGAGATCGCCCCATGAGCGACGATGTGAGCGACGCCGCCCGCACTCTCTCCGATCCGATCGCGATGGAGGTCTTCAGCAATCGCCTCCTCTCCATTACCGAGGACATGGGCAACGCGCTGATCCGCTCCTCCTTCTCCACCAACATCAAGGAGCGCAAGGACTGCTCCGTCGGGCTGTTCGACGCCGCGGGGCGGCTGATCGCTCAGGCCTCGCATATCCCGCTGCACCTCGGCTCCCTGATGGGCAGCGTGCGCGCCGTGCTGGAGGCCTGCCCGATCGAGCGGATGCGCGAGGGTGACGCCTTTATCTGCAACGACCCCTATCTCGCGGGCGGCACGCACACGCCGGATATCGCGGTGGTGACGCCGGTCTTCGTGGAGGGAACGCCGCGCTTCCTCGCCGCCAATGTTGGTCACCATTCGGATGTGGGCGGGCCGACGCCCGGCTCCATCTCCGGTGGCGCCCGTTCCATCTTCGAGGAAGGACTGCGCATCCCCGTCATCCGCCTCGTCCGGGCGGGGGAGCTGGACGAGGACCTGCTGAACCTCGTCGCCCAGAACTCGCGGGAGCCGGAGGAGCGCGCGCTCGATCTGAAGGTGCAGGTCGCATCCAATCTCCGCGGCGTGCGGCTCATGCAGGACCTCTGCGCCGGGATGGGCCTCGCCGCCGCGACCGCTGCGATCGACGACCTGCTAGCCTACACGGCACGCCGCCTCGGCAACCGCATCGGCGCCATGGCGGCGGGCAGCGCCACCGGCCGTGCCTGGATGGACGATGACGGGCTGGACGGCGACCCCGTGGAGATCGTGGCGGGCGTGACCGTCGAGGGCGACCGGCTGATCGTGGATTTCGCGGGCACCGCTCCGCAGGCGCGCGGCGCGATGAACGTGCCGGAGAGCGCGCTGCGCGCTACCGTCTACTACGCCGTGAAGGCGCTGCTGGACCCGGAGCTGCTGCCGAACCAGGGCTTGGCCGAGCGCGTGGAGATACGCGCACCCGAAGGCAGCCTGGTCAATCCGCGCTTCCCCGCGGCAACGGGTGCGCGCAGCATCACCTGCAACAAGGTGGCCCGCGCCCTCTTTGCTGCCCTCGCGGAGTTGCTGCCGCCGGAGCGCGCGATGGCCGCGAGCCTCGACAGCGTGCCCGCGATCATCTTCTCCGGCGAGCGGCGGCGCGGCGACGGCACCTTCGTCTACCTCGAGACAATGGGCGGCGGCGTCGGTGCGCGGGGCGCGGCCGACGGCATGGACGGGGTGCATGTCCACGTCACCAACACCTCCAACCTGCCGGCCGAGGCGCTGGAGAACGAGTACGCCCTGCTGGTGGAGGAGTACGCGCTGGTGGAGGGCTCGGGCGGGGCCGGGCGGCACCGCGGCGGCCAGGGCATCGCCCGCCAGATCCGCGCGACGCGGGACGGCATCGTCTTCTCCGCGCGGTCCGACGGGCACAAGGCGGGCGCCCCCGGCCTCTTCGGCGGCCTGTCCGGTGGCAAGGCGCGGCTGCTGCGAAACCCCGGCACGAACCGCGAGGAGGAGCTCTCCTCCAAGGCCGCGAACCTCGTGCTCGCGGCCGGCGAGAGCGTGCGACTGGAGACGCCAGGCGGCGGCGGGTTCGGTACACCGGCGGAGCGGCTGGCCGCGGCGCTGGCGGCGGACCTCGCGGATGGCCGGCTGACGCGCGACCAGGCCGAGCGCGACTACGGTGCGGCGCTGGTCGCTGCCGCGCTGCGGAACTGAAGTGGGGCGCGGCCCGGAAGAGGCCGTGCCCGGGAGATGCCGTCACGCCTCTGACCGAAGGATGCAGGACCGTGCTCACACGACGTGACTGGCTGGCCGCCCTGGCCGCCGCCCCCGCCGCGACCAACCTGGCTCGCCCGGCGCTCGCCCAGGCCTGGCCGTCCCGCCCCGTCCGGCTCGTCGTGCCCTTCGCGGCGGGGGGCGGCACCGACGTGCTCGCCCGCATCCTCGCCAACGGGCTCTCCGAGCGCCTCGGGGCGACGGTGGTGGTGGAGAACCGCACCGGTGCCGGCGGCAATCTCGGCCTGGAGAACGTCATCCGCGCGCCGGCCGATGGCTATTCGCTTCTGATGGGCACGAATGGGGCGGTGGCGGTGAACCGGCACCTCTATCACAACCTCGGCTTCGACCCGCTGAAGGATCTCGTGCCGATCAGCCTGGCCTTCCGGATCGAGCATCTCCTCGCCGTCTCCAACGCCCTGCCCGCGCGCTCCGTTGGCGAGCTGATCGCGATGGCGAAGGCGCGGCCGGGCACTCTCACCTTCGGTTCCGCGGGCACGGGCTCGATGATCCACCTGGCAGGGGAGCTGTTCCGGCTGAAAGCCGGGATCGACATCACCCACGTTCCCTATCGCGGCGGCGGCCCCGCGATGAACGATCTCGTGGCTGGGACGATCGACATGATGTTCGACAGCCTTCCCTCCGCCGAGCCGCAGGTGAAGGCCGGCCGCGTGCGGGCGCTGGCCCTCTGCGGCACGCGCCGCCACCCGCTGCTGCCGGAGTTGCCGACGATGGAGGAGGCAGGCCTGTCCGGCTACGCAGCCGCCTCCACCGGCGGCCTGTTCGCGCCCCAAGGCACGCCGCCTGCGGTGGTGGATCGCGTCGCAGCCGCGGTGCGGGAACTTACCGATAGCGGCGCATTCCGCGAGCAGATGGGGCGATCCGGCGGGGATGCCGTGGCGGCTGGTCCGGCAGAACTGGCCGCGATGATGGCGCGCGAGAGCGAGCAGTGGGGCACCGTGGTGCGCGAGGCGAAAATCTCGGCTTGAGGCGCACGCTTCAGCACAGGCAGAGACAGGAGCCCAGATCCCAATCCGGTGCGCTGCATGATGGCGGGGCCAGGAGCTTCGCCACCAGCGCCGCGACGGTCAGGCCAAGATCCCCGTGCCCGAAAGCGAACCAGAGCCCTGCCGGCCGTAGGGCGGGCCGATCATCAGCCCGAGTTCGCAAAGAAAAGGGTGCCCGTTTCGCGAGGTGCCCTAAGCCCCGTCCGCCAGACCGAGGGAGCGCAGGGCGGCGGCGGCGACCTGCCGGTCCTGGTCACCCGTGCCCGAGCCGACGCCGATGCCGCCGACGATCTCTCCCTCGACGATGACCGGCAGCCCGCCCTTCAGGTTCGTCATGCGAAGACCCGTCGCGAGGGCGAGGCGCGTCTCCATCTCTGGCGCCAACCCACCGGTTGGCGCACCTGTCGCGGCAGCAGTCGCGGCCTTGGCCTGTGCGGAGGCGACCGAGAGGACGCGCGAGCCGTCCATCCGGAGGAAGCCAACAAGATTGGCGCCCTCGTCCGCGACGGCGATGCATTGCGGCACGCCCATTCGCGCCGCCTCCGCCTCCGCGGCGGCGAGGAGGGCCATGACAGTCGCATGGGTCATCTTGCGGGCGGGGCGGGTGAGCGCGGTCATGCAACGTTCTCCGGGAGGTCGGTGACAAGCATGGCACCGGGCGCACGTGTCGCGAAGAGCGGCACGCCGCACTCTCCCAGTTCGGGGCGGAGGGGCTTGCCCCGATTCGGGCCGTCGGTCGGTGGTGCCGAGCGTGGCGGCATCGCCGACGTGGAGAGCGACGCCGCGGCTGCGGGGCAGGCGCGCCGTGGTCACCGCGACACACGCCAAGTCTTTAAGCGCGAATGGGCGCATGGAGGCGACGAGAGGCCCGCACGCCACGGCCGTGGACCCCGCTGAACAGGGAGGCCCGCCACTTCGGCTCCCCAGTCGCCAAGCCAAGGAGTGGACGGTCAGTGAGCACGAACACCGGAACCCAGATCAATCCTCAGGCACCGTCAGACGCACCTGCTTCCTGCCGGTCCGCTCACCTTTGGGTTGCAGGGGCCGCCGTTACCGTTTGATAGTCAGAGCAACGAGAACGTCCAAGGGCGGCAACCGCAATGGCCAAGCTGAACATCAACGGCACTCTGGTGGAGGTGGACGCGGAACCCGATACGCCCCTGCTCTGGGCGATCCGGGACCATGTTGGCCTGACCGGCACGAAGTACGGATGCGGCGTCGCGCAGTGCGGCGCATGTACCGTTCATGTGGATGGCCAGGCAATCCGCGCCTGCTCCCTGCCGGTCTCCGCCATGGCCGAGGACCAGAGGATCGTCACGATCGAGGGCCTGTCACCTGACGGGAACCACCCGGTCCAGGTGGCCTGGCGCGCACTGGACGTGCCGCAATGCGGCTTCTGCCAGTCCGGCATGATCATGGCGGCCGCCGCGCTCCTCGCCGAGAAGCCCAGGCCGACGGACGACGAGATCAACGAGGCGATCACCAATATCTGCCGCTGCGGCACCTTCAACCGCGTGCGCGCTGGCATCCACCAAGCCGCCGCCGCGGGCACCACGGGCTGAGGGGAGACGCGCCATGACCACGCTCGACACCGTGCGGCCCTCCCGCCGGTCCCTCCTGAAGGGCGCCGGAGCGGCCGTCCTGCTCGGCTTCCACGTCCCGCCCAGGGGCGCCTTGGCGCAGTCGGCAGCACCCGCCGCTTCCGCCGTTCCGGAGGTGAACGCCTGGGGCGTCGTCCACCCCGACGACCGCGTCGTCCTCCGCATGGCACGGGTGGAGATGGGGCAGGGGACGCGCACCGGCCTCGCCCAGCTTATCGCCGAGGAATTGCAGTGCGACTGGTCGAAGGTCTCGACCGAGTACGTGACGCCCGGCCAGAGCCTCGCACGCAACCGCGCCTGGGGCGCTTTCCTGACGGCAGGCAGCCAGGGTATCCGGCAGAGCCAGGACTATGTCCGCAAGGGCGGCGCGGCCGCGCGCATGATGCTCATCCAGGCGGCGGCGAACCGGTGGGGCGCGCCGGCCGACCAGTGCAGCTCGCGGAACGGCGTGATTACGCACGGCCCCAGCGGCCGCACGCTGCGCTACGGCGAGGTCGCGGCCGAAGCGGCCCGTCTCACGCCGCCAGCTGAGGTTCCGCTGAAGGATCCGCGCGAATGGACCATCGCCGGGCAGCCGCTGGCGCGGTTGGACACTGCGGACAAGACGACAGGGAAGCAGGTCTACGGCGCGGACCTGCGGATGCCTGGGATGCTCGTCGCGGTGCCGCGACGCTGCCCCGTCTTCGGCGGGCGGCTGAAGTCGTTCGATGCGGCGGCTGTGACGAGCATGCCCGGCGTGAAACACGTCCTGCAGGTTGGTGACTCCTGCGTTGCGGTCGTGGCCGATACCTTCTGGCGCGCAAAATCGGCGCTCGACGCCCTGCCGGTCGAGTGGGACGTCGGCGAGAACGGCCGCGTCTCTTCCGCTACGATCGGCGCTATGCTGGACGAGGGGCTGACCGCCTCCGAGGCCTTTGTCGGAAACGAGAACGGCGACGCCCGCGCCGCCATCGCGGGCGCCGCCCGGAAGGTGGAGGCGACCTATTCCTACCCCTTCCTGAACCACGCGCCGATGGAGCCGATGAACGCCACAGTGCTGTGGACCCCCACGCGCTGCGATGTCTGGTGCCCGACGCAGAACGGGGAGGCCGCGCTGGCCGCCGCCGCCGGCGCCGCCGGCCTGCCGCAGACCGCCTGCGACGTGCACCGCGTGGATCTCGGCGGCGGCTTCGGTCGGCGCACGGTGCATGACTGGTTGGAGGACGCGGTCCGCATCGCGCGCCAGGTCCCTGGCGTCCCCGTCAAGACGATGTGGACGCGGGAGGAGGACATGGTGCAGGGGCGCTACCACCCCGTCACCAAGTGCCGGCTGACGGCGGGCCTGGACGCCAATGGCGAGATCACCGGCCTGCACATGCGCATTTCCGGTCAGTCCATCCTGTCCACCGCCTTCCCGGGCGGGCTGCAGAACGGGCGCGATCCCGTGCAGTTTCAGGGGCTGAACGCGAGTGGCGCGGAGGGCGCGATCGGCTACAGCTTCCCGAACCTGCTGATCGACCATGCCATGCGGAACACGCACGTACCCGCCCATTTCTGGCGCGGCGTGAACCACAACCAGAACGCCATCTACCTGGAGTGCTTTCTGGACGAGGTCGCGCACGCGACGAACCAGGACCCGCTGGCACTGCGCCGCAAGCTCATGGCAAAGCATCCGAAGCACCTCGCGGTGCTGAACGCGGTGGCCGAGCGGATCGGGTGGGGCTCGCCCTCGCCTGCCGGTGTTCATCGCGGCCTCGCGCAGCAGATGGGCTTCGGCAGCTACGTCGCCGCGGCGGCCGAGGTCTCGGTCAGCGACTCCGGTCAGCTCAGCATCCACCGGATCGTCGCGGCGACCGATCCCGGCCATGCGGCGAACCCGCGGCAGATCGAGATGCAGGTCGAGGGGTCCTTCGTCTACGGCCTCTCCGCCCTGCTCTATCAGGAGATCACCGTGAAAGACGGCGCGGTCGAGCAGACGAACTTCGACAGCTACAACGTCCTCCGCATGGACGAGATGCCGAAGGTTGAGACGATCGTCCTGCCCTCTGGCGGCTTCTGGGGCGGCGTGGGCGAGCCGACGATCATGGTGGCGGCTCCAGCGGTGCTGAACGCGATCTTCGCGGCCACGGGCAAGCGGATCCGCGACATGCCGCTGAAGCACCACGACCTCCGCCGCGCCTGAGGCACGACAGGGGCCGCGTGCGGGGAACTCATGCGGGGCTCGCGCTCGTCGCCCTGCTCGCCGCGGCGCCGGTGGCGAGCAGGGTCGCGCCCTTCGTGGTGCAGGAGGACGCGATCGTGGCGCCGCTGGACAGCCTCACCGGTGACCCCACGCGGGGCGAGGCCGTCGTTCGGAATCGGGAGACGGCCAATTGCCTCATCTGCCACACCATCCCCGGCACGACCGAGCAGTTCATGGGCGACATCGGCCCGCCGCTCGCGGGCGCCGGTTCTCGGCTGGTGCCGGGGCAGATCCGGCTGCGGCTCGTGGACCCCACGCTGGTGAACCCGGATGCTATCATGCCGCCCTACCACCGTACGGAGGGGCTGTTGCGTGTGGACGCGCGCTACCGCGGCCAGCCCGTGCTGACCGCTCAGGAGGTGGAGGACGTCGTCGCCTACCTCTCCGGACTGAAGGAGTGATGCGATGAGGGATTTTTCCCGCCGCGCCGTGTTGGCCTTGCCGCCCGCGGTTGGCGTGGCGGCGGGCAGCCGAGCTCGGACGCCGGCCCAGGCGTCGCTTACCCAGGTGCAGAGCGACGAGAGCTTCACCGAGGCGGAGCGCGCCATCCTCGCCGGCCGGACGCCGATCGCCGGAGGGGTCGTGCTGGACCTGCCGCCGCTCTCGGAGAACGGCAATTCCGTTGACCTGACCGTGACGGCTGAAAGCCCGATGACGCGGGAGGACCACGTCACGGCTATTCACATCCTGTCCGAGAGGAACCCTTTCCCGCGCGTGGCGACCTTCCACCTGACTCCGCGATCCGGCCGCGCGGAGGTCGCGACACGAATCCGGCTGGCGACGAGCCAGACGCTCGTCGTCCTTGCCGAGACCAGCCGCGGGACCATCCACCGCACCAGCAAGGACGTCATCGTCATTCTCGGTGCCTGCGTGGAGACGGGCTGATCATGCGTACCGTCCCGATCACTGCCCGGATCACCATGCCCGGCTCCGCCCGGAAGGGGGAGGTCGTGCCGGTCCGCGTCCTCGTGCGCCACGCGATGGAGCGCGCGGCCAATGCGCCGGGCGTGGCGCCCACGCCGCGCAAGATCCTCCACACCTTCCTCGTGACCTATGGAGGGGACGAGATATTCCGCATGGAACTCTCCCCCGGAATCACCGCCAACCCGTACGTCGAGTTCACGACCGTCGCCGCCGAGAGCGGCACCCTCGTCTTCGAATGGCACGAGGATGGCGGCGCGATCTACCGCCGCGAGGCGCAACTGGACGTGACGTGACCGCGGGCCGCCGAACGACGCGCGCCCTCCTTCTCGCCCTACCATGGCTCGCGTTGGGGCTGCTGGCGGGGGCAGCGGAGATCCGCCCGACGCGCGACTATCTGTCCCCGGAGTTGCGCCGTGCGCAGGACGATCCCTCGCGCCACCCCGGCTGGCTCTGGGTCGAGGAGGGGGAGGCGCTGTGGCAGGACGGTGAGCGCAGTTGCCAGTCCTGCCACGGCGGGATCGGCGCCATGGCGGGCGTCGCCGCGCGCTATCCGGCCGTGGCTGTGGACGGCGCCCTGCTGAACCTGGAAGGCCGCATCGAGCGTTGCCGCACGCAGCAGCAGGGCCAGCCCGCCTTCGGCTATGAAAGCGAGCCGCTCCTCGCCCTGACCGCCGCGATCGCGCTGCGCTCCCGCGGGATGCTCGTCGACGTCGATACCGAGGGGCCCGCCGCGCCCTTCATGGGGGAAGGGCGCCGCTTCTACGAAACGCGCCAGGGCCAACTGAACTTGGCCTGCGGTCAATGCCACGACGACAAGGCCGGCCAACACCTGCGGGGCGACGTCATCTCGAACGGCCTCGGCACGGGCTACCCTGCCTATCGCCTCGATTGGAACACACTGGGCTCACTGCATCGGCGCCTTCGGGCCTGCTCGCTCGGCGTGCGGGCGGAGCAGTTGCCACTTGGATCGGCCGAATACCTCGCCTTGGAGTTGTTTCTGGCGAGCCGCGCGAAGGGACAGCCGATCGAGGCTCCGGGCCTGCGCCGATGAAGGAGGATACGTGTCGATGAGCCGTCGGCATGGCTTGGTGCTGGGGCGGGGCATCGGCCTCGCCTTTGTCGCTATCTCGATCGCTCTCACCGCGCCAGCCCGATCGCAGCCCGGACCGCTCGCCGCGCAAGGATGCCTCGGCTGCCACGGGCCGAACGGCGCGGGCAGCGGAGGCATTCCCGGTCTGGCCGGGCGGGACCCGTCCGAGTTGGCCACGGCCATGGCGGCCTTCCGTGCCAACGATAGGCCCGCGACAATCATGAACCGCGTCGCGCGCGGCTATACGGAGGCGGAGATCGCGGCAGTCGTCGCCTACTTCGCGGGAATGCAGTGAGGAGCCGCGCGTGACGACCCTGCTTCGCCGCTCTCTTTTCACCGCCAGCGCGATCCTCTGTGCCCCAGCGCTATCCCGTGCGCAGGGGCAGGCGAGACTGCTGGTGATCGGCGGTGGCTTTGGCGGAGCCTCGGCCGCGAGTTTCGCGCGCCGGAGCTATCCCTGGCTTGACGTGACGCTGGTCGAGCCGCAGCCGCGCTTCATCACCTGCCCCTACGGTAACCTCGTTATCGTCAGCGAGAAACCGATTGAGGAGATCACCCACGGCTACGACGGCCTGCGCGCCCGGGGTGTGCGCGTCATCCAGGATTGGGCGGAGGAAATCGATCCCATCGCGCGCCGGGTGCGGCTCCGCGAGGGCGATGCGCTTCTTTACGACCGGCTGATCCTCTCGCCGGGCATCGCGATCCGCTTCGGCGCGATCGAGGGCTACGACGAGGTTGCGGCCGGGGTCATGCCTCACGCTTGGACAGCGGGAGACGGCGCGCAAATGCTGCTGCTGCGGCGCCAGCTCGAAGCGATGCCTGACGGTGGGGTCGTGGGTCTTGCCAGCCCGCCCAACCCCTTCCGCTGCCCGCCCGGCCCCTACGAGCGGATCAGCATGATCGCGCACTACCTCAAGCGCCATAAGCCGCGCTCCAAGATCCTCGCACTCGATGCGAAGGACGTCTTCAGCAAGCAGGCGCTCTTCCAGGACGGTTGGAGCGCGCTCTATCCCGGCATGATTGAGTGGGTGCCCCTGGCCGGCGACGGCCGCGTCGTCCGTGTGGATGCGCGCGAGGGCGTGCTGGAAACCGAATTCGGTACGCGGCACCGGGTGCATGTGGGCAACGTCATCCCGCCCCAGTCGGCGGCGCGCATCGCCTCAGCGTCAGGCCTTACGGACAGGACAGGCTGGGTTCCCGTGAACACCCGCACCTTCGAGGCGCAGGCGGCGCCGGGAGTCCACGTGATCGGCGACGCGAACACCCTGGGGCCGATGCCAAAATCCGGTTTCGTTGCGAACTCCACGGCAAAGCAGGCCGTCGCGAGCGCCGCCGCCCTGCTGCGCGGGGAGACGGCGCCGGAGGGGGTCTATTTCAACACCTGCTACTCCCATGTCGGGGCAGAGTTCGGGATCTCCGTCGTCAACATCTTCCGCCCCAGCGCGGACGGAATGGGAATCACAGAGGTGCCGAACTCCGGCGGCGTGTCGCCGCGCGGGGATCTGCCGGAACAACGCCGGCTTGAGGCGGGTTACGCCGACGCCTGGTACACGAGCATTACGGCGGACATGTTCCGCTGATCGTGCGCGAAGTGCCCACGGCTCGGCCAAGCGGCGGTGCCGTCCGGCGCTCGATCCACTCGGCGAGCAGCGCGGCGATGGGGTCGCTGTTCCGCTCAAGCATGACCATGTAGCCTTTGCCGTGAATGCCAGCTTTTTCCAGGTGCGGTTGCTCGGTCGACACGCCGGCTTGGCGGAGGAAGTGAACGATGCCGTGGTCCTCCTGCGCTTTCCAGGACGCCTCGGCGGTGGCCACCACGACGGGGATACGGCGCAAGCTGGGTAGCTGCAGTGCCGGCTCCACGGGTACCATGCAAGCCTTCAGGCCCGCACCGCCGCCTGACCGGCAACTGCCGGCGCGGCGACGCTGGCGTACCCTCGGCTGCAAAGGACGTTGTGGCGCTACTCCGCGCTGAAGCCGCTTGCCTGCACAATCGGGCCCCATCGGTCACGCTCAGCCTGGATGCGATCGGCGAATTCCTGTGCGCTGGAGGGGCGCGGGCGCTGCTCTATCGTGGCCAGGGAAGCCTGAAGGTCCGGATCCTTCACTGCCTCCGCCACGGCCTTCTGCAGCGCGTCCACAAGGGGCGTTGGCGTACCGGCGGGGAGGAGGATGCCGTACCACTCCTCGGCCGTCAGATCAGGATGGCCGAGTTCAGCCATGGTCGGCACCTCGGGGAGCTTACGGGACCGCTCCCGGGACGTGACACCGATTACCCGGCCGAACCCCGTGCGCTCGTACTCCGCCATGTCGCCCGTGACGGTTATCACCATCGCAAGGCGCCCGGCCTGGAGGTCCGGCATGGCGGGACCCGAGCCGCGGTAGGAGACGTGCTCCAGCTGGATGCCGGTCGCACGAGCCAGTTCTTCCATCAGGAAGTGCGGCGTCGATCCGGCTGCAGGGCTGGCATAAGGGACCGGGGAGGACTGCTGCTTTGCCCAGGCGACGAACTCCGCGAGGTTCCGCGCCGGATGACCCGGCGTGAGTGCCAGAGCAAAGGAGGTCGAGCAAAGCCCGCTCACGGGGATGAAGTCTTTCAGCCCATCGTAGCGAAGCGTCCGCGGGTAGATATGGGGATAGATGGTCAGCATGCTCTCGGGCGTGACGAGCAGGGTCGCGCCGTCCGGCGCTGCCGCTTTCACCGCTTCGATCCCCAGGCGCGAGGCGGCGCCGGGGCGGTTCTCCACGACAACTTGGCTGGCATAGCTTCCGCGCAGCCGGTCTGCAAAGAGCCGCGCGATGATGTCGGCGGCGCCGCCCGGCGGCCATCCCAGGATGATGCGCGCCGGCCGGTTCAGCGCCTGGGCAGTAGCGCCCCGGTGCAATCCAGGGGCGGCCAGCAAGGCAAGGGTGCTCCCGCTGGCCAGCAGTCCTCGCCTGTTTATCCGCAAACCCATCTCTTCCTCCCATGATGTTGGCGACGGCGGATCTGGTGCCCGCCTTCGTCGCCGTGACGATCAGGCCGGCTGGGCGAGTGGGTGCCGGCCGACGACGTTGAAAACCTGCCGCAAACCCTGACGGGCAAAACCCGGATCCTCCGCCATGCGGCGCAGCCGGGCGAAATCCTCCGCTCGCCGGACAGGGTCGCGCTCGCTCATGCGGCGGCGGTTCTCCTTCGCCGCTGGCGAGACCACCTCCAGAAAGACGCGCCGGCGCTCCGCGGCCCAGTCGTCCAGCACGGCCTCGTCCGCCTCTCCGGCGATCACCGCGGCCAGCGTGTCGCCGAGCGGCACGGCATCCAGCAACCCGCCCGTCAACCCCAGCCCGCCGATCGGATTGATCAGATGAGCGGCGTCGCCAGCCAGCAACACGCGCCCGTTGCGGAAGCCTTCGACGCAACGGTCATGTACGCGGTAGGGTGAAAGAGCCACCGGCTCCACTGGCGCGCGGCCCGGCAGGATCAGCGCCTGACGTTCCGGCACCAGGCGTCGCACCTCCTCCTCGGACAGGCCGGGATGCTCGCGATAGGTGCAGCGAAACAGGCCACTCTTGTCGATCTTCGGCATAATCGCCCAGTGGTCGGGATCGATCACCAAATTCGCCGTGCCGTAGCCATGCGCTTCCATGTCGTAGCGGATGTCGGTCGCCACGAACCATTCGGGCCATGTCACGCCTTCCAGCGGCAGCCCGAGCGCGCGCCGCACGCCGCTGCGGCCCCCATCGGCGCCGATCAGCCATTCGGCGCGCAGCTCTTCCTCGCCGTTCTCCGTCGCCACCGCTACGGTAACGGAAGCGTCGTCCTGCCGCACGCCCGTGATGCTGTGTCCCCATCGCACCTCCACGCCCGGCACGCGCAGGAGGTGACGCAGGACAATCATGGCCAGGTTGTTCTGGCCGAGATGGAGGTTGAAGGGGTAGCGCGTGTCGCGGTCCAACACCGCCATGTCAATGCGCGCGATCAGCGTGCCGTCGATCGTCCACCACCAGTAGTCCTGCTTCAAGACGCCGATCTCCTGCAGATCCTCAAGCAGGCCCATCCGGTCCAGCGCCTCTACCACCGGGGAGTGGTAGACCACCGCCCGCGGGGCCTGGATGATGTCCGGCGCCGCGTCCAGCACCACCACGCGGATGCCCGCACGCGCCAGTTTTAGCGCTGACACGAGGCCGACGGGGCCAGCGCCGGCGACGATTACACCGCGGATCCTCTCGGGCATGGCCCGGCTCCTCCCTATCAAGCTGCACTTCCGGCG